>NZ_JAQQCH010000010.1:0-261699 GCF_046030555.1 Paraburkholderia sediminicola | reverse complement strand
CGCAACACGTTCGAGTAACCCGTCAGCTCCAGATAAGCACGTCCGACCTCACAGCGCGTCACACATCAACACGCGTGACGGTGCCCAACGTACAAGCCGTCGACCAGATAAAACATTATCGTCATCTATCTGGCGGCCTCATCGAGGTCATCACAAATAGCTCGCCACTTCGCTCATCGCGTCGCAGGCAAGCGCGGTCCGCTCCTCGTCTTCAAATCTGCATCAGCGTGCAGCGACGTCTCCATCCCCAATGCCGGCCATTCCTACAGACGCCACGCCATCGGCCGCGTTCATCTGGCCGACTTCCGCAAGTAATGCCTCGTCGCGTGCAATCACCTTCGGCAGATGCGTGCGTAAGAACTCGACCCATGTCCGCGTCTTCGCGTCGATGAATTTGCGTGACGGGTACAGTGCATAAACGTTCGTCTTCTGCAGCGTATATTCGGGCAACACGCGGACTAACGTCCCGTCATGCAGCCCGGCAATCGCAGCATAAAGCGGCACCATACCAATGCCCATTCCCTCGCGAATCGCGACGAGCAGCGATTCCGCGATGTTCACGTGCACCGGACCGTTCACCTCCATCATCTCGCTGCCGTTCGGGCCGTCGAGGACCCATTCGTGGGGTGGAAATGCCGGCGTGTGCAAGATCAGACATTCGTGATGTGCCAGATCGCCCGGCTGTTGCGGTGCGCCATGCGCACGCACGTAAGCAGGCGATGCGCACAGGATGCTGAACGTTGTACCAAGCGGGAGCGACACGAGGTCGGAATTCGGCAGAGTCGAGGCGGTGATCACCGCGACGTCGGCGCTGCCTTCGAACAAATCGGGCATGCGCTGCGACAACGTCAGCTCGACAGTCACCTCGGGATAAAGCGCGCGATAGCGTGAGATGGCCGGCAGCACGTAATGTTGGCCGATGCTGGCAAAGCTATGCATGCGCAACGCGCCGCTCGGGCGTTCGTGCGCGCAACTTGCTTCTTCTTCCGCGGTATCGACATCTGCAAGGATCTGTTGCGATCGCTTCAGGTAACGCTCGCCCGCCGTGGTGAGCGCGAGTCGCCGCGTCGACCGGTTCAGCAAGCGCGTACGCAGATGCGCTTCGAGTTCCGAGACGGCGCGGGACATTGCACCGGTAGTCGAATTGAGCGACTGCGCGGCGGCGGTGAAACTACCGGCTTCGACTACGCGCACGAACACTCGCATATTTTGTAACGTATCCATCAATCCTTCTATTTCACGGCTGAAGCCATATTGTCCGCCTGTCCTGCACGCGCATTGTTGTTCGTTCTGGAAAGGACGTTCCTCGCCGGTTGTATTAATACGGGCAACGCATACTCCTACAATCGGCGCCTTGCCTGCCGGCGTGCGCAAAGTTCACCGGTGCTTCTTTCAGCGACAAACCGGGACGCGTTGCTTTCTGATGAAACGCCAACATGCGATCAAACCGACGGCGGATTCCAGCCGGCAGTGGAGAGTCATGTTGCCAACGCTCCGTCTGGCGATTCGCGACTGGGCGAATAGTGACGGTTTGATCTGGCTGCATCTGCTGAAGACCGTCACCGCGGGTCTCCTGGCACTGGGCATTGCGATGCTGCTTGATCTGCCGCAGCCACGCATTGCGATGACAACGGTGTTTGTGCTGATGCAGCCTTTCAGCGGCATGGTGCTCGCCAAGAGTTTCTACCGGATTCTCGGAACTGCGGTGGGCACGGTCGCTGCACTGGTGCTTGGCGCATTGTTTGTCCAGCAGCCTGAGCTGTACATGCTGGGCATGATTGGCTGGGTGAGCGCCTGTATCGCGGCAGCAGTCCGGTATCGGCATTTCAGATGGTACGGCTTTGTGCTGGCGGGTTATACCGCGGCGCTGATCGGCATTCCGAATGTCACGGCGCCTCACGACCTGTTTCTGGCGGCGCTCACGCGTGCGGCGGAGGTGGCGGTTGGCATCGTGTGTTCAAGCGCGGTGAGTGCACTGATCGTGCCGCAGCGTGCCAGCCTCGCATTGCGGCGCGCGCTACAAATTCGATATACAAATTTTACTGCGTTCGCTGTCGACGTGCTGGGTCATGGAATCAAGCGTGGCCAGTTCGAACGGCGTTTCGCGGACCTCATCGACGAGATCGTCGGTTTCGAAGCGACCCGCACTTTTGCGGCCTTCGAAGATCCAGCCATGCGTTCACGCAGTCAGCATCTTAGCCGTCTGAACGGTGAATTCATGGATGCATGCGCGCGACTGCACGCGCTGCATCAGCTGCTCAAGCGGCTACGCGGCAGCGGCCCGCGCCGTATGGTCGACGCCATCACGCCGTACTTCCACGAGCTGTCGGTGCTGCTGTCGTCAACCGGGGACGTGAACGCCGATGTACTGCGCATTGCAGCCCACATGCGGCTCTTTCAGGCCAGCTTGCCACGGCGGGTGCGCGAAACGAGACGGCCACTGGAAGCCGCGCCTGCCGAATCGCTAGCGGACTTCGATACGGCCGCGGAACTGTTATATCGGTTTGTCGAGGAATGGATCCGCTACTCCGACACCTACGCCGCTTTGGTGCGGTCCAAACCAGGCGGCCAGCCGCGTGCCGCTGGCCGCTACGTGAGCAAGACGAACGGCTTTGTGGTCGCGTTCACCTTTGTCAGGTCGGCGGCGGTCATGGCGATTGCCGGCTGGTTCTGGATCGCCACCGACTGGCCGAGCGGCGGTCTTGCGGTGATCGGCGCAGCGCTGGTTTGCGCGTTGACGTCCACGGCGCCGAACGCGTCGAAAATGGCCGTGCAGATGGCAGTTGGCGCGGTGCTGGCGACAATGACCGGCTACCTTTTCATGTGCTACGTGTATCCGAACATCGACGGTTTCCCCCTGCTTTGCGCGATGCTCGCCCCGGTCCTTGCACTCGGCGCCTTCATCGCGTCGCGCAAGCTGGCGGCAGGGTATGGCATCGGCTTTTCGGTGTTCTTCTGCCTGCTCGCCGGACCGGACAATGTCGTCACGTACGCGCCCGATTTGCTGATCAACAACGGCATGGCGATTACCGCGTCGCTCCTGCTTGCAGCGATCGTTTTCGCGGTGGTCTTTCCCACAGATATGCCGTGGCTCACCGAGAGAATCAAGGATGATTTGCGTGGGCAAGTCGTGTCTGCGTGCAAGGATGAATTGCCCGGGCTCAATCAGCGCTTTCAGTCGAGTACACACGATCTGACCTCGCAATTGCGCATGCTGCTGACGCGGCGTTCCCGACGCCGCCGTGACGCCTTGCGCTGGATGCTCGTCACCCTCGAAGTAGGGCACGCCGTGATCGATCTGCGCAACGAAGCGGCGCGGGCCGGCTACGTGTGCGCCCTTCATTCGCGTTGGGGCAGCAGTCTCGCGCGAACTTGCGACGACCTCGCGCGACTTTTCGAGCGGCCTGATACGCGTGGTCTCGAGCGCGCGCTCGTATCCGTGCGCTCGGCCACATGGGCCGCACAGGACGTCCTGGAAACCGTTCATGCCGACCGCGACAAGCGTCACGACCTCCAGCGCATCCTGAGCTGCCTGCACTTCATCCGCACAGCGTTGCTCGACAAAGACGCACCGTTCGATGCGCGTTGACCGTGGACGTTGAATTGGACGTGCGTCCCGATCCTTCTGCCAGATGGAAAGGTCACTTCCATCTGGCCACGTTTATCCGTGCGCGCGGCGGTCATATAGTTTCATCGCTGCCACACAATTCCCCAAGGGGACTTTCTACGGGGCGGCAACCGTAAGTACTGGAGAACGAAATGAATGTGTTGAAGATTGCCCTGATTGCCTGCGCTTTGTCCGCTGCTGTCGCTCATGCACAAACGGCTCCGGCCGCTCCTGAACAGCAGGTCGCGCAAGCGAGTGCACCGCGCGCCGATAGCGTCGCTGCGCAAAACCGCGTCGCTGTACCGAAGGCCAAAACTGAAGAATGCGTCGGACCTGTGAGCTTCTGCAATATCTACTTCGGCAGCTAAACAGCGCCACGCGTAACACCTGCCGTACCTGTAAGACCCGTCGCGGGACTTTTGCACGCGACGAAACATCTGGCCGCGATGCCGTCCTGAAGCGGCGCCGCGGCTGATGCGACAATCCGGCTACTGAGCGAAGCACACCGCAGACGTGCGCACCGGTAGGCTGGAATGGTGACCATGGAGAGACTCAGTCATGTACGAAGACCGGATTCGGTGTGCCGCGCTGCGCGGAAAGATCATTTCAGCCGCCGAGGCGGCGCTTCTGATTCAGGACGGCATGCGCGTCGGTGCCAGCGGCTTTACGCGCGCGGGCGACGCGAAAGCTGTCCCGCTTGCACTCGCCAAGCGGGTGCGCCAGGAAGGCAAGCCGCTGCAGATTACGTTGATGACCGGCGCATCGCTCGGTCATGACGTGGACCGCGTACTTACCGAGGCGCATGTGTTGGCGCGTCGCTTGCCGTTTCAGGTGGACAAGACCCTGCGCGATGCAATCAACCGTGGCGAAGTGATGTTCGTCGATCAGCATCTGTCCGAAACTGTGGAGATGCTGCGTGCCAATCAGCTCGGCAAACTCGACATCGCGGTTATCGAAGCCGTTGCGATCACCGAAACGGGCGGCATTGTGCCGAGCACCTCGGTTGGCAATTCGGCCAGCTTCGCGATCCTCGCCGATAAAGTCATCGTCGAAATCAATCTTGCCCAGCCGCTCGCGCTGGAGGGGCTGCACGACATCTGGATTCCGGGCCGCAGGCCGAATCGGGAACCGCTGCCTATCGTACGTCCGCAAGACCGTGTCGGCACGCAGGCCATCGAGATCCCGCTCGAGAAAATCGCTGCGATCGTGATCACCGACAAGGCGGACAGTCCGTCCACGATATTGCCCGCGGACACGGAAACCGAACTGATCGCCGGCCATCTGATAGCGTTCTTCCAGCACGAAGTGTCGCGCGGGCGCATGCCACGGCACTTGCCGCCATTGCAGGCGGGCATCGGTACGATTGCCAATGCAGTGCTAGCCGGTTTTGTCGCTTCGCCTTTCGAGGCTTTCGAAATTTATTCAGAAGTGCTGCAGGATTCGACCTTCGACCTGATGGATGCCGACAAGGTGACGTTCGCCTCGGGTGCGTCAATCACGTTGTCGGCTGCGCGTCAGGCGCAGGTATTTGGCGAAATCGAGCGCTATCGTAATCGCCTGGTGCTGCGTCCGCAGGAAGTTAGCAACCATCCTGAAGTGATTCGCCGGCTCGGTCTGATCGCGTTGAATACCGCATTGGAGTTCGACATTTACGGCAACGTAAATTCCACGCACGTGGGCGGCACGCACATGATGAACGGCATTGGCGGCTCGGGCGATTTCGCGCGCAATGCGTCATGCGCGATCTTTGCGACGAAGTCGATGGCGAAGGGGGGCTGCATTTCGAGTGTCGTGCCTATGGTCCCGCACTGCGATCACAACGAACACGACGTGGATGTGGTCGTGACGGAGCAGGGTCTCGCGGATCTACGCGGACTGGCGCCGAGAGAACGCGCTACGCTGATCATTGAGAAGTGCGTGCATCCGCTCTACCGCGATTTGCTTCGCGACTACTATCGGGACGCCCTGCAATGGGGTGGGCAAACGCCGCATCGGCTGGACCAGGCTTTCGTCTGGCACACGCGGCTGCGTGACACCGGCTCGATGTTACCGGCAGTAGAGGGGCTTCTCTAAACACTAAGTAAAGCCGGCGTCAGGTGGCATTCGCCCCTGACGCCGTAAGACATCAGGTGCAACGCTCAGGTACCGCGCCGGACGAGCCGGATAAGAAACAGCAGAATGACGGCGCCGATCACAGCGGTAATGATCGAACCGATCCAGCCGCCGCCGAGCGAAATGTGCAACACACCGGCAAGCCAGCCGCCGATGAACGCGCCGACAATCCCGACAATGATGTCGACAATCAGGCCAAAGCCGCCGCCCTTGACGAGCACGCCAGCTAGCCAGCCGGCGATCGCGCCGATGATGAGCCATGCAATGATGCCGTGTTCCATAATCGAGACTCCATGGTTGAGTGTGAAAAATTCACGGTGACAGAGCTTAGTCGAAGGTTATGGGACAGTCCATATTCAGGACGGAAAATTAACATTGTCTAAATCTATTGCAAGCTAAGTGTAGACGATGCGCGCAAATATGGGGAGCTTACGCATGTTGGGTCACTCCGGCGTCGGCTCCGCTTCTCTGGCCGTCCAGCTGACGCTCGATACGCTCTTTTCCATACTGATGCGGCTCGCCATCTGTTCGAGCTTCGGCTGATCTTTCGGATGCAGCTTTAATGTTGCCGTAACGCGGATGCGTCCGGCATCGCCTTCGACGTCTTCGCTCGTCAGGCTCTGGAACGACAGCGGCGCTGAGTACATCGAGTTGGATACCACGGTGCGAATGTGAATCTCATCAGTCTCCCGGCATACGATCGTCAGCACATACTCCCGCACCAGATCGGCGTTCGAAACGGGCGTCGCATTGATAGCACGGCTGACTCCGCGCAGCACCGTATTGGTCAGCAGCACGACCGCCGTGCCGGCGAGTGCTGGTCCGTAGTGCCCCGCACCGCACAATACGCCGACCGCCGCCGAGCACCATAACGTCGCGGCGGTGTTGATCCCCTGAATGGAGCCCTTGTCGCGCATGATCACGCCGCCGCCGAGAAAGCCGACGCCGGATACGACATACGCGGCAATCTGCGTGATACCGGCCGTGCCGTTGCCGGTCAGCACGCCAAGCGTGACGAACAGGCACGCGCCGCTGGCGACCAGCGTGATGGTACGCAGACCGGCATTGCGCTGGCGCATCTGCCGTTCAAGGCCAATCGCGACGCCACAGCTGAAGGCGGCAAAGAGCCGCCAGACGAATTCAATTGTCATCGGTAAGAAAGGTTGAGGCGCGTGTTCGCACAGTGTGAACCTTACGCGTGACAGCCGTACGTAATCCACACGTGGAACGTGGCCGCGGTCAGGCGTGACGAGGCAAGCGAGCCCAAGGCTCGCGCGCTAGAAGTCATGGAGCAACGGCCTGGCATCGAGCCATGCAGCGCTTCACTGGCAGTACGAAGGTATAAACGACGTGCACCGTCGGGCCCGAAGGCAAGACGGCGACAGGCAAAGGCTGGCGCGGAAATCTTGCCGATCAGGCGATCGGGCGAATCGAAGCTCGACTGGTACTACTGCTACTGTCCAAGATCGTGATTCCGGTTAAATGAACTGGGCGAATTTTAGGCAGCTCTGCAAAGTTAAGTCAAGCCGAGATGAAGCAGAGTCGCGGAATGAGTTGTGGATGCCTGCGGAATTTTCCACGACAAGCTCAGAATTTTCCTCGCATAAATACGGACTCCGAATATTGACGGCATCCATCCCGGAAAACACACTGTTTGCACACTTCGAAACACGTCGTGAATTTTTCGTGCTCAATCGGCGTTTCACTCTCACCGTTTTGCTCAGAAATTTTTCGGTTGTCCTTGCGCCATGTCAGGCGCATCTGATCCGCACGACATCGTCTCTTTTTCGCTGTTCGTCCCAATTAAGGAATATATGAAAGATAAAGCTCTTGGCATCATTGCCGGTGCATTGATTGTCGCTGCTCCGCTCGTGTCGTTCGCCGCCGGTTTGCCGGCACCGTTTGAAGGCAGCAGCACGCTGCAGGCAGATGGTGTTGTGAAGTCAGTCGACCAGGCTAAACATTCGGTGACTGTGCTTGATGCACAGGGCGGCGAAGCTTCGTTCAATATCACCGATACGAGCAACCTGACGCAGATCAAGCAGGGCGGCAAGGTCCACATCCGCATGATGCGTACCGCCGTGGTCAGCGTTACGCGCGGTGCCGATAGTCATGGCACGGCTGCTCAACCGGTGCAGCAGAACACTGCACAGAACGTGACCGCCGAAGTCCAGACCATCGACCACGCGTCCGGCATCATGGCCTTGAAGGGCCCGAATGGCGCAGTGTTTCATATCCAGGGGCGCGAGCCGGCCAAGGTTGCTGGTGTGACACCGGGTATGGAAGTGTCGGTGGCGTACGCACCGCAGGTCAGCGTGGCGGTAGCGCCCGCGCAGTAACACAAATTAGCTGAAGCGGCGCGTGAGCGCCGGAGCGCGGATGTCCTTTGCGGACGTCCGCGCTTTTTTTGCTGCGCAATCCAGTATGCCTTCGGCGCGGTGACACATGGCGCCTGGGCGTTTGCTCCGGCGCTTCAGTCGGGCTCGCCGGGCACAAGGCGCAATCGCGTGATCTCCGAGGGGGCCCCCAGGCGCTTCGGCGGTCCCCAATAGCCGGTGCCGCGACTCGTGTAGACCCACAGGCCGTTCAGCCGTGCGAGACCGGCCGTGAACGGCTGCTGGAAACGCACAAAGAAATTCCACGGGAAGAACTGACCGCCGTGCGTGTGGCCGGATAGCTGCAGCGTAAAACCCGCTGCCGCGGCGGCTTCGGCGGAGCGCGGCTGGTGCGCGAGCAGCACTTTGATCAGCACGTCGCCCGGCGCGCCGGCGAGGGCCGCAACGGGGTCGCTGCGATGCAAGGGGTCATGATGGCCCGCCGAGTAATCAGTCACGCCGGCGATCACGGCACGTGCGCCGTCGTGTTCCACGATCACATGCTCGTTAAGCAGAACGGTCAGCCCGAGGCGTCGGAATTCATCGATCCAGGCGTTCGCGCCAGCGTAATACTCGTGGTTACCTGTCACCAGGAACGCGCCGTGACGCGCACTGAGTCGCGACAGGGGTTGCGTGTGTTGGGTCAGTTGCGGCACGCTGCCGTCGACCACATCGCCGGTAACGGCAATCAGATCCGGCTTCAGACGATTCACCGCGTCGACGATCGCGTCCACGTAACGACCTTTGATGGTCGGTCCGACGTGGATATCGCTGATCTGAACGATCGTGAAGCCGTCGAGCGCCGGCGGCAAATCGTCGATCGGCACTTCGATCGTTACTACTCTGGCTCGGCGCCGCGCGTTGAACAGGCCGACGAGCGTCGAGAGCAACGCAAGCAACGGTACCGCTGCCGCCGTGCCGATACGCCAGTGCGCGATTGCAATCGTATTCGGCCAGATTGCATCGACGGTAAGCAGGGACGCGAGCGCCAGGTCGCGCGCGAATGTCAGAACCAGTAGCGATGAGAAGAACCCCATCGCCAGCAGACCGACCCAGGCGAGCCGGTCGCCGAGTGGTTGCTGTTTGATGGTGCGCGCCAGCATGCCGAGCGGTATCAGAAAGATCGACAGTACCAGCCACAACGCGCACAGCCATCGGCCGGCGGCATTGACCGGCATGTCGGGAATCAACCGAAATCCGACGTAGATATGCAGCAGGATGCCAATCAGAATGATTCGAACAAGAAACGATGAGCGGCGCATAGGGAGGATAGAGGCGGGAAGGGGCCGATACGAGCGGAAGATCGGCGGCGACTCGCCAACCGCAACCATGAAAAGCGGACGAGCCGGATCATTCTACCGAGATGTGGACCCCCTTGCCGACGGCACCAGATTTGCTGGCAAGGTGAGGCCCAACACGCCCATGTGCGACGCGGCAGGTGGGTGTCGCGCTGCAGCAATTTGCCTTGTCGTGCACCGCCCGTCTGAACTGTCGCAGTGCGCTATTAAATGGGCTTTGAATTGTGTTGCACGTGGACTATTCTCAAATAGAACCGGCTTGTCTCAGGGCCATCGCGGCCCGGTGGTGGTTCGTTTGTCCTCGGCTGAGGACGAGGCAGGAGGCGCATCATGAAACTGCTTGGATCAGGCAATCACGTACGCAACGCACTTCATGGGCATCACGTCGGACGAGAGGGCAGCCACGTCATGCTGCCGCTGGTGGGCATATCGTTGATGGCGCTCGCCTTGTATTTCGGCGTGCGCGATATCGACTTCTCCGAGTTGGGCAAAAGCGCGTTATTCGACGTGGTGATGTTAAGCGTCGCGCTCGGCATCGCGGGACTGTTCGGCGTTGTCGGCGCGTGGTTGCGTTCCAATGGCGACGAAGCCGATGAAGGTTTCTGCTTCATCGGTGCGTTGATCGGCGCAGTGGTATTTTACGTGGCGCTCTTCAGATAAACGCACCGGCGATCACCGACCTGTCAGACAATCCGGGCGGCTTCATCGAAGGAGAAGCGCGGGCTGCGCTCGAACAGCTTCGAGGTATCGCCGTAGCCCAGATTGATCAGAAAGTTCGACTTCACGGTCGTGCCGGCGAAGAAGGCCTCGTCAACCTTGGCGGCATCGAATCCCGACATCGCACCCGTGTCCAGGCCCAGCGCGCGGGCCGCGAGAATCAGATAACCGCCTTGCAGCGTCGAATTGCGAAAGGCCGTATCCGCGATCGCCTTGTCGTTGCCGGCGAACCAGCTGCGCGCGTCGGCGTGCGGAAACAGTTTCGGCAGATGCTCGTAAAACGCCATGTCCATACCGACGATTACCGTGACCGGCGCTGCCATCGTCTTCTCGAGATTACCCGGCGATAGGGCCGGACGCAGCTTCTCTTTGCCCTCGGGTGTTTTCACATACACGAAGCGGCCGGGGCTCGAATTGGCCGAGGTCGGTCCGAGCAGCACGAGCTCGGTGAGTTGCCTGAGCACGGTGTCGTCGACCGGTTTGGCCTGCCAGCCGTTATGGGTGCGCGCTTCGCGAAAGAGCTGGTCGAGAGCCTGATCGGAAAGAGTCATGGTGATACTCCGTTGAAGTAGCCGGTGAGAAAAGCGAATGACAGCGCAAGCCCTTGGCGCGAGCGTCGCCGTCGTTGCCGCCATAATAGCCAAGGTTCTCACTCGCGCACGCATCGCATGCGCAATCGCATTCAGGCAATCTCATGGCGGACCTTTTCGACGACCTTCCGGCGCCCGACGTGGACTGGTATCCCGCGTGGCTCGCGCCCGAGGCCGCGGCGCACGCTTTAACGCAGCTCATCGACGAAGTGGAATGGCGTCAGGACATGATGGGCACGCCTGCCGGCCGTGTGCCATTGCCGCGGCTGACGGCCTGGCAGGGCGAGCCGGACGCGGTCTACGTCTACTCCGGAATTCGCAACGTGCCGCAACCGTGGACGCCGACCGTTGCCGGCCTGCGGGCCGCTGCCGAGGCAGCCTGCAACGCACGTTTTAACAGCGTGCTGATCAACCGATACCGCAGCGGCACCGACAGCATGGGGTGGCACGCGGACCGCGAGCCGGAGCTTGGCGCCCGGCCAGTGATTGCGTCGATCAGCCTGGGCGTCGCGCGCACGTTCGATTTGCGGCACAACGGGACCGGCGTCGTGCAGTCGTTTTCGCTGAAGGGCGGCAGCTTGCTGGTGATGAAGGGCGACACACAGGCTAACTGGCGGCATCGCGTGCCGAAGGAGCCGCGTGTGGCCGGAGAGCGAATCAATCTGACGTTTCGCTGGGTGACGCCGCGCGGGGCAAATCGCTAGCTTGCGGGCTAGCCGTTAGCCGCGCCGCTTCTGGTCCGAAAGCCCCAAAGCCCGGCGCCGACTCGCTACCTGGCCCGAAGCCGCATCGAGCACTTAAGCGCATAAAAAGCATCTCCAACGCCACGCTCAGTCATCGCGGATATTCGAGCGAATCCCACGGCATTCCCCACGTCCACGGCTACTGCCGATACCGCCCGCTATACCAGAATTGGTATCGCCGACGCGAATCATGTGATTGGACGGGTAACGCCCCAGACACTACGCTACAGCACGATCCACGCACCATGAGGGCCGCAAGCGCTGGGTGGGTTCGATGGATCGCCTACACAACAACGATCAGGAGACAGTCATGGCGAATACACGACGCGCCGCATGTCGTGCGTTGGGCGCACTCGCGCTTTGCTCGAGCATCGGTGCGCTGGCGCTGACAACGCCGGGCGCTTACGCGCAGGACAAACAGATCACGCTCGGTTTCGCGCAGGTCGGCGCGGAAAGCGCATGGCGAACCGCCAACACCGAGTCGGTGAAGTCCGCGGCGGCGGACGCGAAGATCAAGCTCAAATTCTCCGATGCTCAGCAAAAGCAGGAAAACCAGATCAAGGCGATCCGCTCCTACATTGCGCAGAAAGTCGACGTGATCGCGTTCTCGCCGGTCGTCGAATCCGGCTGGGAGCCGGTGCTGCGCGAAGCGAAAGCCGCAAAAATTCCAGTGATCCTGACCGACCGCAACATCGACGTGAAGGACACGTCGCTCTACGTGACGATGATCGGCTCGGACTTCATGGAAGAGGGTCGCCGCGGTGGCCATTGGCTCGCAGATCATTATAAAAATGATCCGGGTCCCATCAACATCGCCGAACTTCAGGGAACGGTCGGTTCGGCACCTGCGAACGATCGACATTCCGGCCTGATCGAAGTGATCAAAAGCGATCCCAAATTCAAGATTATCGCGTCGCAAAGCGGCGATTTCACGCTTGCCGGCGGCAAGCAGGTGATGGAAGCGTTTATAAAAACCTATGGAAATAAAATAAATGTAGTTTATGCGCATAACGACGATATGGCGCTCGGCGCCATTCAGGCGATGGAAGAAGCCGGCATGCATCCGGGCAAGGACATCACCGTCGTTTCGTTCGATGCAACCAAGGGCGGCTTCCAGGCAATGGCCGCGGGCAAGATGAATGTCGATGTGGAGTGCAGTCCGTTGCTGGGGCCGCAACTGATGTCGGCGGTCAAGGACGTGGTGGCCGGCAAGCCGTTGCCCAAGCGCATTCTGACGGAAGAGACGGTCTTCCCGATGAGCGTCGCGGCGCAGACTCTGCCGACACGCAAGTATTGAGGCGGACAGCATCGGGGCAGAGTACGGATAGCTAACTGATTAGCTATCCGTACGATAAACGCACAGGACACAAGCGAAGTACGGACAGATAGCAGGGTTTCTCCAGCGGTGCCTGACCGCCTGGCTGCTTCGGCAGCGGGCGGTCTCTTTTCCGCTGAATCAGGTTGGACCCAACTTGGACCACCTGTGCCCACCCGACCAACGCAGCGTCGATCGAGCGAGGTCTATGACGCATCCCGCATCGGAACCCAATCCGCCGGCCACGAAAGTCATTACAGGCGACGCTCGCGTAGACGTCGCCTCGAATGCACTCGAGCCCATTCTGGCCACTGCCGGTGTCAGCAAGACATTTCCGGGCGTGAAAGCGCTACAGCGAGTCGACTTCTGTCTGTATCCCGGCGAGATCCACACCCTGATGGGGCAAAACGGCGCCGGAAAATCCACGCTGATCAATGTGCTGACGGGCGTAGTCGCGCCTGACGCCGGCACGATTCGTCTGGGCGGCGAGATCGTGGCGTTTGCTTCGCCGCAGGAGGCCGAGGCGGCCGGCGTGCGCACGCTGTATCAGGAAGTGAACCTATGCCCGAACCTGTCGGTGGCGGAGAACATCTTTGCTGGCCGGCAGCCCAAGCGTTTTGGCGCGATCGATTGGCCCGATATCAAGCGTCGCGCGCAGGCCGCGCTGCTTCGTCTCGACGTGACACTCGACGTTACCCGATCGCTCGACGCCTATCCGATCGCCGTGCAGCAGATGGTGGCAATCGCGAGAGCGCTGTCGGTCGACGCACGCGTGCTGATCCTGGACGAGCCGACCTCCAGCCTCGACGATGGCGAAGTCGCGCAGCTTTTCAAAATACTTCGGCATCTTAAGCAATCTGGCATCGCCATCCTGTTCGTTACGCATTTTATCGAGCAAACCTACGCCATCTCCGATCGGATCACGGTGATGCGTAATGGCGAGCGCGAAGGCGAATATCTCGCACAGGATCTGCCGCCCGAACAACTGGTCGCGAAGATGGTCGGTCACGAGCGCATGAGCGCGCGCCTGCGCGAAGCGGCACATGACGGGCACGTTGCCCATGAAGGACCCCAGAGCAAGGAAGCGGTTCAGCCGTTCGTCGAACTGCGCGGCGTCGGACGCCGCGGCACGCTGCAGCCGATCGACCTCGACGTGCAGCCGGGGCAGATCCTCGGCCTTGCCGGTCTGCTGGGCTCTGGCCGTACGGAGACCGCGCGGCTGCTGTTCGGGGCAGACCGCGCCGACAGCGGCACGATCCTGATCAACGGCCGGCCCGTGCGGCTGCGTTCGCCACGGGACGCAGTGCGTCACGGTATTGGCTACTGCGCGGAGGACCGCAAGAAAGAGGGCATCGTCGCCGAACTGTCGATCCGCGAGAACATTCTGCTGGCGTTGCAGGCGCGGCGTGGCTGGTGGCGCAAGATCAAACGGAATCGCGCACATGAAATCGCGGACATGTGGATCGAGCGTCTCGGCATTAAAGCAACGAACGCCGAGCAGCCGATCGGGCTGCTCTCCGGCGGCAACCAGCAGAAAGCGCTGCTCGCGCGCTGGCTTGCCACCGACCCCAAG
Organism: Paraburkholderia sediminicola; assembly: GCF_046030555.1. Taxonomy (GTDB): domain Bacteria; phylum Pseudomonadota; class Gammaproteobacteria; order Burkholderiales; family Burkholderiaceae; genus Paraburkholderia; species Paraburkholderia sediminicola_E. The sequence goes on along the minus strand of NZ_JAQQCH010000010.1, from coordinate 247,369 downwards.
CTGCTGATTCTCGACGAACCCACCCGTGGCATCGACGTCGCCGCGAAGTTCGACATCATGGACCGCTTGCTGGCGCTGTGCGCGAACGGCCTGAGCATCCTGTTCATTTCGTCGGAGATTAGCGAGGTGCTGCGCGTCAGCCATCGCGTGGCCGTGCTGCGAGACCGCCGCAAGATTGCTGAAGTGGCCGGCAAGGCATCGAATGAAGACAACATTTATCGACTCATCGCGGGGAGCGGCGAATGAAGCTATCAAACTGGTTCGTGCGCGATGGTACGGAACGTCCGTTGATCTGGCCGTGCGTCACACTGGTGTTGTTGTGTGGCCTGAACCTGTGGGTAAATCCGCATTTTCTGTCGTTGCGGATGCTCGACGGCCACTTGTTCGGCGCGCCGATCGACGTATTGAATCGCGCGGCGCCGCTGGCGCTGGTCGCGACCGGCATGACACTTGTGATCGCAACACGCGGTATCGATATTTCAGTTGGCGCGGTCGTGGCGATTGCCGGGGCCGCCGCGGCCACGATCCTTGCAACGCAAGCCGAACCCAGCGCCGGATTGATCGCGCAGGCCCTGGTCGCGGCATTGATCGTCGGCGTGTTGAGCGGCATGTGGAACGGACTGCTGGTGTCGTTCGTCGGCATGCAGCCGATTATCGCAACGTTGATCCTGATGGTCGCCGGCCGAGGCATTGCCCAATTGCTGACGGCGGGGCAGATCATACCGATCGGCGCACCCGGCTATCTGTTCGTCGGCGGCGGTTATTGGCTTGGCGTGCCTTGCTCCGTGTGGATCGCGAGCGTAGCCGTGCTGGCCACCGCGGTGCTCGTTGAAGGCACCGCGCTCGGACTCTTCATTCGCGCCATCGGCGTCAATCCGGTGGCGACGCGGCTTGTCGGCTTGCGCTCGAAAGCGCTGGTATTCGCGGTGTACGGCTTCTCGGGACTGACCGCCGCGATGGCGGGCATCCTCATCAGTTCGAACGTGCGCAGTGCCGATGGCAACAACGCGGGCCTGCTGCTCGAACTCGATGCGATTCTGGCGGTGACGCTCGGCGGCACGTCGTTGCTCGGCGGCCGCTTCAGTCTCACGGGCACTGTGCTCGGCGCGCTGATCATCCAGACGCTCACCTATACGACGTATTCGATCGGCGTGCCGCCGGAAGCGACACTTGTCGTCAAGGCGGCCGTGGTGCTCGCGGTGAGTGTGATCCAGTCGCCCTCGGCGCGCGCGTTCGCCATGTCGCTCTTCACGCAGCGCGGGGTGGCGCGATGAGACGACTCCTCGAAGCCTGGGCCCATATTGTCGATCCGCGCACGCTGCCGATCGCCGTCACCATCCTGTTGTTTTGCGCGCTGTTCGGTTTCGGCTCGGTGATGTACACCGGCTTTTTCTCGTGGCAAGTGCTGCTCGATCTGCTGGTCGACAACGCCTTTCTGCTGATCGTCGCGATCGGCATGACGTTTGTAATCGTATCCGGCGGGATCGATCTGTCGGTAGGCTCGGTGGTGGCGCTGACCACCATCGTCGAAGCGGTGCTGTCCGAACATATGCATCTGCCGGTCTGGCTGATCGTGCCGATCGTGTTGCTGATGGGCACAGTGTTTGGCGCGGTGCAGGGTGCGTTGATTCACTTTTTCCGCTTGCAGGCATTCATCGTCACGCTGGCCGGCATGTTCTTCGCGCGTGGCTTGTGCTTCCTGATCACGACGCAGTCGATCACCATCAACGATCCGACGTTCCAGAAGATATCCGCGTTTCGCCTCGATATCGGCGTGGGTTCGGTGACAGCCAATGTGTTGATTGCCCTCATCACGCTTGTCGCGGCGATCTATGTTGCCCATTTCACGCGCTTTGGGCGCAACGTGTACGCGGTTGGTGGCAATGCGCGCTCAGCGTTGCTGATGGGCTTGCCGGTCGCGCGGACACGGATCGGCGTGTATGCACTGAGCGGATTCTGTTCGGCGCTCGGTGGCGCGGTGTTTACGTTCTATGTGCTATCGGGTTATGGCCTGCAAGGGCAGGGCATGGAACTCGATGCGATCGCGGCGACGGTAATCGGCGGAACCTTGCTGACGGGGGGCGTCGGCTATGTGATCGGCTCGCTGTTCGGCGTCGGCATTCTGGGGACGATCCAGACGTTGATTACCTTTGACGGCACGCTCAGTTCGTGGTGGACCCGCATCGTGATCGGCGCCTTGTTGTGTGCGTTCTGCCTGCTGCAACGGTTGATCGAGCGACATGCAAAATCGGCGCGACGTCCGGGTGGAACCGGCGCTGTCGTGACGCCAGGCCGCGAGCGTGAGCGCGGGCGGGGCGACGCAGCAGCGGCGTCCGATTCACATGCGATTGGACGTGCGCCGGAGCAGGCGTGATAGCGTGAGTACGAGGTAGTGCGACTTATGCGCGGAGTTCTCGCCCCCGCGTTTCCGGCAACGTCAGTGCGGCGAGGATTACGATACCGTATGCCGCTGCGGCGAATACGCCGATCGCGTGACCGAGCGTCATGGTCTGCGAGACGTAGCCGATCAGGAACGGAAACGTCGAGCCGGCCGCTCGTCCAAAGTTATAGCAGAACCCCTGGCCGGATCCGCGAATGCGCGTCGGAAACAGCTCGGTGAGGAACGCGCCCATTCCCGAGAAGATACCGGAGGCGCAGAAGCCAAGCGGAAAACCGAGCACGAGCATCGCGAAGTTATCGAGCGGCAGTTGCGTATAGATCAACGCGATCGCACACGAGGCCAGCGCGAACGCGATGAAAGCGCGCTTACGGCCGATCTTGTCGCTGACGTAGGCGCCCGTCAGATAGCCGCAGTACGAGCCGACGATCACCACACCCAGATAGCTGCCGGTGCCGATTACGCTCAGATGCCGCTCGGTTTTCAGATACGTCGGCAACCACGTGGTCACCGCGTAGTAGCCGCCTTGCACGCCAGTCGCGAGAATGGACGCACGCAGTGTCGTCCAGACGATATCGGCGCGGAAGATGTCGAGCAGCGAAGGGCGCGTTTGTGCCGCAGCCTGCGCTTCTTTCTGCTGCTTGTGCACCTCCGGCTCTTCGACGAAGCGACGGATCCAGATCACGAATGGCGCCGGCGCAATACCGATCGCGAACAGCACGCGCCACGCGTAATCGGCCGGTACCAGTGAAAACACGGCCATGAACAGCAGCGTCGATACGCCCCAGCCGATCGCCCACCCTGCCTGCACCAGACCCACCGCCTTGCCGCGATCACGCGGACGGATCACTTCGCCGATCAGCACCGCGCCCGCCGTCCACTCGCCGCCGAAGCCGAGCCCCATCAGTCCGCGCGCCCACAGCAACTGCGAAAAGTTTTGCGCCAGTGCGCAAGCCAGCGTGAACACCGCGAACCACAGAATCGTGATCTGCAAGGTCTTCACGCGGCCGATGCGATCCGACAGCACGCCGGCCGCCCAACCGCCGAGCGCCGAACTCAGCAGCGTGACCGTCCCGATGAGTCCGGCGTCGCCGCGCGTGATGCCCCATGTCGCGATCAGCGTCGGAATCACGAAGCTCAGAAATTGCGTGTCCATCGCATCGAGCACGTAGCCGATCTTGCAACTCCAGAACGCACGCTTCTCGCTTATGGAAATCTGCCGATACCACGCGAACGGCCCCTTCCCTGTGCCGGGTGCGTCGTAGCGCTCGGCGTCTGCGGTCAATTGCGCTTCGGTTTTCATGCCTGGGCTCCGGTCGTAGTCAATGGCCGTGTCTTGCTGCACGGCTTGTGGTTGGAATAGCGGAAAAGAACGCCGCAGCTAGAGAATCGCCAGCGTGGTGTTGGGAATATCGGTGACGAGCATGTGTCCCGGTTTGTGCGCGATTGCGAACGGCAAACGCGCGCTTTCTATCGCGGCCTGGGGTGTGACGCCACAGGCCCAGAACACGGGTAACTCGTCGCTGCGCACGTCGACTGCATCGCCGAAATCGGGCCGCGTGATGTCATCGATGCCGAGCAGCGAAGGATCGCCGATATGAACCGGCGCGCCATGTACCGCGGGAAAACGGCTGGTGATCTGAATGGCGCGGATCGCGTCGGCGGCTTTCATCGGCCGCATCGAGACCACGCGGTTGCCGCCGAACACGCCTGCGCTTACGTTGCGTTCATGCGTTCGATACATCGGCACGTTGACCTGCTGTTCGATATGGCGCAGCGGAATGCCTTCGCGCCGCAACATTTCTTCGAACGAAAACGAGCAGCCGATCGCGAACACCACCAGATCGTCGCGCCACAGTTCGTCGAGACTGCGCACCTCTTCGGCACGTTCGCCGCGGCGGTACACGTAAAACGCGGGGACGTCGTTGCGTATGTCGAGGTCGATACCGAGCGACGGAACGCGCCATTCGCCCGGTTCGCCGATGCCGAGCAACGGGCAAGCCTTCGGATTGAGCGTGCAGAAGCGCAGGAAGTCGTCGGCGTATTGGCTCGGCAGGATGGCGAGATTGGCTTGCGCATAGTCGCCACAGTAGCCCGCAGTCGGCCCGTGCAGGCGGCGACTGCGAATCTGCTGACGAAACTCGGATGGCGTGTAGGACATAAACGGCTCGACTCCAGCTAGGTCCGGGTGACTGATGGAGCCCAGAGTAGTAACGCCAAAAATATCTATCCAGCGAGTTATTATTGTGTTTCGTTAAATTAAACTTAACAGCATCGAAGTTGTTTCACGGTGATGATCGAGTGCTTCGGGTCGCTGTTGGGAGAGTGAATGCAATGAATACCCGCTTTGTCGAAACGTTTCTGACGCTCGCTCGTCTGGGGAGTTTTCGCGCAACCGCCGCTGCAATGCACGCGACGCCCGCCGCGATTTCGCTACGCATCAAAACGCTTGAGGCAGAGTTGGGCGTCGAGTTGATCGAGCGCGACGCCGCGGAATTTCAACTCACGGTGGATGGCGAGCGGCTGCTCGCGCATGCGCGGTCGGTAGTGCAGGCTACCCGCTCGCTGCAACTGGCCGCGCAGGACGGAACCCGGGTGGCGAAGCGGCTGCGGCTCGGCGTAGTCGAAACGGTGGTGCACAGCTGGTTGCCCGACTACATCCGGATGCTGAATGTCGAGTACAACCGCATCGTCGTAGACCTGACCGTCGACTCGAGCGCTGTACTTGGGCCCCGGCTGCGTGCGGGCGAACTGGATCTCGTCATTCAGGTGGAGGAAACCGGCGAGCAGGAAGCCTCGATTGTTTCGACCTTGCTGGCGAGTTACCCGGTGCGCTGGATCGCGCGCAGCGACCTGATTCCGGCGAGTCGCGCGAAACATGTGCAGACGGTCTTGCAGAAACCCGTGCTGACGTTCGGCCGTGGCACCGCGCCGCAAATCGCGGTGGAAGCGATCGTGGCGGCGCTCGCGAAGCGCGCCGGCGTGCCGTTTGCGGACACTCAGGTGACCTGCATGCCCTCGGTGGCGGTGATCGTGAAACTGTTGCGCGATGGCTATGGGATTGCGGCGGTGCCGGCCCTGTTCGTCGAACCTTTCCTGAGCAGCGGCGAACTGGGGCAATTGCAGGTGCGTCCGTTGCCGCCGCCAATCGACGTTGCGATGTACTACCGGGACGATGCCGACGTCGGCGTGCTGGCGGCTGCGCGCGTCGCGCGCAGCGCGTGTGATCAGTATGCGAAGGTAATGGGGCGGCCGTTGATCGAGCGGCGGTGAGGCGGCTGATCATCAAAGCACGCCAAACACATCATTCGTCCTTGTGTGGTTATTTCGCCGGCCGAGTTGCACGATCACCTGCGCACGGTCATTGTCGCGCCTATGACCACGGCCGGCCGTGCGGCACCTTTTCGTGTCCCGCTCACATTCATGCGCAAGAAGGGTTTGATCCTGCTCGATCAGATTCGCACGGTAGACAAGACGCGGCTTGTGAAGCGCGCCGGTGCGGTGTCGGATACGGCGCTATCGAATGCGTTGTCCACGCTGCAGGAAATCTTCGTCGAGTGAGTGATGGTGGGCGCGTCGGCCGAATGGCCGCGTCCTAAAGCCCATCCATGCCGAGGCGCCGACGTGCCGTAGCGACCAGCTTGTCGAACGAGTAGGCACTCGCAGCGAGTGCGGTGGTATCTGGAAAGTTCTCTCGCGCAATGTCCGTCAACACCTGGCCCGGCGGGGCTTCGATCAGCACGTGGGCGCCCATTTCCTGCATGACGGTGAGCGCATCGAACCAACGTACGGTGTAGCGCATATTGGTCGCGAGATCGTCGCGAATGGCCTCAGCCGTGTACAACGGGCGGCCGCCGCGATTGCCGATATAGGTGCTTTGCGGCAGGTGAAAAGGTAGGGTTTGCGCGTACGCAACCAGTTCGTCCGTGGCATGCGCCAGCAGTTCGCAATGCGACGGCACGCTCACCGCAAGACGGGTGGCCTTGCGTGCGCCTGCCGCGAGAGCGCGTTCGATAAACCTGTCCAGCGCGGTATTCGGCCCCGCCATAACGATCTGACGCGGCGCATTCACATTGCCCACATAGACACGTTGATTGCCCGCATCCACATGCTGCGCAGCGAGTGTTTCCAGTTGGTGTTCGGTCAAACCCGACACAGCCGCGAGACCGTAGCCGGACGGGTACGCTGTCTCCATCAATTCTGCGCGCTTGCGAACCATCTTTAACGCGTCGCCAAAGTGAACCGCGCCGCAACTGACCGCTGCTGCATACGCGCCCACCGACAAACCCGCGCTGATCGCCGGCATGAGCTGTTCATCTGCCAGCGCGCGCGTGATCGCCACGCCCGCAACTGTCAAACTGATCTGAACGGCTACGGTCGAACGCAGCGCGTCCGCGGTGTCGAGCGTGAGTACGTCGATGCCGAGCACCTCAGACGCTTCTTCGAGGGTGTCACGTACAGCGTGGTGCTGCGGCAGACGGTTCAGGAATCCGTCCGTCTGTGCGCCTTGGCCGGGAAACAGAAGGGCAAGCATCAGGCGTCGCCGTGAACGGGCGCCCACGGATCGGCAATCAGTTGCGGGCCGCGAGCGTGGCGTGCCATCACGCGTGTCTTGCCCGCTGCCCACTCGGCGAGCGCAATTCCCCCCGCAGGTGTTTCCAGTTGCGTGTCCACGCGAATGCCGGCGTGTTGCGCGACTGCCCGCAGATCGTTCAGCAAGTGAATGGCAGCATGGTGCGAGAGTTTTTCCGGCGCGCGAATCAGCAGATCGAGATCGCTCGAGGACGTGACCGTGGGTGCCTGACTTGCGAGTTCGAAGCCGGTGCTGCCAGTTGGCCCCCAGACGAACCCAGCCAATGGGCCGACCGCGTCGCCGCCGACCGCGTCGCGTTGTAATACGGCAAGGGCCGTGAAAGCAGGCAACGCAGTGCGTTCCGCAAGAGGGCTGCGTTGCGCTAACGCTTCCGGTGGCACGGCGGTTTCGATGTCGTCCTGATGCACCCAGGTGCCGTAACGCTGCGACCGCTCCGCACCGCGCAAGCCGATTGCAACGAAGCCATCAGCGGCCAGCGCGCGTCTCACGACTGCGTACGGCGCGCGCTCGAAAGACCCGCGAACCCACGCGGGTTCACCGTCGAATTGCGTTAAGCGGTGCAAACGCAGCAGATCATGCGGCTGCCACCGCGCGTCGCACGACAACGCGTGATCCGCTGCAAACGGTGGCGCTGCGCAGACCTGCATTACACGGCATCCCATTGTTCGGCGAGACGCCGCCGCACTTCGATGGACGCTGCACGATTCTTTTGAGCTGCTGCCGATTCGAGACGATGTGACAGATCGGATCTTCCATCGCGCGCGCTGTGAATCTGTTCGGTCAACACCTGACGCACGCGCTCGATTTGCGCGGCATCCGGCGCATCGGCGTCGACCCCTCCGATCAGTTGATCGAGCAGACCGAGTTTGGCGAACGAGGTCATCGAGTACGACATCGGCACGATGGTTTCGCCGAGGGCGTCGAGTGCTTCGACGGTGCGCCGTGTGACGCGGGCGGCCGCTTCCTTGCCCATTGCATGGACCATCGTGCCGGGTGCGTCGAGTGCAACGATCCGGTTGGCCTGATAGCCGTGCGCGAGGAATGCGCCCGACATGGCGGGCCCGACGATCAGCGCGATCACCGGATGCCCGGCGTCGCGCGCCGATGCATACGCATCGACCGCGGCGGCGCAGGCGAGGTGAATACCGAGCATTTCTTCGCGGTAGCCGTACGCCTGACTTTTGACATTGACGATCGCGACGATCGGGCGGCGCGTGCCACTCGTTTTGTCCTGCGCGATGACCTCGCGTACAGCGCGCGCGAGCTGCCAGCCTTGCTCGAGACCGACGACGTTATCGGTCGCGCGCGGAAAGCGGTTGTCGGGATCGGGGACGACCGCAATGAAGCGTGCGGTCTCGCCGCCGAGCGACGCATCGCCGCTCCATACGGGGGCCTTGCCGGACGGTCGGCCGGCCAGTGCATGAAACCAGCGCGCACCGCGACTGAGGGTGATGTCGTTCATGCCTGCTCCTTGCGCGCGGTGTTCTGGACTTGCGGGTTGTACACGTCGCGCATCGTTTCCGGCGTGACGCTGGCCGGGTCGATCTGCGCAAGGCGATTCAGAAACGTGTCGACCTGTTCGCTGCGATGCGCGGCCGGCAGTCCTTGAGTGAATGCGGACCGCACGGCGGCGCGCACGGCGTCCGCATCGTCGTCGACCAGTTGATCGGCGAGCGCGGTCGCAGCCCGTTGTTCGCCGCCGATCAACTGCCACACGCGGCGCCGATCGCTCGCATCGAGTTCTTCGATGCCGGCTTCCTGTTCGATCACTTCGGGGCCGTTCATGCCGAGCCGCCCCTGCTTCGTCACGACGAGATATGAGCACAAGGCCGCGGCAAGCGACATCCCGCCGAAGCAACCGACCATCCCCGCGATCACACCAACCACCGGCACATGCCGGCGCAGCGCGACAATCGCGGCCTGCATCTCGGCGATCACCGCGAGGCCGAGGTTGGCTTCCTGAAGCCTCACACCACCGGTTTCGAACAGTACGACAGGGCGCACGATCTTGCCGCGTTCGCAGTCACGCAGGGCCATTTCGAGTGCGGCGGCGATCTTGCTGCCCGACACTTCGCCGATGCTTCCACCCTGGAACGCGGACTCGATCGCCGCGACAACGGCGGGTTCGCCGTCGATAGTGCCGCGCGCGATCACGCAGCCGTCATCCGCCTGGCAGACGACGCCTTGCAGCGGCAGCCACGGTGACTCGATCTTGTCGAACGGTCCGAGCAGTTCGCGGAACGTGCCGGCGTCGAGCAGCGAACGGGCGCGCTCACGCGCGGACAATTCAATGAAACTTTCGCGCAGCATCGACGCGGGACGTGCAGTGGTCGTCATGCGCCGTCTCCCTGTTCGGCGGCTTCGATGGCTTCGGCAAGCCGCAATGCCACGACCCCGGGCGTCGCGCCGAAGTCGTTGATATCGATTTGCGCCGCGCCGTCGTAGCGCGTGAAGAAGCGGTCGAGTACGCTTTTCCAGATGTGGCTGTAGCCGTCGACACTGGTGCGCACGACTACGTGCGCGGTCAGGGCCGCGCAGTTTTCAGCGGGCGACAACAGGACTTCCAGATCGCCCGAACCGACCACACCGACATGCGCGCGGGTCGTGACGGCGCGTTGCGCCGGATAGTCGAAGGTCAGATGTTCCATGAGGCTGAGCTCCCACTGGCGTCGTGATGCGCCAGCATATCGAGAAAGAGGGTGGCGGCAAGCAGATCGGCTGCGCCGCCAGGCGACGCGTTGAGCGACAGCAATGTGTGTTCGAGCGCGACGAGGGCGGTGTGGCCGTCCGGCGTCGAGCTTCCGCCCGCTTGCAGCACGCGGCGCGCGCCTTGTTGTGCCGCGTGCAAACCAGGCAAACCCGCACGATGCAGCAGGCAGGTGTCGTCGAGCGACACCATGATCGAGAGCAGGGCGTCGATGCGCGCGGCGTTCTCGTCGACGCCGCTGGCCCGCGCTGCGAGCAACGCGGGCAAACCGATATCGATGACGTGCGGGAAACCGTCTTGTGCCTCACGGCGCGCTCCGCCGACCTGATAGCGTTGCCGTGCTCGCTCGCCGTGACTATCGGCGGGCGCGGCGAAGCGATCCGGGAAGCAGGCAATCTGCGCGGCAAGTGTGCAGACGTGCGATGCGTTCAGACGCGCGGCGCTGCCTGGCATCGACGCACCCGCCACCAGCAGGCCGACGATCCAGATCGCGCCGCGATGCGCGTTGCTGCCGCGGGTGGCATGCAGCATGGCCTGCTCGCCGGTGCGGCCGATCTGCGCGAGTTCAGCACGCAAAAGCGCGGAGGGCTCACGCTGGCGGCGCGCTGCACGCGCCAGCGCCGCGAAGGTCGGTTCGAGCGCATGCGCCGAGCGCAGCATGGTGGCGAGATCGAGGTCGCGATGCGCGCCACTGCCGCGCCGGTCGACCAGTGCGGGTTTCGGCGTGAGTTGCGCTTCTTCGATCAGCGCGGTGACCGCGTAACGTGCAAGCTGAGCGTCGGGCAGTCCCGTCTGCCGTACCACAGCAGCGCGGGGCGCGAGTTCACCTTTCGCTCCCGGCGCAGCGTCGGCCTCACGCTCGAGCAAAGCTTCGCGCGAGCCCATCGTCACCAGCTCCTGAAGCGAGCCGGTGGCGCGTACAGGCCACCCGACCACGTCACCAGATCGTCGATGCTGCGTGCCGCCAGCAGCGAACGCTTTGCTTCGCCGCGCCGAATGCCGAGATCTTCCGGATACGCGACGATGCCGCGCCGGCGCAACTCAGCGGTCTTCTCCGGCTTGGCGCGCAGGCCGATCGGCGTCACGCCGGCCACGGCAGCGAGTGCCGCGCGCCGCTCGTCGATCCCTTCGGCTTTATGCAAATAGGCGATGCCTTCTTCGGTGACGACATGGCTCACGTCGTCGCCGTAGATCATCACGGGCGCGATCGGCATGCCGCTTTTCGCACCGACGGCGACCGCATCGAGTTCATCGACGAAGGTCGGCTCGCCGCCTTTCTTGTACGTCTCCGCCATCTGCACGACCAGCTTCTGCCCACGCGAGACCGGACCTTGGTCTTTGAGCAGCTTGAGCCACGCTTCGCTCGAATGACGCCGGCCGCGCGGATCGTGGCCCATGTTCGGCGCACCACCAAAACCGGCAAGGCGGCCGCGCGTCACCGTTGATGAATTTGCGTCTGCATCGATCTGCAAGGTTGAGCCGATAAACAGATCGACGCCGTACTGCCCGGCCAGTTGGCACAGCACTCGGTTCGAGCGCAGGCTGCCATCGTTACCCGTGAAAAACACGTCGGGGCGCGCTTCGATGTACGCCTCCATGCCGACTTCGCTACCGAAGCAATGGATGCTGTCAACCCAGCCCGATTCGATCGCGGGGATCATCGTGGGATGTGGATTGAGTGTCCAGTTGCGGCAGATTTTCCCCTTCAGGCCGAGCGATTCGCCGTAGGTGGGCAGCAGCAATTCGATCGCCGCGGTATCGAAGCCGATGCCGTGATTCAGCGAGCTCACGCCATACGGCTCGTAGATGCCGCGGATCACCATCATCGCGGTGAGCACCTGCAAGTCGCCGATATGACGCGGATCGCGGGTGAACAAAGGCTCGACAGCGAACGGTCTGTCGGCTTGCACGACCACGTCGACCCATGAACCCGGAATATCGACGCGCGGTAATTCATCGACGATCTCGTTGACCTGCACGATCACGATGCCGTGCCGGAACGCGGCGGCCTCAGCGATAGTCGGCGTGTCTTCCGTATTCGGGCCGGTGTACAGATTGCCGTGACGGTCAGCTTTTTCCGCGCACAGCAGCGCGACGTGCGGCGTGAGATCGACGAACATCCGCGCGTACAACTCAACGTACGTATAGATCGAGCCGATTTCCAGCTGGCCGTCTTCCAGCAGTTGCGCGACGCGCAAACTCTGCGGCCCGGCAAACGAGAAATCGACCTTGTGCGCGATGCCGCGCTCGAACAGCGTCAGATGTTCAGGGCGACCGATGCTCGATATCAGCAGATGCACGTCGTGAATCTTTTGCGGATCCGCCTTGGCGAGCGAACGGGACAGGAAGTCGGCCTGCTTCTGGTTGTCGCCTTCGAGCGCGACGCGGTCGCCCGGTTTAATCAGTGTTTCGAGTGCATCGACGATGCGGTTTGTCGGCAGGACGCCGTCTTCCAGCCACGGTGCAATGGCCGCAAGGCGACGGTTCTTTTCGTCGCGGCGCGTGGTCCAGGAGCGTGCGGTGGTGGAAGCTTCGGCGGCTTCGGCGGGTCGGTTCATCGGCGGATTCAACTCCCGGTGGTAGTGCGCGTGCGTCTGGCGCGCGGCTTGGGTTCGTTTGCAAGCGCGGCTTCCGCCTGCGCGCGTTCGGTCAGGAAACGATGGAGCAGGTCGCCGGTGCCGAGCAGATGCGCGACGACCAGAGACTGTGCCGCAGGAATATCACGGCGTTTGACAGCCTCGAGCAAGGCGGTGTGTTCATTGTCCGACTCGCCTTTGTACGACGGCAAGCCGAACTTCAGACGCAGATACCGTTCGCCGCGCCGATGCAGCGTGCCGATCATATCTTCGAGTTGCGGACGGGCGGCGGGCGCATACAGGCTCATATGAAACGCCACATTGTGTGCGACGTACAACGACGGGTCCGACTCGCGTTCGGCGGCGCGGCACAGGCTCGCTGATTCCCGCAGCGTGGCGGCGGTGTGATTCGGAATCGCGAGGCCGATGGCGAGGCTCTCCAGCGCGGAGCGGATTTCGTAGATTTCACGTGCCTCATCCGCCGACAGCGGCGCGACAGTCGCGCCTTTATGCACGGCGGCTCTCGCCCAGCCTTCGCTTTCGAGCTGGCGCAGGGCCTCGCGCACGGGAATGGCGCTGACCGAGAAATGCCGCGCGATTGCGTCCTGCCGCAGCGGCGCGCCAGGCGCCAGCGTGCCGTCGACAATCGCCGCGCGCAGCGCCTCCGCGATGACGCGGGACGTGCTCTCACGCGGCGCCGCCGCGGGTAGAAGCGGACTGTGCGCCGGGGCGTCCAGGGGAAAACCATCTATTGCGTCGCTCATAAGATCAAATATTATATATAAAAATGCGCGCTTTGCAGGCGGGCAAACCCGGAAAGTTTTTTAGCACCGGCGACCCGCGGTGTGTCTCAACGTTATACGGGGCACATCGATCCACCAACAGGCACGCCACCCGTCGTTCCCTTTATGTAAGCCAGGTACGCCACGTACGCCAACCGCAGGGCCGGAGGAGCATGATGAATTCACTAACCGACCGCACGCCGGTCGTTCGGCGCCGCACGCCGCTCAATCGTTCGCAGATCGCAGGGTTTTGGGGAGCATGGGCCGGCTGGACGCTCGACGGGATGGACTCCTTCATCTACGCGCTCGTGTTGACGCCGGCGTTGACCGAGTTGCTGCCGCGCTCGGGGTACGCCGCGACGCCCGCGAATGTCGGCCTCGCCGGCTCAATCCTGTTCGCGCTGTTTCTGGTCGGCTGGGGGCTGTCGTTCATCTGGGGGCCATTGGCGGACCGCTTCGGCCGCACCAAGGTGCTGGCGGGCACCATTTTCACGTTCGCTATTTTCACGGGACTTGCCGCGACCTCGCACAACGTGTGGGAGCTCGCCATTTACCGCTTCATTGCCGGGGTCGGCATTGGCGGCGAGTGGGCGTTGGCGGGGACGTATGTGGCCGAAGCATGGCCGGAAGATCGCCGCAAGATGGGCGCGGGTTATCTGCAAACGGGTTATTACGCGGGATTCTTCCTCGCGGCGGCGCTCAACTACACGATCGGCGTGCATTACGGCTGGCGCGCGATGTTCCTGACCGGCGCCGTGCCGGTCGTGGTCGCGATCCTGGTGCTGCTGCGCGTGAAGGAATCGGAGAAGTGGCAGAAGGCGGAGGCGGGCACTGTGCGCGCCAAACCGCTGCGCGAAATCCTCGGGCCAGCGTATCGGCGCCGCACGTGGGTCGCGTGCATTCTGCTGACGATCGCGATTATCGGGTTATGGGCGGGCGCGGTGTACGAACCATCGGCTGTGATTCAACTGGCGACGAAGGCGGGCATGGCGAAGAACGATGCGATCAGGACGGCGTCGCTGGCAACCGGTTTGCTGTCGATTGCGACGATTCTCGGTTGTCTTGCGCTGCCGCCGCTGGCTGAGCGCTTCGGCCGCAAGAAGACGCTGGCGTTTTACTTTACGGGTATGGCGATATCGATTGTCGGCAGTTTCGGCTGGGCGTTCTATCTGCCGAACGGGCTCGCGCCGTTTATTGCATGGCTCTTCGTGCTGGGTTTCTTCGGCGGTAATTTCGCGCTGTTCAGCTTGTGGCTGCCGGAACAGTTCGAGACCCGCGTACGGGCGACGGCGTTTGCATTCTGCACGTCGTTCGGACGGTTTATCGGAGCGGGGGTCAACTTTTTACTCGGCGCGGCGGTGCTGCATATGCATACGCTCGGCCTGCCGGTGGCGCTGACGGCGCTGGCGTTTATCGTCGGCCTGTTCGTGATTCCGTTCGCGCCGGAGACGAAGGGGGAGGTGTTGCCGCAGTGAGGTTGGCCGTTTGGCTGAGTGGCGCGCACGATCGCTAGCGGGCATGCTTCCTATTATTAGACGACGTCTTCCTGCGTAGTTTTCGGTTTGCTGATCTGTACGTAACTCTGTACAATGATTGCGGTGGTTCAGTGTGGCTTTGCTGCTGTGAACTGCCGCTTCATTTGGCAGCCTTCGGGGTACAGGTACTCTGTTCGGCGGTGGAAACGTCTCTAATTTTTGACAGGAGCGACTGGGGGAAAACCTCTCAGATCGAGAAAACGAATGAACGTCCTTACTTACAGCGAGGCGCGTGCCGGCTTTAAGCAAGCGATGGACGACGTCTGCCGCGATCACACGCCCATGCTGATAACCCGGCAGAGCGGAGAAAATGTGGTCATGGTTTCGCTCGAGGATTTCAATGCGATGCAAGAAACCTTGTATCTCCTGAGTTCTTCGAAGAATGCCCAGCGGCTCGCCAGGTCCATCTCCCAGTTGAGTGCCGGTGGTGCGTCCCCGCGCGAACTGCTGACCGATGAACAAACAAAGAAGCCGCAACGAGGAGGCCGCAAAGGCGGATAGTGTTTTTATGTTCACCGATGAAGCATGGGACGACTATCGGTATTGGCAGGAAACTGATCGCAAAGTCTTACGCAAAATCAATACTCTGCTAGAGGAGTGCCGGCGCGATCCTTACTGCGGCACCGGAAAACCGGAGGCGCTTGTCGGCAGCTTAAGCGGCTTCTGGTCAAGACGCATTACTCACGCTGATCGCCTGGTCTACTTGCCGAGAGACGGAAAGGTCTATGTGATCGCTTGCCGTTTCCACTACGACGACTAAAAAAAACCGGGCACATTCCCCGGTTTTTTTGTTTGACGCATCAACGCGTGCAGCGCGTGCCACGCGTTACAACAATCACATATGCCACCGTGCCGACACCGTCAGCGTGCGCGGCGCGCCGGGCATGTTGTACATATCCGCGTTGCCGTGCGCAGCAATGAAGTACTTGCGGTCGAACAGGTTATCCAGCGTTAATGCCACGTCCACGTTCTTGCCGTGATACCCCGCGCCGAGATCGAACGTCACGAAAGAAGGCAACGTGACCGCATCGCTCGCTGACGTATAGCGCGCCGACTGGAACTGCGCCCCGCCCGCTGCATAGAAACCGTACTTCAGATCGCGCTTGATCCACACGCTTGCGCTATGACGCGGCATCAAGCCTGGCGTGTTGTCGTGTAGCACCAGTCCCGCGGAACTCGCTTGCGGCGAGCCATCGACGTTTCCATTCAGATACGCATAGCCCGCATAGACGGACCACTTGGGCGCGATCTCACCCGTTGTAGACAGTTCCAGTCCGCGTACGTGCTGCGTACCGATCGGCAGGGCGTAGGTCGGGTTGGACGGATCGGCGATCTGCTGATTGGTCTGCTTCATGTCGAATAGCGCGATACTCGCGCTCGCGCGGCCCAGATCGAACTTCGAGCCGACTTCGAAGCTGGTCGTCTTCTGCGGCGCCAGCGCCGAACCGTTCGCGAATGCGCCGCTGCTGATCAGCGTATCGGCGAGCGGTGAGAACGACTGGCTATACGACGCGTACAGCGATACCCAGTCGAGCGGTTCGTAAATCAATCCGACACGCGGACTCCACGCGCGATCCGTGCGGTCCAGATTCACGTGCGCCGACGTGTAGTCGTTGCGGGTCTGCGTCAGATAGTCGAAGCGCAGGCCGGCGAGAATCTTCCAGTGCTCGGTCAGCGAGATCAGATCTTGTGCGTAGACGCCGGCGAGTCCCAGCACGGTCGATGCATTCGTCTTCGCCGCCGTGCCCGGCTTCACACCCGGCAAATCGATGAGTTGCGGATCAAACAGATTGTAGGTCGCGACCTTGTTGGTCGAGTAGATGGTGTCGAATTTCTGCTGCTGCGACAGTTCAACGCCGTATAGCAACTCGTGCTTCATACCGAACAGTGTGGTTTTCTGCGTCAATTCGAAGAGACCGTCCACGCCGTGATCCTGACGAAAGCGGGTGCTTTGATCGAGCGTGACGACGGGATTCGGCGCCGTCTTGATCGGCTCGTACGTGACGTAGTTTTTGCGTTCGAGCGAAAAGTCGTACGCGCGCACGGCAGTGTGCAACGACAGCGAATCGTTGAAACGATGATCGAGCGACGCGGTCGCGCTCTTCGCATCGATATCGTTATAGGACGTGTTCGCGGCGTTTGCCGAGCCGTAATACGTGTTGATCGGCACGTTGACCGGGCGGCCGAGGTAGGCGGGCAAGCCCTGATCCGAGGTGCGGCGGTCGTGCAGATAATCGGCTTCCAGATTGAGCGTGGTGTCTTTATCGATACGGAACTGCGCGGACGGCGCCACGGCTTGCCGGTTCAACTGGAACTGATCGCGAAAGCTGTTCGAATTCTCAGCGGCGCCGGTGATGCGAAAACGCGCCGCATCGTTCGCATTCCAGCCGAGATCGAATTCGCCACGCCGTTCGCCTTCAGTGCCGAGTGTCACGCCCACGGCTTGCTGTGGATCCGCGGTCGGCTTCTTCAGTACGCGGTTGATCAGGCCGCCGGCCGAGCCGCGTCCATAGAGTACGGCTGCGGGCCCCTTCAGCACGTCGACACGTTCGACGTTCGACAGATCGCGATAGTAGAGTGCATCGTCGCGAATACCGTCGACGTATTGATCGGTGATGTTGTTAAAGCCACGCAAGGTGATCTGATCACGCTGGCCGTCGCCAACCGAAAAGCCGATGCCCGGTACATTGCGCAACGCGTCCTGCAACGAGGTCGCGTTCTGTTCGTCGAGCAGTGCGCGCGGCACGACGTTGATCGTCTGCGGCACGTCCATCAACGACATGTTCATCTTCGTCGCAGTGTTCGAGGTGCCCGAGTCGTACGAGCGATCGGCTGCGGCTTTGACGGCGATGGCGGGCAGCGTGCTGTCGGTCGCGGCGGCAGGCGGAACTTCCTGCGCCAGCAAAGGTTTGGCGCTGGCAAGTGAAGTGGCGAGCAGGAGCGCGCGGTAGGTATTCTTGTTGACGTTCATGGCAACGTTCTTCGAGTGTGGATCGGTGGTGTTATTGGTTTTGGCGTACAGCGAAAGCGGTGATGTAAAAGCACCGGCGGGCGCAAAAACGGCGCAAGCAGGCGCGCACGGCCACGCAAAGGTCGTGTGATCGGTCAGTCAAGACGAAGTGGTGAATTCCCCTGTTGCTGTCGAACGAATCCGGAAATTGAAACGGCCGGGGCGCCGTGTGTCAGCGCGTGAGATGCGCTGGCGTGACATCGGCTGCCTCGGAATGGCATGTCGATGTGGGGATGGGAGGTACAGCAGAAGCCGGATCAGTGCCCGGCTCGTAATATTTTGAAATTATAAACGAGAATTATTCTCGACTGCGGGAAATGAATGGAAGCTGTGGGGTTTTTGTATGCTCAACGCTCAATCCGCGTGATGCCGCGCCCGCCCGCCGGGACGCAGCGCTGAAAGCAGCGGCCAGCCGAGATTCACGCCGAGGCTGGCGATCACGATCAACGCCATGCCCGCGAGTTGCGGCAGCGTCAGTGCCCGTCCATACACAACGGCATCGACCACGATCGCTGTCAGCGGATAGACGAACAGCAGCACGGCGATGATCGGCGTGGTTAGCTTCGGCAGCGCGCCGTAGATCAGCACATACGACAGCCCCGTATGCAGCACGCCCATGCCGACCAGCCAGAACCACTGCATCGGTCCGATATGCACGGCAGTCAGCGGCGCGATGAACGGCAGGCACACTACGCCGACTGCACACTGCGCGAGCGTCAGCAGATGCGGCCGCAAATTGCCGAGTCCTTTGGCAATCAGCGTGACGCTCGCGTACAGCACCGATCCCGCCAATGCCTCACCGATGCCGATCAGATAGCTCGTGTGACCCTGCAGATTCTCGGTAGCCGCAACGCCTGAGGCCAGAACAAGCCCCACGAACGCGGTCGCGATCCAGCCGAGCCGGTCGACTCCGAGGCGCTCGTTGAACAGCGCCGCGCCCATCAGCACGACCCAGAACGGCTGCACATGAAATACCACCGTCGCCACCGCAATGCTGGTGCGATGAATCGCGTCGAAGAAACCGACCCATTGCGTGACCATCAGCACGCCGGAGATCAGCGCGAGCGCGACGGTGCGCCGCGTGAAATGCGCTCGTGTGAAGAAACCTTTCCACGCGCAATACGCGGCGAGCGACAGGAAACCGAACAGGCAGCGAAAGAACACCAGCGTCAGCGCGCCGAGCCGCGCTTCCTCGACGAAGATGCCGAGCGTGCCCATCAGAAGCCCGCCGCTGGCCAGCGTAATAGCGCCTTGTTGACGTTGGGTGAGGGACATGCGAAGCAGCTCCGGAAGTGGGTCACATAAGGTGGAGTCACAAGTATTGCGCCGCTTGCATGGCACGGACAAACGAATTAAATTGAGTAATTCCATAAGCTGGATTGATAAATCATGCACCCCGAATTCGACGTCGATTTGCTGCGCACCTTCGTCGCGGTGGTGGAAACGGGCAGTTTCACGAAGGCGTCGACGACCGTGCACCGCTCGCAGGCGGCGGTCAGCATGCAGATCAAGCGGCTCGAAACCATGCTCGGCACCACGCTGTTTGCCCGCACCACGCGCAATCTCTCGCTCACGCGGCCCGGCAATACGCTGCTCGAATACGCGCGGCGTGTGCTGGCGTTGCATGAGGAGGCGTGGTCGGCGATCGTGCGGCCCGAGGTGACCGGGCGCGTGGTGCTGGGCGCACCGGACGATTACGTGTCGTCGCTCCTGTCGCCGGTGTTGCGGCGCTTTTCGAATCTGTATCCGCACGTGGAGATCGAGATCGTCTGCGCGCAGAGCACGTCGCTCGCGCCGATGCTGGCCGATAACAAGATCGATCTCGCCTTCGTCACGCGCGATCGCAAATTGCGCGGCGAATTCGTGCGCAGCGAGCCGATGGTGTGGGTGGGGGCGTCGGTGGATACGCCGGTGCTGGCGGCGTCGCCTTTGCCGGTCGGGCTGTATGAGCCGGGCTGTGTCGCGCGCCAGCATACGCTGGCGGCGCTGGACGGGGCGCGTATCCGCTATCGGGCAGCGTTTAGCAGCGCCAGCCTGATGGGACTGGTGGCAACCGTGGATGCGGGGCTTTCGGTGATTGCGCTCACGCGTTGCAGCGTGCCGCCGCGGCTGGCGATACTCGGCGAAGCGCAAGGCTTGCCGAAGGTCGCGCCGCTGGAAATCGTGGTGGCGCGCAGCGCCAAATCGGACCGGCCGACATGTGATTATCTGGCCGCGCAGATGGTGCAGGATTTGTCACTGCGGCCACAGGCGCGTGGGGCGGCGCTGCCGACGTGATGGTGCTGCGATGGGCGCCCCCTGAAGGACGTTGCCTAAGCGCGTAACTGACTGCGTGGCTTAATCGTGCGGCTTGAGCGCGCGGCTCATCGCGGATAAGCCGTCACCGCGCCATCCACCGCGAGCCGCACGTGTTCGCCCGGACGCGGCGACAGATACCCGGGTACGCGAGCGCGCACCACCGTTCGCGCACCGGACTGCAATTGCAGCGCAACGCCTGCGTCCTGCCCCTGAAAGATCACCTCCTGCACGACGGCGTCATAAGACGCCACGCCATTCGGCATCGTTTCTTCGGCGCGCAGCAGACGGATCTGTTCCGGCCGGACCATCACGTCGACCGCACCGTTGCCCATCGGCTCGCACAGCGGCAAATCACCGAGCTCGCAGTTCACGCGATCCTGCTTGACCACGCCCGGCAACAACACCGCTTCACCGACGAACGACGCGAGTTCACGCGTCACCGGCCTGCGGTACAGCGTCTCCGGTGTCGCGGTCTGGATCAGCCGGCCGTTCCACAACACGGCGACCTCATGACCGAGCGACAGCGCTTCCGATTGATCGTGTGTGACGAGCACCGCGGTCGCGCCGGCCGCAGCCAGGGCGCTCGCCACCGCTTGCCGCGTTTCGAGCCGCAGTGCGGCGTCGAGCGAGGAGAAGGGCTCGTCGAGCATCACCAGTGTCGGCGACGGCGCGAGCGCACGAGCCAGTGCGACACGCTGCTGCTGACCGCCTGACAGTTGCTGCGGCGCGCGCGCGCTGAAATTCGCCGGCAGGCCGACCAGTTCCAGCAACTCGGCTACGCGATGACGTGCGCGGCGCTGCGTGCGCGGCAAACCGAACACGATATTGTCCGCCACGGAAAGATGCGGAAACAGCGCGCCTTCCTGCGGCACATAGCCGATGCGGCGCTGCTCGGAGGGCACATGCAGGTTGTCGCCGGCAACGCGGCGGCCGTCGATTTCGACGCTGCCGCTATCCGCGCGTTCGAAGCCGCACAACAGGCGCAGCAAGGTGGTCTTGCCGCTGCCGGACGGTCCGAGCAGCGCGAGCAGCGTGCCGCGCTCGACGGAGAGATCGATGCCGTGCAGCACCGGATGGCCGTCGAACGATTTTTGCAGTCCGCGGATACGAAGTTCGCTCATGAAAATCCGATGTCTAGGAGCAGGGCGATGGTGCGCGACGTTCAGTTGCGTTCGCCGAGTAAAGCCGATTTACCGAGCAACGCGAACAGGAGGCCGGAGGCGAACAGCGAAATGCCGGTGAGGAGCGCCGCATAGGGCGCTGCGGCGGCAAACGCCATCGTCGAGGTGTCGGCCCAGACCTGGGTCGCGAGTGTTCGCGTGTCGATGGGGGACAGCAGCAGTGTTGCATTCAACTCGGTGACGACCGAGATGAACACCATCGCCGCCGCCGCGCCGAGTCCAGGGCCCGCCAGCGGCAATACTACGCGAAACAGGGTCTGCGACCAGGTCAGGCCGAGGGCGCGTGCCGTCTCTTCGAGGCGCGGCTGCGCCTGCATGAAGGCGGCGCGCACGCTGACCAGGGCCACCGGCATGAACAGCATGGCGTACGCGATCACCAGCAGTGTCGCGCTTTGATAGAGCGGTTGCAGCGCATGCACCGCCAGCGACACGATCGCCAGCGCGATCACCAGCCCCGGTATGCCTTGCGCCAGAAAAACGGTGCGCTCGAACAGCGTTGCGAAACGCGTCGGATAGCGCACCAACAGAAAAGCGAGCGGCACGACCAGCAAGGTGGTCAGCAGCGCGGCGGCGAGCCCGAAACCGAGCGACGAGATCGTCGCGTTGAACAGCAGTTCGGGTGATACGTCGGCCGGTGTGACGGCAGCCGCGCCCGGTTGCGTGAGCCAGTAGCCGATCATGCCGAGCGGTACGCCGAGCGTTGCGATCGCCAGCGCAGCGAAGCCTGCGACGACGATCCAGCGCCAGACGCCGAGGTCGTAGCGCAACACCGCGCGACGTGTCCCGCGATCGACGCGTTCATAACGCGCCACGCCGCGTACCCTAAACTCGAAGGCCAGCACGATCAGGCAGATCACGATCAGCAGGCACGCAAGCAATGAAGCGCCGCCGCCGTCGAAACTGGTGCGGTATTCCGCGTAGATTTGCGTGGTGAAGGTGCGAAAACGCAGCAGCGTGAACGCGCCGAACTCGGACAGCACGCCAAGCGCCACCAGCAGCATGCCGCCGAGCAGCGCGGGGCGCAGTTGCGGCAACACCACACGAATGAAGGTGGTCCAACGGTTGCAGCCGAGCGCGCGCGCGCTTTCTTCAAGCGCCGGGTCCATACTGCGCAACGCCGCGGCCACCGGCAGATAGACGAGCGGGAAATACGCGGCGCTCAGCACCAGCAGCGCGCCGTTGAAGTCCTGCAGATCCAGGCTCAGCGACACCCATGCATAGCTTGAAATGAAGGCCGGCATCGCGAGCGGCGCGGCGGTGAGCACGGCCCAAATACGACGCCCCGGCAAATGCGTGCGTTCGACAAACCATGCGGCCGCCGTGCCGACGACAGCGCTGACGAGCGTGGTCGACACGGTGATCAGCAGCGTGTTGACCAGCAGTTCGCCGACCAGTGGTCGGAAGATCAGATCGACCGCCTCGTCGATACCGAAGCTCGCCGCGCGCCAGAAGGTAAACGCAATCGGCAGCAACACCAGCAAAGCGCTGAGTGCTGCTGCCGCAAACAAACCGCGCGGCGCGCGCAAACGGGCGCGCGCCGGGGCGGGGTTTACAGCCGGAGGCCCGGCTGACACGGCATCGCTCATTACAGCAAGCCTGCCTGGCGCAGCAGCTTGCCAGCCTGGCTGTCGTCGCCGAGTTGCTGGATCGTCAGCGCCGGCGGGTTCAGTTCAGTGAAGGGCTTGAGGATCGGATCCGGTGCGACGCCTGCATGCAACGGATATTCGAACATGACGTGGCTGTTCGCCATCAGCTTCTGTGCGCGTTCGCTGACCAGATACGCGAGAAACTTCTGCGCGCCGTCCGTGTTGTGCGCGGACTTCAGCACCGCCGCGCCCGATACGTTCACCAGCGCGCCGGCGTCACCGTTGCCGAAGTGATAGATCGCGCTGCGGGTTTTCGCATCGCCGATTTCAGCGTGTAGACGCGCCCAGTAGTAGTTGTTGATCAGACCCGTCGCGACACCGCCGCGATTGACGGCTGCCACCACGCCTTCGTCGTCGTCGAAAATCTGCGAGTTGGCTTTCAGGCCCTTCAGCCATGCGACGGTTTGCGCTTCACCCTTCAGTGCGAGCACGGCGCTCACGAGCGGCAGGAAGTCGCCGTCGCTCGGTGCAATGCCGACCTTGCCTTTCCATTCCGGCTTGGCCAGATCGAACAGCGACTGCGGCAGTTGCGATGCCTGTACCTTGGCCGTGTTGTAGGCCAGCACGTTTTCGCGTGCGGTCACGCCGACCCAAACGCCGCCCGGCGAATTGAAGCGCGCCGGCACGGTGGCGAGCGTCGAGTCGTTCACGTGGCTCAATAGGCCTTTCTCTTCGAGCAGCATCAGCTCAGGCGAGTTTTCCGTGAAGTAGACGTCAGCGGGCGTGGCGGTGCCTTCCGCGACAAGTTGCGCGGCCATCGCCGGGCCTTCGCCGCTGCGGATCTTCACCGAAATACCCGACTCTTTCTCGAAGTCTTTCGCCAGCAGATTGACGACCTGCTCGTGCTGCGCGCTGTACAGCGTGATCGACGCCGCGTGGGCCGTCGACGGCACGGTCGCGAAGGCCGCCAGCGTGAGGGCGGCTGCGCTGCTGAGCAGGCGCAGGCGGGTGCCAAACCAGGAATGAGCCATGATCCTAAAATCCGTTAATGATGTTATTGGTCTTCGCTATGCCGCTTGCCTCGTGGCATAGCGGCTTACTTCGCGGCTTGCATTACGTCTCGAACAGTCCTGCGCCGATATACGAACCCGGCTTCGCGCCCGGCGGCACAGCGAACACCGCGCTGCCGACGTGCGTCGTGAACTGGTTCATCATGTCGAACTTCGCGAGCTTGTCATTGATCGGAATGAAGCCGGTACGCGGGTCGCTCTGGTGAGCCACGAAAATCAGGCCCGCGTCGTACTCGGTTTCCTGACGCCATGGCGGCCAGCGCTCGATGTAGAAATTCGTGCCGTCGTTGTACGAGTACGAGCGGCGCAGAATCTGCGCACCGTTGTTGCTCGCCTGATTCGACAAGCGCACGTGGGAGTTCTCCGGAATCACCGGATTGCCGTCCTTGTCTTCTTCCTTCAGGTCCACCGGATCGAACTCGTTTTTCTTGCCGATCGGCGCGCCGCTGTACTTGTGACGGCCGAATACCTGCTCCTGGAAATCCACCTCGGTGTTGTCCCAGTGTTCGAGCGTGATGCGGATGCGCCGCACCACCGTATAGGTGCCGCCTTCCATCCAGGGTGCGTCGGCGGTGGCGCCGGCCCAGATGAATTCGTTCATCAACTGCGGCTTCGCGGTCGACGGATTGTTGGTGCCGTCCTTGAAGCCCATCAGATTGCGCGGCGTCTGACCGCGCGGACCGGACAGGAAACCGGATTGGCCCCAGCGCATCGCTGCGGTGCCGTACGCGAGACGCGCCAATTGCCGGACCGCGTGAAACGCGACCTGCTGATCGTTCGCGCAGGCCTGGATGAACAGGTCGCCGCCGGTCTTCTGCTCGATCAACTGATCGCCGTTGAAACGCGGCAGATCGACGAGCGCGGCGGGGCGGCGCGCGGCGAGGCCGTAGCGGTCCTTGCCGTCTTTCGTGAACAGACCCGGGCCGAAACCGAACGTGATCGTCAGGCCGCATGGGCCTAAGCCGAGCACGTCGCCGGAATCGGGCGCGGCTTTGGTGTTGATCTGGCTGTAGGCCGTGTTGTCGGCCTTGGCATCGCCCTTCGTGCCGACCTGCGTATCAATCCTGGTGTCGGCCAGCTCCGCTTTGGCCGCGGTGCCTGTCGGCAGCGGTGCGGCCGTGGCGCCTTGCGTCAGACGCGCGGCGGCGTCGGTCCAGGCGCGCAGCAGGGCGATCACGTCGTCACGTTTGTCGGTCGTGAGATCGAGCGCCGCAACGTACGTGTGACTCTGCTGCGGCGTGACGATGCCGCCTTGATGCAGGCCGTAGAACGGCTCGACCGCCATCTGCGGATCGGCGTTGTGCGCCGGTGTCTTGCCAAGCGCGGCCTGGGCGACGCCGGTCGCACCGAGGCTCGCGCCCGCTGCGACCGCCGCACTGCCGGCCTTCAGAAATCCGCGCCGTGAGGGCCGCGGGGGTTGATCGTTTGCCATGGTTACTTCACCTTCAGTTGGCCGTGGGATGTGCCGGGTTTGCGACCGGCTCTGAGGCCGGGTTCGCTTCGCTTATTTGCGCCGCTGGTTTGCCTTCCCTGCCTGCGCCGCTGACTTGCATCGCTTATTTGGCCAGCACCAGCGTGTTTACGTCGTCCTGCACGTAGTAGAAGCCGTCGCCTTCCGGGGTCATTGCGAGACCGAACAGGTCGCCGTTGCCCGGGGGCGATTGCGCCTTGTCGGTATCGATCCAGCGTGCGTAGAGTTGCTTGCCGGTAGCAGGATCGATTTCGACGATCTGGCCGTTCAGTGCATTGGTGACGAGCAGGTGGCCGTTAGGCGCTGTGACCATCGCGAGCGGGCGATGCAGCAAGCCGTCGGCGGTTAGTTGGCGGCCCACGCCCGCGCTGGTGTCGCGCGTCATCGGATCGTCGATTTCGGTGACGCGGTTGCCGATTGCATCGGATACGTACAGCAGTTTCTGATCGCCCGACAGCGCGAGGCCGGTCGGGCCGACGAGGAACACGCCCTTATCAGCCTGCGCGCCGAAGCCGCTGCCGATCACGGTTTCCTTCTTCAAGACCGGCGGCTTGGCCGTAGGCACGTCGAGGTCCAGACGCAGCACGGTGGCCTGCTTGAACACCGGCGGATTGCCATCCGCACCGCCCACCCCGAAGCCGGCGTTGCTGACGAAGAGCGTCGCGCTCGTACCGTTGTCGACGACCGCCATGTTGCCCCACGGATCGTTGATGTTCGGGCTGCTGATGGTCGACGCGACCTTGCCGTTCGGATCGATCACGATCAGGCAGCCGGCGCCTTTGGTGCCGGTGGTGCCGTCATTGCTCGGCGTGCTGCCGACGATCACGTAGCCCGACTTGAGCATCGTCATCGCGGTCGACAGGCCGATGCCGCCCGGGCATTCCTTCAGATCGCGCGGCACCGTGGCGAACACCGTCATCTGTTTGGTGTCCGGGTGATAGTTGATGATCGTGCTGCCGGTGCCTTGCAGATTGGTCGAGTTATTGAAGTTGCCGACCAGCACGTCGCCCTGCTTGACGGTACCGGCCGTGACCGGTGCGACCACGACCGCATACGGGTTCTGGTCGCCGTTTTCCGGCACGGTGTTGATCAGCGTGGTGTGATGCTTGACGGTTTCGAGGAAACCTTGCGGTTCAGCGTGCGCAATGCCGGCCGTCGCGAATGCAGCGGCGCTGACGGTTGCGGCAATCAGGGCCCGCGCGGCGCGCGGCGAAATAAGGCGCGTGGGGTTGTTCATGAGTGAGCCTCCGTGCCTGCGCACAAAGCGGTGGTTGCGGTCATGATCGAAAGCATGGGATTCGATTTGGCTAGAGCGTGTGTGATGGCTGGGAACGGCATCAGAATGTGATGTTGGTCCGCACGCCGATGACGAACGTATTGCGCAGCGGTTGCGTCGGATCGCTCGGGTTCTGGCCGGCGCCGGCATTGAACGTGTATTGCGCATCGGCTTGCAACTGCCACCACGGGTTGACCTGATACTGGTAGGTCGCTTCGAGCGTGGTTTCGCTGGTGCGCACGCCGTACGGGCCGCCACTGAATGCCAGGTTATCCTGATCGAGACCATTTACGTGGTTGCCGATCTTGATGTACGTGAGCGCGATGCCGGCGCTGTCGTTGTCGCGGCCGGCGAACGGCGCTTTCAGCACGATGCCGAGGTTGGCGGCGACACTCACCAGGTTGCGGTCACCCGGTGCGCCCATCACGCGCGCGAAGACGTTGAGGCTGCGCGGCTCGTCCGGATCCGGGCGCCAGATCATCTGGTCGGCTACCGCGTAGAAGCTGTAGTCGCCGTGATGATTCTGCGCAACGCCGGTGCTTGCCGGGTTCGCCAGCGAGAGGCCGGTGTTGTCGAAGCGCTGATCGGCGAAGCTGCCGTTGTTGTACCAGACGCCGACCTTGTAGGTGCCCGGCAAACCGCCGCCGCCCATGCCGACCATTTCGCCGTCGGCCGGCTGGTTGATCGCGTACTGCAACTCGCCGATGAACAGCGTGCCGTTATGCAGGTTGAAGTTGGTGCCGCTCTTATTGTTCGGATTGTTACCGAGCGGATCGCCGTCGAATACGCCGGCAAGCGCCGTCAACGAAGGTGTGATCTGTCCGCGCACGCGCACGCCGAGATCGGCCAGTGGATAAGCGGGACCGCCGTTAGGCATGTCATACGACGGTAGCGCGGGCCAGCCGAACATCGTGTTCACGAACAACGCCGAGTTCGTGCTGGTGATGAATTCCTGGTCGATACTTTGCTGACCGACCTTGACGTCGACGCGTTTGTTCAGGAACGACTGCTGATACCACAACTCCCACAGACGAGTGGTGTCCTGGGCTTCGATGCCGCTCGCCGTATTCAGCGTGCCCAGCTTGTTGGCGCTGAGGTTGGCGCCGTGGATCTGCAAGGCGCTGACGTTGAAGAGACCACCTGGCAAACCGAACGCTTTTTGCGTATCCATTTGCACGGTTGCTGTCGTGAGACCGTCGTAGTCCGCGCCGCGCGCGAGGCCGCCGCGGACATTGCCGAGTACTTCACTGGTTTCGGTGAGCGCGAACGTCACGCCGTATTTGCCGAGCCAGGGGCGCAGACCGCCGATGTCGCCGAGCATCGTCGAGCGATTCCAGAAGCCGGTCCATTGATTCGTTTCAGTCGCCTTGATGTTCAGGTCGGCTTCCGGCGCTTCCGGTGCGGCATCGGGATTGGCGTCAGCCATTGCGGTGCCGGCAGTCAACGCGGCCCAGGCGAAAGCCGTGCAGAGCGCGGCGTGGCGCATCGAGGGCAAACGCGAGCGGCGCATGGCGCTGGCACGCGCGGCGGAGTCGCGAAGCGAACGCGCCTGGCCGGCGGGTTCTGTTGATTGGGCGAACTTCATCGAAATCCTTATTTGTGTTGTATCGACTGATCGAGGCATTACATCACTGCGTGCCTGCGACTTACCGCATCGGTTCGCGACGCCGGATGCAGTAGATGGCGAGATCGTACGCATGCGGAATAGGTGCGTCAACACAAATGAGAACGATTCGCATCAATATTACTGATGTGTAATTCTGAGCTTTACGTACTGCTACTAAAGGTTGTTTGTATGTAATTTAAATGGAATTAAAGTGTAATGTTTTAGCATGGTTTCGATCGGATCGAACCAGCTCCGGAGCATCGGGTGTTTTCTGAAGTAGCCGCCGCGCCGTAGAGGGGCGGCGCCAATAGACCCGGACGGGCGACTACGAAGACAAGGGGGCGCACTCCTGGGGCAGGCAACAAAAGAAGCTATGATCATCTTCCGAAGCCTCGCTGTTATGTAAAGCCCTGAAATGCCTCACGCCCAAAACCATACCGGGACGACACCGATGTCACACACAGTGAATCTGGACAATTACTTCACCCGCCTGGGCTACAAAGGACCTCGCGCGGCGACGCTGGAAGTACTTCAGGAACTCCATAAGCTGCACCCCAGATCGATTCCCTTCGAGAACCTGAATCCGCTCACGCGCCGCGCGGTCAAACTCGATATCGAGTCGGTCGAACACAAGCTGATCACTCAACACCGCGGTGGCTACTGCTTCGAACAGAATGCGCTCTTCGCGAACGTCCTGACTCAATTAGGCTTCAACGTCACGCCGCTATTAGGTCGAGTTCTGTGGGGCCGCGAATCCGACGCAATTCCCCCTCGTACGCATATGGTCCTGCGCGTCGACCTGGGAAGCGAAGCATGGATCGCCGATGTCGGTTTCGGCAGCGTGACGCTAACAGCGCCGCTGCGCCTGATCGCGGGTACTGCGCAGCCCTCGCAACTGGGCACGTTCCGTCTGTCCGATGCCTCGCACGACGCGCTCTGCCTTGAAGTTCAATCCCGCGATGAAAGCTGGGCCCGCGTCTACCGTTTCGATCTGCATCCGGTCGAATGGATCGATTACGAGACCTCGAACTGGTACACCTCGACCGCGCCGGACTCTGTCTTCCTGAGCAACCTGATCGTTTGCCGGGTTCTCGCAGAATCGCGCCTGACCCTGCTCAACGACCAACTGAACGAACGCGCCGCGGACGGCCAGCTCATCAGCGAACGGCAGCTAAAGAACGCAGATGAACTTGCAGCCTGCCTGCGCGATCAATTCGGTCTGAACACGGGCGACATCGACATTGCGGAAGTATTCGGGCGCTTGCGCTCACCGGCGGCGGGCCCAGTCTGAGACGAGAGCGCAACGGGCACCTATAACCAGCAATAACCACCAACGACCATCAGCGAGCGCCACGAACCCATCATGATCACGCGCCTCATTCTGCAAACGGTGGCCTGGCTGATATGCATGGGCGCGCTGTTGTTCGGCGCCGCCGGTACCCTCGCATGGCCTGCCGGCTGGTGGTATCTGATCGAGACGGGCGGATTGAGTTTGTGGGTTGGCCTCTGGCTGGCACGCTACGACCCGGGCCTCCTTGCCGAGCGTCTCGCGCCGATCGTTCAGGCGCAGCAAAGCCGCTGGGACCGCTTCTTCATGGTCGGCGTGGCGCTGATGTGGACCGCCTGGCTCGTCCTGATGGCGCTCGACGCGATGCGCTATCACTGGTCGGCGCCGCTGCCGGTATGGCTGGTGAGCCTCGGCTCGCTCTGCATCTTCCTCTGCGTCTTCATGTGCCGTTTCGTGTTCCAGGCCAATAGCTTTGCCGCGCCGGTCGTGAAGATCCAGGCAAGCCGCGGTCACAAGGTTATCGACACCGGCCCCTATGCCCATGTCCGTCATCCGATGTATTCGGCCGCGCTGCTGTTGTTCGTCGGCACGCCATTGCTGCTGGGCTCGTGGTGGGGTCTTGCCTGCGTGCCGCTGCTGGTGATCGGTATCGGCTGGCGCGCGGTGCGCGAGGAGCGCGTACTGGCAGAGCAACTCGATGGCTACACCGCCTACACCTCACGCGTGCGTTACCGCTTCGTACCGTTCATCTGGTAGGCCGCGCAATGCGCCAGTTCGAGGCGCGTCAACCTCTCAAGCACCAACCTGTCTAGACAAAACGCACCACGCTGATGCACCCGGTCGAGCGTGGTGCATTGTCTTTTCACGTTCAGAACTCCCTTAAAAGCCTTGTCGCGCGGCAATTCATAGGGGCTTACCCGATGATTTCGGCGATTTCGAACAAATCCTCTTGCGACTGCTTTTTGACTCATGCAGACTTGTCTATACAAATTCAATGGCAGTTAAAAATCCAGCTCGACGGTTTCCTCTATCAAAGGAGTTTCGACGTGAAAGTGAAGCGCACGACGTTAGCAAAAGCATTGATGGGCGCCGTTCTCGGTGCCGCGACGATTTTCGCGGCACCGGTGCAGGCTAAAGACTGGAAGACGGTGACGATCGCGCTAGAAGGCGGTTACGCACCGTGGAACCTGACCTTGCCGGGCGGCAAGCTGGGTGGCTTCGAACCTGAACTGGTCGCCAACCTGTGCGAGCGCATCAAGCTGCAGTGCAACCTCGTGGCGCAAGACTGGGACGGTATGATCCCCGGTCTGCAAGCCGGCAAGTTCGATGTGCTGATGGACGCGATCTCGATCACGCCGGAGCGCGAAAAGATCATCGCGTTCTCGAGGCCGTACGCGGCCACGCCGGCCACGTTCGCCGTGACTGACGCGAAAGTGCTGCCCAAGGCCGTGCCGAGCGCAGGCGTCGTCAAACTGTCGGGCGATCCGAAAGCCGACCAGCCCACCGTCGACGCCTTGCGCAAGCAACTGAAGGGCAAGACCATCGGCATTCAGTCGGGCACGGTCTACACCAAGTTCATCAACGACGGCTTCAAGGACGTCGCCACGATCCGCGTCTACAAGACGTCGCCCGAGCGCGACCTCGATCTGGCCAATGGCCGCATCGACGCCTCGTTCGACGACGTGACCTACTACGCCGCCAACATCGACAAGAAAGACGCTGCGTCGATCGTCATGGCCGGCCCGAAGATCGGCGGTCCGATCTGGGGACCGGGTGAAGGCCTCGCATTCCGCAAGCAGGACGCCGACCTGAAAGCGAAGTTCGATACCGCGATCAGCGCCGCGCTCGCCGACGGCACCGTCAAGAAGCTCTCGGCCAAGTGGTTCAAGACCGACGTCACGCCTTGATTCGCCTGAGCGCTCAGATGGTGTGGCAGGCGTGGCGTGAAGAATCGCGCCTGCCGGCTGGTTCGATCCGCTGTAATGGATGAGAGGTTGGGAATGGCTCTGATAGAGATGCTCGGCTTCGGGCCGGAAGGCTGGGGTGGCGTGGTGCTGCTTGCGGCATTGATGACGGTCGCACTCACGCTGGCGGCGCTCGCGGTCGGCGCCGTGTTCGGCGCGCTGATCGCGGCGGCCAAGCTGTCGCGTTTTCGGACGCTGCGCGTGATCGGCGATGTGTACACCACCGTCTTTCGTGGCGTGCCTGAGTTGCTCGTCATCTATCTGTTCTATTTCGGCGGTTCGACACTCGTGACCACGATTGGTCAATGGTTCGGCGCCGACGGCTTTGTCGGCGTGCCGCCATTCGTGGTCGGCGCACTCGCGGTCGGCATGATTTCCGGCGCGTATCAGGCCGAGGTGTATCGCTCGGCGGTGCTCGCGGTATCGCGCGGTGAGCTCGAGGCGGCGCGTTCGATCGGCATGCCCACCATGACGATGGCGCGCCGCATTCTGATTCCGCAAGTGTTGCGTTTCGCCTTGCCGGGCATCGGCAATGTCTGGCAACTGAGCCTGAAAGACTCGGCGCTGATTTCCGTCACGGGTCTGGCCGAACTGCTGCGCACCAGTCAGGTGGCGGCGGGTTCGACGCATCAGTACTTCACGTTCTTCGTGGTGGGCGGTGCGCTGTATCTGCTGATGACCAGCATCTCGAACCGGATCTTCAACCGCGCTGAAGCGCGCGTGGGCCGATCCTTCAAGCGCAACTTCGCGCGCAACTGACGAGGACCGGACATCATGCATTTCGACTTCGATTTCCTGCTCGACACGCTGCGGCAACTGGTTGCGGCTGTGCCGACCACGCTCGGGCTGTTCTTCTGCTCGCTGATTCTCGGTGGCTTGCTCTCACTCGTGATCGTCACGATGCGCGTGTCGCCGCACTGGCTGCCGAATCGCTTCGCGCGCGCTTATATCCTCGTATTTCGCGGCTCGCCGCTGTTGATCCAGATGTTCCTCGTCTACTACGGCATGGGCCAGTTCGGCGTGATTCGCGAGAGCTTTCTGTGGCCGGTGTTGCGCGAGCCGTACATGTGCGCGGTTTTGTCCTTGGCGCTGTGCACCGCCGGATATACCGCTGAGATTATCCGCGGTGGTTTGATGGCCGTGCCGGTCGGTCAGATCGAAGCGGGTTATTCGATCGGCCTGTCGGGTTTCGCGCTGCTGCGCCGCGTGATCGGTCCGATTGCTTTGCGCCAGTGTTTGCCCGCATATTCGACTGAGGCCGTGTTGCTCGTCAAATCGACCGCGCTCGCCAGTCTTGTCACCGTGTGGGAAGTGACCGGCGTCGCGCAGCAGATCATTCAGCAAACGTATCGCACCACGGAAGTATTCATCTGTGCCGCGCTGATCTATCTGTTCCTGAATTTCGTCATCGTGCGTTTGCTCGGGTTCCTCGAGGTACGTCTGTCGCGCCATCTGCGTGCGGCGCCCATGCAAAGCTCGCCGAGCCGGCCGGTTTCAGCCACGACTGAAGCGCGCCGCGCCGCGCCCTGAACGATCGCACATCTTGCAGAATCTGGAGAATCCCATGAACGCTACGGCACCCGTTGCACTGTCGGTCAAGAACATCCATAAGTCGTTCGGCGACCACCACGTGCTCAAAGGCATTTCCCTCGACGCCCATCAAGGCGACGTGATTTCGATTCTCGGCGCGAGCGGCTCCGGCAAGAGCACTTTTCTGCGCTGCCTGAATCTGCTCGAAACGCCGGATGACGGCTCGGTGGCGCTCGGTGGCGAAGAGCTGAAAATGAAGCGGCGCGGCGATGGCAAGCTGCAACCCAGCGACCGCCGCCAGGTGGATCGTGTGCGTTCGCAACTCGGCATGGTGTTTCAGAACTTCAATCTATGGTCGCATATGACCGTGCTGGAGAATCTGGTCGAAGGGCCGATGCGCGTACAAAAGCGCAGCCGCGCCGAATCGGTTGAAGAAGCGGAAGCACTGCTCGCGAAAGTCGGTCTTGCGGAAAAACGCGGTCACTATCCGGCACATTTGTCCGGCGGCCAGCAGCAGCGTGTGGCGATCGCGCGCGCGTTGGCGATGCATCCGAAGGTGATGCTGTTCGACGAACCGACCTCGGCGCTCGACCCCGAACTGGTTGGCGAAGTGCTGCGTGTGATGCGGTCGCTCGCCGAAGAAGGCCGCACCATGCTGGTTGTCACGCATGAGATGGGTTTCGCGCGCCATGTGTCGAATCGCGTGATGTTCCTGCATCAGGGTCAGGTCGAAGCGGACGGTACGCCGGACGAAGTGTTCGTCGAATGCAAGTCGGACCGTTTCCGTCAATTCGTGTCAAGCCACCAGGATCGCACGACTAACTAATCGATCAGCATGAGCTGGTCACCCCCTCGTCACTTCACCGGGCAGCGCACTATCATGGCCGTGATCCGTTCCGATTGTTCTCTCAACTGGCGTCAGGTCGCAGCGGTTGCTGCTGGCGAACCGCTTGAGCTTTCCGCCAATTCGCGTGCACGGGTTGCCGCGTCGCGCGAACTGGTCGAGCAGATCGTCGCGCGCGGCATTCGCGCGTACGGCGTGAATACGGGCGTCGGCGCATTGTGCGACGTGATCGTGTCGCCGTCCGAGCAGCACACGCTGTCGCGCAACATCCTGATGAGTCATGCAGTCGGCGTCGGCGTGCCGCTCGGTGCGGCTGAAACGCGCGCGATCATGGTGGCGGCCGTCAACAATTATGCACACGGACATTCGGGGATTCGCCTCGAAGTCGTCGACCGGCTCGTCGCGTTGATCAACGCCGATTGCCTGCCCGACGTGCCGACGTTCGGCTCGGTCGGTTATCTGAGCCATATGGCGCATATTGCGCTGGTATGTATCGGCGAAGGCTATGTGCGCTATCGCGGCGAACGGCTCAAAGGGCGCGACGCGTTGCAGATGCTCGGGCTCGAACCCCTGGTGCTTGAAGCAAAAGAAGGCCTGAGCCTCGTCAACGGCACGCCTTGCGTGACCGGTCTCGCGACGTTGGCATTGGCGCGCGCCGAGCAGCTGCTCGACTGGTGTGACGTGGTTGCCGCGATGAGCTTTGAGAATCTGCGTGGCCAGCTCGCCGCATTCGATGCCGAATCGCTGGCATTGCGCATCTCGCCCGGCCTGAGCCTGGTCGGCGAACGGATGCGCACGGCGCTCGCGGACAGCGGCATCCTCGCTGCGGTAGTCGGCCAGCGCACGCAAGACCCGTTGAGCTTGCGGACCATTCCGCACGTGCACGGCGCCGCGCGCGACGTCCTGACCGCGACCGCCGAAGTGCTCAACCGCGAGCTCGCATCGATTACCGACAACCCGATCGTCGCCGGCACGCCGGAAAACCCGCGTGTCTATTCGCAGGCGCACGCGGTGGGAGCGTCGATCGCACTGGCGATGGACAGCCTCGCCACCGCGATCGCGCAAGTCGCGGCAATGGCCGAGCGGCGCCTCGACCGTCTCGTCAATCCGCTCGTGAGCGGCTTGCCGGCGTTTCTCGCGGAGCCGGGTGGCACCTGTTCGGGCTTCATGATCGCGCAGTACACGGCGGCCTCGCTGGTCGCCCAGAACCGGCGCCTCGCGATGCCCGCGAGCCTCGACGGCGGCATCACATCCGGCTTGCAGGAGGACCACCTGTGCCATGCGACGCCCGCTGCGCTGAAAGCGCTGGAGATCGTCGACAACGCCGGGCGTATCATCGCAATCGAATTGCTGGCGGCGGCGCAGGCTTACGATCTGCAAAGCGTCGATGCACCGCGCGCACCGCACACTGACGCGCTCTGGCAACGCGTGCGCCGCGTCGTGCCCACCTATCGCGACGACCGGCCGCTCGCGGACGACATGACGATCGCGTTTCGCATGATCGCCGATGAAACACCGCCACCGCTGCCAAACCCGGGTAATATTCGGCCCGGGCTGGACGCTTCAGTCAGCGGCGCAGGTCTTGCCGCATTGGAGAACCTGACGAGCGTGGCCACGACGGGCAAGGTCGGCGCCGACCCGGCGGCCAACGACGGCCGGGCGGCTGCCCACGCAGGTTGAAGGACTCAGTTGCCGGGCCTGAATGGATGCACTTGAGTTTGATGCACCTGGATTGACGGAGACAACGCCGGTGAGCGGGCTTACCCGCCGGTGAACCGGCCTGACGTGTACCACCCGTGTACCACCCGTGTACCATCCGCGTACCACCCACGAGGTCGACGTGAACACTATTACAAACGCGCAAACCGCAGACACGCAGAACCGCCCTGATCGTACCCATGAGACACCCGCCAAGGCGATGCCCGCCTATGAGCAGATCAAGCGCTATGTGATCAGGCGCATCAGCGAGGGGGACTGGAAGCCAGGCGGCTTGATCCCATCCGAAACGGAACTGGTCAAGGAATTCGGCGTTGCGCGCATGACCGTATCGCGCGCGCTGCGTGAACTCACCACCGAACGCGTGCTGACGCGTGTGCAAGGCTCCGGCACGTTCGTCGCGCCGCAGCGCTATGAATCGACGGTGCTTGAAATCCGCAATATCGCCGACGAAATCGCCGCGCGCGGTCATCGTCATTCAGCGCGTGTGCTGACGCTCGAACCGAGCGACGATCCGCACGCGCTCGAAGCGCTCGGTCTCGCCGGCGGCCCGGCGTTTCACTCGTGCATCGTGCACAGCGAAGAAGGCGAGCCGATTCAATACGAGGATCGCTACGTCAATCCGAAGGTATTCCCTGACTACCTGCAACAGGACTTCACCGTCGAGACACCGAATCACTACATGGTGCGGCTCGCGCCGATCCAGCGCGCGGAGTTTCGCATCTATGCGCAGAAGCCCGACGCATATGTGCGGCGGCATCTGATGATGGATATCGGTGAACCCTGCCTGCAGCTATGGCGCCGCACGTGGGTGGGCGCCGATGTGGCGACGTCGGTGCAGTTGTGGCATCCGGCGTCGCGTTTCCATCTGGCGGGCAACGTGTGAGTGGCAAGTCGCGGGCGAGGGCGCGGCGTTCGCGCCGCTAGCCCTGGCGCTGCGACAGATCCGGCGTGAATCGGCAACCCAGCCGGTACCGCGAACCCGGGTGCACGAAGCGCGCGAACGTGACCGCAACGCCGCTCGTCCATGTGCGGCGCATCAGCGTCAGGCACGGATCATCGGCACGAATCTCCAGCCACTCTGCTTCGGCGCGCGTCGGCAGACTCGCGTCAACGATATGCTCCACGTCGTGCGCCGGGACGGTCTCGAACAGATACTCGGACGGCCTCGTCGTGGAGAAATCCTGTTTCAGGAAGTCAGGCGCCGTGACCGGATTGACGTAGCGGTCTTCGAGCTGCACCGGCAAACCGTTCTCGCGATGCACGCAAATCACATGAAACACCGAAGCGCCGGGTGCAAGCCCCAAAGCGTTCGACACCGTCACCGGTGCGGTTTCGCGTTGCGAAAGGATCGTGTCGTAGCTATATTCGTGACCCCGCGAGCGGATCTCGTCGCCGATATGGGCGATCATCAGCAGCGTCGATTGCGGCTTGGTTTGCGCGACGAAAGTGCCCACGCCGGACACGCGGGTGACGAGACCTTCATCGGCGAGTTCGCGCAGCGCGCGATTCACGGTCATGCGCGACACGCCGAGTGTCGCGACCAGGTCCAGCTCGGACGGCAGACGCTCACCCGCTTGCCGCGCGCCCGATTCGATGATCTGGCGGATATGGCTTTTGACCTGTTCGTAGCGGGCGGCCGGTGCGTCGTTAGCCAGGCGCGTGGCTTTTATCGCCGCGGCAGACGGGTGGTCGTGAGCTTTGCTGCGAACGGTGGAGGACATCGGCGGCCCTTGCGCTACAGTTCGCGCGAAATGGACAAATCACGCGAACCAGGCGAACCATGGGAGCACCGGTGCAGATTCATACCGGCTCCGCATCGTCAGAGCCGCGCGCCCAGAAGGCGTTGCGATCGAAGTAGTTTTGCAGGAACTGCCGCAAACGCGGCTGTCCTTCGTCATGAAAAACTTCGCGCGGTTTGCCTTGTACGGCGATGCGCCCCTGGTCGATGAACATCACCTTGTCGGCGACCTGCGCGGCAAAGCCCATTTCGTGCGTCACCACGGCCATCGTCATGCCGTCGCGCGCGAGCTGCTTCATGACCTGCAGCACTTCGCCGACCAGTTCGGGATCGAGTGCCGAGGTCGGCTCGTCGAACAGCATGATGTGCGGCTCCATCGCAAGCGCGCGTGCAATTGCAACGCGCTGCTGCTGGCCACCCGAGAGCTTCGACGGGTAGGCATCGCCTTTGTGCGCGAGGCCGACTGTTTCCAGCATCGCGTTGGCGCGGCGGCGCGCTTCGTCACGCGACAGATGGCGCACGCGCAGCAATGATTCCATCACATTGCCGAGCGCCGTCATGTGTGGCCATAGATTGAATTGCTGAAACACCATGCCGACGTTGCGCCGCACACGATTGATCTCGCTTTGCGACGCCCTTACGCGCTTTCCATTGCGCTCGCTATAGCCGAGTAGTTCGCCTTCGATACGCACGTCGCCCTGATCGTACGTTTCGAGTGCGGCGAGACAGCGCAGCAACGTGCTCTTGCCCGAGCCCGACGGGCCGATGATGCAGACCACTTCCGAGCGGGCGATCTCGAGATCGACGCCGCGCAGCACTTCGACTTCACCAAAACGCTTGCGCAGGTCGCGCACTTCGATCAGCGCTGCACCTGGCGGCGTAGCGAAGGCAGTGTTGGTCGCGGAAGAGGGCATGTCGGCGATGGCGTTCATAGGATGGTCTGGATTTCCGTTCATGCCATGAAGCGCGCGATGCGGGTTTCGGCCCACATGCCCACGCGCGAGGTCAGTTCGACCAGCGCGAGATAGCACACGCACAACACCAGCAGCGTCTCGACGAAAGCGAAAGTGGCCGAACCGATGCCGGTCAGCACGAACGTGAGCTCGGGCACGGTGACGATCGACAACACCGCGGTTTCCTTGCTCAGCACGATAATCAGGTTGGTCAGCGCGGGCACGATCAGCACCAGCATTTGTGGCACCTGAATGCGCAGGACAGCTTGCCAGCGGGTGAGTCCGAGACAGGATGCCGCTTCGAGATGGCCAGGCGGCACCGATTGAAAGCCCGAGCGAAAGGCTTCGGCGAAATACGCGCTGCCATAAAGACCTAAGCCGAGCACGCCGGCCGTCATCGGTTCGAGCGTGAGGCCGAAAGAAGGGCCGCCGTAGTACAGCAAAAACAGTTGCACCAGAAACGGCGTGCCGCGAAATAGTTCGATATAAAAGCGCAATACGCCGCGCACCCAGCGTCCACAAAAGAGCTGTAGCACGGCGATCAGAAAGCCGATCAGGATGCCGATTGCCACGCCCGCGGCCCAGGTGCCGAGCGTGGTCGCGAGACCGGCGGCGATTGGCTGCAGGTTGTGCGTGATGACGGTGGGGTCGAGCTTTTGCATGGCTTATTTCAATGTCAAGCTCAGGGTCGGTCAGGCATGCTGCAAGCGGTATTCAGCGGCGTGCGCGACGAGCGCCAGGCTTCCGCAGATCACGAAGTAAATCAGCCCGGCGGCGAGGTAGGCTTCGAGCGGCCGATAAGTACTGGCGGCAATGTTCTGCGCGGTGCGCGTCAATTCGGCCACGCCCACCACCGAGATCAGCGACGAAGCCTTGATCAGCAGCACCATTTCATTGACGAGCGAGGGCAGCGTCAACCGGAACGCCTGTGGCACCAGAATGCGCCGCAGCATGTCGAACGGGGAAAGCCCGAGCATGCGCGCGGCTTCGATATGGCCCGGCGGAATGCTGAGGAAACCGCCGCGCAGAATCTCGGCGATATAGGCGGCGGAACACAGCGACACGGCGCTCACCGCCGCGACGATGGGTGAGACATTGATGCCGGCGAACGGCAGCAGGTAGTACACCAGCAGCAGTTGCACCAGCATCGGCACGCCGCGAAAAAAGAACACGTAGGCGCCGCCGAACATGCGCGCGGCGCGCTTCGGCGAGAGGCGCGCAGCACACACGCCGATTGCGACGAAGAAGCCGATCAGGAGACCGGTCAGCGAAATGCCGATAGTGGCGAGCGCCGCATGCAGCAGCAGCGGCAAGCCCTGGAGGAAGACGGTTGTGCTGAACATAAGCGTCGCACTCGCTAGAACGGGGAGGACGATGCGGCTCGTCGAGCGGTCCGCATCGCGTGCATCAGGAACGCGTGCTGCAAAACATCAAACCGTCAGTGCATCAATAGTTCGGCGCGGGCATCGTGGTCGGCGCATCCATTGCGACACCGAACCACTTTTTCTGCAGGGCCGCGAGACGCCCGTCGTTGTGCATTTTCACGAGCGCGGCATTGAAGGCGTCGGCGAGCGGCTTGCTGTCCGCATCTTTACGCAGGCAATACGCGAAGTACACTTTCGCGCCGAACGGCGGCTGTACCACGGCGAAGGCTTCGGGACGCTGTTTGGCGACGTACGCGATGTTGGTCATGGAGTTCGCGACCGCCGCGATGCGGCCGGCGGCGAGATCGGCATAAGCCTGATTGTTGTCGACGTACTCGCGGATTTCAGGCGGCTTCGGCAAGGTGGCCACGTAGGCCTTCAACTGGTCGAGCTGGGCCGAGCCTTTGCCCGCGCCGACAGTCTTGCCGGCGATATCTGACGATTGCTTGACGGAGGCGTCGTTGGCTCGCTTAAGCAGCGCGTCGGTGGCGTCCGCGATCGGCAGGGTGTACGTGTAGCGTTCCATGCGCGCTTTGGTGACCGTCAGCGGGCCGCCCACCATGTCGAACTTGCCGGCTTCGAGACCCGGCAGCACGCTTGGCCACGGCAGGTCGATGAAGCGCACCTTCACGCCCAATTCCTTGCCGACCTCGGCGAACAGATCCTTATTGAAGCCCGCTTGCTGGCCGTTTTCAAGGAAGTCGAAGGGCGCGAACTGCATCTCGGTGCCGACGACCAGTTCGCCTGCTTTCTTCACTTTGGCGAGCTGGTCTTCCGCGTGGGCGGTGACGCTTGCGGCGCACAGCGCCAGCATGACCAAACGACACTTCCAGCCTGCAAGGATGCTCATGGGATTCTCCGGTTGGCAAAGCGGTGTCGCGCGAAAGCGGTTCGTCAGGAGGCCCTGCGCGAGCCATGCGAGGCAGTATATACCGCAGTTTTCGCGCGAAATAAATAAACGCGCGAGTAGAGAAAAGCCCTTACGTGAAGCCCCGCGAAGCAACTTGCGGGTACGCTTTTGGCGGTATATACAACTGGGATGCATGAGGCGCGCGAGCTTGTCGCGAGTCATCCGGACGCCTCTTTCGTCAGTTGAATTGGCCGGCCTTTCAGGGAGCAATGCAATGCCCGTGACCCGCATTCCGATCATCGATCTTGCCGGCGTGCGCGCCGGCGACCCCCAGGCTTTGACACGCGTGGCGCACGAAATCCGCGAAGCGTGCACGACGATCGGCTTCTTCTACATCGTGAATCACGGCGTGCCGCAAGCGGCAATCGATGCAGCCGAACAGGCGGCGCGCACGTTCTTTGCGTTTCCAGTGGAGACGAAGCGGCGCGCGGCGGTCAATCAAAGGCATCGCGGTTTCAACGCGCTAGGCGACGCCACCATGTATCAGGCCAAGCGCCCCGACTACAAGGAGTTCTTCAGCATCGGTCTCGAGTTGCCGGAAGACGATCCCGATGTGCGCGCGGGCCAGGCGTTGCGTGGACCGAATAACTGGCCGGATTTCATGCCTGAACTGCGGCCCGCGCTTTACGGTTATTACGAAGCGGTTGCCGCGTGCGGCGCCGATCTGCTGCGGGCGGTGGCGGTGAGTCTCGGCGTCGACGAGCATTTCTTCGCGCCGCGCTATACGAAGCGGATGCAGCGCACGCAGATGGTCTACTATCCGCCGCAACCGCCCCAGTCGGACGCGGATCAGTTCGGCGTCGCGCCGCATACCGACTACGGCTGCATTACCTTGCTGTGGCAGGATCAAGTGGGCGGTTTGCAGGTACGTGAGATCGCCAACGATACGTGGGTCGATGCGCCGCCGATCGAAGGCAGCTTCGTCGTGAACGTCGGCGATCTGCTGGCGCGCTGGACCAATGACCGCTTCCGCTCCACCTTGCATCGCGTGATCAATGAGTCGGGGCGCGAGCGCTATTCGATCGCGACGTTTTATGATCCCACCTATGGTGCGATGGTCGATCCGCGTGAGCTCGGCACGAGCGACACCGACCTCAAGTACCAACCGGTCGCGGCGGGTGACTACATCCTCGGGCGCATCAACGATTCGATGGGTTATCGGAAGAAAGCGGCAGTTGAAGGGACGCAAGGAACACAAGGAACCACTGCATGACAGATACCAGTTCGGCAAACGGTGCGGCAAGTAGCGCAAGCGGCAACGCAGGCAGCAGCGCAACCCACAGCGCGGCGTCGCTTTCCGCAACACTCGACGCGCTGCGTGCCGCGCTCGGTGCGGACGCGGTGCGCGTCGGCGAGCAGATCGGCGAACGCGCGATGACCGACTGGACACGCCACGATCCGACACGTCCCGCTGCGCTGCTTTTGCCGCACAGCACGGAAGAAGTCTCGCGCGCGCTGGCCATTTGCCACGCGGCGCATCAACCGGTGGTGCCGCAGGGTGGCATGACAGGCCTCGCCGGCGGCGCGATTGCACGCGCGACCGATATCGCGCTGTCGCTCGAACGGCTCACGGGCATTGAAGAAATCGACACCGCCTCGGCCACACTCACCGTGCGCGCCGGCACCACCTTGCAAACCGCACAGGAAGCTGCCGCCGAAGCAGGCTTCGAACTCACGCTCGATCTCGGCGCACGCGGCTCGTGTCAGATCGGCGGCAATCTGGCGACCAACGCGGGCGGCAATCGCGTGATCCAGTCGGGTACCGCGCGCGACCAGGTGCTTGGGCTCGAAGTCGTGCTCGCCAATGGCGACGTGCTGACTTCGCTCGGCAAGATGGTCAAGAACAACACCGGCTACGACCTGAAACACTGGTTCATCGGTTCGGAAGGCACGCTCGGCGTGATCACGCGCGCGGTGCTGCGGCTCCGTCCTAAACGCGCGGCGCGCCACACGGCGCTCGTTGCGCTCGACGGTTACGACGCCGCCGTGAACCTGTTGCGCCGTCTGTCGACGCGCTTTGGCAACGACATTGGTGCGTTCGAGATCATGTGGCCGGATTTCTACGATTTCGGCGTGAAACTGACGGGTGCCCGCTCACCGTTCGCCGAGTCGCACCCGCTTTATGCACTGATCGAACACGCGAGTTTCGACGCAAGCGACGACGGTGAACGCTTCTCCGCCGCGCTGACCGAAGCGCTCGACTCAGAGGCGATCCGCGACGCGGTGATCGCGCAATCGGTGGCTGATGTGCGTGGGTTATGGGCGATTCGCGAATGCACCGCCGAGTTTCCGGTGCGGCTGGATGCGATCAATTTCGACGTGAGTTTGCCGATCAGCGAGATCGGCGCTTTCGTCGACCGCTGCCGCGCGGCGCTCGATCAGCGCTGGCCGGGCAACGCGTCGTATTTCTTCGGGCATATCGGCGATTCGAATCTGCATGTCACCGTCGACGGCCATTCGATCCCTGGCGTCGATCACCATGCGGTGTATGCGTTCGTCTATGAAATGCTGGGGCCGTTGCACGGGTCGGTGTCGGCGGAACACGGGATCGGCCTGCTCAAACGCGAGTTCCTGCCGATCTCGCGCTCGCCTGCTGAACTGGCGGCCATGGCCGCCATCAAGCATGCGCTGGACCCGCATGGCATTCTGAATCCGGGCAAGCTGTTTTGAGCAGGACGTATCGCGCGAATTACTGCGGTGCGTCTACGGCGTGCGTCAGCAGTTCGCTGGCGTAACGGCGGTACAGCCATGACAGCGAGGCCGCCGCGAACACAATGAACACGGCATTGAACAGCGCCTGAACGATCGCGATGACGGGCACGGCCTGGGTCTGGTGCGCGGCCAGCATTTTGGGGCCGGCGAAGACGAGGAAAATGGCGCTTAGCACGAAGAGCGGCAGATACGTGACGAAGCCCACGCCGATCATGCTCCACACGTGCCCGCGGCTGTCTTTCCAGGCGGCGCGCAGCGCGAGCCTGCTGCCGAGCGCAATGGACGGATAAAGCAGGATCAGTCGCATGGTGACGAACAGGTAGATCACCAGCATGGGCAGGTAGATCAGGAAACCGAGCCGAAAAGCGCGTATGGCGACGTAAGCCAGAGCGGCAAACGCCAGCATCGACAACACGACAGTCAGCGAGACCAGCGCGTAGCGGCCGAGCGGCTTGCCATTGAGCGGCACGAGCGGCTGCACGCCTTCGCCGAGCAGCACGAAGCGATGGACCTTGATCGTCAGCGTGCCCCCC
The DNA here is from genome assembly GCF_046030555.1 of Paraburkholderia sediminicola. Classification (GTDB taxonomy): domain Bacteria; phylum Pseudomonadota; class Gammaproteobacteria; order Burkholderiales; family Burkholderiaceae; genus Paraburkholderia; species Paraburkholderia sediminicola_E. The sequence continues at coordinate 203,664 of NZ_JAQQCH010000010.1, read as the reverse complement.
ACCACTATTTGCAGCGCGGTCCAGACGAGCGGCAGCAACCCCTGGCCGAGATGCGCCATCGTGTCGAGACCGTCGGCGGCCGTGGTGGCAGGGTATGGGCGGGCCAGCAGCGACGTGCAGGCCAGTACCGCGCAAACGCCCAGGAACAACCAGGGCATTTGCGTAACGGCTTGCCACGAACTGATCCATCCTTTCTTGACGCAGGCCCTGAAGGTCAACTGTTCCATAGTTTTTTGTGAAATCGCTTTGATGTGTGAAGCCCCTCAGCTTGGCGTATATCGAAGTCGAAGGAGGGGGCCGATGTTGTTTTTCAAGGCAATGTAGATAGGATGAGTCGTGTTTGCCGGATACGCTCTCGCCGCTTCGTCAATGCGTTGCGACGGAGTCCAATCCGGTCGATGTGACCTCGGATTGGGCGGCGGGAGAGGCGAGGTAGTCGAGCAGCGCCTTGGCTTCTTTCGGATGCTCCGCGTTTACAGGGATGCCCGCGGCAAATCGCGTGACGGATTGCACCGACTCCGGGATCTTTCCAGCAAACGTCACACCCGGCACCGGCAGCAACTCGCTGATCTGCTGGAATCCCACCTCGTAATCGCCATTGGCGACCACCGACGCGACCGGGATCTTCGGAACCATTTTCGCTTTGGCTTTCACCTGATCCTCGATGCCGAGCTTCCTGAAAAGCTCGCGCTCGATATAGACACCGCTCGCGCTGTCCGAGTAGGCGATCGATCGGGCATGCAGCAAGGTCTCCTTCAGCGCATCGACCGAACTGATATCCGGTTTCGGCGCACCACTGCGCACGACCATGCCGATGCGGGAGTCGGCCAGCTCGACGCGCGATCCGGGAACCACCTTGCCTTGCTTGATCAGATCGTCGAGCGCGTAGCCGACCATGATGACCACATCCGCGTGCTCGCCGCGTTCGAGCCGGTTCGGGATGGCTTCCGGCGATTTGCCCATCGAAGGCCCCAGGATGGTGTCGAGCGTATTGCCTGTTGACGCCGCGAACCTGGGACCGAGCAATTTGTATGCGGCAGTGAATCCGCCCGAACTCATTACGTGGAGTTCGGCCGCCTGTACGTTTGCAGTTGCAACGGCGCTGGCCAGCAGCCCAGCGCTCAATAGGGTTAGAAAGAAGGTTTTCATCCGAATAAGCGTGGGAGTCTGATGGGGATAAGGGCGCAATGGGCTCACGAGGCCGGGTGTGTCGACCGTAAGCGCGGCAACCCGCCCCTATATACCATACCTGGGCCGGAGCCGGGACAGCGGGCGGCGCGCATGCCATGCACACGCCAGCCGGTTTTCCGATCCGATCTTATGGCGAGGCGACGCCGCCCTCAAGCTTCGTCAATGCGCATTCAGATAGCGCGCAATCACCGGATAGACGTCCACCGCCGCGTCTTTGCCGAAGATACAGTCAACGTGGCCGTAGCCGGGAATCAGATGCCGCTCGTAAGGCTGCTCGGGGAAGTGCTCGACCAGCATGTCGTATGTGAGCTCGGTACTCCTCGGCAGATAGGTTTCGTTTTTTTCGCCGTGAATGAAACCGATCGGCAGGCGCATGCCCTCCAGGCCTTTCATGCCATCCGTACCCGTCAGGTACACGTCATCGCCGTGGGCATCGACGACCTTGCCTGCACGTACCATGGCGGCCAGATGCTTGAACACCTCGATGTCATGTACGCCGAACAATTCCTGCAGGTTCGAGTGAAGCGCCTCGTTCAATTTCCCATGTTCGTAGAGCAGGCCATAAAGGAAGGTCGCCCGGTGACAGATCGGGCTGCCGCAACCCTGGCGGTGATTGAGCGGGTAGAGCCGCAATGCCTCATCGAGCAGGTTCTGGGGCCACGACCTGTGCTCTGTAAATGCGGTCAGGTCGAGCACGCCGAGATGCGCCATGATGTCCGGCATGTGCAACCCGCATTTGATCTTTTCCAGCGTGCCCGGTACCGGGTGCGCCGAGACCTGCGATATGACTGCCGAGCGCACGCCCTTGAGGCCGTATAGCAGCGACATGGTCAACGCCATTCCACCCATGCAATGCCCCAGCGCCTGAATATCCGCTACGCCGGTCAGCTCCCGCACTTTGGCGACCGCGCTCGGAATGTCCTCGCGAGCGACCTTGTCGACATTGGTCGGCACCAGCACGCTGGGCATTTCGATGCTGACGCGCAGATCGACGAGCCATACGTCGTAGCCGGCCGCGCAGAGAAATTCCACCAGGTTGGTTGCGATCAGATCGGTGGAATAGATCCGGCTCGATACGCCCGAGCCGTGAATCAGCAGCAGGGAACGCAGCGGTTTGCCGGCCGGTCCGGCGTAGCGCGTGAGTCGCAGTGTGGTTCCGTCCGGCGTGTCGAAGAAGACCACTTGCGGCACGGGCGCGCGCAGCGCACGCTTCAGACGCGGTGGCGTTGCCGGATCGTAAAACTGCAAAGGTGCGGCCACGCCGCCATATTCGGTGAACAGCACGCCCGCGAAAAACTTGCCGAACTTGAGGGTCCATTCAAGGCGTGTTGTCAGATCGGGCGTGTTGGTGACTTCAAGCGTGCGTTGCTGTTTGAGGAAATTCTCCGGCGTGATGATCAGCGTTGCTTTACCGATTATCAACGCATCCGCTTGTACCGATTCGCGGATTTCGGCGTAGAGCGTGTTGGTCTGCTCCCACAGATTGATCGGTGACGTACGCGTGATGATCTTCTGTCCGCTCAGGTAGTACGTTTTGCTTTCGGTGGAATTGAGCGTCATGTGGTAATTCATGTTGCGCTCGTCCACGTCCGATTCATTGACCACGAACAGATTGAAGGTGCCGTCGGTGATCGTCATCGGTTGCGCGGAGAGCGCGGGGCACGTCAGCGTGCCGGTAGTGTGGGCCAGATGTTGCGGATTGCTCAGCATATCGGCCAGATCGTCCGATTCGACGGTCAGCGTGAATTCAATCGGACTAGTGGCGTCGCCCACGACGGCCGGCGCATAGGTGCCGATCATCGTTTCGGTGAAGTGCAGGCCGATCTTTTGCGGCAAGGGCGTAGCGGCGGTCCCCTTGGACACGTAATCGATCTTCCACCCTCGCGCGTTTGCGAGCAGCGTGCAATTGCGTTCCGTAAGCGCAGAAATCGTCAGCAGTGGATTGACGCCGAGCGACATCGGTATGACTGCGCCATCCATCACATACAGGCCGTCGTGCACCGTATTACCCGTCGTTCCGCTGAAAACGCGCCCCTGCTGGTCCACGACGCCGCGCTCCGCATCTTCGCCCATCCCGCAGCCGCCGAGCGGATGCACAGTGACGGTGCGGTTCTTGAGCAGGTTGGTCGAAATCGGGTTGCGCACGTATTTGCCGCCCAGGGGTGCCTGCGACCTCTCGAGCGTTTCTTCGACGGTACGGTAGATCGGCTGCTTACCGGCGTTCGGCCAGTCGATGCGCGCTCTGCCTTTGTCGTTCACGCTGATCTGGCCGCTTTCGTCGTCATGTGCCATGACCAGATAGGCTTGCGTGTGGTTGAGGGCACCATGATAGGGCCCGCGCAGGAAGCTCTCGATCACGCGCGCGTCGTAGCCGAGCGGTTCCCCGGCCGGGTGAGGCGCGGGAATGTCGACGCCTTCGAGCGGCGCGGCGCCACCGAGCAGGGCCACCATCGCGGCGCCGATCGGCCCGGCGAGCGAACCTTCTTCAATCACGAAGCCGTCTTTCACGTCAGGGGTGTTGCGGTGGTCGATGATGCCGGTAATGGTCGGCCCGACCGGCGGAATGTCACCCTTCTGGTGCGCACCCCAGCCGACGCCGTTGATCACCTCTTCGGTGTTGTACGCGAAGGCCAGCACGTCGCCGTTCCCGGTGAAGTGTTTGCCGAGCATGGTCGAAACGGTCAGCCCCGCCTCACGCGAGCGCAATAGCAGGGCGGTCGAACCGATCGTGCCCGCCGACACGATGACGATATCGGCGCTCACGAACAGATCAGGCGCGTCATAACTCTCGCGGCCCAGCTTCACCTCCTGAAAGCGCACGATCCATTTTTGCGTGGCCGCGTCGCGCAACACTGAATGCACTGCAGTGCCCGTGAAAATATGTGCACCGTGCGCGACCGCGTCGGGCAGATAGTTCATGTGCGTCGAATTTTTCGCGTCGTAATTGCAACCCGAGTTGCAATCGCCGCAGCCGACGCAGGCCTTCTGCTCGACACCCGCCGCGTTGATGCAGTCCTTGAAGGTGACGGTGACGGGCGGGGGGTAAAAGCGATCTTCCATGCCCAGCGCCTGCGCGGATTTTTTGAGCGCCTGTAGTTTCGGCAACTGCAGGAAATCGCCCGACACCGGCGATGGTTGCAGCATGGCGCGCGCCAGTTCGTAGCCCTTGTCGCGTCCCACCTTGTCCGCGCGCAGCGCCGCGGGCCAGCGGTCATCGTTCCACAACCGCGGCTCGGCTTCGAGCGCGACGTTCGCGTTGATCAGCGACGTGCCACCCAGTCCGCAGCCCACCACCGCATTCACATCTTCATTGACGTGCACTTCGAGCAGCGCGAGTGGTGAGCCGATTTGCGCGAGGGCGGTGTTGTATTGCATCTGCGCGGCGCCTTCGACCGGGGTGCGCGGATAGTCGCCGGCCATGAATTCGCGCCCGCGTTCCAGCACGCACACGCTTTGGCCGGCGCGCGCCATGCGGCTTGCGGCAATCGCACCGCCGTAACCCGAACCCACTACTACCACCTCGTAGTGCGATTGCATCGCCGTGAGGGCGCTCGATAAGCGGTTCATTAAGTCCACCTCGTCAGGAATGGGATGCCGGGTGGGGGAACCCGGACTTCGGAAGGAAGACGGCGTGCGGCTAAGGCTTTTTTATCGTAGGCGGTGCGCGATGACAAAAAAAGGCGCATCGTACGTGGCGCGCCGGGCATGCGTGCAGCGAGCTCGATTGCCTGAAAGGAAAAGAGCCGTCGCCGGCCCACGCCACTGTGGGAATGCGCTATTACGCGGCTACTTCATTCATTTCGCTGTCGCTCGATTCGGCGGCGAGCAGGTTCAACGCGAGCAGAATCGCCTCGCGATTATCAATGTCGATCTCGATGCCGAGCACGTCGATCAGCCAGCGGCCGATCTTGGTATTGGAAAATTCGTCGGCGCCGGCCGTCTTTTTCATGGTGACGCCAAGTTTGACGGCGCGATAGTGATACGAGGGCACACGATGCTGAGCAGCGACTGCCGACAGGCCGCCTTTTCCTTCCGAACACCAGCCGAGGCTGCCGGCCAGCACGATGCGCTCCGGCTCGTCGAGGCAGTCGATAAAGGTGCGCGCCGCGAGCCGCACGCGTTGCTCGTCGAGGCCGTATTGCAGCAACACGCTTTCGACGGGGTCTTCCAGCGCTTGCGCCTGCAGATCGATCTCCTGCGCCATGCCTTCGTTTTCCATCGACACGTTGCGTTGATGGCAGGCGCTGCGCAGGCAGTCGATCAGGTAGCGGCGAAAATACGCGCACAGCGCGTAGCCGTTGGACGGCGCGCTGTCGGCGCAGGCGTTGGTTTCCGTGTGGCCGGGCGCGAGGCGCAGCACTTTCGAGTAGATGAACTGCGCGACCAGTTCTTCCTTGTCGTCGCCGAGCGCCTGCAATTCCAGCGGGTGATAGGTGCGCAGGGCCCGCTTGACCAGATCGACCATCGACACCATTTCGTCGGCGGACAACTGGGTACGCCGACGCCATAGGTCGGGCAGGATCGCATCGTCGAGATTGCGGACGAACGCGTGGCTCGGAACTGCGCCCATGAAAACCTCCATAAGGGGTAAGGCAAGGAGCGCGGGAGCCTCGACTGCAGGCAAAGAAGGGGGATGGAGCTTTTAAGCCGCGCTGGAATGTGAAGCCAGTATGGTTTCCGCCGGCGCCTTCGCCTATATGGATTAAGTGGTAGCTGATGGGTAAACTGCCGGGTAAACCATCCGTGGGTCTGCCTGTTTACCGTTTGAAAGCCGGGCGCTGCACCACGACAAAGGAGACCGCCAGATGCGGGCTGACCCAATCCAGCGTGCAATCGACGAGGACCTGGTGCGCGTGCTGTACGCGCAAGATCCGATCGCCTTCTTTTCGCACTGGTTCTCGATGGCGGTGCTGGTGGCGATCTACTGGCCGAACATCCCGTCGCCGCGGCTGTTCATCGCGTGTTTCGGGTTTTATGCGGTGGCCAATTGCGGCAGCCTCGCGCTGTGGATCTGCAATCGCCACTACCCGCACCTCGTGACGCCGCGCGGCTGGATCAACCTGCACGCGGTGCGCGGCGTGCTGCTCTACAGTGCGCCGGGCATCGCGGTGTGGTTCGCGTTCCAGAGCCCGCAAACCGATTTGCCGCTGCTGCATACCGTGATGCTCGTTACGCTGGCGGCCGGCGTGTTTATGTCGAACGGTTTCGATCTGCTGAATTTTTCGACCGCGATTCCGTTTCTGCTGTTTCCGTCCATCGTGCTGCATTTCGGCTCGCATACGTTCGATCGCACGATTCTGGCGATCGTCCTGGCGTTTTTCTTCTGCGCGATCAACGTCTATGCGCTGAGCTATCGCAAGCTGTTCCAGAAGGTCGTGCAGGCGCGCGTCGATCAGCAATACCTCGCGGAGTCGCTGGCGGCGCAAAAGCGGGTCGCCGAGGAGGCCAGTCTTGCCAAAACACGGTTTTTTGCGGCCGCGAGCCACGATTTGCGGCAGCCGCTGCATGCGATCGGATTGCTGGCGGCTTCGCTCAACGATACGGCGACGACGCCCGTGCAGCATGCGAGGACCGCCGAGCACATCGTTTATAACGTCGAAGCGTTGAACCAGTTGTTCAACCAGGTGCTCGATCTCGCCAGGCTCGAAAGCGGCGTGACCCAGGTGATCCGCTTGCATTTCCGGCTTTCTGAACTGTTCGAGCGAGTCGGCAGCCAGTACCGGCCGCAAGCTGCCGCCAAGGGGCTTGCGTTGCGGATCGCGCCGGCCTCGGTGGTCGTGCATGACGATCCGGTGCTGCTCGAACGCGTGCTGAGCAATCTGCTCTCGAACGCGGTGCGCTATACCGAGGAAGGCGCGATCTGGGTCGGCTATCGCCGGGCGGGGCGTCTTTCGGGCGGCTATATCGAGGTACGCGATTCCGGCGTCGGTATTCCGGCCGAGGAACATGAGCGCATCTTCGAAGAGTTCTATCAGGTTGCCAATCCGCAGCGCGACGCGCGCCAGGGTCACGGGCTAGGCTTGCCCACGGTGAAGCGCCTCGTCGAAATGCTCGGCGGCGAGTTGCAACTGCGCTCGGCACCGGGCCGCGGCTCGGTGTTCCGCTTTCCGGTGCAGGCGGGCGACCCCGGCGGGATTGTCGCGAGCCTCAACGAGACGGTGGCGGGCGGTCCGTCGGCGCAAGGGCGGCGCGTGCTGTGCATCGACGATGACCCGTCGATTCTCGAAGGCCTCGCCAGTCTGCTGGGCCGGTGGGGTTGTATCGTGCGCGGCGCACGCGACGAGGTCGACGCGCTCGTGGCGCTTGAAGACGGGTTCGTGCCGGACGCCGTGTTGTGCGACTACCAGTTGGCGAACCACCGAACCGGCGCGCAGGCGTTGACGGCCGTGCGCAATGTGCTTTCACGGGCAGGACATGAAGGTGTGGTGACATTGCTGATTACAGGCGACATGGCGTCGGCGGAACTGGCCGCGCTGGCCCTGCAGGGGATTCCGGTGCTGCATAAGCCGGTCACGCCGGCGCGCTTGCGGCGTACGCTGGAAATGCTGTGGCAGCAGGCGGGGTTGGACAAGGGGCGGTCGGCGTCTGCGCCGGAATTGCGCGCCAGCGAAGGCGCGCGGGAACCAGGCGGCTGGGCGGCGAAGGGCGTGACGGGGGACGTAGCGATGCGGCCGCCGGGTGAAGCGAGGATTTAATCGCTGAACCCGTCCTGGAGCGAACCGCCCATCTCCCACTGCCGGCTACAGCGTTTTCCCCGCTTCCAGCCAGCCGTTGATCACAGCGATCGCCGTGGACCGGTTGTGCACGCCAAGCGCGCGGAAGATCACCGATAGATGCACCTTGACCGTACCTTCCGCGACGCCCAGCTCACGCGCGATCATCTTGTTAGTCCAGCCGCGATGAACCAGCCGCATGATGTCCTGCTGTCTCGGCGACAGGTTCTCCAGCAAATGTTGCTGATGCGGCTGCAGCGCCTGGATTTGCGTGATCGGTTCGGTGAGCGAGGCGCCGCCTTGAGTCGAGGCGTGGGCGGCTCCCTGTGTGGCAAGCTCGGCGGCTGCTTCGGCGCGCGCGGGTGCGGTTTGCGTCTCACGCGAACCCAGCAGGCTGAGCGCTTCCATCGGCACATAGGCGCCGCCTGACAAGACGAGTTCGATCGCCTTGAGCATGACGCTGGCGGGTTGCCGCTTGGGCACGAAGCCGAGCGCGCCGGCGGCCAGCACCGCGCGCATTTCGTCGGGCGATTCTTCGGCGGAGAGCACGACGACCGGCAACGCGGGGTTCGCCTTCAACAGCACTTCAAGCGACGACGCGCCGCTCATGCCAGGCATATGCAGATCGACGATGGCGAGGTCGTGGTCGGCATCGGGCCGCGCGGCGGCGGCAAGCGTTTCCCAGCTGTCGGCTTCGTCGAATTGGGCGTCGGGGTCGAGGCCACGCAACATCCCTTTGACGCCCTGCCGGATCAGTTCATGGTCGTCGGCCACAAGAAACTTCATAATGTCTCCGCGAGTCGGGCCTGCGCGTTGTGGACTACAGCCGCTGTGTTTCTGGCTTTACTCCCCGTTTTACTTCTTTTCTCGAATCGCGCCATTGCCGGCTCCCCGCGATCATATGCCGATCGGTGGCGCGGCGCGCCTTCCGGTTTGCCGTGCCGCATAACTGACTGTCTATTTGTATGATCGCCGGCTGGTTCGCCGCACCAGCATTATGTGTAAGGCAGGTCTCCCGCGCATAGGTTCCGGCTTGCTTTGTAGACGAACCGCACGCGCCAATTTTGAAGCCGTTCGCGCTGGAACCCGAAGGTTATGCGCACCGGGTGGAATCACGCTGACATCACCCAAGGCAGCATTCATTTGACTGCAAACAAGGTCGCATTCATCAGAAGCTTGAACGCGAAGCCGAGCGACACCGCCGAGCCCACGCCGAAACACCAGAGCGCGATGAACCACAGCCAGCCGGGCAGTTTGCGCGCCGGCGTTGGAGACGCGCTGCGGGCGGCGTTGGTGGCCGCGTCCTTAGTGATAATGATGTTGGTCGTCATGACGCACCTTGCCACGAAATACCCAATAACCCATCGTCGTATACGCGATGATGATCGGCAGAATTACCGCTGCGCCGACTAGCGTGAACATCTGGCTCGAGCGCGGCGCGGCGGCTTCCCAGAGCGTCATGCTCGACGGAATCGCATACGGCCATAGGCTCACCAGCAGCCCGGCGTAACCGAGCAGCACGAGCAGGAGCGCCAGCACGAACGGCGTGTTGTGATGCCGCGCCCGCACTGCGCGGTGCATGAAGAACGCGCAGATCGCCACGAGGAAGGGCACCGGCAGCAGACGATAGAACAGGTTGTCGTGGAACCAGCGTTGCGCGATAGTCGGATCTTGCAGCGGCGCCCACAGACTGACCATCGCGATGAACCCGAGCAGCACGAGCGTCAGCGGCCACACCACGCGATGCAGGCGGCGCTGCAGATCGCCTTCGGTCTTTGCGACCAGCCAGCAGCAGCCGAGCAGCGCGTAGGTGATAACCAGACCGAGGCCAGTCAGCAGACTGAACGGTGTGAGCCAGCCGAAGGCGTCGCCAGCGTAGCCGCCGTCGATCACCGGGATGCCTTGCAGAAACGCGCCCAGCACGATGCCCTGAAAGAACGTCGCGCCCGCCGAGCCGCCGATGAACGCCAGATCCCACAGATGTTTCGTGCGCTTGGCCTTGGCGCGGATCTCGAACGACACGCCGCGGAAAATCAGGCACACGAGCATGAAGATCAGCGGCAGATACAGCGCGGACAGCACGGTCGAGTAGACCACCGGAAACACCGCAAATAGCGCGGCGCCGCCGAGCACCAACCAGGTTTCGTTGCCGTCCCACACCGGCGCGACGGTGTTCATCATCAGGTCGCGCTCTTTCTCATCGGGAAAGAACGGGAAGACGATGCCGATACCCAGATCGAAGCCGTCCAGCACCACATACATGAATAGGCCTAGCGCAATGATCGCGGCCCACGCTACGGTTACGTCCATTTTCTTTCTCGCAAGCAGGGGTGAGGCAGGTGAGGTTAGGCGGCGTCGATCATCTGATCGGCGGCGGACAGTGGGCGGCGCGCGGTCTGATTCGGTGTGTGTTCAGGCACGCCGTGCGACGTCTGTCCCGGTAGCGCTGGACCCGCGCGCATCAGTTTGAGCATGTAGTAGATGCCGGTGCCGAACACGAGGAAATAGACGACCACGAACGCCATCAGCGAGATGCCAACCTGCTGCGTGGTGAGCGGCGACACCGCCTGCGAGGTGCGCATCACGCCGTACACCACCCACGGCTGACGGCCTGCCTCCGTGGTGACCCAACCCGCCAGCAGCGTGATGAAGCCGGTCGGGCCCATCGCCACGGCGACGCGCTGGAACCACTTCGATTCGAACAGCCGATCGCGGCGGCGCAGCACCCATGCGGCCAGAGACATCAGGATCATCAGCACGCCTAGTCCGGCCATGATGCGGAAGCTCCAGAACACCACCGTCGAGTTCGGTCGGTCTTGCGGCGGGAACTCCTTCAGCCCGCGAATCTCACCGTCCCAGCTATGCGTGAGGATCAGGCTGCCGAGGTGCGGAATCGACACGGCATAACGCGTGGTCTCCGCCTTCATATCGGGAATGCCGAACAGGTTCAGCGCGGTGCCGCCTTTCTCGGTTTCCCACAAACCCTCGATCGCTGCGATCTTGGCCGGCTGATACTTGCGCGTATTCAAGCCGTGCTGATCGCCAACGAATGCCTGGATCGGCGTGAGGATCAGGAGCAGCCAGAGCGCCATCGAGTACATCTTCTTGACGGCCGGATCGCGCCGTCCGCGCAGCAGATGCCATGCGCCCACCGCCGACACCACCAGCCCCGCAACGATGAATGCCGCCAACGCCATATGCGCGAGCCGGTACGGGAACGACGGATTGAAGATGATCTTGAACCAGTCGAGTGGCACGACATGGCCGTCGACGACGTCAAAGCCTTGCGGCGTTTGCATCCAGCTATTGGACGCGAGAATCCAGAAGGTCGAGATCAGCGTGCCGATCGCCACCATCAGCGTCGCGCCGAAGTGGGCGCGCGGACTCACGCGTTGCCAGCCAAACAGCATGATGCCGAGGAAGCCCGCTTCGAGGAAGAACGCGGTCATGACCTCATACATCAGCAATGGTCCGGTAATAGGGCCGGCGAAACTCGAGAAGCCCGACCAGTTGGTGCCGAACTGATAGCTCATCACGACGCCGGACACGACGCCCATACCGAAGGCGACTGCGAAGATCTTCGACCAGAACAGGCAAAGATCTTTGTAGTACGCCTTGCCGGTTTTCAGCCAGCGCCATTCGAGCACGGCGATGAAGCTGGCGAGGCCGATGCTGAGCGCCGGAAAAACAATGTGAAACGAGACGGTGAACGCAAACTGAATGCGGGCGAGATCGAATGCCGAAATTGCGGAGTTCATGAGCGTGAAGTGCTTTAGGTGCGTCATGCCCGGAGGCGGACTACGCGCGTCGACCGATGTCGGTGCGCACTGCGCTGGGCAGATGGCGCAAGAGTAGGGGAAGGCGCGGCTTTTTGCTGCGACGCGACGTGCGTCAAAAAACCACGTTGTTTTGCGCGATTTTTCGATTTTGAGATGGCAAGACATTGATAAGTATCAAGTTTTGCTTATTGCGTGTCCGCGTCTGTTTCTCGTGGCCGGCGCGGAACTGCGGCAATATACCGCGCTGCAACAACGCGGTCTCGACGTCTTGGCGGCCGATGCGTCGGCCTGGTGTTTCCCCACAACCCGCTTGACTTCAATATTTCCTGGGCATAAAGTTTTATTCGTACACAGGAATTAACGGCCATAGCGCACCATCGGCCAATCAGGAGACAAGCCTTGCTCAATCTCACGCCCGGTTCGCTCGCGGGACTTCGCATCATCGATCTGTCACGTGTGCTCGGCGGCCCGTATTGCACGCAGATCCTTGCCGATCACGGCGCGGAGGTCATCAAGGTCGAACCGCCGAATGGCGACGAAACCCGCACCTGGGGGCCGCCGTTCGACGGCGACACGGCGTCGTATTTTGTCGGTGTGAATCGCAACAAGCTCGGCGTCGCGCTCGATCTGACGCAGGAAAGCGAGCGGAGCAAACTGCTGCAACTGCTTGAGACAGCCGACGTGCTCGTCGAAAACTTCAAGATCGGCACACTGGAGCGCTGGGGTCTCGGCTATGACGCGTTGCAGACGCGTTTTCCGCGCCTCGTGCATTGCCGCGTCTCCGGCTTCGGCGCGGATGGTCCACTCGGCGCTTTGCCGGGCTACGACGCGGCGGTGCAGGCGCTTACCGGCTTGATGAGCGTGAACGGCGAAGCGGGCGGCGCGCCGTTGCGCATCGGCGTGCCAATCGTCGATCTGGTTACCGGACTGAACGCGGCGCTCGGCATTCTGATGGCGCTGCGCGAACGCGAGACGAGCGGGCGCGGTCAGTTCGTCGAATCGACATTGTTCGACAGCGCGCTGTCGATCCTGCATCCGCATACACCGAACTGGTTTTACTCGGGCCAGGAGCCGCAACGCACCGGCAACGCGCATCCGAACATCACGCCGTACGACATGTTCCATACGGGGAGCGTCGATATTTTTCTGGCGGTGGGCAACAACTCGCAGTTCGCGGGACTGTGCGCCGTGATTGATGCGCAACCGCTCGTCGACGATCCGCGCTTTGCCAGCAATAAGGAGCGCAGCGCGCATCGCCGCGAATTGCGTGCCGAACTCGAGAAGCGCTTTGCGTCATGGGAAGGCGAACTGCTTGCCGATACGCTGATCCGGCGCGGGGTGCCGTGCGCGCCGGTGCTCGGGTTGGGTGCGGCGCTGGAACATCCGCATACGGCGCATCGCGGCATGCGGGTGGAGATGGGCACGTATAAGGGCATTGCGTCGCCGATCAAATTGAGCCGAACGCCGGCCAGTTACCGCAGCACACCCCCGGCGCTCAATGAGCACGCCGGGCAGGTCTTCGGCAAACCACCCGCGGACGACTGAAGTTTTCGCATTGCCTCGATAAACCCCGTCGATAGAACAAAGAGCGGCCGCGTGCCGCCAAGGAGACAGCATGTGCATTAATCGCGCAGGACGACGCTTGCCTTTGGGTTCCTTATCGCTGGTTGAATGGACGTCCGTTATGCAAGGAGCCGCATCATGCTCGCACTGACCGGCACGGTCGCCATCGTCGCGCTGTTCGGGCTGATCATCACGAAGCGTCTTTCGCCGCTCGTCGCGCTGATCATCGTGCCGATTGTGGCGGCGCTCGTCGCCGGCTTCGGGCTTTCGACGGGCAAGTACATCGTGCACGGCGTGCAGAACATCGGGCCGGTAGCCGGCATGTTCGTGTTCGCCATTCTGTTCTTCGGCATCCTGACGGATGCGGGCATGCTCGATCCAATTATCAACGGCGTGTTACGCGTGGTCGGCTGCCACCCGACGCGCATTGTGATGGGCTCGGCTTTGCTCGCGCTGCTGATTCACCTCGACGGGTCCGGCGCGGTGACGTTCCTCGTGACATTGCCTGCAATGCTGCCGCTCTACACGCGCCTCGGCATCGACAAGCGGATTCTCGCGTGCGTGGCGTCGATGGCGGCGGGTGTCAATTTTCTGCCCTGGGTGGGGCCGATGCTGCGGGCTTCGGCCGCCTTGCATATTCCCGGCACGGTGATTTTCTATCCGATGATTCCGGTGCAGATCGTCGGCCTGATTTTCGTATTCGGCACCGCATATGCGCTCGGCAAACGAGAAGAAAAACGGCTTGGCCTCGATCGCGCGAGTGCTGCTTCTGTGGCAATCACGCCACGCGAACTGACGCCCGAAGAGCAGGCGCTGCGCCGCCCCGGCCGCTTCTGGATCAACCTCGCGTTGACGCTGATCGTGCTGGTCACGCTGGTGTCGGGCATTGTCGATCCGATAGTGATGTTTATGCTCGGCACGGTTGCCGCATTGATCATCAACTATCCGGACGTCAAGCAGCAGCGCGAGCGTATTGACGCGCACGCCAAAGCCGCGCTGATGATGGCGAGCGTCCTGCTCGCAGCAGGTGCGTTCACGGGCATCATGTCCGGCACCGGCATGCTTACGGCGATGGCGCAAGTGGTAGTGCAGCACGTGCCGGTCGACCATGCGCGCCATATGCCGTTCGTGCTCGGGCTCGTCTCGATGCCTTTGAGCCTGTTGTTCGATCCCGATTCGTTTTACTTTGGCATCCTGCCGGTACTGGCCGAGAGCGGGAAGATTCTCGGCGTGCCGCCGGTGCAGATGGCGCAGGCCGCCTTGCTCGGTCAGATGACGACCGGGTTTCCGGTTAGTCCGCTCACGCCCGCAACGTTTCTGATCGTCGGCCTAACGGGTGTCGAACTTGCCGAGCACCAGAAATTCACGATTCCCTTTCTCTTTGCCGCCACCATCATCATGGTGTTCACCGCGGTGCTGGTCGGCGTGTTTCCGCTTTGAGTGCGCGTTGAGTCTGTTGGACAAACGCAGGTACTGCGCAGCAAGAACCGAGTAACAACCCAGGACTTTGATATGAATTTCGATCTCACCGAAGACCAGCAATCGATCCAGGCCGCGATCGAAAAGCTGTGCGAAAAGTACGACGACGAGTACTGGCTCTCCCGCGACCGTGACGGGGGTTTTCCGCACGACTTTCATCGCACACTGGCCGATGCCGGCTGGCTCGGTATTGCTATGTCGCCGGAATACGGCGGCTCGGGTCTCGGCATGACCGAAGCCGCGCTCATGATGCGCACGATCAGTGGATCGGGCGCGGGCTTGTCGGGAGCCTCCGCGGTGCATATGAACATCTTCGGGCTGAACCCGGTGCAGGTGTTCGGTAGCGAAGAGCAGAAGCTCCGCTTTTTGCCGCCGCTGATCGACGGCCGCGACAAGGCCTGCTTCGCGGTAACCGAACCAGACGCCGGCCTTGACACCACGCATATGAAAACCCAGGCCGTGCGTGACGGCGACCACTACGTGCTGACCGGCCGTAAGATCTGGATCTCTACTGCGCAGGTGGCGAGCAAGATGCTGATCATTGCGCGTACTACGCCGCTCGAGCAGGCTGCCAAACCGACTGATGGTCTCACGCTCTTCTATACAGACCTCGACCGCGAGCGTGTGGAAGTGCGCGAGATCGAGAAGATGGGCCGCAAAGCGGTCGATTCGAACATGTTGTTCATCGATAATCTGCGTGTGCCGGTCGAAGACCGCATCGGTGACGAAGGCGCGGGTTTTCGCTATCTGCTGCATGGCCTGAATCCCGAGCGCATCCTGATTGCCGCCGAAGCCGTCGGTCTCGGTCAGGTGGCCTTGAAGCGCGCAACGCAGTATGCGAAAGAGCGCGTGGTGTTCGGCCGCCCGATCGGCCAGAACCAGGCGATTCAACATCCGCTCGCTCAAGCCTGGATGCAGCTCGAAGCGGCCAACCTGATGGTGTTCAAAGCCGCCTCGCTCTACGACGCCGGCCAGCCCTGCGGCGCGGAAGCCAACGCGGCCAAGTACCTCGCCGCGGAAGCCGCGTTCCAATCTTGCCAGACGGCGATCGCCACACTCGGCGGGATGGACTACGCGAAGGAATATCACGTTGAACGTTATCTGCGGGAGTGTATGATTCCGAGGCTCGCGCCCGTGAGCCCGCAAATGATCATGTGTTTCATCGCGGAGAAAGTGCTGGGCCTGCCGAAGTCGTACTGAGCGTTTCACCTCACTGCCATGGATGTCAAACTCGTTGCCCGCACGTTAGACCTGTTCGAATTGTTCGCCGCCGAGCAACGGCCGCTGCCGCTCACCGAGCTCGCGCGTTTGCTGAACGTGCCCGTATCGAGTTGTCTCGCGCTCGCACGTACGCTGGTGAGCCGGGGCTATCTGTACGAAGTCAGAAAACGCGGCGGCTACTATCCGACGCGCCGCTTGCAGATGCTCGCCAGCGCCATCAACGCGGTCGATCCGATTGTGGAGATGGTGCATCCGCGGCTCGTCGAATTGCGCGACGCAAGTGGTGAGACGGCGGTGCTCGGCAAGATTCACGGCACGGCCGTGGTGTATCTCGACGTGGTCGAATCGACCAAGGCGATTCGCTACGCGCGCGCGCCCGGCGAGTTGCGGCCCTTGCACGCCAATTCGATCGGTAAGGCGATTTTTGGTGAACTCGATGGCGCCGCGCAGCAGTCACTCGGCGCCCAACTGTCGTTCGAACACTTCACGGCTGCGACCGTTGCCGATCTGCCAGCACTCGTCAAGCAAGCAGCGGCTGCGAAGGCCAGGGGCTGGTGCGCCAATCTCGGCGAGAGCGCGCCGGAGTTGTCGGCGATCGCGGTGGCTGTGACGATTGGCGGGGACCTGTACGGTCTTTCGGTAGTAGGACCGACCGAGCGCATACAGAAAGATCAGAAGGCGCATGCGGTCGAATTGATGCGCGTGAAACAGGCGATCGAGGCGCAGGAACAACAGGAGCCGCAGGAATAAGCGACGCGTGAGGCGTTAACTCTCGATTAGCAACTCCGTGAAGACACACTCGCGAAGACTTAGTCCCGCAAAGATTCGGCCGCGTGAGCGGTCGCTTCGCGAAGGCTCAAGGCCACGAGCATGCTGGCTACGCGATCGATATAAACAGTTGCTTGCCGCACGCGGCCGCGTATCGACGCAACGTGTCGATAGAAGGCGAATGCTGCCCTGAAGCAAGCGCCCGTTCAAGCCGGGTGATGGCCGGCGCTTTCGTGCCCATGCGCTCGGCGACTTGCGCCTGAGTCAAACCGGCTTCGCGGCGCGCGGCGAGCATCTGATCGAGCAGCGCGAATTCTTCGCGATTCAACCGCTCGTATTCGGCACGTACTTCCGGATCGGCGAGCGCCCGTTCGCGCATTGCCTTATAAGTTGCCATTTCTGATCTCCAGCAATCTTTTGCGCGCCACGTCCAATTCGTTACGCGGCGTTTGTTGCGACTTCTTCACGAAGCAGTGACGCATGACGATTTTCTGTTCCACGATCGCGCAGTAGAACACTCTGGCGATACCCTCGGCGCCTTTCAGGCGCGTCCCGAACAAGCCGCCACCCATTGAGGCAGTGTGAGGCTCGCCGAGATTCGGGCCGTATTCCTCCATGCGATCGGTCAGCGCGATGAAGCGCGCGAGCAGCGTTTTCGGCAAGGACGCAACGTTCACTTTGACCTTTTCGTTGTAGAAACCGATCGTAAATGCCATTGGAATTAATAGTAACAAATATGTTATTAACACGCAAGCAAACGACGTTGCCAGTTGTTGCTGCAAATCAGCCAAAACCGGCGGCGTTGCCCGGCAGGGAATCGAACGATCGGAAGAGGGCGAAGGCAGGACCGCGATGAGCGGTTACGACGGCGTTGGCGCAACTAGCTGGTCGGCTGGGTTGAGTCGTGCGGGACGCGATATGGGGCGCGGCACGGTGGCTGTCTCCTTTGACATTGGCTGCTTGAGTGGGAGTAACGAACCAAGGTCCATTCGTCATCAACCGACAATAACTCCGTTCGCGCCGACTTTCTATTAGCCGGTCGGCTAGTCAATGGGCTGGTTTGCTTCTACCATGCAAGCAGCTAACCGGAGACTCAACCGGCGTGGCCGCATGCCCAAAGCGGATGAGCGTCGCGTCGCCATCTGCGGCTTTATTCTTGATAGTCATTTCGAATACCACGTGAACCATCGCGGTTCTCCGTGAGTCCGTCACAAAAGCGTGTTGCAGGGCGTGTCATGCTTTGAACAAGCGTCGCGCCGTGCATCGACCGGTCGTTTTCTTTCCCTGTTGCAATTGCCTATGCTTTGAATTCGCTGTTAGCGGTTTTCGCGAGGCGGCATGGCTTGTGCTGCCCGAATGGTTTGAGAGAGCACGCTTCATCCACCTGTCGGCGACGACAGACTTCATTCAGGGAGTCAGCAGATGAGCACGATCACCACGAAAGACGGTACGGAAATCTTCTACAAGGACTGGGGCAAAGGCCGCCCGGTGGTCTTCTCGCATGGTTGGCCATTGTCCGCCGATGCCTGGGACGCGCAGATGCTGTTCCTCGGCAGCAAAGGCTTTCGGGTGATCGCGCACGACCGGCGCAGCCATGGCCGTTCGGCGCAGACGTGGGACGGTAACGACATGGATACCTACGCCGACGATCTCGCCGCACTGATCGAGCACCTCGATCTGCAGGACGCTACGCTGGTCGGCCATTCGACCGGCGGCGGCGAAGTCGCGCACTACATTGGCCGTCACGGGACGAAACGCGTGGCGAAGGTTGTGCTGATCGGTGCGGTGCCGCCGCTGATGCTCAAAACGGAGGGCAACCCCGAAGGCACGCCGATCGATGTGTTCGATGGCATCCGCAAGGGTGTGGTCGACGATCGTTCGCAGTTTTTCAAGGATCTGGCACTGCCGTTTTACGGCTACAACCGTCCGAACGCGAAGGTGTCGCAAGGCGTGATCGATTCGTTCTGGGCGCAAGGCATGGTCGGCTCGATCAAGGGGCTGTACGACTGCATCAAGCAGTTCTCCGAAGTCGACTACACGGAAGACCTGAAGAAGATCGACGTGCCGACTCTGGTGCTGCATGGCGACGACGACCAGATCGTGCCGATCGACGCGGCAGGCCGCAAGACGGCGAAGATCGTGAAGAACGCCACGCTCAAGGTCTACCTGGGCGGGCAGCACGGTATGTGCACCGTCGAGGCGGATAAGGTGAATGCCGATCTGCTGGAATTTATCGGCTCGTAATACGCTGACGTAGCGAGCGCGGCTGGCGAGGGGCGATTATCCCGCGCCGGCCGCACCCGCACCCGTACCCGCGTACGACGGCCGCCGCTCAGGCAGTTGGCCAGCCGATGCGCGCCGCTCGGCGCAACGTCGAGCGAACCACCAACCGGTGGAACGGAGCGATGGCGAGGATATAAAAACGCCCAAGCCTGTTGTGACAGTGCACGACCGTGGACAGGATCAGATAACGCGCGCTGCCCTCGTGCGTATCGCGCGTTTGCTGCAGGACCGAAAGCCGGAAGTCGAGATGGCTGTCGTTCTCGCCGAGAATGATCTCGCGTGCGCTGCGCGTGTAGATTCGGAAGATGTCGACCCGATCCCTTGAGCCGGGTGGATTCGCCATGCGCAACTGCTTCGACGTCTTGAGCCCGAGGCGGGCGACTAACGCATCACGCAGCCCCAGCAGTTTCGCTATCCATCCCGCCTGATGGGCGAACATAAAGCGCGCGAGCAATTCCGGGTCGTCGATTGCGTTGTCCGGCAAGCGGACGGCGTACGCGTCCGCGAGGTCCGGGGCATCGTATATGCGGGCCACGCCGGATTCGGCCGGCACGGCAACGGAAAGCACGGAACGGTTGGCATCTGGCATGGGAAGGTGTTGCGCCGAAAAGAGACCGAGGTGGAAAGGGCGACTTCGCTGCGGGGCGCCGCAGTTCGAGCGCGCACATGCGCGTCAAGTCTACGCGTGCCTGACAACGCGCGCTTGAGCGTCGGTGTTCATCGAACCAACCGGCGGCATGCGCTGGATGACGTATGACCGGGCATCAAACTACGCTTCAAGTTATACGACGTCACATAAATGAATGATGGTGTATGTGTTTGTTTGCAAAAGATAAATCGCCAAACGGGTCGCGCGTGTACGGGTAAATGCCTGGTTGAAATCCACCTTGGAATCGAAGATAGTACGTTATCGTACAACTAACGGCTGGTTCCAGCCTGTTGCCGTCACGGCTCGACTGCTTGCCGTCCTCCGGCTCTAATCGCGCGCGGCGCTGCAAAGGATCCTTATGAAGAAGATTGCCCTGAGTGGGGCCGGGGGCCAGCTCGGCTCGGTAGTGCGGACAGCGTTGGTCGGCCGCGGCATCCCCTTGCGTTCGGCGGCGGGTTCGAAGCCCCTCGTGCCGCTGGTGGAAGGCGAGGACGTGATGCACGGAGACTTGCGCGATCCCGCCGTCGTGGATCGCCTGCTGGAGGGCGTCGACGTGCTGATTCACTTCGCCGGCACGAGCGTGGAGCGTCCACTGCCCGAAATCATCGACAACAACCTGCGCGCGCTGGTCGAGGTATACGAAGGCGCGCGCCGGCAAGGCGTTCGGCGCGTGGTGTTCGCCAGCTCGAACCATGCGATCGGCATGTATCCGGTCACCGACCATCTCAACCTCGACTGCGCACTGCGCCCGGACGGCTTCTACGGCCTGAGCAAGGTATGGGGCGAAGCGCTGGCAAGAATGTATTGGGACAAGCACGGCATCGAGAGTATTTGCGTGCGCATCGGCAGTTGCCTTGAGCGGCCGACCGAGCAGCGACACCTGAGCACCTGGTTCGGTCATCGCGACCTGCTGCATTTTCTCGACCGCTGTGTTGAGGCAGAGGACATGGGGTTCATCACCGTGTGGGGCGTGTCAGCCAACACACGTAGCTGGTGGGACAACAGCGGCGCCGAGCGCCTCGGTTATCAACCGACTCAGGACGCCGAAGCCTACGCCGAGGAAATACTGGCGCAGCCGAACCCGCTCGATGCATTGGGTCAGCGTTACCAGGGCGGCAGTTTCGTCGGCATCGATTACTCGCGCGACGACACCGCGAGTCGGCCGCGCTGACTGGTTAAAGAATACGAGGAGACGTAGTCATGAAAATCAAGGGCATCCGCTGGTGGATGGTCAGTCTGGTCGCAGCCGGGCTCATCATCAATTACCTCGCGCGCAATACGTTGTCGGTGGCGGCGCCGACGCTGATGAAGGACCTCAATATCACCACCGAGCAGTATTCGCACGTGGTGGTGGCGTGGCAACTTTGCTATGCGTTCATGCAACCGGTCGCGGGTTACGTGCTCGATACCGTGGGCACCAAGATCGGCTTCGCGGTGTTCGCGCTTGCCTGGTCGCTGGCCTGTGCCGCAGCCGCATGGTCGACGGGCTGGCGCAGCCTGGCGTTCTTCCGCGGTGTGCTCGGTATCGCCGAAGCGGCTGGTATCCCGGCCGGCGTCAAGGCGACGAGCGAGTGGTTTCCGGCCAAAGAGCGTTCCGTTGCGATCGGCTGGTTCAATATCGGCTCGTCCGTCGGTGCGCTGCTCGCGCCGCCGCTGGTCGTCTGGGCGCTGTTGCATGGTCAATGGCAGTGGGCTTTCCTGATCGTTGGCGTGGCGGGGATTGTCTGGAGTGCGCTGTGGATTCTGCTTTACAAGCACCCGCAGAAACAGAAGCTGTTGAGCGACACCGAGCGCGATTACATCCTCAGCGGGCAGGAGGCGAAGCACAGCGAAGCGGGCGCGGTCAAACGCAATTGGGCGGCCATGCTCGGCAGCCGGGATTTCTGGGCAATCGGCATTCCGCGGATTCTTTCCGAGCCGGCCTGGCAGACTTTCAACGCGTGGATCCCGCTGTACATGATGACCGAGCGGCACATGAACCTGAAGGAAGTCGCGCTGTATGCGTGGATGCCTTTTCTGGCCGCGGATATCGGCTGTGTGCTCGGCGGCTACCTCAGTCCGCTGTTTCACAAGTATGCGAAGGTCTCGCTGTTCACGTCGCGAAAGTTGGTCTTCGTCGTTGGCGCGCTCTGCATGATCGGACCGGCCTGCGTCGGGTTGGTGGCGAGTCCTTACGCGGCCGTTGCGCTGCTGTGCGTCGGCGGCTTTGCCCACCAGACGCTGTCGGGTGCGCTGTACGCGATCACCTCCGACATGTTCGGTAAAAACGAAGTCGCCACTGCCACGGGCATGGGCGGCATGGCGGGCTACCTGGGCGCGGCGGCGTTCACGGCGTTGTTCGGCGTGCTGGTCACGCAGATCGGCTACAGCCCATTGTTTGTGGTGCTCGCGGTGTTCGACATCATCGCGGCTGCTGTGGTGTGCCTGCTGGCCCGAAGCAGCGACAGGACACCTGAGCCGCGCTGGGTGGCGGCGAGTGCTGTGGCCAAGTAAGTAACGCTTGGGTTCCCCCGCGAATCGCGCCGGGAAAATGAAAATGGCGGCGTCTCCGGACGCCGCCATTTTTTTGCCGCCTGCTTAACGCTGAGACGGCATCACGTGAGGTCTCCGGCAACGCGCACGCCGGAGACCGCTTGTCCGTCAGCCCACCAGCGAGCTGTTATACGTGACGCCACCGATCACCACGTTGCTGAGCGTGATGGATTTTACGTTGTTCACGAAGACCGGTCCCGGCGTGGTCGTCGTTGCCGGTCCCGTGCAGATCGGCGTTCCCAGGTTGCAGTTCGAGATCGTCACACCGGTAATCGGCTGCACCGTAGGGACAGGCAGCGGACCGTTGTAGTCCGCTGCCACCGGCCCTTGCGCGACAATCGCCTGGAAGCACGAACCCGACGTCGCGGTAAAGCCCGAAGTCAGCGTGTAGCTCACCGCGCCCGACGTGTTGGTCGCGTTTACGTTCGTGATGTTGACGTTGTTGATCGTCGCCGGATTCCAGCGCACGGCATCGCCCGAGGGGCTGTAATCGCAGTCGAACGTGATCAGGCCGCCTTGGCCCGTAGACGGGTTAGCCGCGAGACCGACGGTGCCCGTCCCCGGGACCGAACCCGGAACGCTTGAGCCCAGCGCGCCGCCGCCATATTTGCCGGTCAGGTTCACGCCATTGGGCAGCGTCACGCCATTGATCCACACGTTGTTGATGAACCCGCCCCGGTTCATGTTGGTCTTGAAGCGAAGCGCGATGTTCAGCGGATTGGTCGCCCAGTTCGCGTTCTCCATGGTCAGATTGCGCGCGTAGACGTTTTCCACGCCCGCGCTCATTTCGCTGCCGATCGTGAGGCCGCCGTGCCCGCTTTGCATCGTGCAGTTCTGGACCACGATGTTCTGCATTGGACCGTACTGCGTGTCGAGGCACTTGCCGGACTTGATCGCGATGCAGTCGTCGCCGGTATTGAACTGAACGTTCTGCACCAGCACGTAATTACACGCATCCGGATCGAAGCCGTCGTTGTTCGGGCCGATGCTGTCCGCAAACACGCCGTCGATCACCACGTTCGTGCAATCGGTCGGGTGATGCTGCCAGAACGGCGTGTTCTGCGTGTGGTAGTTCTGCAGCAGCACGTTGGTGCAGCCGATGAATTCGACCATGCACGGACGCAGAAAGTGACCCATGCCGAAGACGCGCTGCAGGACCGGCACACCGAGTTCCGATAGCGCGGGCAGATAGTTCTGATCCTGATTCCAGCCCGAAGCCGTGAGGAGCGTCATCAGCGTCGTTGTCGTGCCGTCCTGATTCTTGAACGACACGTTGGCCTGCGGATTCGTGATCTGGGCCGCGGGCAGACTCGTCAAGGCGGTGCTACCCGGGTAGGAGGCGCCATTGGCCGAATAAGCGGTGGCGCCCGTGTTGGCGTCAGCTTGCGAAACCGGTGCGCCTCCCGAAGCGGGTTTCACGTACCCGTACTCGCCACTCGAGCCCTTGAACGTCCACCAGCACGACGTCGGCGGCTGGGTGCTCAACTGCATGGGCGTCATTGCCTGACCGTTCAGAACGCAGGTGTTGTCGTCGGCGGTCAGCGCGATGTTGTTCTGCTGGTACGCATAGATCGGTGCGCCGAAGTTCAGGCAGTCGTTTGCCTGCCAGCGCGACCAGTACAGATTGCCGTTGGCCGTCGGGTACGGACCATTCTTCGCGTAGTCAGCCGGGTTCGGGCTGAAATAGATCGTGCAACCGGAGCTCAAATGGAAATTCACATTGCTCAGGAGTACGATCGGGCCACCGCAATACCAATTGCCCGCAGGCACCACCACGCGGCCACCCCCCGTGGCGTGCGCGCCCTGAATCGCGGCATTGAACGCGGAGCACGAATCATATGCCGTGTCCGTCATATCCCACGGCACCATCACATTCGAGCCGGGGCTTTGCGGTGACGCCGCGGCCTGCGAGCCCGTCACCCACGAAATCGTGCCACCGGGCCAGGCGCTCGCCTGGATCAAGGCGGACGCCGGCAGCGTCCGTGCGCCGTAGCTCGTCACCTGAAAATCAATAGCGGGAAACGTCGAAGTGGTGATCCCGGCGAGCTTGTTGATGATTGCCGTTGCCTGGCCGGTCGGCCCCCAGATCGGGTCCGCAGCCACGGTTGGTGGGGTCGACGCTGGTGTCGTGGAGCCTAAAGAGCCGCTGCTCCCGCCGCATCCGGGCAAGGTCCCGAGCAGGGTGGCGCCCGCGGAGGTTCCTGCGAGCACGATAAACGCTCTGCGTTTGGGTGAGTTTGGTCCGTTCCGGCCGGAAACTCTCGATGCTGCTTGCCTGCCGTTATTTTTATCCTGGGTTGCCACGGATGTCTCCTTGCCCTTTGCGGGCGTTGTGAGTGATCGTCAGTGCTTGATGGCACGTGGTTCTTGAAATCTGTCGACCGAAGGGGAAGCGGATATCGGCGCGTTATCTCTAGTCATAAGTTATCCTTAATGTTTGTAATAAAGCAATCGAGAAGAACGTAGGGCCGTTGTTGAGGCTGGCTCGCTCAGACCGCGAACGTGCAAATGCGCCGCTCCAACTTCTCTATCGGTAATAGAGCAGGTGGAACGGCGTCTGAAGCAGGGTCTGTGGGTTTAGCTGGCCTGCTGGCCGATTTCGTGATTGGCGAGTATTTCGAGTGCTCGCACCATGGCGGAGTGATCCCATGCCTTGCCGCCATGCGCCACGCAGGCGTTGAAGAGCTGCAGACAGGTGGCCGTATTCGGCAACGACACGCCCAGTGCCTGGGCCGTCGAGAGCGCGAGATTCAGATCCTTCTGGTGAAGCTCGATGCGAAAGCCCGGATCGAAGGTGCGCTTCGTCATCCGTTCGCCGTGCACTTCGAGAATGCGCGAGGACGCAAAGCCGCCCATCAGCGCTTCGCGCACGCGCGCAGGATCGACGCCGGCCTTGGAGGCGAGCAGCAACGCTTCGCCGACGGCTTCGATCGTCGCGGCGACGATCACCTGATTGGCGACCTTGCACACCTGACCCGCGCCGACAGCACCGATCAGCGTAACGTTCTTGCCCATCATGTCGAAGAGCGGCTTGACGCTGTCGAAGGTCGCTGTTTCGCCGCCCACCATGATGGTCAGCGAACCGGCCTTGGCGCCGACCTCGCCGCCGGAAACCGGTGCATCGAGATAGTCCGCGCCGCGTTCACGCACGCGAGCCGCGAACTCGCGCGTGGCCATCGGCGAAATCGAACTCATGTCGACTACGGTTTGTCCCGAACGCAAGGCTTCGGCGAGACCGTGTTCGCCAAACAGCACGCGTTCGACGTCCGGCGTGTCCGGCACCATGACGAAGATCACGTCGGCATGCGCGGCCACGGCGGCCGGGCTGTCACACGCCACTGCACCGGCCTGGATGAGATCGTCGGGTACGCCGCTGCGCGTAAACGCGGCAAGGGGGACACCGTTCTTAAGAAGATTGGCGGCCATGGGTTTGCCCATGATGCCGAGTCCAATAAAGCCTGCTTTTTGCATGGAATTCTCCGGAGATGTCATAGCGGCCGTCTCTACTTCGAGTCCGCTTATTTCTGCATGAAGTGTTTTCGAACCGTCTGTGCGGCGGCTTTCAGCAGCCCCATATCAGCACAAACCGCGACGACGCGGCAGCCCATCGAGATATAGCGCTCCGCGTCGGCCTGCACGGGGGCGAGGATGCCGCTCGGCTTGCCGGCGGCCTGTGCGCGCTCGAAAACGTGCGCAATCGCCTGTTGCACGTCGGGATGGTTCGGGTTGCCGATGTGGCCGTAGGCGGCCGCGAGATCGGACGGTCCGACGAACACGGCGTCGACACCGTCTACGGCAAGAATCTCGTCAATGTTGTCGACGGCCTTGCGGCTTTCGATCTGAACGATGACGCAGACGTTGTCGTTGGCGATGTCGAAGTAATCGGCTACCGTAGCATAGCGATTGCCCCGGTGGCTCACCGACACACCGCGGATGCCCTGCGGTGGGTAGCGCGTCGCGGCGACGGCATGGGCTGCGTCTTCGGCGCTCTCGATGAACGGCACCAGAAAATTCGAGAAGCCGCTGTCGAGCAGCCGTTTGATGAACACGCTGTCGTTGGCCGGCGGCCGTACTACAGGCGCGCTCGAACTATCCTTGAGCGCCATCAACTGGGGAATCAGTGTCAGAACGTCGTTCGGTGCGTGTTCGGCATCCAGCAGCATCCAGTCGAAACCGACGATGCCGAGCAGTTCAGTGACAATCGGACTGGCAAGCGAAGCCCAGCAGCCGATCAGGGTTTCGCCGCCGCAGACGGCGCGGCGAAAGCTATTGGGTAAGGGCTGGTAGGGTGTGGCGGCTGTCATGGGGATGTCTCCTCGAACTGCAATTTACCGGGCAAGCTCTGACGTTTGCTGAACCAAATGTTATAGGTCGTCGTATGTCTTAGTGCAGATTAGCATCGAGGCGTCCGTCTGTAACTGCCACGTAAACCCGAATTCCTCGTGGGGCAAGGGTTTCGGGTTGCGCTTAGGATCATCTATGTTGTAGGATGACCTATATCTGAGATGTCCATCCAAGGAAAGCGAAATGTCTATTACCGGCGAAATGCTGATTGGTCGCAAAGCAGTACGCGGCGAGGAAAAACCTTTGCGAGCGTTCAATCCCGCCACGGGCGCCGATATCGCTGAGCCGGTGTTCGGCAGCGGCTCGATTGCGAATGTCGAGCTTGCCTGCGAGCTCGCGCAAAAGGCGTTCGACCCGTACCGGCATCTGCCGCTCACGGTGCGCGCCGAGTTTCTCGAGCGTATCGCAGACGGCATCACCGCGCTCGGTGACGCGCTGATCCAGCGCGCGCACGAAGAGTCGGGCCTGCCGAAGGCGCGTCTCGAAGGCGAGCGCGGCCGCACGACGGGCCAGCTCAAGCTGTTCGCCCAGGTCGTACGCGCCGGCCAATGGCTTGCCGCGACGCTCGATTCGCCGTTGCCTGAGCGCAAGCCTTTGCCGCGCTCTGATCTGCGCATGCAAAAGATTCCATTGGGTCCGGTCGCCGTGTTCGGCGCCAGCAATTTCCCGCTCGCGTTTTCGGTGGCGGGTGGCGATACCGCAGCGGCGCTCGCGGCGGGCTGCCCGGTCGTGGTGAAGGCGCATCGCGCTCACCTGGGCACCTCGGAGATGGTCGGCCGCGTGATTCAACAGGTCGCGCAGGAGATGGATTTGCCTGAAGGCGTGTTCTCGATGGTCGTCGGCGCCGGCAATTCCGTCGGTGAAGCGCTGGTCGCGCATCCGGCGATCAAGGCGGTGGGTTTCACGGGTTCGCGCGCAGGCGGCACGTCGCTGATGCGCGTCGCGGCCGCGCGGGCCGAGCCGATTCCGGTCTACGCGGAAATGAGCAGCATCAACCCGGTGTTCCTCCTGTCGAATGCGCTGTCGCAACGCGGTGAGACCATCGCGCGCGGCTTCGTCGATTCCTTGGTGCTCGGTGCTGGGCAGTTCTGTACCAACCCGGGGCTCGCGATTGCCGTCGACAGCGAGGCACTCAAAGGTTTCGTTGCAACGGCATCCGAAGCACTGGGCGGCAAGCCGGCCCAGACCATGCTGACAGCCGGCATCCACGCGGCCTATGAAGACGGCGAGGGCAAACTGGCGGCGACGAGAGGTGTCGAAACGGTTGCGCAAGGCGTTGACGCAACGGGCCCGACGCAGGCTCGCGCAGCCTTGTTCGTGACCGATGCGCTCACCTTCCTGTCTACGCCAGCATTGGAGGACGAGGTTTTCGGACCTGCGTCGACCATCGTGCGGTGCAAGGACGAGCAGGAAATGCTCGCGGTGGCCGAGCACTTTACCGGTCAGCTGACGGCCACGGTGCAGATGGACAGCGCCGATCTGCCGGCGGCGAAGAAGCTGGCGCCGATTCTTGAGCGCAAGGCCGGGCGGATTCTGATCAACGGTTTCCCGACGGGCGTCGAGGTTTCACACGCGATGGTGCACGGCGGCCCGTTCCCGGCCACCTCCGATAGCCGGGCAACATCAGTGGGCACGACCTCGATCGAGCGCTTCCTACGTCCGGTGTGCTATCAGGATTTCCCGGCTGATCTGCTGCCCGAGTCGCTGGCCGACGGCAATCCGCTGGACCTTTGGCGCCGTCGTGATGGCGAGATCACGCGCAGCTAGGCGATGCGTGAGCGGCGCGCAAGCGGGCGCCGCATGAGATAAAAAAATGGCCGGGATATCCCGGCCATTTTTTTGCGTCCAACCCAACGTGACGAATCAGCAGTTGCTCAGCGTGACGAATCAGTTGTTAGCTTCCGCGGCTTCGTTCGCGCGCCTGAGCCGCTCGCGGCTATTGGACAGATGCATGCGCATTGCCGCACGCGCGCCTTCGGCATCGTGCCGCGTGATCGCCTCGAGAATGCTTTCGTGTTCCAGATTGACGAGCGACAGATACGCGTCGGGCTCGGCACGCGCGATCCCCGCCGAATCGAGCCGGTTGCGCGGAATCAGCGCGCTGCCCATTTGCGTGAGAATGTCGACGAAATACCGGTTGCCGGTTGCACGCGCCACGGAGATATGGAACTGCAGGTCGGCGTCGACGCTATCCAGCCCGTTGTGGCGAGTGGCTTCGATCGCATCGAGCGCGGTGCGCATGCGCGCGAGATCGTCCGGCTTGGCCCGTTGAGCCGCCAGACCCGCGCACTCGGTCTCGAGGCTGATGCGCAGTTCCAGGATCGACAGCACGTCGCGCAAGGTGGTGGCGGGCACCATGTCGATGCCCAGCTTTTCGCGTTGCGGTTCCAGCACGAAGCTGCCGATGCCGTGGCGCGTCTCGATGACCTTGCCCGCCTGCAAGCGTGAAATCGCTTCGCGAATAACGGTGCGGCTCACGCTCAGCGTGACCATCAATTGCGATTCGGTCGGCAGTTTGTCACCGGGTTTCAAGGCGTTAGACGCAATTTGCTCGGTGACGTAGCCGACGACAAACTCGGCAAGATTGCGCGCGCGTCGTGGCGGTACCGCGGATGCCAGTGGTGTAGCCATCGAAAACGCCCCTTGAATCAGATAGTTGCAGAAACTTCCTGCGATCCATTATACCGTCGTCTGACGACTGATTATATAAACGCCGGATCATTTTCGGCATCGACGTCAGACTGGGTGTCGACTCCCGGTTTAAGGCGCCTGGCGGACTGCTCGCGGTGATTTTGCAGGCGCCCCAGGAAGTACGATAACCGCTTGCCCGCTAGCCCTGGCGTAGTTCGACCCGTTTGATGTCTTTCACGATCACGAGGTAACTGAACACCGTCAGCAAGGCATTCAGGCCGACGAAAACCAGCGCGCCGTTGAACGACCCTGTTTTCGCAACGACGTAGCCGATCACGATGGGCGTCACGATGCCGGCGATATTGCCGAACATATTGAAGATGGCGCCCGACAGCCCGAGGGCCTCCTTCGGCGACGTATCCGCCACGACGGCCCAGCCGAGTGCCCCGATGCCTTTGCCGAAGAACGCGAGCGACATGGGCGCGACGACGATCCAGTCGGTCGAAACGTAGTTGCAGCCGACGATGCACGCCGACAGCAGCATGCCGCCGACGATCGGCACCTTGCGCGCGATCGTCAGCGAGTGTCCGCGCCGGATCAGCCCGTCGGACAGGATGCCGCCGAGCACGCCACCGGAGAATCCGCAGATCGCGGGCAGCGACGCCACCAGACCCGCGTGCAGAATCGTCATGCCGCGCGCCTGCACGAGGTAGATCGGAAACCAGGTCAGGAAGAAGTAGGTCAGCACGTTGATGCAGTATTGGGCGAGATAGACGCCGAGCAGCATGCGGTTGGTCAGCAGTTGACGCACCAGCGACCAGCCGCCGGTGCTGGCGATGTCCTCAGCCCGGGCTGCTTTTTTGTGCCCGTTCACCACGCCGCCGCCCTGTTCGATGTAATCGAGTTCGGCGCGCGAGACACGCGGATGGTCGGCGGGGTTCTTCATCACCTTCAGCCAGGTGAGCGCGAGTAAAAGTCCGGCCGCGCCCATCACGACGTAGACCGTGTGCCAGCTGAACGCGTGGGTCAGCCATGCCATCAGCGGCGTGAAAATGACCGCCGCGAAGTATTGAGCTGAATTGAAAATGGCGGACGCCGTGCCGCGTTCATTGGTGGGAAACCAGCTGGCCACAACCTTGGCATTGGCCGGAAACGCCGGCGACTCGGCCGCGCCCATGGCGAAGCGCAGCACGAACAGCGCGGTGACGGCCGCGGCCGCGCTGCCCAGTAGACCGATCGAGCTCTGCAGCAGCGTAAACAGTGACCACAGGAAAATACTCGCCGCATAGACGCGCCGCGCGCCGAAGCGGTCGAGCAGCCAGCCCGCCGGCAATTGCGACAGAACGTAGGCCCAGCTGAACGCGGAGAAGATGTAGCCCATCTTGATGGCGTCGAGGCCGAACTCGGCGCGCATCGCGGATCCGGTTACCGAGAGCGTGGCGCGGTCCGCGTAATTGAATGTCGTGATCAGAAAGATCAGCAACAGAATCGCGTAGCGGACTTTGGTGCGCTTTGCGACGTGGGCGGGGCTCGCGGTGCGGCTCATTTCCATCGTCATCTCCTGAATTTTTATGCAAGGGAGCGGGCTCCCGCGGGCGTCGTGCAGTCAGAAACGCAGTGAAAAAGCGCCCGGCGACGTTGCCGTCCCGGGCGCTCTTTGCGGTGCCGTGCGCTTCAGCCAGGTTCGGCCGGGTTCGCACGGTGAGGCGCCTTATTGCGTTACTGCGTTACTGCGCGCCGAGCTTCCTGATCAGCACGTCGAGCTGCACCGTTTCTTCTTCGGTCAGATCGGTCAGCGGTGCGCGCACCGGACCCGCGCTGTGGCCGACCAGCTTCGCGCCGGCCTTCACGATGCTGACGGCGTAACCCTGGCGGCGGTTGCGGATTGCCAGATACGGCAGGAAGAACTCGTCGAGCAGCTTGCCGACGGTCGCCTGGTCGTCCGCGGCAATCGCGCGGTAAAAGTCCATCGCGGTCTTCGGAATGAAGTTGAACACCGCCGACGAGTACACCGGCACGCCCAGCGCCTTGTAGGCGGCAGCGTAAACTTCAGCGGTCGGCAGGCCGCCGAGATACGAGAAGCGGTCGCCGAGACGGCGGCGGATCGTCACCATGTTCTCGATCTCGCCCACGCCGTCCTTGAAGCCGATCAGGTTGGGGCAGCGCTCGGCCAGCCCTTCGAGCATGTCGGCGTTAAGCTTGGAGTTCGCGCGGTTGTAGATGATCACACCCATGTTCGGCACGGACTTGCAGACTTCTTCCGCGTGCGCCGCGATACCTTCCTGGCAGGCTTCAGTCAGGTAGTGGGGCATCAACAGAATGCCGTTCGCGCCGTGACGTTCGGCTTCCTGGGCATACGCGATCGCCACGCGGGTCGGGCCGCCCGCGCCGGCGAGAATCGGCACCTTGCCTTTGCAGACTTCAGTTGCCGTGCGTACGACGTTCGAGTAGTCGTTATGCGTGAGCGAAAAGAATTCGCCCGTGCCGCCGGCGACGAACAGCGCCGAAGCACCGTAAGGAGCGAGCCATTCCAGGCGCTCAGCATAGGTATCGGCGCGGAATTCGCCTTGCTCGTCGAAGTCGGTAACGGGGAAGGACAGAAGGCCTTCGGAAACGATCTGCTTGAGTTCCTGCGGTGTCGTCATGATGAATATCCAGGGCGTCGAATAGGGATGGTATGTAGAAATGGAGATTTCTTATACGTCATCGTACAACAACAAATCGACTAACTCAACGGTGTTTTCACGGCATAATGCGCGTCATAGGGTAAATACGGAACGTCTGCTTAATCTTCTGTGTTGTAGGATGACGTATGAATGGTTGGCGCAGCAGGCGTGAAACCGCCATAAGGATCGATGCAATGGAACAAACCCCGCTCTACATTCGCGTTCACCCCAATGACAATGTTGCGATCGTCGTCAACGACGGCGGTCTGGGTGAGGGCGCCGTGTTTCCCGATGGTCTTGCGCTGCGCGAGCGTGTTCCGCAAGGGCACAAAGTCGCGCTGGCCGATCTCGCGGAAGGCGCCGAGGTCATCCGCTATAACGTGGTGATCGGGTACGCCCTCAAGGCCTTGCCGAAGGGCAGCTGGATCAACGAACACGTGATTCGCATGCCGAGTCCGCCCGGACTCGACAATCTGCCGATCGCCACCGTCAAGGCGCCGGATATGCCGCCGCTGGAAGGCTTCACGTTCGAGGGCTATCGCAATGCCGACGGCTCGGTCGGCTCGCGCAATATTCTGGCGATCACGACCACGGTGCAATGCGTCGCCGACGTGGTTCAGCACGCGGTCACGCGCATCAAGGCCGAGTTGCTGCCGCACTACCCCAATGTCGACGATGTGGTGAGCCTTGGGCATACCTATGGTTGCGGCGTCGCAATCGACGCGCCGGACGCGATGGTGCCGATCCGCACCGTGCGCAACATCAGTCTGAATCCGAATTTTGGCGGCGAAGTGATGATGGTCAGCCTCGGTTGCGAGAAGCTGCAGCCTGAACGCCTGATGCCGCCGGGCACGATTCCGATTGCCGCTGCTGCGAATGTCGCCGAAGTGGCCGACATCGGCGACGTCGAGGCCGATCTGAACGGCGACGTGGTGGTGCTTCAGGACGAAGCGCATGTCGGCTTCCAGTCGATGATCGAGTCGATCATGAGAATGGCCGAGGGCCATCTGAAGCGGCTGAACAATCGCCGCCGCGAGACCTGCCCGGCCTCCGATCTGGTGATCGGCGTGCAGTGCGGCGGCAGCGATGCATTTTCCGGGCTGACGGCGAATCCCGCGGTGGGCTTTGCCACCGATCTGCTGGTGCGCGCCGGTGCGACGGTGATGTTCTCCGAAGTCACCGAAGTGCGCGACGGCGTCGATCAACTGACGGCGCGCGCGGCCAACGCGGAGGTGGCGGCTGCAATCATCCGCGAGATGCAGTGGTACGACGATTATCTGAAGCGCGGCGGCGCGGACCGTAGTGCCAACACCACGCCGGGCAACAAGAAGGGCGGTTTGTCGAACATCGTTGAAAAGGCGATGGGTTCGATCATCAAGTCGGGCAACTCGGCCATCTCCGGCGTGCTGTCGCCTGGTGAAAAGGTCAGGCAGAAGGGCCTGATTTACGCGGCCACGCCGGCCAGCGATTTCATCTGCGGCACGCTGCAAGTCGCAGCAGGCATCAACCTGCATGTGTTTACGACCGGCCGTGGCACGCCGTACAGCCTCGCGGAAGTGCCCGTCATCAAGGTCGCGACGCGCTCCGATCTCGCACGCCGCTGGCATGATCTGATGGATATCAATGCCGGTACCATTGCGACCGGCGCGGCGACGATCGAAGACGTGGGTTGGGAGTTGTTCCGCCTGATGCTCGAGGTCGCAAGCGGACGCAAAGAGACCTGCGCGGAAAAACTCAAACTCCATAATGCGTTGACGCTGTTCAATCCGGCGCCGGTGACCTGACAGATCCGACCGACCCGATCGCAGTGGTAGCCATCACGACAAAGACTGAGATATGACTGACTCGAACCTTGACCGCCCGGCGGCGCAGAAACCTTTCCGCCGTCTTTTGCTCACCGGCGCTGCCGGCAACCTCGGCCAGCAGTTGCGCGGTGCGCTCGCTGCGTGGGCCGATGCGGTGCGCGTCACCGATATCGCGCCGCTGGGCGAAGTGGCGGCGCACGAAGAAGCATCGATCGTGGATCTCGCTGATGAAGCCGCCGTTCGCACACTGCTCGAAGGCGTGGATGCGGTCGTTCACCTGGGCGGTATTTCCGTCGAGGCGCCGTTCGAAGATCTGCTCGAAGCGAATATCCGTGGCCTGTACAACCTCTATTCGGCTGCGCAGAAGCAGGGCGTGAAGCGCATCGTATATGCGAGCTCGAATCATGCCGTGGGTTTTCATCCGACGACATCGGTGCTCGATATCGACGCGCCGCTGCGTCCTGACAGCCTGTATGGCGTGACGAAATGCTTCGGCGAATCGCTGTCGCGCTATTACTTCGACCGCTTCGGTCTCGAGACAGTGTGCCTGCGGATCGGCTCGTCGTTCGAGCAGCCGAAGAATCCGCGCATGCTCGTCACCTATCTGAGCTTTCGCGACTTCATCGAACTGGTGCGCTGCTCGCTGTTCACCAACCGGGTCGGGCACGCGATCGTCTATGGCGTGTCGGATAACCGGACCAAGTGGATCGATAACACCAAGGCGGCGTTTCTCGGGTTTCGCCCGCAAGACAGCTCCATCGAATTCGAGCATCTCTTCCCGGTCACGGCGCCCACCGCCGATCTCGCCGATCCGACGCAGCATTTCCAGGGCGGCCCGTTTGTGCTGGCCGGTCCGATGGAACCGAAGCGGTGAGCGTCATGGCGAACCCGCAGGCGGAACGCCTTGAGGCGGCAGGGCAGACACCTGCATCGGTCGGCGAGAGTCCCGTATGGCGTGCTGCGGAACAGGCGCTCTACTGGGTGGATATTCCGGCCCAAAAGATCGTGCGGCTGCGGCTCGATTCGGGAGAGCGCGCCGAGTGGCAATTGCCTGAGAAGGTGGCGTGCATCGCTTTCGATCAACACGGCACGGTGTTGGCGGGCTGTGAGACGGGACTCTTCGCGGTCACGCTGACTGAAGGTGCGCCCGGTGGTGAACCGGTGAAGGTGACGGGCCGAAAGCTCGCCGCACCGGTCTTCGCATTCGACGATATGCGCTTCAACGACGGCCGTTGCGATCGGCAAGGGCGCTTCTGGTCCGGCACGATGGTGCAGGACATGGCGGCCGCCAATCCCGCGGGTGCGCTCTATCGCTTCGATGAGCGCGGCGTATTGTCGGAGCCGGTCGTCGACGCGTTGATCACGCAAAACGGCCTGGCGTGGTCGCCCGATGGGACCACGATGTATCTGTCGGACTCGCATCCTCTGCGCCGGCAAATCTGGGCATTCGATTACGACATCGACGCGGGCGAGCCCCGTAATCGGCGCGTATTCGCCGATCTGCATCACTATGCCGGTCGGCCGGACGGCGCCGCCGTGGATGCCGATGGCTGCTACTGGATCTGCGCGAACGACGCAGGCCTGTTGCTGCGCTTCACGCCGCAAGGCAAGCTCGATCGCCAGATCGCCGTGCCGGCCGTGAAGCCGGCAATGTGCGCGTTCGGCGGCAGCAATCTGGATACGCTGTTCGTGACGTCGATTCGTCCCGCGACTGGCGCGAGCGAACACGACGGCCATCTCTTTGCCGTTCGCCCCGGCGTGGGCGGCCTCCCCGAGCCGGAATACGCGGGCAAACTCTGAAAACGCGCGGTGCATGAGACGGGCGTCGAGTTATTAGTACGTCGACGCCCAACAGTCGCAGCTTTTTATTCATCACTCGTCGTACAACATAGTGGCATAAATGCCACTTTCGGGTCATCTCCCTCGCTACGAAAAACATAAATCCGCGAGGTGAAGATTTCGCTCGTTTCCTTTTCTGGCTTGGCTTTTAAGCCTGAAATCAATCCGGAAACTCTTACGCCCAACCTGCCGTCGTGCGGGTAAATACCGGCTGTACAACTCATACCACGTTTTATAGACTTCATATGTCGTCGTACAACATATGAGTCCAAACAAATTGCTTTCGAGATAGCTTTTGGGCCGCTGGACAAAGAGGGCAGCGTTCTCTGCGCGTGTTGACCAACTTCACGCGAGATTGATGCCGATGCAGCCGAAGTAGAGAAGTCGAGTTGTCTGACAGGAGTGCTGAGCATCTGTGCCGGGGACGTCAACACAGGCCAGCACGGCAAAGCGCTTGCTTACCCGTATGGGTGGCGCGCGTAGAGCCGGGAGACGTATCAAAACCATGTCGCATCCCAAAGCGGTTCGCCGCAAACGGTCATTCACGAGCGGCCCTCCGCAATCGATTGGGTGATCTATTTTTCAAGGAATGTCACGATGAACAAGAAGTTTGCCTCTTCCCGTGTTTCGATGATTGTCGCGGCCTCCGTGCTGGCGTTCAGCACCGTGTCGGCACACGCCCGCGTGTTCCGTGTGTCGGACGTGCATGGCGATACTTATCCGACCAATATGGCCGTGAAGTACATGGGTGAAGAAATCAGCAAGGCAACCGGTGGCAAGGATTCCGTGAAGGTCTTTGGCAACAGCGCGCTGGGTTCCGAAAACGACACGATCGATCAGGTGCGCATCGGCGCGCTGGACATGGCGCGCGCCAACGGCGCGGCGTTCAACGAGATCGTGCCTGAATCGATGATTCCGTCGCTGCCATTCCTGTTTCGCGACATCGACCATTTCCGCAAGGTGATGTACGGCCCGGAAGGCCAGAAGATTCTCGACGCCTTCAAGGCGAAGGGCATGATCGCGCTGACGTTCTATGAGAGCGGTGCGCGCTCGATGTACGCGAAAAAGGCGATCCATTCGCCCGCCGACATGAAGGGTCTCAAGGTGCGCGTGCAGCCATCGGATCTGATGGTCGACGAAATCAAGGCGATGGGCGGCACGCCGACGCCGATGCCGTTCGCCGAAGTCTATACGGGCCTGAAGACGGGTCTGGTGGATGGCGCGGAAAACAACTTGCCGTCGTACGAAGAGACCAAGCACTTCGAAGTCGCGCAGGTTTATTCGGAAACCCAGCATTCGATGACGCCGGAAGTCCTGGTGTTCTCCAAGAAGGTTTGGGACACGCTGACGCCGCAAGAGCAGGACATCATCAAAAAGGCTGCGGCTGACTCGGTGCCTTACTACGAGAAGCTGTGGACCGCGCGCGAAGCCGACGCGGCAAAGACGGTCACGAAGGGTGGCGCGACGATCGTCGCCGCGTCGCAGATCGACCGTGCAGCCTTCGTGAAGGCGATGCAGCCGGTCTGGGCGAAGTACGAGAAGACGCCGCAAATGAAGCAGCTCGTCGACGAAATCCAGGCAGTCAAATAAGTCCGGCAGTAACGCGGTGGCGAAAAGCCTTGCAGCAAGCGCTGAAGGTTTTTCCCGCCGCGCGGTTTCCTGAGCCAATGCTGGTTAGCAGGATTCCTGAAGATTAAATACAAGTCCGCTGTAGGCAAGGATGGGGTCAATGAGATTCATGAAGCGCCCAAATGATTTTCTCTTCCGTGTGCTGGTGGTCGTGGCGTCGGCGAGTCTTGCCACGCTGTGCCTGTTGGTGATTTATAGCGTCGTGATGCGCTATGTATTCAGCGATGCACCGGATTTCGTCGAGCCCATTGCCCTCTTGCTGGTGATTGTGATCGCCATGTTCGGCGCTGCGCTCAAAGTTCGCGAAGGCGGCCATATCGGGCTTGACTCGCTAGTCAAGAAGCTGCCGCCGAAAGGCCAGGTGGCCGCCCATGCATTCCAGCATATCTGCCTGATCGTGCTGGCTGTGGCAATTTTCTTCGGCTGCTTGCAGATGGCGGAGACGACGATGGATGACAAGATCCCGATCCTGGGCCTTCCGGAAGCGCTTCGTTATCTGATTCCGATTATTGCTAGCACCTGCATCGCGCTGTTCTCGTTCGAGAACCTGCTGGGGCTTTTCGCACAGAAACAAAAATAGAAGAATCATGGAACTTGCCATCCTCTCAGTTAGTTTCCTCGTTTTCCTCGTATTCGGGGTTCCTGTTTCGTTTGCGCTGGGACTCTCGTGCGTCCTGACTTATCTGTATGAAGGTCTGCCGGCGGCCACCGCCATGCAGTCGATGATTTCCGGAATGAACGCGTTTTCGTTCCTTGCAGTTCCGTTCTTCATTTTCTCCGGCGAGTTGATGCTGCACGGCGGTATCGCCGACCGCATCCTGCGTTTCGCGCAGGCCACGGTGGGTCATTTCCGCGGTGGGCTCGGCATGGCTAACGTGGTTGCGTGTACGTTGTTCGGCGGCGTGTCCGGTTCGCCGACGGCGGACACTTCTGCCATGGGCGGCGTCGTCATTCCGCTGATGAAGCGCGAAGGCTACAGCGCGGCCTATGCGGTCAACGTGACGACCCATTCGTCGCTGGCGGGCGCGTTGATGCCCACGTCGACGAACATGATCATCTATGCGTTCGCGGCCCAAGGCATTACCGGAACGTTGAACGGTCAGCAACTGAGTGGCGTGTCGATTGGCGATCTGTTGTTTTCGGGGCTGTTGCCGGTTCTGTGGGTGATGGGTTTCGTGCTCATCGCAGCGTACTGGCAGGCCGTGAAGTACGGCTACCCGCGCCGCCCCGACGGCTCGACCGAATTGCAGCGCTTTCCTGGCTGGTTCGCCGTGGCCCGCACGTTCCTTGGCGCATTGCCGGGCTTGATGGTAATCGCGATCATTCTGGTCTGCGTGGCGAGAGGTATCGCTACAGCGACGGAAGCGGCTGCTATTGCCGTGGCTTATTCGCTGGTATTGACCATCGTCGTCTATCGCACGATGACGATGAAGAAGCTCTCTCATGCGCTGTCCAAGGCGGCGAAAACCACTGGCGTGGTGCTGCTCCTGATTGGTGTGTCGAACATGCTGCGCTACCAGATGGCCTATCTGGAGATTCCCGACGCAATCGAACACATGCTCGACGGTGCAACGAGTCACGCCTGGTTGATGCTGCTTTACATCAACGTCCTGCAGATTTTCCTCGGCACGTTCGTCGACATGGCCGCGCATATCCTGATCACCACGCCATTGTTCCTGCCGATGGCGATGCATGCGGGCGTTGGCCCGGTGCAGTTCGGGATCATGATTTTGCTGAACTGTGCATTGGGTCTGGTGCATCCGCCGATCGGTTCGGTGCAATTCATCGGCTGCGCGATTGGCAATGTGTCGATCGGTGAAACTACCAAGGTGGCATGGCCTTATTACCTGGCTATCTTCAGCGCGATCAACATTGTGACGTACGTACCGATGTTTTCGACGTGGTTGCCGAGCCTGATCAATGGCCACCCGGTGTTTTGAACGCTTGACCACAAGGCGGCGCCGGTGAGGCATTGCCAGACACAAAGATAAATTTTTTTACAGAGGAGCAAAAATGAAAAAGGCACTAGCAACCTCGGCCCTTGGGTTGGCCGCCCTCGGCGCGCACGCTCAGACCAGCGTGACGTTGTACGGTATCGTCGATACGGGGATCGGCTATCAAAGCAGCTCGACGTCACTCGGTTCGACCACCGGTGGCCGCTCGGCCGTCAAGATGGTCAACGGCATCTGGGCGGGCAGCCGCTTCGGCCTGAAGGGCGCTGAGGACCTGGGCGGTGGCACGAAGGCGATCTTCCAGTTGGAAGAGGGCTTTAACAGCGCAACCGGCGCGCAGTCCGTTTCCGGCCTGGCGTTCAATCGGCAAGCGTATGTCGGCGTGGCCAATGCCACCTACGGCTCGCTGACCGCAGGCCGCCAGTACACGTCGTACTACACGTTGCTGTCGCCCTATAGCCCGACCACGTGGCTGACGGGCGCGTACGGCGCACACCCGGGCGATATCGATTCGCTGGATACGCTGTACCGCGCGAATAACTCGCTGGTGTATACGTCGCCGAGCATGTACGGTCTGACGGTGAGCGGTTCGTATTCGCTGGGCGGCGTGGCTGGCAGCACCAATGCCGGTTCGACGTATAGCGCGGCGGTTCAGTACCTGAACGGTCCGTTTGGCATCGCAGCGGGCTACCAGCGTATCAATAACTCGACGCCTGGCGGCGGTGCGTGGGGTGCTGATTCCACCACGTCGAATGCCGGCGCGCAGACGGCTGTGTCGGGCATTAACAACGGCTATCAGACGGCGCAGGCGCAGCAGCGCGTTGCGGTGACGGGCGGCTACGCGTTCACGTCGCAATGGGACGTCTCGTTCTCGTACTCGAACGTGCAATACATCCCGGGTGTGAACTCGAAGTTCCACAACCAGGCGATCTTCAACACGGCCGGTGCCGTGCTGCACTTCAAGCCGCTGACCGCGCTGGACCTGGCTGCGGGTTATAGCTACACGCGCGCCACGCAGTCGAACGGCATCTCGAGCTCGGCTCGCTATCAGCAGTTCAATCTCTCGCAGTACTACAGCCTCTCCAAGCGTACGGGTCTGTATGCGCTCGAGGCATATCAACGTGCGGGTGGTCAGACGCTGGGAACGAACGGCACGAGCATCATCAATGCAACGGCCGATATCGGCGACGGCCAGAACGGCGCGCCGTCTTCGTCACGCAGCCAGTTTGCTGCGGGTGTGGGCATCATCCACAAGTTCTGATTGTGTAGCGGAGTGGCGGCGTCTGTCGATGCCGCCACGGCGGCGCGTATCAGATACGCGTCGCTCGGAAGTACCGGCTGCGCGCGCAATGCGCGCAGTTTTTCTGGCGATGCACAGTTTTCGAGCATCGCGCGCGCCGGCGTTCAGGCCTGCGCTTCAGACCACAAACGCCCACCTGTTGCCCAGTTTTCGCGTTTGACGTCGGTGAGGATAACGTCTACCGAGTTCGGTTCGACGCCGAGCGATTCGCAAGTCGCTTTAGTGATGGCTTCGACAAACTGGCGTTTCTGTTCCAGCGAGCGGCCTTCGAAGAGTTCGATATGAAACGTGGGCATTGCATGACTCCGTGATGGGTGACGTTGATAAATAAACTAATCGCGGTACGTGCGATCGAGCCGATCGAGCGTGCGCAGCAACGCGGGCCATTCCAGCGCGCCTTCGATTGCACCACCGTCGTACAACTGATCGGCCGTGCGTGCGGCGATGGCATCGCCTGGCACGACGAGCTCGCTGCCACATGCTTGCGCCTGTAACTGGATTTCGCAGGCCTTGATCAGCGTGGCCATGAGCACATAGGCTTCGGCGACAGTGCGGCCGGCAGTCAGCGTGCCATGGTTGCGCAACAGCATGGCCGGTTTGCCGGCAAGATGCGCGACGAGGCGCTCGCCTTCGGTCGGCGTAAAGGCGAGGCCTTCGTAATCGTGATACGCGAGGTGGCCGTAAAAGCGCAGCGCATGTTGCGAGGCCGGCAGCAAGCCGGCCGGTTGAGCGGAAACCGCCACGCCCGCCGTATTGTGCAAATGCATCACGCAGAAGGCATCGGGGCGTGCCGCATGCACGGCGGCGTGCAGCGCGAAACCGGTCGCGTTGACGGGATGCTCGCTCGTGCCGACTATGTTGCCTTCGATATCGATCTTTACCAGATTCGACGCGCACACTTCGTCGAACGCGAGACCGAACGGATTGATCAGGAAGTGGCCGGGTTCACCGGGAACGCTGGCTGAGATATGTGTGTAGACCAGGTCGTCCCAGTCATTGAGCGCCGCGAGGCGATAGGCGGCGGCCAGATCGACGCGGGTCTGTTGTTCGGCGTCGGACATCGGCCCCGCCTCGGCGACACGGCCGGAGGGCGTGTGGGTGAACGACATGTCTGTCTCCTGAAATTGTCTGGTCCGCACCATGCGTAAAACGGCGAGTGAGCCACTGCATGCTCCATGTCGCGAGTACGAACGGCGCAGTCATAGCCGGCAACGCATA
Organism: Paraburkholderia sediminicola; assembly: GCF_046030555.1. Taxonomy (GTDB): domain Bacteria; phylum Pseudomonadota; class Gammaproteobacteria; order Burkholderiales; family Burkholderiaceae; genus Paraburkholderia; species Paraburkholderia sediminicola_E. The sequence continues at coordinate 162,102 of NZ_JAQQCH010000010.1, read as the reverse complement.
GTAAGTGGCCGCCATTTGCAACACGACGGAAAGTACAACACCGCCGAGCGTCGCCGCGATACCGCAATCGGCCAGCGCGATTGCGGTCAGCGCACCGTTGAATCCTAACAGGCCTGCCTCGAATGAGTTTGCGTTAGCGCCGAACAGCAGGTGCACGGCGCTCGCGAGGCCAGCGCCGATCGACGCCCACAGCGCGTGCCGCCGTGACGCCGCGGCGATTCCAATCAGGACGAGCAAACCCGGCAACGCGCCGGACGCAAAACCGGTTTGTGCGAACCCGGCGAGCAAGCCGCTGCTCAATTGCACCGCATCGAGCGTGCGCCCAGCGGTGAAGCTTGCTTGTTGAGCGACGCGCGTCGCCAGCGGCAACCAAAGCCACGTGACGATCAGACAGGGGCTCGAGAAACAGCCGAGCTTTCGCGCACGTAGCCAGCGCAACCACGGTTCCAGCAGCCACGCAGTGCCGGTCGCGGCCAGAATCGCCACGGCGGCGGCCGTCGCATTGTCGGCGATGAAGCTGAACGCAGCGAGACCGGCCAGCGCGCCGTTAAAGCCATGCAAACCGGCGCGCGTGTCATCCTCGCGATAGCCCGCCAATACAGCGCTCACGTTGGCCGCGATCGCGCCCATCAGCGCCGCGCATGCGAGGCGCGGGTCGCATAGCAGCCATGCGGCGAGCAGGCACGCGCCGGTGAAGGCGTTCGATTGCAGCACAATCTGGCCGAGGCTGCGCAACAAGGTGCGCAAGGCGGCGGATTGTGTTTCGGTTGCGGCGACGGGCATGGTTTAGGGACGGCGAATTCGATGCGGCGCGACGTTGCCGCGTGCAAGCCAGGCGCGCGCGGCGGGTCAGGTTGAGTGTGAACCGCGAGCATAGGCCACTTGCCCCGGGCCAGGCATTGCCGGGCGTTGATAGTGGCTATTTGCGACACACGCGCACCATGGGGCCACGAGCCGCAGAGCAACGAGCCGAAAAGCCGAAGCGCAACGTGTCGGCGAACCGAAAACTTTCGCGCTACGATAGGAACCCGGCGCGCTTGCCGTGCCATTTCACAAGGAGACAGGCTGATGCGTGAATTACGATGGGCATCGGAAGAGGATGACGGCATCGAACATCTGGCGTTCGACGCGCGCGCGGATGGCTTTGCGGTGGAGAGCGCCCTGGTCGGACAGCGCTACGGCAAAGCGTATGGCCTGCACTATAAGGTGCGCTGCGACGCGCAATGGCGCACCACGTATGCGTGGCTGAAGATCGTCGGCGGCGGTGAGCTGGAATTGCACGGCGACGGCGCCGGCCATTGGCACGATGGCCACGGCCGCGTCCTGAGCGCGATTGAAGGCTGTATCGATATCGATATCGCCGCGACGCCCTACACGAACACGTTGCCGATCCGCCGTTTGCAACTGGCCGAAGGCGCGCGCCAGCCGATTTCCGTGGCCTATATTTCAACCCCGGATTTGCAGGTCACGCGCGCCGAGCAGGCGTATTCGTGCATCGAGTTGAATCGCGTGTATCGCTACGAGGGCATCTTCCGCAATTTCACCGCCAACCTGACGGTGGATGAAGACGGCCTCGTGATCGACTATCCGACGCTGTTCACGCGCCTGCCGCGCGGGCGTTGATCGTCGAGGTGCCGGGGCCGCCGTTGCCTGCCGGCAGCTGCCGGTGCTGCTCGACAAAGCCCTCGATGGCTGTCGCGATACGCTCCGGTTCGCACAATACGACCCAATGGCCAGCATCGATTTCGGTGCGGCTATATGCGCCGAGCCAGCCTTCGAGCCCAATGGAAAGCTCGGGCCCGACGTAGCGATCGCGCAGCGGCACGATGAACTGCACCGGCGTATGCGCAAGGCGTGCGCGCGGGTGCAGCAACTTGTCGATGAAATTGGCGCGATAGAGATTCAGGCCATTGATCGCGTTGCGCGTTTGCGCGGGATCGCGTTCAGGGCGCACTCGTTCGGTCAGGCGCAGCCAAAACGGCCACATGCGCGCACCGCCTGCTCGCCACACGAACTCCGGCAGCAACGGCAGGTGAAAGAAGAAGATGTACCAGGATTTGAGCGTTTGCCGCAGACCGCTGCCGAACGGGCGCTTTGCTGCCTGATGTGGTTCGGGCTGTTCCGCAGGATCAGCACCAGCGGCGCCAGCGCCGCCACGTAAGCCGAACGACGCGTGATCGAGGCACGGCCCGGAGATCGACGTGTACGACGCAATGCGGCCTTTGAAGGCCGGATCGGTGACTGCTTCCCAGCTTTGAATCGAACCCCAGTCGTGGCCGACCAGGTGAAAGGGCCGGGTGCCGCACGTTGCATCGGCGACCGCGGCGAGATCGGCGGCCAAGCGTTCGAGCCGGTAAGCCGCACGTGACGCTGGCGCGCCGGATGCCCCCGCGCCACGCACGTCATAACTGATCACGCGATAGCGCGCGTCGAGTTGCGCGCGCACCGGTTCCCACACTGCCGCCGAATCCGGATAACCGTGCACCAGCACGATCGGTGGCGCGTCGCGCGGTCCACTCACGTAGACCGCGAGCCGCACGTCGCCGGCCTCGACCGACAGCGTGTCGCGTATCACGCGGCCGCCCGCACACCGCGTCGCGCGGCTTTGCGTGCGCTTGGCGTGGCCGCGTTGGTGGCGTCGACCGCAGCGATGAGACCGTCAATGCGCGACAGTTGCGCGCGATTATCGTGATCCCATGGATGGAAGCCCGGCCGGAAAAAGCTTAGCCATTCGCCGGCGATACGCGGAAACACGCCATGACGCGGGCCGTACAGATACTTCACGACGCGCCACATGCCACGGATATGGCCGCCGCGTTTGCGATCAGCGATTAGCAGACGCACGTGGAAGTCGAACACGATCAGCCAGAAGGTCAGCGTAGTGGCGAGCATCGTACCGGTGCGCAGTAGATAGCGTCCGAGGCCGGGCTTCAGCACCGTATTCCACACGTCGTACGAAACCGATTTATGTTCGGTTTCTTCGAGCGCATGCCACGTCCACATCTGCGTATAGCCTTCGACTGAACCGCCGATACGCGATGCGTCCTCCAGCAGCAGGCCCGCCAGCATCGCCGTGTAATGCTCGAGGCAGACCGTGACCGCGAGTTGATAAGAATGCGGCAGGATCTTGCGGCCGAAGTTGAGAATCGCCCACAGCCGCTTGTCGAGCTTGTGCGCGGGCAAACCGGCTTCCTGCAACAGATCGTTGTATTCGATGTGCTCGCGCGTATGCATCGCTTCCTGACCGATGAAGCCAAGCACCTGCTTCTTCAACACAGGGTCGTCAACCTGGTCGCGGTAGTTGCGCACGCTGTCCATGAAAAAACGCTCGCCGGCGGGAAAAAGCAGCGAAAGCGCGTTGAAAAAGTGTGTCACGTGCGAGCCCTGCACGTGCCAATCGGCGGCACGTTCGGGCGGCAAGTTGAAACGGAGGTCGCGGCGAACCGGCATCATGGCCTTTCTCCTTGTGATCTTTTATGTGCTGCTAATCGTGCTGATTGCGTGTTTTGCATTGCGTTCGCTGTCGGTCCGCGCATCATGCGCGACGGCCGTCCATTTGCGCGGCGCGGCGCGCGCGCTTTTCCGCAATACGCTTCATGCGGCGCGTCTGCATTACCACCAGCGCCTGATAGGCCGCCGGCAACGTACGCGCCATCCAGTCGGCGGCGCGTGCGTCGCGGCCGATCAACACGCGCCGCTTGTTCTTGCGCACGCCGTCGAGAATCACGCGTGCGGCTTCGTCGGCGGTGGTGATGAAAAATTTCTCGAAGTCGTCCTTGCCTTGCTGTTCGTTTTCCAGCATGAAGCCGACCATGTTCGACGAGATCCGGCTCGACTGCGCGATGCTCGTGCGAATGCCGCCCGGATGCACGCAGGTCGCTGATACACCGCACTTCATCAGATCGAGTTCCTGGCGCAACGCTTCGGTAAAGCCGCGCACGGCGAATTTGGTCGCGTTGTAGCCGCTCATACCGGGCTGCGAGAACAGGCCGAACACGCTCGACGTATTGATGATGTGTCCCGCACCGGAGGCCTTGATATACGGCAGAAACGCCTTCGTGCCGTGCACCACGCCCCAGAAATTGATGCCGACGATCCACTCCAGGTCGGCGTACTCCATTCCTTCGATGGTGCTCGACAGCGCGACGCCTGCGTTGTTGAACACGAGGTTCACACGCTGATGCTGCGCGGCCGTTTCGGCGGCCCAGTCGAACATCGCGGCACGGTCCGACACGTCGAGCACGCACGTGGTAATACGCAACGGCGAGCCGACGATATGCGGCGCGGCCGCCTGCGCGAGTTGCGCGGTTTCTTCGAGGCTTGTGGCATTGCGGTCGGCGAGCGCGAGGTGGCAGCCTTCGCGCGCGAGCCGGATCGCGAGTGAACGGCCCATGCCCGAGCCTGCGCCGGTGATCGCGGCCACTCTGTCGGTGAAGTTTTTCATGGCTTATCTCCTGTCCTCTCTGAACGGTGCCTTGTCGTTGTGCTCTTTTTGATGGTGCTTTTTCAGGTTGCTTCCGCGGACGTCGTGGCCGCGTTGCCGTGAGCATGGGCAGGCTGCGGCTGCGAGCCCGCATGCCCGCTCAGCGGCTGCACGGCGGGCGAATACGCGAGGTAATCGTCCATGCTGAAGGTGTTGGTAGCCTGGCGGAATTTGTAGGCGAATCCTGGCCACAGCGTGGTGTTCTTGCCGGTCTTCGGATCGAGATACCAGCTCTTGCAACCGCCCGTCGACCAGATCGCACGGCCGAGTTTCTGCTGGATCTGTTCGTTGTAGGCGCGCTCTACCTGCGGGCGCACTTCGATCGCGTCGGCGCGTTCGGCCTTCATCGTCTTCAATGCGCGCAGGACGTATTCGACCTGCGATTCGATCATGAACACCATCGAGTTATGACCGAGGCCGGTATTCGGGCCGACGATCATGAAGAAGTTCGGATAACCGGGCAGTGTCGTACCGAGATACGCATGCGCACCATCTCGCCACGTATCGACGATATCGACGCCGCCACGCCCGCGTACCACGCCCGCCGGGAAGGGGTCGGCCACCTGGAAGCCGGTGCCGAAGATCAGGCAGTCGGCCGGATGGCGCGCGCCGTCGGTCGTGATCACGGCGTCTTCTTCCACGCGGGCGATGCCGGTGGTCGTCACCGACACGTTCTCGCGTGACAGCGCGGGGAAGTAGTCGTTCGAGATCAGGATGCGCTTGCAGCCCATCGTGTAGTTCGGCGTGAGCGTGGCGCGCAGTTGCGGGTCGGGCACCTGGCGGCGCAGATGACGCTCCGCGACTTTCTGCGCGGTTTTCATGAGCGAAGGATGAACCGCGAAACCGAGGGCGCGTGATTCGAGCATGCAGTAGAGCGCCGAACGCATGATCTTCTGCGTGAACGGCAGATGCTTGAACAGCCACTGTTCGAAGGGCTTCACCGCGCGGTCGGCCTTCGGCATGATCCACGGCGGCGTGCGCTGGAACAGGTTCAACTGTGAGACGCGCGGCGCGATCTGCGGGACGAACTGAATCGCGCTCGCACCGGTGCCGATCACCGCGACGCGTTTGCCTTCGAGCGAATACGTGTGATCCCAGTGCTGCGAGTGGAACGCTTTGCCCTTGAATTTCTCGATGCCAGGAATGTTCGGCATCGCCGCGCGCGACAGCCCGCCCATCCCCGAGATCAGCACGCGCGCCGACCATTGCTGGCCGTTTGCGAACGTCAGTTGCCAGCGGTGGCGCGTTTCGTCGTAGATCGCGCTCGCCAGTTCATGGCCGAAGCGCAGATGACGCTGAACGCCGAAGCGCTGCGTGCACTCTTCCAGATAAGCGCGAATTTCCGGCTGGCGCGCGAACATGCGGGTCCAGCGCGGATTCGGGGCAAAGGAGAACGAATAGACGTGCGATTGCACGTCGCAGGCACAACCGGGGTAGTGGTTGTCGCGCCAGGTGCCGCCCACCGACTCGGCCTTTTCGGCAATGATGAAGTCGGTCATGCCGGCCTGCCGCAGGCGGATCGCCATCCCGAGGCCGGCAAAGCCGGAGCCGATGATGGCGATATCGGTATCGATAGGCGCGGATGCGTTGGGCGCCGCGTCGTCGAGGGGCATCATGCGTGCGTTCATCCGATCCGTCTCCTTTTTTGTTCGTTCTTAACTGTTACATTGGTTGATGTAACAATAGAGGCTGTCAACGGATGACGCAAGCGAGCCGTTAGACCCTCCGCTCTAGGAATGGCTTCATGATTTTTCACTATGTGAAAATTGACTGTCGGCGTCAGGCATAAAAAAGCGGACCCGCAGGTCCGCCGTTCTTCGCCCCTCTGGCGGTTCATTCATTGCCGCTTCATTTCGCCGCCAGCGCCGCTGCCACCTCGTGGTTTTGCCAGACGTTGTCCTTCACGGTCACTTTCTGCGGAATCAGATGGGCGCCGTAAAACGCATCGGCGACCACCTGCTGCGAGCGTACGATCTCGTCGGTCACGGTGGTGGTGCCGTACGGATAGCGGCGCACCCAGGTTTCGACCAGCTTCTGATCCAGACCGACCTTCGGCGCAATCAGTGCGGCGGTTTCCACCGGATGATCGTTCACCCACAGGCCCGTAGTGCGCAACTGGCTGAGAATCGCGCCGATCACGTCAGGATGCTGCTGGGCGAAGTCGCGTGTGGCCTCATAGAAGTTATAGGGTGCGTTGAGGTCCGAATAATCGACCAGCGTGCGCGCCTTCAGCGCCTGTTGCGCGGAGGCGTAGTACGGGTCCCAGATTACCCATGCGTCGACGGTGCCGCTTTCGAAGGCGGCACGCGCATCGGCGGGCGCCAGGTACACCGGCTGAATGTCTTCGTAACGCACGCCGGCTTTTTTCAGCGCTTCAAGCAGCAGATAGTTCGAGCTCGAACCCTTCTGCAGCGCGACACGTTTGCCCTTCAGTTCCGCCACGCTACGCAGCGCAGAATCGCCTCGGACCAGAATGGCTTCGGCATGACGCCCGGACGGCTCCGCGCCGACGTACACGAAGCGCACGCCGCCGGCCTGCGCGAATACCGGCGGCGGCGCACCGGTGTAGCCGAAGTCGACGCTATTCGCATTCAGTGCTTCAAGCAGTTGTGGGCCGGCCGGAAATTCGAACCATTTGATGCTGTAGCCGAGCGGTTTGAGCTTGTCGTCGAGCGAGCCTTGCGCTTTCAGGATCGCGAGCAAGCCTGATTTCTGATAGCCGATGCGCAGTACCTTAGCCGGCGCCTGGGCGGTGCCCGTGCCGCTGCTTTGAGCGCTTGCGCCTAATGTCGTGAATGCCGCCAGCAATGCGGCGGCGATTGAAAGCGAAAAAGGGGTGTGACGGGCCATCCGGCGAATCTCCATTGCGTTCGATTGGTCGAAGATCGTCGCACGGACGTCCCGCCGGGCAAACGAAGCAATGCAGATTTGAATATGACGCGCGTAGCGCTATTTTTTAGGTTTGTCTTTCTTTGCCGCGGCGCGCTCCGCCACTGCGCCTTCAGGCGGATGGCCCAGCTTCTTTTCCATGATCGCCGCGACGCGGTCGCCGAGATAATCGCCGGAGGCTTCTTCAAGCGCGCGGTTCATTTCGCTTTCGACCAGCACCATTGCCAGCGGTCGCACACGCCAGATTGCTTCGACCAGGGCGGGCACGTCGGCAGGCGGTGGCAGGGCGTCGGCGTCGTAGCGGTCCAGTTGACGGACCACCAGATCGACCAGCGCCTTGGCGACCGCATTGAAGTGCGGCCTTGCGGTACCCACGGCATCGAGCAGGTCGGTGAGTGGAATGCCTTCCTTCGCCAGGGCGGCGCCGGCGGTCAACGCCGTAGGGTTGCCCGACACGAACGAAAGGCCGTCGCGCTCCAGCAAACCGAGATCGACGGCTTTGCCGAGGGCGCTCGGTGAGGCTTTGTTGCCGAACAATTGGAGCAGCTCGATCAGCGAGTATTTTTTCGGCCGTTCGCGCGACCAGCGGCCGCCGATTGCGGTTTCAAGGCCGAGGATGGAACGCAGATCGTGGCCTTCGTCGACGGCCATGATCAGGTCCTGGATGTTCGCGAGCGTATAGCCGCGCGTCAGCAGGTGGTTGATCAGCTTGAGGCGCGACACGTGCGTGTCGTCATACACGCCGACGCGGCCACGCTTTTCCGGCGGCTCGAGCAGGCCGCGGTCCTGATAGGCGCGCACGTTGCGCACGGTGGTGTCAGTGACCCGCGCGAGTTCGTCGACGGTGTATTCATTGCGCGGCACGGCGCTGGCCGGGGCGTTCGAGTCGTCGGGCACGGGCGAAATGGGGGGCGGCGGTTTGGGCATGGGGGGATTTTAACGCGCCGCGCAGCGCTTCAGTCGTGTCCCTGCGCCACATCGTCCGGTAAGGATGAATCGCCTACGCCCAAGGCCCGCTGCATTAGCGTGGTGTCGAGCCACCGGCCGTGCTTGAAGCCGACTGCCTTCAATGTGCCGGTCAATTCGAAACCCAGTTGCGTATGCAGCGACAGTGAACCGCCGCTGCCGCCGTCGGCGATGACGGCGACCATCTGACGCCAGGGTCCGGTTTCGCAGCGTTCGATCAACGCCTGCAATAGCACGCGCCCGAGGCCGCGCCCGCGATACGCGTCGCTGATGTAGATCGAATCCTCGATCGTGTTGCGATAGGCAGCGCGCGGCCGGTAGGGCGTCGCGTAACAATAGCCGGCGACTTCGCCGTCAATCTCCGCCACCATGTACGGCAGCCCGTGGCTGCGCACTGACGCGAGGCGCGTGCGCAGGTCGTCGACGGAAGGCGGGATTTCTTCGAACGAAGCGACCCCGGTCAGCACGTGGTGCGCGTAGATCGCCTGAATCGCGGGCAGATCGGCTTCGGCGGCATCGCGGATGATGGGCGCGGTGCGCGGCGCGGTGGCGGCTGAATCGGCTGAATGGGGCGTGGAGGGCGCGGGGCGGGTGGTGCTCATACGTGTTCCTGTCGTGGCCGGTGGGTCTGAGAATACGTTTTACTATGCCCGCCGCACGCGCGAATTTGAAGCGAGTCAAAAATCGCCATGTTCTATAAGCAGTATCAGCGCGTCGACAGGTGACAGGTGACAGGTGACAGGCGCACGCCAGGCCTGGCGTGGAGCACCGGCCCATGCGACGGGGCCGGGCGCTACGGATTTTCGTCGCCAGGGCGCATACCCGTGGCGGGCGTTCCGGCGATCAGTTATGCGAGTACGTATCCGGTTGCGTCACGTGTCCGCGGTAATGCCGGTGATGCTTGCTCTTGTGCTTCGGTTTGGCCTTGGCCGGCGCGTGCCCGGCGGGCTGGGCTTCCGGCTGACCCTGGGGTGACTGCTGCGGCTGGGCCTGTGCGTCCGGTGCGGGTGCCGGATGGGCATTGCCGGACGGCAGTGCGCTTTGGCCTTCGCCGAAACGAAAGGTCTGCGAGGTTTGCGCGTAAGCACCAGCGGACAGCGTCAGGGCGGCAACTGCGAGGCAAATCGAAAACTTCATGAGTCCATCCTCCTTCTTGGCGAGCCGGTGAGAATACCGCAATGCGGCTTGTTGCTCCCCCGGCGTGCTCAGGTGGCCATGGCCGCAAGCACGGATTCGTCACGTTCGAATACCTGGCGGGAGTCGCCGGACACATCGACCGGCGAGCTTCAGGATCAGGCGTCCGCTGCAGGAAACACGGGCTCGCCAAGTGTGAGCATCAGCCGATTGGCCCACGCGAAGATCGCGATCGCGTGAGTCAGGTCGAGAATTTCCGCGTGCGTCAGGCCATGTGCTTCGAGCCGTTTGATGGCGGCGTCGTCGACCTTTTCGGGGTGTTCGGTCAGTTCGATCGCGTAGCGGATAATCGCGCGTTCGCGCTCGGTGGTGCCTGCGGTTAGCGGTTCTTCGAAAACCTGCTCGATCGCGTCGGTCCGCCTCGCGAGCTGGCCGAATCGTTGCGCATGCACCGAAGCGCAATAGACGCAACCGTTCACGCGCGACACCACAGTGCTGGCGAGCTCACGCTCGGCGCGCGGCAGGCCGCCTGGCGCATACATGATCGCGTTGAAGACCCCGGAGCGCTGCCGCAGGATTTCCGCCTGCTGGACCAGCAGCAGGTAGTAGTCGGAGGTCTTGGCTTTAGGATGGCTCTCTTCAAGCACGGAGATCTGCTCGAGTGTGGCGCCGGCGAGGCTGACCGTGTCGAGCCATGCGCGCCAGCCGAGCGTATCGAAGGTGAAGCCGTTGAACCGGTCAACCGGCGACGCATTGGGATTCACATGACTCATGCTGCCTCCTGTGCGGCGCGCAATGCCTTCAGGCCCACTACGACACGCAACTGATAGGTGACGAACGCAATCAGTTGCGACAACGCGACGATGCCGCGCGTCGTGATGCCGGCCTGCTGCAGCGGCCGCAGATGCCCGGCGCGTGCATCGACAGGCGCGAGTGTCAGCAGCTTGACGTGCGAGAGAATCGCGATCAGGCGCGCGTCGGCGGCGGGATCGAGTGTGCCCGCTTCGATTGCATCGAGCGTGGCCGGTTGTGCGCCGGCGGCGATGAGCCTCGCGGTGTAGGCGTCGGCGAGATCGTCGGCCAGTGAGAGGCGAGCGGTATACCACGCTGCAAACAAACGCTCCTGCAACGACAGGTCGGGCAGCGCGGGATCGAACAACGCGTCGTCGCTGCGTTGCGTGTGCAGCGCGACTTTATCGCGGGCATGACGGATTGCGGCGAGCGGGCTGCCGGCTTGCAGGCCGGCAAGGGCGTCGACGGTGTCGATGATGTCTACGCCTCGCGCATCCGAGGGCGCGGAAGGCGGGTTGGGTGATGCGAGTTCGGTCATGTCTGCTCCGGCGGGTTAATCAGTGTTTTCAGCGGTGTCCTCTGCTTGCAGGGGCGCGCGCGAAGTGTCGGACGACGCATCCGCATCGGTCCATTCATTGCCTTGCAACTCCGCCGTATTGAAGGCGAGGAGTGCTGCGTAATGCCGCTCGCGATCCGCGTCGAACAGACGGCTCGCGATGCCGCGCGCAAGACGCTGTGCGCCGTCGCTGATCGCCGGAATGTCGCCGGAGAGCTTTCCATGGCTGAGGCTCGCTGCATGATTGAAGCAATGGATCTGCGTCAGCGCCGCGCACGTGCCGCGTTCGCGTTCCTGAAACGCGAACGCGGCGCCGAGATCCGGTGATTCGGCCAGTTCGTGCGAGGGGAGCGACGGGTCTGCTTGATAGCGGTCTTTCCAGCGCCGCACGTATCGTGCGAACGGCGCGAATTCGGAACGTGTGGAGAGATCTGAATGAAAGCCGGTCGCGAAGATCAGAAAGTCCACCCCGTAGCGGCCTTTCGGTGTCGTGACCGCGAGCGCATCGTCGAGTTCCTCGAGCGCAACGATCGGGCTGCCGACATGAAAGCGCGCACTGTCATGGCGGGAAACACGCAGCACGCTGTCGCGCGGCGGCGGTGTTTGCTCAGTCTGCGCGTAGTGCAGGAAACGCCATCTGGACGCGTCGTCGAGATCGGCGAAACCGTGCACGAGGCCCGGACTGCCGATGCCCGTCAGCTTGTTCACGCGCGGAATATCGTCACGGCGGATAAACAGATCGACACCGGCCGCGCCCGCTTCGAGCGCGGTGGCGGCATTGTCGAAGGCGGAGGCACCCGCGCCGACGACACCGACACGCTTGCCGGCCAACGCTGTGAAATCGATTGCATCCGCGGAGTGCGCCCAGTAGTGGCGTGCAATCGTGTTAGCGATAGCCGGGACAAAGGGACCGCCCAAACCGTCGCGTCCGGTGGCGAGCACGACATGCCGTGCGAGCACCGTGCGCCGCGCGCCTGCTTCAGTGAGGTCGAGCGCAAGCAGGCCGTCGTCGCGCGGACGCAGTGACGTCAACGTGGCGTCGTTATGCACCGGCAGCTCGAGCACGTGGCGATACCAGCGCAAATAGTCCATCCACTGGGTTCGCGGGATCTTGTAGAGCGCATCCCACGCGGCGCCGCCGAATTGTGCTTCGTACCACGCGCGAAACGTGAGGGCCGGCATGCGCAAGGCGGGCCCTGTGAGTTGCTTGGGCGAGCGCAGCGTTTCCATTCGCGCGAACGATACCCACGGGCCTTCATGTCCGGATGGCGCGCGGTCGAACACCCGCAGATTGTCGATGCCGAGCCAGCGCAGTTCCGCCGCCGCGGCAAGTCCCGCCATGCCGCCGCCGATCACCGCGACATCGAGTACGCGTTCGGCATCCGCGAAACGCGGCGGGACCCACGAGGGCGCGGGCAATTCCAGCCAGCGCAGATCTTCACGCAAGCGGGCTTCGAGTGCGGTAAGGCGGTTCATGCGGTGTGTTCCAGATGTTTGGTGCGCGCACGGGAGACGCGCGTTTCGCGCTGCAGCAGCGCATCGTGTTCCTGGGCGGGATGCAGCACGACGCCTTCGAGCAATTCGCGCGTCGTGTGTTCGATGGCTTGCAGCAATGCGTCGGCGGCGGCGCGGCGCGGTTTGCCCGCCGGCGTTACAACGCCGAAGAAGAACGGAATCGCGCAGTCGAGCGGCCGCGCCGTCACGCCTTCGATCGAAAGGCCAAGACCTGTTGCGGGATCCACGATCGCGACACCGGCGCCCGCCCGGGCGGCCATCACCGCATTCAACGATGCGTTGGTTTCGAGGAACACCTCGGCGGATATGCGCGCGGCCGCAAACGCCGCGTCGATCCGATGACGCAGCCGAAACCGGTTTGCCACGGTGACGATGCGCCGGTTCGCCAGATCGCGCAGCGCGATAAGCGGCTGCGTGGCGAGCGGGTCGCCGTTCTGTACGAGCGCCACGCAGGGCGCCTCGGCGATCCAGTGGATATCGAGTCCCGCATGGCCGATCGGCAACGTGACCAGACCGATGTCCGCGGTACGGGTCAGCACTTCATGCACGACATGTTCGGCCGACAAACTGCGTAACTGGAATTGTGGCGCGTGACCGAGCGGCGGCAGCGAGGCGATGGCGGGCGGCACGATCGACGCCGCCAGCGCGGGCGTGGCCGCCACGCGCAGCGGTTCCGCTTCACCAAGGCCGATGGCGCGCGCCCGTTGCTCGATGGTCTTCAGTCCGATCAGCGAACGCTCGACTTCTTCGTAAAGCAGAAACGCGCGGTGCGTCGGCGTGACACGCGGGCCATTGCGATTGAAGAGGGCATAGCCGAGATCCGCTTCGAGCTCCTGAATCTGACGCGTGACGGCCGGTTGCGAACGTTCGAGCAAACGTCCCGCACCGGTGATGCTGCCGGCGGACATGACCGCCGAAAACGCTTCGAGTTGATGCAGCTCCATGGCTCGCCCTGGCAATTCGGTCTGCGCATTGTAGGGTCGTCTGAATGCGGGATTTATATAATCAATTCCGATATCGACAGCCGAAAAAATGCGAAGCGGATGGGCGGACGAGCACATGGCATCTCAGGTTTTGTTCCATGCGATACGTTTCGAAAGAGAGAAAAATCAATTGCGTCAACGAGATGCGTTGGCATGTCGGTGGATGAGCGTGAACATGGGTTCATGGCGTTGGCTTGCGCGAGCGAAGGTATGCGCTCCAACGTGATAACCATATTCCCAAAACTTCGTTGGTTCGCCGGAATTCACCGTGGTTACATGGCCCCACTTTGAAGATGAGAGTCGGGGCAAACATGAAGCACGTATCCAAATCATCGCGGGCCAGCTGGTCACGCTGGCTGAAAACGCTGCCGGCGCTCGCCGCCGTGGTGAGCATCGCGGCAACCTCGCCGGCGTATGCCGGTGCCGCAGCGGGCGAGCCGTATCTGATTGGCGTGAGTGGGCCGCTTACCGGACAGGACGCGCAATACGGCACGCAGTGGAAGCGCGGCTTCGATCTCGCGCTGGAGCAGATCAACAGTCAGGGCGGCATCAAGGGCCGCCCGCTCGCTTACGACTTCGAGGACAGCCGTGGCGATCCACGCCAGGCCGTTTCGATCGCGCAGAAGTTCGTCGGCGATCCGCACATTCTGCTGGAGTTGGGCGATCTGTCGAGCACAACGTCGATGGCGGCCTCGCCGATTTATCAGCGCGGACAACTCGTGCAATTCGGCTTCACGAATTCGCACCCTGATTTCACTAAAGGTGGCGATTACATGTGGAGCACGGCACTGAGTCAAGCCGAAGAGCAGCCGCTGCTCGCGCATTACGCGACGAAAGAACTCGGCTTCAAGCGCATTGCCGTGCTCTATCTGAATACCGACTGGGGCCGCACCAGCAAGGACATTTTCTCGAAAGCCGCCGCGCAGGATGGCGCGCAGGTCGTCGCGGCGGAGGGCTATCAGCCGACTGAGAAAGACTTCCGCGCGACGCTGGTGCGTGTCAACGAAGCGAAACCCGACTCGCTCGTGCTGATTTCGTACTACGCGGACGGTGCGCAGATCGTGCGCCAGGCGCGTTCGTCAGGTTTGACGCAACCGATTGCGGCGGTGGGCTCCATCTATTCGCCGAAGTTTCTCGAACTGGGCGGCGAGGCCGTGAACGGCGTATTCACCGAATCGAATTTCTTCCCCGGCGACAAGCGGCCTGAAGTGCAGGACTTCGTGCAGCGTTATCGCGCGAAGTACAACGGCGAGCCCGATACCTTCGCCGCGCGCGCGTACGACGCGATGATCGTTTCGGCTGAAGTCATGCGCCGCTACGGCGTATCCCGTCAGGCTGTACATGACGGTCTGAAGCAGATCAAGGATGTGCCGAGCCTGATCTTCGGCAAGGTGCAGTTCGATCCGCAAACGCGCCGTGTGGCCGGCGCGCGTAGCGTGTACCTGGTCGTCAAGGACAACCAGTTCACGCAATGGGACGGTGCGAAGCCGCTGGTCGCGTCCAAATAGCACCTCGGCAATGCACACGCAACACCTAAGCAACGCTCACGTGTCTGCTTCTCACCGGATCTGATTGCTATGGCTTCATGGCTCGACTACACGATCAACGGACTGATCGTCGGCAATATCTATGCATTGCTGGCGGTTGGCCTCGCGCTGATTTTCGGCGTGTCGCATCTGATCAACTTCGCGCACGGCTCGGTGTATATGATCGGCAGCTTTATCGGCTGGCTGTGCCTGACGCGGCTCGGGTTGCCGTTGCCGCTGGCCTTGCTCGCGGTGGTGCTCGGCTGCGGGCTGCTGGGCATCGCAATCGAGCGTATCGGCTTACGGCCGCTGCAGGGCGCGGCGCGCATCGCCCCATTGCTCGCGACGATCGGTATCAGCTTCGTGCTCGATCAATGCGCGCAACTGCTGTTCGGTGCCGATCCGCGGGCTGTGCCGAGCACGCTGCCCGATTGGCACTTCCGTCTTGGCGGCGCGACGATCGGCTCGCTGGATCTGCTGATCGCCGGCATTGGCGTGACGGCTGCTGCCGTGCTCTATGTGTTTTTGCGTTTCACCCGCCTCGGTTGGGCAGTGCGCGCAACCGCGCAGGACCGGGACGCGGCGCAGCAGATGGGCGTGAACGTCAACGGTGTGAATCAGGCTGTGTTTGCGATCGCGTGCGCGCTTGGCGGCGTGAGCGGCTTGCTGGTCGGCATGTACTACAACAGCATCGATCCGGCGATGGGCTTCCAGGCCACGCTCAAGGGCGTGGTGGCGTTGCTGATCGGCGGTCTGGGCAATGTGCCGGGCGCGATTGTCGGCAGCCTGCTGCTGGGTCTCGTCGAGAGCTATGGCGTGGCGATTTTCGGCACCAGTTATCGCGATCTGTTTGCGTTCGTGCTGCTGTTGCTGTTTCTGGTGTGGCGTCCCAACGGACTTTTTAGCGGCAGCCGCCGTTTGCCGCCCGAGCCTATGACCGGCACGTTCCTGTCCGCCGGAAAAGCGGTGAAGGTGCCGCGCGCCGTGGTGATCGCACTGACGCTGGCTGCGGTGGCACTGCCATTCGTTGCCGGTTCGTCTTATCTCCTGCAAACACTCACCAATGCCTGGCTGTACGGAATGTTGGCATTGAGTCTCACGCTGGTGGCGGGCACCGTTGGACAGATTTCGCTTGGCCATGCCGCGTTGCTGGTGATCGGTGCGTACGCATCTGCGTTGCTGTCGATGAATCTCGGTTGGTCACCGGTCGTGACGATCTTTTGCGCCGGTCTGATCACCGCCGCGCTCGGCACGTTGCTGGTCTATCCAGCGTTTCGTTTGCGCGGGCACTATGTGTCGATAGCGACGCTCGGTATTGGCGAAGTAGTGAGCCTCGTGATCCTCAACTGGGACAGTCTGACACGTGGCCCGCTGGGCATCGCGGGCATTGCGCCGCTGTCGGTATTCGGCTGGACGCCGGACAGCGCGCGTGCGATCTACTGGTTCGCGCTGGGCGTGCTGATCGTGCTGGCGTTGTTGCAAACGCGGCTGCTGGGCTCGCATCTGGGCCGCACGCTGCGAGCGATTCGCGAAGACGAGGTCGCCGCGCGCTCGCACGGTATTCGTCCGAACCGCTACAAGGCGATCGCGTTTGCGTTCGGTGGACTGGCCGCCGGTATCAGCGGTGGGATCGCGGCGCATCTGTATAGCTACATCAACAACCAGACCTTCGACTCGCAAGTGTCCATCCTCGCGTTGACGATGGTGATCCTCGGGGGCCTTGGCAACGTGCTGGGTGGGATCGTCGGCGCGGTTGCGCTGATCGGCTTGCCGGAGATTTTCCGCTGGGCCGCCGAGTATCGGATGCTGATCTATGGCCTGGTGTTGCTGCTGCTGGTGCGGTTCCGGCCGCAGGGTTTGCTGGGCACGGTATGACGGAGCGCACATGACACAGATTCTTCTCGACGTGCGCGGCGTGACGCGGCGCTTCGGCGGACTGACCGCGGTGAACGGGGTCGATCTTTCGATCTCGGAGGGCGAACTCGTGAGTGTGATCGGGCCGAACGGCGCGGGCAAGTCGACGCTGTTCAACCTGATCACCGGGCTCGACACGCCGGACGCGGGCAGCGTGCAATTCGACGGCCGCGACATTACCGGCGTGCGGCCGGAAAAACTCGCCGCGCTCGGACTTGCGCGGACGTTTCAGCATGGCCGGGTGTTTGGCAACCTGAGTGTGCTCGACAACGTGTTGATCGGGGCGCATGCGCGTTTGCGCGCCACGCGCACGGGTTGGCCGATCGTCGGCGCGATTGCCGAAGTGGCGCGCGCGCTCATCGGGCCGGCTTCGATCCGTCGTGAAGACGCGGCGTTGCGTGACGAAGTGCGCGAGATCATTGCGGGGTTTGGCGAGCGCTTGACGCCGCGGATCGATCATCCGGCGCATAGCTTGTCGTATGCAAACCGGCGGCGTGTCGAGATTGCGCGTGCGCTCGCCTTGCATCCACGCATTCTGTTGCTCGACGAGCCGACGGCCGGCATGAACGAATCCGAAACCGCCGAAATGCTGGTGCTGATTCAGCAACTGAAAGCGCGCGGGCTGACCATCCTGCTGATCGAACACAAGCTCGACATGGTGATGCGGCTCTCGGATCGCGTGATCGTGCTCGACAACGGCGGGAAAATCGCTGAAGGGCTGCCGCGCGACGTGCGCAACGATCCGCGTGTGATCGAAGCGTATCTTGGCCATCGCAATGTCGGCGGCGCGGCGACCGTGCGCGTCGCGGCCTGAACTTCTGGAACATCGACGATGAGCGACGCTCTTCTGAAACTCGAACATATCGAAACGTTTTACGGCCCCGTGCAGGTGCATTTCGACGTCAACTTGCAGGTGCGTCGTGGCCAGATCGTTAGTTTGCTCGGCGGCAATGCGAGCGGCAAATCGACCACGATGAAGCTGATTCTCGGTCTGCACAAGCCGCGCGCCGGCAGCATCACGTTCGAAGGCGAGGCGATCACCGGCCTCAGCACGCCGCAGATCGTGCGGCGCGGCGTCGGCTCGGTGCCTGAAGCGCGGCGGCTGTTCGGCGACATGACGGTGCGTGAAAATCTGCTGATGGGCGCCTATACGCGGCGCGACCGCATTGCTATCGACGGAGATTACGAGCGCGTGCTGGGTCTTTTCCCGCGCGTGAAGGAGCGTCTGGCGCAGAAGGCCGGCACGCTTTCCGGCGGCGAGCAGCAAATGCTGGCCATGGCACGCGCGCTGATGAGCAGGCCGAAGCTGATCTGCATGGACGAACCTACTATGGGTTTGTCGCCGCTGTATGTCGATAAGGTGCTGGAGTTGATCGACACGATTAACCGGCAAGGCGTGACGTTCTTCATGGTCGAACAGAACGCCAGTCTCGCGCTGGAGATCGCGCATTATGGCTATGTGCTGCAGACTGGCCGCGTCGTGCTCGAAGGCACGGCTGATTCTCTACTCGGCGATGAACGGATCCGCGACGCGTATCTCGGCGGCGAAGCGGCCGCGACGACAGCAGCCTGACGCGATCAACGCACGACATCAAGCGTAGCGGGTGGTTTATGCAGTTGCCGATCTGGTCCCCCGTGCATTGGCCGCATAGCAACATGCGCTTGCCATGCATGGCGCGGCGCGCCCCGGAGAGCCGATCGTCAATCACGTGGCCTATCGCGAAAGCGGCTTCAAAGGTCGAACTGGTCGAATTCGCTTTGCAGTTCGCGATTGCGGGCAACGCGTTCGTCGATGCCCGGGCCGAGCCGTTCGACAATCGCCGACATCAGCAGGTTGAACAGGCACGTGAGCGGCGCCAGCGAATCCCAGAACTGACCGACATCGGTCTTCACCTGAAGAAGATCGCCGTCGAATTCGCGCGCCCACGGACAGTAAATATCGGTGACGAGCGAGAAGGGCAAGCCGCGGCGCGTGGCGGCTTCGCAATAGCGGCGCGCAACCATCGAGTAGGCGCGCGTATCGGTGATGATCAGATACGGCGACTTGAACTCGGAGTTCAGCGAATCGACATATGAGCCCGACATGCCGTCGGAATAGAACACGCGCGGGCGGATGTATTCAAGGTAGCTGTAAAACGCGTTGCTGATGCCGCGCGTGGACTGAATGCCGAGGATATAGACGGCGTCCGCATTCGAGATGCGTTCGGCCACGCGGGCGAACACCGGCGATTGCGCAAGCTGGTAGACATGCTGGATTGCGCCAATTTCGAGTTCGAGCGAGTGGGCAAGAGCCGGGTTGGGGGCGGGATTGGAAGCGTCAGGCCCGCTTGCGATGGGTGCGGCTTCGTCGTGCTGGCCGGAGGCGCGGCGAAATGCGTCGAGCCGGTCGGTGATCAGCCACGGGCGTTCCTGCGCGCCGCGCAGTTCCCGCTTCAGGTCGTCCAGGTTCTGATAGCCGATGCTGCGCAAGAACCGGCCCACCGAGATGCCGCTGGTGCCGGCTTGCTGGGCGATCTGATCGGCGTTTTCGAGGCCAAGCCGGTCGAGATTCGCCAGCATGTAACTGGCGACACGCTTGGAGGTGGGCGTGAGTTCGGCAAAGCGGGCTTCGACGGTTTGTGCAAAAGCGGTCGGCATCGTGGTTGCGGCGCGGAGCGAGTGGTGGATCGATCAGCGAGATGATGACATAGTCGACCGCGGGCCGACCCCGCGCCGTCTTAAAAATGAGAGCGCACCCGTGCGGACGAGACGCTGTTCAGGCCGCTGGCCGTACCGGCGCCGTTCGCGAAAAACGCCGCGCGCCCGCCACACACGCCACCACTACAACGGTCACGAGGATCATTGCGGGTGGCACCTCTTCGTGCAGTAGCAAACCGGCGAGCAGCAGGCCGAAGAAAGGCTGCAGCAACTGCAGTTGCCCGACACCGGCGATGCCGCCAAGCGCCAGTCCGCGATACCAGAACACGAAGCCGATCAGCATGCTGAAAAGCGACACGTACGCGAGCCCCCACAGCGCGGCGTGGCTCACGCGTTCAAACGATACCGGCCGCGTCCACCACGCGAGCGGCAGCATGACCGGCAGCGATAGCACCAACGCCCATGAAATTACCTGCCAGCCGCCGAGATGGCGCGACAGCCGCGCGCCTTCGGCATAACCCAGGCCACAGGCGACGATTGCCGCCAGCATCAGCGCATCGCCGATCGGCGACGCGTTGATGCCGTGGCGCAACGCGAACGCGACCACCGCGCCGCTGCCGAGCGCCGAGAACAGCCAGAACGCCGGCTGCGGGCGCTCGCCGCCGCGCAACACGCCGAAGATCGCAGTGGACAGCGGCAGGAGCCCGACGAACACCACGGCGTGCGCGGCGTTGACGTGGCGTAGCGCGAGGGCGGTCAGGAGTGGAAAGCCGACCACCACACCGAGCGCGACCACCACCAGCGGGATGAGGTCGCGCCTGACAGGCCGGGCCTGGCGAAACACGAGCAGGAGCAACAGACCCAGCGTGCCCGCGATGGTCGCGCGGGCCACCGTCAGAAACACCGGATCGAGACCTTGTACGGCGATACGCGTGGCGGGGAGCGAGCCGCTGAAAATCAACACGCCCACCATGCCGCTCACCCAGCCGTTCGTTGTCTTGTCCATCGAAAGAATCCATGCGCATTGAAAATGGAACCTGCAGCATGCGCTTTCGGGACGCAAAGGGTAAGCTACGAATCAGTACAATTCGCACAAACTGTACCAAACATGGAGCAGTACAGATGGCGGAAAGCAATAGCAACCGGGGGGCGCCGGGCCTGCAAGCCGGCACGCGTGTCGGCACGGTAATGGACAGTTTGCGTGAACGCATCGCGAGCCGTTCGCTGACGCCCGGTGCGCGCGTGCCGTCGATCCGCGCGATGACCGAGACCCTTGACGTGTCGAAGTCGACCGTGGTTGAAGCGTACGACCGGCTGGTCGCGGAAGGCGTGATCGTGGCGCGGCGCGGTTCCGGCTTTTTCGTGTCCGGTCATGCGCCGCCGCTCGCGCTTGCCGATCTCGGGCCGCGTCTGGATCGCGAGGTTGATCCACTGTGGCTCACGCGGCAGTCGCTGGACGCCGGTGCGAAGGTGCTCAAGCCCGGCTGCGGATGGATGCCGCCTTCATGGTTGCCGGAAGACGGCGTGCGCCGCGCGTTGCGTGCCGTGGCGCGTGATCCGCAGTCGCCGCTTGCCGAATACTCCAGCCCCAGCGGTCTGCCCGCGCTGCGTCAGCAACTCGCGTGGCGGCTCGCGCAGCACGGCGTCGAAGCGCCGCCCGAGCAGATCGTGCTGACCGACAGCGATACGCACGCGCTCGATCTGGTTTGCCGATTCCTGCTCGAACCGGGCGACACGGTCCTGATCGACGATCCGTGTTACTTCAACTTTCAGGCGCTGCTGCGCGCGCATCGCGCTCGCGTTGTCGGTGTGCCTTATACGCCGTCCGGCCCCGATCTGGCGGCTTTCGAGCGGGCGCTGATCGAGCACCGTCCGCGGCTCTACGTGACCAATTCCGCGATCCACAATCCGACCGGCGCCACGCTTGCGCCGGCCGTTGCGCACCGGCTGCTGAAGCTGGCGGGCGAGCACAATCTGCTGATCGTCGAGGACGAAATCTTCGCCGACTTCGAAGACGAACCCGCGCCGCGTCTTGCGGCGTTCGACGGTCTTGCGCGGGTGGTCTCGATCGGCAGCTTTTCGAAGACCTTATCTGCGGCGGTGCGCTGCGGCTACATTGCGGCGCGCAGTGAATGGATCGAGCCGCTGGTCGATCTGAAGCTGGCCACCTCGTTCGGCAACGGCCAGCTCGCGGCGAGCGTCGTGCATCGTCTGCTGGTGGACGGCACGTACCGGCGGCATCTGGAATCGATGCGCGCCAAACTCGCGGACGCCATGGGCGAGACGATCAGGCGGCTGGGCTATGCAGGTCTTGACGTGTGGACGCGGCCGCGCGCCGGCATTTTCGTGTGGGCACGTCTGCCGGATGCGCTCGACGCCGCCGACATCGCGCGTCACGCGTTAGCCGAGAGTGTGGTGTTCGCGCCGGGCAATGTGTTCAGCGCGTCGCAATCGGCGACCGGCTTCCTGCGCTTTAACGTGTCGCAATGCAATCGGCCGAAGGTGTACGAGGTGCTGCAGCGCGCGATGGAGGTGTCGGCCGCATCGAAAGAGCACGCCTGAGCGCGCGCCCCCCGCCGCGCGACATTACTTGCACAACAAAAGCAAACGCTCCTGATCCGTGCAGGAGGAGCGCGGTTTCTGCACGGCTTGCGCGGCCGCCGCCGTCGCACTGATTGCCGCACTCTTGTTCGCAAGACAAGCGCGCAAATGTTTCTCCACCGGGCCGTAGTATTTCCATCCATGCACGAGCGCCGGCAATTCGAGTTTCACCTGCTTCCATTTCGGATGCCCGTGCTCCTGCAGATTGTCGAAGTTGGCGCACAGTGAGTCGGCAAAGTGATTCAGATTGCCGACGGTATCGCGCAGACCGTAATCGTAGGTGACGAGAAAGGCCTTCACCGTCAATGTGGGGACGTCCTCTTTCAACCAGTTCGGATAGCTGGTCGCGCGAAGCGTCGCGGGAAAATACGTCTGTTTCGCACGGGCGGTTTCGGGTGCGTTGGGATCGACCCTCAGCGGGCGGATCTGCTGCAACAGTTCGGGGTTCATGTCGTTGAACAGTTTCGCCGGCTGCCCGACCACGATGATCGCAACGTCCACCTTCTTGACGATCAACGCGGCCAACGCGTCTTCGTTACTCAGATGCTGGATGTTCTGCTCGGGAATTGCCTGTCCGAACATCAGGTGATAGAGCGTCGTGGCCGATTGAGCGGTGCCGCTGCCGATCAGGCCCACGCTGATGCTCTTGTCCTTGATGTCGGCGAAGGTTTTCATCGGCGAATCCGCGCGCACCACGACGTTAATCTCCTCGTCGTAGAGCGGCATGATGAGCCGTAGCGGCCGGATCGCCGTGCCTGCATCGGCATTGCCCGCGTTGGCCATGTCGATATAAGCCTGATACACGTCGGATTGCACCAGCGCGAGCTTTACGCCTGGCTCGAAGCGCATGCGCTGCACGTTTTCAGCGGAGCCCTTCGACGCCATCACTTCCAGGTCGATGCCCGCCGGCTGTGCCACCCATTTCGACAGATCCTGGCCGAATTGAATATAGGTGCCCCGTTCCGGACCGGTGACGATTTTATAGTGCGCAGGCTCCGCGCAAGCAAACGAAGACATGACCATCAGCGCCAGCCCCAGCCATCCCGCCAGAAGTTTCTTCAGCATGGTCTATCTACCTATTGGTCAGGGTTGAACGGCCTCTCGCGTCGGTGCGCGTGAAGCGTCGGCGAGCCGGCATGCCGTCTCATGTTCAATCCGTTGCGCGTGTCATGTCCGTCTGTTGCCGCTCAGAGGGCACGTGATCGCGCGTGCAATCGGGCGTGCCATGTTTCAATCCGTCTGTCGCGCAAGCGGCTATGAAATTCGGTATCCAAACGATTGATCGCTAACTGGATTGTCTTTCGCTGCATGCGGGTTGAGCGGCACCCAACCTGTCTCGTGAATCACGCGTTCGAGAATCGTCTTCGCGGTGTCGTTGCCGGTGTCGATCGTGAGCGCCTCGTTGGCGTGCTGGCGCGCGCAGTTCCACGACTGCTGAGAAACACACACTTGCGCTGCCTGCAACGCGGCGTCGCGATGCGCGGCGAGTGGCCTCAATTCGGTCAGCAGACTTTGCGCGTCGGTATTGCCGGGCTGCAGTGTTTGCGCCGCGCCAAGCGCCGCTTGTGCCGCAGACAGATCGTTGGCGCGGAAGGCCAGATGCGCTGCCTGCAGTGCTTGCGCGGCATCGCGGAATTGCGGCGGCGCGGGTTTTACAGGTGCTGCGGCCACCGGCGGCGTGATGGGGGTGATCTGCATTGCCGGTGCCGCCCTGGCGGGATTGGCAGGAACAGCGGGTTTCGCCGCGGCAGCCTGGTTCGTCGATTGAGCCGGCGCGTACAGCGCAATTGTGCCGGTTGCCGTTCTGGCATCCTGAACGTTGTCAGCGTTCTGCTCGGCGTTGCCGTTCTGCGATTCGTGGTTATCGCCGAATAGTGCGTAGGCGACATAGGCTAGTCCGATTGCGCCAATAGCCACGATCGCGAGTAAAACACGGCGCACGGGGAGCGCGCGGAGGCCGCCAGAATGGGGCAGATCGGCGAGCGGGGGGATGGGCGCATCTTGTGGCGCGAGCATCGGCGCTTGCATTGGCGTTTGCGTTGGCGCTTGCATCGGCGTCTCCGCAGGGGCAGCGTCGCCGGTCAATGCGGCCTGCGCGGCGAGGTCGGTTTCGCTCAGATGTACCGGATCGACGCCGTTTTTCTGCGGCGTCCTGCTCGTGGCGCTGGCGCGGCTGCCGGGAATCACGATGCGCTTGTGCGGGTCAGCGTCGAGCGGATGCGCGGCGCCGCAATACGGGCAATAGTCGACTTGCCGGTAGAGGGCACCGCCGCAGCGTTTGCAGGGCGTCGGGAAACTATGGCCGAGTATTGTCTGGGTGGACATACTGTGGACCCACCTGTGTAAAACAATGCCGTTAAGGCATGCTCCAGATCGTGTTGAGGCAGGAGTAATGTCCGCGGAAACCACGATCCACATGCACTGGAGAGCCTTGGGACGCAAGTCCTCGCTTGCGGTGTCGCTGTTTGCAATATGTGGCGTTTCGATGAGAACGTCAATCGACGTTCTCACCTACTTTATGTGCGGTAGAACACATTTGTAGGTACGACGAAACACTGCATATGTCGGCAGAACGAATAGACGGATGGTTTTTTTCATACCGCCAGCGCAGTCGCGATACGCAAATGATGAAGTGATGGCGGAATCGGCAGAGCGGCATGGCGGCGATGAAAAGAAACGAGGTCGAAGCGCGTGGCGTTCGACCTCGTCGTCAAGCGTTTGTAGAAAACGCTCGTAGAAAACGTGATGCGGGATTAGTGCTTGCGCAGCGGATGATCCTTCAGTAGCCACGCGAGTGCGAACGCGAGCACCACCACGCAAGCTGCCGAGAGATACACCAGGTGCAACGCACCGGCAAACGCCTGCAGATAATCGCTACGCAATGCTTCAGGCAACTGGTGGATGGCCGCAGGTCCGAGCGCGTGCGGCAATTCGGTGTCGGGCGGAATCAGCTTTTCCAGGCGCGCGGCGAGGCCGTTCGAAAACACCGCACCAAAAGCGGCCACGCCGATCGAGCCGCCAATCGAACGGAACAGCGTCGCACCCGACGTGGCGACGCCCATGTGCCTGAACTCGACCGTATTCTGCACGGCAAGAATCAGCACCTGCATCACCATGCCGAGGCCGCAGCCGAGAATGCCCATGTCGATATACATCACATGAATCGGCGTGCTGATCTGCAGGCGCGCGAGCAATACCATCGCCACGGCCACGAGGAACGTACCGGCGATCGGGAACATGCGGTACTTGCCGATCTTGCTGATCAAGCGGCCGGTTACCATCGACATCACGAACAGGCCGCCCATCATCGGCAACATCTGCATGCCGGCCTCCGTCGGCGTCGAGCCTTTGACCACTTGCAAATAGAGCGGCAGGAAAGTAACCGAGCCGAACAGCGACACACCGATGATGAAGCCGATCAGGCTGCTCAGCAAAAACGTGCGCTGTTTGAAGAGCTCGAGCGGCATGATCGGTTCGACGGCAGTGCGTTCTTCGTGGATGAAACCCCAGATCGCCACCAGCCCCATCCCCAGCGTGAACCACAACTGCGGCGACGACCACGGCAGGATCGTGCCGCCCTGGCTCGTGAACAGGATGATGCAGGTGAGGGCGCCGGCGAGAAACGCGGCGCCCATGTAGTCGATGGTGTGCTTTACATGCCGCACGTGCGGTTTGAAGACCGCGCCGATCACGGCCAGCGAGATGATGCCGAGCGGCAGGTTGATGTAGAAAATCCAGCGCCATGACAGGTGCTCGACGAGAAAACCGCCGAGCAGCGGCCCGACCACGGTCGCGAGACCGAACACGCCGCCGAATACGCCCTGGTAGCGGCCGCGCTCGGCCGGTGGGATCACGTCCGCGATAGCGGCCATGGTCACGACTAGCAGACCACCGCCGCCAAGCCCTTGCAGCGCGCGCAGCACGATCAGCTGGGTCATGTTCTGCGCGACGCCGCACAGCGCTGAGCCGACGAGGAACACGACGATTGCCGTCTGCAGCACGATCTTGCGGCCGAACAGATCACCGAATTTGCCGTACAGCGGCACGACGATGGTCGAGCTGAGCAGGTAGGCGGTCACCACCCATGACAGATTGTTGAGCCCGCCAAGTTCGCCGACGATGGTCGGCAGCGCGGTCGAGACGATCGTCTGATCGAGCGCGGCAAGCAGCATGACCAGCAGCAACGCCGGAAACAGCAGGCGGATCGGCGGGTGGTCGGCTGCCTGCGTGCCGGGCTGCGCGTCTTGCTGCATCAGCTCGTTGGGTTGAGTCGTTGTCGATTGATCCATGGCACCGGGGTCTTGAAATTAATTAATTCAGCGATTAATATATGCGACATCGCGTCACTCGTCAAATTGAATGCAATGGCAAGGATTCCGTCAGATGAACAGGAAGTGAATCGCACGCCGCCCAGCGCGGCTGCCGTGAAGGCCAGAAGGCTTTCGAAGCCGGCGGCGGCCGCCGTGGGAGATGCTGCGAACGTTGCAATGCCGGCTCCCGCACGGCGCCCCGGCAGGCCTTCAGGTTCGGCGCGCGGCCCGGAACAGCGCAGCCGCCTGCTGGATGCCGCACTCGCCTTGTTCGCGCGGCAGGGCATCGTCGATACGACACTTGGGGAGATTGCCCGCGAGGCGGGTTTTACGCCGGCGATGATGCATTACTACTTCAAGACGCGCGATCAACTGCTCGACGTGCTGATCGACGAGCGCTTCGCTCCGCTACGCGCGGCGCTCGGCGTGCCGTTTCAGGAGTATGCCGACGACCCGGTGGCAGCCATCACGCAACTCGCACGGCGTTTGGTGCAGGTGGCGAGCGACAACCCGTGGTTTCCGTCGCTGTGGGTGCGCGAAGTGATTAGCGACGGTGGTCTGCTGCGCCAGCGCATGCAGGAACGCTTTGGCAACGCGCATCAGAAGGCGTCGCTGTCAGCCATAGCGCGCTGGCAAAAGGAGGGGCGCCTGAATGCAGAGCTGGAGCCGTCGCTGGTGTTTGTCACGCTGCTAGGTCTGACGATTCTGCCGCTGGCCACCTCCAAGCTGTGGCGTAACGATCCCATGCGGCGCAATATCGGCGGCGAAGAGATTGCCCGGCATGCGGTGGCCTTGCTGGTGCAGGGCATCGGTCCCAGTAAAGCGGACTGACTCGCCGCTGACTCACTCAAGATTACGTTTCTGCCGCCACGCCTTATACGCAGACTTCGTTTTTTCGTTCGGCGGATCAGTGCCAAGCCGCTACAGCCGATCGAAAGCGTCGAGGCACGCAACGTGCTACCTAACCGGTTGATGCGAACGCCGAGCGAGAGACGCAACAGCGCCGGCGTCGCAAAAGAACAGGGATATCGGAGAAGACGCCGGGCGGGCAAGGCGATGCACAAGGGTTTGCACCGGCTGCCACGGCGAGTTGGGTGTCGGCATCTGTCGGCCAGGGCATTGGCGTCGAGGGCCGGTTTTTCATTGGCGTGCAATTTTGGCGCGTTACTGTGCGCACGCGTTGCGCTCAGGCCATGTTTTACAATCGTGGGCCTGCATGCAACTCAACGCATGAAATCGAGTCGGAACCATGAACAGCAAGACCGCAGCCGCGCAAACCGGCGGCAAACAGCAGGACGATACGTTGGCCGCGTCTGACGGCCTAACCGGTTTTTTAGAGCAACAACGAAACATGAATGGAGCATTGAGACTCGATCAGGCCACGATCGTGCTCGTCGAAGACGACCCGGATAGCCGGGAATCGCTGGCTTTGTTACTCGAGGCAGAAGGGGCGCATGTCGTCGCTGTGGCGGATGCGGAAGAAGGCGTCGAAGCGGCGCTGCGGCTATTACCTGACGCCGTGGTGTGCGACCTCGAATTGCCGGCCATGGACGGCTTTTATCTGATCCAGCGGCTGCGCGATCACGAGATTCGCGGCGACCACGCGCCTTCGGTGGCCGTGGCGCTCACAGGCCATACCGACGACGCTTACCGCTTGCGCAGCATCGGCGAAGGCTTCCAGCATTTCATGACCAAGCCGGCATTGCCGGAAGACCTCGTGACGTTGTTGCGCGACGCGATCGAAGCCCGCGCGGCGGGCTAACCCGCCTTACGGGCTGGTGACAGGCTTTTGCCGTCGTAGCTTCAGCGGCAAGAAACTGTTTTTCTGCAATCAGGTTGCCAATCTGATTGCCGGCGCAGCCGTCATTTGGCGGCGGCAACCGGTGTCGCGGCACCGGCGCTGGCCGCTTCCGCCGTCTGGCAGGCGGAACACAATCCCTTTAATTCGATTTCGTCGCTCGCAAGGCGGTAGCCCGCGTCTTCGATTTGCGCGACGAGCGCCTGACGCAGCTTGGGCTGATGCAATTCGGTGACGTTGCCGCATTGCTGGCAAACCACCAGAATGCCGTGCTGGCATTGCGTCAGGTCGTGGCAGACCGTGAATGCGTTAATTGATTCGATCCGGTGCACGAGCCCGGCTGTGAGCAGAAAGTCCAGCGCACGGTAAACCGTGGGCGGCGCCGAGCCGGGATGGATCTGGCGCATATCGTCGAGCAACGAATAAGCTTTGGTGGCGCGCCCGGAATTCAGCAGCAATTCGAGCACTTTGCGGCGGATCGGCGTGAGTTTTTCGCCGCGTTCGCGGCAATATTCTTCCGCGAGGGTCAGTGCGGCTTCCTGCGATTCACCGTGCCCGCCGTGCAAGTGCCCCGGCTCATGACGATGAGCGGAGGCGGCAGGGGTGGTTTTGTCGGTGGTCGCGGTGGGCTTGGCGGTCTTCATGCGTCGATTATAAAGGCCATCGTGCTTCGCTGTGCCGGCGTGCGGCGCGCCTGCCGGTCGCGGCTGGGCGCCGCGACGAGGCATGAGGCCGCGGGTGGTTCAAGTCAGAGCGCAGGTCAGCGCTTAAGTCAGGGTTTAAGTCAGCGGAAAATCGACGTATTTCTTGAAACCCGACCGCGTCGCAATCCGCGAATACCAGCGTTCCAGATTCGGCAGCGGTGGGCGTTCCACGCCGTCCAGCCCGAACCAGCGTTTCGCGTACGAGCCAATCACGATATCGGCGAGCGTGAAATTCTCGCCTTCGAGGAAGAAGCGGCCCTGCAGATGGTTGTCCAGCAGGCGCCACAGCAGCGTAACCGCGGCGAAGTCGGTGGCGAGCTTGGCGGCGTCGCGTTCAGCGGCCGGCGTGCGCACGAGCGCCCAGAACACAGGTTTTTCCGCGGGTTGCAGCGTGGTGAGCGACCAGTCGAGCCAGCGGTCGATGCTGGAGCGCAGTTTCGGCTCAGAGGGATACAGGAGGCTCGACTCGCCGTATTGCAGCACCAGATAGCGCAGGATCGAGTTCGATTCCCACAGCACGAAGTCGTCGTCGACCAGCGTCGGAATCTTGGCCGTTGGGTTCATCGCGAGGTAGTCGGGCTCGTTGTTGCGCCCGAATTGCAGACCCGCGTCGATGCGTTCGTACGGCAGCACCAGTTCGTCGCAACACCATAAGACTTTCTGTACGTTGACCGAGTTGGCGCGTCCCCAGATCGTGATCATCCCGCAAATCCTTTTCTTTATGCTTACAGTTGGCAAGCCGCGTGAGGTACGCGGCGTTCAGCCAGTAACGATACACGATGCACGTGGGTTTGCGCGCCGCCGACGCGCGGGCGTTGCGTACAATGGGCGCACCCGAATACGACGAGGCACCGCATGGCCCGCATTGTCCCCGACGACTGGAAGAGCCTCGCCGCGACCGGCGCGGCGGCACGCGAACGTGAAACCCTCGCGTTGCTGGAAGAGGCGCTTCCCGATGGCTACACCGTTTATCACGGTGTGCACTGGACCCGCCTGAATCAGAACTTTTCGGTGTTCGGCGAAGCCGATTTCGTGATCGTCAGCCCGGCCGGGCGCGTGATGATCGTCGAACAGAAAACCGGTTTCCTGCGCGAAACGCCGAAGGGGCTCGTCAAGGTCTATCTTCAGACGGAACGCAATGTGGCAATCGCGCTCGCGCACACCGTCGAAACGCTGCACCGGCGCTTTACCGCGGCGTTCGGCGCGGGCACGTATTTCATCGAAGAACTGCTGTATTGCCCGGACCACGTTGTCAAGGACGCGGCAATTGCCGGTGTAAATCCTGCACGGATCGTCGACGCGACGCGTAAGGACCGGCTGGCCGCGATCATTCGCGAAGCCTTGCCGGCCGACGGATCGCGTCTCGCCTGCGCGCCAAAAATCCACCACTTTCTCGCCGACGAACTCGCGCTCACGCCCGACACCAGCGCGCTGGTCGGCCAGGCCGGCACGCTTGTCACGCGCCTCGCGGGCGGCCTCGCCACCTGGGCGCGGCGGCTGGCGTTTTCACCGTTCCGGCTGCGCGTGATCGGCACGGCCGGCTCCGGTAAAACGCAACTGGCGGTGCAGGTGATGAAAGATGCGGTGGCGCGCGGGCAGCGGCCGTTGTACGTGTGTTTCAACCGGCCGCTCGCGGATCACATCGCGCGGGTCGCGCCATCTGAGGCGAAGGTGGCGAACTATCACCAGCTATGCGACTGGATCGCGCGCGACGCGGGCCGCGAGCCGGATTTTCAGTCCGGCGACGTCTTCAATCAGCTTGAAACGATTTTTGCCGAAACGCCGATCGACGCGCGCTGGCAATTTGATGTGCTGATCGTCGACGAAGGGCAGGATTTCCAGCAGCCATGGGTGGCGACACTCGCGCGTCTTTTGAGGCCGGGCGCCGCGTGGTGGTGGCTCGAAGACCCACTGCAGAATCTGTATATGCGCGAGCCGGTCGAACTGCCCGGCTGGACCACGCTGAAAGAGACCACCAACTATCGTAGTCCGCGCGACATTCTCGACTACGTGCGCGACGTGGTCGGCGCTTCGGTGCCGGTCGCGGCGGGTTTTGCGTCGGGCAGTCCGTTCGACGGCTCCGATGTTTCGCTCTCCGTCTACGACGAAACGAATGCCGCCGAAGGCAGCATCGAGGCGACCAAGCGGGCGATCACGCAGGCGTTATCGCTCGGCTTTCGCAAACAGGACATCGCCGTGCTCTCGTTTCGCGGCCGTGAAGGTTCGGCGATGACCGCGCAAGATCATCTCGGTCCGCATCGCTTGCGCAGTTTTACGGGGAAGTACGATCTGTTCGGCAACCCGGAGTATCGCGAAGGGGATGTGCTGTTCGAGTCGATCTATCGCTTCAAGGGGCAGGCTGCGCCGTGTGTGATTCTCACTGAAGTCGACTTCGAGTCGTTCGATGAACGCATTGCGCGCAAGCTGTTCGTCGGCGCCACGCGTGCGACGATGAAGCTGATCATCGTCGCCTCGCAGCGGGTCGCGGGGCATCTGCGTCTGCGTGAGGGTAAAGAGGTCGGAGAAACCGGAGAGCTCAGCAGAGAGGCGAAAGAAGCCTAGCAGCCGCTCAGGTCCACGCGCGCGCCCCCACCAGTATCCCGCTTTGCGTAGCCGCGTCCCACCAGATCACGCGCAAGAGCGGCGCCTGCTGCGCGATCAGCAGCGCCTGCACAGGATCGCTCTCGACAAAATGTGTGACGCCGCCGCGCAATGCCGCAGCAGCCTTGTGAGCGGCAGCGCCGGCGGGGCTTTCATCGTGCGTGCCGGGCGTGCGCATCACCAGTTGCATATGACCGAAGCCGTGCCGCGCGAGCCACGCTTCAGTGCGCGTGCGATCCAGTTCCGGCCGGCCGGTGATGATGGTACGAACGCGTTGCAGATCGATGTCCGGCAGCATCTCGAACGGCAGCAACGCGTCGCGTTCGGCGAGCGCCGTGGCCAGATCCTCGTCGTAGCGCGCGAGCGGCACGTCGGGTAGCAGAATGCCGTCGAGGTCGATCGCGTAGGTGGCGTATTCGTGATCGTCGGCCATGGCGGGCGCGGCGCCCGCTTGCACGCGCTCCCAGTCCTCGCGATACCGCTCGGTGTAGGCCTGGCGTTCCCACGGAAACAGCGCGAAATAGCCGCGGGCATCGATCGCGTAGTCGGGTTGCGTGCGGCTCAGGTCGTCGACCGCGGCGGTCAGCGTCCTGACTTCGAGGCCATGCTGCTGAAGGAATGCGATGCAGTCGGTCAAGGTAAAGCCGCGTCCCGCGATGTCCTCGCACAGGAGCACCTTCGAGCCCGCGGGTGGGATCGGCAGCGTCGAATCCCAGGCGACCGTGCGCGACTGGCGGTCGTAACGTAGGAAGGCGACCGGCGTGCCGGCCGCATGCGAAACCATCAGCGCAAGCGGCGCGCCGCCACGCAGAATGCCGATTGCCATCGTGAATCGCTCCGCCAGCAACGCGGGTTGCAACGATTCGATCCAGTGATCGAGTTGTTCGTACGTCAGGGGCAAAACGGGCTTGTTCATGACTCTTTTGGCATCGCGTGGAGCACGCAGGGCAGGTGTCCTGTAGGCGGAGAGCGGCGCGCGGCGCAGCGCGGCGGCAGATCCTCGTTTTTGAGACAAAGTTTTTTGGCGATATTATGCATGCGGTTCAAAGATCGCGCGTCGGGGTGACGCGCGTCGCCGGACGGGACGCGCCGCAAAGCGCGGCGGCACCGGCGGAGAAAGGGCGCTGCAGGTTCGCTGGCAGGTTGAGCCAGCGTACCGTGGAGCTGCCCACAAAAATAACAAACGATGGAATAAGCCAGGCAAATGACCAAGATGAGCGCAGCGATCGATGGCAGGAAAGGCGTGGGCAGGGGCGCATGGTGGGGGCTCGGTCTCATCCTCGCGCTCGCCGCGTGGAGCGTGCAGGCGCAGGCAGAGTCGTTGCCGTTGTCGCTCGACGTGAAGGGCAAAATCAGCAAGACCAACGACGCGGCCCACCATCTGTATCACTTCACCGAGGCACAGCTGCTCGCGCTGCCGGCCCATTCAATTACGACCGCCACCACCTGGACGCCGCGTTCCACCTTCACAGGACCACTGCTCGCGGATATCCTGACGGCAGTCGGCGCATCCGGCAGCGCAGTCGAGATCCATACGCTCGACGACTATACCTACACCATTCCGGTGTCGGACTGCGATCGCTACGGCGTGGTCGTTGCATACAGCATGAACGGCCGGCGCCTGAAGATCAGCGACTTCGGGCCGCTGTTTCTTATTTATCCGCGCGACGCGTTTCCCGATGAACTCATGGGCGCGGCGGGCGACTCGAAATTCGTATGGCAGATCAAGGCACTCATCGTCAAATAACGCGCCGCCCCTGGCGTCGTGTCCTGTATGTACTGATCTGGCTGACCGCGCTTGCGGCGCCGGCCGGCGCAATCGGCTATCTGTTGTACGCGAACCTGCTCAATCCGCGCGCCACCGAACCGCTCACGGGTCAATATGACGGCTTCTATTGGGACGCCGCGCAACTGCAGATCGCCTACGCGCGTTTCGAGAATCAGTTGCTGCTGTATCAATCCGGCGTCGACGACGACTATCCGCGGCTCATGTTGCGCTATCAGCTGCTGCAATCGAAGCTGCATGTGATGGCCGGTTCGACGCGCCGGCTGACCACGCAGCTCGCGCTGCTGCAACGGCAACTGGACGAAATCCAGTCGATCGATCATCTGCTGGACGGGATTGAGCCAGAGGTCGATGCCTTGC
The DNA here is from genome assembly GCF_046030555.1 of Paraburkholderia sediminicola. GTDB lineage: Bacteria > Pseudomonadota > Gammaproteobacteria > Burkholderiales > Burkholderiaceae > Paraburkholderia > Paraburkholderia sediminicola_E. The sequence goes on along the minus strand of NZ_JAQQCH010000010.1, from coordinate 128,547 downwards.
AGAAGGACCGCGGCCGCGCCAATCAGATCGTCGAGGCGTTGCGGCAGCATTGGAATGAGGTCAACGATCTGGCGCTGAGCCGCCGTTTCGCCGACGTGGCCGACCGTGAGGCGATGAACCGTGATTTCATCGACAAGCGCCGCATGCTGTTCGCGGGCGGCCTGTTGCTGCTGTTGTTGTCCGCGGCCGCGACCACGCTGCTGGTGCTCAACGGCCGGCGCCGCACGCGCCTGATGCATCAGCAGCACGCGGCGCTCGAAGCGGAGCATCAGGCGAGCCGCGCCGCGCGCGAGGCGAGTCTCGCGAAAGACGCTTTTCTCGGCATGATCAGCCACGAGCTGCGCACGCCGTTGCACGCGATCGTGTCGTCGATCGAATTGCTGGGTTTCAACTATCACTCGGAGGCTGACCGCAAGGTCATCCAGCGGCTCGAAACCGCGGGGCGGCATCTGGAAGCGCAGATGAAAGACCTGACCGACTATGCGCGCCTCGGCGCCGGCAAGCTCGAATTGCGTCACGAGCATTTCGAGCCACGCGAACTGCTGGCGTCGATCGTCGATGAACATGCGATGTCTGCCGCCGCGCGTGGCCTCAGGCTGGAAAGCGAGGCGAGCGGCATGAGCGGACTCGTCGATTCCGATCCGCACCGCATCCGCCAGATCGTCAACAACCTGGTCACCAACGCGATCCGTTATACCGAAACCGGCACGGTGCGCGTGCAATTGAGGCAGCGGCCGGCGGTGCTGATTTTCGTCGTCAGTGATACGGGGCCGGGCGTGCCGCATGCGCAGATTCCGCTGATCTTCCAGGAGTTCACGCAGCTGGACGCGTCGCGCACACGCCGCTTCGAGGGTGCAGGCATGGGGCTCACGATCGTGCAAGGACTGGTCAGGCTGTTCGGCGGCAGCGTCGAGGTGGCGAGCACGGTGGGTAAGGGCACGACTTTTACGGTGACGATCCCCGTCACGCCGGTCGCGGCAACCGCGCCCGCCGACGTGGCAGCGCATGCCGATCCGGGTGGCGCGCGCCCGTGCGTCCTGATCGTCGACGACAACCGGTTGATTCGCGAGTCGCTCAGCGAAATGATCGCGCACATGGATTTCGACGCGCACGCTGTCTCCAATGCCGACGATGCGCTCGCGTGGCTCGACGCGCATCGCTGTGACGTGGTGTTGCTCGATCTGCATATGCCGGATCGCGACGGTTATACGTTCCTCGCGGATTTCGCGGCGCGCGAGGGGCCGTCGTCGGGTGTCCCGGTGATCGTGGTGAGTGCGTATGCGCCGGAGGCGGCTACTGAAGGCGGTGCGGCGGGGAAAGAGGGAGAGGCCGGCTTGCAGCCGTTTTTTGAAGCGTTATTAAAGCCAGTACATTACGAGGAACTGCGCAACGCGTTGCAGCGTGCTTTGACTTCGCGACATACGGTGTGATGTGACGCCTGGAAGACGCAGATGGAGGAGGGCTCAACCTGAGCACACACCTTCAACCGCTTGCCGGCTCGTCAGGGCCGGTTGAGGCGCTTGGACAGATCGGCGACCAGGATCGCCATACGTGCGGGCTTTTCATAACACGCGACGTCGTAATTGCGGATGACCTGGCTGATCTCCGATTCGCTGGCCTTGCCGGTCAGCAATTCGCCGGTCAGCACGAAAATCGGCGCGTCCGGATTTTCCGACGCCCGCACCGCGCGGATCGCCGCCGCCGAGGTCTGCGAACCAAACAGCCAGTCGATCACGACGCCGTCGAAGATCTGCGTTTGCAGTTGTTCGGCGAACCCCGCGAGGCCGTAGATCGCTACCGCCGTGAAGCCGCTGCGCTCGAGATAGTCGCGCAGATTGTCAGCGGAGGCCTGATCGTCGTCGACCACGGCGATGGTCGGCTTGTCGGTTTCAGCGCGGCGCGGATAGATCTCGATCTTGTGGACTTCGTATGCGCTTTGGTAAAGCGTGCCGTCATGACGTGCAACGCGCCATTGGCCGAGCTTCGAGTACGCGACAAATTCAGGGCGGCTGCCCGGTTCGAGCGCGGCGCCGACCCATGCGGTGCAGCTCAACTCGATCGCGCCGATGCTGAACACCGCCTCCTGGGCGATTGCGCCGACCATGCCCGGATCGAGCGACTGTGCGCCGAATAACTGAGCGGCAGGTTCGCCGAACACCTCGGCGACCTTTTTGATCTGCGAGAGTGTCCACGGGCTGTTGCCACGCAGCTTGCGGTGCCCCTGCGAAAAACTCAGATCGAGGATGCGGCACAGCTCAGTGGTTTGCTGGCGTTTGCCGATTCCATGCCGGCTCATCAACTCGCGCACGCGCTCGGCGACTGCGATGGAGTCAGGTGAGTGTGTTTCGTTGGTCATACTGCGTGAGGATCTGCCTTCTTGAAGGGTGGCTGGGAGCATGCGATACGGTACGCGCGGCCATGCACATTGGATGCGTTGACATGACGACGCGGGGGACAGCAAATGTACCGTAAAAAGTCTCACGGTCTGTGTTTTGGTATGGCTGCCGCCGAGTCTGTCGATGCGAGGGGCGAACGGACAAACTCAGCGGTCGATTTATGCTTTTGGCATCGAATTCATTTTACCGATTAAACCGGGCGGAATCTGTAAGTAATTCCGATTGAATTTTTCTTCAACTGCCGTTATGCCGGCGGCATCTTGTCGAGCGTGGCCGCCGAGCGTTTCAGGCCCTTGAAAATCCGCTCGGCGACCTTGCCCGGAAACCGCTCGGGTAATTCGGCCGAGACCCGCGCGATGACCGCCGGCGTTTGTTCGATCAGCCGCTGGATCAATGGCTCGGCGTTCGCGCCGTACGAACATCGCAGCGCCATGGTGTTGAAGTGGCGCCGCTGCACGTCGCGGAAGGCGTCGTGTTTGCTGCGCGACCACATCGCCATGGCGAGCCTGGCCTTGAACCACGACCATTGGTTCGGGCCGTTGCCCTCCACGGGCCAGATCGACATCACGTCGTAAAGCGGCGTGAGACGGTACTGGCCGCCCGCCAGCAGGCGAATGCTGAAGTTCTTGGCGTGGCCGTCCGGCGCCGCCAGCATCCAGAACAGGATCTGGCTTGCCAGCAGCGTCTCGATGTCCTGTTGCGCCGACACCGATTGCTGAAGAATCCGCGCGAGGTCCAGCACGCCCGGGCCGCCTTCGTTTTCGTACTTGCGATGCGAGGGCACGCCGTACACCTGGCAGAAGTCTTCCTGCGGCAGGCGCAGCAGCCATTGCCCGCTTGAATGCAGTTGCCGGTCGAAGCGTTCGACGCTCAGCACCCGCTGCTTGCCGAACGTCATGATCTCGGCATTGGCCACCGGCAGGCCATAAGCGCGCAGGATTTGCAGACACAGCCATTCGTTTTCGACCGAAGTGCTGAGGTCGGCGAGCTTGTTGCCGACCAGCCCGAGCGGCAGCTTGAAAATATGCGTGGTGGGGGTGGCGCCATGCGGACGCTGCCACTTGCCGTCGTGCCACAGCAGGGCGGTTTTCTCCTGCGCGCCGGCGAGCGAGATGCGGAAATCGTCCGCTTCGTCGCGCGCGCCCAAGGCAGGGCTGCTGACGGTGCGCGCCAGCGTGGCTTCGATCTCACTGTCGGAGAGCGGCGTGCCGTCGATGTGTTCGACGCCGGCCGGTGCAGCGTCTTCGGCCAGTAACTGGACAGCGCCCACGCAATCGCGGCCGATGGCTTGCAGCAGGTCGAACGCATCGAGCGTATCGGTCTGGTAGCGCTGCGCGATGCGCTTTCTGATCGCCTCGCTGTCGGGCAGCAGATTGTCGAAATAGTTGAGCACCCGCGGCCCTTTGTGGGCCTCATTGCTCGGCGTGAATGGCAGCGAGAGCGAAAGCGGCCGGCCCGCGGGCGAGGCGACCCACGCGGGGTCGTAAGCGAACTCCATGGGGCCGCGGGTGGGCAGGCGCCAGACGCCGACGCGCTCGCCGTTGGCCCACACAGAAAGCGCCCGCGAATGAGTTTGACGGGCCATGCTTACCACTCGATCAAAGGCGCCGGCTCAGGCACCGGCTGGTTCTTGTCGCGTACCTGCAATTGCAAACCGTAGGCGCCGCACAGCGCCAGCAATTGTGCGAGGGTGAGGGCCGTGGCGTCGGTTTCCAGTGCCGAGATGCGGCTCTGGCTGACGCCGATGCGCGCGGCGGCTTCGGCTTGGGTAAGACCGGCCTGGCGCCGGCCGGCAGCCAGCAGTCGGGCGATCTGGTCCGGCGTGGCGACGAGGTGGATCATGGCAAATTATCCGCGGGACGAATAAATGTACTTTATGCGTCTCACGAATATTTGTCAAATATCCGCATTACACATATTCTGCAAAATATCTGTCTGGCGAATAAACGGAAAATATCTCTGTTACGAATAAATTCCGTTCAGTTGTGTTCCTGGCAGGATGGCCGTGTAGCATGCGGTGAAAATATTTTCTGCCGACTCCACCGACTCATGAATCCACCGACGCTACGCCATGCCGACGTGCCGTACTACACGCAATGGGGCAGCCCCGACTGGGTGCGCCACATCGTCGAACAACAGGGTGATCCGTGTGACGACCCATCCTGGCAGCGCAGCGGTTTTGCCGATCCGGAGCGTTACCGCTTCTGGGCCAAACGCCTGTGCGGCCTGACCTGCCTCGAATCCGCGCTCGACTATTGGCGCATCGAACACGCGCCGCGCGCCGCGCTGCTCGATGAAGCGCTGCGTCACGGCGTGTACCGGCTGCGCGACGACGGCGGCGTCGATGGTTTGATCTACAAGCCGTTTGCCGATTGGGTCGGCGAGGCATTCGGCATGCGGGTCGAGGTGCTGCCGCAGGTATCGCTCGAAGAGATCGCCGTGCGCATTGACAGCGACACGCTGGCGATTGTCTCCGTGAGTCCCGAGATCCGCTATCCGGAGCGGCCGAATCAGCGCCAGGGCGGACATCTGATCCTGCTGCACGGGCGCGATCGCGATGGCGTATGGTTTCATAATCCGTCGGGCATTGCGCCTCACCAGGCGGATGCGTATTTGCCGTTCGCAACGATGGCGCGTTTCTACGCGGGGCGTGGCATGACGCTTACCCGTATCGCGGGCTAGGGGCGGCAGCACACAAGCCGTCCGGCGGGTGCAATGATCGGGCCCGTTTTCTGCTGGAAAGTTTCCCACCGTTCTTTGCGATACCGGAAACCCGACATGAATCGAACCTATGCCTTGCTTGCCGCGGGTCTTGTTGCGCTCAGCGCCGTCACTGCAGCGAATGCCGTCACCGAGGACGACCAGGCCAAGGCCTGCCGCGGCGACGCGATGCATTTCTGCTCCGCCGACATTCCGAACAAGGAAAAAATCACCGCCTGCATGAAGCAGCACCTCGACGAACTCAGTCCAGCGTGCCGCGCGATGTTCAAGGGCGGCAAGAAAGGCGATGCCAAAGCTGCTTCGCAGTGAACGTGGCGGCGGCGCACCGTTGCTTTTTTTTCGGTGAAACACGCTAACCCTTGCGCAGCCGCAGCCGCAGCCGCAGCCGCAGCCGCAGCCGCAGCCGTTGCCGTTGCCGCATTCCCGCGATCCGGCCCCACGGCGCGTCGCCCGTCGTAGAATCGCTTGTTCCCGATTCCCGGAGTAGTCGCGTGTCTGATCAGCCACACCCGCAGCCACGCCCGCCGCGCTTTCGCCTGCCGCGCCGGGCCCGCACGCCCTGGCAGGCGCCGCGCGCCCGCACACTTTTCACGCGCCCCGCGGCGTCGCCGCAGCGCGTGTTGCTGCAGCGGATCTATCTCGTGCTCGGCCTGTGCGTGCTCGCGTTCGCCGTGCTCTATCTCGACCGCGACGGTCTGCGCGACGCCAACCGCAAGGTGCTCGGCATCGTCGATCTGATGTACTTCACGATGGTCACCGTCGCCACCGTCGGCTATGGCGACATCGTGCCGGTTACCGCCCGCGCGCGGCTCATCGACGCCTTCTTCATCGTGCCGATCCGTATCGTCATCTGGTTCGTGTTTCTGGGCACCGCTTATCAGTTCGTTATTCAACGCGTCATCGAGGAATTCCGCATGAAACGCCTGCAAAAACAACTGCGCGATCACGTCGTGGTGTGCGGCTACGGATTGAGCGGTTCGGTCGCGGTGCGCGAGTTGCTCGAAAGCGGCTTTGCCGCGGCGTCGATCGTCGTCATCGATTCGCAGCAGGAGGCGCTCGAAGCGGCCACGGCATTGGGCGTGGCGGGCCTGCTCGGCGATCCGTCGCGTGAGGAGCTGTTGCAGCAGGCGCAGGTGCGCATCGCCAAAGCCGTGATCATCGCCGTCAGCGACGATGCCGTCGCGATCCTGCTCACGCTGACCGTGCGCAGCGTCGCGCCCGACACGAAGATCGTCGTGCGGATTCAGGAGCAGACCTATCAGCGCCAGTTGCGCCAGGCGGGCGCGGACGTGATCGTTTCGTCGACCAAGATCGGCGGCCTGCTGCTCGCCGACGCGGTGGACAGCAACTACATCGTGCCGTTCATCAACGACCTGCTGTCGGCGCGCGGCCGCGTCAATCTGGTGGAACGTCCGGCTACGGCGCTGGAAGTCGGCCGCTGGAGCAATGCGCTGCCGGGCGCAGTGGTGGTCGGGCTGATACGCGCGGGGCGCATGCTGTCGTTCTATGAAGACGCGCCGTGTCCGATCGAGCCAGACGATCTGCTGATGGTGATCCAATCGTCGCGCCATGCGAGCGACGCGTCCGGCGGCTAGTGCGCACTGCGAGGCGCGCGACGGGGGCTGGTCGCTTCAAGACGGCGATCCCGCCGATTGAAGACGACGTGCATGTTTATGGTTTTGTAAACTGGATCGCCGACGAACGCGATCCATTGACTTTGACTTACGGTTTTCTGGTGCGCTGAATCGAACGCCTCATCTCGCAAGGACAGGACAAGCCCGCTTATGACCCACCCGACCACGCAGATCTTCGACGACACCGCCACCGCGCGGCTGACCCCGTACGCGAGGCTCGTCGACGCATTGAAGCGCGCGAGCATCGACTACGCGCAGCAACGCATCACGAGTCCTGAACGGCTTGTCGTGCCGCTCAACGAAGGCGGCATCATGCTGTCGATGCCGGCCACCGCGCCCGATCTCGCAATACACAAACTGGTCAACGTGTGCGCCAGCAATAAACCGCGCGGCATCCCAACGATCCACGGCAAGGTGATGGCCTTTGATGCCGACACCGGTGAGACGCTCTTCATTCTCGACGGCCCGACGGTGACCGGGCGGCGCACGGCGGCGATGTCGATGCTCGGCGTACGCACTTTCGCGCCTGCGCCGCCGCGCGAGTTTCTGCTGATTGGCACGGGCACGCAGGCGGTGAACCATCTGGAAGCAATCGGCGAACTGTTCCCCGATGCACGCGTGTGGGTGAAGGGCAGTGCGCCCGCGCGGGCCGAAGCGTTTTGTACTGGGCATCGCGGCAAGGCGCACGACCTGCAAGCGCTGCCGCACCCCGACGCCGCGCTTCCCGGCTCGATCGACGTGGTGATCGCATTGACCACCAGCAAGCAGGCGGTCTACGACGAAGCGGCGCGCGCGGACCGGCTCCTGATCGGCGTTGGCGCGTTCACGCCGGCCATGGTCGAGATCGGCGCGCACACGATCGCAGGCAGCGCGTTGTTCGTCGACGACGAAGCCGGCGCGAGGCATGAAGCCGGTGATTTCATCCAGGCCGGCGTCGATTGGACGCGGGTCGGCGGAATTGCCGCAGTGGTGGAAAACGCTACCTTGTTGCCACAGGGGAAACCGATTGTTTTTAAAAGCGTGGGTTGTGCGGCCTGGGATCTGGCGGCCTGCCGCGTGGCGCGCGAAGCCTTGTCAGGCGGCTGATCGCGGACCGTTTGCAGCGCTTTGCGCATGACGGCTCGCGAGCCCAGGTTGGCATCTTGCGCCAACCTGCGGCACATGTTGCCGTGCAAACAATCTCAAAACGTTGCACCATAGGCGTTTGCCAGAAAAAAGCGCCGGTCCGCCGGCGTTTTTTTGCCCTTTGTCCTTTGACGACGCCTATCACGACGCTGCGACCGCGCTATGACGACCCACCACGCTTCTGCCACTCCCGACCTGCCGCTCGACATGATCATCTTCGGCGGCACCGGCGACCTGTCGTTTCGCAAGCTGCTGCCCGCGCTGTACATGGCGCATCTGCACTGCAATCTGCCGCCGGACACCCGCATTCTCACGATCGGGCGCAAGCCGTGGTCGCGTGAGGAGTACATCAACGAATTCATGGAAGCGAAGGCGAAGCCCTTCATCGAAAAGAAAGCGTTCGATGCTGCCGCGTGGGACAAATTCCTGGCGCTGTTCGAGTACGTTCGGATGGATGTCGATTCGGTCGAGGACTACCAGCGTCTGAAGGAGGCGTCGCGTGACGGCGTGCGGCGCGTGTTCTATCTCGCGACCTCGCCGGATCTGTTCACGAACATTTGCGACAACCTGTCGGCGGCGGGACTGGTCGACGAGAATTCGCGGGTCGTGCTCGAGAAACCGCTGGGCCACGATCTGGCGTCCGCGCAAGAGATCAACACGGCGGTCGGCAAACATTTCAGCGAAGCACAGATCTACCGGATCGACCACTACCTCGGCAAGGAAACTGTGCAGAACCTGATGGTGCTGCGCTTCGGCAATCCGATTTTCGGCCCGCTGTGGCAGGCACCGTATATCAAGAGCGTGCAGATTACGGTGGCGGAAACGGTCGGCGTAGGCAGCCGCGCGGGCTTCTACGACAAAACCGGCGCGCTGCGCGACATGGTGCAGAACCACTTGCTGCAATTGCTGTGCATCGTTGCGATGGAGCCGCCGGTGTCGCTCGACCCGGATGCGGTGCGCGACGAAAAGCTCAAGGTGCTGCGTTCACTGCGGCCCATGACGCCCGAGGACATCGCGCGCGATACGGTGCGTGGCCAGTACACCGCGGGCGCCGTGGACGGCGAGGCAGTGAAGGGCTATCAGGAGGAAGACAACGTGCCGCCGGGTAGTCGTGCCGAGACTTTCGTCGCGTTGCGCGCGCATATCAACAACTGGCGCTGGGCCCACGTGCCGTTTTTCCTGCGCACCGGCAAGCGGATGCAGAAGAAGGTGTCGGAGATCGTCATCGAGTTTTCCGAGTTGCCTTTCTCGATCATTCCGAACGGCAATAGCGGGCGCAACTATGGCAACCGGCTCGTGATCCAGTTGCAGCCTGAAGAGTCGATCCAGTTGCAGGTGCTTGCGAAAGAACCGGGCAGCGGCATGCATATGCTGCCGGTGAATTTGAACCTCGACTTGCAGCAGGCTTTCACCGAGCGTCGCGCGGAAGCGTACGAGCGTTTGCTGATCGACGTGATTCGCGGACGCCTCACGCACTTCATGCGTCGCGACGAACTCGAAGCGGCATGGGCGTGGGCCGAACCGATTCTCGAGGGCTGGAGCAAGTCGGGCGACAAGCCGCGTGGCTATACGTCGGGCACGTTTGGGCCAGCTGCGTCGACGGCGCTGATGGCGCGGGAAAACGCCGTGTGGGCAGAAGAATCGCAGTAAGCAGAGCCGGCAGCCGGGCGTCGGCTGCGCGTCGGCGCGCTGAAGCGTCCGTCTCGCATAACAAAAAAAAGCGGCCCGTTTTTGCGGGCCGCTTTTTTGTTACGTGTGAGCCGTGCTGGTCTACGGCAACGAAATCGTCAGCGTGGCCGATTGCGGCCCGAGCTTGACCACCTGCGAATACGGCGCGAGCGTGCGCAACGTCTGATCGCGCAGATAGGTGTTCAGGCCGAGATACGCGAGCAGCCCGACCAACGCGAACACCGCGCCGATCGACCACAACGGCACCTCGCGCTTAAGCCGGTGAGCGACCTGGTCAGGCAGCGGCCAATGCGGGGCGAACGGTGCGCGCTTGCCCTTCATATGGGCGATTTCATCGCCGATCCGCGCGGTCAGATAGGCGAGCTTCTCCGGTCCTTCGAGCAGATACTTGCCCTGAAAGCCGAGCAGCAGGCACATGTGGAACACTTCGAGCGACTGCAGACGCGCGGCGCCTTGTGCGCGGCATTCCTCCAGATACTGGAAGAACTTCTCGCCTGCCAGTTGCTCGCCGAACAGCACCAGTTGCAGCGGCCGGCGCTCCCATTCAGTGCGAATCTTGAACGTCGACGACAACACCGATTCGTCGATGGCCGCGCAGAACGCAAACTTCGACGCGTAGACGTCTTCCGCCGACGCGTTGAGTTTTTTCGCACCACGCTCGAAGTCGCCGAGAAACTGCTGGATGCGCTGGCTGAATTCGTTCGCGTCGCCGGGCTCGCGTCCGTTCTTCAACAAGAACAGCATGAAGAAGCCGTCGTACAGCAGATCGAGCAGCGAGCGGACCTGGTAGGTCGGCTCGCTCATGGGGGCGGGCGTCGCGGCAGGCGTGCTGCCGCCAAACAGGGAGGGCGCGTAGCTCATGATGTGACGGCGATCAGTTCGAGTTGAAGATCGTTGATGCCCGACGGCGCGTAGATCATTGCCGATTGGGCCTGCAACATACGGTCATACAATGCGCCGCGCGATTCGCAGGAGAAGTAGCACGCGCCCGGCCGCACCGGAATGGCGGGCGGGACCTGCGGCGTGTAAACGAGGCGCACGCCCGGCATGGCCGAGAGCACCAGCTTGTCGACGTCGTCCGGCGCGCCGACCTTGAAGCGGGCGGGTACGGCTTCGACGAGCTCCGCGGTCGGCATGTCCGCGGAGACGGCGATGTAGAACATGGTCTTGTCGTCGATCTTGCCCGAGTCGAGGCGGCCCGCATGGAACGACGGACGCACTTCTTCGAGCGCGATCGCGAAGTAGCGCGTCGAGATCACGGTTTCGAGCAAGTCGCGCAGGATCGTGTCGAGGCGCGCAAAACCGGGGCCTGGATCGTCATGCCGGTAAGCCGGCAGGTCGGACAGCGCATAGCCCTTCGAAAACGTCATCAACTGGCCGGCGAGACGCAGCAATTCCTGAAACAGACGTTCCGGGTGCAGCGCCGAATGCTGATACAGATGCGCAAGCGAGGCAAACGCGGCACTCGCGGTGTGCAACAGCCAGAACGATGCGATGTCACCCGAACGGAATTCGATGATGTTCTTGGTTGGCTCGCGGTGAAAACCATATAGCGCGTTGACCTTGGCCTGCAGCGCGTCGATCAGTTGGCGCAGCCGTTGATGCAGGATCGGCGACGCGTCGATCGCGAGGCAGGGCGGCACGAAAGTGTCGTCGATTTCAAAACCCGACGTGGCGGTGCGGCGCACGCGCACGAGCGGCACCGACAGCAACTGGTCGCGCGGTTCGCTATGCGCAATGAGTTTGACGCTGGTCTTCAGGAAGGTGATGTCGGCTTCGGCGGCGTCCGTGAAATGATCGGCCACCGGCGTCTGTTCGCTGACATAACGCGACACGAAGCCCGCGTTGCTGTCTTGCGAATAGTTCGCGCCGGCCTCTCGCAGCGGATGCAGCGCCAGATAAAACGTGAACTCGTTAATGCCGTCGGGCAGCGTGTCGAGCGCGATCGGCGGCGGCAGCTCGTCGGCTTGCGGCGCGGAGTACAGCGCGCCATCCGGAAACACCAGCGAGAGCTCGCTCACGCGCAGGACATTGCTGCCGAGCGCGTCGCGATCCAGGCGTGCCGAACGCACGCCCCAGTTGTATGGCTGGATCGCCTGGATCGATTCGAACAGGCGCGCCTCATGATAGGCGTCCTGACGCTGAAAATGCTGTGGCCTCAAAAACAGGCCTTCCCCCCAGAGCACTTTTGCCGAATAACTCATCTCAAACCTGTTATATACGTTCAGCGTGTGGCGCGCCCGGAGATAACCGATTCGAACGCCGTATTGTTAATTCTCTAAAAACTGTTAAATCGTATTTGACCGGCATCTTTAACCGCAGCTTACCGAAGAAAGCATATTCAGCGGCTGGGCGGGCAGTCCCTGTTCAGGCGGGATCACAGTGCCATTGGTCACCGTCATTGCGCAGTTATGCAGGCCGATCATTATGCCGGATTTCTCCGACTTCGCCGGGTCGAAGGCGAATTTCCAACGCTGCATGGCCGGGTCGCGGAATAGAGCGACGATACCGAATGCCTGCGCTTCACGCGAGACTTTTTCGGTAACGGTGTAACGTTGACCGGGGATCAGCGTCACTTCGCGCACACCCAGCAGATCGCCGCCGAGTACGGTCTTTTCCTTGGCCGGATCGGTAAAGGCATCGAATGGCGCCTGCTGGAATGAAGTGGGGTCTTTCAGCACGTAAAGCCTTACCACCAGTGCCAATGGGCGCTGATCATTGGCGGCATTGAGATTCGGTGCAGCGTATAACGTGAGGCCGACATTGCGTGGTGGTTTTTGCGCGTCGGGCACGTCGGGCTTGCCGAGGCCGCTCGCCTGCAAAACCGCGTTGGCAGCGGCTCCCAGCACCGGCACGGCGGCCGCGCAGCCGCCCAGAAGCGCGCACACGGCGGCGTTTGCAATCAATAGCGATGCATAGCGAACAAGACGCAAATTCATATACATCGACCGGCTCAGCGCCGTCCCCCGTCAAAACATCAATAACGAAATCAATCAGGCAAATTTTCAGCAACGCTATGCCGCGTAATGCCGCTTTATGCAAAGCGCATTGCTCTCCGACACTTACCTGTTTGCTCCCTGGCAGGCGGAAATTTTTTCCGCTCTCCGCATTGTGGCTATTGCACCAGGAAACAATTTCTGCATGTTTCGTTTAAATCATCCACATGCATTTTTTTTTGTGCAACCCTTCTTCACACGAAAGTTGAATTATCGAAAATTGGCCTGTACTATACCCGCGCAGTTGAAGCAAAGCAAAACTCCGGTTTTCCCTTGAATTAAAAAAATCGCACGTCGGTGAAAAACGATGAATGAGCGTCTGTTAGTAAAACTATCTGGGGTAGTGTTGGCATGCGGCGTGATTGCCGGTTGCGCGACACAGGGCAACAACACAGCGACCACACCGGAGGCTTTTAATAAGCAACTCGCGGACGCGGATACCGTCGCCAAGGGCGGTGATCAGGATCGCGCGATCTCGCTTTATCAGCAATTGTCAAAATCCGATCCGACCCGCGAAGAACCGTGGTCGCGCATTGCGCAGATCCAGTTCACGCAGGGTCATTACGGTCAGGCCATTGTCGCTGCGCAAGAAGCGCTGCAGCGCGACCAGACGGATCGTCAGGCAAAGAGCGTGCTGGCTGTAGCCGGTCTGCGTGTGGCCACGCAATCGCTGGGCGAACTGCGTCAGGACGCGTCGCTCGCGGGCGATGCGAAGTCGGACGCGCAAGCGCTCGCCAAACAGTTGCGTGACACGCTCGGCGAAGCCACGTTGTTCCCGCCTGATCCGAACGACAAGCCCGTCGTGAAGAAGAAGCGCATTATTCGCCATGTCGCCAAGGGCAAGGCTGCGGAAACGCCGGACGCAACCACCAGCGCCGCAGCTCCGGCCGCTACGCCGGCTGCTGCTCCTGCGGCACCCGCGCCGGCGCCTGCAGCACCCGCCAAAGCCGCACAAAGCGGCGGCGCGTCCGATCCGTTCAGCGCGCTGCGCTAATTCAGGCCTGATTCATCTGCATCCGGGAGCCGACGATGGCGAAGAAAGAAAGTATTCAAAAACGTTTGCAAAAAGTGCGACCGCCACGCGTTCAACTGACGTACGAAGTTGAGCGTGGCGATGCAATCGAGATCAAGGAGCTGCCGTTCGTCGTCGGTGTGGTTGCCGATCTGGCAGGGCAGTCCGAAGTCGAGCAGCCGAAGCTGCGCGATCGCAAGTTCGTCAGCATCGACCGCGACAATTTTGACGACGTGATGAAAGCGATCGAGCCGCGCGCCGCGTTTCAGGTGGAAAACCGCTTGAGCGAGGCAGGTGGCAAATTCGCTGTCGATCTGCGTTTCAAGTCGATGGCCGATTTCAGCCCGGATGAGGTGGTTGCACAGATCGAGCCGCTGCGCCGTCTGCTCGATGCGCGTTCGAAGCTCGCCGACCTGCGCAACAAGCTGGCGGGCAACGACAAACTCGAAGACCTGTTGAGCGAAGTGCTCAACAACACGCAGCAGTTGCAGACGCTGGCGAAAGATCAGGGCAACGCAGCAGATCAGCAAGCCGGCGCGCCGGATCACGACAAGCAGGGCGAATAAGTACGCACGGGGTGTGAGATGAACCAGCAAACGGCAGCAGCCCAACTCGCCGCGGCGCAAAGTGGCGCGGAATCCACGCTGCTCGACGAAATCGTCGAGAAAAGCCGCGTGGCGAAGTCCGAGTCAGAACATGCACGCGCGAAAGACCTGATTGGCGAACTCGTGCACCAGGTGCTCGACGGCACGGTGGTAATGTCCGACAACCTGTCGGCCACCATCGACGCGCGCGTCGCGGAACTCGACCGCCTGATCTCCGCGCAACTCAGCGCGGTGATGCATGCGCCGGAATTCCAGCGCATGGAAAGCACGTGGCGCGGTCTGGATTACCTGTGCAAGGAAAGCAATACCGGCTCGACGGTCAAGATCAAGGCGCTGCATGCGCCGAAGCGCGACCTCGTGCGCGACTTCAAGAACGCCATCGAATTCGATCAAAGCGCACTCTTCAAGAAGGTTTACGAAGAAGAGTTCGGCACTTTCGGTGGCGCGCCGTTCGGCACGATCATTGGCGACTTCGAAGTGACGCGTCAGCCTGAAGACGTGTATTTCATCGAACAGATGGCGCACGTCGCGGCCGCGGCGCACGCACCGTTCATTGCATCGGCGTCGCCTGAGTTGATGGGTCTCGAAACGTTTGCCGATCTCGGCAAGCCGCGCGATCTCGGCAAGGTGTTCGATACCGTTGAATACGCGAAGTGGAAGTCGTTCCGCGACTCGGAAGACTCGCGCTATGTCGGCCTGACTTTGCCGCGCTTTCTCGGCCGCCTGCCTTTCAATCCGAAAGACGGCGCAACTGCGGAAGGCTTCAACTTTGTCGAAGATGTAGACGGCACGGATCACAGCAAGTACCTATGGTGTAACGCAGCGTGGGCCTTCGCGGCGCGCCTGACGGCCGCATTCGACGACTTCGGCTGGTGTGCGGCGATTCGCGGTGTGGAAGGCGGCGGTCTCGTGGAAGATCTGCCCACCCACACGTTCAAGACGGATGACGGCGAAGTCGCGCTGAAATGCCCGACCGAAATCGCGATTACCGACCGCCGTGAAAAGGAATTGAGCGACCTCGGTTTCATCCCGCTCGTGCACTGCAAGAACTCGGATTACGCCGCGTTCTTTGCCGCCCAATCGGTGCAAAAACCCAAGAAATACAGCACCGATAGCGCGAATGCGAACGCTGTGCTGTCCGCGCAGTTGCAGTACATCTTCTCGGTATCGCGCGTCGCGCACTACCTGAAGGCGATGATGCGCGACAAGATCGGTAGCTTCGCATCGGCGCAGAACGTCGAAGTATTCCTGAACCGTTGGATCTCGCAGTACGTGCTGCTGGACGACAACGCAACCCAGGAGCAGAAAGCGCAGTTCCCGCTGCGCGAGGCATCGATACAGGTCTCGGAGATTCCGGGCAAGCCTGGTGTGTATCGTTCGGTCGCTTTCCTGCGCCCGCACTTTCAACTGGACGAGCTGTCGATCTCTTTGCGGCTTGTCGCTGACCTGCCGAAACCGGCAAATTCATAAACGAAGTCAGAAAGCCCGTGCCGGCCGCACGGGTTGGCTGTTAAAACCACCTCTTTGGGGAGTCGATGAGTTATGAAGGACATCTATTTAAAATTCGGCAATCCGGCGATCAAAGGCGAGTCTGCCGATAAAGATCATGCTGGCTGGATCGAAATCGATTCGTGGAGCCACTCGATTACGCAACCGCGTTCGGCAACAGCTTCGACGGCGGGTGGTCACACGTCCGAGCGCTGCGAGCACGCCGACATGCAGTTCACGAAAGATATCGACGTGGTCAGCCCGCTGATCTATCAACACGCATCGGGCGGCACGACGTTCGACGAAGTGACGATCGACTTCATGCGTTCGGACGGCGAAGGCAATCGCATCAAGTACCTGGAAGTGAAACTCAAGTACGTGATCATCTCGAGCGCCACGCCGAGCGTGGTGGGCGAAGGCCTGCCGACCGAACAGTTCTCGCTGAAGTACGCTGCCGTGCAGTGGAAGTACACGCAGCAGAAGATCGGCGGCAACCAGGGCGGCAACGCGCAAGGCGCGTGGAGCCTGACGAAGAACGACAAGACGTACGCGGTCTGATGCCGGGGCGCACGCGGCGTGCGGCCTGAAAAGGCTGACGTCCGCCGCGCGCGCCTCGCGTCGAACCGGTTTTCGGACGCTGATGAAACGCTTCGAACCCAGCTTTCTCGACAAGCTGTTCGACGACGAACCGCATCTGCCGGCTTCCCCGGCGATGCGGCAATTGTCGTTGGACGAGTTGAAGGCCACCGTCGCGCGCGACGTCGAGGCGATCCTGAACACCCGGATCGCCCTGACCGAGCACGAGCTGGCGGCACTGCCGGAATGTCAGCGCTCGGTGCTCACATACGGTCTGAACGATTTCGCGGGCTTAAGCCTCGCGAGTCACTACGACCGTACGTTTATCTGCAAGTCGATTCAACAGGCAATCGCGCGGCATGAGCCGCGTTTGCAGCAGGTGGCAGTCACGCTCGAACTGAACGAACAATCCACCAACGCGCTGAACTTTGCGATTCAGGCGCTGCTGGTCGTGCACCCGGCAGAAGAACCGGTGAGTTTCGATGCAATGCTTCAGCCTTCTACGCTGCAATACTCGGTGACGCGCGCACGCGCGAAGCTTTAGTACCTGATTTTAGCGGCTGATTTTTAGTACCTGCTTTTTAGTGTTTTTAGTACCGCTTTGCCGCCGTTAACGCGCAACGGTGGCATGGATTGGGCGGAGAGGATTCAGGTCCGGGGATATCGATGGAAGAATTGCTGCCGTATTACGAGCGCGAATTATCATTTCTGCGGCGCTATTCGCGCGATTTCGCCGAACGCTATCCGAAGATCGCAGCGCGTCTGGCAATGTCCGGCGAGCACTGCGAAGATCCGCACGTCGAGCGGATGATCGAATCGTTCGCCCTGCTGGGCGCGCGCATCAACAAGAAGCTCGACGACGATTACCCCGAATTTACCGAAGCGCTGCTGGAAGTGCTGTATCCGCACTACCTGCGGCCGTTCCCGTCGTGCTCGATCGCGCAGTTGGGCACCTCGGCCACGCTCAGTCACCTGACCGAACCGGTCCTGGTCGAGCGCGGCACTGAACTCAAGTCGCGCCCGATTCGCGGCGTGCAATGCCGTTTCCGAACCGCCTACGACGTGACGCTGGCGCCGATCCGCATCTCGGAGGCGAAGTACACGTCGGTGGCGATGGCGCCGAGCGCAACCGTCTTGCCGGGCAACGCCACGGCGATCGTGTCGATCACCTTCGAATCGACGGCCGCGCAGCTCGATCTCTCCGCATTGAAAGTCGGCACGTTGCGCACGCACCTGCACGGCGAACAATCGTTCATCGCGGCGCTGGCGGACTGCCTGTTCGTCAACGCAATGGCCACGTATGTCGAAGCCGACCGGCGTGGCGTGTGGAAGCAACTGCGTGAATCGCCCGTCGTACAAGCCGGTTTCGATGAAGACGATGCACTGATCGACTATCCGGCCAAATCGCATCCGGCCTACCGGCTGCTGACCGAATACTTCGCGTTCCCCGAAAAATTCAATTTCACCGATTTCGATCTGACGGCGATGACACGCGCGAGCGGCCGCTGCCAGCGTCTGACGCTGCACATCGTGCTCAAGGAAGTGCGTAGCGATTCGCACATCGCGCGTCTGCTGGATTCCTTGTCCGCGCATCATTTCCGCTTGTTCTGCACGCCGGTGGTGAACCTGTTCGAACAGCACGGCGAGCCGATCCGCGTCAGCCATCAGGCGGTTTCATACCCGGTGATCGCTGAGGCGCGTCGGGCGTTCGCTTACGAGGTCTATTCGATCGACTCGGTGAAACTCGTCCGGCAGAAGGCGCATGAAGAATCGGTAATCGAATTCCGGCCGTTCTATTCGCTGCATCACGGTGAAGCGGCACGTGCCGGGCACTACTGGTTCGCGCGGCGTAATGATTGGGTCGCGCAGAAAAGCCCGGGTTACGAAACCGAAATCTCGATCGTCGATATCGACTTCGAACCGGCCGCACCGCAAACCGATACGCTCAGTCTCGATCTGACATGTACCAATCGCGACTTGCCAGCCGGCCTCGCCGTGGGTCTCGAAGGCGGTGATCTTTTTCTGGAAGGCGGTTCGCTGACCGGCAGCATTTCGATGCTGCGCAGGCCGACGCCTAGCGTGCGTTTCGAGCGCGGGCGCGCGTCGCACTGGCGGCTGATTTCGCATCTGGCATTGAATCATGTGTCGCTCGCCAATAGCGGTCTGTCGGCGCTCAAGGAAATGCTGGTGCTTTACGATTTGCGGCGCACGGCAGTGTCGGCGCGGCATATCGACGGATTGGTCGGCATCGAGCAACGCGCAGCGGTGCAATGGCTGCCGGGCAAGCCGTTCGCGACCTTCGTGCGCGGCATTGAGATTCGTTTGACGATCGACGAAGAGCATTTCGTCGGCACGAGTCTCGCGTCGTTCGTGCGAGTGATCGATACGTTTTTTGGGCTGTACGTGCATCTGAACAGCTTTGTGCAACTGGTCGTCGTGTCGAAGCGCACCGGCGAGGAGATTCTGCGATGCAAACCCCGCAGCGGCGAATCGATCCTGGCGTAGTCGAGCAACTTCTCGACGAACCGCATCGCTTCGAATTTTTTCAGGCGGTACGGATTCTCGAGAAGTGGTTCGCGCAGCAAACGCCATCGAGTAACGGACGCCCCGGCGAAATCGTCGCGCAGCGGATTGCTTTTCGCAATTCGCTGTCGATGTCGTTTCCGCCTAGCGAAATTCACAGCGCGCAGTCGTACGACGATGAGGGCACGGCGCTGAAAGAGAAGCCGCAGCGCACCGCCGCGCTTGCAGCGGGTTCGCTCCACAAGGTCGATATCACGCCGGCGTTTTTCGGTTTGCTCGGCGGGCAGGGCGCATTGCCGCTGCATTACACCGAGCAGATCATCGCGCGCGAGCAGATTCAGCGCGACCGGGCCGCGCGCGAATTCTTCGACGTGTTTTCGAATCGCGCGACTGCGCTGTTCTACGCGGCGTGGAAGAAGTACAGGCTGCCGTTTCATTACGAACTGGATCGCGACGAACGCTATCTGCCGCTGTTGCTCGCGCTGGCAGGCGTCGCCGACGACGATACGCGCAATAGTCTGCAAAGCGGCGACGGCGCGTTATTCGACGAAGCGATTGCCGGCTACGCGCTGGCCGCACGGCATCGGCCGGTTTCAGCGGCCTATTTGCAACGCACGCTGTCCGAGTACTTCAAGGTGCGGGTGCGCGTCGAGCAGTTCGTCGGCAAATGGTACGACGTCCCGCGCGATCAATTGACCGTGCTCGGCGGTGTCAACGCGACGCTCGGCGCCACCGCGCTGGCGGGCGAGCGCGTCTGGCAGCGCGACATGCGCGCGCGGCTCGTGATCGGGCCGCTCAACAAAGCCGACTACGAAGCGTTTTTACCTGGCGCCGACCGCGCGTTGGCGCTCGAACGCATGCTGACGCTGCTCGCCGGCGTGACGCTCGAATACGAGATCTCGCTGGTGCTGCGCCGCGCGGAAGTGGGGCCAAGCATGTTGAGCGGTGGCGCGCGCCTCGGCTGGGACGCCTTCCTGTGCACCAAGGCAGCCGACCGTGACCGCGCGGATGCCCGCTACGAATTGCACGTGATTCACTGACCACAACGATAGAACCTGGACCCGGATCGCACGACATGAGCACGTCCCTCAATACCCTGATCGCCAAACTGAATCCGACCTGCCGGCAGGCGGCTTTGCTCGCGGCGAACAACTGTCTCGCGCGCGGTCACTATGAGGTCGACCTCGAGCATCTGTTGCTGGCGCTGCTGGATGAACCGGCGAGCGACGTCACGCTGGCGCTGCGTGCGAGCCGGGTCGACGCGCATGCTTTGCGCGCGGATATCGAGCGCGAGTTGCAACGTTTGAAGACCGGCAATACACGCACGCCGGTGTTTTCGAAGCATCTGATCGACTTGCTCGAACAGGCGTGGCTGATTGCATCGCTCGATTCGCAGATCGGCCGGATACGCTCGGGACATTTGCTGCTCGCGTTGCTGACCGCGCCGGATCTCGCGCAGTTTGCTGAGCGCATGTCGCCGCTGCTGCGCGACGTGCGGGTGACGGATCTGAAGCACAAGTTCGACGAATTGACCGCGGGCTCGCGTGAGGTCGAACGGAGTAACGCCGCGGAGAACGCAGCGGAAGGCGTAAGCGATACAGCTGCGGCCGAATCGGCACCCGGCGCGCCTTCCAGAACTCCGGCGCTTGATACGTACACCAGCAATCTCACGCAGCGTGCGCGTGAAGGCAAGATCGATCCGGTGATTGGCCGTGAAGGCGAGATTCGCCAGACCATCGACATCCTGATGCGCCGTCGGCAGAACAATCCGATCATGACGGGCGAGGCGGGCGTCGGTAAAACCGCCGTGGTCGAAGGTCTCGCGCTGCGCATTGCGGCTGACGATGTGCCCGCGCCGCTGAAAGGCGTCGCGTTGCATGTGCTCGATATGGGCCTGCTGCAGGCGGGCGCCAGCGTCAAAGGCGAGTTCGAAAACCGCCTGAAAAACGTGATCGACGAGGTAAAGAAGAGCCCGCATCCGATCATTCTGTTTATCGACGAAGCGCATACGATCATCGGCGCCGGCGGTCAGGCCGGGCAGAACGATGCGGCGAATCTGCTGAAACCGGCCTTGGCGCGCGGCGAATTGCGCACCATCGCGGCGACCACGTGGAGCGAATACAAGAAGTACTTCGAGAAAGACGCAGCGCTGGCGCGGCGTTTCCAGGTCGTCAAGATCGAAGAGCCGAACGAGATGCTCGCGGCGGCGATGTTGCGCGGCATGGCCGCGTTGATGGAAAAGCACTTCAACGTCCGCGTACTGGACGATGCGATTACTGAAGCGGTGCGCCTGTCGCATCGTTACATCAGCGGTCGCCAGCTGCCGGACAAGGCGATCAGCGTGCTCGACACCGCTTGCGCCAAAGTCGCGCTCGCACATAGCTCGACACCTGCCGCGATCGACGACACGAAGAAGCGGCTCGAACGTATCGACGCCGAAATCGCCGCGCTGGAGCGCGAGGTGGCGAGCGGCGCGTTGCACGACGAGCGGCTCGCGGAATTGCGCAGCCTGCGCGAAGAGGACGTGAAAGACCTGACCGTTGACGAAGCGCGCTACGACAAGGAGCGCGCACTGGTGACGGAGATCGTCGGCTTGCGTGCGGAAATCGACGCCGCGCGCGTGAGCAGCGTAGACGCCGGCCAGGCCGACAAGGCGCAGCAGGCGCGCGACACGCTTGCCACGCGCGTTGCGGAATTGCATGCCTTGCAGGGCGGCCAACCCATGGTCCCATTGCAGGTGGATGGCCACGTGGTCGCCGAAATCGTCGCTTCATGGACCGGCATTCCGCTTGGCCGCATGATCAAGGACGAAATCCAGACCGTGCTCAATCTGCAACCGCTGCTGGCCGCTCGCGTGATCGGGCAGGACCATGCACTCGATGCGATCGCGCAACGCGTACGTACCGCCAGCGCGAGTCTCGAGGACCCGAACAAACCGCGTGGCGTGTTCATGTTCGTCGGACCGTCGGGGGTCGGCAAGACCGAAACCGCGCTGGCGCTCGCCGACGTGCTGTATGGCGGCGAACGCAAGATGGTCACGATCAACATGAGTGAGTATCAGGAAGCGCACAGCGTGTCGGGCCTGAAGGGGTCGCCGCCGGGCTACGTCGGTTACGGCGAGGGCGGTGTGCTGACCGAGGCGGTACGTCGCAATCCGTATTCGGTGGTGCTGCTCGACGAAGTGGAAAAGGCGCACCCTGACGTGCTGGAAATGTTTTTCCAGGTGTTCGACAAGGGCACGATGGACGACGCCGAAGGGCGCGAGATCGATTTCCGCAACACGCTGATCATCCTGACTTCGAACGTCGGTTCGCAGGCGGTGATGCAGGCATGCCTGAACAAGGCCGCCGAAGAACTGCCGGACCCGGACGAACTCGCGGAGACGTTGCGCCCGCAACTGTACAAGACGTTCAAGCCGGCGTTC
Organism: Paraburkholderia sediminicola; assembly: GCF_046030555.1. Taxonomy (GTDB): domain Bacteria; phylum Pseudomonadota; class Gammaproteobacteria; order Burkholderiales; family Burkholderiaceae; genus Paraburkholderia; species Paraburkholderia sediminicola_E. The sequence continues at coordinate 106,358 of NZ_JAQQCH010000010.1, read as the reverse complement.
CTCGGCCGGATGAAAGTGGTGCCGTACTACCCGATCACCGACGACGTGCTCGCCGAAATCATCGACCTGAAGCTGGAACGGATTCGCCGCCGCATCGAGTCGAATCATAAGGCGGTGTTCGAGTGGGACGAGTCGCTAGTCGATGCGGTGCTCGCGCGCTGCACTGAAGTGGACTCCGGCGCGCGCAATGTCGACCACATTCTGAACGGCACGCTCCTGCCGGAAGTCGCGCAGCAGGTGCTGGAGCGCATTGCCAACGGCACCGCGATCGAACGCATCGCGGTACGCGCGAGCGAAGCGGGCGAGTTCGAATACACGGTTGTGTGAGCAGGCATGCCCCACTTGCCTGCCAATCTGTTTTAATGCCGTACCGGATACTTATTGCTTTCTGTTATGCCGACTAATCTGAACACGCTGCTGGCCCCGATCAGCGAAGCCTCGCCTTGCGGCGAAGACCTGCTGTTTTCAGCGGATTTCGACGCGATCCAGCACGCGCGCCGATTCGAAGACCCGTCGCTGGATCAAGGCGAATGGGTCACGGATATCAAAGAGGCCGACTGGCCATTCGTGGTCGAACGCGCCAGCAGCCTGCTACAGGCGCAGACCAAGGACTTGCGCCTCGCCGTCTGGCTGACCGAGGCGCTTGCCATCGAAGACGGCGTGACGGGTCTCACGCAAGGATATGCGCTGCTGACGGGACTGTGCGAACAGTACTGGGATCACGTGCATCCGCTGCCGGAAGGCGATGACACCGAGTATCGCCTCGGCAACGTCGCGTGGCTGGTCGGCCGCACCGGCGATCTGCTGCGGGCGATGCCGCTCACGTCGTCGCAAGGGAACTCGTACAGCACGATCGATTGGGACGTGGCCACACATGTCGCGCAAGCGGTCAAGCGCGATCCGGATCACGCCGACGATATCGCGCGCGGCAAGGCTTCCATCGAGCAGATCGAGGCGTCGAAACGCGCCACGCCGCCGGCGTTCTACTCAACGCTGCTGGTCGATCTGAAAGCGTTCGAAGCGGCGATGCTCGCGCTCGAACAGGAACTGGACCAGCGTGCTCCTGATTCGGCACCGAGCTTCCGTCAGGCGAAAGATGCGTATGAAAACGTCTACCGGTTGGCGGAACGCTTCGCACGCGAACTGGGCGTAAGCGCGGAAGCGTCGCCGCCAAAGACGCCGAAGCCGGACGAGCACGAACGCGCCGAGCCTACCTTCAAGACTTCACCGCAACGCGAGGAACCCGTGTTGACGACCAGCCAGACTATCCCGAGCGGCCCGATTGCAGGAATCCAGAGCCGGGCGCAGGCCGTCGCGCAATTGCGTGCCGTGGCCAAATTCTTTCGCAGCACCGAGCCGCATAATCCGGCGGCTTACCTCGCCGACAAGGCGGCGGAGTGCGCGGATATGCCTTTGCATCAGTGGCTTTCCTCGGTCGTGAAGGACGGTGGATCACTCGCGCATATTCGCGAACTGCTGGGCGTGAAGCCTGAGGAAAACAGCTAAAACTTCCATAGTGCAAACAAAAAAGCCTGGCATCGAACATCGCCCGGTTTTTTTTTGATCGCGCGGTCAGGCAAGCAACAACTCAAGACCCCGCACGAAATTCAATACGTCGGTTACGCGCCCGCCCGTCGGTCGTATCGTTCGACGCAATCGGCTGATCCGGACCCACGCCTGTCGTTGTCATCTGTTCGGGCGGGATGCCCTTGGCGACCAGATAACCCTTCACCGCGTCCGCACGCGCCTGGCTCAGCGCGATATTCGAGGTGCGATTCCCCGAGTTGTCGGTATGGCCGATGATCGCCACGGTTTTCGTCTGCATCTTCGACAACACGGCCGCCATCTGATCGAGAATCGCGCGGCCTTGCGGCGTGAGCGTCGCGCTGCCGGTCTCGAACTCGATCGTGCGATTCGCCAGCGTCTGATCGAGCACACCCTGTTCAGATGCACTCACGCGTAGACCGTTCTTGATCGTGTAGGTCGGATTCAGTGCGTTCGCCATATCGCTTGCGAGCTGCTGACGCTGCGATTCGTTGTGCACTTCACCTTTCACGTCGATCTGCGTGCCGTCGATCTTCAACTGGCCTTTGCTGATCTGCTTCAATTGCGGGCCGATCAGCTTTTGCACGTTGGCGGACCAGTTCGGCGGCGTCGCGACGTCGGCGACTTCGATCTGATCGACCACGTTGGACGCGCCGTAGGTGTCGCGCAGACGTGCCAGCACGGCGGCCTTGGTCGCTTCATCCGGCACTTTGCCGCCCACGACGACCTGGCCCGGCATGGCATTGGCGGGCGGCGGCGAGGCGCTGATCGCACCGGTGCCGGCGCCGGTGGTGCCGCTGGCCAGCCCGGCCGTGCTGACCGCGGGGCCTGCATTGCCCGGCTGCGCCGAAGGCGGTGGCAGAGCCGTTGTGCGAATCGCGATGCCGCTGTTGTCGACCGGCGTGACGCGTGCCGGGCCGTCGTTGTCGGCATGGGCGAGCGTGCTGATCAGAAGGCCGGCCAGCAGCGAGGCAATACGCGTGTGTTTGCTCAACATCGTGTCACGCTCCCGTGAATGCTTCGCGGAACGTGTCGATACTGACACGCAACGACAGTTGCGGTTGGTCGAGGTAGCTGACGAGCTTGCTGATGCCATGGTCGTTTTGTGCGTGATCGTCGATCCACTCGGGATCGTCGATATCGATGTTATGCGCCGCGTACGCCTGCGGATCGACCACGCTATGCAGCGTTTTGGCCGAGGCGCCGTTAAAGCCGATGATGAGCCGCTCGCGCTCGGCAATCGTGCCGATAAAAATCGCCAGTTCGAAATCGGCCTGCGAAACGAACGGTGCGATCAGTTCGAGCCAGAACGCGGCGACTAGCGAGCGATAGAACGGATCGTTCGGCAGCGGCAGGGTCAGCCCGCGCTCGAGATGCGACGAACCGCTTTGCATCACCGGACGCAGTAGCGAACCGAGCGCCAGCATCGCGCCGCGCAAGCGCACCGGATGACCGCTCGCAAGCAGCATCTGTTCGAGGCCGGCGAGTGTCTGATGCTCGACGAAGTCGTTGAAGGTGCCGTCATGCGGATTGCCCGGCCCACCGCCGATTTCGATCTGCACCTGCGTTTCGCCGAGCGCCTGGAGCGCGCCGGCCGGCTCGCTCACACCGAGCAGCGGTTTCATCTGCGACGCGACACGCGACCACAGGCGCGCGAAGGCGAGCGGACTGCGCGCGAGGAACGTCAGCGGCTTTTCGACTTCCAGCGCGGTCGCCGCAAGAAACGGAAAGCGTCGCGACGACTGATCCTGACTCGCCACCATATGCCCCGCAATCGCCAGCTTGCTGCGCGAACCCAGGAACGCGAAGTGCATCGGCTGGGCGCTTTCGTAGACGATCTTCCAGCGCGGATCGTCGGTGAGCAGTTCCATCGCTTCGGCGATCCAGCGGTCGAGCGTGGCCAGCAACTGCGGGTTGTGCGGGCTTTTGACGAAGTCGCCGCGCGACGGAATCTTGCCGAAGTAGGCGATCTGCGCCTGCACGGTTTGCGTCATTGCGCACCCCCTGTGTTCGAAACCGCGGCGGCCGTTGCCGGCCGTGCCGCTGGCGACGTCGGCGTGGCAGCGGGCGCGACGCCCGGTGTGCCACCCGCGGCCGTCGCATTGACTGAATTCGCCGCCGCGCTCACATCCGCCACCGAAGACGGCAGCCGCAAGCCACGCAGGCTCTGTTGTTGCGGCGCGTCGCTAGTGGCGCTGCCCGAAGCCTGCGACGTGCTGATGATGCGCATGCTGACTGCCACCGTCACGTTGCCTTGCGTCCACGACAGATCGAAGGTGCCGTCCGGACGGCGCTTGCGTTGCGCCGAGTTGATCAGCTTCTCCAGACCATAGCGGCCCGGCTCGTTGACCAGTTGCAGCGTGCGGCCGTCGAAGGTCGTGGCATTCAGCGTCGCGCCAGGCGAGCCCGACGGATTCGGCCAGACGAAGTTGGTCCACTGCGGCGGCGTGTTGCGGTAACGCATTTGCTGGCCGTCGATCGCGAGCGTGTACTCCGTGGTGCCGCTGCTCGGCTGCGGCAGGATCTGGAACACGGTCTGCGGCTCGGCCGAGCTTTGACCCGACGAGGACGCGGCGCCCCCGGCAAGCGGTGCCACCCAGCGTGCGAAACCGCTGGTGAAGTCAGGCGTCAGCGCGAGACCCATATCGCCCCATGTGCGTGAGGTCAGCGTGTCGCCGCGACGCACCGCGAGCGGCCCGAGCGTGGTGCCGACAAACTTGGCGATCACGCCGTCCGGCCCGAATACCTGGGCGATTTCACCGGCACCGGCTTCGACCTTCGCGTCGCTTGCAAACGGATACTTGTTCGCGAGCGAGCTCTGGAAGGTTTGATAGACCTGCGCGTTCCACACCTTGTTGACTTCGACGCTGGCCGGCTGGATCACCACCGCATATGCCGCCATCAGCGGACGCACCAGCAGCGGGCGCAGGGCCTTGCGTTGCGAATCGGTGAGCCCCGTCAGCATCTGTTCGTCGACGTACTTCAGCGAATCGGCCAATTCGGAGCCGCTGCCGTCGAGCGTCTGCTGCATCAGCTGACGCGCGCCCGGTCCCGGATCGCCCTGGTTCTTGATCACGTTAAAGCGGGTACGAACCTTCGAAAGCGTGTCCATGTAGCCCTTCAACATGGAGCCGTTGTCGCCGGAGACGACGATGCGGCCCAACGCCGAGAACTCCTGGCCAATCGGCCCCATCGGCACTTCGGCCGGATTGCCGTTGATGTCGATATTGGCGCTCAACTGACCAGTCGGCGCACGCGAGAACCAGTTCCTGAACCAGCTGGTCATGCCGGTTTGCGCGCGCTTCAGGTTCGCGTTGAAGAGCGAAGGGTTGTCCCACGAGGTCTGGTCGTACGCGGTTTCGAGCACCTTGCGGATCGGCGAGTCCTGCGGATCGCCGAGACGGTTCATCGCATCCACCGCCTGGCTGAAGCTGCCGAAGCTCTGCACGGCAATGCCTTGCATGAACTTCTGCCAATGCATCGCGTACTCGGTTTTGTACATTGCCACGAGCGCTTTCTGGATCTGCTCAGGGCTGCCTTCCAGCGTCAGGTCGTCGTGCGCGGAAGTGTTGAGCACCCAATCCTTCGCCTGCAATTCCTTGGTCGCGGCATCGCGAATCGCCGGCTGCACGTACTGGAACCACGCTTCACGCGTGAAGGTGCCGGGGATCGCGTAGCTGCCCGCTACCAGCGCCGTATTGTTTTCGCCGACGATGCGCGCGATCGTCATCGGCGCGAAACGGGTCGACGCACGCGCCTTGATTTCCTCGTAGACGCGCTGACGGGCCGGCATGCCGCGCACCACACGGCGCAGGTTTTCACGCGTCTGGTCGACGAGACCGAGGTTCTCGTCGATCATCGGCCAGTCGTTGTCGGACACGCGCGACAGATAGAACGTGATCATGCGCTCGGCGCTGCGGATCATCTCGTCACGAGGCATGTTGCCGCGATTTGTTTCGAGCCAGCCGCGCCAGAAGCGCGCGACCTGATCGGTCAGGTGAGCGGTTTCCACGTGACGCTTGTCGCTCAGCATCAGGTAGGTCTTGAGCGCGTTGTACGCGTCTTCGACATTGGTCGGCGACGCGTCGCTATACAGGCCGCCCTGGCTGTTCGTCGCCATCGCCGTATGCGCGGACACCGGCACCGCGGAGGCGTCCGGTGTGCGGTTCAGCGGCGCGAGCTGATCGGGGTGTGCGTTGACGTCTTTCAGGAACGATGCGAGATTCTGCGAGACCGGATCGAGCAGGATCTGGCGCACACCGTTGTAATACTCGGTGAGCAAGTGCTGCTCGAGACGGTCGCCCTGATACAGCCCGAGCGAAACCGCCAGCGGCTTGTCGCGGCGGAACTGTTCGAGCTGGTCGATGCGGTCTTCCAGAATGTCCATGGCCTGCAAACGCGATTGCAGGTCGTTGCGGTTCTGCTGCAGGCGCACCACGTTGTCGAGGTCGGCCTTTACATTGTCGGCGAGCTGCTGATTGCCGATCGTCGACCACGTCCAGCCGCCGAGCGCCAGCGCGAGCGCCGCGACGAAGCCGAAGAACGTGGCATAGCGCATGCGCGTCTTGGCGGGGCTGGCGAACTGCTTGACGGTCTGCCGGTCGGCGAAGATCACCTTGGAGAACAGGTCGCGCAGGAAGAAGCCGTTCTTCGAAAACGCGCTATGCGGCTTGGGCAGGCTGTCCGCGGAGAGGCCGAAACGGTTGGCGATGCGCGTAGCGGCGGCGCTGTTGGTTTCGCCTTCCTGCAATGCGCTGGTGAAGTAGAAGCCGCGGAAAATCGGCTTGTGCTGGAACGGATTGGTTTCGAACAGCGTGGCGAGAAACGCGCGCAACGCGGGCTTGATCGTCGAGAATTCGAGCGGGAAGCTCAACTGACCCGGCGAGAGCTTGTTGCCGCGGTTGATCGACATCTGCGCGACGCTGATTTCTTTCAGGCCGTCGTAGAGTTCTTCAAAGTGTTCGTCAAAGAGCCCAACGACGTCGCGCTTCTCGTCCGGCTCGTAGGGCAGGGTGGCGCCCCACACGCGGTCGTATTCGTGACGGTCGCTGCCGCTGAAAAATTCGGTGAAGCCCGTGATCAGATCGGCCTTGGTGAACATCACATACACCGGCGCGAACACTTCGAGCTTCTCGGTCAACTCCTGCACCCGTTGGCGCAGATTCTTCGCGAGGTTGATCGCGAATTCGGGCTTGCTGCTGGTCAACTCGGCAATGCTCGCCGTGACGATGATGCCGTTGATCGGCGCCTTCGGCCGGAAGCGCTTGAGCAGGCCAAGGAAGCCGAGCCATTCGGTGCGGTCTTCTTCGTGCACCGAATAGCGGCCAGCGGTGTCGAGCAGAATGCCTTCCGTCGTGAAGAACCAGTCGCAATTCCGCGTACCGCCGATGCCATGAATCACCGCATTGTTCTTGTCGGCGAAAGGAAATTGCAGGCCCGAATTCAGCACGGCGCTGCTCTTGCCCGCAGCAGGGTTGCCGATCACGATGTACCAGGGCATTTCATACAGCGCCGAGCCGCCGGACATCTGGCCGATCTTCGAAGTCTTGATCGTTTTCACTGCGTCGACGAGGCGGGTACGCAACACGTCGAGTTCGGCCTGGCGCGCGGGCGTCGGGGCGGGGCCGGTTTCGCTCTGCTTTTCGGCCTGTTGCTCGAGCATCTCACCGAGCTTGTTGTTCGCGCGCCGCGCGCGCAGCCGGCGCACCACCCAGACCAGCAGCCATAGCGCGATCACCGCGCCGAGCACGATGGCAGGCCACATCAGATCGATCTGCAGGGTATCGGCGCCGATGAACAAAACAGCAGCGAGCGCGAGCAAGCCGATGATCGAGAGCGTGCGTGTATGGGTCAACACGTTAAGAATGCGTCGCATAAGCCGTTCAGGTCTTGGTGATGTGTGTTGTGGCGCGTGTCTGGCAAACAGCATGACGCGAGCGCGGGCAAAGTCTGCCTGTGCCGCGTTTGAAACAAAACGAAAGCATATTCAGGTGGAGGTGAATGCGGCTGGATTGTTAAATCCGCCATGGGATGGGCCGCCAATGGCGATTGGACGAATGCCGCTATGCACGCGACATTGCCGACTTTTGCCAGAAAATTTGATTGAACGCCCCATTGCAACCTCTTTATTGCCTACTTCGTCTTAATGACCGCGCCCCAGGACGAAACCCGGTTTGTGATATTCAACGTGCCCGAGATCCATCATTTTCCAGCGGCCACCCCACGTCAGGCCGACCTGTTCGGCCGTCTGTCCGTATAGCTGATAACCTCGCATGGCCCAGGGATCTTTTTCTGAAATGACGAGCTTGCCGTCGCGCAAAAAGGCGTTATCCGCGGCAAGACCGTATTGGTGATAGCTCTGAAACGCAGCGGCATTGGTGACGTTACCCCCCATTTGCGCAAGCCGGTTTTGCCGCTCCGGACTGCGATAACCTTCCAGCAATGCCATCTCATACCCGTATTGCTCGTGCATGATTTTGTAAACGAGCAATAAACGTGTTCTGAAATCGGCGTCGAGCAAATTCCAGTCGCGGCTCGCGTCTTTCAGCGCGGGCCGAATCTGCTCCACTTCCTGCGTTGCAAATACCTCGGGCGGCAGCGGCGGCGGGGGCACGAGCTGTTCGCCATTCAATAACGCGGCAATTTTCTCGTCCGGTACCCGTGCAGTGTCATCGAATTGGAATAATTGCCGGCCGCGTAAAGCCAATGCCACCAATGGCGGCGTCGCAAGAATACCTGTGGTGGTAAAAATCAGCAAGCGCCGCTTCGCCAGTAACTTTTGCATATCGACTGCGGTCGATTGCGAAATTTTTGCCGAACGTGCTAATTGGCCTCGAGCACGAGAAGCGCCTTGCGATGCCCCGCGCATAACGCGGCCATGAATAGCGAGTGCGGCGCCTAATAAAGAGGCGCGTACCGCCGGCAATAGCAGCATTGCGGCGATCACAACGGCGATGGCGAAATAGGCGAGAAGTACTACGGCAATCAAAGTCGACCCCGGAAAATTGGAAACAATTGTATTTTGTAATGCTTGCTCTTAGAATCAGGCCTGCTCGGAGAGGAGCCGGAACGGTATTATCACGGCGAAATAATCCAGGATTCAATGAGACAGTGAATGAGTGCGCCGGAAAATTCGAATTCCAAAGCCCCGCCTAGCCTGTTATCCGATAAGGCTAAGGGCGCCGATGGCAATGGTTCGCGAATTCTCGCGAACCTGGAAGGCCGCGTCGAGCCGCCTACCGATAAACCACGCCGGTCGAAAACGCCGCTTGTGCTGGTTGCCTTGCTGGTGATTGCTGCCGGCGGTTGGGGCGCGTGGCATATGCAGCAGCGTGTGAAGACCGAGTCGTTAGCGTCAGCCACGCCAGCCAACGCTGAGAAAGCTGCCGTGCCGGCGTCTGCCGCCAGCGGTGCGCCGCAGGTCACCGCGAAAGCGGAGGCCCCGGCTGCGGCGTCGTCACAAGCGGCCACGATCGTTGCTGACGACAGCGACAGCAAGGCATCCGCGGCATCCGCGAGTATGCCCGCAAGCGGTGATGACAGCCGTTTATCGCGCGCGCTAGCTGATGGCGCCGAGCCGAGCAATGCGTCGGCACCGGTTGCGTCCGCAACGGCCGCGTCGGCGGTAACCGTGCCGGCGGCAAAGCATGGTAAAAGCGCGACGGCTGTCGCCAGCAATGCAAAACGCGACACGGCGGCGGCCCACGCCAAGAAGGAAAGTACGACTGCAAGCAATCATCACGCGAGCGCACCGACCGCGGTCGCTCAAACGAAGAAGACCCGTGCAACCGGTAATGCTTCGAAAGATGATTCGGATGCCGATCTATTAGCGGCGCTCGTGGCACGGACCAAACCGGCTGATGCAAAAGCGGCAGACGGCAATACGGCGACCAAGGTCAGCGCATCGGCTACCCCTGGGAACGCCAAGCTGGCCGAACGCGTGAAAGAGTGCGGACAACGCGGCTTCTTCGAAGACCAGTTGTGCCGCTGGCGCGTGTGTGACGGACATTGGGGTAAAGATCCGGCCTGTCCGGGTTCGGCGCCGCAGGCACGCCAACCGTAAGTTCGGGTAAGACGCGGTGCGTCCTCGTGACTGGCTCGCGGCAACGGCGCAGGTCGTCCGCGCGGCCTGCAGCATGGGCAGCAGCGTTCGTTGATCTGCGGTTGGGCCGTTAGTGATGCGCGTCACTCGACGCGCATCCGCTCCACCAGAAAGTCGAGCAGCGCGCGTACACGGGCGGGCAGGTGGCCGCCTTGTCCAAGATAGAGCGCGTTGACCGGCTCGGTCTCGCCGGGATCGAATGCTTCGAGCAGCATGGTGAGGCGGCCGGCGGCGACATCTTCACGTACCTGAAAAGCGGCCAGCCGCGCCAGCCCCACGCCAGCGAGCACGAGTTGGCGCAGCGTCTCACCGTCGCTGACCTGCGTATTACCTTCTACAGGCACCTCGATCCTGCGTTGCTCCGCGTCGAGCAACGGCCAACCGTTCGTCGCCCTGGCAAAGCCGAATCCCAACCGGTTATGCGCCGCCAGATCAGCGGGCGTCTGCGGCGTACCGTTGCGCGTCAGATAGTCCGGCGCGCCGACAATCACCATTTTCGCGTCGCCCAGCTTGCGTGCCACCAGTTGCGAATCCTTCAGCGAACCGCTGCGCAGCGCGATATCCGTGCGCTGTTCGAGCAGATCGACTACCTGATCGGTCAGCACGATATCGAGCGTAATGTCGGGATGGGCGGCAAGAAATTCAGGCACGAGCGGCAGCAGATAGTGCCGTCCGAGCGGCACGTTCGCATGCACGCGCAGACGGCCGCGTGGCGTCGTGCCGGTGGCCGCCCCGCGTTCGGTTTCGTCGAGTTCGGCGAGCACGCGTACGCCGCGCTCGTAGAACACGCAGCCTTCCGGCGTGAGTTGCAGATTGCGTGTCGAGCGGTTCACCAACCGGGCGCCGAGCCGGGCCTCGAGACGCGACACCAGTTTGCCGACTGCCGACGGCGTCATCCCCAACGCGCGTGCCGCTGCGGAAAACCCGCCTAGTTCGACTGCGCGCACGAACACTTCGAGCTCGCCGGAACGGTTCACATCCAAACGTGCCATCGTGAGTTCAATTCACAGGTGATGTGCCATCCGGCAGTCTACCGAAAGCCCTGTCGTGCCGATATCTTTCAGTTACCGAACGGCGTGGGCCGTCGCAACGAAAATATTGGTCGGGAGCATGACAATGAACACAACGAAGAAGGTCGCGTTGGTGGTGGGCGCGCAGGGTGTGATCGGCCGCAATCTGGTCAATCATCTCGCTACGCTCGACGATTGGGCGGTCATCGGTCTCGCGCGCCGCGGCGGCAAAGCCAAAGAACGGGTGCAGTACATCGCGGTCGATCTGCTGGATCCGGCCGACGCCCAGTCGAAACTGCGCGCGTTGGATTGCGTCACGCACGTCTTCTATGCCGCGTATCAGGACCGTCCGACCTGGGCCGAGTTGGTGCCGCCGAATCTGGCAATGCTGGTCAACGTGCTCGATGCCATCGAGCCGGTCGCGGCGGGCTTGCAGCATGTGAGCCTGATGCAGGGCTACAAGGTTTACGGCGGCCATCTCGGCCCGTTCAAGACGCCTGCGCGCGAGGACGACGCGCACTTCATGCCGCCCGAGTTGATGTTCGACCAGCAGACTTTTCTCGAGTCGCGCCAGCAGGGTAAGCCGTGGAGCTGGTCGGCGATCCGGCCTTCAGTGGTGGGCGGCTTTGCGTTGGGTAACCCGATGAATCTCGCCGTGGCGATTGCGGTCTATGCATCGATGTCGAAACAGCTTCGCTTGCCCTTGCGCTTTCCCGGCAAGCCCGGCGCCTACGACACGCTGCTGGAAATGACCGACGCCGGTTTGCTTGCGCGCGCAACGATCTGGGCCGCGACGGAGCCGCGTGCCGCCAATCAGGCGTTCAACATCAACAATGGTGACCTGTTCCGCTGGAACGATATGTGGCCGAGGATTGCCCGCTATTTCGAGCTCGACGTGGCGCCGCCGTTGTCCATGTCGCTCGATACGATCATGGCTGACAAAGCGTCATTGTGGAAGGCGATGACAACCCAACATGGTCTGCAGCCCGTTCCGTATCAGGATGTCTCGTCATGGCGCTTTGCAGATTTCGTTTTCTCCTGGGACTACGATATGTTCGGCGACGGCTCAAAAGCGCGGCGTTTTGGTTTTCATGAATTTGTCGATACGGAGACGATGTTTATCGACATTTTCGACGATCTACGGCGAAGAAAGATAATTCCGTGAATTACGCATCAAACTTGACGATTTTATTTCGTTAGGTTTACGTCTATGATGAGCCTCCTTATTCGAGCAGCACGACTGCATAAAAAGGAGACATCGGTGAAGAGACTCTTCGTGGCATTGACCTGCGTAGCAAGCGTGGTGGCCGTCTCGGCCCTGTCGGCGTGCGGCGGCAGCGATCTCAATGCGCAGACTGACCCGCCCAAAGTGATTATCGATAGCGACTACAACACGCTGAGCGATGACGGCCAGCTCGGCGTAATGGCCGCGCAATTGCAGGCGCAAGGCTCATTGAAAGTATTGGGTATTACGGTCGTTTCCGGTAATCAATGGTTGAAGCAGGGCGTATCGGACGCATTGAAATCGGTTGAGCGTCTTGGCGTTGAAAAACAGATCGGCGTATATGCGGGCGCCAACTATGCGTTGTCGCATGATTTCGCCACCATTCAGGCCGAGCAGAAGCAATTCCCGGGTGGCGACGGCTATCTCGGCGCGTGGAACACGCCCGAGCCGAAGTCGGACAGCGACCTCGTTGCACCGCCCGACGGCTTCGCCACGCACACCAAGGTGCAGAGCAGGAGTGCGGTGGATTTCATCGTCGATTCGGTGAAGCAATATCCCGGTGAGGTGACGATTCTCGCGATCGGCCCGCTGACCAACATCGCGCTCGCCACGCGCCAGCATCCCGAGATCGTGCCGCTGATCAAGCAGATCATCTACATGGGCGGTGCGATCGATGTGCCTGGCAACACGACGCCGACAGCAGAATTCAACTGGTGGTTCGATCCGGAAGCGGCGAAGACCGTGTTGCGTTTGCCGATCAAACAGGTGGTGATTCCGCTCGACGTGACCGACACCGTGAAGATGGACAAAGCGCTGTACGACCGTGTCGCGCATGATCCGAGCAAACAGACCATCATCACGCAGCTGTTCAAGACGTTGAACGGCTATGGTTTCGACGGCAAGAACGGTTTTGAAACGAATCCCAACTACACCACGAACATCTGGGACACGCTGACGCTGGCGTACTTGATGCATCCTTCGTTTGCAACGCAGACGGTGGATGAATGGGTGGACGTGGATATGAGCTTCGGCGCCAATGACGGCAAGTCGACCGGTTACACCAGTTCGCCGCCGGCGCGGTTACAGAAGATGACGGTCGTCAAACGTTTCGACAATCCGGGGTTTTTCAATTTCTACGTTGATCTGCTGACGCGTCCGGTGCCGGTGACGCTACCGAACTAAGGCCTCCGTGCTGTTGCGAGCCTGCATGAAACCCGCTTCAGGCGGGATGCAGGCCGCGCAACAGTTGACGGACTCGCGAGAGGTCCTGATCGACGTGTTCGGTTTGCTCGAACAATTCCGCGAGCCAGTCGACGAAGGCGCGCACGCGTGGCGACACCCGGCGGTTTTTCACATACGCCACCGAGACCGCCATCGGCACGGGTTTCCATTGCGGCAGGACTTCACGCAGCAGTCCCGAATCGAGGTAGGGCTGTGCAGCGATCCGCGCCGGTTGAATCAGCCCCAGGCCTTGCAATCCGCAGGTGAGGTAGGCCTGCTCGTCGCTGACTTTGACGAAGCCTTTTACCTTGATGTTTTGCGCTTCGCCGTCCACTTCAAAATCGAAATCGACTTCGCGGCCGTTATGCGGCGACATGCAATTGACGGCGACATGTCCGCGCAGATCATCAAGGTCGCCGGGCGTGCCGTGGCGGCCCAGGTAGGCCGGGCTTGCGCATGTTACGTGTTCGAGGGTGCCCAGTTGCCGCGCGACCAGATTCGAGTCTGGCAATTCGCCTAGCTGGATACTGCAGTCGATGGCTTCCGAGATCATATCAACGGTTCGATTGCTGATGCCGATGGCCAGATCGAGGTTCGGGTAGCGGGTGTGGAACTCGTCCAGTGCCGGCAGGACAATGGCGCTCGCTACCGCGCCGGGCATTTCAATACGCAGGCGGCCGGTCAGGTTATCCGTTGAATGACGGAGACTGGCTTCCATTTCGTCGATGTCGGCGAGGATTTGCGCGCAGCGTTCGTAGTAGGCTGCGCCTTCCGGGGTAATGCTCAGGCGCCGCGTCGTGCGGGTCAAGAGGGCGGTGCCTAGCAGGGCTTCCAGATTCTGGACGATGGTTGTCGCTGTCGCGCGGGGGATGTTGAGTGATTCCGCTGCGCGGGTGAAGCTGTTTGTGTCCACGATTCGGATGAATGTCCGCATTGCAGTTATTCTGTCAATCACGATTCAAACTCCAGTTGGTGTTGAGGGTTTTTTGTTGCCTGCGCGGCGCTTGTTTGTTTGTGTTTTTGTGGTGTTGGGATTTTCTTGGTCTGGCTTCTTTGGCCTTTCCTTGAATTGTTATTGGTTTATTAGCGTCGCCCCTGTGCGGGGCAGGCACTTACTTCTCTTTGCCGCCGCAAAGAGAAGTAAGCAAGAGAAAGCGGCTCACACCGCTAATTCTTAAGTGGATCCCCCGCGCAGTTGCGGTAGTGGTGCATCTGGAATCCGTGTCCTCGCACACTCCGCGTTAGTGACAAGGCCGTCATACTTTCGGCGACGCTTCGCGCTCCGAAGCGGTAGTTCATTAAACCGATCGTCGTTTTTTATGCTGCGGCACTTCGAAGGCCGCCCGCTGTATTTAATGCGGTGGCACTTCATAAGGCCGCCCGCTGTATTTGATGCCGCGGTACTTCAAACGGCAGCTTGCCGTTTTCGGTACCCGGCCGCACTTCATGTGCTGCTAACTATGTTTAGCGTCGGCGTTGATTCCGAAACACTGAGTCCGTCGGCACTTCGCCGAGGCGAAGCCGATGGCTCCCACCACGCCCGAACGAAGCCCTTGGTTTCCCATGCAGACCATTCCGGCGAGCACGTAGTGCGAGGCGGGAGGTATGACGGCTTTGTCGCTAATGCGGAGTGTGCGAGAACACAGATTCCAGATGCGCCACTATCCCCTCCAAGCCAGGAGATCCGCTTAAGAATTAGCGGTTTGAGCTGCTTTCTTTTGCCTACTTTTCTTTGCAGCAGGCAAAGAAAAGTAGGTGCCTGCCCCGCACAGGGGCGACGCTAATAAACCAATAAGAAAACAAGGAAAGGCCAACGCCACAGGCAACCAGACAACAAGCCGTCGCGCAGACAACCAACCCCAAAACCAAAAAAATCCCCACCCGCAAGGCGCACCAAAAAACCCACCTGGCGCCTCACAGGCAAAAAAAACCCAAAATCACTTCCGCATAGAATCCAGATCAACCACAAACCGATACTTAACATCACTCTTAAGCATCCGTTCGTAAGCCTCATTAATCCCCTGCATAGGAATCACTTCAATATCCGAAGTAATCCCGTGCTCGCCGCAAAAATCGAGCATTTCCTGCGTCTCGGCAATCCCGCCAATCAACGACCCTGCCAGACGGCGACGCTTGAAGATCAGATTGAACACCTGCGGCGACGGATGATCATGCTCCGGCGCACCGACCAGCGTCATCGTCCCATCACGCTTCAGCAGATTCAAAAACGGATTCAAATCATGCTGCGCAGCAACGGTATTCAGAATGAAATCGAAGCTGTTGGCATGCGCGCCCATCTCTTCAGCATTCTTCGAGATGACAACCTCATGCGCACCAAGCCGCTTGGCATCTTCAATCTTCGACGGCGACGTTGTAAACAACACGACATGCGCGCCCATTGCACGGGCCAACTTGACGCCCATGTGACCCAGGCCGCCCAGGCCGACAATTCCGACCTTCTTGCCAGGGCCGGCACCCCACGTGCGCAGCGGCGAATACGTCGTGATACCCGCGCACAGCAACGGCGCCACACCCGCCGGGTCGAGGTTCTCCGGCACGCGCAGCGTGAATTCTTCATCCACTACCAGTTGCGTCGAATAGCCGCCGTAGGTGATCTGGCCGTCAACCCGGTCCACACCGTTGTACGTGCCGACAAAGCCGTTTTCGCAATACTGCTCGAGCCCTTCCTCGCAACTCGCACACGTACGGCACGAATCGACCAGGCATCCCACGCCCACCAGGTCGCCTGCCTTGTACTTCGTCACGTCCGGACCAACCGCGGTCACGCGGCCGACAATTTCATGGCCCGGCACCACCGGAAAAACCGTGTTCTTCCATTCGTTGCGCGCCTGATGCAAATCGGAATGGCACACGCCGCAAAACAGGACTTCCATCTGCACGTCATGGGCGCGCAGTTCGCGGCGCTGGATTTCGAACGGGGCGAGCGGCGCGGTAGCGTCGGTCGCTGCATAGGCATAAGTCGTGCTCATGGGTAGCTCCAGCAAAGAGGGTGATGTCGCAAGGCGCCGACGATTGGCAACGCGCGTTACCGATGCGGCCAAACCTTGTCGTGAATCGGGATCACGGCGCAGGCGGTGGTCGACGTATTCACCGAAACGGTGAACGGACAACCGAGCCCGGCGCAGCGCTGAAAAAGATGATCCCGAAGGGTTCCCATAGTAGGAGCCAGGAGCGAACCGGGGAATACCTGAATATCTTGAAGGTTTGCCTAAAACTCCTGGTGGTGAGCGCAGTAGTTCGTTTGATGCTAAATTTCAAGCATTATTCTCTTGTGCGTCACTATACCGTCATGTCAAGCCGTTCCGTTGAACCCACATCTGTCGAGCGCGACCCGGCCAATCGCGGCCCGGCCAATCGCGGCCACGCCGATGCTGCCCAGCAACGTCTGGTCGAATTGTTCGACGCGCTCGCGCCCAATCCGGGCTTCACGCGTTCGAGCCTGGAAGGCGTCAGCCTGATGCGCGCCAACCAGCCGATGCCGCGTATGCCCGTGATGTACGAGCCGAGCATCGTGATTGTGTGCCAGGGTCGCAAGCGCGGTTTTCTCGGCGATCAGGTGTTCCAGTACGACGCGCAGCAATACCTGGTGCTGTCGGTGCCGCTGCCGTTCGAATGTGAGACCGAGGCGAGTCTGGAAGAGCCGTTCCTCGCCATCTCGGTGCGTGTCGATCTGACCATGGTGGCCGAGTTGCTGATGGCGCTGAATGAAACGCAAGGCGCCACGCACAACGAGCCGCTAGGCATCTATTCGACACCGCTCGATTCCGCCCTGAGCAATGCCGTGCAGCGTTTGATGGAAGCGTTAGCCTCGCCGCTCGACGCGCGCATTCTTGCGCCAGGCGTGGTGCGAGAAATCTGCTATCGCGTGTTGACGGGTGAACAGGGCGATGCGATTCGCGCGGCGCTCACGCATCAGAATCATTTCGGCCGCATCGCCAAAGCGCTACGGCGCATCCATGCCGACTACCACGGGCAACTCGACGTCGATACGCTCGCCTCTGAAGCGGGCATGAGTCTCGCCGTTTTTCATGCGCAATTCAAGGCCGTGACGGCGACCTCACCGATGCAGTATGTGAAGACCACGCGTTTGCATCACGCGCGTTTGCTGATGGTGCAGGATGGTTTGAACGCGGGTGCGGCCGCGGCACGCGTCGGTTACGAAAGCGCGTCGCAATTCAGCCGCGAGTTCAAGCGTCTGTTCGGCCTGAGCCCTGTCGATGAAGTCAAGCGCATGCGCACCGTGTACGATGCGCCGCCGCCGCGAGTGGTCAAGCCTGCCGCGCGTTATGTGACCGCGGTATAAGCGCGGTTTCTGGAAGCGTTATAGACCGCTAAACCAGTTGTATCCCTGGTCTTCCCAATAGCCGCCGGGGTTCGTGTTGGTCACGAAGATCGCCGCGATGTGCTTCGGATTCTTGAAGCCGAGTTTGGTCGGCACCCGCAGCTTCAGCGGGTAGCCGTATTTGGCCGGCAGCGGTGCGTCGCGGAAGTCGAGCGTCAATTGAGTTTGCGGATGCAAGGCTGTTGCCATATCGAGGCTCGAGTAATAACGGTCCGCGCACTTGAAGCCGACATAGCGCGCGTTCAGATCGGCGCCAATGCGTTCGAGGAACGTGCGGAACGGCACGCCTCGCCATTGCCCGATCGCGCTCCATCCTTCGATGCAGATGTGCCGCGTAATCTGGGAAGCCTGCGGCAAGGCGCGAAGTTGATCGAGGTTCCACGTACGCTTGTCCGACACTAAACCCGACACTTCCAGTTGATACGTCGAACCGTCGATATCCGGCGCGTCGAACTCCGGATAGAACGCATTGAACGGGAACGGGTCGGTGATCTCGCTTGCCGCATAGGTCGGCGCGAGCTTGTTGCGATCGAACAGCCACCCCTGCACGCGATCGTTCCAGCGCGACATGGCCCACAGTACCTTGTCGACCGAATCGCCGTCCTGCATGTTGCAACCCGAGAGCATCGCCAGTGCGCCGATAGAAAGCGACGAGCGCAGGAACAGGCGCCGCTGCAGGCGTTCGATCTGCGGTTTGTGGTCGGCGAGGACAATGCGCGTGCTGCGCGAGTCCTTGCGTTCTGATTCGCTCATGCCTCGCTCCTTTCATGCGTGGCGTGGCGGGCGCGGCCGGTCAGCATGGGCAGCAGCGTGCGCGGCACCAGCAGTACCAACGCCAGATGCACGATGACAAACCCCACCACACCGGCCATTGCGACAAAATGCACGCGGCGCGCGAAATCGAAGCCGCCGAATAGCGCGGTAAGCCACGAAAATTGCACCGGCTTCCAGATCGACAGCCCCGACGCGACCAGCAGCACGCCAAGGAGCAATACGAACAGATAGAGTGCGCGCTGCACCGCGTTGTATTTGCCGGTATCGTGCGGCAGCTTGAACTGCATCGCCAATTTGGCATCGTGTATGACGTCGCGCGGATAGACGGGCAATAGCGTGCGACGAAAATGCCCACGCCCGATGCCATACGCCAGATACAGCAGGCCGTTCGCGCACAGCAGCCACATCGCCGCGAAATGCCATGCAATGGAGCCGCCAAGCCAGCCGCCGACAGTCGCCCACAGCGGAAACCTGAACGGAAAGAAGGGCGACGCGTTATAGATCGCCCAGCCGCTCATCACCATGCAGACCATCGCGAACGCGTTGATCCAGTGCGTGATTCGCACGACGAGTGGGTGGACGATGAAGCGCGCTTGTGATTCGGGCATGGTGGGCGGAGTTGAGCCAAAGAAAAATCTGAAAGCCGCGTCATTGAGGCACGCGGCTGTCGAACGGCTGAAAAAACGCCGTATTACATCGGCGGCGTTACGCCATGCTCGCCTGCCGAGATAAAGTTCGCCGCCATCGAGCCGTCGGCTTCCTTGTGGGCGAACAGCACGACCTTCGCGCCCGGCACCAGCAGTGAACGGTCACCCGGTTCCAGCGCGACGATAGGCACGTCTTGCGGGATCACGATCTTCTTCTCGCCGTCCTTGTATTTGACGGTAATCGTGCGGCCGTTGCTGACCACGAGCGAGCCGACGGTGCCGTTGGTCATTGTGCTGTTCGAACCGAGATCCCACGGACGATGGCCTTCACCCGAGCCGCGCATGCCGGCGGGGAATACGTGAACTTCGAGCGCTTTCAGCGTGCCGTCGGCTTGCGGGATCGCAGCGGTGCCGACATAGCTGTCCGGTTTGATGTCGTTCACATTAGCGATCGTGACGCCGCGAATCGGCGTGTCCTTGCTGAGTTTCACGTCGACGTCTTTGCCGTCGCGTGTGTGGACCTTGAGCAGATCGCCCGAGAGCGAGGTCACGGTGCCGCGCACGCCAGTGGGCGCGGCAGTTTGGGCTTGCACGGCGGATCCTGCGGCAAACAATGACGCGGCGACGAGCGCGGGGGTGACGAAGGCGCGTATCGCATTAGCGGAAACAATCTTCATGAGTCTGCTCTGGGTGGGTGAAGGATAGGGGCAGATTAGGCGCGCGAGCGGCTCCGGCGAGTGACAGACGGATGACAAAAACGTCATGAACGGCGCGGCGCGGCCACGTAGAATGAGCGCCATATCCACGTCTCCATCCATAACCCATGCCCGAAGTGGCGCGCGGGATTGGAACCCCAGGCACCATGAGCATCCTCGTCATCGAAGACGACCCGAAAACCGGCGACTACCTGAAGAAGGGGCTGCGCGAGAGCGGCTACGCGGTCGACCTCGCGCGCACCGGCACGGACGGCCTGCACATGGCGCTCGAACACGCCTATGACCTCGTGGTGCTGGACGTGATGCTGCCGGGCATCGACGGTTGGGACATCATGCGTGCGCTGCGAGCACGGCGCGATCTGCCGGTGATTTTCCTGACCGCGCGCGATCACGTCAGCGACCGCATCCGTGGCCTCGAACTCGGTGCCGACGACTACCTCGTCAAACCGTTCTCCTTCACCGAGCTGGTGTTGCGTATCCGCACGCTGCTGCGTCGTGGCGTGATCCGCGAGAGCGATGTGTTCGAGATCGCCGACCTCAAGCTCGACGTCCTGCGCCGCAAGGTCACGCGCGAAGGCGTCGAGATTCCGTTGACCAACAAGGAATTCATGCTGCTGCACCTGCTGGTGCGCCGGCAGGGCGAAGCGCTATCGCGCACGCAGATCGCCTCGGAAGTGTGGGACATGAACTTCGACAGCGACACCAATGTGGTCGACGTAGCCATCAAACGGCTGCGCGCCAAGGTCGATCATCCGTTTGAAAAGAAGCTGATTCATACCGTGCGCAGCATTGGCTACACCTTCGGCGACGGTTCATGAAGCTGTGGACCGAACGTTCGTTGACGGCTCGCACCACGGTGCTGTTCGCCTCGATTGCGTGCGTGGTGATCGGCACGTTGGGTGCGTATTTCTATCATTCCGCTGAGTTGTCTTTGCAGCGCCGCGCGGACGTGGTGCTCACCGGCCGTGTCGAGCATTTCAGCCGCATCGTGCGCGATCTCTACTCAGTTAGCGAATTGAAGAGCCGGCCTGTGCTGTTCGAGAGCATGCTCGGCGCGGAGGAAGACGTGCTGCTGTTTCGCCGTCCGGGCGAAGCGCCGTTCATCGACGTGAATCCGGCCAACGTTGCGGTGCCGCCTCTGCAGGCCGGCACGGAGGACCGGTTGCCGACGCTCTCGGACATCCGCCAGACCATGTTGCCGGACGGCGTGCCGGTTCACTGGGCGATCGCCTCCGTCAAAGCGCGCGAGGACGGGAGCGAGGTCGAAGTGATCGCCGCGCATCCGATGACTCAGGAAGTGCGGATGCTGGCCGCCTATCGCAATCGCATCGTGCTGGCCACGCTGACCGGTATGCTCGCGGCCACGTTGCTCGCCTACTATGTGCTGCGCCGCGCGTTCCGGCCGGTGCGCGAGATCGCCACACGGGCGGCGCAGATCAGTCCGGCGAGTCTGTCGGTGCGGCTCGACAGCGAGGCGGCGCCGGTCGAATTGCGCCAGCTCACGGACGCGTTCAACGCCATGCTCGACCGTCTTGCCGATGGCTACCAGCGCCTCTCGCAGTTTTCCGCCGATCTGGCGCATGAAATACGCACACCGGTGGGCGCCTTGATCGGCCAGACCCAGGTAACGCTCACCAAACCGCGCGATGCCGATGAATATCAGCAACTGCTCGAATCGAATCTCGAAGAGTTGAGCCGCTTAAGCCACATCGCGGAAAACATACTGTTTCTCGCGCACGCGGATCATGCTGCGCTGTCAATCGACCGTGAGCCGGTCGATCTGCACGGCGAACTCATCAGGATCGCCGACTATTTTGAAGGACCCGCCGACGAACGCGGCATGCGCTTTACCGTCGAAGCGCATGGCGTGGTGTCGGCCAATCCAATGCTATGCCGGCGGGCGATCAACAATCTCGTCGTCAACGCGGTGCGATACGGCGCGGGCAATACAGTGGTGCGTTTAAGCGGCACGCAGGACGAAGAGGGCGCGACGGTGGTGGTGGAAAACGACGGCACGCCGATTCCTGGCGAGCAACTGGACCGCCTGTTCGATCGCTTCTACCGCGGCGATGCTGCGCGCAGCGAGTTCACCGAATCGAGTGGGCTGGGGCTCGCGATCGTGAAGGCGATCATGCATCTGCACGGCGGCACGGCGCGTGTGGTGTGTCCGGTGCCGGGCGTGATGCGCTTCGAATTGCGCTTTCCGGGCGCTTAGCGGACTGCCTGCGCGGTTACGGTCGTGTCGGGCGCATGGCAACACACGCAAAGCTTGTTGCCATCAGGATCGCGAAAGTACGCGCCGTAATAGTCCACGTGATACTGCGGTCGCAAACCCGGCGGCCCTTCGCAGGCGCCGCCGTGAGCGAGCGCCGCAGCATGCACGCGATCGACCGTCATACGGTTCGTGGCGAGCAGGGCCAACATCTGGCCGTTGCCGGCGGTGGCGGGTCCACCGTTGTAGGGCTTGCTGATCACAAACAACGGTCGCGACGCGTCGGCTGGCATCCAGCCTGCCCAGCACGCATCGTCGTCGCGGAATTTGAGCCGCAACCCTAACGTGTCCATCAGCACGCCATAAAAGCCGAACGCGCGCTCGAAATCCGAAATGCCGACGAATACGTGAGAAAGCATTCGTGTCGCTCCTCGTTTGAAGCTGTTTTAACGCAAACCGGTAATGGTGATACCGGGATGATTGCGCAACTGGTTGCGGCGGTGCTTCGTCGATACGATGAAAGCATCGCATCCTAACTGTCAGGACAATCGCTATGAAACGCTTCCATATCGCCTTGGCTGTCGCCAGCCTCGACGCCTCCATCGAAGATTACACCCGCCGTCTCGATCAGCCGCCTACCGCGGTTGTACCCGGTCGTTATGCAATGTGGCGCACCGATCTGCTCAATTTCTCGATCAACGAAATGCCGGATAAAGCCGGGCAACTGCGGCACGTCGGGTTCGAAGACGACGAGGTGCAAGGGTACTCGAGCAGCAAGGATGTCAACGGACTCGAATGGGAGCTGTTTTCGGTAGAGGAGCAGGATCGGCGGATCGTCAGCACTTATGGCGAGGCGGTGCGGACCGACAAAAGCTGAGGCACCTGACTGCCCGGGCGTTACTCGCCCGGCGCGTCCGCAGCCGGCCGGTTCGCGTAGTGCGCGTGCTTTTCCTCGTACATCAGCAGATCGGCGCGTTGAACGCCGGCTTCGAGCCGGTCGCCGCGCTGGCACGTCGCCGCGCCCATTGAAAGACTCAGCAGCGAGCCCGGATAAAACTGGTTGTTCAGCTCGACCAGCTGTCGGATCGCATCGACCATCGCGTCGCCGCCGCGCTCGTCGGTGTTCGGCAACAGGATCGCGAACTCGTCGCCGCCGATGCGCGCCGCATGAAAAGGCGCGTCCGTCGCCTTGGCAAGGACTTCTCCGGCGCGCCGTAACAAGGCGTCGCCGGCCGCGTGGCCGAGCTGGTCGTTCACGCGTTTCAGGCCGTTCAGATCGGCCATTATGATTGTCACCGGCCACGGACCCTTACGTTCCAGCCGGTTCAGTTCATCCACGTAGAACGAGCGGTTGCGCAGCTTGGTCAGCACGTCATGCTTGCCCAGGAACTCCAGGTAAGCTTCGGCCTTCTTGCGCGCCGTGATGTCGGTGAGGGCTACCAGCACCAGATCCCAATTGCGTTCGTGGCCCGGCAGGACGGAGAACTGCAGGTGCACGTGCACCTCGCTGCCGTCGAGCGAATAGTTGAGCACTTCGCGTTGCTGGAATAGCTTGCCGTCCCAAAGATCGATCAACTGCTCGCGGAAATGCGCTCGCATGTCGTCGCGGAACACGTCGGGCAGGCGCGCCAGCAGCGTTTTTTTGTCTTTCGCCGCGAACATGTCGAGCGTGTGCTGGTTCACGTCGAGCACGTGAATTTCCTGCATGCAGCGCTCGACAAACTCGGGATGCACGTCGGTGAACACGCGAAAGTCGCTGATGCCGGCCGCGCGCGCATCGTCGAGCAAACGCTTGACCGCGCTGAAATCTTCCACCCACAACGACACCGGTGAGTATTCAAACAGGCCACGCACATATTGTTCGGCCAGCGTCACGCGATGCCGTGCGCCCTCCAGTTCGGTGATGTCTTCGACGGAGACGAGCACGCGGTCCCAGCGTGCTTCATGGCCGGGCAGTACGGCGCCCTTGAGCAGCACGTCGAGCCGGCGTCCGCCTAGCGTGTAGTTGACCGTCTGGCTCGTGAACTGGGCTTGCCCGGCCCACAATTGGCATAGCTCTTCGAGGTGCGTCTTGAGCATGTCGTCGCGGAACACCGAGGCGAGATTGCCCGTGAGCGCGTCGAAATCGGCGGCCTCGAATTGCGTCAGCGTCTTCTGATTCACCTTGATGACGCGGATGCTGTGCGCGCATTCGGCGACAAGGCCTGGATTCTCGGCAAAATGGGCGCGCAAATCCGTCACACCTTGCTCCCGCCATGCGTCGAATAGCGTGCGCACGCCGCTGAAGTCTTCGAGCCAGAGCGAGACGGGCGCGAGTTCGAACATTTCGGAATCGTCCCGCCAGGGGATTTCCTGCGGGGCGTCGTTGGCGGCCGCTGAGCCGCGCGGGAGGGTGTCCTGCATGAGATTCCCGTGGTCGGAGTTCCGGCTATTCTAAGACGGCTTGGGTTTGGCGAGGAAGAAAGACGCGCGGCGCGCCCTGTCGACGTCGGTCCATTCAACAAGATAACGGCGTGGTTCAGATGGACTTTAGGCGCATGGGCCGGCGGCGAGTCGCAGCGGGGCACGCTTGCTTGCGGGCGCTTGTGGGCAGTCGTGGCCGCTTGTGATGGCGTGTGACTGGCTAGCAGCGAGGCCGCGGGAGGCTTGTTACACTGACTCGTCGTGTCTCCCGTCCGTCACCGCCCTAAGAAAAAACGCCCGCTATGAAGCCATCCCTGCTGGTTCTAATCTCCTTGAAAGACGCAAGCCGCGCCAGTGTCGAGGCTGCTTTCAACATCGTCTATGCACCCGATGCCGCCCAGCGGACCGCTGCGATTGCGGAGCATGGCGGGACGATCCGCGCCGTGCTGACCAACGGCACGAACGGGCTGACGGCCGCTGAAATCGACCAGATGCCGCAGCTCGAGTTTGTCAGCGCACTTGGCGCAGGCTATGAAAACCTGGCCATCGACCACGCCCGCTCGCGTGGCATCGTGCTCGTCAATGGGGCGGGCACCAACGACCATTGTGTGGCCGATCACGCGTTCGCCTTACTGCTCGCGGCGGTGCGCGACGTGCCGCAACTCGACCAGGCCACCCGTAAGGGCGTCTGGCGCGACACGTTGCCGATGCGCCCGAACGTTTCCGGCAAGCGTCTGGGCATCGTCGGGCTCGGCCATATCGGCGAGAAGATCGCGCGGCGGGGCAGCGGGTTCGATATGGAAATCGGTTATCACAACCGGAAACCGCGTGAGGGTTCGTCGCTGCGCTATTTCGACAGCGTCCAGGACCTCGCGCAGTGGTGCGATTTTCTGATGGTGGCGACGCCCGGCGGCGCCGGTACACGTCATCTGATCGGCAAAGCGGTGCTGGACGCACTCGGGCCGGACGGTTTCGTGGTCAATGTCTCTCGGGGCAGTGTGGTGGATACCGCCGCGTTGGCGGAAGCGCTCGCTGCTGGCACGATCGCCGGTGCGGGCCTCGATGTCTACGAAGGCGAGCCGGATCCGCCTGAAGCCTTGCTGACGCTGCGCAACGTGGTTTTGACGCCGCATGTGGGGGGCCGCTCGCCGGAGGCGATCACAGCCTCTGTCGACAATTTTCTGGGCAACGCCCGGCGCCATTTTGCGGGCGAAGCGGTGTTGACGCCGATCTGACATCTGAAGGCAAACTGAAACCATCGGCGCAGCGGATAGTTTCTGTCACAAATCGCGATTTCCCTTGTGGACTCCCGGCGAATAGGATGGTCGGTATCGAACCCACATCGCTTCGACACAGCCGGAGCCGCGACGGAGATCCCGCATGGAACACCACGCCCGCACGCAGAACGAACGGCTCGAGATCAAGACGACCACCTGCTATATGTGCGCCTGCCGCTGCGGTATTCGCGTGCATCTGCGCGAAGGCGAGGTGCGCTATATCGACGGCAACCCGGACCATCCGCTGAACCAGGGCGTGATCTGTGCGAAGGGCGCCTCGGGCATCATGAAGCAGTACTCGCCCGCGCGTCTGACCCAGCCGCTGATGCGCAAGGCGGGCGCGGAGCGGGGCAGCGCGCAGTTCGAGCCGGTGTCGTGGGAGGTCGCGTTCGACGTGCTCGAAAAGCGTCTTGCCACGATTCGCGCCACCGATCCCAAGAAATTCGCGCTCTTCACGGGCCGCGACCAGATGCAGGCGCTCACCGGGCTCTTTGCCAAACAGTTCGGCACGCCGAACTACGCGGCGCATGGCGGCTTCTGCTCGGCCAATATGGCGGCCGGCATGATCTATACGATCGGCGGCTCATTCTGGGAATTTGGCGGCCCGGATCTCGACAGCGCCAAACTCTTCTTCATGATCGGCACGGCGGAAGATCATCATTCGAATCCGCTCAAGATCGCGATTTCCAAATTCAAGCGCGCGGGTGGACGCTTCATTGCGATCAATCCGATCCGCACCGGTTACGCCGCGATTGCCGACGAATGGGTGCCCATCAAGCCGGGCACCGACGGTGCGCTATTCATGGCGTTTCTGCACGAACTGATTGCGGCCGACGCCTGGGATCACGCGTTCGTGCAGCGCTATACGAACGCGGCGGAGCTTGTCGATCTCGACGAAGCCAGCGAAAACTTCGGCCTGTTCGTGCGCGACCCGGACCGACCGGTCGGCAATCCGCTGTTTCCGCAGAATCATCTCTGGTGGGACGCCTCGGCCGCGCGCGCCGTGCCGCATCATGCCCCCGGCGTGACGCCCGCACTCGACGGCCGCTATACGCTCGACGACGGCACGCCGGTCACGCCGTCGTTCGCGTTGCTGCGCGAACGCGTGGCCGACTGCACGCCCGAATGGGCCGCCGGCATTACCGGCATTGCGGCGGATACGATTCGCCGCCTCGCCGGTGAAATGATCCAGACCAGCCGCGATCACCGGATCACGCTGCCGATCCGTTGGACCGACGCGTGGGGCGAGACGCATGAGACCGTCACCGGCAACCCGGTCGCTTTTCACGCGATGCGCGGGCTGGCCGCGCATTCCAACGGTTTCCAGTCGATCCGTGCGCTTGCGGTGCTGATGTCGCTGCTGGGCACGATCGACTGCCCCGGCGGTTTTCGCCATAAGTCGCCGTTTCCCCGCGCAGTGCCGCCATCGGCGAAACCGCCGAACAGCCCGGACGCCGTCAAGCCGAACACGCCGCTCGCCACCGGGCCGCTCGGCTGGCCCGCCGCGCCTGAAGATCTGTTCATCGACGAAAACGGCGGTCCGGTTCGGATCGACAAAGCCTTCTCCTGGGAATATCCGCTCGCCGTGCACGGCCTGATGCATAGCGTGATCACCAACGCTTGGCGCGGCGATCCCTATCCCATCGACACGCTACTGATTTTCATGGCCAACATGGCATGGAATTCGTCGATGAATACGATGAAGGTGCGCGAGATGCTCGCCGACAAGCATGCGAACGGCGAGTACAAGATTCCGTTTCTCGTGGTGTGCGATGCGTTCCAGTCGGAGATGACGGCGTTCGCCGACCTGATCCTGCCGGACACGACTTATCTCGAGCGGCACGACGCGATGTCGATGCTCGACCGGCCCATCTCCGAGTTCGACGGTCCGGTGGATTCCGTGCGTGTGCCGGTCGTGCCACCGACAGGCGAGTGCAAGCCGTTTCAGGAGGTGCTGATCGAGCTTGCTTCGCGCCTCAAGTTTCCCGCCTTCACGGCGGCCGACGGCACGCGCCGCTTTCGCGACTATCCCGACTTCATCGTCAATCACACGACGACGCCTGACTCCGGCGTGGGTTTTCTGATCGGCTGGCGCGGCAAGGACGGCGACAAGGCGCTGGTGGGTGAGCCGAATCCGCAGCAGTGGGAACAGTACGCCAAGAACAACTGCGTGTTCCATTACCGCTTGCCGGAGACGCTCCAGTACATGCGCAACTGCAATGGGCCGTATCTCGACTGGGCGGTGGAAAAAGGCTTCCGTAAATTCAAGGAGCCGATCCTGATCCAGCTGTACTCCGACGTCATGCAGAAGTTCAGGCTTGCTGCGCAAGGGCGCACAAGCGGCAGGCAGCCTCCCGAGCATTTGCGGGCACGGGTCGAGAAGTATTTCGACCCGCTGCCCTTCTGGTATGCGCCGCTCGAAAGCGATTCCACCGATCTCGCGCGTTTTCCGCTCGCCGCCGTGACGCAACGGCCGATGGCGATGTATCACTCGTGGGATTCGCAGAACGCGTGGCTGCGGCAGATTCATGGCGAGAACTATCTCTACATGAATCCACTGATGGCGGCCGAAAACGGTATCGCCGATGGCAGCTGGATTTATGCCGAATCGCAATGGGGCCGCGTGCGCTGCATGGCGCGGTTTAGCGAGACTGTCGAGCCAGGCACGGTATGGACGTGGAACGCGATCGGCAAGGCCGCGGGCGCGTGGAATCTCGGCGCGGGCGCGAACGAATCGCAGCGCGGCTTTCTGCTCAATCACCTCATCACCGACGAGTTACCTGGTCGCGACGAAGCGGCCGCGCGTCTTTCGAATTCGGACCCGGTGACAGGCCAGGCCGCGTGGTACGACGTGCGCGTGCGCATCTATCCGGCGGAAGCGGACGCGCGTCATACGCTGCCGCAGTTCGACGCGATGCCCGCGTTGCCCGGGTCGAACGGGGTGATATCGCGGATCGTGCAGACCTATTTCGCGGGACGAGGCGAATTCGCGGCGCGGTTGCGTGGCGCGGCTGGGCGCAAGTAGCAAGGAGCGATTCATGACACAGATGGCGTTGGTGATCGACCTGAACGTATGCGTGGGATGTCAGGCTTGCGTCACGAGTTGCAAGGAGTGGAATACGTCGGGCGAGTCGGGCAGCCTCGCCGACCTGAATCCGTACGACGCCGATCCGTCCGGCACATTCTTCAACCGCGTGCAGAGCTTTGAAGCCGGCAGCTACCCGGACGCCGAGACGATCCACTTCCCGAAGTCGTGCCTGCACTGCGAGGACCCGCCGTGCGTGCCGGTGTGTCCGACCGGCGCCAGCTATAAACGCAAGGAAGATGGCCTCGTGCTTGTCGATTTCGACAAATGCATCGGCTGCAAATATTGCGCATGGGCGTGTCCATACGGCGCGCGCGAACTCGATGAAGCGCGCAAGGAGATGACGAAGTGCACCTTGTGCGTCGATCGTATTCACGATGAAAACCTCTCTGAGCGCGATCGTCAGCCGGCATGCGTGCTCGCGTGTCCGACCTCCGCGCGCCTGTTCGGCGATATCCACGACCCGGAGTCGGTGGTATCGAAGGCGATCGAGGAGCGCGGCGGCTATCAGTTGATGCCTGAGTGGAACACGCGGCCAGCGAACCACTATTTGCCGCGCGTCACGACGTCGGCATCGGGCTGCGGCAGCGGTGCCTGCTCGTGCAAAGACACGGATACGGCGCTCAAGACGCCCGAATCGGTCGATGCGCAGCTTGAGCGCGGCGAACTGCATCTTGCGTCGATGGCGACGCGCATCTAAAGGACCTGGCGATGAATCCGGCTTTCTCGGTAGTTTTTCTCACTACGTTGAGCGGCGCGGCACAGGGTCTGCTGATCGCGCTCGTCGGCGTGGAGACGGCGGCGCATCTGGGCTTGCTCGTAGCGCCCGCGGATGCGTTCTATATGACCGGCGCAGGCGTCTCGGTCGTGTTGGGCGGCCTCGGACTGATCGCCTCGTTTTTCCATCTCGGGCATCCGGAGCGTGCATGGCGTGCGGTTGCGATGTGGCGGACGTCGTGGCTGTCGCGTGAATGCCTGTGCCTGCCGGCGTTTCTCGCCTGCGCGTTTTTCTACGGTGTCGCGCACTGGTTTGGTTCGCCGTGGTCGCTCGCGATAGGCTGGCTTGGCGTGGTGGCGAGCGCTCTGTTATTCGTCTGCTCGGCGATGATCTACGCGTGCCTGCGTTTTTTACAGGAATGGGCCACACCGCTCACACTGGTCAACTTCGTGCTGCTGGGTTGCGCGTCCGGGTTCACGCTGGCGACGGCGATGACCGCGTGGTTCGCGCCGGGTTTGACAGCGGGCCTCGCGATCTGTGCCTGCGTGCTGACGCTTGCGGGCTGCGGGAGCCGTTCGGCATCGCTCGTGCGCAATGCGCGATTGCGGCCGAAGTCCACGGTGCAGAGCGCGACCGGCATCAACAACCCGAAGCTTGTGCAGGTTTCACGCGGCTTTACCGCCGGCGCGTTCAATCTGCACGAGTTCTTTCACGGTAAATCGGCGGGGACGCTGCGCGGCGTCAAGTGGGGATTCCTCGTGGCCGCGTTTGCCGTGCCCGTGTTGCTCATGGCGCTAGGCGCAGGCCTGCTCCCGATCGGTGTGTCGCTCGGCTTGCTGGCTGCGGCGTGTCTCGTGCAATACGCCGGTCTCGTGGCGGAACGCTGGTTCTTCTTTGCAGAAGCCAAGCATCCGCAGAATCTGTATTACGCTCGAGTCGGTTGATGGGTAGGTTGGCGCGGCCGTCCGATATCGGCGGCCGCGTCTGAGTTGCGGATAGCTGTCGCTCATCCACACGCGCCGACTTCGCCACACGCTGTACAGAAATCGCAACCATCCTTGCGAATCACTGCATTCGCTCCGCACGAGCCGCACTTGCGTCCAAGCATGGTGCGCAGCCCTTGCACGCCACCGGCTTGTGTCAGCGTCGACTCGTCGTTAGCTTCGCCGGGATGCGGCCGGATGCCGAAATCCGCCGGCAAGGCCGTTTCGGCTTTCATCTGTCCGCGCGGTAGGCGCGCCAGCATGCGCGACGGCACCTGATTGCCTTCGGCGTCGAGAAAACCGCGCCGATGCAAAATCTGCTGGATCGCAAAAGCGAGCGCCGCCACTTCGGAATCGTGCCAACGCGGCGTGCGATGACCGTCGAGACGCTGCACCTCACCGAGCCGTACCTGCCCCCGATCCCACGACACTTTGCGCATATCCTGCAAGTTACGCGCGACAAATCCACCGCGCGCCGCGAGCGACAGCGAACGCATTGTCGCCGTGATCCATTGCTGCGATTCGTCGCGCTGACCGGTCGGAATAAAGAACTCGATGGGACGCTCGATCGTGACATCCTCACCGCCAAGGCGTCCCGTCACTTCGATGAACGACACCGCCACGTAAAGCGACTTCTTGCCGGCTTGCGTCAGGTATTCGACCTTTTCGATGATTGCCGGCAACTCGCCCTTAGGCCGATGATCGATCGCGATACGCAGCGGATCCTGATCGGTCTCGGCGAGCGTGTCATCCGCTTGCGGCGGGTTCACGCTCAGCACCGCGCCGAGCGTTTCATTCGGGCGGTACGTGGCGAGGCCCTTGAGACCGTTTTTCCACGCGTCGAAGTAGAGGCTTTCGAACGCTTCGAACGGATAGTCCGCCGGCACGTTCACCGTCTTGGAGATCGACGTGTCCACATACGGCTGCACGGCGGCCATCATGTCGAGGTGATCGCGCGCCGACATTTCGAGGGCGCTGACGAAATAGTCCGGCAGGTTTTTCACATCGCCGCCGAGTTCGCGGTAGAGGCGATACGCGTAGTCTTCGACGTCAAATGATTCGCGGCCGCCGTCGGCCATCACCTTCATGCGCGTGTAGGTCCACGAGAAGGCCGGCTCGATGCCGTTCGACGCATTGTCGGCAAACGCGAGGCTGACGGTGCCGGTCGGCGCGATCGACAGCAAATGACTGTTGCGGATGCCATCCTGGCGTATCGCGTCCTTGATGTCATCGGGCAGACGCGAGGCGAAGGTGCCCGCTTCCAGATAACGCCTGGCGTCGAACAATTCGAACGCACCACGCTCGCGCGCCAGTTCCACCGACGCGCGATAGGCTTCGTCGCGCATCAGCCGGGCGATGCTCACAGCGAAGTCGCGGCCTTCCTGCGAGTTGTAGCGCAGGCCGAGCATCACCAGCGTATCGCCTAAGCCGGTGAAGCCCACGCCGATGCGCCGCTTGGCGCGCGACTCGTCGTATTGCTGCTGCAGCGGCCACAACGTGACGTCGAGCACGTCGTCGAGAAAGCGCACCTGGGTGCGGGTGCTTTTGGCGAGACCGTCCCAGTCGAACGAAGGTTTGCGGCCTTTCATTTGCGCGAACGGATCGCGCACGAAACGCGTGAGGTTCAACGGTCCGAGGTTGCAGCAGCCGTACGCCGGCAGCGGTTGTTCGCCACACGGATTGGTGGCGCGGATCGTTTCGACCGCGCGTAGATTGTTGTCCTCATTCATGCGCGAAATGAACACAATGCCGGGTTCGGCGACGTCGTAGGTGGAGCGCATGATGCGATCCCAGATCTCGCGGGCGGGCCTTTCGCTGTACACCCACAGGCCGTCTTCGCGTTGCCGCACATCGCCTGCCGCACGCAGCGCCGGTGACGGCTCGGCGCGGTGCACGAGCGGCCAGGGCTGATCGTCTTCGACGGCGCGCATGAATTCGTCGGTGACGCCTACCGACACGTTGAAGTTGTTCCAGCGGCCTTTCGAATGTTTCGCCTCGATGAACTCGATCAGATCGGGGTGATTGCAGTCGAGCACGGCCATTTGTGCACCACGCCGCGAGCCGGCGCTTTCGACGGTCCGGCAGGAGGCGTCAAATACGTCCATATAACTGCACGGTCCGGACGCCGATGAGCTCGTGGTATGAACGCGGGCACCCTTGGGCCGGATCGCGGAGAAGTTATAGCCGACGCCACCGCCGCGGCGCATCGTTTCGGCGGCTTGCAGCAGCGCCACGTAGATGCCGGGAAGGCCTTCTTCGTCGACACCCTGAATCGCGTCGCCGACCGGTTGCACGAAGCAGTTGATGAGCGTGGCGGCGATGCCCGTGCCGGCCGCGCTCATGATGCGCCCGGCGCCGAGCGCGCCGTGGCGCAGATTGTCGACAAAAAGCGCTTCCACCGACTCGCGCAACGCTTCCGGCTCCGCTTGAGCGACGCCGTGGGCGACGCGTTGGAATACGTCGTCGGCCGATTGTTCGTCGCCTTTCGCGTATTTCTCAAGCAGGACGTCCAGCGAGAATTGTTGCGGCGCAACGAGCTGGACGGGAGGAACCGCTGCGGCGCGGGTTTCCGGGGTGTCTTCTGCCATGGTGTCGCCTCTCGTTTGCCGCCAGACGGGCTGCGGCGCGTTCGAATGGGATGGAGGGCATTCATTTAACGATGCGCGTCTGGCAGGTGTGGTGACCTGGCGCAACGGGGATCACCTTAACGCACGTGGCGAAGGGCCGCAATCAGGCTTTTGGGCGTGGGATACCAATTGGCTGTTCGCCAGCCGCAGCGGCCTTCTGCGGTGGATTGACCAGGCGGAAAGTTGAAGAGCGGCGCCGAGCGTGTGTCAGTGCGGCCGGGAAAGGCGGCGGCCCGCAGAGAATCAGCGCAGATAAATCATGAGGGGACTAACGACGGCAAGCGCCCTAAACGCACATCGGCGAATTGCCGTCCAGGCAAAAAGACATCAAGCCTCAACAAGTTCGCCCAGGACCTCAGCACAAATCATCGCGGAAGCATTCGAAGGCGCCGGCCGTTCAGCCGGTTTGAACACCGCATCGCCGCGACGAATCTTGCGCCGCGTCACGGCGCACGTTCCCGACGTATGGGCCGATCGTCGCCGCCACCGTTGCTCGCCGTAATGGCAGCGCCCCGGTTCGACCCAGCGGATCACCAGCGTGGTGTCGGAGCGCTCGAGAATTTCGATGCGTACGCCATTGGTACCGTCAAGGGGGATGGACTCTAAGGTCATCATCGTCGGCTCCGTATTGTGGTGTGCCGAATGTAGTCCCGTGCGCCCTGGATAGCCATTGTGCCGGAGTTGAAACACTGTTCTCGAATTAGCAACAATGAAACTTGACATCCACGCTTGCACGAAACGGCGGGGCTTTGCGGGCCATATGCGATGTGAATTTTCGATAGCGCGGATTTTTGCAACGCAGTGTTGTGCGCAGCGCGACGAAAATGCTGCCTGCTAAGGGCTTCGGTGCTTCCTTTAAGATGTGGTTATTGTTGAGCGACCGTGCGATGCAAGTGTAGCGGGTTTGCATTTTTCCGGTCGGCTCGCGCGCATATCCACAAGACCCTAAGAGATCACATGATTTCACGCCCCCCCGTAGCGCCGCCAGAATCGCCGGCACCGCCTGATCGCCTGAAAAAGCAGAAAACGGCTTTACTCGTCCTGTACATCGCGCTCGTGCTGCTGGCGCTGTGGGTCGTGCGCGATTTCATTGCGGTGGTGGCCTGGGCCGGCGTCATTGCCATCGCGCTGTGGCCGCTTTTGAAAAAGGTGGAAGGCAGCCACTGGTTCACGGGCCGCACGACGTTGATCGCCGCCGTGCTGACACTCGCCATCGCGTTGCTCGTGGTGCTGCCGGTCGGGATCGGCATTACACAGGCGCTGCGCGAAGCCCACGACATGAATGAATGGTTCAAGACAGTGCAGGAAAACGGTATTCCGATGCCGGGCATCCTCGAGCGCTTGCCGTTCGGCGTGCAACAGATTTCGGCCTGGTGGCAGGCCAATCTCGCCCAGCCGCTGCGCGACTCGGCGGCAATGAAAGGGCTGCACAGCACCACGGTGATGACGCTTGGCCGCCACTTCGGCGCGCGCGCGGCGCATGGCTTGATGGTGTTCGCCTTCATGCTGGTCACGCTGTTCGTGATCTTTCAGGCGGGGCCGCGTCTGTCCGGCTCACTGATGAAAGGCGTGCGGCGCGGCTTCGGCGACGACGGCGCGCAACTGCTCGAGCGCATGGCTGCGGCCGTGCGCGGCACGGTGTCGGGGCTGGT
Organism: Paraburkholderia sediminicola; assembly: GCF_046030555.1. Lineage (GTDB taxonomy): Bacteria > Pseudomonadota > Gammaproteobacteria > Burkholderiales > Burkholderiaceae > Paraburkholderia > Paraburkholderia sediminicola_E. The sequence goes on along the minus strand of NZ_JAQQCH010000010.1, from coordinate 71,799 downwards.
GGTGGTCGGGCTCGGTGAGGGCCTCTTGATGGGCGTTGCCTATTTCGTGACCGGCTTGCCGCACGTCGCGCTGCTCGCGTTCATCACGGCGATCGCCGCCATGCTGCCGTTCTGCGCGCCGATCACGTTCGGCCTCGCGGCCCTATGGCTGTTTTCGCAAGGCTCGGTTGCCGGGGCCATCGGGCTTGCGGTGTTCGGCTCGATCGTGGTGTTTGTCGCCGAGCATTTCGTGCGGCCGGTGCTGATCGGCAACTCGACGCGATTGCCTTTCCTGCTGGTGCTATTCGGCATTCTCGGTGGGGCGGAGACGTTCGGCCTGCTCGGCCTCTTCATTGGACCCGCGCTCATGACCGTGCTGATGGTGCTGTGGACCGATCTCGTGCAATAGTTGCACGCAATTTTCCGGCACGATCAGGACTGCTGATTCGCCGGGTTACTTGTCCCGATCGTGCGCCGACTGTTTGACGCAGCCCAGCGTGTATTTCAGCGCGGCGGGCAATAGCGCGCTCCAGACATCCCAGGTATGACCGCCGTCGATGATGCGCAGCGCCGCCGGATTTCCCGCCAGCCGAAGATGCGTGTAAAGCGATGACGCATCGGCCTGGATCGCGAGGTCGTCGTCGCCGGCGGCGATGAACATCGGCAGGCGATACGGCTGGCTCATGTACCGTTCCCATTGCGCCGGATAATTGAGCGCGTGCCAGACGTGCGGATCGAACTGCCGATCGCCGAACACGCCGACGCGGCGCGCCGCTGAAGCGAGCGGCGGTTCATTCGCATAAATCGCGGGGCTTAGCAGCAGCGCGCCGCAAAAGAGCTCCGGTTGTGTCATGGCGTAGCGCAGCGCACCGAAACCGCCCATCGAAACGCCGCCGATCATCCGTCCGCCGCGCTGTGTCGCGACCGCGTAGCGCGTTTCGATCTCGGGCAGCAGATCGCCGAAGAACGCGGTCTCCATCTTCTCCTTGCGATCGACATACCAGTCCGTGCCGCCTTGCGGCATGACGATCACGACCGGCGGCATCTCCCTGCGCTCGATCAGTGCGTCGGCGGTCGCTTGCAGGTGGCCTTGCGTGAGCCAGTCGTTGGCGTCGCCGTTATTGCCGTGCAGCAGGTAGAGCACGGGGATGCGGGCGGCGTCGTGGTGATAGCCAGTCGGCAGATAGATCGTGTAGGCCCAGTCGCGACCGAGCGCTTCGGAATGGAAGCTTCGGCTGATGACGGTGCTGGCGCTTGCCGGCGCGCCGACAGCAGCACACAGCGCGAGGAGTGCGGAATGCAGGAATAGACGCATGTCAGGGTAAGAGGCCGCCGCGCAGATCGCGCGCGGTCGTCATGCTATCAGTATCGGCAGTGGAAATCGGCAAGTGGCAGGCAAGCGGCAGCGGGCAAGCGACGACGAGGTAACTGGGTGGGCACACCAGCGGCGACCTCGCAAGCGGTAACCTGGCGTGCCGCGCCGCGCCGCGCCGCGCCGCAGCCAAAGCCCGCGCGTGCATGCGCACGCCGCTCGCTCAGGGCGACGTTCTGAGGCGCAAGCTCCAGAGGCGCGCCGTGACGCGCTTGAGCGGCTCCGACGCCTTGGCGACGGCGAACAGTGCGCCGACCGCAAATGCATCCGCCACCAAGCCGAGGGGATAGTTCAGATAGCCGTCGGTCGCGGCATACAGCACCGAATCGACGACCAGCGAAATCACGGCGCCCGCGATAAAGCACAGCAACCCTTTGCGCCCGATCATGCCGACCCACGGCATCCATTGCGCGAGCTTTCGTGCCCAGCCCAGTTGGATCAGGTTCGCGACCAGCCACGCAATCGCCAGAAAATTGACCGCGCGCAGATAGGAGAGGTTTTGCTTGAAGCTGCCATCGAGCGGTTCGCGTTCGATAAACAGCTTGTAGTAGGCCGCGGCAGCGACCACGGCGAACGCCAGTAAGCTCGCTAGCCAGCCGAGACGGTGCGCACTGATCCGCTGATAAACCGGCTGGCAACGGGCCAGCGCGCCGAGCACGAACAGCAACTGCCAGGCCAACGGGTTGAAATCCCAGTGCATGTCCGGCGCGGCGGGCAGGTAGGCGTCGATCGCCGGTGCGCCCGCCCACAAAGCGACGCTGCCGGCCAGCAGCAGCCATGGCTTGCCGCGCGCGAGCGGCAGGATCATCGGCACCAGCAGCGCGAAGAACGCGTACATGGGCAACACGGAAGCGAGATACGGCTGGCGGCGAAATAGCAGGATGTCGCGCAGGGCGGCCACGGGGGCGTCCATCAGATCGTCGAGATCGGTGGTGGCGAGATTTGGACCGTCGATACTGAACGCGGTCAGCACCGCGCTGACCAGCAGCATCAAACCGGCCGTGATAAGGAAGGCGCGATAGATTTCCAGCGAGCGCCGCAGGAAACGGCTGCGCGCGGTCGCCTCGTTACGCCGTTCGGCGAGCGCCGCATAGGCCGTAGCGGTGGCGAAACCGCCGAGGAACACGAAGACCTCAGCCGCGTCGCACAGCGCATAGGCATGCAGCGTGACGCGCGACAGAATGCTGCCGCCGATGTGATCGACGACGATGATCAGGAGGACCAGCCCGCGGAAAAAATCGAGCTCGATCAAACGGGATTGCGACTTTTGCATTGTGTGGTGCCAAAAGCAGCCTCGTGCGACGGCGCGCTATGCCAGCGCGGCAGACGTCTCACCAGGCTTTTTGAAATTGGAGCAGGTGTTGCGGCGGACTGCCGCCTTGCGGAAGCGACCCCTTGGGTGGCCTTGCGCGTCACCGCTTGAACCGGCCATGCGAGGCGCGGTTGCAGAGGCCAGTAAAAATGACCCGTTTGACGGCGCGGAGTTCCGCTGCGCCGCCGCAAAAGCTTTCGATTATATTTCTTTCCACGACAAACCCGCTACGGGACGTGCAGGGCTGACGCGTCCAACGCGACAGCCGGCTTAAGTTCCGGCAACACGGCGCCGTTTACCTGAATAAGCGCCGCGAAAAAAGGGGAGTCCGATGCAGTGGAGATTTCGCAACGTTTTGAGATATGGACGCGACACCTGATAGACGGCGACGTAACGGCGTGTGAGGATTTCCTGAAAGCGCGTCGGGGTCGATAAACGCCTCAAGAAGCGTTAAAGAAAGCGGTCGGATCGAGTTGTCCCATTACTCGAGTTCTGGGAGATCTTCATGAACAAGCAAGTGTTCGCGCTGGCTGTCTCCACCGCTTTGTCCGCCACCTCGTTAGCCATTTTCTCCGCGCCTGCTTTTGCCCAGACGAGCGTGACGCTATACGGCGTGCTCGATGAGGGCATCAACTACACCAACAACGTCGGCCGCGGCCATGTCTATGAACTCGCAAGCGGCGATGCGCAAGGCAGCCGCTGGGGACTGAAAGGCGCCGAGGAACTCGGTGGCGGCCTGAAGGCGATCTTCCAGCTGGAGAACGGCTTCGACGTCAGCTCCGGGCAACTCAATCAGGGCGGTCGGATGTTCGGCCGCCAGGCGTTCGTCGGCTTGAGTTCGGAGTCCTACGGCACGTTGACGTTCGGCCGCCAGTACGACTCGGTGGTCGACTATCTGGCGCAGACCACGGCCAACGGCAACTGGGCCGGTGCGCTGTTCTCGCACCCGTACGATAACGACAACACCGATAACTCATTCCGTCTCGACAACAGCGTCAAGTACGCCAGTCCATCGATCTCTGGCTTCCAGTTTGGTGGCGTCTACAGCTTCAGCAACGATACGGGCTTTGCCAACAACCGCGCGTACAGTTTCGGCGGCCAGTACACCTACGGCGGACTGCTGGTTGCCGCGGCCTATCTGCAGGCTGACAACCCCGGCAACGGCTCAAACGGTGCAATCACGGCGAACGACGCCAGTTTTATCGCCGCCCGCATGCGGGTGTTTGGCGGCGGCATCACGTACACCTTCGGGCCGGCCACTGCCGGCTTCGTGTACACCAACTCGAACTATCTGGACCCGACCGGCAACGGCTATCTCGGCGTGACGCCGCTTGTGCAGCCGGGGGTGTTGCTGAACTCGTTGAAGTATCAGAACTTCGAGGTAAACGGCAAATATCAGATTTCGCCCATGCTGTTCGTCGGCGCGCAATACGTCTATACGATGGAAACCTACGACGCGTCGAGCGGCGGCGTGAAGCCGAAAATTCATTCGTTCGGCTTGATGGCGGACTACAACCTGTCCAAACGCACCGACGTGTACATTCAGGGCGAGTATCAGCAGGTGACCGGTGACTCCACCTATTCGATTCTGGACGATGCCTTTACGCCCGGCACCCAGTCGCCGTCATCGACTTCGAAGCAGGTCGTGGTGCGCGCGGCGATACGGCATAAGTTCTAGGGGCGGCAGGGCGCGCCGGTCGTGTACAGAATGATGGCGGCAAGGCCAGGTGCGATGAACTGACTTTCCATGCGACAGGAAATCAGTTCATTACGTAATTCTGAATCAGAATCCCGATTACCACGCCGGCGGGAATGCCGAAGGTTCTGCCGCGAATGGTCGCGCTCAAATCTTCATCGAGTACGAAGCTGCAACGGCGTTCACGCCAGACGGTTTTATAAGCCAATGGCTTTGCATCGACAATGACGAGGGAAATGAGCGCGGTCAGGATGACCTGTTCCAAAGCATGCAGCTTCGCGATAAACGGCGAAAATTCACCGGCATTGCACAGCAATACCATTACGACTGCAGCGATCAGGGCGCCGAAAAAGAAGCCGCCCATGAATCTGTTCGCTGAATTAAGAGAATCCACTTAAACCTCAAATCATTCGCCGGCTTTATCGAGCGGGCGAAGCAAAAAATAAACTAACGGAAACGGCTTTTCCGTTTGAAGACGCGCAACGCTTTGACAACGAGGCAGGCAGACTTCAAAGGGACCCGTAAGGATATTTTTTTGACGTTCCTCAACATATCGTCTCTTTCCCAACGTCGTGTGAGATCAATCCGAAAAGTTGGGCGCGCGGGCAGGTTGCTGGCAGAACGGCTGTTGTAGTGGCGGCAGAGTGCTCCTCACACTCTGCCTATCTGCCTATCCGCCTAAGCCCGTCACGGCGATTTTGTGGCGTGACCTGCAAGCCGCTGCTTACACGCCGAACAGATTCAACTTTGCATACTGCAACAACATAATCGTCTTTCCGTCGACGATTTCGCCACGCTCGACCATCGCCAGTGCTTCGTCCACTGGCAATTCCAGCACCTCGATATCTTCGCCTTCGTCGGCAATGCCGCCGCCTGCGCCGACTTTTGCCACAGCATCGTATTCGGCGACGAAAAAGTGCAGCTTTTCCGTCACCGACCCCGGGCTCATGAAGGCTTCGAACACCTTGCGCACGTCATGCACGCGGTAGCCGGTTTCCTCTTCGACTTCAGCGCGAATCCGTTCCTCAGGCGAGGCCGCCTCCAGCAGACCCGCCGGCGTCTCGATCAGCATGCCGTGATGGCCGTTGACGAATGCCGGCAGACGGAATTGCCGTGTCAGCACCACCATGCGGCGGCGCGCATCGTACAGCAGCAGCGTCGCGCCGTTGCCGCGATCGTAGGTTTCGCGGCTCTGGCGTTGCCAACTGCCGTCCGCGCGCTGGTAGTCGAAGGTGGTTTTCTTCAGTACGTACCAGTCGTCCGATAGCACTTTCACGTCGACAATCCGTACCCGCCCGGCGATTTCGTTCATGGCTCGCATCCTGTCCTGTGGGAATCGTGTTGGGAAACGCGGTCTGCACCGCATGCAATTCATGGTATCGTGCAGTTTCATGCAAAAACAAGAAATTTCGTGCAATCTGCCAAAATGCTTCCAGGATCGACGCCGTGCTCACATCGCAAAGAAAACAGTTGATCCTCGAAGCGCTCAAGCGTGACGGCCAGGTGATCGCCAAGACGTTGAGCGTCGAATTCGACGTCTCTGAGGACACCATTCGGCGCGATTTGCGCGAACTTGCCGCCGAGGGGCAGCTTCAACGCGTGCATGGCGGCGCGTTGCAGGCGTCGCCGGCGGCGGTGGATTTCGCCGGGCGCGAGCGCATCGAATCGGCGTCGAAAGCAGCGATCGGCCGGGCGGCGGCGGGCCTGATCGGGCACGGCCAGATTGCGTTCATCGATGGCGGCACGACTGCCGTGCAACTGGCGCGTCATTTGCCGCGCGACTTGCGCGCGACGATCGTCACGCACAGCCCGAGCATCGCCGTCGAACTGGCGGAGCATACGGCGCTCGAGGTCATCATGATCGGTGGGCGACTGTTCCGCCATTCAATGGTCAACGTGGGCGCGGCCGCTATTGAAGCCCTCAGCCACATTCGCGCCGACTTCTATTTCATGGGCGCGACCGGTGTGCATCCGCAAGCGGGTCTGAGCACCGGCGATATGGAGGAGGCCTATGTTAAGCGTGCGCTCGCGGAACATGCGGCGGAAACGGTGGTGCTGGCGTCGGCGGAAAAGCTCAACGCGGCGTCGGCGTACAAGATTGCCGATGTGACGGCGGCCAATACGATCGTCGTCGAGCGGAACACGCCAGAGGCGCTTACCGCGCCGTTCGATGCATTGGGCATCACGATCCTGCGGGCTTAGTCAAGCATGCTTGCAAGTCGAAAACCTGGCGACCGGGATCGCTGCAAGACCAATACAAAAAGCGTCGTAAGCCGAACGCTATAACGGTTCATACTCAATCCGTTATTTGCGAGATAGCTGACAAAAATTGACGCACCGTGTGTCTAAACAGCGAGATAATCCCGGCCCTTGCCCTCTGTAGGGCAGGGAAAAGGCAACTCACGGTAGTTCAAGGTAAATCAGATCGACTGCGGCCTGGCCGAAGTGATGGCCGCTGCACGTCGCCGGTACGCCCGGGTGCGCACAAGCGTCCGCGGTTCGAACACCTCCCTCGTGGTTTACGCCCGTTCAGCGCAGTTCCGCCGCGTGTAAGCTGGTAAGCGGCCGCGCCGCGCCGGCCTGTGTTCCGCGTTTGTCCTGCTATCGGGTTGCCGCTGTGTTCACTAAAGGAGAAGTCCATGGGGAAACTCGACCTTTCGCGTCGTAGTTTTCTGAAGGCCAGCGTGTTGGCGGGTGTGTCGGTGTATATCGCGCCGATGGGCAGCCGCGCATTCGCTGCGTTGTTCGAAGAAAAAATTCTGACGCCGGTTCAGTGGAACGCCGCCAACGGTCAGGCGAAATTCCGCATCGACGGTATCGCTAAAGTGACGGGCTCGAAAGTGTTCGCGCGCGACATCCGCGCCACCGACATGCCGCACTGGCCGCAGCAGCAGTCGCACGCCTTCATCCTGCGCACGACGCAAGCCGACCGTAGCTATGAAGGCTTCGACCTGTCGCTGCTCGGCGACGAACTGAAGCCCGACCGCGTGGTGACGGCGGCCGATCTGACGCGCGACGGTCTGATCTTCCCGGCCTTCTATGGCGACGACATGTTGCTGCCGCCGGGCAAGACACCCGCGTATCTCGGCCAGGCGGTCGCGATCCTGATCTATCACGACTTCGCGCGCTTTCGTTTCGCAAAAGACAAACTGAAGTTCCAGGACCAGGTCATCCGTTACGGTGCGCAAACCGGACCGCTTGAACGCGATCCGTGGGGCACGTTCCGCTTCGTGCGCGTCGGCGGCAAGACGCCGTATGACGACGACATCTTCTCCAGTCTGAAAGACGCGCCGGTGTTCCCGAGCATGATGCGTAAGCATCAGCCGGTGTGGCCGGACGGCGTCGAGCACGGCAAGCTCGACGAGCAGGGCATGTTCCATGCCGGGCAGATCCAGCAGGAACTGGATCATCCGTCGGCGGACTGGCTGGTGATGGAGCGCGAGTACAGCACACAGTCAATCGACACGGCCGCGCTCGAACCGGACAACGCGAACTGCTGGTACGACGCGGCGACGCAATCACTGCACATGGTCGTGCCGACCCAGGCGCCGTCCGAGGTTGTCGACAGCGCGGTCGGCATGGTCGCGAAGTGCGCGTTCCCGGTGAAGAACCTGTTCATTCACCCTTGCTACACGGTGGGCTACGGTTCGAAGGATCACTTCAACGTGCCGTTCTACGGCCTCGTCTGCGCGATGTATGCGGACGGCCGCCCGGTGCGTCTCGCCAACGACCGCTACGAGCAATTCCAGACGTCATTGAAACGCCACGCGTTCAAGATGAACTACCGGATCGCGGTCGACAAAAACACGGGTCTGTTGCAATCGTTCAAGGCCGAGATGGAAGCAAACGGCGGCGGGCGGTGTAACTTTTCACCCTCGGTGGCGATGGTCGGCGCGACTGCCGCGCAGTCGATCTACTACTTCCCGAAGAACGATCTGTCCGCGGTTGCCGTCGCCTCGCGCGCGATCGACGCCGGCTCCGCGCGCGGTTACGGCACGCTGCAAAGCATGGCCGCGACCGAGATGATGATCGACGAGATCGCCGCGCAACTGAATGTCGATCCGATCGACTTCCGCCTGAAAAACGGGCTGCGCTCGGGCATGAAGAACACACAGGGCGCGGTGCCCGCCGGCGCGATTCGTGTCGACGATGTGCTGCAGAAGGCGAAGGTTCATCCACTATGGGTGAATCGCGCGAAGCGTAAAGCCGAGTTCGAAGCCGCGCATCCGGGCAAGCGGTATGGCGTTGGCTTTGCGTGTGTGCAGAAGGACTTCGGCACAGGCGCGGAAACCTCGTTCGCAAAGGTCGAGTTCAGCGCTGACGGCCAGGTCAGCCTGCAACACACGGCGGCTGAAATCGGCACGGGCGTGTCGACTTCGCAGGCGATCGCGGTCGCGAAGTGGCTCGGCAAGCCGGCCACCGACGTCCATGTCGCGATCACCGATTGGCCCGATCTGCCGCTCGTCACGAGCGGCGATCCGTACATGATGTCGCAAGCGGACCAGGACAAGCTCGCCGCGAATCCGCGCTGGTCACCGGGTTACGCGTCGCCTTCGAGTGCGACGAACTCCGCGTTCTATTTCACGCACAGCACGCGTGAAGCGGCGCGTGTCGTTTTCGCGCACGGCTTGTGGCCGGCGGCGATGGCGATCTGGAGTCAGGGTGGGGGCGGTGGTCAAGCCGCGCCGTTGGTGGTGCGCATCGAAGACGCGCGTTGGGTCGACGGCAAACTGTCCGCGGCGGGGCTCGAGGCGCTGCCGTTCGAACAGCTCGCGAAGAAGGCGCACGAATTGGGTCTCGTAACCGGCGCGACCGTGCACGTGTTCAATCGCTGGCAATGGACCGAGTCGGACTTCGAGATCGACGGCAGCGTTGAGCGCCTGCCGCTCGATGGGCTCGCGCTTCGATACGGCGACAACGCTTCTGCCGATAAGAAGAAGTTGCAAACCACCGCGAATCATTATCGCGTGCTGGACCGTCAGCGCGTGTTCATTCCGCCGGTTCAACGCAACAACGCGGCTGTGACGTACTACAGCGCGGTCGGCACGCTGGTCGAGTTGTCGGTGCATGAGGCGAGCGGCAAAGTCGACCTGCTCGCGCATCACTCGATCATGGAATGCGGCAATCAGCTCTCGCCGCAACTGGTGTCGGGCCAGTTGCAAGGCGGTCTCGCCATGGGCATCGGTCATGCATTGCACGAGTACCTGCCGCTATACGAAGACGGTCCGGGCAACGGCACGTGGAATTTCAACCGATACCAGCTGCCGCGCGCGACGGATGTCGCCGTCTGGACCCAGACCGGCGAAGTGTTGCCGCCGCTGACCGAAACCGATCCGCCGAAGGGCATCGCCGAAGTGGTGATGATTCCGGTGGTCGGCGCCATCGTGAACGGTATCGCGCACGCGATCGGCCATCGTTTTACCGACCTGCCGGTCACCCCGCAACGTATTCAGGAGGTGCTCGCATGACGGCCCCCACTCAAACTTCCGTTAATGCTGCAAGCAATGGGGCGAGTGCCGCCGTTGCATCAGGCAATGTTTCTGGCGGTTCGGCTTCCGCTTCGGCTGCCGCCGCGGCATCCGTTACGGCCGGCGCCTCGGGCTCTGCAGCTGCTTACCCGGCCTCGGGCGTGACGGCGTCCGCCGGCGCGCCGGCCGCTACCGTGGTCGAGCGTCCGTTGACGCATTTCCGCACGCTGCCGGTGTCGGTTAAGGTGAACGGTGAGATCGTCGGCCCGACCGACGTGCCCGCCGGTCTGATGATGATCGATTACCTGCACGAGTATCTGCACCTGACCGGCTCGCGCCTCGGCTGCGGCCAGGGCATCTGCCACGCGTGCGTCGTGATCGTCGACAAGCCGGATGGCACCAGCGAAGAAGTGCGCACCTGTATCACGGGCGCGAATTTTTTCCACGGCAAAACCATCCGCACAATCGAAGGCCACGCGAAGCGCAACGAAGCCGGTGAGGTCGTCGAACTGTCGCCGATCCAGCAGAAGTTTCTCGAGCACTTCAGTTTTCAGTGCGGCTACTGTACGCCCGGTTTCGTCAACGCGGCGACCGTGCTGATCGAACGTCTGAAGCGTCAGCCGATCACCAAAGACCAGGTCGAGCAAACCATCACCGAAGGGCTGAACGATCACATCTGCCGGTGCACGGGCTACGTGCGTTACTACGAAGCCGTGAAGGAAGTCGTGATGACCACGCCCGGCCTCGTAAAGGACGCCGCATGATGAGCCCCTCGATGAATGTGCGTCGTGCGCTGCTGTTGCTCGGCACGGCTGCTTTGCTCAGTGCTTGCGGCAAACACGACGACTCCGCTGCTGCGATGCAGGCCGCCGCCGCGCTGGGGCCGCAATCCACCGCCGCCGATCCGCTCGCGCGCGGCCGTTATCTCGTCAAAGCCGCCGACTGCGCCGCCTGCCACACCACGGCAGATGGCGCGCCGTTCGCCGGCGGTGTGAAACTGGCCTCGCCGTTCGGCACCTTCTACGGCACCAACATTACGCCGGACAAGGATCACGGCATCGGCAACTGGACTGCGGACGATCTGTACAAGGCGCTGCACGACGGCGTCACACCGAGCAAGCAACTGTATCCGGCCATGCCGTACACGTCCTACCGCCAGCTGTCGCGCGCGGATAGCGACGCCATCTACGCGTATTTGATGGCGCAGAAGCCGGCAGCCGTGGCGAACCACGAACCCGAACTGTCGTTCCCGTTCAACATGCGTTTTGGCGTGCGCTTCTGGGACTGGGTGTTCCTGACGAACACGTTGCCGGACGCATCGAAAGGGCAGTCCCCCACCGGGACTTCCTCAGGGGCATCCGCGGACTGGAATCGCGGACGCTATCTGGCGAACGCGCTGGGCCATTGTGCTGAATGTCACACGCCGCGCGGCAAGTTCGGCCAGCTCGACAGTGCGAAGCCGCTGACGGGCGCGGCGCTCGGCCGGGTCGCGGCACCTGACATCACGCCGCATGGTTTGGCGGCGCGTGGCTGGACGGCCGCCGACCTGCAGACGTTCTTCGCCACCGGCATCGCGCCGCAAGGCTCGGCGTTCGGCGAAATGTATCCGGTCGTGCATCTGAGCACGCAGTACCTGACGCATGACGATCTGCGCGCGATGTCGACGTATCTGCTCGGCGACCAGGCGCCGGCGCCGCAAGCGTTGCAGTCGGTCTCCGCCGATGCCGCGCAACTCGAGGCGGGGCGCAATGTGTATCTCGCGGTGTGTGCCGGCTGTCACGGCATGGGCGGTGAGGGCAAGCCGCACGTCGCGGTGCCCATGCATGCCAACTCGACAGTGCGCCAAAGCGATGCCCATAACCTGATTGTGGCGATGCTGGACGGCATTGGCGCGCAGGATTTCCCAGGCCTTGAACGGATGCAGGACATGCCGGGATTCGCTACGCAACTCAGCGACACGGAACTCGCGCAGCTCGCAAACTATCTGCGCGCGACGTACGGCGGCCAACCTGCCGACGTGACGGCCGATGCGGTGAAAGCACTGCGTTAAAGCGTGTCACGCGCTGGATGCTGTAAGTCTGGCGTCAAGCGTGATGTAAGGAAGAGCCGGTGCCCTCAAAGGCGCCGGCTTTTTTTATGCGTGAGCTGCGATGCGCAATATCATCACGCCGCAGCTTCACGCAAGGACGTCAACGTTGTTCTTCCAGCAACGCCTTCAGTTTGCTCAGATCGCGCTCGACCCACTGGGCGTCGGCGGCGAATTTCTCATCTGTCATGCCGGGCACGCGAAACAGGGTGAACTGTACGTCGGTGCCACTACCGCTGCCGTTGGCGATCACGCGCAGCGGAATGTAGATCTCGTTGCCGTCGGGCAAGAGCACGTAGTGATCGAGCACGCCGTAGTCGTTGCTGGCGGAGAAGCGCACGCTCACCGGGCCTACGCTGCCTTCGAATATCCACTTGCTGCCTTCGTGACGCAGCGGTTTGCCGAGCCCCGATGCCCATATCGGAAACGCTTCCGGTGGCGAAGTGAAAGCGTAGACATCGCGCCAGTCGCGCGCGATATGAACGCTGATGATTTGCGATTGCGAAGGTTGGGTCATCACGTCTCCTGTGAATGGCGCGTAATGAACTCGCGCGCATGAGTCTGCTCAAATGGTATCGCGCCACTGCCGCCCGGCAGCGCGGCTTACGTTTCGCCGTAGACCAATCGGATTCCCTTCACGGAGACTTCATGAATAATCTCGCGACGCAGACTCTTCCTCATCATAGTTCCCCCAATTCGCTGGGTGCGCCGCTCGCCTGTGTGCAAGCTACGATCAGCAAGGTGTTCCTCAGTCCGGAGTTTCACCATGCCGCCGATCATCAGCAATTCGTCATCAAGATCAACACGGTCGTGAAGTTCGAGGGCGGCACGCAGAACCTCGTCGGCACAGAGGTATTCGTTGCCGTGCGCTTCGGCGATAGCGAGGGGCTCGCGCAGCAAATCCCCGGATTGCAGGTGGGGCAACCCATCGAGGTGCAAGGCGAATACATCGCCGAAGCCAGCGCCTATCCGACCGTAGATAACAGCAACCCGGTTCTACCGGTGCTGCACTTCACGCATCATCCGGTCGGCTACGTGAAGTATCAAGGCCAAACCTACAGCTAATCGGCCGCTTTCTTATCGAGCGGGCCGGGCAGCGCCCGGTCCGCTCGCCAACGCATTTTTCCCTCCACGCTTACCGTTGTGGCGACCGGCGATTCAAGTTTCGGTGGCGTTTTGCCGTTAAAGCAAACGTTATCGTCCGGTCGTCCGGCGGCGCAGCCGTTTACGGGCCTTTGCGACGCTGCGTGTAGACGCGCCGGACTGGTTGCGCGCGCAACGGTGTCTGCAATACCGTGCGTAAGGTTTGTATCAAAACGTGTGAGACGGGACGTTTTTTGCAAAACGCACTTTACAATTCCGCGTGAATTTTAATCGGCAATCTGGCCCTTTTCGCGGAAGATCGCCTCTTATCGGGCATCAGCAGGGCGAAAGCGGTTGGGTTGGACGGCAGGATATGGGTGGGCGTCGCACGAGGCGGCCTCGCTGTGTCGCGAAAGAAAGCAGCGCTTCATGAGAATGCGCGCATCGCACGCGCCAGGGTCGCACCCATCCTGCCAATAAAAAGCAGGAGTCGAACATGTTGGGAAAGCGTTTCGACAGAACGATGATGGCCAGTCTGGCTGGCGTGTGGGTCGCGCTGGCGGTCAGCGGTTGTGCGAATGTAGGACAGCAAGGCGTGCAAACCGGCGCGGCAGTGGGCGCATCGGGTACATCGGCCGCGTCCGCTGCGCCGGCAACGGCTGCAGCGCCAGCTTCCAATGTTGTCGCCGGCACGGCGGTTCTGCCGGCCGCTGACGACGGCACGCCGCTAAAAAAGGCGCCGCCTTTGGTGTATCGCGTCAAACGTGGCGACACGTTGGCGCGTGTCGCGCAGCGTCATCATTGCAGTGTCAGGCAGTTGCAGGCGTGGAATGGCCTCAAGCCTTCCTCGCGGTTGAAGCAGGGGCAGGTGCTGCACGTCGCCTCGCCGGAAACGGTGCGGGCCGTTAATGCGGCCAACACGGCGGCCAACACGGCGGCCAACGCTGCAGCGGCCGCGGCGGCATCCGCGCCAGCTGTTCCGCTTACAGCGCAGCAGGCGTCGGCGGCAACCACCGCGCAGGCAGCGGCGCAGTCCGCCGCGCCATCACCCGCGCCCAGCGCCGCGGAGGCGCGCGAAGTCGCGCAGCAAACCTCCCGGCATGCGAACGGTGTGTCGCTGACATGGCCCGCGGGCGGCCGCGTAGTCGAAGCTTTCCAACCGGGTGAAACGCGCGGCATCGAAATCGGCGGCAAGGCGGGCGATCCGGTACGGGCAGCGGCCGACGGCAAGGTGATGTATGCCGGTACCGGTCTGAATAGCTACGGCAGTCTGATCATCGTCCAGCACAATAAGGACTTTCTGACCGCGTACTCGCATAACCGCAAGCTGCTGGTCAAAATCGGCGATGTTGTGCGGCAAGGGCAGCAGATTGCCGAGATGGGCGATGAAAATAACTCGCGCGTTTCCGTGGGCTTCGAGTTGCGCCGCGACGGCAAGCCGGTCGATCCGATGCCGTATTTGCCGCAAGGCCGCGGCTAGCGATATCAGCGGACGTTTCCATCGCATCTGCACAAGCAGCGATCCCGGTAAATCATTTGCCGGGATCGCTGCTTTTTCACATCCAGGCATCTGCATCCGGTGCCGAATAGATCCGCTAACCGGCGCGCGCCTTCAATCGAGCCAGCGCAGCGCCGCTGCGACGATCGCTTCAGGCGCATCTTCCTGCATCAGATGCCCGGACTTAGGCACCGGCTGGAAGCGAGCCCCGGGTATGGCCGCCGCCAGGTGCCGGCCGCGTTCGAGTGGAATCCACTGGTCCTCTTCACCCCACAGGATTTGCGTCGGGCAACGTAGCTGCGAATAACGCGCTTCGACCTCGTCGGTGTAGCGCTGATCCATTTGGGCGATCTGGCGATAGAACGCGGCTTGTCCCGTTGCGCCAAGCCACGGCGTCACATAAGGCGCGAGTTCCTCGTCCGGAATGTCGCGTGCGATGGCGCCACGCACGTATGCCTTCACCACCGCTTCGTGGATATAGGGCGGCAGCCCGGAGAACGCCGCGCCGTGTTCGCGCACGTGTTGCACGAACGGCGAACCCCATGGCGCGACGGCGACCGGATCGATCAGCGTGAGGCTGCGATAGTCGCACCCGTCGATGAGATGCGCGCGCAAGGACGTTGCGCCACCGAAATCGTGCGCGATGACGTCCGGACTCTTCAGTTGCCAATGTTCGAGCAATTCCGCCAGCAGCGCGTTCTGCACACTGAGCGAGACGTCCTGAGCGTCGCGCTGCTCGGATTGACCGTAGCCGAGCAGATCGTAGTAATAGACGGTGCGAATCTGTGAGAGATGCGGGGCGATGCGATGCCACACATACGAAGAAAACGGTGTGC
Organism: Paraburkholderia sediminicola; assembly: GCF_046030555.1. Classification (GTDB taxonomy): domain Bacteria; phylum Pseudomonadota; class Gammaproteobacteria; order Burkholderiales; family Burkholderiaceae; genus Paraburkholderia; species Paraburkholderia sediminicola_E. The sequence continues at coordinate 56,469 of NZ_JAQQCH010000010.1, read as the reverse complement.
CATGAACCAGCACCAGCGGCGGACCGTTGCCGGTCACGTTAAAGCGCACGGTTTGATCGCGGAACGTGTAGCTTTCGGGAAGCGGCCAGTTTTGCATAACGGTGAATGTCGTGAGAAGGCCTGCCTACCTTAGCAGGGTGCGCCAAAGCGCGCTGACTGGCTTTTCGTAGCCTCCGCTGAAGGCATCCCGCAAAAGCTCACCTTTGTTTTATTCAGCAAAGCCAGGCAAATTCAAAAGAGTGTGACTGACGGCACGGCTGGATTGAGTCGTGAGCGTCGCAGACACGCCCCACTATTACGAATCGAGCATAAATCACCTTGAAATAAGGTGTCGTTGTGTTGGCTGGATGCGGAAAGCCTGGTAATCGTCGCGAGCGCGTCGATCCGGCATTCAACAAGACGACGCGTGATCGACCGAAATGCGCGCCTCGCAATGGTGAGTGAATTCGGGAGCCAAAGGTGCGGCCACCACCCGCACGTCGTCCTGCCGCGCTCAACGACAGCGACGACGTCCAGCTAGCGCCAACAAAGTCCAGGCGAAGTAACGTGCCCCCGGCTACTTCGAATCAGCACCGCGCAGCAGTTGCGAAACCTGCCCATGGTGATGCAGGATCGCCGGGTCGGCTTGCAGCAGCGGCAAGTAGCGCGGCAGGAACGCGTTGTCGGGCTGGTCGGGCGAAAAGAGGCCGGTGATTGCTTCGGCTGCGGCGAGCCGATCTGCAGCATCCGCTTCCTTGTCGTCGAGAATTTCGTCGACGTTCGCGATCACTGTGGAGAGTGGTGTGAGCCAGCGGAACCCCGAGCCGTTGATGAGCACCTGCAGGAAGGCTGCCGGCGTCACGGGGCCGAATTCCTTTTCGTACGACGCACGCTCGTGATCGAGAATCGACTTATGCAGCGCCAATAGTGGTCTGCGAATCTCCGAGAGGAATTGAGTGCATTGCTGGTCGTTCATCTTGCCGCTCCTTCGGATAGTCATGCCGGATCAGGCCGGGCGATCGGGTCAAGCCAGATCCATGCTAACAAAATCGATCGAGGCCGCACCAATAAGAATGATGCGCGTACGCGAAACGCGTCATACCAAGTCAGTGTGGTAATGGTAACGCATTGATTTGAATCTGGTTTCACTTCCAGAAAAGACGCCGGCCGGGTCTTTATCGGCGCGTGGACGCCGCGGACATGCACGCATCGTCGGCGAACTTCTTTATCCGCGACTACAATTTCCAGGTCCCCCCTCCAACGCACTCGCGCTGCGCATCGTCTGACGTCTTCATTGAACTGTAGTCGCATTGCGTATTAGCACGACGCGTTGAATAAACAAGGTAAGTCTTTGCGTTTTGGTTCAACGTCTCTGTCTAAACTGCCTGACGAACAATAAACCCCGAATAAACCCCACCCGGAGCCGCCCATGACAACATTCAACATCAACGGCCAGACTCATACTGTCGACGCACCGCCCGACATGCCCCTGCTGTGGGTTTTACGCGACCTCGTCGGCCTGACCGGCACCAAGTTCGGCTGCGGCATTGCGCAATGCGGCGCATGCACCGTGCATCTCGATGGCGTCGCGGTGCGCTCGTGCGTCCTCCCGGCCGCGGCTGTCGGCGACAGGAAAATCACCACGATCGAAGCGGTGGGCAGCACGCCGGCCGGGCAGAAGGTGCAGCAGGCATGGCGTCAGCTGGACGTTGTGCAGTGCGGCTACTGTCAGTCGGGACAGGTGATGTCGGCGGCGTCGCTGATCGCTAGCAACCCCAATCCGAGCGACGCGGATATCGACGCCGCCATGGCGGGCAACATCTGCCGCTGTGGGACGTACAACCGCATCCGCGCGGCAATCAAGCAAGCCGCGAAGGGAGCCTGACATGTCCCAGGGATTGCTCGATGCACAAAACGGCGCGCAGCCGTCGAAGGGCGGTAACAGCGGTATCACACGCCGCACGTTCCTGAAATTCAGCGTCACGATAGGTGCGGCAGCGGGCGGCGGTTTGCTGCTCGGCTTCAGCATGCCGGCCGCGAGTCAGGACCAGAAGGCCGGCAAGTCGATGATCGGCGGCGACGCTGACGAAGCGCCTCAAAACGGCGTGTTCGCGCCGAACGCCTTTATCCAGATCGACACGGCGGGCAAAGTCACGCTGGTGATTCCCAAGGTCGAAATGGGGCAAGGCGTCTACACGTCGATCCCGATGCTGATTGCCGAAGAGCTCGAAGTGCCGCTCGACTCGGTCACGCTCGACCACGCGCCGCCGAACGAAAAGCTCTTCATGGATCCGCTGCTCGGCGGCCAGCTCACCGGCGGTTCGACGTCGATCCGCTATGCCTGGGAGCCCATGCGCCGTGCCGGCGCGGCCGCACGCACCGTACTGATCAGCGCTGCCGCGCAGCAGTGGCAAGTCGATCCGGCAAGCTGTCATGCCCAAGCCGGGCAGGTGATTCATGCGGCGAGTAATCGCAGCATCGGTTACGGACAGCTGGTGAACGCCGCGGCCAAACTGCCCGCGCCGCAGAACGTGCCGTTGAAAGACCCGAAGGATTTCAAACTGATCGGCACCGCGGTCAAGCGTCTCGATTCGCCTGAGAAGGTGGACGGCACAGCCCTGTTCGGACTCGACGTGCGTGTGCCCGACATGGTCTACGCAGCCATCGCGAATTGCCCGGTGTTCGGCGGCACGCTCGCGAGCGTCGACGATACCCACGCGAAGAAGATTCCCGGCGTGCGCCAGATCGTCAAGCTCGATAACGCGGTCGCTGTGATCGGCGATCACACGTGGGCCGCCAAACGCGGTGTGCAGGCGCTGGATATCAAATGGAACGAAGGCGCGGGTGCGCAGATCGGGATGAAGCAGATCGTCGACGATCTCGCCAATGCATCGCAGCGCAATGGCGCGGTGGCGCGTAAAGACGGCGACGTCGGCAACGCGTTTTCAAACGCGAAGACACGCGTCGACGCCGTGTATCAGCAGCCATTCCTCGCGCACGCCACCATGGAGCCGATTAACTGCACGGTGCACGTGCGGCCCGACGGGTGCGATGTCTGGCTCGGTTCGCAAGTGCCGACGCGGGTGGTGGACGCCGCGGTTGCCGTCACCGGATTGCCCGCTGACAAGATCGTCGTGCATAACCATCTGATTGGTGGCGGCTTTGGCCGACGGCTCGAGTTCGACATGGTCACGCAGGCGGTAAAGATCGGCAAACAGGTGTCGACGCCGGTGAAGGTCCTGTGGACGCGCGAGGAAGACATCCAGCACGACATGTACCGGCCGTACTACTACGACAAGATCTCCGCCGGACTCGACGCGAACGGCAAGCCAATCGCGTGGCAGCATCGGATTGTCGGGTCGTCAGTGATGGCGCGTTTCGCGCCGCCCGCGTTCAAGAACGGTCTCGACCCGGACGCGGTGGAGGTCGCCTCGGACCTACCGTATGACCTGCCGAATCAGCTGATCGACTATGTGCGCCAGGAGCCGCATGCCGTTCCCACCGCGTTCTGGCGCGGCGTGGGACCGACGCGCGGCACCTTCGTGGTCGAGAGTTTCATCGACGAACTCGCCGCGCAGGCGAAGGTCGATCCGGTCAAATACCGCCAGGATCTGCTAGGCAAAACGCCGCGCGCGCTGAACGTGCTCAATACCGCCACGCAGGCGGCGAACTGGGGCAGTGCGGTACCGAAGGGGCAAGGTCGCGGTGTCTCGGTGATGCATGCGTTTGGCAGCTTCTTCGCGATCGTCGTCGATGTGGCGGTCGATCAGGGCGAGGTGGCCGTCAAGCGTGTGGTGTGCGCCGTCGATTGCGGGATGGTCGTGAATCCGAACACGATCGAAGCGCAGGTGCAAGGCGGCATCATTTTCGGCATCACGGCCGCGCTCTACAGCGAGATCACGATCAAGGACGGCCGCGTCGAGCAGAACAATTTCACCGATTACCGGATGCTGCGGATCGATCAAACGCCGCCTATCGAGGTGCATATCGTGAAGAGCAGCGAGGCGCCGGGCGGCATCGGCGAACCGGGCACGGCGGCGCTCGCGCCCGCGCTGACGAACGCGATTTACGCGGCCACCGGCAAGCGGCTGCGGCAATTGCCGGTCGGCAGCCAACTGCAAACCGCTTAACGGGAGCCCAACATGAAAAACACATTCAAGGGTTTCGGTGCGGCGCTGTGCGTGGCGTTGCCGTTCCTGACACAAGCTCCGGCGCAAGCAGCCGATCAGGCGCTGGTGCAGCGCGGCGCCTATCTGGCGAAGGTCGGCGATTGCGTCGCCTGTCATACGGCGCCGAAGGGCAAACCGTTCGCGGGCGGCTTGCCGATGACCACGCCGATGGGCCGGATCTACACCACCAACATCACGCCGGATCAGCAAACCGGCATCGGTAACTACACGGAAGAGGACTTTGCGAAAGCGATGCGCGAAGGCGTCGCGAAAGACGGGCACAACCTGTATCCGGCGATGCCGTATCCGTCGTATGCGAAGGTCAACGACGACGACATGAAAGCGCTGTACGCGTACTTCATGAGCGGCGTGGCGCCGGTGCTGCAGGCGAACCGTGAGCCGGATATCAAATGGCCTCTGAACATGCGCTGGCCGTTGAAGTTCTGGAACATGGTGTTCCTGGAGAAGGGGGGCTATCAGGACAAGCCGGGCAAGGACGTTGCGTGGAATCGGGGCGCGTACCTCATTCAGGGCCTGGGGCACTGCGGCTCGTGTCATACGCCGCGCGGCATCGCGTTTCAGGAGAAGGCGCTGGATGAAAGCGGCAACGCGTTCCTCACGGGCGGCCTGCTCGACGGCTGGTTTGCGGCGAATCTGACCGGCGAACACAACGTTGGCCTCGGTCGCTGGAACGATCAGGATCTGCAGGCGTTCCTGAAGACCGGCGCCAATCGCCACGCATCGGCATTCGGCTCGATGACCAGCGTGATCAACAACAGCACGCAGGCCATGAACGATACCGATATCGCGGCGATGTCCACGTACCTGAAGTCGTTACCGCCTGCGGGCGGCAGTGGTACGCCGCCTTATACGTACGATCCACAAGCGACGAAGGTGTCTCTGAACCGTCCCGCGAACGATGCCGGTGCGCGCGTTTATACGGCGTATTGCATGCACTGTCACGGCGTCGACGGACGCGGTTTTGCGCCGATGCTGGCGCCCTTGGCCGGCAATCCGAACGTGCTGGAAAAGGATCCGTCGTCGCTGATCAACGTGACGCTGAACGGCACGGAGGATCTGGTGATCGGCGGCATTCCGGCGCCGTATCCGATGCCGAAGTACGCGCCGGTGCTCAACGATCAGCAGATCGCCGATGTGCTGACCTTCGTGCGGGCCGGGTGGAACAACGGTGGGCCAGCCGTTACGCCGGGTGACGTGTCAAAGTTGCGGAAGTCGACGCAGGCGGCGAAGTAGTCAAATCGCTGTGGCAACAAAAAAGCGGCAACCGTGCAAAACGGTTGCCGTTTTTTTTGTGAATGCCTGCCGGAGTCACAGCGCGTATTCAGAATAGTTCAGTGCAGCAAGGCGCTAATCGAGCGCGGCAAAGAACAGCCGATGGCAAGTCAGCGGTGCTGCCCCACCTTCTGCCGCTTCTCCAGCACGCGCGCGTACCACGTCAACGGGAAACACATCGCGAAGTAAATCATTGCGACCATGCCGTAGATCGGGAACGGGCGGAATGCGGCGTTCGTGATCATCGTGCCGGTCTTGGTCAATTCCGTGAAGCCGATGATCGACGCGAGCGCCGTGCTCTTCACCACTTGCACGAGGAAACCGACCGTCGGCGCCACGGCGATCTTCAACGCCTGCGGCCAGATGATGTAGCGCAGTTGCTGGCTGAACGTCATGCCCAGACTCGCCCCCGCGGCCCACTGACCACGCGGCACGGCTTCCACGCAACCGCGCCAGATATCGACCAGATACGCGCTCGTGTACAGCGTGAGCGTGACGGCTGCCGCAACCCAGGGCGACACATCGACCCCCAGCAACGGCAGGCCGAAGAACGCCAGAAACAACTGCATCAGCAACGGCGTGCCCTGGAACACTTCCACATACACCATCACGATTCGCCGCAGCCACGGCGACGGCGATACGCGCATCGCGAGCAGAATCAGCCCGACAATGCCGCCGCCGACAAACGCGATCAGCGATAACAACACCGTCCAGCGGGCGGCGAGCAACAGATTGCGGGCGATGTCCCACAGCGTGAATTCGACCATGATCAACGCTCCGTCGGCAGGGTGCGGGCGCCGCGCCACATCAGGCGGGTGCGCCAGTTACGCGGCGCGCTGTCGTTGCCGCGGGCCACGCGGCCCGCGAAGAGGCCGCGGCCGAGCCGGTTCATGAGTTGCCGCAAGACGATCGACAGCACCAGATACGTCGCGGTGATGATTACGTAGCTCTCGAACGAGCGGAAGTTGCGCGACTGGATGAAGTTGGCCGCATAGGTCAGATCGGGCACCGAGATCTGCGAGACCACCGCGGAGCCGAGCATCACGATCAGCACCTGGCTCAGCAGCGCGGGAAACACGTTGGCGACCGCCTGCGGCAACACCACGTGACGAAATACTTGCCGCCCTTGCAGGCCGAGCGCTTGCGCCGCCTGCACCTGGCCGCGCGGAATCGAATCGATACCGGCGCGCACGATTTCGATCGCGTACGCGCCGAGATTGACGGTCATCGCCAGAATAGCGGCCTGCACTTCGTCGATATGAATACCGAGGCTCGGCAAGCCGAAGAAGATGAAGAACAACTGCACGATGAACGGCGTATTGCGGATCAACTCGACGTAAGTCGCGACCACCCAGCGCGCCCACTTCGGGCCGGCTACCGCAATGCTCGCGCCGCCAATGCCGACGAGGCCGCCGAGCACGGTGGATACGGCGGTCAATCCCAGCGTGACGGCGACGCCGCGCGCGAGCAACCCCGCATAGAGGCCGAAGCCGCTGAAATCGAACGCATAAGTCATGGCGAGGCGCTCATCGTGAGGTCAAACTCCGGCGCGGACCGGTCTGCCGGTCCACGCAATAAAGGTTCAGAGGTCGGCCGGCAGCGGCGCACGCAGCCATTTCTGCGAAATCGCGTTCATGGTGCCGTCCTTGCGAGCCTTGGCAATCGTTTCGTCGACTTTCTGCTTCAGACGCGGCTCGTTCTTGTTCAAACCGACGTGGTCCGGCGAGCTGAACAGCGCGAATTTCTGCTCCGGATCGTTCGCCGGATGACGCGCGAGAATGGTTGCGCCGACGTCGTTGCCGACTACCATCAACTGTACCTGACCAGAAAGAAACGCCGAAATAGCGCCGTTAGGATCGTCGAATCTTTTGATGTTCGCGCTGGGCGGCGCGATCTTCGTCACGCTCAGGTCTTCCAGCGTGCCGCGCGCGACCGAAATCGACTTGCCGGCGAGGTCGGCGGCGTTCTTGACGGGCAGCGTTTTCGGACCGAAGACGGCGAGATAGTAGGGCGCGTAAGGCTGCGAAAAGTCGATCACCTTTTCGCGTTCCGGCGTCTGGCCGACTGAAAGCAGCATGTCAGTCTTGTGATCGGCGAGGTAGGCCATGCGGTTGTCGCCCGTCACCTGCACGAGTTCGACCTTTGCGTTGAGCGACTTGCCGATCAGATTGGCGACGTCGATGTCGTAGCCCATCGGCTTCATGTCCGCGCCGATCGAACCGAACGGCGGGTAGTCCTCGAATACGCCGATGCGTACCGTGCCGGACTTGGCGATGTTGTCGAGCGCGTCGGCATGCGCAGCCGACGAAAACGCGCACAGCGCACCGAGGCCGGTGAAGGCGAGCGTCGCGGCGAGGGTGGCGAACACGCGGCGCGCGTTCGATTGGGCAACTTGGGGCTGATTCATGGTCTTTCCTCTGTCGAAAACTCGGTATTGGAATGGATTTCAGTTTCAATGCGCCGCGCGGGCAGCGATCAGTTTGCACGCGTGCGGTGGCAATTCCGCGAACACCGGCATGCCGAGCGTCAGCCCCGGCGTTTCGCGCGGCGTGGTCGCGGCAGTCAGCGTGAAACCCGCGCAATCGATCGTGGCTTCGAGCGAGGCCCCCACGTCGCGGATAAAAGTCACCGTGCCCGCGAGGCGGTTCTGCCCCGCAGCGTCGGATGCCGCTTTGACGCACACGTCTTCCGGCCGGATCAGCAGACGGATATCGCTGTTGGACGCCGGCACCCGCGCCGGTTGCGCGACTGCAATGCGCCTGCCGCCCGGCAGACTGACGCCGCCCGCGCCGTCGTAGGTGACCGGCAGGATGTTGCCGAGCCCGATGAAGTCAGCGACGAATTCGCTGACCGGGTCGCGATAAATATCGAGCGGTTTGCCGACTTGCGCAATCCGGCCTTTCTCCATGACGACGATCTCGTCGGCCATCGTCATCGCTTCGCGCTGGTCGTGTGTGACCATGATCGTCGTGATGCCAAGACGCTGTTGCAGCAGGCGGATTTCGACCTGCATCGCTTCGCGCAGCTTGGCGTCGAGCGCGGAGAGTGGTTCGTCGAGCAGCAGCAGTTTCGGTTGTGACGCGATCGCGCGTGCAATCGCCACGCGTTGCCGCTGGCCGCCGGAGAGTTGCGTGACCGGCCGGTTCGCCATATGCGGCAACTGGATCAGCTCCAGCAATTCAGCGACGCGGCGCGCTTGCGCGTCTTTCGAGGTCTTGCGCAGCTTGAGCGGATACGCGACATTCTGCGCGACCGTCATATGCGGAAACAGGGCGAGCGACTGAAACACCATGCCGAAGTCGCGCTGGTTGGCGGGCAGACGCGTGATATCGCGGCCGGCAAAATTGATGCTGCCCGAACTCGGCGTTTCCAGCCCGGCGATCATGCGCAGCAGCGTGGTCTTGCCGCAGCCGGACGGCCCGAGGAAGCACACCAGCTTGCCGTCGGGCACGCTCAGATCGATGCTGTCGACGGCATAGGCCGCGTTGAAGCGCTTGGTCACGGCCTGCAAGGTCAGATGGGTCATCGAATGCTCCAGCAAAAAGGCATCAGCACCGCATGAATCGAAACGGTGGTCAAAGCGCCACGCCTTCGTCGCCGATCAGCTTTTCGAGCAGCCAGATCAGTGCGAAGTCGATCGCGACGATGAATACGGCGAAACAGAACACGGTCGGATCGAGCGACGACACCGTGCGGCTGTAGAGCCACACCGGCAGCGTCATCGTGTCGATGCCGTACAGGAAGAAGGTCACCGTGAATTCGTTGAAAGAGACGATAAACGCGAACAGCATGCCGGCGAGAATGCCGGGGCGCATGAGCGGCAGGATCACGTCGATCAGCGCGCGGCTCGGGCTCGCGCCCATCACGCAGGCGGCTTCCTCGAACTCCGGGCCGATCGAGGCCACCGACGCCGCGCAATTTTTCACGGTGAACGGCAGCGCCAGAATCACGTGCGCGATGATCAGGCGGAATATGCCGAGTTCGATCGGCAGCACGTTGAACACCAGCAACAGCGACAAGCCGAGCATCACCAGCGGATAGACGAGCGGCAACGCCACCAGTTGTTCGACCGCGGGTTTGCCGCGAAAACGATAGCGGCTCAATGCGTAGGCGGCGGGCACCGAGACGAGCGTGGCGATGACCATCGTCGAGAGCGCGACGATCAGGCTTGTGCTGAGCGCGGCGCCCATCGAGAGCGAGTCGCTCGCATCCGGCGAGACGAAGCTGTGCCACGCCGCGCGGTACCAATGCAGGCCGTAGGCGTGCGGCGGGAATTCGAGCGTGTCGGCCGCGCTGAATGACATCGTGATCATCGTCAGGATCGGCAGCGCGGCGAGAAACAGCACGACGGCGGCGAGCAGTGCGGTGGCCTTGCCGAGCTGGCCGGGCATGGTCATCGGCAAACGCGGCAGGCGCGGTGAACCCGGCGGGCGCGTCAGGCGTCGAGTTTGAACAGGCGTGCTCATGCGTGGGGCTCCTCGGCGAGATGTTGCGTACGGCGCACGAGGCGCTGCGAAAGCGCCATCACGGTGAGCGTCGCGATCATCAGGACGACGCCCGATGCGGAAGCGGCGGGCCAGTTCAGCAAGGGCGCGACCTGGTCGTGGACCAGTACGGCGAGCATCGGCACACGGCGTCCGCCGAGCAGCAGCGGTACGGCGAAGGCGCTGGCGTTGTACGCGAACACGAGCAGGGCGCCGGACACGAGCCCCGGCATGGCGAGCGGCAGCAACACGTGACGCAGCGTTTGCCAACGCGTCGCGCCAAGCGTGGCCGCGGCTTCTTCATACGAGTTCGAGACCGCGCGCATGGCACTCGATAACGGCAGCACGGCGAGCGGGAACGCCGTCTGAATCAAACCGAGCAACACGCCATGCTCGCGATACAGCCACATCACCGGGCGGTCGACGAGGCCGCTGCCGAGCAGCGCGTGATTGAGCAGGCCGGCCGGTCCGAGAATGATCAGCCAGCCATAACCTTGCAGCAGCAGATTGACGAGCAAGGGCAGCAGCACACCTGCGAGCAACAATCGCCGCGCGAGTCGCGACTTGGTGCGCGCCATTGCCAACGCGACGGGAATTGCCAGCAGCACCGCGCAGATCATGCTTTGGAACGCGAGCTTCAACGTGAGCCATAGCGACTTCATGAAATAGCCGTCGAAGAGATCGGCGTAGTTCTGCAGCGTGAAGCCGTGCCATTCGTTGCCCTGGGTGCCGAAGCTCATCCGCAACACGACGAGCGCTGCCGCGCCGAGTATGGCGAGAAATAGCAGGATCGGCGTGAGCAGAAGCCAGGGGCGCGCTTTTGCCATCATGGCGCCGGCACGGTCGGGCGGTGCGTCGGAAGGTGAGCCGAGCACGCCGGGCGCCGTCCCGGATGCCACGTCGGGCGCTGTATCGGACACAGTTTTAGACGCCGTGCCCTGAGCAACTTCCGACGTGGCGTCCGATGCCGCACCCGATGCCGCGTCCGACTTCGACGAAGCACGCCGCGAAAAGCGCGCGAGCATCGCGGTCATGCCGAGAAAATTTCGGTGTAGCGCTTGATCCACGCCGGCTGCACGACAGCGAGGGCCTTGTCGTCATGCAGGATCGCTTTATCGGCGATCTGCTGCGGACTCGGCACGAACGCGCGGCTCTCGGCCGGAATCACCGCTTTCGAATTGACCGGGCCGTTCAGCACGTCGGCAGCCATGCGGCCTTGCACGCCGGCATCGAGCGAATGGTTGATGAAGGCATGGATCAGATCGCTGTCGGCCGGGTGCGACTTCGGAATCACCGTGAACATCAGTTGCGTGGCGAAGCCTTCCTTCATGCCGTAGGTCACGCCCATCTTGTACTCGGGCTTGCGGATCTGGTCGGGGAAGAAAGCCGGCGAATAGATGCCGCCGATATCGAGCGAACCGGTGCGGAACAGATCGGCCACCTGATTCGGGTTCTCGCCGAGCGTCATTACGCGGTCTTTCAACTGCATGAGCTTCTTGAAACCCGGCTCGATATTCTGTTGCGAGCCGCCGTTCATCTTCGCGGCGATGATCGCGAGGTCCACGGCTTCGGCCCATTCGGGCGGCGGCAGGAACAGGCGTCCGGCGTACTTCGGGTCCCACAATGCTTCATACGTGGTGGGTGCGGTCTTGACCGTCGACGTGTTGTAGATCAAGCCGTCCGACCACAGCAGGTAACCGACGCCGAAACCATTCGCGCCCGTGCGATATTGCGGCGCGACGTCCTTCAGGTTCGGCAGTTTGTCGAGATCGGGCTTCATCAGGAGACCCGCGTCACCAAGACCCGCCGCGCCGACGCCGGCCAGCGTGATGACATCATAAGTGGGGCGATCGCCCGCGGCCTTGACCTTGGCGACCATGCCGGAGGTGCCGTCGGCGCGATCGGCGATGACCTTGGCGCCGGTCTTCGCCATGAACGTGGCGGCGATGTTGCGCAAAGCGGCCGCGCCGGTGTCGTCCGACCAGGTCAGCAAGCGTAGCGTCTTGCCGGAAAAGTTGTGCTCCTGCGCGCGCAGATTGATGAACGGCATCGGCAAGGCGGATGCCGCGAGCGCTGCGCCGATCGTTTTGATGGCCTGCCTTCTACCCCGTTTGATCTCTTGCATGGCGGTCTCCTGTGTTGAACGCCTGTTGCCTGGTGAGTTTCGCTCTGACCGCTGCCGCTGCATCGCCCATGTGCGCTGCCTGTGATACCCAGCCGCACGCAATGCCGGATGCGTTGCGTGTGGATGCACTCTAGGTTTGCCAAAATCCTCCAACAAACGAAATATGCGCATGGAGCGCATGACGGAATCTCATGGGCCGGCCGTTGCGCGACGCTAGCGACGGCTTTGCTGCGATCCGTCGGAACGCCGGGAGAGTGGCGTATCGGGGTTAACGTCCATGATTTTTTTGCGCGGACGAGCGTGGAGGAGGTATGAGGAAAGCTCGGTTCTGGTGCGGTGTGCGGCGGGACTTGCCCCGAATCGGTGCAAGCGGGTGCGTCCAGGCTGGAGTGGGTGGCCGCGTCATGAGCGAAATGCATGCGCGTTTGCCAGCGTGCAACGCGTGCGGAACATTCTGATCGCGTATCCTGTGGGTTCAAAGGGCGTGACGGCACGCAACGCCGCCCACCCGAGCAATGACTTTTTCTGATTCCGGACTGGACTTCCCAGATGCGACGTCTCCCGCCGCTCAACGCGCTGCAAATTTTCGAAACCGTCGCGCGGCATCGCAGCTTCACGCGTGCCGCTGACCATCTATGCCTGACGCAAGGCGCGGTGAGCCGGCAAATCATCGCGCTCGAGGATTACTACAAGTTTCCGCTCTTCAAACGCCATGCAAAAGGTCTGACGCTGACTGCCGAAGGCGAATTGCTGCTGCCGGCCGTAAAGGAGAGCTTCGCGCGTATTGAAGAGATATCGCTGCGCCTCACGCGTCAGCGGACCGATCTCGCACTGAAAGTGCCGACTTGTGTAATGCGCTGGATGTTGCCGAAGATCATGCGCTTCCAGGCGGAGTACCCCGAGCTGCACGTTCAGATCACCACGACCTGGCAGCACGACGTCGACTTTCAGCTCGAGCCGTTCGATGCGGCGATCATCTATGGCTCGTCGCCGGGGGCGGATGTGCAGGCGGTGCCGTTATTCGAGGAGCGTCTGACGCCGGTGTGCGCGCCGGATCTGTTGAAAGACAAACCGCTGGGCGAGGTTGCGGATCTGGTGCGCCACACGCTGCTGCATCCAACACGCGATCATCGCGACTGGAAGATGTGGCTCGCCAAGGTCGCTGAGGTGGATGCCGCCAATACACAAGGTATCGACGCTGAGCACGGCCCGAGCTTCGACACGCTCGACATGGCGACCAACGCCGCGTTGCAGGGCTTCGGTGTCGCCATTAGCGACCTTGCTTTGATCGACGAAGACGTTGCGGCCAAGCGCCTCGTGCGCCCGTTCGATATGGTGCTTAAGACCGGTTGGCGCTATTACTTCGTATATCCGGATTCAGTCGCGCATCAGCAGAAACTGAATCTGTTTCGTGACTGGATCACCGAGCATTGGGAAGAGTAAGAACGAGCCCGTTGTTCCGGTAGAACGCGGGCCTCACGCTTATCGTCAGGGCGCGAAGGACAGAAACAGATATGCCGCGAACAGCGACAGATGCACGGCGCCTTGCAGGATCGTTGTGCGTCCGCTGCTGAGCGTCAGGGTGCCGACGACCAGCGTGAGCATCAGCAGCACGGTTTCCTTGCCGTCGATACCGAGTATGAGCGGCTGGGCGGTCCACAAGAACACCGCGGCGACCGTCGGAATGGTCAGCCCGATACTGGCCAGCGCCGAACCGAGCGCGAGATTCAGGCTGTTCTGCAAGCGGTCGGCCCGCGCCGCGCGCACGGCCGCGAGTCCTTCCGGCAGAAGCACGAGCGCGGCGATGATAATGCCGACCACGGCGGGCGGCGCACCCGCGTTTTTCACCGCGGTTTCGACCACGGGTGAGAGCACCTTCGCCAGCAAGACGACGGCGACGAGGCACACCACCAGCAAACCGCCGCTGGCCAGCGCGACGCCGATACTCGGTGGGGCGGCATGGACGTCCTCGTCCGGGACGTCGGCAAGAAAGTAATCGCGATGCCGCACGGTCTGGACGAACACGAACACCCCATACAACACCAGCGACGACACCCCCGCGAAAGCCAGTTGCGACGACGACAAAAGCGGGCCGGCGCTAGTCGTCGTGTAGTTCGGCATGACCAGCGTCAACACGGACAATGACGCGAGCACCGCCAGCGCCGCTGCGGCGCCACGACTCTGAAAGTCCTGCTCGCGATGCCGGATGCCACCCACCAGCAGGCAAATGCCAACGATGCCATTGCAGACGATCATCACCGCGGCGAACACGGTGTCGCGCGCGAGGCCGGCCTTCTCGGGGCCGGACGTCAACATCACCGAAACGATCAGTGCGACCTCGATCACCGTCACGGCCACCGCCAGCACCAGGGTGCCGAACGGCTCGCCGACCCGATGCGCGACCACTTCCGCATGGTGCACCGCTGTGAACACGGCCGCGCACAGTGCCACGCCGATTAGCGCGAGCAGCAGCCCGTTGCCCGGCAGGACATAAGCCACACCCAGCACGATCCACGCGACGAAGGGCGCGGCGATGGTCCAGCGGGGCAAAACGGTCGCGGGCGTGGTCATTCAGGGCTTCCTTTCGGTGCTTGTTCGGGTTGCTTGGGACTGGCGCGACGGGCGCAGACGGGCGCCCGTGAAACGTGGACGCTAGCGCGAATGCTAATCCATCCTGTCAAGAACACGTCCTAACGCGTTAAATTATAAAGGATAATTTTCAACGAACGAGGTTTTGTAAGTCTGAGGGACAGCGTGTGCCGATGCGCTGGCGAAGGCGGCATGCCAACCAGCGGTTGTTCTGCGTCTGAAGAAATGACGTACGCAGGATGGCGCGGAAAACGCAGCGCGGTTGCGATGGCTGAAACACCATCAATGGTACGGAACTGCAGAGCTAATAAATCAAGGGAAAGAAACGGGAAAGAAGCCGGATATTTCGGTCCGGACGCGCCGCGTGCTGAGAAGCATTGCGTCCGGATGTAGCGCTACGACGGATGGATGCGCTTACTGGCCGACCGGACGGATCGTCAGGGCGTTCTTGACCGAGGTCACGCCCGCCACGCCTTGCGCGGTCTGGGTTGCCAGGTCGACTTGCGGTTGCTCAGGCACCGTGCCGGCCAGCGTCACTGCGCCGCCACGCGAGCGGACGGTGATGTTGGCCACGCTCAGGCCCTTGGTCTTGGCCAGCGCGGTGCGTACCTTGCGTCCCAATGCACGGTCGGCTTTCTTGACCGACTTGGCACTAGGTGCCGACGAAGCTGCTGTCGGCGCAGCCGGAGCTGCCGCATCGCTGCTCTGGGCGTACGCATTGACGGACGCCAGAACGACCAGCGCGCCGCCGATCATCTTGATTGCCTGGAATGCTTTCATTCAACTCTCTCCTATTGTCATGAATACGACGGCCCCGGATGAGGCCGATGTACTGCACCAGCGGGTACTTCGGGATCAAATCTGAATGGAACGCTGCTGCGGGTCGTGCAACTTCTTTCAGTCTGTAAGATGATGGGTGAGTCTGGGCACACCATACCGGCAAAGGCTGTCCTGCAAGCCGGAAACACACGATACTCCAATTAGTGCCATGGTGAATGCGACCCTGCCCGGAAGTGAGGTTCAGGTACAACGAATGGGCCGATGAAAGCAGACCGATGGCGCACTATCGCTTGCTGCCGCGCGGGCGGCATGCCTGTTCACGCGTCCGTAGCGCATCCTCGAACCCTGCGCTTTGCGCTTCACAACCAGTCCGAACCGCATGCCGACCCAGCCGCTGCCCATCCTCCCATTGCTTCGTGACGAATTACCGCTCGATACGGTCGCGCTGGCGCGCTTCATGGTCGGCAAATACCTGGTGCACGATCTTCCCGAAGGCCGCATGAGCGGGCGGATAGTCGAAACCGAGGCCTATCCGCTAGGCGATTCGACCAGCCACGCGTTTTTAGGCCGTCGCCCATACAACGGCGCGATGTTCCTCGCCCCCGGCTATGCCTATGTCCGGCTGACGTATGGGCTTTCTTACATGCTGAACATGTCCGCGGAAGCGGAGGGGATTGGCGCCGGCATTCTGCTGCGCGCCATCGAGCCATTGGAAGGCTTGCCCATGATGGAGGCGCGGCGGCCAGGCGTGCCGCTGCGCGACCTCGCGCGTGGCCCGGGCCGGCTCACCATGGCCTTGGGTATCGGTCAGTCGTTCGACGGCCGCGATCTTTGCACCGGGCGCGATCTGTGGATCGGCGGGATAGAGACAGGGGACGTGCCGATAGGCGTCACAACGCGCGTTGGTTTGTCGCGCGAGATGCATCAGCCGCTACGGTTCTTTGAACCGGGCAGCGTGTTCGTCAGTGGGCCGCGAAAACTGCTGCTGCCGCCGCATACCGACGCTTTGGCGAACGGGCAAATTTGACCGGCGACAAGCGAAGCAATGCGGCAAAACTGGCCCAGTCGGGCGCATTTTCGAAACGTCAGACGCAAAGGGTTACGATCCCGACAATTATTACGGTAAAGCTATCCCTTCAAGATATGCAAACAGCAAGTTTCGCCGCATTCTTGCGTTTTCAACAATTATGTATCTCGAAATCAAGGGTTTTCCCTCGACAATCGGGTGACTAGACTGAAACTAGTCGCTTCTCACATGGTGTGGCGAGCGAATCAAAAAAACCAGGTCTGGAGGTAAGTCATCATGAAATCGATCATCAAGGCAGTCGCCATCGCAGCCATTCTCGCCGCCCCGGTCGCTTCGTTCGCTCAATCGGGTGACCAGCCTGCGACCCGCGCGGACGTCCGCAATCAATTGATCCAGTTGGAGCAAGCCGGCTACAACCCGGGCACGAGCAACGACCCGAACTACCCGGCTGACGTTCAAGCCGCCGAAAGCCGTGTCCAGGCGCAGAACCCGGCCGTCGCACAGACGCAGGAACCAGTCGCGGATACCAGCGGTTACGGTGGCGCGGTGAACGGTTCGTCGCAGGCGGGTGGCGTGGTCCAGCCGATGTCCGGCCCGAAGTCGGTTTATTTCGGTAACTGATTTCGACGATAACCGGCCCGTTTCTCCGGCAGTTGATCAAAGCGGGGCGGAGCGTGCGAAGGATATCCTCACGCACGTCCCGCGATTAACAAGCAGTTCATGGAAGTACGGAAATGCGCGCCTTATGTGGCTTATGCGGCGCGCATTGAAGAAGATTGTGTTTTGCCGATGGCGGCACCCAGCAGCGTGTGCCGCCAGTTAAACGAATCCGCAGTGCCGCGTAAGGTTGCGGTTCACCATTCAAGGACCTCCGCTGCCGCAAGGTAGCTTCGCCCAACCTCTTTCAAGGATTGGGCTTTTTTTGCGCCCTGTTGCGGCAGCGTATGACGCCCGACGTGCCCTGCGGCGTGCGAAAGGCGGCGAACCTCAGGGCCGTTCGCCGTGGATATAGAACTCCAGTTGCTGAATCGTGAACTGCTGCTCGGCGATGATGTTCTTCACCAGGTCGCCGATCGATACCATGCCCACCAGGCGGTCGTTTTCGATCACCGGCAAGTGGCGCATGCGCCGTTCCGTCATCAGCGCCATGCAGTCGTCGGTGGTCTGGTCGGGACGAACGAAGCGCACGGCTTTGCTCATGATGTCGCGCACCGGCGTGGCCTTCGACGAACGGTCCATCAGGACGACCTTGCGCGCATAGTCGCGCTCCGTGATGATCCCGGCGATGCTGTCGCCGTCCGTCACGACCAGCGCGCCGATGCCTTTTTCAGCCATCAGCTTGATTGCCTCGTAGACGGAATCGTCGGCCCCGACCGTGAAGACGATGGTGTTGTCCGGTTTCGTTTTAAGAAGTTGTGCAACGCTTGTCATGGAGCGGCTCCGTTTCGCAGTGCAGCACGCCGATGCGGCGCGCTGTCGTGAGGGACAGGCCATTCCAGTATAGGCGCGACGCGCAGCCGAAGTACTTCGGGAATACCTTTGGCGCGCGACACGTTTAGTCGGGATACCGAGCGCCGCCGCACCGGTTCCGTGCGCGGCGCAGGGACATCCGGGTGCGTCGCGCCGATTAGCGGTAAACTCCCAGTCCGTACCTTATCCCCGGTTTGATCGGGCTCATGTCAGCACCATTGTCTAAAGCCATGCTCACGTCTCACGATCCGTCGCCAGCAGCAGACGGCGCAATCAGCGGCGAGTGCGTCGTCCTCGACGCCACCGCCACGCTCCCCACGCGCTACGGCACGTTCACTTCCTATGTGTTTCGCGTGGCCGAAAGCGGCGCCGAGCATCTCGCGCTCGTGATGGGCGATGTCGCAAACAAATCGTCCGTGTTGACGCGCCTCCACTCCGAGTGCCTGACGGGCGACGTGCTCGGCTCCTACCGCTGCGATTGCGGCGAGCAGCTCGATCTGGCGCTGCGCTATATCGCGGCCGAAGGCTGCGGCGTGCTGTTGTATCTGCGTGGCCACGAAGGGCGCGGCATTGGCCTGTCGAACAAGATTCGCGCGTATGCATTGCAGGAGCAGGGCCGTGACACCGTCGAGGCCAATCTCGATCTCGGCTTGCCCGACGATTCACGCGAATACGATTCGGCGGCGGGCATTTTGCGCACGCTGAAGGTCACCTCGGTGCGCCTGATGAGCAACAATCCGGAGAAGTTCGACACGCTGTCGAAGCACGGCATTCCGGTATGCGAGCGGGTCGCGCTGGCGATTCCGATGCGCGAGGAAAACGAGCGCTATATCCGCACCAAGCAGTTGAAGTTTGGGCACTACTTCGACGAAAACGAATAAGCGGCGCATGGGCGCCGGCCGCCTTGTGCAAACGGCGGCCGGTGCTGGAGCGTCGATTTCGTCAACTTATTGTGTTGTTATGCTGGCGGCCTTTGCCATAGGTACGCCGTCTCCACGGCGAATCTATGACGCGCCGAGTCGAGCGGAGCCACGGCGGCTCAGAACAAGCCAAAGTCATCGTTGCTGTCGGGAATCGCGTTGAGCACGTCCCGAAGTGCTCGCCAGCCGACTAATCTCACAAGACTCGCCGAGATTGCCACCCAATAGCGGGTGCTCGTGGCCGCGCGCGTTTGCGGCGTTCGATGCGCCGCGATTTTTTGCGGTTCCATCGATGCGCGCAGCAGAGGGCAGGTATGCATGCTGTTTCTCCTATCGCGTGTGCTGTCTAGTGCGCAGTTGAAGTTGAAGTTGAAGTAGCGCTTGCAGTTGACGTCACTGCAACGCGCGCCAGGATCGACGCAAACACGCCCGCAAGCGCGGTCGCACCGAAGCGCCGCTCGCTGATCTCCGTTTCGACGTCGATGCGGCCCGCGTTGTGTGCGTCGTACAGATCCGTGATGAGTCGCGCGTGGTTCTCGCCGAGTCCCGCGCCCTGGAGCATGGCGGCCCATTCGTTACGCGGCACTTCACGGGCCGTGATCTGACGGTGCGCCAACTCGCTGAGCGTGCGTGCGACGTCCAACGCGCTGACGCGTGCCTCGCCTTCGATACTGACCACTCGCGGCGACACCCTGGCCGGTCTGTCGTCGAGCAATAGCTCGGCGGCCAGCAGGCCCACATCCTCTGCGGCGACCGTCGGAAACAGCTTGCTCAACGGATGATGCAGACTCGGCAACACGCCCCTCGCGAGCGCGATAGGCAATACGCGAGCCCAGTTGTGCATGTGTTCCGCCGCGCGCAGAAACGTCAACTGTGCGGCAATGGGTGCGAGTTGCGTTTCGAGGATGTGAAACAGCGTCGTGATGCCCGTGCCGTTGGCGTGTTCCGCGCCGTAGTCGGAGAGTGCGAGCACGCGTTGCGGTGGGTTCGCGCGTAAGGCGTTGGCGCTCACGTCGATCATGCGCCGCATCGTGTTCGCGGGATCGGCATCTGCACGCGGTACCGGGCACAGCATTTGTACCGCGTATGCGCCTTCGATCGCGCGCGCTACCGAAGCCGGGTCGAGCAGATCAGCAATGACGATTTCGCAGCCGATTTCCGCTAACACCTCACCTTGCTTGCCGTCACGCACGATTGCGCGCACTTCACGGCCCGCCCGGCGCAATGCCGCGGCGCTCACTCTGCCTACGTTACCTGCTGCTCCAAAGATGACGAACACGTTGAACTCCTTCCTGGGTCGGTATGCCGCCATCTTAGGGAGGCACGGATAGAGAAACGCGCGGACACGGATCACCATGCGCAGATTCGGATGATTGTTTTGCTTTGTGGCGGCGCAACATGCGGGTTGAGGCAGCGCGGATCAAGCAAAGCCAGGAAAAACGCAGCACAATGCATGCACGTTGGTCGCCATCCACGAGGGGAAGCAATGAATGCAGTGACACCGATACCGCAGCCGCACAGTGGTTCCCGCATAGCATTGCGCTCAAGCAAGACCCTTGGCTGGCAAGGCTTCGGCGCGGAGCTCGTCAACGTGTCAGCCGGGCTGCACCGGATTCCGGCGCTCAAGCATCATCGCGTGGGCGTGCATGTCGGTGCGCCGGTCAAGGCGCGTTGCATGTGCAACGAGCGCCGCTATTCGCGGATTCAGGCGCATGGCGATGCGGATGTGATTCCTGCGGGCGTTGACGGGCAGTGGACCGACGAATCCGCCTGCACGATTTTCAGCGTGTGGATCGCTGAAGCGTTTGCGCAGCGGACCATCGAACAATTGGAATTGAAAACGAGCGATGCGCAGCTTCGCCCGCAATTTCAGATGCGCGACCCGCGCTTTCAGCATCTGGCCTGGGCGTTACGCGCCGAACTCGAAGCGGACGATGCTTCTGATCCGCTGTATGCCGAGAGTCTGTGTACGGCGATGGTGGTGCGGCTGATTGGCAGCGCGCCGGTGCTCGACAAGCTCGAGAACAAGCGCCGCACGCTTGCGCCGAAGACCGCCGCTCGTGTGATCGAGTTTATCGAAGCGCATCTCGATCAACGCCTCACGCTGGGCGAGCTGGCCGCGCATGCCGAGTTGAGTGTGCCGCATTTCAAGGTGCTGTTTCGCGAGACGCTCGGTATGCCGGTGCATCAGTATGTGGTGCGGCGGCGAGTGGAGCAGGCAAGAGCGCTGTTGCTGCAAGGCAGACTGAGCGCGAGCCAGATCGCGCTGGAGACGGGCTTCGCGCATCAGAGCCATATGGCGCATTGGATGGGGCGCTTGCTTGGGGTTACGCCGCGGGAGCTAGTCAAGTCAAGCCCGAATCCAGGCAGCATTATCGAACTCGATACGTTCAATGCTCACCGCATCGCAACACGGCGATAAACCCTCAACCCGAACCGTAGCATAACCAGTTTGGAGTTCCCGCTCTATTGCCCTCACTCGATTTGTATAGCTAAATACGCGGACTTCGCAACCGGAGGCCGTCACATGTCGAAATCGAAGGGTTCTCGCATCGTCGCCTGGGCGATCGCTGCTGCTGTTGCCAATGCTCCGCTCGCCGTTCTTTTGACACTCGCCACACCAGCCGGTATCGATCGCGCAGTCGCCGCGACGTCGACCACCAGCACCGACGATTATGCGGCAACCCGCTATCCGATCATCCTCGTACATGGCCTCACAGGCACCGACAAATATCTCGGCGTGCTCGACTACTGGTACGGCATTCAGTCCGATCTCCAGCAACACGGCGCAACCGTGTATGTGGCGAACCTGTCGGGCTTTCAAAGCGACGACGGTCCGAACGGCCGAGGCGAACAGCTACTCGCATACGTGAAGCAGGTTCTGGCCGCAACCGGCGCGCAAAAAGTGAACCTGATCGGCCACAGCCAGGGCGGCCTGACCTCACGCTACGTCGCGGCGGTAGCGCCGGAACTCGTCGCTTCGGTCACCACGATCGGCACGCCGCATCGCGGCTCGGAGTTCGCCGATTTCGTGGAGGATGCGTTGCAAAAGGATCCGACAGGTCTTTCAACACCGATCATCGGCGCCTTTGCGAATATATTCGGCATCCTGACGAGTAGCAATCACAACACCAACCAGAATGCCGCCGCCGCGCTGCAAACGCTGACCACGGCGAACGCCGCGGCATACAACCTGCGCTATCCGAGCGCCGGTCTCGGTGCGCCGGGTTCGTGTCAAACCGGTGCGGCGACCGAAACCGTCAACGGCAACACGCATCTGTTGTACTCGTGGGCGGGCAGTGCGATCCAGCCGACTTCGGTACTCGGCATTGCGGGCGCGACCGACACTAGCGTCGCGCTAATCGATTCAGCGAACGTCCTCGATCCGTCGACACTCGTTCTGTACGGCACCGGCGCGATCATGCTGAGCCGCCAGTCGGGGCAGAACGACGGCCTTGTCTCGGTGTGCAGCGCACTCTATGGCAAAGTACTCGGCACGAGTTACAAGTGGAACCATCTGGACGAAATCAACCAGTTGCTCGGCGTGCGCGGCGCGAATGCAGCGGATCCTGTCGCGGTGATCCGCACGCAGGCAAACCGGTTGAAGACACAAGGCGTGTGAACGGATGCGGCGATGGAATCGGCAGCGGGGCAGTGCGCGGAGTCAGTGGCTGGCTTTCGTGGCGGTGGGCGCGGTGTCGGCCGGTGCCGCATTGTGGCTGAACCGGCCGCCGTCCGCGCGTGATGCGTCAGCGTTGCACGCGGCGAATGCAGCGAGTTCCGTGCAAACCGCGCTCGCTTCGAGCAAGGGCATGGCCACCGGCGCCTCGATGGCCGGCGCATTGCCCGCTTCGCTCGACGGTTCGTCACCGCCGCATCTGCCAACCGACGGCCACGGTCACCTCGCGCGCACGCGTGCGGTCCGCGACTTCTTCGATTACTTTCTGACGACGCAAAACGAAATCTCCGCCGCGGTGCTCGATGCATTGGTGCGTCGCCAGATCGCCGCGCAACTCGACGGCACACCGGCCGCCGATGAAGCGGTGACTGTCTGGCAGCGCTACAACGCATATTTCACGGCACTCGCACAAGTGCCGCAGAACGCCCCGACTCAAAGCCAAAATCAAAGCCAGAGCGGCGCAAAGCCGGACCTCGATGCGCTGCAACTCTCGCTCGACCAGCGCGACGCGTTAGGCACCCGGCTGATGGGCGAATGGAACGAGCCGTTCTTCGGCGCTGAATCACAGCAGCAACACACTGACTTGGCGCGCTTGCGCATTGCATCAGATAGCTCGTTGAGCGCGGCGCAAAAAACGGCGCGTCTCGCCGCACTAGACGCGGCATTGCCGCCGGAAACCCGCGCGGTCCACGAGCGTGCGCGTCAGCAGCAGGCCGCACTCGATGCGATCGGTCAGGCGCAGAAGCAGGGCGGTTCGCTCGATACGATGCGTGCGCAGATTACGCAGACCCTTGGGCCGGAAGCGGCGCAGCGCGTCGTACAGATGCAGCAAGCCGACGACGCCTGGCAAGCGCGCTATGCGGACTACGCAAGCCAGCGCGCGCAGATCGATAAACAGGATTTGCCGCCTCAGCAACGCGATGCGCAAATCGCGCAATTACGTCAGCAGTTCTTCACCAATCCGAGCGACGCGATGCGTGCAGCGTCGCTCGATCGCGGCAGCGGGTCAGCAAACTGAACCCGCTATTGCGCCGCGATGTGGCACCTCAACCCGGCGCGACCCCCGTCAACTGCGAATACACGTCATGCGACAGTTGCAACAACACCTTGCGATCGATACCGCCTGACACCGCATAGCCAAAGTCGCCGTCCACCCAGTAGAACACGTTCACCGGTCCGTCCTGATACAGCTTGAACGCGGTGGTGTTCGAGTTCACCTGACGATGCGAAATGCACAGCGTCACGCGTTCGCCGTTTGGCCCGCGATACATGAATTGCGCGGTCGGCCCATCGGCACCCGGCAAGAGGCGGCCGCCCGACAAATTGAAACCGCTCTTCGAAAGAATCGGCGGATGCACGTTGGTGCCGAGCCGGTTGGACAGCCACTGTACGAAATCCTGCTCGTGATCGGCATTCATGTCCGCCGGACGGTCGACGGCGGGCATATAAACCACATGCGCCACCGCGGCTTGCCGTGCGAAACCCTCGGAACTATCCGCGTTAACGGGCCGCGTGTCCGACGAGTGACCGGCGACCGGCGCAATCACGTCCTGCCCCATATGCGTGCCCACGCCGATGCCCACGCCCATCACCAGCGCCGCAGCCATCCCGGCGAACTGCGGCCAGTTGGCGGCAATGCGCCAACGGCGCCCACTGGCTGCGGGCGCCTGCAGGCGTTTCGGCACGGGCTCGCTGAGCACCCGGTCATAGCGTTCATGGAACATGTTGTTCAGCGAGAAATAATCGCTGACGCGCGTGGCCAACTCGGGGTTCTGTTCGAGCGCGCGCTCTACCTCGACGCGTCGTTCGTCGGACAGCGTGCCGTCCACGTACGCGTGCAGGTCTTCTTCGCCGATCGGCATGTGTTGGTCGCTCATCGCACCACCTGTAATTTTGCACCGGGCTGCGTGCCCGCCATCAATGCCCGAAGCCGCTCGCGCCCGCGCGAAAGGCGCGACATCACCGTGCCGATCGGAATGTTCAGCGCAAGGGCAACGTCGGCGTAGCTCATTTCCTCGAGGCCGACCAGCAGCACGACTTCGCGCTGCTCCATGGGCAGACGCTGCAACGCATAGTCGAGGTCGCGCATTTCCAGCGAACGGGTCTGATCGGACGGCACGGCAAATTCGCTCTCGTGAACGCTGTCGTCGTCGACCGCCACGTGGACGGCGCGCGCCGAAGCTTTGCGTGCCTGATTGGCGAACACGTTATGCATGATTGTGAACAGCCACGCACGCAGGTCGGTGCCGGGCTGGAACATGCCGGTGCGGCCGAGCGCGCGTTCGAGCGTGTCCTGCACCAGATCGTCGGCGAGATCGCGATTGTTGATCAGCGCTCGCGCATAGCGCCGCAAGCGCGGCACATGCTCCATCAACTCGTCACGGACATCCATTGTTTATCCCAATCGTGGGGCTTCTCGTGGGCGCCGGGTGGGCGGCCGTCGATTGAACCACCACGCGTATTCGAGGTGCAAACACGCGTGGGCGCATTTTATTCCGTTGTTTTTTGCCGCGTTGCGAAAATCTGGCGCGGACTTACCGCATGGTCATCACGTCGGCGGCGCGCATCAGGCCGTGGGTGCGGGCGTCGCCGGCGACCACGAAGCGTTGCCGCCGGACCGTCCAGGTCAACAGGCGGATCTCGCCGATGCGGTGGGCGGCCCATTGCGGCTGAGCCGGCGCCAGCAATGCGAGCGTCGAAATCAGCACCACCGGCCGGTTGTCGCCGTTCAGATAGACGAATTCGCTGGCGCGTTGGAATGGGCCGAGCGATAGGACCCTTTGATCTACCAATCGCAATCCGATTGCCGCGAGGTTGGGCGCGGACACGTCGGTTCGCGTGGGCGACGCAGCGGAAAACTGTGCGTCGGCGGTTTCTGCCAGCGCCATCACGGCGGCATTGTCGAGTGCCTGACGGGACACCTGAGTGGCGGCAAGCCAGCCGCTGGCGGCCGCTAGCGTCAGAACGAGCGTGCCGAACGCTTTTGCCGCTTTGCCCGGACGCCTCGCGGCCTTCAGCTGACCGAGCGTGCCGCGCCATCCTTCTGCCTGGCTCGAAACGGGTTCCTCCGTTGTCTGGAAGGCCTGCTGCATCTGCGCGTTCAGCCTGCCGTAGAACGCCACCCTGCGCGCTTCCGCCGGGTCCTTGCCGAGGTAGTCCTGCAGGAACGCAGCGCGTTCCGGCGTCAGCGTGCCATCGGCATACGCCTGAATGTCCGCTTCGGAAAGCGGCGAGTCGGAGGGGACGTCGGTTGAGGTCATGATTTTGGCGGTTGTCGGATTTCAGCTATCGAGTGGCGAACACGCGCAGGTGTGAGTTTATTCCGGGTTCGAAGTTTGTTTTTTTTGAATCGCCAATGCAGGAATAAAAGTCACGAACTCGTGGTTCTCCCTCATGCAAGCCCGCACAAAACTCACAGGAGTTCATCATGAAGAAGATCACTTTTGCAGCATTGTCCGTTGTCATTCTCGCCGCTTCGTCGAGCGCTTTTTCAGAAGGTAAGACACGTGCTCAGGTGTACCAGGAATTGATCGAAGCCCAACAGAACGGCCTCAACTATGTGACCGACGCATCGTATCCGGACGTGAATCCCGTCTTCGCACGGCAGGTGGAGCAGCACAAGGAAGCGCTCGCCGCCCAGGCGGCCGCCGCGAGCCATGTCGCGAGCGGCAGCGCGTCGGCGGGTGACGTCAATTGACGCGATCGGGATCCGGCGTGCGTAGCGAACGGACACGCCGGATCTCGAATGGAATAGATCACCGAATGCGGTGTTAGCCGATGAGTGCATCTATTCGAGCGTCAAGGAGTCGTTGTGACAAAACCATCCGTTCCCAATACTAAGCCTATATGTGTGCCATGCCGGCTCGCCGCGATCGGCGCGGTCGTTGCAGTCCTGGCCGGCGGCTTTGCCTATACGGCGGGCTGGTTGACACCGGGGCGGCTCAGCGCGCCGCGTTTCATCAATACGTTCGAAGCCGTGGCCGGCCAGCCACATCCCGGCTACCGCCGCAATCATGCAAAGGGTCTATGCGTGGCGGGCTATTTCGACAGTAATGGCGATGGTGGTGTGCTGTCGCGCGCCGCGGTGTTTGTTGCTGGCCGCACGCCGGTCACGGGCCGCTTTGCTGTGCCGGGCGGCAACCCATCGGCGCGCGACACCAGTTCGCCGGTGCGCAGCATGGCCTTGCTGTTTCAGTTGCAGAACGGCGAGCAGTGGCGGACGGGGATGAATTCGACGCCCGTTTTTGCCGTGCATACGCCCGAGCAGTTTTATCAGCAACTGCTTGCGTCCAAACCGGATGCCGCGACCGGTAAGCCAGACCCGGCGAAGCTGAAAGCGTTTTACGCCGCGAATCCGGAAACCAAGCCGTTTCAGGCATGGGTGAAAGCGCATCCGCCGTCATCGAGCCTGGCGAACGCTGCGTATTACAGCATCAACGCGTTTCGTTTTACCGACTACGCGGGCAATAGTCGCGCGGTGCGTTGGGCGATGGTGCCGGAGACGCCGTACGCGCCGATTACCGATGCGCAAAAGGCCGAAAAGAATTTCCTCGAGACCGATCTCGACCAGCGCCTGCAAAGCGGACCGTTGCGCTGGCATCTGATCCTGACGGTCGCGCGACCGGGCGACCCCACCGACGACGCGACGATGCAATGGGCCGACGATCATCAACAGATCGACGCGGGCACGCTGGTGATCGATCACACGACATCGCAGGAAAACGGTGCCTGCCGTGACGTCAATTTCGATCCCACCATTTTGCCGGCCGGTATCAAACCGTCGGACGACCCGTTGCTCGCCGCGCGCTCGGCTGCGTACGCGCTGTCGTACAAGCGCCGTACGCGTGAAGAAACGCTGCATCCCGAGATTCATCAAACGCAGACAAACGGAGGTCGGTCATGAAGCCGGCATACGCACATTTCAGTCCGCTCGCGCGGCTCCTGCATTGGACGATGGCGCCGCTGATCATCGCGATGCTGTTCATCGGCGTGGGAATGGTTGCGACGGTGTCGCATGCGCATAACACGCTGATCGCGATTCACAAACCGCTCGGCATTGCGCTGTTGTTGCTGGTGATACTGCGTGCGAGCGTGCGTATCAGGCGTGGTAGTCCGCCGTTGCCGGCAGACATGCCGGCGCCGCAGCGCATCGCGGCCAAGGCTTCGCATCGGGTCCTCTACGCGCTGATGGCGGCAATGCCGTTGATCGGCTGGGCAATGCTATCCGCGGCCGGATATCCGATCACGCTATATGGCCCGCTGCATTTGCCGCCAATTGCACCGCACAACGTCGAACTGTTCGCGGTACTGCGTGCCCTGCACACATGGCTGGCATTCGCGTTGTTTGCCACGGTGCTGTTGCATCTCGCGGCAGCGTTGTTTCATGGATTGATCCGCCGCGACGGAGTCTTTTCGAGTATGGCGCGCGGCGGGCGCCGGGCTTGAGGGAAGCGCCGCCCAGGTCGTTCTGGCAAGGGCAGCGCTGTGCCGCAGGGCTGGGGGCGAGCCTGCTGATCGACCAGGCAGGCGTTATCGGAACACTACGGTTCGATGTCCGTTGAGAATCACGCGATGCTCCAGATGCCACTTGACTGCCCGCGACAGTGCGACACATTCCACGTCGCGTCCGATCATTGTCAACTCGTCGGGGTCCATCGCGTGGTCCACGCGTTCAACTGCCTGTTCGATGATCGGTCCTTCGTCGAGATCGGTCGTCACGTAATGCGCCGTTGCGCCAATCAGTTTCACGCCGCGGTCGTAAGCCTGATAGTACGGCTTGGCGCCCTTGAAGCTCGGCAGAAACGAATGGTGAATGTTGATGGCCCGGCCGGCCAGCTTCTCGCACAGGTCCGCCGACAGCACCTGCATATAGCGCGCGAGCACCACCAGATCAATCGCGTGTTCCTCTACCACCTCCCAGATCTTCGCTTCTTGCGCGGCCCTCGCCGCAGGGGTCGACTGCTGGAGCGGGAAATGATGGAACGGAATGTTATAGCTCGCGGCTAACTGGTAGAAATCCTTGTGGTTCGACACAATCGCAGGAATCTCGATGTTCAGCTGTCCGGTGCGATAGCGGAACAGCAGATCGTTCAGACAATGCCCGATCTTCGACACCATCAACAGAACGCGCGGCTTGTGCGACGCATCGGCGATTTGCCATTGCATGTTCAGGCGTGGCGCAAGCGGTTCGAAGCGCTTGCGCAGGTCGTCGCAGCAAGCGTCGCCGCCGGTTTGCAACTGAAAATACGTGCGCATGAAAAAACGCTCGGTACGGCGGTCGCCGAATTGCGCGGAGTCGACGATATTCGCGCCGCTTTCGAGCAATGCGGCCGAAACCGCATGCACGATACCCGGCTGATCGGGACACGACAGCTTCAGGATGTAGCTGTTATCAAGGTGTGGCATGAGCGGTTCCGGTTCGATCAGCTTTTGACGCGTTCTGAGCGCGGGTCGTAGGGTGCTTTGAGATGCACGGTGGCAGGCAGAAGGTCGCCGGCTACGTCGAACTCATAGCGGCCGCTGCTCAAATACGCTGTGTCCGCCGCGCCGTCTGGATTGTTGATGTAGCCCATCGCCACCGGGCAGCCGAACGTGTGGCCGAAGGCCGCCGAGCTGACGAAGCCAACTGGCTTGCCGTCGCGCAGGATCGCCTCGCCGCCCCACAGCATGCGATCGGCCGCGCCGTCGGCGGTGAGCACGACCATGCGTCGGCGCAGCGGTTCCGCGCGCAGTTTCAGCAAGGCCTCGCGGCCACGGAACGGAATGTCTTTATTGAGCTTGCAGGCGAACGAGAGACCCGCTTCGAACGGGTTCGAGTCCGGCGTCAGTTCGCGGCCCCATGCGCGATAGCCTTTCTCGATGCGCAGCGAATCGATGGCGTAGTAGCCCGCATTGGCGAGGCCGAACGGTTGGCCCGCCGATTGCAGCGTCTCGTAGACGCCCGCCGCGAATTCGACCGGCACGTACAGTTCCCAGCCTAGTTCGCCGACGTAGGTGAGCCGCGTGGCGCGCACCGTTGCATAGCCGATATCCACTTCACGACTCTGGCCGAAAGGAAATGCCGCATTGCTCCAGTCCGCCTTCGAGATGCTCTGCAGCAGCTCGCGCGAGCGCGGTCCCATCACCGCCAGTACCGCGTATTGGCCGGTGACGTCGACCAGCATGCAGTGCTTATCGTGCGGGATCGATTTCTCGATGTAGTCGAAATCGCGTGTGGTCTGCGCCGAGCCGGAGACGATGAGGTATTGATCGTCGGCGAGGCGGGTCAACGTGAAGTCGGACTCGTAGGTGCCGCGCTCGTTGAGCATGCCGGTGTAGACGGTGGTGCCGGTCGGCACCGCAACATCGTTGGTGACGATGCCTTGCAGCACGCTTTGCGCGTCACGCCCCTTCACGAGGAATTTCGAAAACGAGGTCATGTCGAACAGCGCCACGCCTTCGCGGCAGGCACGATGCTCGGCGCCGCTCCACGGCAGCCAGTTCTGCTGACCGAAGGCGTAGTCGATCTTCGCTTCAGCCACGCTTGGCGCGAAGAAATTCGGACGCTCCCAGCCCATCTTGCTGCCAAAGCTCGCGCCCTGGTCGCGCAACATCGGGTAGAGCGGCGAGCGGCGGAACGGCCGTGCGGTATCGAGTTCGCGGTTCGGCCACGGCATGGCGTAGTGCAGACCAAGCGTTTCCTTCACGCGGTCGTGCAGCCAGGTGTCATTGCCATTAAAGCGCGCGAAGCGGCGAATGTCGACCGGCCACAGGTCCATGGTCGGCGTGCCGGCAACGATCCATTCGGCGAGTGCCATGCCGGCGCCGCCGGCCGACGCGATCCCCATCGAATTAAAACCCGCGCCGACGAAAAAGCGCCGCAACTCCGGCGCTTCGCCGAGCATGAAGTTGTTGTCTGGCGTGAACGACTCCGGGCCGTTGTAGAACTGCTTCACTTGCGCTGTTTCGAGGGCGGGCACGCGTTGGAGTGCATTTTCCATCAGGATTTCGAACTGATCCCAGTCGTCGGGCAGTAACTGGAATTCGAAATTGTCCGGGATGCCGTTCATGCCCCAGGGCTTGGCATTCGGTTCGAAGCCGCCCATCACGAGGCCGCCCACTTCTTCCTTGAAGTAGATGAAGCCGTCCGGATCGCGCATCACCGGCAGGTCAGGATGCACGCCGGCAATGCGTTCGGTGACGATGTAGTAGTGCTCAGCCGAGTGCAACGGCACGGTTACGTCGCACAGGCGGCCAACCGCTTTGGCCCACTGGCCTGCGCAATTCACCACGACATCCGCGCTGATCGTGCCTTCTTCGCCGTCCTTGTTGCGCCACGCGAGGCCGCTGACTTCGCGTGCGCCGGTCGTGGCGTTTGCCTTGTCTTCGAGCGCGGTGCGCGTGTGAATCGCCGTGACGCGGGTGTTCTCGACGATCCGTGCGCCGCGTGTGCGGGCACCGCGGGCGAGGGCCTGAGTCAGATCGGTGGGATTCGCTTTGCCGTCGCCGGGCAGCCAGACGGCGCCAAGCAGGTCGTCGGTGCGCATCACCGGCCATAGATCGCCGGCTTCCTGCGGGCTGATCACGTCGCACGCCACGCCGTACGCGCGCGCGACGGCGGCGGTGCGCTTGAGTTGGGTCATCCGCTCGGCCGTACGAGCCACCGAGAGCGAGCCGCATTGCTTCCAGCCGGTCGCGAGGCCGGTGTCGGCTTCGAGTTCGGCGTAGAGCGCGGTCGAGTAGCGGATCAGCTTGGTCATGCTTTCCTGCGCGCGCAACTGGCCGACGAGGCCGGCCGCGTGCCAGGTCGTGCCGCACGACAGTTGACCCTGTTCGAGCAGAACCACATCGGTCCAGCCCAGTTTCGTGAGGTGATAGGCGACGGAGCAGCCAATGATGCCGCCACCAATGATGACGACGCGCGCGTGGACCGGGATGAATGTGGACATTTGTGGAAGTGAGTTGAATTGACGTGCGTAGATTGCGACAAAATTTGGCAAAAAGCAACGACCTATTTAATTAATGCCGGATCAAAGACGATGGCAGATACGTCGGTAACAGACGGCAACGCTACTTTTTTTAACCAAGTAGGTTAATATAGAGGGGGGAGATTGGAAAAAAGTACGCCTCACTGCCGATTGGCAGATGTCCAGGACCTGGCGCGGGTAGGGAAGATCAGAATCACGAAATCGGCCGTGATTGGCGCTGCGGCACTCGGCCTCGGGCCTGCAACCATCGTCGAGACATTGATGTCGCTCGATCGGCGGGATTTTCGAAAAAGCATGACCACGTACGCGGACCATCGGGTCTGGCAGGACGTCTACTGCGCCATGACCGAAGCAGGCATGGTCTATTTGAAATTGACGGTGGTCGACGACGTCCTCGTCGTGTCATTCAAGGAGTGGTGAGCATGAAATGCCCAAACTGCGGAGCGGCCGAACTGGTGCGCGATACGCGCAATATGCGTTATGTCTACAAGGGGGAGACGGCCATCTTCGAATCCGTCACGGGCGACTATTGCCCTGCATGCGAAGAGGCGGTGCTCGACATGGACGAAGCGACCCGCACGGGTCAAATGATGCTGGCCTTCAACAAAGAGGTGAATGCATCGCAAGTGGATCCCGCATTCATTGCCGCCGTACGCAAGAAGCTTGATCTGGACCAGCGCGAGGCAGCGGAAATTTTCGGCGGCGGGGTGAATGCTTTTTCGCGGTACGAGAATGGCAAGACCAGGCCGCCGCTCGCGCTCATCAAATTGTTGAAGGTGCTGGATCGGCATCCGGAGTTGCTGGCGGAAGTGAGAGCGGGCTGAGCATTAATGTGCTGTATGTGGGTTTGTATTGGAATGCGTTGGGATTTCTTGGCGGACTATGAGGTGTTTGCTAAACTGGGCGCTGTCCTTCCGGTCTGAACCCCATGTTCTCCACTCAGCGCCAAGCCGAAATTCTGCGACTCGTCCGCGAGCAGCGCACCTGCACGATAACCGATCTCGCGGGCCGCTTCGAGGTTTCCGACGAGACCATCCGCCGCAATATCAAGCCGCTGATCGCCGACGGCCTGCTCATCAAGGTCCATGGCGGGATCATGCTGCCCGAGCGGCTCGACGAGCCGCCGTTCCAGCGGCGCATGGTGGCAAGCCGCGAGGGCAAGCAGGCGATTGGCGCGCGCATCGGCGAGTTGGTCCGGGACGGCGACTCGCTGATCCTCGAGGGCGGTACGACCTGTCTGCACATCGCGCAGGCGCTCACCGCGCGCTCGCGGCTCACGGTCGTGACCAATTCCATCGAAGTCGCCCGCGTGCTGGCGCCGCGCAACGGCAATCGGGTGTTCATCGCGGGGGGCGAACTGCGCGCTGACGACTCCGCCGCTTTCGGCGACAGCGTGCTCGCCTTCCTGCGTCAGTTCCACGTGCGCTACGCGATCGTCTCGGTCACCGCAATCGACATGCAGGGTCGTTTCATGGACGTGCTACCTGCCGACGTCGTGTTTTCGCTCGCGGCCTTCGCGCAGGCTGAGCGGCGCGTGGTCGCGGCGGACCATGCGAAATTCGGTCATAGCGCGCTGGTGCACGCTTTCGGCCCGGATGCGGTCGATCTGCTGGTCACCGACGAAGCGCCCGCACCCGCGCTCGCTCAAGTGTTCGCGGCAGCCGGCCTGGAAGTCAGTGTCGGTGCACCTAGGCATGGCGACGCCGGGTTGGATGCCGAAAACGGCAGCGCAGCCGGCCGGCCGATCGGCTCCGCGCTCTGAGAAAGCGGGGGCGCTGATCGGCTCCATGCTTCGAGAAAGCGGAAGCGCTGAGCAGATCTATGCGCCAGGTCGACCTGCCAACCGGCTGCTCCCGCCACGCCACGGCCAGCCAATCCAATCCAATCCAATCCAGTCTTTTACGCTCCGTGCGGCGCCTCTCAAGGCACTGCCACAGCCAATTGCGTCCAACGCGTAAAATGGCGGGTTACCACGGGCAATCTATGCAGGACCGAGCGGCACCGGCAGTCGTCATTCATCGGCTGCCGCGTCGCTTCAACGTCCGCGCATAGTCGCCCCCGCCGGCTCGAATATGGATGAACCCTGATGTCGTCAGTTTTCTTTGATCGGGAACGGATTGCGGAATGGCTCGGCGACCACACGGTCGCCAAGGCGCGGTCGGTCGGCGCCGTCACGAATGTGAAATGGCACGGCGCCACGCTCAGTGGCTACGTGCAAGGCACACAAGTGCTGCCCTACCACACGCGGGTGCGGTTTCGTACTGATGGCAGCTCACCGTGGGCGCAGGGCGACTGCACCTGCCCGGTCGGCCGCAACTGCAAGCATGTCGCCGCGCTGCTGCTCGCCGAGCTCGAGTATCACAACGAGATGGACCACATCACCAACGTCGACGTCGGCGCCGACGAGCACCCGTCCGCCGGCTACCCGCAGACGCCGTCGGGAACGGCAGCGCAGCCGCAGTCCGGTGTGCGCCCCGAGCTGGTCAGCTGGCTCGAGCGTTTTCGCGCGCGTGCCGAGGCCGCCGATGCGGTCGCCCAGAAGGCAGGCGCCGTGCGTACTCAAACGCTGGCCTATCTGCTGAACTGGTCCAAGTTCCACATGCGCCATGAGGTGGTGTTGTACCGGGCGCACTGCAATCCGGACGGCACGATTGTCGAAGTCGACGAGCCCTGGGGCAATGTGGAAGCGGCCCTGCTCAAGCAACCCAGATTCGTCTCCGACGAAGACCTGTCGATCCTGCGCGGTCTGTGGCTGGGCCGCTCACGCGAGGACTTCGGCCAGTTCATTCTGCGCGGCACCAGCGGCGCGGAGATGCTGCAAAAGCTGATTGCTACGGGACGCCTGTTCTTCGAGCTCAAACCGGCGCCGGGTCACGAGGGGCCGACTCCGCTGTCGCGCGGCGCCGACCGGCCCGGACGGATCGAATGGGAGCCGCTGGCGGATGAACGCCTGCGGCCCGTGCTGTGCACCGAGCCGCGCGCCACCATGGTGCTGCCCACTGAGCCGGTGTGGTATGTAGACGGCGTCGCGAATGAAGCGGGCATCGTCGAGTCGTCGTTGCCGTTCCAGCAGTTGCCCGACTACCTCGCCATGCCGCCGATCTCGCTCGCCGAAGCGCCGCTCGTCGCCTCGGTGCTGCGTGAGATCGCGCCCGATCTGCCGCTGCCGCCCACGCAAGATGCGTCCTCGATCCGCGTGATCGACGTCGATCCGGTGCCGGTGCTGACGCTCAACAGTCATGCGCTGCCTTCCACGGCCAGGACGGGGCAGCGCAAGTCCGAGGCTGTTGAGCTGGCCGGTGTCAGCTTCGATTACGACGGCGTCAGTATCAACGTCGACAGTAGCGTCACGCTTGTGCCGATGCCCGGCGGCGACGTCATCCATATTCGCCGGCGCTACGAAGCTGAGAAGAAGCGCCTGCTCGAATTGCGCAAGACCGGGTTGCAGAAAGTCCCGACCAGCCGCGTGTACGCATCGCGGCTTCTACCCGACACGATGCTCGGTTTGCCCGACGCCGAATCCTGGTCCGCCTTCGTCAATGACGCGGTGCCTGACCTCGTGAGCAAAGGCTGGCGCGTAACGATGGCGCCGGCGTTCCGCTACAACATCATCGAGATCGACGCGATCGACGGCACCGCGCATCAGGCAGGCGACGGCTGGTTCGATCTGGAGATGGGCATCCGCATCGGCGAGCGCAATGTGCGGCTCGAGCCGCTGCTCGCCGATCTGTTCCGCCGCGACCGGCGCTGGCTTGGCGGCGCGCTCGAAACCATCGCCGACGACGAACCGATCGAACTGAAGACCGACGAAAACAAGCGTCTGCGTCTGCGCGCCGACCGGTTGAAACCGGTGGTGCGCGTGCTGGTCGACCTGTTCGACGCACTGGGTGGCGCGTTAGCCGACGGCGCGCCGCTGCGCGTGCCCTCCGTCGATGCGGGCCGGCTTGAAGCATTGAACAGCACCGGTCGCTGGCAATTCCAGGGCGACGACTCGATCCGTCAGTTGGCGAGGCGTTTGCAGGCCGGCCCGGGCTTGCACGAGGTGCCGGTGCCGCGTGGCCTGAAGGCGGAGCTGCGCGCGTATCAGCAGCAGGGCCTGAACTGGATGCAGTTTCTGCGCGAACACGACCTGGCCGGCGTACTTGCTGACGATATGGGTCTCGGCAAGACCGTGCAAACGCTCGCGCACATCCTCGCGGAGAAAGAAGCTGGGCGGCTCGACCGTCCAGCGCTGATCGTCGTGCCGACCACGCTCGTGCACAACTGGCGTGAGGAGGCGCGCCGCTTTGCCCCCGGACTGAAAGTACTGATATTGAATGGCCCGCAGCGCAAGGAGCGTTTCGAGCAGATCGGCGAGCATGAACTGATTCTCACGACTTACGCGCTGCTGTGGCGCGATCAGAAGGTGCTCGCCGAGCACGACTATCATCTGCTGATCCTCGATGAGGCGCAGTACGTCAAGAATGCCTCCACCAAAGCCGCGCAGGCGATTCGCGGATTGCGCGCGCGGCATAGGCTGTGCTTGACGGGCACACCGTTGGAAAATCACCTCGGCGAGTTGTGGTCACAGTTTGACTTTCTGTTGCCGGGCTTTCTTGGCAGCCAGAAAGACTTCACCAAACGCTGGCGCAATCCGATCGAGAAGAACGGTGACGGCGTGCGCCGCGCGCTGCTGGCGCGCCGCATCCGGCCTTTCATGCTGCGCCGCCGTAAGGACGAGGTCGCGAAGGAGTTGCCGGCCAAGACCACGATCGTATGTTCAGTCGATCTGGAAGGCGCGCAGCGCGACCTATACGAAACAGTGCGCACCGCGATGCAGGAGAGAGTGCGCGCGGCGGTTAGTGCACAAGGTCTCGCGCGCAGCCACATTATCGTGCTCGATGCCTTGTTGAAGCTGCGTCAGGTCTGCTGCGATCCGCGTCTCGTGCGGAAAATCAAGGTTGACGAAAATCCGGGCGAGCCGGTCGAAAAGCGCGTCAAAGCGGAAAAAACAGAGAGGGCCGAAAAGGGCGCACGCGTCACGCGCTCGGCCAAGCTCGATTTGCTCCTGTCGATGCTGCCTGAATTGATCGAGGAAGGACGGCGCGTGCTGCTGTTCTCGCAGTTCACCGGCATGTTGTCGCTGATCGCTGAAGCGATCGAGGAAGCTGCGATCCCCTATGTGATCCTGACCGGCGACACGACGGACCGCGTCACGCCGGTCGAGCGCTTCCAGCAGGGCGAGGTGCCGTTGTTCCTGATCAGTCTGAAGGCCGGTGGCGTGGGCCTGAATCTGACCGCCGCGGATACCGTGATTCACTACGACCCATGGTGGAACCCAGCCGCCGAGAATCAGGCGACCGACCGCGCGCATCGACTGGGACAGGACAAGCCTGTGTTCGTCTACAAGCTGATTGCCGCAGGCAGCATTGAAGAAAAGATCGTGGAGTTGCAGGAGCAGAAGGCGGGTCTCGCCGACAGCATTCTCTCCGAAGACGCCGCCGGCGCTACCAAGTTCTCGGACGACGATCTCGACGCGCTATTCGCGCCAATGCCGGAGATTGAAAGCGGGCGATAAAGGGTGAGGGCGATGCTTTCCCGGCGCGTATGTGAAGCGTATGCGGGGCGGATCGGGTGCCGTTTCAAGCAATTTCAATCAAACGATCTGACAATCTTTAAACGATTTATTTTGAGACTGTTCCTATACTGAGTCGCAATTGTCAAATCGCTGTTACCCGAATGCGGGGCACGGCCACCTATGACAAAGGCAGACGGGGCCAATCACCGTGCGTGCGAGACCAACCGATCAGAATAACGACCCATGGAGGTCGATTTCAATAACAGGCAGAGCCTGGGAGACGTTGTAGAAAATCGATAGAACGGCCCCCAGTGGCCGAGCCGGGCCGGATAGCCGCACAATCGCATCCGGGAAAGAGAAGGACCATTTTCGATTATGATGATCTGCCCCCTCGGTAATCAGCGCGCTAAAACCAAAAATACGCGCTAATTTCGAGACAGGGAGGGGGTGGCAGAACTGAACAGGCGCGAGGCGAGGACCTTTAATCGAAAAAAGAGTGCAGCCGAATACGAAAACAGGAAGCTGGATCGTCGGTGCAAGTGCCGTCATCCCGGCCATCTGCCGGCTCACCGGCCATCAATTACGAAGGACGTTGTCGCATTGCGGGGTTTTATGAGAATTGCAGTCCTGGATGACGATTCGGCTCAAGCCGACCTTGTTTGCCAAACGCTCTCGGCGGCCGGCCACGTCTGTCACGCTTTCGGCGCGGGCCGTGAACTGGTGCGGCAGTTGCGCCGGCAGACCTTCGACCTTCTCGTGCTCGACTGGAACGTACCGGACATGTCGGGCGAAGAGGTGCTGCGCTGGGTGCGCGAAAGCCTTTCCGAGCGCTTGCCGGTCCTGTTCATGACAAGTCGCGGCCGCGAAACCGATATCACCTCGATCCTCAATACCGGCGCGGACGATTACGTCGTCAAGCCGGTTTCGGCAGCGGTCCTGCTGGCGCGCGTGGGTTCGTTGCTGCGCCGGGCGTATCACCTGAAACCGCCGGCGTCCAAGGAGGTTTTCGGCGAATTCGAATTCGATCTGGGCGCCAAGCATGTGGTGGTGCGCGGCGCGACCGTCGCCGTGACACAGAAAGAGTTCGAGCTCGCGCTGCTGCTGTTCCAGCACCTGAGCCGGCCACTGTCGCGCGCGCATATTCTCGACGTAATCTGGAAGCAGGCAACGGACATTCCGTCGCGGACGATGGATACCCACGTGTCGATGCTGCGCAGCAAGCTCGGCTTGCGCCCGGAAAAGGGCTATCGTCTGACGCCGATCTACGGCTATGGATACCGCCTTGAGCGGATCGAATCCGGTACGCCGCCGGTGGTGGCCGAAAACCACCCCGAAGCGGGGGACGCGTGACGGTTTCTTTCGCTGTGGTAGTGCCCGGCTGTACAGGTTCGCGGGGCCGCCGCGCTGGCGCGATGCTGGCGGCGGCCGGTCTGATCGCGATGACGTGCTTCGCGCCGATATCTGCGGATGCGCAAACGTCCCGCGCGCCGAAGCAACGCACCAGGACCGCCGCGCCCGCCTATGTGTCCTACGTGACCCACGAAGGCGACACGTTGTATGAAATCGCCGGCCGCTATCTGCGCGACCCCGGCGATTGGGCCATGTTGAGCCGCCTGAATCATGTACCCGCGCCGCGCCGCATGCCGGCCGGGATCGCGTTGCGTCTGCCGGCCGACAGGCTCCGGCAGGACGCCGAGTCGGCGCGCGTGATCGCGACGAGCGGTCCGGTCGAACACGCTTTCGGCAAGAACCCTTACACGCCGCTCTCGGCGGGCACGACGCTCGGCGAGGGCGACCGTATTCGCACCGGCGATAACGGCTTTGTCTCGCTGGAGTTGCCGGACGGCTCGCACGTCACGGTGTCGCAGAACGGCCAACTCGACATCGGCAAGCTGCGGCGCACCGTGCTGACCGGCGCGGGCGATCGCGTGCTCGACCTGCAGCATGGCGAAGTGGAGAGCCAGGTCACGCATGCCACCAAAAAGGACGACCGCTTCCAGATCCGCTCGCCGTCGGTTGTCGCGGGCGTGCGCGGGACGCGCTTCAAGGTCGCCTACGATGGCGAAGAGCGGACCACGGCGGTGGAAGTCCTGGACGGCGCAGTGGGCGTCGACCCGGCCACGGCCGGCGGCCAGGCCTCTGCACCGCCACCCGGCGTGCCGTTGCAGGCCTCGGCGCAACTCATCAAGGCAAGCTTTGGCAGCGTCACGCGGGCGGGCAGCGCGATCGGCAGTCCGGTGGAATTGCTGGCCGCGCCGTCGCTCACCGAACCGGCAAAAGTGCAGGACGGCAAAAGCGTCGCTTTCGACCTCGTTCTGACCGGGCGCGCTGTGGGCTATCGCGTGCAGATTGCGCGCGACGCGGACCAGCTCGACCTGATCCGCGATCTGCGCGTGAGCGTGCCGCATGCGGACTTCGTCGATCTGGCCGACGGCACGTATTTCGTGCGCATCGCCGCGATCGACGCGAATGGACTCGAAGGCCTGCCCCAGGTGTACGGTTTCGAGCGGCGCCAACTTGGGCTGGCCGCGTCGGCGGGGCCGCGCGCCGGCAGCCGCGACTATGAGTTCCGTTGGTTCGTCAGCCGCTCCACCGTCGAGACGCGCTTTCGCTTCGTGCTGGCCACGACCGCTGACCTGAGCCATCCACTCGTCGACCGGACCGATCTGACGGGCGGCCAACTCGTGGTGAGCGACCTGCCGGGCGGCGTCTACTATTGGACGATCGTCGCCGAGCAGTTCGAAAACGGCCGTTTCTATGAGAAGAGCAGCGCGGTTCGCTCGTTTACGCTTGCACGCTGACGCTGGTAGATTCACGGTGCCGAGCCACCAACCGGGCCGCTCCTTAGCTCTCGACCACGCCACGCCTTGCCGACCACACACACGCGCCTGAGCCTCGACCCGCGCGCCCGCCTCGGCAGGCGCGCGGGCCGCCGCTTCCTGCTCGAATGGGTGGCGATCGGCTGCCTCGGCATTGTGGTGATTCTGCTCAGCTCGCTTGGCCGGATGACCGCCAGCGTCGACCACCTGGTCTACGATCGCTTTCTGAGCCTGAGCACACCACCGTTGCTGCACGACATCGTGGTGCTTGAAATCGACAACGCCAGCATTGCGGAGCTCGGCCGTTGGCCCTGGCCGCGCAGCGTCCATGCCAGGCTGCTCGAACAGATCGCGAAAGCGAAGCCGGCAGCGGTGATCTACGACGTGCTCTTCACCGAAGCCAATCAGGAAGACGTCCAGCTCGCCCGCGCGATTGCCCTGAGTCCCACCTATCTGCCGATGCTGCTGACTCCGCCGGACAGCGCCGGTCAGCGCGTTGCGGTCGAACCGGTGGCGCCGCTCGCGCGTGCCGCAGCCGGGCTTGGGCATATCAATCTCGAAGTCGACAGCGACGGCATCGTGCGCAGCGTCGCGCGGTTCGAGGGCGACGCGGATTCGCGCTGGCCGCAACTGATGGTGCCGGTCGCACAGGCCGTCGAGCGTGGCGCGCTGCGACTGAACGAGGGGCCGCACCGGCAGCCTTCCGGCAAGGCGGTGACGCAATCCAATTCCGGTGATGAGGGCGAGGACCGCTTCCTGATCCCCTTCGGCCTGAATGCGCAGAACTACGAGAAGCTGAGTTTCGCCAGCGTGCTCGCGGGCGATGTTCCGGCGGACAAGCTGCGTGGGCGCATCGTGCTGATCGGCGTGACCGCATCCGGCTTGTACGACCGCTTTGCTACGCC
Source organism: Paraburkholderia sediminicola (assembly GCF_046030555.1). Classification (GTDB taxonomy): domain Bacteria; phylum Pseudomonadota; class Gammaproteobacteria; order Burkholderiales; family Burkholderiaceae; genus Paraburkholderia; species Paraburkholderia sediminicola_E. The sequence continues at coordinate 15,707 of NZ_JAQQCH010000010.1, read as the reverse complement.
GGTGTCCGGCGAGTTGGGGCCGCTGCCCGGTGTCTACATCCATGCGAACGTGCTCGATACGCTGCTGACCGGTCGCGAGCTCGAGCCCGCCGAACCATGGGTGCTGTTCGTCGCGTCGCTGGCGCCGCTTGCTGCGCTGCTCGCCGGTTTTCTGGTGTTGTCGCCGCGCCGCTCGTTGCTGCTGACCGTGGGCTTGGGCGCGCTCGCCACGGCTGGCAGCGCGAGCTTGCTGTATGGCGCGCGGCTATGGATGTCGCCCGTGCCGGCGATCTTCGGTTTGATCGTGGTGTATCCGATCTGGAACTGGCGGCGCCTTGAAATGACGATGGCTTATCTGCGCGAAGAGCTGCAACGCCTGGCCGACGAGCCCCACCTCCTGCCGGAAACACCGCAGCGCCGCCGCGAGTTCGGCGGCGATGTGCTGGAGCAGCACATGGCGCTGATGGCGCAGGCCGCGCAGCGCGTGCAGGACATGAAGCGATTCGTGTGGGATAGCCTCGACAGCATGCCCGAGCCGATCCTGGTGAGCGACGTAGAAGGCATCGTGCTGATCGCGAACCATGCCGCCAAAGCGCATTTCGCCCGCCTGGGCGCGCCGCTGCCGGAAGGCCGGCCGATGCGCGCGGTGCTGGGCGGCTTGACGCTGGTCAAGACCATCGACAGCGGCGCGCCGTCGGACGCCGAAAACAATCTGCTCGCGCACGCCCAGTGGCCGGCGCTGCTCGATCCCGCGCGCCGCGAGTTCGCCGCGTTGATGGAGCAGGGCGTGGAGGTGCGCGACGCCCACGAGCGCGACCATCTGCTGCGCTATGCGAATTGCACGAACGAGCAAGGTGAGACCACGGGCTGGATCGCGGGGCTGGTCGACGTGTCGGCCCTGCATGCCGCCGAGCGCCAGCGGGAAGACGCGTTGCGGCTGCTGTCGCACGACATGCGCTCGCCGCAGGCTTCGATTCTGGCGCTGGTGGAGATCGAGCGGGCGCGCAGTGAGCCGGTGCTCGCGCGCGGCCTGCTGGAGCGCATCGAGCGCTATGCGCAGCGTGCGCTGACGCTCGCGGACGATTTCGTGCAACTCGCGCGTGCCGAATCGCAAACCTATGTGCTCGAACCGGTGAGCATGACCGAACTGATGATCGACGCCAGCGACGAGGTTTGGCCACAGGCCCACGCCAAACGCATCACGCTGCAAACCGATACGGAAGGCGAAGCCGGCGCCGGGGAGGAGGGTCACTGGATCTGTGCCGATCGCTCGCTGATGACGCGCGCGCTCGTCAACATTCTGAATAATGCGGTCAAGTACAGTCCGCCGGACACGCGGATCACATGCAGCTTGAAGAGCATCGGCAGCCTTGCGCAGACGGGCGTGCCCGGGGCGGCAAAGCGCGTGTCGTGCACGATTCGCGACGAAGGCTACGGCATTCCCATGGAGCAGCAGGCGGGTCTGTTCGAGCGCTTCCGGCGTTTTCACGAAACGGAGAGGCCGGAAGTGGGTGGCGCGGGGTTGGGTATGGCGTTCGTCAAGACTGTCGTGACGCGCCATGGGGGCGACGTCGACGTGGTCAGCGCGCCAGGTCAGGGAACGGCTTTCACGATTTTCCTGCCGGCACTCGACGACGCGTCGTCCGACGCCGCCGCAGCCGCGCGCTGATGACTGATGAACACTCACCTTATTGAAGCGAGAAGCTGGTGAAAGCGATATTGATCTGTGCCGCGCTGGCCGCGGCGAGTCTGACCGGATGCGCGGGGTTGAGCGCCGACGTGCACACGGCGAATCCTTCGGCCGTACTACAGGGCGAGCGCACCTACACGATTGCGCGCATGCCGTCGCAGGACGCCAGTGCGGATCATCCGCAATTTGAAACCATGCTGCGCGATGAACTGGCGAAGAACGGCTTCATCGATACGGCGGGCAAGTCCGCGCACTATTTACTGTCGATTGCCTATGACACGCGGCCGGGCGCGGTGGGCGTGAGCGTGAAGGATTGCGCACCAGGCACATGCGAACGCTCACCCGAACCCCCGTTTGCGCTGTTCGGCGGACGCGCTTATCAGCATTCGTTGACCCTGCGGTTTTTCGAGCAGTCGAGCGGACAGGAAGTCTACAGAGTGAACGCGGCCAGCAGCGACCGCGATGCTGATCCCCTGCACGCGATGCCGGCGCTCGTGAAAAGCGCCCTGGCAAAATTCCCTTTCGATGCGCCGCCCGACTGGCGCGTGAAGCTGCGCACCGATCAGGCGAGCGGCGTGCCGAATGTGGTTTCGGTGAAGCCGGTGCAGCCTTAAGGCCCCTGCGCTATTCCGGCGTTTTGCCGTCTTCCGGCCAGTGGTTTTCGAACACGCAATCGGCGAGCGGCATGCGGCTTGCCCAGCGCTCGGTTTCCAGCATCGGCTCGCTGTAGAACTGATCGACGTGGCCGAGACACAGGATCGCCACCGGCCGCGCGCCCTCGGGCATATGCAGTAGCGTACGGACCGTGTCGACGTCGAATAACGACACCCAGCCCATTCCCAGACCTTCCGCGCGCGCGGCGAGCCACATGTTCTGGATCGCGCACGCCACGGACGCGAGGTCCATCTCCGGCAGCGTACGGCGTCCGAAGATGTGCCGCTCGCGGCCGTCCATCAGCGCCATCACCAGCAGTTCGCCGCAGTCCAGCATGCCTTCCACTTTCAGCTTCATGAACTCTTCGCGCCGCTTGCCGAGGGCGTCGGCGGTGGCGAGGCGTTCGCTTTCGACTGTTGCGTGCAATGCCGTGCGCAAAGCCGGGTCGGTGATGCGCGCGATGCGCCAGGGCTGCATGAAGCCGACGCTCGGCGCGTGATGCGCCGCGTCGAGCAGGCGTTGCAGCACGGCAGGGTCGACCGGCTCACGCACGAAATGGCGCATGTCGCGCCGTTCGTAAATGGCGCGGTAGACGGCTTCCCGCTCGGAATCGTTAAAAGGCTTCGCCATGGAACAGGGCGGCCGTGAAGGCCGGGTTGGAGGGCCAGTAAGCGTGCATATAGGTTGCCACAATCGAGCCCACGCGGAACACGTTTTCGCCAGGTGCATCGCCGTGCGGCCGGGTGGTTGAACGCAGCGGTGCGAGCGGCGTCGTCAGTTTAGAGTAGTGGAAGGTGTGGCCGGTCATGGGACCGTGCAGACTGTCGATCTGTTGCATGCCGAGCGCGGTGAAGCGCGTTTGCATCGTGGCGTGGCCGGGCAGCAGGCCGAGCATCGGCGTTGTCGTGCCGCTTGTGTCGGTCAACTGTTCAAGCAGGTAGAGCATGCCGCCGCATTCGGCAACGACTGGTTTGTCCGCCGCCGCGTGCGCGCGAATCGTTGCGGCACTGCGGGTGTTGCCGGTGAGCGCTGCCGCATGCAGTTCGGGATAGCCGCCTGGGAGGTACAGGGCGTCGGCGTGTTCCGGCAGCGCTTCATCGGCGAGGGGAGAGAAATAGTCGATGTGCGCGCCGAGTGTCTCCAGCAGCGTGACGTTGGCCGGATAGATGAACGAGAATGCGGCATCGCGCGCGATCGCGATCCGCTTACCTTCCAGAAGGCGGGGCAGGGCTTCCGGCACGGGCGCCCCGAATTCGACCGGCGGCGGCAACTCGGCCAGCGCGGTTTGCGCGAGCGCATCGGCGGCGCGATCCAGGCGCATTTCCAGGTCGTCGATCTCCGCGGCTTGATGCAGTCCGAGATGGCGATCGGGCAACTCGATTTCGTCGTTGCCGGTGATGTGTCCACACCAGCGCAGGCTCGGCGGTAACGCCTCTTCGAGCATTTGCGCGTGCCTTGGCGAGCCGACGCGATTGGCGAGCACGCCATAAAACGGGACGTGCGGCCTGAATTGAGCGAGGCCGAAGGCGACCGCGCCGAAGGTCTGCGCCATCGCTTTCGCTGAAATCACCGCGAGCACCGGCACGCCGAACGTGGTGGCCAGATCGGCACTGCTCGGCGTACCGTCGAACAGACCCATCACGCCTTCGATCAGGATCAGATCCGCTTCAGCCGCCGCTTGTGCGAGCAGGTTCCGGCAGGCCGGCTCGCCCACCATCCACAGATCGAGCGACAGTACCGGCGTGCCGCTGGCACGCGCCAGAATCATCGGATCGAGAAAGTCAGGGCCCGTCTTGAACACGCGCACGCGTCGCCCGAGCCGCCGATGGTAGCGCGCCAGACCCGCGGTAATCGTAGTCTTGCCTTGACCCGACGCCGGCGCGCTGATGAACAGCGCGGGGCACGCACCGAAGGAAGTCTTCCGTTCCGAAGGAAGTCCCCTTGGGGGATGGGGGGACGCTTCAAGCGAAGTCCCTTTGGGGGACGCGGACATCGCTCAGAACTCCACGCCGCGCTGCGCTTTCACGCCTTGCTCGCGATACGGGTGCTTGACGATGCGCATTTCGGTGACGAGGTCGGCGGCTTCGATCAGCGCGTCTGGCGCGTGGCGGCCGGTCACCACCACGTGCAGCATGTCAGCACGCGCGTTCAGGACCGACAGCACTTCGTCGAGCGGCAGGTATTCATACTTCAGCACCGTGTTCAGTTCGTCGAGGATCACCATCTGATAGTCGCCGCTCTCGATCATGCGGCGCGCTTCGTCCCAGCCTTTGCGCGCGGTGGCGATGTCGGCGTCGCGATTCTGTGTGTTCCAGGTGTAGCCGTCACCCATCGTGACGAAATCGCAATTGGCGATCGCACCGAGGAAGTCGCGCTCCGAGGTATGCAGCGCGCCTTTGATGAATTGCACGACGCCGAGGCGCATGCCATGCCCCAGCACACGCACGGCCATGCCGAACGCCGCCGTGGTTTTGCCTTTACCGGTGCCGGTGTTGACGATCAGCAGACCTTTTTCGACGGTGGCGCTGGCCTGCTTTTTCTCGTGGCCTTCGCGCCGGCGCTCGGTCATGCGTTGATGCGATTCGGGATCGGTCTTCATGGCAGGTCCTGTTTTTGAGTTTCGTTGGTTGTCTGTTCGCGGGCGGCGTGGGCGGTGGTCGCGGCGATCGCCACTGTGACGCCGTTGTGGATGGTTTTGCGCACGAGTAGCCGCGCGTTAGAAGCATTGGGTGCGGGCGACGCAGGTGAGGCGATTGGGGCAGTCGATGCGGCCAATGCAACTGAGGCAAATGTCGGCGCATGGGCGGCGCCTGGTGCGCGGGCCACATCAGATTCGGACGCCGCGGCGAGCAACGCGCACGGTTCGCAGACGCCGTCGATGCCGAGGTGCTCGCGTGCGGCTTCAGATGGATCGTCCACCGCTATCGCCGCAATCTGCGCGCCGCTGAACAGCTTCAGCGGCAGCGCATGACGTGCGCAGAATTCGAGCAAGCCCGCTTCGTGGGCTTTGGTGTCGATCGAGGCAATCGTGCTGATTTCATCGAATGTGCGCGAGCCGAGTGTGGCGCGTACGGCAACTTCGATCTGCTCAGCCGAATTGTGCAGGCGGCAACCGATGCCGACAGCGAGCGTTTTCATTGCGCGCCCACCGCGCCCACCACACCAGCATTCACAGCATCCCGTGCCAAAGCTAGCGAAGCCACTCCACCGATCACCACGATTGCCGGCGATCCGAGTCCGGCGCGCGAGACCGTATCCGCGAACTCGCCGAGTCGCGCGAGCACGTGCCGTTGCTCAGGACGTGTCGCCGATTCGATCGCCGCGGACGGCGTATCGGCGCTCATGCCGGCCGCGAGCAATGCGCCGACGATATCGTTCAGGCGACGCATGCCCATGTAAATCACCAGCGTCATCCGTGTGGCGACGAGCGCGGCCCAGTCCGGCTCGCCACTGCCGGCGCCGTGTCCGGTGACGAACACCACGCCTTGCGCGTAATCGCGATGCGTCACAGGAATACCGATTGCCGCGGGCGCCGCAATCCCCGCAGTGATGCCGTTGATCACGTCCACGCTGATACCCGCGGCCTGCAGCGCCTGCTGTTCTTCGCCACCGCGCCCGAACACGAACGGATCGCCGCCTTTCAAACGCGCGACGCTGCGTCCGGCCTGCACATGTTCGAGCATCTGCGCGACGATGCCGGCTTGCGGCGTCGATGGATGCCCGCCGCGTTTGCCGACGTACACGATCTGCGCGTCGGCGCGCGCGAACTGCAGCACGTCGGGGTTCACCAGATCGTCGACCAGCACGACATCGGCTTGCGCCAGGGCGCGCGTTGCTTTGAGCGTCATCAGTTCGATGTCGCCGGGACCGGCGCCGATCAGCCAGGCGCGGCTCATCGCGGCGTGCATGGCGTGCGCCATGTCGTGTCAAGTGGGAGCGGGTGAAACGCGAAGGGGTCCGAGGCGGCGGAAATTGAGGTCATGCGGTGCTACAGAGTACGCGCGACGAAAAACGCTGCTCGCCGCGTTTCCCACGGGAAAACGCCGACTGCCGCGCCACGTCGTGCTTCAGCGCCTTCACATCCGTCCCTCGCGGATTCCGGCGGACGGCAGCGTGACGTTCACTGCCTCCGCGTCTGGCCGGTATCCGGGCTGACGGCCTCATGCGTTTTGCCTTCCCGTCCGGATTCGTCAGACAGTGGCATCAAAAACGCATGCGCGATGCGAAAGCACCGCAGGTCGCTTACCGTTGCGGGGACAGCACAGGTTGAGCGCGGCAAGCGCGGCCTGTTTCCCGTTTAACTGCACATGCGAACGCATGTGCGGGCACCAAACGCGCGCATACGATAGCACACGGCAGGCCGCGCCGGCACTGCGGAAAGGCCTTGCCGACGCCCGCGCTTCCTTGACGGCACGGGGCGCTCGGCCTAAACTCGCACGCACTTTGGTGCTCGCATGCGCGCTCGTGCGCATGCAGTTAAACGGGAAACAGGGTGCCCACCTGCAATGGATCGGGTCAACCTGTGCTGCCCCCGCAACGGTAAGCGAAAAGCGGTTCCAGGTTGATTGCCTGGCGCCGCGGAGCCGGCTTCGATGTCCACGCGCAAGGCCGCGTCGGCATATAACCACTGGGCGAGAAACCACTCGCCCGGGAAGGGGAAGCGGCGCTTTCGCCAGCCCGGATACCGGCCAGACTACGAAGAATGACCACCGCGGGGATGCGGCGGCGCGTTCATGACCTCATTCCCGTTTTCTGTTTTCTGTTGCCCCGGCAACGCCGTTGTTCGTCCCCGCGTCTGGTTATTGTCGTGGCTTGGGGCATGCGCCCCGTTTGCCCGGTCTATACAGCCAGTGCGCAGGCGCATCGGCGTGCCCATGCAACTCCTACGGATGGACCTCACGATGCAAATTCAAATGCGCAAGATCCCCGTCACCATCGTCACGGGCTTTCTCGGCAGCGGCAAGACTACGCTGTTGCGGCACATTCTTCAGCATGCGGGCGGCAAGCGCATCGCGGTGATCGTCAACGAATTCGGTGAACTCGGCATCGACGGGGAAATCCTCAAGGGTTGTGGCATCGGTTGCGATGAAAACGGCGTCGAGACCGAAGGGCAGCTGTATGAACTCGCGAACGGTTGCCTGTGCTGCACCGTCCAGGAAGAGTTCTTCCCGGTGATGGAAAAGCTGGTGGAGCGTCGCGAACAGATCGACCACGTGCTGATCGAGACGTCCGGTCTTGCGTTGCCGAAGCCGTTGGTACAGGCGTTCAACTGGCCGCAGATCAAGAACAGCTTTACCGTCGACGCAGTCGTCACCGTGGTCGACGGCCCGGCCGCGGCGAGCGGTCAGTTTGCCGACAATCCGGTCGCCGTGGATGCGCAACGCAAGGCCGATCCGAATCTCGATCACGAATCGCCGCTGCACGAACTGTTCGAAGACCAATTGTCGGCCGCCGATCTGGTGATTCTGAACAAAACGGATTTGCTCGACGACGCACAGCAAGCTTCTGTCGAAAGTTCGATTCGTGAAGAAATCCCGCCGCAAGTGAAGATTGTGCGCGCGCAGATGGGCCGGCTCGATCTGCATACCTTGCTCGGCCTCGAAGCGGCTTCCGAAGAAACGATTCACCTGCGTCACGACCACCACGGTTCGGCCGAAGATGCCGATCACCATCACGACGAATTCGATTCGGTGGTGGTGCACGCGAATGTTTCGTCGCGCGAGGCTGTGATCGCCGCGTTGCAAGGGCTCGTCGAAACGAACACGATTTACCGCGTCAAGGGTTTCGCGGCGTTGCCCGGCGCGGCGATGCGTCTGGTGATTCAGGGCGTGGGCCGTCGTTTCGATAGTTATTTCGACCGGCGCTGGCAAGCGGGTGAAACTGGCGAAGGCCTGCAAAGCCGCTTCGTGCTGATCGGCGAAGACCTCGACCAGGCCACGCTGCAACAGGCATTCGACGCCGCATTGGGCGCCGGGGCGAGCGCCCAGCCGCAACAGGCGTAACCGGCCATGCATCTGCTGCGCACTACGCCGGGCGGCTTTGTCGACGATACGCAAGGCGTGATCCGTATCGATCAGCAGCCGGCCGATATCGTGGTACTCAGTTCTGCCGACACCACGCTGTCGCTGCTCGCGAGCGTGGTGCCTCGTCTGGGCGAGGGCTTTCCGAGCGTGCGGCTCGCGAACGTCACGTATTTGCGGCAACCAGCTTCAGTCGATTTCTATGTCGAAGACGTGTTGCAGCATGCGCGTGTCGTGGTGGTCGATCACCTCGGCGGCGAGGCATACTGGCCGTACGGAATCGAGCAGGTGGTCGCGCTCGCCGAGCGTAAGCAGCAGACGCTCGCGATGTTCTCCGGCGATCTGCAGGAAGATCCGAATCTACTCGCGCGCAGCACCGCCGACGCCGATTTGTGTCATCAGCTATGGCGCTACCTGCGTGAAGGCGGCCCGCAGAATGCGGAGGCGTTCCTGCGCGCTATCGCGTACCGCTCGCTTGGCTGGGGGCATGAGCCTGCGCCGCCGCGCGCGTTGCCTGCCGCGACGCTCTACCATCCCGAACGCGATACACCGACGATGGCCGACTGGCAGGCACGCTGGGTTAAGGGCGCGCCGGTTGCCGCGATTCTGTTCTACAAGGCGCATCTGCAAGCGGCCAACACGGCCGTGTTCGATGCGCTTATCGATGCGCTCGAAGCACAAGGCCTGAATCCGCTGCCGCTTGCGATTACGTCGCTGAAAGATGCGATGAGCCGCGACGTCGTACAGCAGTTGTGCGCGCAACATGATGTCGCGCTGGTGCTGAATACAACCGCATTCGCCGCGTCTGCCCTCGACGACCCCGAGCCGCTTGCGCTCGCTGGCGACGCTCCGGTAATGCAGGTAATTCTGAGCGGCGGCAATCGCGAGGATTGGGTCAAAGACAATCAAGGCCTCAACTCGCGCGATATCGCCATGCATATCGCGTTGCCGGAAGTGGACGGACGCATCATCACGCGGGCGATCAGCTTCAAGGGGCTCGCCTATCGTTGTCCGCACACCGAGGTCGATGTGGTCCGCTATCAGCCGGACCTCGAACGCGTCGGTTTTCTGGCCGAACTGAGCCGCCGCTGGTGCCGGTTGCGCACGCTCGATAACGCGGACAAGAAACTCGCGCTGATCCTCGCCAACTATCCGCTGAGCGAAGGGCGCATCGGCAATGGCGTGGGGCTCGATACGCCGGCCTCGGTGGTCGGCATTCTGTCCATGTTGCGCGACGAGGGATACCGCCTCGCGGCATTGCCCGCCGACGGCGACGCGCTGCTGAAGGCGTTGACCGAAGGCGTGACCAACGATCCGGTCGTGCGTGATTTGCGGCCCGCGCTGCAAAGCCTCGCGCTCGACGACTATCTGGTGCATTTCAATGCGTTACCCGCCGAAGCGCGCAATGCACTGAACACGCGCTGGGGCTCGCCCGAACAGGATCCGACCTTGCGGCGCGGCCGTTTCATGATCGCGGGCTGGCGCTGTGGGCAGGTGTTCGTCGGGATTCAGCCGTCGCGTTCGCGCGAGCAGGGCGATTACGCGAGCTATCACGACGCTGAACTCGTACCGCCGCATGCGTATCTGGCGTTCTATTTCTGGCTGCGTCATCAGTTTGGCGTCGACGCGGTCGTGCATGTCGGCAAGCACGGCAATCTCGAATGGTTGCCCGGCAAGAGCGTCGCGTTGAGCGATGCCTGCTGGCCCGATCTGATTCTCGGCCCGATGCCGCATCTGTATCCGTTCATCGTCAACGATCCGGGCGAGGGCAGCCAGGCGAAGCGTCGCGCGCAGGCCGTGATCATCGATCACCTGATGCCGCCGCTTACGCGCGCCGAAAGTTACGGACCGTTGCAAGACCTCGAACGCCAGGTCGACGAATACTATGAGGCGCTGATGGTCGATCCGCGCCGTTCGAAGCTGTTGAGGCGTACGATTCTCGCGACCATCGTCGAGCATAAGCTGCATGACGAATTGAGTCTCGCGGAGCCGAATGGACAGGACGCCGAGGACGCTTTGCTGACGCGCGTCGATGCATGGCTATGCGAGTTGAAAGAGGCGCAGATTCGCGATGGTTTGCATACGTTCGGGCAATCGCCCGCAGGGGTGCAGCGGCGCGACACATTGCTGGCTTTGGGGCGCTTTCCGGTCGGCGATGGCCACGGTGGCAAGGCTGGTTTGATCGATGCATTGGCGCGCGATCTGCAGATGGATCATCTGTTCGACCCGCTGTCGGTGGATTGGTCGGCGGCGTGGGACGGCCCTCGTCCTGACGTGTTGCAGCAGGTGAGCGACGCGGCGTGGCGGCACTGCGGCGATACACGCGAGCGTCTGGAACTGCTGGCGGCTGAGATGTTGCGTGAAGTGTGTGGTGATCGAGCGTCCAATACGGCGCCCGTGAACGGGACCTTGCCTCAAGCGGAACGCGTGATCGAGCGACTGCGCAACGACGTATTGCCGCGACTCGACGCCTGCGGTCCGCAGGAAATGCGGCATCTGAAGCGCGGGCTGGAAGGGCGCTTCGTGCCGCCGGGGCCGAGCGGTTCGCCGTCGCGTGGACGGCCCGATGTGCTGCCCACCGGTCGCAACTTCTATTCGGTCGATACGCGCGCAGTGCCGACTCAAGCGGCATGGTCGCTTGGTTTGAAATCCGCGCAGCAGTTGATCGAGCGGCATCTGCAGGAAAAAGGCGATTACCCGCGCGCAATTGGCCTCTCGGTGTGGGGCACCGCGACCATGCGCACCGGCGGCGACGACATCGCTCAGGCGCTTGCTTTACTCGGCGTGCGGCCTAAGTGGGCGCCGGGCAGTCATCGCGTGACCGACTTTGAGATCATGCCGATCGAGGTATTCGACCGGCCGCGTATCGACGTCACCTTGCGCGTGTCCGGTTTTTTTCGCGATGCCTTCGCGAACGTGATGCATCTGTTCGATGCCGCTGTGCAGGCCGTGGCCGAACTCGACGAACCCGAGGACCTGAACCCGATTCGCGCGCGCGTGCTGCGCGAACGCGACGCGCTGATTGCGCGCGGCATGGACGCCGCCGAGGCGCGCAAGCGCGCCGGCTGGCGTGTCTTCAGCGCGCGGCCTGGCGCTTATGGCGCGGGTCTGCAGGACATGATCGATTCGCAACAATGGCAAACCGACGCTGATCTTGCGACCGCCTATCAGGCGTGGGGCGGTTACGCCTATACGCAGAAAAGCGCTGGCGAAGAAGCGCGCCACGCATTCGGCACACGTCTCGCCGCGATGGATGTGGTGTTGCAGAACCAGGACAACCGCGAGCACGACCTGCTCGATTCGAACGATTACTACCAGTTCCAGGGCGGTATGGTCGCGGCGGTGCGACATCTGGCGGGCAGTCAACCGCAGATCTATCACGCGGATCACAGCAATCCCACGACGCCGCGCGTTCGCACGCTGCATGAAGAGATTGCGCGTGTGGTCCGCTCGCGGGTGGTCAATCCCAAATGGCTCGATGGCGTGAAGCGCCACGGCTACAAGGGTGCCGCGGAAATCGCGGCGACGGTCGATTATCTCTACGGCTACGACGCAACCGCACGGGTGGTCGCCGATCATCAATATGCGCTCGTCACCGATGCCTATCTGAACGATGCCGATACGCGCGAGTTCTTGCAGCGGCACAATCCGCACGCCATGCATTCGATCTGCGAGCGTCTGCTCGAAGCGATGCAGCGCGGTTTGTGGCAAGCGCCCGGCGACTATCGCGCGCAAGTCGAACAGCATCTGCTCGCGAGCGAGCAGCAGATCGAAGGAAAGCAAACATGAACGCAGCGACTCAACGGCCCGCTTTTCCATTTGCCGCGCTGGTCGGCCAGACGCCGCTGCAGCAGGCGCTCCTGCTGGCCGCGATCGATCCCGGTCTGGGCGGCGTGCTGGTGTGTGGGCCGCGCGGCACGGCGAAATCGACTGCGGCGCGGGCGCTCGCCGAGTTGTTGCCGGAAGGGCAATGGGTGAATTTGCCGCTCGGCGCGAGTGAAGACCGCCTGATCGGCACGCTCGACATCGAAACCGTGCTGCGCGATGGCTCGGTGCGTTTCTCGCCTGGTTTGCTCGCGAAAGCACATCGCGGCGTGCTGTATGTCGATGAGGTGAATCTGCTGCCCGACGCGCTCGTCGATGCGTTACTCGATGCGGCTGCCAGCGGCGTGAATACCGTCGAACGCGATGGTGTCTCGCATAGTCACGATGCGAGCTTTGTGCTGATCGGCACGATGAATCCAGAAGAAGGCGAGTTGCGGCCGCAACTGATCGATCGCTTCGGTTTGATGGTCGAATTGCAGAACTGTTTTGAGCCGCAGGTGCGTCAGCAGATCGTCAAGGCGCGTCTCGCGTTCGATCTCGACCCACACGGTTTTCGTGCTGGATATGCACAGCAACAGGAAGCGCAGGTTCAACGGATTCGCGCGGCGCGTGAAGCGCTGCCGCAACTCGAGTTCGACGACGCCGTGCATGCGCGTGTCAGTGCGCTGTGCATCGACGCGGCAGTCGACGGCTTGCGTGCCGATCTCGTGATGTTGCGCGCAGCGCGGGCATTGGCTGCATTGGAGCAGGCGGCTGTGGTCACGGCTGAGCATGTCGAGCGGGTCGCCGACGCGGTGCTGAGGCATCGGCGTCATGACCGCGAGACACGTGCGGAGGGTGGCGCACGCGAGAACGAAGCACTGCGACAAGCCGCTGACGATGCTAATGCGGCGTCTTCGCCGCCTTCGCAAGATACAGCGCCAGGTGCCGCTGCCGGCGACAGCGATTGGGGTTACTTGCCGCCGCAGCCCGCGGGCGTCGCACAGGTCAAAGGCGTCATTCCGCTCAACGCAAAAAAACGCTGAGCCATCGGAAGGGTGCCGCCGCTGACTCGAACAGCGGTTTTCGATGGCGGCAAGGTGCCGGAGCAGGTTCGCGTGGCCGTTTGCAAGGGGCGCCGGGCAAGCGCATCGCGTGGCTGCCGACGCTCACCGCGATGCGTCAGGACACGCTGCGCGCCGAGCATCTGCGCTTCGTGCGCGAGGTGCCACGGGGCGGTGTGCTGCATTGCTTCGTGCTCGATTGTTCCGGTTCCATGCTTGGTGGGCAGCGTCTCGCACTCGCGAAAGGTTTGCTGAGTGCGTTGTTCGATCGCGCAAGTACGTCGCGCGCCGAGGCGGCGCTGGTGTGTTTTGGCGGTGCTGGCGCTGATTTGCGGTTCGGTCCTGCCGTGCCGCGCTGGTGGAACGAGCGATGGTTGAGGCCGGTGGGTGGAGGTGGGGGGACGCCGTTCGCGTCTGGCGTGCGGCAGGCGGCGCAGGTGCTGGAGCGCAGCGCCCGACGCAAGCCCGCACAGCAGCGCTGGCTGTGGATTCTGACCGACGGCCGCAGCGGCGATCAGCCGGCGCGGCCGCTTCACGCGGACGAAGTGATATTCGTCGATTTTGAGCGGGAGGCGATTCGGCTAGGCCGTTGCCGGACGCTTGCCGATGCCTGGGGCGCGGCGCTTTTTACGCCGGAAGAACTGATCGCCTGAGTTGCACGTGCGCCATGCCGCGCGTTTTCGTGCGCTTACTTCAAACCGTTAGACCAATACTGCACGTCGTCCTGGCGGTCGAATACGAAGACTTTCATCGCCATCTGCTGCGCAGCATCGAGTTGATCGAGTTCGAGGCCGTGGATCGATGGCTCGGCCGGCGCACTGCCTTTCTGCACGTTGCGGATGACCGCGGTGGTTTCGATCACGGTTTGCTGCCCGGCCGATTTGAGGCAGAAGGCGACGCGCAATCGTTCGCCGACTGCACCCAGCGTCCATGAGGCGCTCAGCGACATGCCGAGTGTGCTGATGCTGTTGGCAACGCCCAGACCTTCATATGAATCGCCAGTTTCGCCGATGCCGAAGCGCACCGCGAAGTGCGCGTGGACGCGGATCGACTTGCGTTCGCGCAGGCGGCGGATCACACCGGGTTTCGATAGCACCACGTAATCGAATGGGGCGCGGCAAACTGACTCGACCGTGCAGACGAAACGAAACACGGCGTGAGTTGCTATGGCGACGATCTCGATGTTTTCGCCGAGGCGTAGTAGGTGGATGCGGCCATTTTGCAGTGGTGGCGTCACGAAGAGCGCGTGGTTGGGCGCGAAACCGATGATGCGGCATGGATGCATTGGGGCGCCGCTGCCGAGCTGGGAGCGCACGCCTATTAATGCACCTATCGTTAGGTGCATGTCCTTTATGGTGAGGGTGGCGGTGGGGTGGTCGGTTTGGGGTTCTGGTTCCGGTTGCGTGGCTGCGTTCAGTAAGTCGCCGCGGTGCGGGTGGAAGTTGTCGAAGAGGAATTTGCGCTCGTCCGTCGTGGCCAGGATGGCGCCGATGGCGAAGAGGAGTGTGCCGTCAGAGTCGGTGATTGGCCAGTCCAGGGGCGTGCCTATTGGGATTGCTTCTGGAAGGAGGTGCGGGGTCTCTGTTTGGGCATTTGCCTGAGTGTCCGCGTGGGTCTCTGCTTGAGCCTCTGCTTGGTTTTCCATGGTCGGCGGATAAATATGTGGCTGGATTACTTGTTTACGGCTGCGCCGGGTGGAGGCTTTAGGGGTTTCGGTTTTTTGTTTTGTTTTGTTTGGTTTGGTTTGTTTGGTTGCGCTCGCGTGTTGGGGTTTCCTTGAGCTGGATTCTTGGCCTTTCCTTGCTTTCTTAGCGGTCTATTAGTGTTCGCCCCTGTGCGGGGCAGGCACTTACTTTCTTTGCCGCCGCAAAGAAAGTAAGCAAAGAAAGCGGCTTCACACCGCTAGCCTATAAGCGGATCCCCCTGCTTGCAGAAGGGAGTGGTGCATCTGGAATCCGTGCCCCCGCACATTCAGCGTCAGTGACAAAGGCGTCATACCTCCGGCGGCGCTGCGCGCGCCGACCAGTACTTCACAAACCACTCCCCGTGTTCGCACTTCTTGATTGTTCTTGTTTATCCTTGTTTTGTCTTCGTAGCCTGCGCGTAGTTTCTATTGCGCATCCTCGATTCGCTCGCTCCCGCTTCCTCCTCCTCCTCGTCTTTGTGTCCCGAGTGTCCCAAGTGCTCGAGTGTCCCCCGTGTCTCCGGTGTCTCCGGTGTCTCCGGTGTCTCCGGTGTCTCCGGTGTCTCCGGTGTCTCCGGTGTCTCCGGTGTCTCCAGTGTCTCCAGTGTCTCCAGTGTCTCCAGTGTCTCCAGTGGCGCGTGATCGGTCGATCGAGTTAGCGTCTCTCGCTTGCAAAAAAATGCAATCACTGGTATTTGGCGAAGATTAACTCGGATAACTAAGTATTTTTGCGGTGGCCGGGCAAGGACTGTTTCAGTGCTTCTCAACTTTTTGAAAATAATTGCGCAAGAGGGATTGACGACATGTCGACC
>NZ_JAQQCH010000009.1:0-269313 GCF_046030555.1 Paraburkholderia sediminicola | reverse complement strand
CCTTTAATCAGTGCGAAAACAATTATGTTCAGTACCAGTACCAGTACCAGTACCAGTACCAGTACCAGTACCGAGTGATTCATGTAAAACGCATTCGGGAAATTCACGTGCGGATGCGCGGACACAAAAAACGTTGGTATCAGCATTGCAACGCACGTGTTTAGCATCGTGTGAGCACCAACAGCCAATTCCAGACGTTGATCGCGCAGGCTCAACACCGAAAAACCGATAGAATTAAAGAACATTACCGCCTTGACGGGCAAGTCGTACTGCGTGTGATAGATCGCAAACGAAACGGCCACGATTATCACGACAGCAGCCGGAACGCGAATATATTGCCCAAGGGTCTGCGTCAGCCATCCACGAAAAAACTGCTCCTCACCAAACGCGAGCACACCTATTGCGGCAGGGCCGGCAAAGAGGCTGAAAATCGAACCGAACCCGAAAACGTGTGGGTTCAAATTAAATCCCCCAAGCGGCGGTTGCCACGTGCCGTAACGCGCCCAGAAATAAACCGAACCCGCAATGACCGATACCGCGAACGCAGGCAGGAAAAGCGCCATGCCGAGCAGGACACGCGGAATGTTGAATTTCAGCCCGGCAGAAACGATAGACAAATACGGGCGGCGTAGAATAAATCGACACGCAAGCCAGAATCCAGCGATACCGCCGATTCCAGCGGCACCAGTGAACGAAGATTCAAGCTCATTGATGACGTTGAAATTTTTGTAAAACGCTGACTGAACGTTCCCAGGTGAAAACGCCAGAATACCGAGCGCGCTAATGGTGTCGATAAAGATGATAAGCAACAGCGTCAACGCGATAGCCGATAAACTGGTTCGTCCTAGCTTGGCCAGATCGATAAAGGCTCGTGCAGAATCATTGATGTTTTTCATACATAGCGCTCTTCGGAAACAGCAGTTTCGTATTGGACAGGCGTTCGCCCGCAGGCGTAAACCATCCGTTCGTATCGTGCAAAACGAGATACACCAGCGCGACAGGCAGAGCGATTTTTATCAAATCAAAGGCGATTAAGTCTGGAAACGCACGTGCGGAATCGTCTATAGGTTTGCACCTTCGAGCATAGCTTGCAGACGTTCTATGTCATTCGATGATCGGCGGTCGATCCGACGTAGCGTGCGTATGTACAGGGTCTTAGCGGTTCAGGCGGCAATGTGCGTAACGATTGTAGACGACCTGCCCGTCGAAGTCGATTGACCGCTCCTGGCCGAACGTCGCCTCATGCAATCAGCATGTCCGGCATGCATTGCGCTAAACGATTCGATTCCTTGGACGAGCCAACGACAGTCGTTGCATGATTCCTTCGACGGCCTGCTCAACCGAAAACTTTGCGGTGTCGACGACGTGGTGCGCGGATTCCCATGGGTCGTATTGACGTTCAAGCACGCTCTGCCATGTCGGCAGCTGAAAATCGGGGGTATCGGATTTTCGCCCCTCGACCCTATGCCGGTGCACTGCAGCATCCGAACAAACCAACTCGATCTCGAAAATCTGCACACCTGCGTCGAACGCCACATTTCTCCAGGCGCTACGGGTAATTTGCAACGAATTGACCGAGTCCGCGACGACAGTCGACCCAAGCCGCAAGTTATCGCCGGCAACCGCATATGCGGCCAGATATCCGGCAGCCCCAATATCGGCATGACCGCTTTCGCACGCCTTGATTGCCTGTTCCAATGTATCTATGCGCAGATAAACGGCAGCGAGCTTGCGTGCGAGCGTTTGCGCTACTGTTGTCTTCCCGGTACCCGGTAATCCGCCGAAGGCGATCAACACTTTCAATGCTCCCTGATCAGTAGACGCAGTCAGATTGTTATCGATCCACGTCATGAGGTCGACTGTCTCTTTCTGGCCGGAAGTACGCGTTCGCACAAACCGCCAGAAAGCTGCCATTGAAAATTCCAACATCATCACGGAGGCACCTTCATCGAACTGGTGCTATCGGCCACAAGCGGTCCCTCGAAATCCACACACGAATGACCGATCATGAAAGGCCAACCGTCCTTCGTTGAATGGCGCTTTCTGCAGCTATGTAGTGACTGCTGTACAGAATTCCGCAGGAGTTTTCTGACGGCCGGGTGACAAATTTCCGACTGCTTCCCATCTGCCGAAAAGCGCTCGCTTTCTCGGTAAGCCGTTGATATTCTTCCCTCAAGCAACTGGTCATTTCCTGCTACCGCATGGAGTGCTCTCATGAGCGCAGCAAAGGGTGCCTTGGAATATTCGGTATTCGTCACCAAGCGGGCGGGTGTCAACCGGGAGTTGCCATCAGGCTTCGAGTCCCTGGCCTGGGTGCCCAATTCTTCGACGCTCATCTACGGTGAGCGGGATGCCGTACTGGTCGATACCTTCCTCACAGCCGAAGCCTCGCAGGCCTTGGCGGATTGGGTCGCGACCAGCGGCAAAAACCTGACTACGATCTATGTGACGCATGGTCATGCCGATCATTTCTTCGGCATCGGTCTCCTCCAGCAACGCTTCCCACAGGCCCGGGCGGTGGCAAGGCCGGACATCATAGAACACATGCGCCGTGAGATCGATCCGGCCCACTTTAAAAGCTACTGGGTTCCCCGCTTTCCCGGCCAGCTTCCTCAACAAATCTCGCTGCCTGAATCGCTTGAAGGGGACTCCCTTGACCTGGAGGGGCACGAACTGATCCAGGTCGACACCGGCTACACTGATACGGCCCTGTCCACCGCTCTACACGTGCCATCAATCAGCCTGGTTGTGTCCGGGGACGTTGCCTATAACGGTGTCCACCCCTTTATGGCGGAGGGCGATCCGCAGAGTTGGCTCCAATGGATCGCGGCTCTCGACAAGCTCGAAACTCTGAAACCTCGCGCCGTGGTCGCCGGCCACAAGCGCCCCGAACTCGACGACCATCCACGGATCATCGAGGAAACGCGCAACTATTTTCAGGACTTCATGCGCCTCAACCAGGAGACGACGACCGCGCGCGAACTTTTCGATCGGATGATGGGGCTCCATGGGGATCGCGCCAATCCGGGCTCGCTATGGGGCGGAGCCACGGCCGCCAAGGTATCCCGATGATCGGTCGGTCGTCTTCGACAATCGAGGAGATTGCCTCGCACCTGGTAATCACTCGCTTGTAATTGCAAGCTATCCAAGGAGATTTGCCATGTCAGATTCGCCGAACGTTTCGCTGGTTCGTCGCTTATATGAAGCCCAGGGCGACCCTGCGGTTATACAGGAGGTGATGTCCAAAGATATTCACTACGATATCTCAGTCGGATTTCCTCACGGAGGAAAGTACGACGGCTTGGATAGCGTCCTAAAGGACTTCTTCGGCCCACTGTTTCAGCACTTCGAAACCTTCGGAGTAGATCCCAGCAGCGTCGAATACATCGAAATAGGCGATCGCGTCATCGCCTTGGGGAATTATGCAGGTCGGACCAAAGACGGAAGACAGGTGATCGCACGTCTTACGCACGTATGGACGATCAAGGATGGGAAGTTGGCCTCCTTCTGGCAAGTTGGCGACACCGCCCAGTTTGTCAAAGCGATCGGTTGGGTCGAATGAGATGACAATACAGCGCGCGACTCTCGATGGGGCCGAGATCGAATATGAAGTCCAGGGGAATGGCGAACCGGTATTACTGATTCACGGCAGCCTGCTCGCGGATAGCTGCCGACCACTATTGACCGAGCCAGACCTCACCCGCCAATTTCAGATCATCCATTACCATCGGCGCGGCTATGCTGGCAGCAGCCGAGTCCAAGCCGCGCGGACGATGAACGATTGGGCCCGCGATGCCGATATCTTGCTCCAGCATCTCGAGATTGCGGATGCCCATGTGGTTGGCCAATCCTATGGTGGAGCAATTGCGCTGCAATTGACACTCGATAGGCCCGAAAGAGTGCGGAGCCTCGCTCTGCTTGAGCCGCCACTGCAAAGCTGGGTTCCATCCGGCCCAGGATTCTGGACATGGCTGGATTCCGCGGTACAGGTCTATACGAGCGGCGACAAGACAGGTGTGACGCAGACCATGCTGGAAGGGTTGATGGGACCGAATTTTCGGGACATCATCAGCCGGGTTTTACCGCCGGGGGCATTCGAGCAAGCCATTGTCGATTGCGACACCTTCTTCCAGTTTGAGGCACAGACTCTGCGCCAATGGCAAATTTCGCCACAGGAAGTCGGTGGCATTCGAGTGCCGGTACTCTCGATGCTCGGCACCGACACGATGCCAGTATTCCGCGAAGTGCACCAGTTGATCAAACAGTGGCACCCTGCTGCGGCGGAGGCGACCGTTCCCCGCGGAACACACATGCTGCCCATCGTGAATCCCACCAGTGTCGCGGCGAACCTGGCCGCGTTCTTTTCGGGCCTCGGACGCTAACGCATCTGCAGCACGACTGTCGGGGGTGTTACAAGAGCTGTGGTATTCGTTGGCCCAATCCCTCCGCCTGTCCACGAGCGCCCGCTTTGTGGTTGCTCAGCGGACATTCGCTTGTGAGCGGGGCAGGCGGCTCAGGGTCGAAAGTACGCATTCATTGGTGCTATACCTGCCTTTCGCGGTTGCCGCTGTCGAACGACCGCTGTGCTGCCGTGAGCGGGCATGCCAGCGTCGACATGCGAGCGGCGGCAATGGCCGAATATCAGCCGTTTGCAAACCTCGAATGGAACTACGTGACAAGCTATGTCACGGATAACACACGACGGCGAAGCTGGTTCGCAAGAATGGTTTCGCGGCGGGCAGGCCAACCCCGGCCGCGCCCCCCAAAGACCTACTTCACCGCCCCCAACGCCAACCCCTTCACCAAGAACCGCTGCAACCACGCAAACACAATAGAAACCGGCAACGTCGCGCATAGAGTCGCGGCCATTACCAGATGCCACTCCACAACATACTTCCCAGCCACCATATCCGTAACCTGCACGGTCAAAGTCTTATTCTCCGGCGACCGAATCAACGTATAAACAACCGCAAACTCATTCCAGGCATTAATAAAAGTAAAGATCGCCGTAACAACAATCGCAGGCACAGCCAACGGCAAGAAAACCTTAAAAACCGCCCGAGTCCGCCCACACCCCTCCAACCAAGCCGCCTCTTCCAAATCCCTCGGCACAGTCTGAAAGTAAGAAGACAACATCCAAACAGCAAACGCGATATTGAACGCCGCATAAGAAACGATGACCCCGATCTTGGAGTCAACCAGATTCCCATCCCCATAAGGAATCATCGCTGCAAGCCGGAACAACCCAACCACCAGCAGAATCGGCGACAACATCTGCGTCACCAGCAGAAACTGTGAATACAACCCTTTCCCACGAAACGGAAACCTCGCCAACGCATAAGCCGCCGGCAAGCTCACCGCTAACGCCAACGCAGTCGACAAGAAACTAATCACACAGCTATTCCTCAACGCCACCCCAAAATTAGCCGCAACCCACATGTCCGAAAAATTGCTCCACTGCCAATGCACCGGCAACCACCTCGCCGGATAAACAAAGATCTCCGTAGCCGGCTTCAAAGCAGTAAACAACATCACCGCAAACGGAAACAGCACAGCCACAACCAGCGGCGACAGCGCCAACCAGCACCACAACGAGCGCTTCATCTTGACGCTAAGACTCATGACGCCTCTCCTTCTTTCGCGGGCTGCAGGCGCAGATAGGCGATCGAGAAAACGAACAGCATGACGAGCATGATCAGCGACACCGCCGCGGCCTGGCCGGGACGTCCCAGCCTGAAGCCAAGCTCATAGAGATACGTAACGAGAATGTGCGTGCCGTTATCCGGCCCGCCTTGGGTCATCACCCAGATGATCGGGAAAGAATTGAACACATAGATCACGTTCAACAGAATCGTCATGTTGATGAACGGCCGCAAGAGCGGCATCGTCAGCTTGCGAAACTGCTGCCACGCACTGGCGCCATCCATCCGCGCCGCTTCATAAATGTCGCCCGGCACCGACGACAACCCGCCCAGCAGAATCGTCACCGTAAAGGGAATCGACACCAGAATGCCAACCGCGATTTCCACGGGAAATGCGAGCTCCGGCGTCGCAAGCCAATGTATCTGACCGTGGATCAACCCAAGCCGCTCCAACGTGACGTTGACCATGCCGTAGTCATCGTTGAAGGCCCAGCGCCACACCACGGCGGTCATCGTCAGCGAGACGGACCACGGCAGCATCACAATCGTGCGCGCCACGCCGCGTCCATAGAAATCCTGATTCAGAATCAGTGCAACCGGCACGGAAATCAGCACCGTGCCGCCCACCACGCACACGGTCCAGACAACCGTTCGTCTGGCTGCGGCAAGAAAGTTTGGGTCGGTGAAAACCGTAACGAAATTCTGCAGACCGCTGAAATCGCGGATCGCGCCGAAGCGCGAGACCTCGTGCAGCGATTGCCACACGATGTTGAAAATCGGATAGCTGATGATGAAAAGCGCCAACACCAGACTCGGCGCAATCAGCAACCAGGGCGCCTGGAGGCGCGAAGAAGCGGAACGGCTCATGCGTGCTCGATCGTAAGACGCGTCCATGTTAAAGAATGGGCGCGACGGGATGGGCCGGATAGTGCATTAGGACCGAAACGCGCGCTGCCTTCACAACGGCGGCGCGCGTTCCGTGTTCAACATCGTGCTACGAGACTACGCAATCACTTACCGAGCGACTTGTTCGCTTGATCCGCCGCGGCATTCAACGCATCAGCAGGCTTCGCCTTGCCCAGGTAGACCGATTGCATTGCATCGGTCACGGCCTTCGCGGTGTCTTCCCAACCGGTCACGGTCGGCGCGAAGTGAGCCGTCGGCAGCAGCGCGACGAAAGCTTTGGTATCCGGATCGTTGAACGCCGGATCGGTCGCTTCAGCCTTGGTGGTCGGCAGGAAGCCTTCAGTCTTCGTGAACTCGACGCGCGGTTCCTTCGTGAACAGATAGTCGAGGAACTTCCAGGCCGATTTCTTCACCTTCGAGTTCTTGAACATCACGATCGAGTCGGTGACGGCATACGTGGCATGCGTCGTACCCATCGGGATCGGATCGATACCGTACTTCAGATTCGGCGCTTCCTTCTTGATCTGCTTGGACAGGAAAGGTGCCGAAATCACCATCGCAACGCGGCCTTGCTTGAAGAGGTTTTGCACGTCTTCACGGCTATAGCCGGTCACGCCAGGTTGTGTCAGACCCTGGTCGATCATCGTCTTGTATAGCGTGGCCGCCTTGATGCCGGCCGGCGAATTGAACGCCGCCTTGCCATCCTTGCCGACCACGTCGCCGCCGTTAGTCCACAGCGCGTAGTAATAGTAGACGTCGGTTTCGATTTCCTTGCCTTGCAGACCGAAGCCGGCAATGCCCTGCGCCTTCAGTTTCTTCGACGCGTCGATCACGTCATTCCACGTCTTCGGACCGTCGGGATAGCCGACCTTCGCGAGCAGATCCTTGTTGTAGTAGAGCGCGCGTGCCGAAGCCGCGATCGGCAGGCCGTACACCTTGCCGTTGATTTCACCTGGCGCGAGGAACGGGCCGATGAAGCGGCTCTTGAAGCTCGCGTCCATGTACCCGTCGAGCGGCTCAGCCACGTCGTCCTTCACGAAGTCGAGCAGCCAGCGCGTGCCGACGATCGCGAGATCGGCGTTGGCGTTACCGGTAATGTCCGTCTGCAGTTTCTGTTGCAGCGTGTCCCAACTTACGTCTTCGATCTTGATCGTCGTGCCGGGATTGGCCTTCTCGAAGTTACGGGCCATTTTTTCGAAGTACGGCGCGGTCGCATCGCTGTAATGCGCGACCGTTACGCGGACCGTGTCGGCGTGAGCCGCGACGGCGATACCTGCAAACGCGAGCGCCACGGCAACTTTGCCTAGCGCGAGGGAAGCACGGGCATGCAACGACATTTCTCTCTCTCCTGTGTCGATCGGAGTTAGTGCACCGCACTTTCTCCGGTCCCATCCAACGAGGGTGGGGGGTGGTCTGCTGCCGTCGCCGGCCGCTTTGGGTTAAATTGTTTGAAAAAATCCTACATGACGCAAAATAGCTTGTCACGTAGGGTCTGCCATATTTCTTCTCGGCAAGTTTTGTGCATAAGATGCTGTAAAGCAGGGGTATTCTGCATAACGCAAAGTCACGGATACCCAATCTTCGGGATGACTAGACAACTACGCAGCGTCAGGTTTGTAGGAAATTTACACGCTAGACCGGCGCTGAACGGGGTTGAGGAGCGAGGGCGGACATGAATCGTGTGGTGTTGGTAACGGGCGCTTGCGGCGGTATCGGCAGCGTGTTGTGCAAGCGTTTCGTGGAGCAGGGCGATACCGTGCTGGCGCTCGATATCGACGCGGTTGCGCTGAGCGGATTGACGGTGCGGTTAGGCGAGACACATATCACGCCGATCGCGGTCGACCTTGGCAATGCTGCCGCAGTGCAGCATGCCGTGGCCGAAGCGGTGAAGACCCGCGGCCCGGTGGACGTGCTGGTCGCCAACGCGGGTGCCGCCAAAGGTCTGACGCTCGCCACGACCGACGCCGCCAGTTGGCAACGCGACATCCATTTGAATCTGAACGGCACGTATCACACGGTGGAAGCAGTGCGCGCGTCGATGATCGAGCGGCAGAAGGGCGCGCTGGTGCTGATCGGCTCGGTGAACGGCATGGCCGCGCTCGGGCATCCGGCGTATAGCGCGGCGAAGGCGGGCCTCATCAGCTACACCAAAGCGCTGGCGATCGAACTGGGCCGTTACGGCATTCGCGCGAACATTGTCTGCCCGGGCACGGTGAAGACGCAGGCGTGGCAGGCGCGCGTCGACAAGAATCCGCAGGTCTTCGAGGATCTGAAGAAGTGGTACCCGTTGCGTGACTTCGCGACGCCCGACGACATTGCCGATGCGGTGCTGTTCCTTGCATCGCCAATGGCTCGCGTGATTACCGGCGTCGCATTGCCGGTTGACGGTGGGCTGATGGCCGGCAACCGTTTGATGGCGGAAGAGCTGACGCTTGAATCGCTTTGAATCGTTTTGAACTGCTTTGACCGGATAGCGCAACGTGTTCTTTGCCCGATGAAACAGGGCAGCACGTTCGCATGACAGCACGACGATGAGGACAGCATGGCAGCAGTGCAACTGAGCGGCATCTTCAAACGCTATGGCGACACGCAAGTGGTGCACGGCATCGATCTCGACATCGACGACGGCGAGTTCGTCGTGCTGGTCGGGCCATCGGGTTGCGGCAAGAGCACGCTGATGCGCATGGTGGCGGGGCTCGAAGAAATCAGCGGCGGCGATCTGATGATCGGCGGCACGCGCGCGAATACGCTTGCGCCGCAGCAGCGCAATATCTCGATGGTGTTCCAGAGCTACGCGCTCTATCCGCATCTGTCGGTCTACGAAAACATCGCGTTTGGGCCGCGGATTCGCAAGGAATCGTCGGCGAGTTTCAAGCCGCGGATCGAAGCCGCCGCGAAGATGCTGAACCTCGGCGGTTATCTGGATCGCTTGCCGCGTGCGCTGTCGGGTGGTCAACGTCAGCGGGTGGCAATGGGCCGCGCCGTAGTGCGCGAGCCGTCGCTGTTTCTGTTCGACGAACCGCTGTCCAATCTCGACGCCAAATTGCGCGTGCAGATGCGCACCGAAATCAAGGCGTTGCATCAGCGCCTGAAGAATACGGTGATCTACGTCACGCACGATCAGATCGAGGCGATGACAATGGCGGATCGCATCGTGGTGATGAACGCGGGGCGGATCGAGCAGGTTGGCCGTCCGCTCGACCTGTACGACCGTCCCGCGAATCTGTTCGTCGCGAGCTTCCTCGGTTCGCCGTCCATGAATTTCGCTGAAGGCGTGTTGGCGAATCGCACGGATGGACAGGGCTTCGCGCTGAAACTCGCGGACGGTGGCGAGATCGTGCTGGAGGGTACGCCCGCTTCCGCCGTTGTCGGCGCCAAGGTCACGCTCGGCGTGCGTCCCGAGCACATTGAAACAATGACCGACAGGCCGGACGCCACCATGGAAGTCGAAGTGGTCGAGCCGACCGGCGCTGAGACTCACTTGTACGGGAAAATAGGGGGCAGCACGTGGTGCGTGACGACTCGCCAGCGCTCGAAAGTCGAGCCCGGTCAGCGCGTCACGCTGCGCCTGCCGGCCGAGCATATTCATCTGTTCGATACGGAGAGTGGACGCAGGCTGGTCTGAACCGCGTGTTGCCGCGCTTGAGGCTGATTCGAGCTGATTTAAGCTGATTCAAGCCAACTGAAGCTGCGACGCGACGCGGATTCATCTAACCCTTAAGGAACACCGGGTGTCCGCACCGAACTTGATCCCCCACATCCGCGGCGCGCTGGCCAATTTGCGGCCCGCCGAGCGCAAAGTTGCCGAGATGGTGCTGAGCGACGTCGACTTTGCGATGCGCGCGAGCATCACCGAACTCGCGCAGCGCGCGGACGTGTCCGAGCCTTCGGTCACGCGCTTCTGTCGCGCGATTGGTGCGCACGGTCTGCGCGACTTCAAGATGCAATTGGCGCAGAGCGTGGCGGGTGGGGTGCCGTATGCATCGACGGCGGTTTCGCGTGATGACGATGTTCAGACGCTGATGGACAAGGTGGGTGAGGCTGCTATCGATGGGATTACGCATGCGTGTGGTGCGTTGGACCCGGCGGTGTTTGAGAGTGCGATTGCGGCGTTGTCGAGCGCGGGGCGGGTTTTCTTCTTTGGCGTTGGGTCGGGGTCAGGACTTGTTGCGCAAGATGCGGCTTTAAGGTTTTTGCGGCTGGATATAGCGGCTACTGCGTTTACCGATGGTCATTTGCAACGGCTTTACGCGGGGCTCATGGAGCCGGGTGACGTGGCGTTTGCGATTTCGCATTCGGGCCGCAGCGTCGAAGTGAACGAAAGCATTCAGATCGCCAAGGAGCGTGGCGCAACTACGATCGCGTTGACGAATGTCGGCTCGCGGTTGGCGTGGCTGGTCGATATTCCGCTGCTGTTGCGCGTGCCGAGTCCGATCGATCCGAATACGCCAGGCGTGTCGCGGCTCGTGCATCTGTGCATCATGGACGCGCTGGCGATCGGCGTCGCGTTGAAGGCACGGCCCAATACACTCGAAAAAATGCGGAATGCGAAGGCGCGGTTGTCGTCGCATGAGCCGGAGGCGGCGGGGGATTGACGGACGTGTGACGGAATCCCGGAGCCGCCCAACGGCAAGTGAACAATCACGCAACCTGAGGACGCCAGGCGATCATGCCGGCCGTCCGTGCTCGAACTTCCGGCGAGGCTAAGCAGGTCGCAACGGCCTCGTATCCCGGCGATCCCGAATAAGGTGCGACGCGAGTGGGCGGACTGTGATTGGCCGGGCAAAGGATAATGGACTCGTCGGGGCCGATTGCCGCCAGATCCAGAATCGCTGAAGAGCGCGTCATCAGAAACAAGGGGCGCCCACCAAGCCTGGCGCGTTGGCGAAGATGGGCAATCAATGCTTCCTGCGTCGCCTGATCCAGCCCTTGCTCTACCATGTCGACGACCGCGACGTCTGGCCCTTCAGCCTCCAAACCGACGAGCAGCGCGGAGAGCGCTTCTGATTCCGCTGCGCCTTCATCAATGAGCCACGCCAGTGTCTGATCGACTCGCGATTTGAGCGCCGCATCGGCTTCAAGGCGGGCGGCGGCATTTCCATCTTTTATCCGCTCAAGGCCCAGGAATGCGGCATTCGGTAGATTCTCAGCCAGGCATTTCGCCAGCCGTGTCTTGCCGCTTCCCAACGGACCGATGATGTAGTTCAGCGGCCGGATCTCGCGAAGTTCGAATCGTTCGCCACCCCAAGGCCAGGGGAGATCAAAAGCTGTGGCGGATTCTGAGGAAGGCTTGAGCAGACGTGCCAGCTCTCCTTCGGCGGGCGCCTGACCTCGGGCCAGATCGGCCCGAAGCCCCCTGACCTTAGCTATCGTATCCACGAGTTGCCGAATTCCAGCTTCAAGCGTCGCCTCGTGGGCAGCCAACGCGGGTTCCAGACTCCGCGGGTCGCCTTTCAACACTTGGGCTACCTGCGCGAGGCTAAGGCCAAGCGCACGCAGGGCCGCGATCTCCGCAGCGCGATTCATCTCGTCGGGACCATAGGTGCGATACCCGGAGACTGTGCGGGCCGGCGTCACCAGGCCTCGCTGCTCGTAGAGTCGCAGGGCCTTGGCCGAGACGCCGAGCCGTCTCGCTGCTTCGGAAGCACTTAAAAATGGAGTGGAACAACGCATGAGTTACCTCTTCGTTTGCTGATCACTCACATCATGGAGTTGGCCCTTGGGGCCGAGTCAATCGGATAGTTGCAGCACGGCTTCAAGACGCCGCCGCCATCCACCCAAACCGCCGTGACAACCTCAGCGTTGCCGCGCGTAAAGTCTGCGCGGGGCCACCCGTCAGCTCGCTATCAAAGCTCCCGCTCGGCCCCATCAGCGCGAGCACCAGACAGATGCTGCCGGTATGGTCCAGCACCGGCGCGGCCAGGGTGTCGATGCCTGGCACGGGCCGGCTCAACGCGGTATCGATACCTTCCGCGCGGATTTGCGCGAGCCGCTGCGCGTAGGCCTTTGTCTCCCCCGCCTCAGCCCCCGCCAGCCGCAAGTGATCCTGCGCCAGCAGACCGTGACGTACATCGTCCGCGACATGCGCGGCAAACACCCGCCCGATTGCTGTATTCACCAGCGACATCACCGTGCCGACCCGCAAGCTCACATGCAGCGGCCGCGCCGATTCTTCCAGGCGCACGACGGTCGGCCCAAGCGGCCCGAGCACCGCCATCGCCACACTCATCCCCGTCGACGCCGCCAGTTCGACCACTTCCGGCTCCGCCTCCCGCGTCGGCGACAAACGCTGCAAGCCGATCAATCCAAGCTCAAGCGCTAAAGGCCCGGCTTCGAAACAACCGGAAGCGTCGCGATTGAGCAGACCAATTTTCAGCAGACTCACCAGATGCGGAAACGCCTTGGCCGGCGGCATACCCGCAGCCGCTGCAAGGTCGCGCAAGCTCAACGGCCGCGCAGCCGCAACCAGCGCGCCAAGCAATTCGCCGGTGCTATCGAGTGACTGGATGCCGCGCTGCGGCTTTGCATCGGCAGAAGTGGCGGAAGCGCTGGAGCCAATATAAGAGGTGTCGAGAGAGTCGGTCACGATGCAGAAGAAGCTAACAGGGAGGGCGTTGCCGCAAGTTCGGCGCTGATGTCATGAGCCGCAGCAAGGAGCGCGCGAGCCGTCAGACCATCAGCGGTGACGTCGATCGCGCCGGTCGAGCCGATCACCGTCAACGCGAGGCACAAGTGGCCGTCGGCATCGAGTACCGGTGCGCTCAAACTACTGATGCCCGGACTCGGCGCATCGACGCTGCATTCCAACCGGCGTACGCGGATGGCATCTAAAGCCGCTTCGAACGCGACGCTTTCGTCGGGCGGCGTCATCGCACGACTTGCAGCGCCCGACTGATTCGCCCACATCCCATCCAACGCTTCGCGCGGCAGGTAAGCGCAGAACACACGACCGGTCGACGTGGCCGGCAGCGACATCACCGTGCCCACATGCAGATTCACATGCAGCGGAAAGCCGGCATGCTCATAGCGGACGATGGTCGGCCCTTGCGGCCCGGCAATACAGATCGCGACGCTGAATCCGATCGCCTCAGCCAACGCCGCCACCCGCGGCACGGCGGCGCGAAACGCCGGCTGATTCTCCAGGTGCATCAACCCAAGCCGCAACGACAGCGGCCCGGGTTCATAGCGGCCTGACAGTTCGTCCCGTTTGATCAGACCTAACCGGCTCAGGCTCACCAGATAAGCATGCGCTTGCCCCGGCGCGATCTGCGCGGCGCTGGCGAGATCGGACAACGCGAGCGGGCTGCGCGCCTGCGCGAGCGCCAGCAACACGCGGCCGCCCACTTCGACGCTCTGAATCCCGCGCTGCGTCTTGCCGCTATCCCCGGTCTCGCTGCCGCCCGCGCCTTTGCCGGTGGCCGGTTTCGCTGCTTTGCTCACACCTGCGCCCGTCCGTAAAAAGGGTCCATATTAGCCGAAGCCCTGCGCGAAAACCCGCGCCTCTTCCTCCTCATCTTAGGCGCTCCGATATTTGTGTATAGCGATACATTTCGCTATTGACAAATAAACTGGCCCGGCCATAAGATGCATTCACCCCGACATACCGGTGCAGTCACAGAGTTAAAACGGGGCGAGACAACCTCCAATACAGTCAGCCCGCGCATCTGAACGCGCAGCCGGCGTCTCGCCTCACATCCAACTTTTGAGGGAGACAAGCATGGCAAAGGCATTCGCATCCCAGGCCGACCTGGAAGTCAAGAAAGTCACGTGGACCAAGTTGTCCGAGAACGCCTACGCATACACCGCTGAAGGCGATCCGAACTCGGGCGTGATCATCGGCGACGACGGCGTGCTGATCGTCGACACCACTGCCACGCCGGCCATGGCGCAAGACCTCATCGCGAAGATTCGCAGCGTGACCGACAAGCCGATTAAATACGTCGTGCTGTCGCACTACCACGCGGTGCGCGTGCTCGGCGCGTCAGCGTATTTCGAAGAAGGCGCGCAACAGGTGATCGCGAGCCGTGGCACGTACGAGATGATCGTCGAGCGCGGCGAAGCGGACATGAAGTCGGAAATCGAACGCTTTCCGCGTCTTTTCGCCGGTGTCGAAACCGTGCCGGGCCTGACATGGCCGACGCTCGTGTTCGAAAAAGAAATGACGCTGTTCCTCGGCAAGCTCGAAGTGCGTATTGCCCATCTGGGCGCGGGTCATACGAAGGGCGACACGGTGGTGTGGCTGCCGTCGCAGAAGGTGCTGTTCTCCGGCGACCTGGTCGAATACGACGCCGCCTGCTATTGCGGCGATGCGCAGCTTGAACAATGGCCCGCCACGCTTGAAGCACTGCGCGCGCTGAAGGCCGACAAGCTGGTGCCGGGTCGCGGTCCTGCATTGACCACGCCGGAAGACGTCAACAAGGGCCTCGATTACACGAAAGACTTCGTCACCACGCTGCTGCAACAAGGCCGCGAAGCTGTTGAACAGAAGCTCGATCTGAAGGCCGCGATGGCGCATACGCGCAAGGCCATGGACCCGAAGTTCGGCCACGTGTTTATTTACGAGCACTGCCTGCCGTTCGACGTCTCACGTGCCTTCGACGAAGCGAGCGGTATTACGCATCCGCGCATCTGGACCGCGCAGCGCGACAAGGAAATGTGGACCGCTTTGCAAGCCTGATCGATAACCGCATAGAAACGCCGGAAAGCGTCAAGCAGAGCAGAGAAGGACGGAGACACAAGATGAGCATCAACTACCAGGCGCTGTCGTTCGACTATCAGCCTTGCCGCGAACAAAGCGGGCAAAGCGGTGCGGATCAGGCAGCCTATCCCGTGATCGTGGTCGGCGCGGGGCCCGTGGGCCTTGCTACCGCGATCGATATCGCGCAGCAGGGCGTACCGGTCGTCCTGGTGGACGACGATTGTTCGTTGTCCACCGGTTCGCGGGCGATCTGCTTCTCGAAACGCTCGCTCGATATTTTCGACCGGCTCGGCTGCGGGCAGCGCATGGTGGACAAGGGCATCAGCTGGAATGTCGGCAAGGTGTTCCTGAAAGATGAGCTGGTGTACACGTTCAATCTGCAGCCGGAAGCGGGTCACAACCGGCCCGCGTTCATCAACCTGCAGCAGTACTACGTCGAAGGCTTTCTGCTCGAACGCGCACAGGAGATGCCGAATCTCGAGATCCGCTGGAAGAGCAAGGTGGTCGGCGTGCAGCAGAGCGGCACGCCTGGCACCGCCCAAGCCAGCGTGACGCTGACCGTCGATACGCCTGACGGTCAGTACGCGTTGTGTGGCCGCTATGTGGTGGCCGCCGACGGCTCGCGCAGTCCGATGCGTAATCTGATGGGACTCGACAGCCACGGCGTCACGTTCAAAGACCGCTTCCTGATCGCCGACGTGAAGATGGAAGCGGAGTTTCCGACCGAGCGCTGGTTCTGGTTCGACCCGCCGTTCCATCCGAATCAATCGGTGCTATTGCATCGTCAGCCGGACAACGTGTGGCGGATCGATTTCCAGTTGGGTTGGGACGCGGATCCGGTACTGGAAAAAACGCCGGAACGGGTGATTCCGCGCGTGCAGGCATTGCTCGGTGCGGATGCGAAGTTTGAGCTGGAATGGGTCAGCGTCTATACGTTTTCGTGTTTGCGCATGGATCGTTTCCGGCACGGCAACGTGTTGTTCGCGGGCGATTCCGCGCATGGCGTGTCGCCGTTCGGCGCGCGTGGCGCGAATAGCGGCGTGCAGGACGCGGAAAACCTCGCCTGGAAGCTGGCGATGGTGCTCGAAGGCAAAGCGTCCGACGCGTTGCTCGACACATATGCGAGCGAGCGAGAATTCGCCGCCGACGAAAACATCCGCAACTCCACGCGCTCGACCGATTTCATCACGCCGAAGAGCCCGGTTAGCCGCGTGTTCCGCGATGCCGTGCTGAAGCTCTCGCGTCAGCATCCGTTCGCGCGGCAGTTGACGAATAGCGGCCGTTTGTCAGTGCCGGCGGTGTTGCGTGATTCTCCGCTGAATACATCGGACAGCGATAGCTTCGAAGGTTTGATGGTGCCGGGCGCATCGTGCGTCGATGCGCCGGTTCGTTCAGCCGGGCAAGCGGCATGGCTGTTACAGCAACTCGGCCAGCAGTTCACGGGCGTGTTGTTTTGCGGCTTGCACGGTATCGATCAGGCGACGCAAGCTGCGTTGGATGCATTGCGCAGTGGTCCGATTCCGCTGAAGCTCGTTGTGGTGACGAGTGGCGAGGTGCAGGTTGCTGTGGCTTCGGGTGCGAATGTGGTGCACGACGTCGATGGTCTTGCCGCCGCTCGTTACGACGGCAAACCGGGTACGTTCTATTTGATTCGCCCGGACCAGCATGTCTGTGCGCGTCGACGGCAACTCGACGTGAGTTTTGTGGAAGGTGCATTGAAGCGCGCGTTGTGCGTGGAAGGGACGGCCTGAAGACAGGCAAACGCAGCGAAGCGGGCAGGGGCCGAAAACGCGGTGAACGCGACAAGTGCGCGATATGCGGCGCGCGCAGCCCGGCCGGCAAACACAGCACATCGGTAAAAGAAAAAGCAGGAGACAGTCATGGCATTGAACACGCAACCCAACCTCGCCCGCCCCGACGATTTCTACGAGGCGTTGATCGACATGCATCGCGATCTGGACGATGCGCAGAGTCAGTCGGCCAATGCGCAACTGATCCTGTTGCTGGCCAACCATATCGGCGATCACGCGACGCTGCTCGAAGCGATGCAGCACTCGCGTGAAGGCGTGACCGATGTTTCGGAGCAGGGTGCACAGGCGCATCCGCTGGCCGCCTGAATACGCGTCACTACACGCAGATCATGCTGCTGCGGAGCATTGCATGTCGGCATGATGCGGGTGTCGAAGCCCACGCAGGTCTACGTGCTGCGTTGCTGTTCGGCGTGTCGATGGAAGCGACACGTATCTAACGATCGGACCGGCTCGGACGTCATATCGGGTAGAGTCGCGCATATCCCTTTGCCACTGCGCGTCTAACGTCCGAACCTTCACGATGTATTCGATCGAACCTGTTCCATTACCGCATGCAGGCCCGTCCGATATTTTCCTGTGGCGGGTCGATTTCGTTTTTGACGCGTCGCTGGACAATGCTGCCTTCGTGCCACTCAGCGATGAAGAACGCACGAGAGCCGGCAACTTTCGCCGCCACGAAGACGCGCTTCGTTTCGCATCTGTACGCGTCGCGCTGCGCGAACAACTCGCGCGGTATCTCGGCATTGCGGCACACGCCGTCCGCTTCACGAGCGATGCAAACCGTCGTCCTCATCTCGCCGATTCCAACGCGCTCGACTTCAACGTATCGCACGCGGGCGCATATGGGCTCATCGCCATGTCGCCTGAACGGCGTGTCGGCGTCGATATCGAACATCACAGCGACAAGTTCGATTGGCGTTCTATCGCGGCATTGACGCTCGATCCAAGCGAAGCGGCGTGGATTGAGCGCCTGGACGTAGAGCAGCAGCTCGCCGCGTTTTACGACGCATGGGTCGCCAAAGAAGCGCTCGTCAAGACGACAGGTGTGGGCATCACGCGCGGCTTGCAGCATCTGACGGTGTTGCCACGTGACAGCGTCGAAGTGATGCTGCGTAATCAGATTCCAGAAGACATGAATGAGATTGCTGCGCGCTGGATCGCGGCGCCGGAAGGCTATTCCGCATGCGTGGCGTGGTCGACGAAAACGTTCGCTCGATAGAACACGCGTCTTCCTTTCACCCAATCATCCACACGCACCACACGCACCACACGCACCACACGCACCACACGCACCACACACACCACACACACCATACGCTCCATGCGAAGCTGCAGCACACGACGCTACGTGCTCGATTCACCAAACACGCAAGTCTTCGGCCACCCAAACGCATACACGTGCGTGACCGGCTGCGAGAGTGCAACCGCCGCACGAATCTTGCCCGACATCGGCAGATCGAGCACATGCCAACAGCCATGCTCCGTGAGATCGAACATGCAGGCTGCGGCATCGCCCGACAGCAGATCCAGATCAATATCGACGGGCGCATAGCGCAACGCATTGCACAAACTGCCGTAACGCGCGCGTTGGCGTGAACCTTCCGGAGTGTCGTCGGGAGCGGCGACCGGCGGGGGTACCACCACGCTCAGACCGAGCGTTGCCGGCGCAATGCCAATGACGATCCAGATACCGCCGTACGCGATATCGATCGTGATACCGCGACCGTCGTGCGGATGACGCGCGTGCAGTTTTTCGTTGCCGTCGTCCTGCAAGTCGACCACACGCGGCTCGCAGTCGAACAGATTCGCGACGATCCAGCGCGTCACCACGCGTGCGCTGACAAAGCGTTTGCGTAACGCCGAGTTCGGATGAAGCCGTGCGCGTTCGCGCTCGACCTTCGACAGCCATGCCTCGCCTTCCTGCACCGGCACGGGTAGCCATTCGCAACGGAACCGCCACAGATGCAATTCACCCGCGCGTGGCGCGGCGATGCTGCGCGGATAGTGGCGCGTCAGTGGACGCGAGACAAATTCTGGCGCGGCCGCACTGACGAGAGCTGGCACAGTTCGAGCAGCCTGATCGGCTTGCAAGGCATTTGCGTTATGGGCGGCCTGTGAGTGCGCCTGTGACTGCGCCTGCGGGTCGATGCTGCCACGCACACGCGACGGCGCGAGATAAGCGAGTTCCAAGGGCATACGCTCGGTCCTCAGTGCATATACGTGACGCGCCGCGCTTGCACGTCGAGTTCGACACCGGCGTCGAGTAGATCAATGGCGAACCAGCGAATCAACTTCAACACGCCACTGACGGCCGGCGCCGGCAGCCATTCGTTCAGCATTCGCAACGCAGCACCGCTGTGCGTTCTCTGCAGCAGCGCAATGGTTTGCAGGATCACGGCTTCGTCTTTGCCGAGATCGCTGGCGCAGCGGCATCGCATGTCGAGCGGACGATAGGACACGTGCATCAGCGAACGCATCAGCAGATCGAAATGTTCGATGCCGTCCTGCCGCAGGCCCACGCCGCTCAGGATGTCGCGCCAATGCACGCCGCCGCGCGCCGTTTCGCAAGCGGGCCGCAGCCAGGTGCGCACTGCGCTCAAGACCGTACGCTCGGGCGCGTCGTTGCTATCCGTGACGTGATCGTCGACCAGTTCGGGACGGCTGCTGTATTGAGAGCGGAAGTTCATCGATGCTCCTGAATGGACACAGTCCAATGAGTCGCGCCGGCCTGATCGGATGAGGGCCGCGTCGCAGGCCAGCGCATGTCGCGTGCGACGGATAGGCGGTGACGCGATGCTCGCGTCACGGGCTTGCTCAGGTTTTGGCCGGCTGCGGCGGCAGCCATTCGCGCACATGTTCGCTGCGTGGCGGCCGCGCCGTTTCCTGCCCGGGGTTTTTAGGCATGCCGACAAAGAGAAAGCCGAGCAGCCGCTCGTTCGGTGCGAAGCCCAATGCGTCGTGCAGTTGCGCTTCATAGCTGTCCGGTCCCGTGGACCAGAAACCGCCGTAGCCGAGCGCGTGGATCGCGTTCAGCATGTTCATCGTGGCCGCGCCGACTGACAGCAATTGTTCGATCTCCGGCACCTTCGGATGGGCCGAGAGCGCCGCACCGAGCGCGATCACGAGTGGCGCCGCGTAAGCCTTCTGCCGCCGATGCGCATGCGCGGAGCGCGGCTCGCCGGGCGAGCGGGCGCAAGCGATGTCCACCAGCACGTCGCCGAGGTGGCCGCGTGCGTCGCCGCGAATCGTGACGAAGCGCCACGGCCGCAGATTGCCGTGATCGGGCGCGCGTAAGGCGGCGTCGAAGATCAGGTCGAGCTCGGCATCCGCCGGACCCGGTTCGGTGAGCGGCCATTGGGACTGGCGCGACAGCAGCACGTCAAACGCGGCCGGCGCCCTGGACCTCGGGGCGGCGTCCGGCGCCGCGGCTGCTATGTGTTCGCTTTCGGTTTCAAGGCGGCTGATGTCTAGCGTGATCATGATTTCGGTGTTTGGCGGATGGTATGGGCTTTATGATGAGCCAATTTGCTGGTAAATGCAAATCATTCGCATTTACAAAATGAATTGGACAAGGGATCGCATCGTGGATTGGTGGGAGCTGCGGGCGGCCAGGTGGCCTCGCAGCCCCGCGTCAAACGTCTGGTCCGCAACTAACGGTCAGCGACGCCGGGCGCCCCCAGATATGATGGCGAAATGCCGCAGCCAGCCTGCCGCATCCTTGTCTACCCACGCTAGCCAATGCCGACAAAATCTCTCGACGCAGTATCGACCCCCCATTCCACCTCCATCGAAGCGGCGCAGCGCCTGCCCACCTTGATGCTGGCCGTCGGCCTGTCGTTAGGCAGCGCGATCGCGCTAGGTCTTGCGCGCTTCGCGTACGCGTTGCTGTTGCCATCGATGAAACTCGATCTCGGCTGGAGCTTCGCTCAAGCCGGCGCGATGAATACCGCCAATGCGCTTGGCTATCTGCTGGGCGCGCTCGCTTTTCCGCGGCTCGCGCGCCGCTGGTCAACTGGTGCGTTGTTCGGCGCCGGCTGCGTGGCGACGGCGCTTCTAATGGCTATCAGCGGTCTGCTTGCGGACACGCATTCGCTACTCGTGTTGCGCGTGATCACCGGGATGAGCAGCGCGGCGATTTTCATCAGCGGCGGCGTGCTGGCGGCGCGGCTTGCATCGGCGAGACCGCACGATGCGGGACTTGTTCTCGGCTTGTATTACGGCGGGACCGGATGGGGCATCGTCGCTTCGTCGGTGCTGGTGCCACTGACGATTCTCAATGTCGCGCATGGCTGGCAATTTGCGTGGTTCGCGCTGGCGATTGCGTGCGCCGTGTTCGCCGCGATCGCCATCGGCGCCGCGCGAAAAATCGAAAGCGGGCACGCGAGCGGGTCTTCGACCGCGCAAGCTTCCGATACCGCCGACGCGCCGCGCTGGCCGCGTTTCAGCCCCGCGCTGGCAGGCTATGGATTGTTTGGTGTCGGCTATATCGGCTACATGACGTTCATCGTCGCGCTGTTGCGCAATGCGGGCATGAGCGCGGTGGTGGTGACGGGTTTCTACCTGTTGCTCGGCGTGGCGACGGTTGTGTCGGCGCGTTTGTGGTCCGGATTGCTCGACCGCATGCGCGGCGGCCACGCGCTCGCGATACTCAACGCGCTGCTCGCGGTGGCGACGCTGTTGCCCGCGTTGTTCACGCAACCATGGGTGGCGTTTGTCTCCGGCGTGCTGTTCGGCGCGACGTTTCTCTCGGCTGTCGCGTCGACCACGGCCTTCGTGCGCCACAATCTGCCGGTGAGTCATTGGGCCAAGGGCATCAGCGCCTTCACGATCGTGTTTGCATTCGGGCAGATCGTCGGGCCAATGGTGATCGGCTGGGTCTCGGATGGTGCCGGTCTCGCACGCGGGCTGGTGTATTCGGCGTTGCTGCTGGCGGCCGGCGCGGTGCTGGCAGCTTGCCAGAAGCCTTTGCGCGGAGTCTGAGCCCTAACTAAATCTGCACCGACGGAATGCTTTTCATACACCGCAGCGCAAACATCGAGCGGCTGTGACGGATGCCGGCAATCTTGTAGAGCTTCTCGCGCAGAAACCGCTCGTAGCCCGCCGTACCGTCCACTGCCACCTTCACCAGATAGTCGTAGTCGCCCGACACCAGGTACGCCTCCAGCACTTCAGTCAGCGTGGCCAGCTCGGCGCCGAAACGGGCGAGGGCGTCGTCGTCGTGACGGTCGAGCGTGACCTCGAGCAGCACGACGTCGGCGAAGCCGAGCTTCTGCTGATCGAGCAATGCAACGTAGCCGCGGATATATCCCTCGGTCTCCAACTGACGCGTGCGATTCCAGCACGCCGTGGTCGACATGCCGACCAGCTCGGCGAGTTCCGCATTGCTCAGGCGCGCGTTCTGCTGCAACTCGCGCATGATCTTCCGATCCTGGTTGTCGAGTGGGCGATTTCGGGTAGTCATGACATTCTCGGAAGCTTGTTCGGATAAATGCCATTCTATCGGAATATTGTCCTGTAATCGGCGAATGGACGCTTTGCTTTAGGAAGCCTATCCAGCCTGCGCCTGGGTATATTTTCAGGGTGCATTCATGCCCGGGACAACCGTCCGGGCCGCCGGCCTCGGGCCTGCGGTTCCGCGCGGCCACAAGCTGCCATCCGGTGTCTCGCCGTCTTCTTCACAGGAAGGCGGCACGCGGGCGAATTCCGGCGTTACCAGCGCCTGAAGACGCGCTCGCCGGGCATGGACGCATTTTTCTCTTTCAGCTGTGTTTGTTCGGCGTTCTGACCGCGCTTTGTACCGCGACATTGCGATAGACGTCACGACAGAATTGCATACCGCCTTCATGCGTGCCGTTGATGGCCGCCGCGATATGTACCGCACCTTCAACAGGTTCAGGCACCGGTGGATTGACAAGCGCAGCGTCGGTGGCGAGCGGATCGGTAGACGAAGCCCGCATGATGCCGATGCCCTTGATCGTCACGGCGAGACAGGGATCGGGCACTTGCGGACCATGCGTGGCCGCGACGTTGAAGTTGATGTTCAGCGTCCAGAAGCCCTCGTGAATGTTCTGATGAATGATCACTGCCTTCACCACGTCCTGGTGTGACAGTGTGTATTCGTTGTTTGCCATGGGTCCCTCCTTGCTCGCACGCAGTCTGTGCGTACGCGTGCAGATATGGCATTTTGCGCGGGCTAGGGGGCCTAGTTTTACGCGCCGTTTTGTACAGCGCAAGTGAAAAGACATGCGCCCCGACGCGTCGCTTTGCATTGACGAATCGAGGGCGCGCCCAGGGTGCGGGCATCTCGGGACGCGCGGCCGCTGGGGTAGACAGGGCCGCGCCGAATGACCTTCAGGTGAACTGCTTATGTTGCAAACGGTTAGTGGAAAATGAGGTACAGGATAACCAGCACGATTAACGGGACGCCAAGAAGCCAGCCGAGAAGGTAAGGCATGATGATCTCCTTTCGCATTGAAGTTTGAATGCGATGGTGTCTCAGCATCCGGCGTGCCTAACGGTATTCGCGTACCGCCGCAGACTTGGGAGAGAGGCCAAAACCCCCGCTAGTCATGGCAGATTCTCCCTCAGCACAATACTGAACTGCACCGGCTTAACGTCACTCATTGCATCGCGCTTCTCACGCACGTTGCGGAAAATCCGCAAGCAATTCCCCACCATGGCCTGCGGCGTTTGTGTGATCAATGCATCCATCGTCCCGTCGATCAGCAGAGCCCGCGTGTCAGGCGTCAACCCGTGCCCGACAAATAAGATCTTCTGATCCGAGCGTGCTTCCACAATGGCACGAGCGACGCCGTCCGACCCACCCCCGCTGTTGTAAATCCCCGCGAGATCGGGATGCTGTTCCAATAGCTTGCGCGTCTGCGCATAGTTGCGCTCGCTGTCGTCGTGTCCTTCGCGAAGACCAATGACCTTGACCGAAGGAAACGTCGATTCGATCAGATGCAGAAAGCCGATCTCGCGTTCCTCATGCCCACGATAGTTGAGGCTGCCTGCCAGCATCGCGATCTTTCCGCTCGGCCGTGGCCCCATGAAGCGCCCCAATAGCAACGCTGCCGTGCGCCCCGCTGCGCGATTGTCGATGCCGACGTAAGCCAGCCGTCGCGCATTCGACAAATCGGAAATCAGCGTAATCGCCGGTACACCCTGATCGGCCAGCGCATTCACCGCATCGCGCACAACGGGATGCTCGAGCGCCATGAACACCACGCCATCCGCGCGTTGTCCGTAATGCAGCAGACGATCGGCAAGTTCTTTCGGGTTGAAACTCTCGACGTAGTGGACGCGGCATTTCATGTCCAACGCGTTCCACTGCTCGTGCGCGAAGTCGATGTAGTCGCCGAGCATGTGCAAATAGCGATTGGTGCCGGCCGGCAGAAGAAAGGCAATGCGCATGGGTCTTGAAGCCGACGCTACCGGCGCTTCCGGCGTCAACAGATAGCCGAGTTGCGCGGCCGCCTGAAGCACACGTTGCGCGGTGACGGCGCGCACGCCTTCGCGGCCATTGAGTACGCGATCCACCGTGGCGGTCGAAACACCGGCGGCGCGCGCAATGTCGGGAATGCGTGCGCGTGCCGCGGCGGTGAGGAGAAGCGGTTCGGACATAACAGTCCTTCGCAGAGTGGAGGTCCATCAAAAACCATCAAGTTCGCGGTTTGACAGCCATTGCCGCGGACGCCTAGTCTTGCAGCTATCACATGGCGACTGATGCGCAGTGACCGGAAATCAAGGCGGTGTCAGCAGGTGATGAGGTTTTTTGATGGAATCGACAGTCACATCAATTATAAGCAAGGAGACACCCCAATGACCAATCTCGCGAGACGCACGTTGCTGCGTGCCGCCGCCGCCGTGCCGGTCGCCAGCGCGCTGGGCTTTCCGGCGATCGTGCGCGCGGCGTCAGGCCCGGAGTTCGTGTTCAAATACGGCAACAATCTGCCGCTCACGCATCCGCTGAACGTGCGCTCGCAAGAAGCGGCCAATCAGATCAAAGAGGCGTCGAAGGGGCGCATGGAGATCCGGATATTCCCTAACAACCAACTCGGCGGCGATACCGACATGCTCGCGCAAGTGCGCAGCGGCGGCATCGAGATGTTCACGCCGTCGGCGCTGGTGGTGTCGACGCTCGCGCCATCGGTGGCGATCAATGCGGTCGGTTTCGCCTTCAGCGACTACAACCAGGTGTGGAGCGCGATGGACGGCAAGCTTGGCGCTTACGTGCGTGCCGCGATGCAGAAGGCCGGACTCGAGTCATTTGAAAAGATGTGGGACAACGGCTTTCGTCAGACGACGACCAGCAATGGCCCGATCACCAGCGCGCAGACCATGCGCGGCCTGAAGATCCGGGTGCCGGTGAGCCCGCTCAGCATCGACATGTTCAAAGGGCTCGGTGCCGCACCGACCAGCTTGCAGTTCAGCGAAGTCTATTCGTCGCTGCAAACGCATATCGTCGATGCACAGGAAAACCCGCTGCCGATCGTGCAGGTCGCGAAACTCTACGAAGTGCAGAAGTTTTGTTCGTTGACCAACCACATGTGGGACGGCTACTGGTTTGTGTTGAACCCGCGCGCGTGGCAACGCTTGCCGAAAGACTTGCAGGGCATTGCCAGCGATGCCTTCAATCAAAGCGCGTTGAAACAACGTGAAGACGTTCGCAAGCTGAACGACGCTGCCGTCGCGGATCTGCAAAGCAAAGGTCTGGCGATTAACCGTCCGGCACCGGACACGTTCCGCGCAGCGCTGCGTCAAGCGGGCTTCTACGCCGAATGGAAGGGCAAGTTCGGTACGCAGGCGTGGGACCTGCTCGAACAATCGGTCGGCAAGCTCGCCTAGGCGTGGTTAGTGAGTCATGAGTCGCGAGTTGCGAGTCATGAACGCTGAGCCGTGAGCCCTGACCGTGCAGCACGCCGGTGAGCAAGAGACGAAACGCGGCGAGCGGCCGCGAGGAGGCATCCGCATGTCGAATCACGCATTGAATCCCGCCGAGGCGGCCGTCGCGTTGCACGCGCCGAGCTTGCCGCGCCGCTGGCTGAGAATCTTCGATCGCGGCCTGATTGCGCTCGTCGAAGTCTGCGCGGCGGCGTTGCTGGCGGTGGAGATCGTCGTGATGCTGGCGGGCGTGATCTGGCGTTATGCGTTGCATCAGCCACTGGTGTGGTCGGACGAACTCGCCGGAATTCTGTTCCTGTGGCTCGCCATGCTCGGCGCCGTGCTCGCGTTGCGGCGCGGCGAACATATGCGAATGACGGCTTTCGTCAGTCGTCTTTCGCCAGAGCGGCGCGCATTCGTCGATACGCTGGCGATTGCCGCATCGATTGCATTACTTGCGTTGTTGATCGGACCTGCATACGACTACGCGTCCGGCGAGGCGGCGATCGTCACGCCCGCGCTGGAGATCAGCAATGCATGGCGCGCGCTCGCGTTGCCGATCGGTGCCGCGCTCATGCTGATCGTCGGCTTGATCCGTCTCGCGCAAGTGAGCCGCGTGCGCGACGTGCTGATCATGCTCGTGATTGCTGCGCTATTAGGCGTGGTGGCGGTGTTCGGCGGTCCCTGGTTCCAGACGCTCGGCAAGGTCAATCTGGTGATCTTCTTCGTCGGCGTCGTGGCGATCGGTATTTTTTCAGGCGTGCCCATCGGGTTTTCTTTCGCGCTGGCCACATTCGGCTATCTCGGCCTCTCGACCTTCACGCCGCTTGAGGTGGTGGTCGGTCGTATGGATGAGGGGATGTCTCATCTGGTATTGCTGGCTGTGCCGCTGTTCGTGTTTCTCGGCTTGCTGATCGAAATGACCGGCATGGCGCGCGCAATGATCGAGTTTCTTGCGAGCCTGGTCGGTCACCTGCACGGCGGTTTGTCGTTCGTGTTGATCGGCGCGATGTATCTCGTATCGGGCATCTCCGGTTCGAAAGTCGCGGACATGGCGGCGATTGCACCGGTGCTGTTCCCAGAAATGAAAAAACGCGGCGCTTCCGAAGGCGATCTGGTCGCGCTGCTTGCCACTACCGGCGCGCAAAGCGAAACCATTCCACCGAGCATCGTGCTGATTACGATTGGCTCGGTGACGGGGCTGTCGATCTCCGCGCTCTTTACCGCGGGAATGTTGCCGGGCGCCGTGCTCGCGTTGATTCTCTGCGTGGTCGTGTGGTGGCGCTACCGCAAGGAAGACCTGAGTGGCGCGCAGCGTTTCAGCAAGCGGCAGATCGGGCGCCTGTTCATCGTGTCGCTGCCTGCGCTGGCCTTGCCGTTCGTGATCAGAATGGCGGTGGTCGAGGGCGTGGCGACGGCGACTGAAGTGTCGACCATTGGCATCACGTACTCGATGGTGATTGGGCTGCTCGTCTACCGGCGGTTCGAATGGAAGCGCCTCGGCCGCATGCTGGTGGATGCGGCGACTTTATCGGGCGCAATCCTGTTCATTATCGGATGTGCAACGGCAATGGCGTGGGCGCTGACGCAATCCGGCTTCTCGCAGGATCTCGCGCAATTGATGGGTTCGATGCCCGGCGGCACTTATGGATTCCTCGCGGTGTCGATCGTCGTGTTCGTGATGCTTGGCAGCGTGCTCGAAGGGATCCCCGCCATCGTGTTGTTCGGACCGCTCCTGTTTCCGATCGCGCGACTCGCGGGCGTCAATGAAGTCCACTACGCGATCGTTGTGATCCTGTCGATGGGCGTGGGTCTGTTCTCGCCGCCGTTCGGCGTCGGCTACTACTCGGCGTGTGCGATCAGCAAGGTCAATCCCGATGCGGGCATTCGTCCGATCGTCGGCTATATGGGTGCTTTGATCGTCGGTCTGATTCTGGTCGCGGCGATTCCCTGGATTTCTATCGGCTTTCTCTAAGGTCTCTTTTAAGTCTCTAAACAGGTTCGACATTCGGGCGCTGCGTTCCCGC
This sequence comes from Paraburkholderia sediminicola, assembly GCF_046030555.1. GTDB lineage: Bacteria > Pseudomonadota > Gammaproteobacteria > Burkholderiales > Burkholderiaceae > Paraburkholderia > Paraburkholderia sediminicola_E. The sequence goes on along the minus strand of NZ_JAQQCH010000009.1, from coordinate 241,346 downwards.
TGCGCCGGGGCGTCGCTTGTCTTTCAAAACTGGCAGCATCGGGAGAGTTTTATGAGTCGTTTCTTTGGCGAGATCCGTCAGGCGGGATATGTGGTCCGCGATATCGAGGCCGCAATGGACTACTGGAGCCGTGTGCTCGGCGTGGGTCCGTGGTTTTACAACGAACGCGTGCCAATCGAGAATTACACATATCGCGGGCAATCGTACGAGGTGCATAACTCGGTGGCGTTGGCGAATTCGGGCTCGTTGCAGGTCGAACTGATCCAGACCCGCAACGATGCGCCGTCCATGTATCGCGACTTTCTTGCTGCGGGCCACACCGGTTTGCAGCACAACGCCTATTGGACGACTTCATTCGACGCAGACCTCGCGCGTTTGCAAGAGCAGGGCTTCAAAGTCGCGATGAGCGGCGAAGTAGGGCGCAACGGGCGCTTCGTTTACTTCGACACCGAAAACCATCCGGGCACGGTGATCGAGTTGTCGGAAATCGCCGGGCCGAAAGGCAAGCTGTTCGACATGATCCATGCGGCCTCGCGTGATTGGGACGGCCGTGATCCAGTGCGCAAGTTTCCCGATCTGAGCGCGCTATGAACGCGACGTTGCAACGGCAGAGCGTCAACGACGATTGCCTCGAAGCCGACTATCTGATCGAGACGCCGCTCGATCCTGCCCGTGTTGCCGACGTGATGGCAGGCGAGCAATCGAGCGGCACCTTTGTGCGGGTCGCCAACGAGTCCGATGCGCTGCGCGCGCGCAGCCGCGCGAGCGTGGTACGGATCGAAGAACTCGAATCCGTCGCGCAACCGAGTTTGTCGAGCGCGTGGCTCGCGCGTCAGGGCACGCCGGGACCGTGGCGGCGCGCGCGCGTCACGCTGTCGTTTCCGCTGGCCAATATCGACGCGAATCTGCCGACGCTTGCCGCGACCGTAGCCGGCAATCTGTATGACCTTGGCGAAGTGACCGGCATGCGACTGTTGTCGTTGCGCTTACCGGCGTCATATCGCGCACGTTTCGAAATGCCGCGTCATGGCGTGGCCGGTACACGAGCGCTGACGCAAGTCGCGGGCAGGCCGATGATCGGCACCATCATCAAGCCGAACGTCGGCCTGAGTGCCGAAGAAACAGCAGCACTGGTGCGTGAGCTGTGCGAAGCAGGCGTCGATTTCATCAAGGACGATGAAGTGTGCGCGAATCCCGCACATGCCCCGTTTGCCGAACGCGTGCGCGCGGTGATGAAGGAAGTGCGCAACTACCGCGAGCGCAGCGGCCGCCCGGTGATGGTCGCGTTCAATATCACCGACGACCTTGACGCCATGCGCCGTCACGCGGAACTCGTCGAGCAGGAAGGCGGCAGCTGCGTGATGGCGAGCATCAACTGGTGCGGCTTTTCCGCGATCCAGACGCTGCGCCGCGCAACCCCGCTCGTGTTGCATGCGCATCGCAACGGTTACGGGATGATGTCGCGCGATCCGGCGCTGGGCATGTCGTTTCAGGCGTATCAGACGCTCTGGCGTTTGACCGGTGTCGACCATATGCATGTGCACGGCCTTGCCGGTAAATTCGCGCAGAGCGATGCCGAAGTGATCGAGTCCGCGCGCGATTGTGCCACGCCGCTCGCGCCGGGTTGCGACGATACCGTGCTGCCTGCGTTTTCATCAGGACAATGGGCCGGCACCGTGCAAGCGACGTTCGACGCCGTGCGTTCCTCCGACTTGCTGTTCATGTCGGGCGGCGGCATTCTCGCGCATCCGGACGGTCCCGCTGCAGGCGTCACGAGTGTTCGGCAGGCGTGGGAGGCGGTACAGGCGCACACGCCTTTGGAGGTCTACGCCGAACATATGCCGGAACTGCGGCGCGCGCTTGAATTTTTCGGCAGCCGGACGTGAGCGAGTCACCGGAACGGGAGGCGAGCGGCGTGAGTGACATCAGCGGCGATGGCCCCGCGTATGGCTTCTACGGCGACGACTTTACGGGCGCGACCGACACGCTCGCTCATCTCGCCCGCGCCGGCTTGCGCACCATGCTGTTCTTCGCCCCACCGGATGCCGCACGGCTTTCGATGCTGGGCCGGCTCGACGCAGTCGGCATCGCGGGCGCCGCGCGCACTATGCCGCCGCACGAACAGCATCAGGAGCTTGCGCGCGTGGGCGCCGCGTTCGCCGCGTTTGGCGTGCGCGTGATGCACTACAAAGTGTGCTCGACTTTCGACAGCGCACCGCAGACCGGCAGCATCGGCGTGGCGATTCGTACGTTGCGAGCGTACTGCGCGAATCCCCTGGTCGCGGTGGTGGGTGGCCAACCGAATCTGCGTCGCTATTGCGTGTTCGGCCAACTGTTCGCGGCGGCCGGTGCGGACGATTATCAGCAGTCGATCTACAGAATTGATCGTCACCCGACCATGAGCCGTCACCCCGTCACGCCGATGAACGAAGCGGACTTGCGAGTTCATCTGCAGCGCCAGGGGCTGGAAAATGTGCAATCGATCGACTGGCGTTGCTATGCGGGCAGCGACGCGGCGCTGCAAACCGAGCTGGCAAGCCGACTCGAATCGAAACCTGACGCCGTGCTATTCGACGTGCTCGACGACTCGCATTTGCGTGCGATCGGTCGGCTGATTGCACGTCATGCCACAGCACGAGCGCCATTGCTCGCGGTCGGGGCGAGCAGTGTGGCGCAGGCCTACGCCTGTGCACTCAACGATGCAGCTGAACGGGGACAAGTCGATGCCGCGCCCGCGGCGCTGACACGCGCACGCGGCCCCGTGTTCGTGCTGGCCGGCAGTCTTTCGCCTTTGACTGAAGTACAGATCGCCGCCGCGCATTCTTATCTGCGTGTGGAACTGGACCCCCTACAAATGACCGGCGATGCCGCGTCGGCCTATCTGGCCACGCGCGTCGCTGCAATCGCCGGGCCATTGCGTGACGGCCGCAACGTGCTCGCTTTCACGACGCGCCGCGCAGCGAGCGCAGACAATACTGCGCACAGCGCGTTGCCGCAACTCGCCCATGCGTGTGCCGCGCTGCTGCAAGCGGTACTCAGCAAGGTGAGATTGCAACGCATCGGAATTGCGGGCGGCGATACATCAAGCTTCGCCGTCCGTGCACTCGACGCGTGGGGACTGTCGTATCTCGCGCCTTTATCGGCAGGCGTCACGGTTTGCCGCCTGCATGCCGATCGAAGTGAACTCGACGGTATGGAGATCATGCTCAAAGGCGGTCAAATGGGCGACGCCGATCTGTTCGAACAATTATTGAACGGCTATGCCGGCGATGAGGCTGGCAACGGCTAACCGTTGTCCGACAAAGCCGGGGTACAACGGCATGCAGCGATCAACAAACACCGTCGTGCTTACCGCGCTGTCGCTTTCGTTCGACGCGGGCAAACCTGATGTTCGTGTAACTCTTCCATTGCGCTCTCCCGCGTGACAACGCGAACGGGTAGCGACTAACAACTAACGACACAACGAAGCCGCCGGATACCCATGCAGCGAACTGCATCGATACCCGGCGGCTAACTCGTTTTGAACTGCCGATCCGAGTGCTTCAATCCGGCTATATGACGCCCGCGACGACCAGCACGATTACGACGATCACCACGATGCCAATACCGCCCGTCGGCGCATAACCCCATGAACGGCTATGCGGCCACGTCGGAAAGGCGCCGATGAGGAGAAGGATCAGCACAATCAGAAGAATAGTTCCCAACATATTAATCACCTCCGCTTGGGTTGATAGGACCTTCCGGTCACGACAGCCATGCAGCACGCAGTTGGGCGAGCTTGCGAAAAGGCAGTATCGATGTCCTGATTCAGCAAGCCATGTGCCCAAGCCCAAAATCGCCGCGTGAATTGTTTAAAACGTCCGTTGACGTTCCGCGTGGGTGCGACGTCCCGCTGTTGCGGTTGGTCGACAGACGAGCGATTCAACTCACATCTCGAGATATCTCCCGGCGCGTAGAAGCACCTCTTCTTTCCCCTTTCTTCATACGTTTGCCGTGTCGCGCAACGCGTCACTTCCGTCACTTGATGGATGGGGGGCCGTTACGGGCGGCGTTACGTAACGGGCGCGTTACCGAACACGAATTCGGGTCTTCTTCGCGAGCTTCCTCAAACGCGGCGCCAGAAAAAAACGCATATATGACAAGGGTTTGCCCCATATCCCCTGATCAATTGTGAAAGAAATCTGACGATTGGCATGTTTGCTGCTTTAAAGGTTGCGCGGTGCACAACACAGACAAGACAAGCAGTAAGTGGTTGTGAAGTTCGATTCAACGGCTGGCCTGGTCGGGGGTTATCAGGTCCGTCTCCTCAGCGCACAAGCGGTGCGATCTTTTGTTCGGATCTCATCGTGGCGGCGTTTTGCCTGAGTACCCAGGTTCCACGGGTGCGAGCGGCTTGCTGTGAATCCCCCATGGTTGTTCAGTAGTAGGTCCAGTCGTTTGGTTTCGTGCTGGATGAGTGAATTCAAAGTGGTTTGTATTGCGCGCTTCTTCGCGTGCCGGGGCGGTGTTGTTATCGCGAAGAGCGTGGTGGTTAAAGCCTGAGAGACATGAGCTATTGAAGCGAACACAAGTTCAGCAGCTCGACAAGAACGTTTGGCGCGAGAGACCAGCGCGGGGATAAGAATGGATACGGCGAATTTTGCGCATCAAAGAAGAACGATACCGGGGTTGCAAAGCCTGATCGCGCGCTTGCTCGATGTGATGCTTGTCGTCCTCGGGGCGGTGGCGGCGTCGCAAGTGCGATTTGAAGATCTCACGCAGAGCCGTATCGATACTGCGTTCGTTGCGTTTGCCGCAGCTTTTACGCTGGTTCTGTTCCCCGTATTCGGCGTCTATGGTTCATGGCGTGGGCGGGCACGGTTGCGCATGGCCGGTCAGGTATCGCTAGCGTGGATCGTGGTTCAAGGTTGTGGCCTCGTACTGATGTTCTCGTTGCATCGCACGGATTTCATCTCGCGTCTGTGGTTTGCTTATTGGATGGCAATCACGGGCGGCGCGCTGATCGTGTCGCGTCTGCTTGTGCACGCCGTGCTCGCACGCGTCCGGCACGCGGGGATGAATCTCCGCCGGGTTGCGGTTGTGGGGTGTGGGTCGCATTGCCACCAGGTCGTGCGCAATATCGAGGGTTCGACGACTAGCGGATTTCGCGCTGTGGTGGCCTTTGATGTGCGGCCGGTGACGGGGACGATCGGTTCAGGTGTGCCGGTGTACGACGACATCACCAAGTTCGCCGCCTACGTGAGATATCACGACGTACAGGAGTTGTGGCTTGCGTTGCCACTCTCCGAAGAACGCGCGCTGTCGCGCTTTGTGGCTGAGTTCCGCGACGACCTCGTGAACGTGCGTTTTGTGCCCGATATGCGCAGCGTGGCGTTGTTTGATAGCGGGATGATTGACTTGATTGGCATGCCCGCGATCAACCTGGTCGCGTCGCCGGTGCCGGCTCGCGCACTGGTGAAGAAAGAAATCTTTGATCGCGCGTTCGCCGCTTGCGCGCTGCTTGCGCTTGCCCCGGTGCTGATCGCGATTGCAATTGCCGTCAAGCTCTCTTCGCGTGGACCGGTGTTCTTCAGGCAGAAACGCAAGGGTGCGGACGGCCGCATCTTCAAGATCTACAAGTTCCGCTCAATGCGCCCTCATGACGTAGAAGCGGGCCTGGTGAAACAGGCCACGCGCGGCGATCCGCGTGTTACGCGAGTGGGTGCGTTTCTCAGGCGGACTAGCCTGGACGAGTTGCCGCAGTTCTTCAATGTACTGCGCGGCGATATGTCGGTAGTGGGGCCGCGGCCTCATGCGATTGAGCATGACGAGCTCTATCAGAAAGTAGTCAACGGCTATATCCACCGGTACCGGATCAAGCCGGGGATCACAGGATGGGCACAGGTCAACGGATTCAGAGGGGAGACAGACCAGATCGAGAAGATGCAAGGGCGCGTCGAACACGATCTGTACTACCTGCGTAATTGGTCGTTTGGGCTCGACATGCGGATTGTCGCGGCGACGGTCTTAAAGGGATTGAGTCACGCGAATGCTTATTGAAAACATGACTGCTACGTGGATTGGATAAGCGCGTGATGCTCGAAACAATACTGATGGTTTGCGAAGCCAACATGTGCCGGAGCCCCATGGCGGAGATGATTATGGCGGACAGGTTGCCTGGCAAAACCGTCATGTCGGTGGGTATGTGTGCGCTGCCTGGGCGCCCAGCAGACCGTGCCACCGTGCAGTTGATGCATGAGCGCGGCTACGACCTTAGTACCCATGTGACGACATTGTTGACACTGGCTCACGCAAAAGCAGCACACCTGATTCTGACAATGACGCTGGATCAGCGCAGCAGGATCGAGCGTGCTTATCCCTTCACACGGGGCAAGGTGTACCGGCTCGGCGAGCACGATGATTTCGATGTCGCGGACCCCTATCTTCAGCCGCGAGCCGTCTATGAAGAGTCGCTCGCACAGATCGAAGTCGGGATCGACAACTGGATTCCGGGGATACGCAAATGCGGTTAGAGGGAACGGGAATCCGATGCGGCGTGAGGACCATGCATGTGCGCGTGGCCATCCTTCTGCTCGCGACAGTCACGGTGCTGCACGCCAACGCGCAGTCGTCGAGTGCACCCGGTCGCAAAGAAAAGACAGCAAGCAGCAGTGGACTTACAGCGTCGAAGTTGAAGGTGCCCGCAGCGGAAATGAAGTTGCTGGGTGCACCGTCCGATCTGGATAGCGGCTATCTCGAACAATTGGGCGGCCCAGCCGACGATTCCGCGACGCCAGCACTGTCGATGACGGAAGAGCCCGCCACGCCAACTGAAGTGCTGCTGGCGAAAGGAACGGGATCGGATGTCACGTCGAGCACGGCAAGCAGGATTTCGGCAGTTCACACGTTGTCGTCGACCAACGGCACGGCGCCGACGAATACGGATCTGGCATCACGCGGTGTCGTGACGAATCCCTACATATCGCCGGACATAGGGGCGACGGTATATCGATCACCCTGGTGATCGAAAGGTGTGTGGGAGGAGTGTTGCAAATGTTGTCGGCACGGACTAGCAGCTTGATGGAACGTAAGCCTCACCGGACTGCAAGGTACGGAGGGACGCGAACGTCGGAGAAAGGTGGTAAGAGCGGGACCAAAACACAAAAACGGAAATTTCGAGGGCTTCAAGTATGAAACGGACTATCTGGACAATCTTGACGACAGTTTTACTGACAGGCCTGTCAGGATGCGTGGTCGCACCTGGAATGCGCATGTCGAGCAGTGCGACATTACCTATTTCGGACGCGAGCAAGGGCAATGTGCCCTTGGAGATGAATGTGCCGATCCAGGAGATCAATCTTTCGTTACTCCAGCAACATCGCAACGATCCTGTGCAAGTGGAAAGTCAGGATATTGCGGCACTGCTCGGCAACAAGTCCGGACCCTACGTAATCGGTCCGGGCGACGTCCTTCAGATTACCGTATGGGACCACCCTGAACTGGCTGCTGCCGAATCGGGTTCTGCGCAAAACAGTTCGGCTCAGCGGCCCGCTGATCCGCCTGCGGGTTTTATCGTGAATAGCAACGGAGACGTTCAGTTTCCCTACGTGGGTCAACTGAAGGTGGCGGGAAAGACGGTGGACCAGGTGCAAAAGGACCTGGTCACGTCGTTGACCTATTTCAAGAGTCCGCAGGTCACCGTTCGGCTTGCTTCATTCCGCAGCAAGCAGGTGTATATCGAGGGCGAAGTGCGTACCCCAGGTGTCCAGCCGATCAACGACGTGCCGATGACGCTCTACGAAGCGATTAATCGCGCTGGTGGTCTTCAGGCCACCGCTGATCAAAGCCGGCTAGTGTTGATCCGTGACGGGAAGTCCTACTCGATCGATATGACCGCGATGCTGGACCAGAAAATCAACGGCTCGCAGATCGTACTGAAAGACGGCGACGTCCTACGTGTGACATCCCGCGATCAAAACGGTGTCTACGTGATGGGTGAAGTGAACAAGCCAACCTTCGCTACGCCATTGCGCGACGGAAGTCTGACGCTGAGCGACGCCTTGTCGCAAGCGGGAAGCCTGAACAATAACAGCGCAGATGCGCACCAGGTTTTCGTGATTCGTGCTTCGACGCCGCAGACGCCGGAGATCTATCACCTGGATGCCGAATCTCCGATTGCGATGGTGCTCGCCAACCAGTTTCAGTTGCGACCGAAGGATGTGGTTTATATCGACGGCAACGGCCTCGTACGCCTCAATCGCGTGCTTAGTTTGCTGTTGCCCGCCATTAACGCAGGTTTGACCGGGGCGGTTGTCGCAAAATGAACAATCTATTTAATCCCGACCAAGCTCGCGGCACCTCGCTCGGCTTTCCTGGCCGTCAATCGTACGATGACGCCTCGTCGCAAGCCGAACCCTCGCTCTCCGAATACATTTCGGTTCTGGTTCAGAACTGGAAGTCGATCGTGCTTGTCGCAGCGGTCATCTTTGCGCTCGGCCTGACCTACGCTTTGCTGGCTACGCCGGTGTATCGAGCCGACGCGATGATCCAGGTAGAGGATCCGGCGTCGAGCTCTAAAGACCCGTTGGGCGAACTTGCTTCATTGTTCAACACGACGGCAACAGCTGCCGCCGAAATCGAACTGGTCAAGTCTCGTCTCGTCATTCAGAAGACGGTGCAGGAACAGCATCTGGATATTTCTGCAACGCCGAACTATTTTCCCGTCCTGGGACAATTCATCTCGCGTTACACAAAAGCTGGCACGCTCGCGACACCATGGTTTGGACTGAGTCGCTTCGCTTGGGGAGGCGAGCATATCGACATAAGCCGTTTCGATCTGCCGTATGACACGACCTACACTCTGATTGCCGGCGCCGATCACTCGTTCGAGATACTGAACAAAGACGGCGATGTGGTAGCACGCGGATTGATTGGTCAACCGTGTGTCGCAACCGTAGACGGCGTACATGCAACGGTATTGGTCGATCGATTGATTGCGAACCCGGGCACCCGGTTTTCCGTCAAACGCGCAAGGCTGCTCGATACGATTTCGAAGCTGCAGGATGATCTTGTCGTTGAAGAAAAGTCCAAACAGTCCGGCGTCATTAGCGTGACCCTGGATGGGGACGATAGCGATAAGGTAACTCGCATTGTCAATGGAATTGGCACGAACTACGTCGACCAGAATGTCACTCGGAAAAGAGACGAAGCTCAGGCGACGCTGGAATTTCTGGCAAAACAGCTTCCTGCGCTCAAAGCGAAACTTGAGACGTCCGAGAACGTGTACAACGCATTTCGAAATCGCAAGGGAACAGTCGACCTGAGCGAAGAAAGCAAGCTGTTGCTCGGTCAGCTCGTGGATCTGAAATCGAAACAAATGGATATCGAGCAGAAGCGCAATGAGTTGCAGCAGCGCTTTTCCGACGACCACCCTGCAGTCGTCGCGCTCAGCGGCAATATTGCGGCACTCGCGGCAGAACAGAAGAACCTCTCTGGCCGCGTCGAGAGTCTGCCGAACACCGAGCAGGAAGCGCTGAGACTGCTCAGGGATGTGCGGGTGAACACTGCGCTTTACACCAATTTGCTCGATAGCTCTCAACAGTTGAGCGTGGTCGAAGCCGGCCAGGTCGGGAACGTCCGGGTGGTGGACTGGGCAATGCACCCGGATCGACCGGTTAGGCCGAAAAAGCTGATCGTCGCGGGGATCTCTCTGATTCTCGGAATTGCGCTGGGTGTGGCGATTCCGTTCATTCGTCGATCATTGCAAGTGCATATCGAACATTCAGATCAGATTGAACAGATTCTCGGTACGCCGGTTTTTTCGATCATCCCGCATAGCAGTCGCCAGGGAGCGATTGAGCGGCAGCTGCGCAAAGGACGCACCGGGGCGTTGTTGCTTGCTGGTACGGCTCAGGACGACATTGCAATTGAAGCAATTCGTAGCTTGCAGACCGCGCTGTACTTTGGCGCCTTCGATGCGACCAACAACATCATCCTGATTACAGGTTCGCGCCCGGGCGCCGGCAAATCATTCCTGGCCGCCAACCTGGCCGCCGTTCTCGCAGCAGGCGGTAAGCGGATTCTGCTCATCGATGCAGATTTGAGGCGCGGGAATAGTCACAATTACTTTGGTATCGGCGTCGCACCGGGATTGTCCGAATCACTCTCAAACGCCGATTATGAGGCATTGATTCATCACGATGTTTTGCCGGGCCTCGATTTTCTCTCGCGCGGGTCGATCATGCCGAATCCTGCGGAACTGTTGATGAGCGGGCGGCTTAAGTCACTACTGGACGAATTCTCATCGAAGTACGACGCAGTGATTATCGACACGCCGCCGGTGCTCGCCGTAACAGATGCGGCCGTCATCGCGCGTCACGCCGGTACCACATTGCTGGCGGTGCGTCACGGTCAGCAGACGTCGAGTGAAATCGCAGAAACTGCTCGTCGGATGCGCAATGCCGACGTCCTCGTGCGCGGAGTCGTGCTCACAGACGTTCCTCAAAGTCGCTTGGGTTACGGCAGTTACAACGCGGGCTATTACGCCTATGAAAGCCGCTAGCGCGATCAACGGTGTTCGGCGCCGCAGCCGTGGCGGGGCGATTCTTACTTCGCCGCGGTGGGTCGATCTGTATTTGCTTGCGGGCCTGTTTTTTCTTTCGTTGGAGTTCGTGCAGATCGGAGGCGCCCGGATCAGTCAGCTGTGGGCGCTCCTGGCATTGATTTTTTTCCTGATCAAGAAGTCCGTGCGCCTACAGGGGCGTGAGGTTCTGGCGTTTGGTCAGTTTATCGGCGTGGCATTGCTACTTACCGGCTTTAGTGGCTACGACCACGTTAAGCCCTTGGAGCAGATTATTAAGTTCGTGGTGATCTACCCGACTTTCTATCTGCTCGGCCGTTCGTTCGGCCGCCACTACCTGAGTCACCGATTGCCTTTCGGATATTTGGCATTGTTTGGATTTTTGCTTTATCAGCTTGCCGTTCAAAAACTGAATGTACCCGTGATCTACCAGACAGTCGAATTTATGCAAGATTCGCTGCACGGCTCGTTCAAGGAGCATAACTGGTTTGCGACCTTTTTTTTCTGCACCAGCTTCGTGTTGTTCTTGCAGTCGGGCAAAAAAACTTCCGACATCGGCAAGTTTCTTGCACTAGGCGCCGCGGTCGCGCTGCTTAGCGAATCGAAAACCGTTCTAATCCCTTGCGGCATCGTCTTGATGACGCAGACTAGGGGACGGATCTATTTGAAGATCATCGCAATAGCCGCTGGCAGTGCGCTCTACTACTACAAATTCAGTCAGCAACTGTCGGGCGATATGCTGAGCGTCAAGCTGGAACAAGAACGGGGGCTGGCTTTAATCGTAAGCATCGGCCTGGTTGCGAAGGACTGGCTCGGCTATGGATTCGGTTTCGTTGAAAGTTACTTTGCTACGTCGGCAATCACCGTTATCGGGCTCGGAGCAGGGACTAACTCCATTTTCTGTTCGCCGCTCGATTTCATGTTGATTGCCGGCGTGCCGGGCGTGTTGTTCTGGCTAGTGTTTTTTTGCGGATTGGGACTGGGATGGCGAACCATGCTGTGTTTGTCGCCGCTTGCGGCGTGGTCACTTATCAACCCCATGCACCAGAGCGAGATGGTTTATTTGTTCTGCGGCTATCTGGTGTCGTGGGGGCATGAAGCTATGCCCGCTTTAGCCGTCCGGAAGCGGCTGCCGACAGTTCGCGCGCCGATGCACGTTGAGCATCACTATCGTCTCAACCGGAGAGCAATGTGAAGTTCTCACTGATCATGTGCACTCTCGGACGAAGCACGGAAGTTGAGAGACTGTTCGAATCGCTCGCTTCGCAAATTCATAAGAATTTCGAGCTAATTGTGGTCGATCAGAACGACGACGATCGAGTGAAGGCAATAGTTGAGCGCTTCAATCACCGAATTGAAATTGTCTACTTACGGTCGGAAAAAGGATTGTCGCGCGCGCGCAATGTCGGACTGCGTGCAGTCCGCGGCGAAGTAGTGGCATTTCCCGATGACGACTGCTGGTACGCGTCGGATGTACTGTCTTTTGTGGCGCGAAGACTGGGCCAGGATACTTCCCTTACGGGGCTCACAGGCTGCAGCGTGGACGGGAAAGGCCGCCTGTCGCAAGGTCGGTGGTCCGCGAGTTGTCACCTCATCAATCGCTACAACGTCTGGACCAGCGCGACTTCGTACACGATTTTTTTGCGGGCCGCTGCCGTGGGTGCTGCGGTCAAGTTCGATGAACAGTTGGGTGTCGGATCGGGTTCGCGGTGGGGGGCGGGCGAAGAAGTGAATTTCCTCCTGGCTGCATTGCGAACCGGTGCAACTATCTGCTATGACCCGGCACTTCGCATATCTCATCCCGAGCCATTGCAAAAGTTCGACGACAAGGCATTTGCACGTGGACGTCTCTATAACCGCGGCTTTGGTCGAGTACTGGGACTTAACGACTACCCGTGGCATTTCGTCGTCTACCTGCTGGTGCGACCTATGCTCGGATGCCTGCTGTCCTTATTGAAAGGCGACCTTGCCCGCTCCCGTTATTACTGGATTGCGACGAGCCAACGCATGCTCGGCTGGTCCGACAGGGAGTGAATATGTCTTATCCGAACGCAGAGCGAACTCCGACAAATGGGTACACGGTTTACGCCGATCTTCGCTGGCCGGTACAGACCGGCATTGGCAATGTCATGACTGCGTGTCTTCAACGCGCGCCGCAGAACGCGCGAGTGGAGACGTTAGGCGTGGCCGGGAGCATCGGCAGCCCGCTCTCGCCGATGCGAATCTCCGCAGCGCTTGCAAGAAAAGACCTGGAAGGCGTGTTCTGGAGTCCGGGATTTGTGCCGCCGGCATGGGGAAACTGTCGCTCGGTTGTCACCGTGCACGATCTGACGCATCTGCACTTCTACTCCAGATTGCATCGTGCCTATTACGATTTTCTGTTCCGTAATATGTATCGGCGCTGTACCGCAATTGTCTGTTGCTCTGACTACACCCGCAGTGAGCTTCTTGCGTGGTCGGGCATTGAGCCGACTCGTGTGCACATGGTTTGGCATGGTGTGGATCCCGCCTTTGCGCGCAATGACGAAACGCTGGGAATCGATTACCCGTACGTGCTGTATCCGGGCAACCGGCGTAGCTATAAAAATCTGGATCGCCTGCTGACAGCCTACGCTCAGTCGACTCTACCGGGCCAAGGGGTTTGCCTGCTACTTACCGGAAGTCCCGACGCCAACCTTGAAGGACTTGCGCAGAAACTGGGTGTGGGCAGTCTTGTGCGATTTTCTGGCTACGTCGCTGATGATCAGATGCCTAAGTTATATCGCGGCGCGCTGTTCGTTGCATTCGTATCGCTTTACGAAGGATTTGGATTGCCTATCGTGGAAGCGATGGCCTCCCGCGTTCCAGTATTGACTTCTAACACCTCCGCCATGCCCGAAGTAGCTGGAAAAGCAGCGCTTATCGTCGATCCGTTGAGTGTGAGTGAAATTCAGCAGGGAATGGACCGCCTTGCTGAATCGTCCACATTCAGACGCGAATTGATCGAAGCAGGCGTCGAGCGGGCGACCATTTTCAGTTGGGACCGGGCAGCCGCCGAACATTGGCGGCTTGTTGAAGAGGTCTGTCATGCAGCCTGAAGACTGCAGATTAAAAGCAGGTTTGGTTGTAAAAATTCCGGGGGGAATATGAACCATCGAGATACGCTGAACGTCGTTATAGTCAATTTCCGTACACCCGATCTGACGATCAACTGCGTCAATTCGGTCCTGGCGCTGAAGGTCGCGCTGCCAGAGGATATTGTCGTTGTGGATAACGCTTCGCCTGACAATTCCTACCCGCGTCTACGCTCGGAATTGCCTTCAGGCGTGCGTCTCATTCGAGCGTCGATGAACCGTGGTTTTGGCGCCGGTGTGAATCTGGGCATGGTGGCTGGCACGCGGGACAATGTGCTGGTATTGAATCCCGACACATACTTTATCGACGGGAGTCTTGAGAAAGCACTGGAAACGCTCAAGACGGATCCGGAAATCGGACTTGTCGGCCTCGATCTGACCAATCCGGATGGCTCGCGCCAATACTCGGCGAGACGTTTTTATAGCCTGCTCGATATTCTCGGGCGACGTACGTCGTTGGGCCGGTCGAACCTGCTGCGCAAGCGCTTGACCCAGCATCTGATGATGGATGCGTGGACGCCAGGTCTTCCGTTCGACGCCGAGTGGGTAATGGGAACCGGCTTTGTGGTGCGACGGCATATCTTCGAGGAACTGAGCGGCATGGACGAGGCCTACTTCCTGTATATGGAGGATGTCGATCTGTGCGCGCGTATCTGGCACGCAGGCTACCGGGTGGTATGCGTGCCGGGTGCCCGGCTTGTCCATGAACATCAACGTAAATCGTCCGGAAGTTTGATCAATAGCGCGAGTCGCTATCACATCAAGAGTCTGCTTCGATTCCGTAACAAGTTTCGCGTTCCATTGACCTTGCCGCCCGGCGTCAGCGGTATCGCCAAGTGACGGTAGCCGGCGTGTTTCGAGGCAGCCTTGTGTTCCGGCCGGCTAAGAGCATCGGCGAGCACATTGAAGACTGCCTGCGGCAAGCCGCGATCATGCTGATCGGCGTCTTGCTCGTTGCTTTTTCGATCGACGTTTATGCGGCGTTGCAGCCTTCGCTCGTGAATGGCGATTTTTCAGCAGGCCGTTCTGGTTGGTGGGGTGACAGTTTTGACATCGTGCCGGATGAGAGTGGTTCGGCATTAAAGATATCGGACGGTTTCGCCGCGCAGGATCGAATCGCGATTGAAGGTGGGAAGCATTACCGCGTTCAATTGTCTATACGCGTCGTCAACGCGCCGGCAGATTCCGCTTTCGTCCAGATCAGTTTTCGTGGCGGTGACGTCGACAAGCGCTGGCGCGGCAATGACCGTGTCGTACAGACGTGGGGGCCTGAGGCGGCTCTTCTCGTCGCGCGAGGCCGGGAAGGTGTGTTGACTACCTACAGTGCTGTTTTTGTGGCGCCTTCGCAAGCGAATCAGCTGCTTATCTATCTCCGAAAGAAACCGGGAACATCCGGTGTAGGGGAATTCAGCAATGTCAGCATAACGCCGACGGAAGAACCAGAAACAGGTGCAGGCGATCTTCAAAGTGCGCAATTGCGCGCGACGCTATTAACGCAAGCGTTGCCAGAAGGAACGCGAGAAGCCCGGCTGACCGCTGCAGTCAAATTGGCAGGGACACCCATAAAGCAACTGGTACTCGCAGACCACGGCGTCGCCAGGTATCACGTGCACGTCGGTGTATCCGCCGATGCCATGACATTGCATGCTGCTGGCGAACTGGCCGACTATCTCAATCGCATCACCGGTGCGAGTTTTACTCCGCTTTTGTCGGACGATGCACCGCTGTCGGGTCCGCTGATCATTGTTGGAAACGGGAACCGTCTCGCGCCGAAGCTATGTCCAGATACGAAGTTGAACACCCTCGGCGATGACGGATTCGTATTCTGTACACGGGGTCCTGATCTGGTGATCGAAGGTTCGACTTCGCGCGGAACGATGTATGGGGTCAACTGGCTTCTTGATCGCGTTCTCGGCGTCAGATGGCTGGCTCCGGATGCGACTTACGTACCCACGCGTGCACTATTGACCATCCCGGCGCTGAATGAGCGTCATGTGCCCAGATTTGCCTATCGCGAGATTCTGAGCAGCGAAGGACAGGATCGCGCATTTCGTGCTCACAATTTGCTGAACGGTGAATCGCACGGCCCTTCGTTCTCCGCGTCGCCGGCAATTCTCGACAGTTGGGACCACAGTTGGCTGGCAAAAGACGGTGATGCGTCATTCTGGGATCTGTTGCCGAGGACGCTCTATGCGAAAACGCATCCAGAGTGGTACGCAGGTGGGCAGATTGCCATGATGAACCCGGACGTGCGCCGCATTCTTGCTGAGAACATCATTGTTCGCTTGCGCCGCCTGCCGGACTACACCAAGGTCTGGTTCGGCATTCACGATATGGATTGGGGCTGGGACATGGATCCCGCGAGTCGTGCATTTGCCGACAAACATGACGGAAACCCCACTGCGCCGCAACTCGATATGGTCATGGATGTCGCCGCCCAGGTCCGACAGGTCATGCCTGGCGCGAGATTCGCATTCAATGCTTATCACTGGGGTTTTACGCCACCCGCTGGAATGACGGTACCGGACTATGTTCTCGTCTTTCCCATGACCATCCAGGTGGACTACAGCACGCCATTGAATGCCGGCCGCAATGACGCGTTGGGCAAAGCGCTGGTTGGCTGGAATGCTATCGCCTCGCACATTTTGGTTTGGGATCACATCACCAATTTTGGCGGTTTCATTCAGCCTACGCCGAACATTTATCCCATCGGCGAAAGCATTAAGTGGTTGGCCTCGTTGAACCACGTATCGGGCTATTTCGCGGAGGGGAGTTGGAACACGGCCGGCGCCGAATTCGCGAGCTTGCGGGTCTGGATGATGGCACGGCTCCTGTGGGACCCGGATCAGGATGTCCATGCGCTAGTAGCAGAGTATTGCTCGAAATATTTCGGCGCCGCTTCTCAAGATGTCCTCGCCTATATCGATCTGATGCATGCGGCGGTCGCCAGGAGCGGAGACATGTTGGGCGAGCAAACACCGGTTGGCATGGGAATGTATTCGCGCGACTTCGTCGCATCAGCGGACAAACTTCTGGCGCACGCTGAGCGTGAAGTGTCGCAAGACGAGGTACTCGCGGCACGAGTTCGGCAGGCGCGTATACCACTCGACTATGTGATTCTCGTGCGCCGAAATGAATACGGAACGCTGCCGAAGGATGGCGTATGGCAGATTGACTATGCCAACCGCCTGCAGCGATTCAACGCCTCCATCAAAACGGCGCATGTGACGATGTTTCGCCAGGGAGCCAGGATCGCAGCGCTGGACGAATTGCTGGCTATCGAGCGACGCGAGGCCAGTCCACCCACCGTGACCGCAAATCTGGCGCATGCAGACTGGCAGGACTTTCAGGATCTGGATCTGAACGTCTACGGGGACGCGCATATCGTCGCCGATTCTTTTGCCAGTGACGGTGCAGCAGTCCAGATGAGAGGATCTTCGTCCATTTGGGCGGTGCAATTCAAGTTCGACAAATTGCCGCGAACGGGATCGTGGGATCTGTATGCCGCATTACGTGTCAGGTCCGGAAGCAGCAACCCACAACATCGCGGCGGTGTGCGAGTGGGGTCCTTTCCGCCGATGGACCGTTTTACCCATGTGTCGTCGGAAACACTGGCCGGCGATCAGTATCAGATCGTTCAGGTGCCGGGAGGACCTTTTTCCTACGGCACGAATCACGAGCAAGGCGCCTATGTACAAGCAGACGGGCTTGCCGCGGATGATCAAGTCCTTGTTGACCGGGTTTTTGCAATACGTCACGGCTCAAATTCGAAATAAGGCGAATTGCGCGGTGAGCGGGAAAAATGTGGGCTGAATGAACGAGCAGCGTCGGGGAGTGGGGTCGTATCTAGCGACCCATATCTGCAGCTCGGATTCATTCAGCACCTGAAATTCGATCAACAACAATGCGCTTTAGAAGCGCTTCCATCCATGCTCAAAAGACCGCACGCACAATCGGCATCATTGGCTCCTAAAGCGGTTGCCCTGTGCGCAATGCTTGCCTTCTCGCTTGCTGCTCGTGCGGCGGACCCTGCGTTGAATTCGCTCGGGCAGAGTGGTGGCCTCGTTATTCCCTATGGCTTTGTGCTGCCGTCGGGAATGGTCGAAGCTCAATACAACAACTATCTTGATCCGCGTTATGGGCAGCAGGCCACCGGAGCCCAGATGTATTGGGGGGCGGTGGGACTTTTGCCGTATGTCGAACTGTCTGGCGGTCTCGCGAACTACCCTGGCAACGTTCACGCGCCATTCTCAGGCGCTGATCACTTCATCTTTCGTCACCTGACGGCGGATATCAAAGTTGAAGTGCCGAAGTTCTTCGAGTATCAACCGAGTATCGCGTTCGGTCTGACGGACGTCGGAGGGCAGACGCACTTCTTCCGCTCGAAATACGGCGTCGTCTCCCAGGCGCTCGGGCCACTTACGCTAACGGCCGGTTACGGACAGGGCGATCGCCTGGACGGCTTGTTCGGCGGCGCTCAACTATCGCTGTGGAACACTGGCTTGTCGCTTCTCGCGGAAGACGACTCGAAAACGCCCTATGCCGGCGTACGTTACCAGTCGCCGCGAATCAGCTGGTTGGCTGATGCGAATGTGATCGGCACGTTCGTGCGCGCCGTCCGCTCGACGAATAACGTGTCTCCGCGCACCTCGTTCTCCGTGGGCATTCAGATACCTTTGGGCAGGCGCTTTAGTGAGCAACGCTGCGCCACTGGCCCTTGCGAAGGCCCGCAAGCGCCAGTTGTTGCACCAGAGACGTCTGGAGCAAACAGTGATGAGCCGATCCGACTGGCCAGTCTGGCCCCGATCGACAGCCAGACTGCGAATGGCAGCGCTAATCCTCTCGCAGGCGCGCCAGTCGCGTATGTGCCTCCGTTGCGATCTTATGCCTCTGTGATGCTGAGCGAAGTGTCGCCTTCTGCGTCGGGTAGACCGCCGTCGGTGCTTTCCGATGCGCTCGACACTTCCGCACTCGACGTGATCGCGACGCAGCTTTTCGCTGCCGGCCTTGAGCGAGTTCGTGCGGGTTATAGCGGCAACGATCTCATCGTGGAGTACGAGAACCATCGCTACAACCAGAACGAGGCTGACGCACTCGGCATCGTACTCGGCGTTGCGAGCATAAACGCGCCACAAGGTATCGACAAGATTCGAGTCATCATCAAGAAGGCGAATGAGCCGCTTGGCGAAGTGAGTGTCGATCGTCAGGCATTTTCGCAATTTGTGGCGGGTGGTTCACCGTCGGCGGCGAGTGCTTCCCTGACGATGCGAACCCGTCCGACTTACGATGCCGACTCGATCGCGTGGCATGGCAATGAGCACAGTCACGGGCTCACTCGAATCCAGATCGAGCCGATCGTCAGTTATCTTTATGGCACCGAGTACGGCAACTTCGACGTCTCGCTGGGCGCCAACGTCCAGGCCTTTGTACCGCTATGGCGCGGAGCCGAATTCTACGCGAGCTATATTGCACCGCTCTATAACACCAAAAACATGGACGAAGGTCGGGTGTTCAGCGACTATCGCCTGCGCGGTGGCCTGAATGCTGTCGCGCTTGCGCAAAGTTTCTGGATCATGCCGCAGGTACTCAACGTCGTCTCGGTTGGTAAGTTTGACTATTCATACGTCGGCGTGCAGAACGAAACGACGATGTTTGTCCCGGGGCGGCCCGATTTGATCCGCTTGCGTCTTGCGTATCTGCATCACGAACCGGGCCACGATGAATTGCCGAGCGAAAAGAATGCGGAACTCACTTACCGCTGGGTTCAGCCGGCGTGGAATCTGTGGATCGAAGCAGGTGTGGCCCGATTCGTGGGCGGGGATAAAGGACCCGTCGCGACCCTGACACGTTGGTTTGACGACGTGTCTGTCAGCGTGCACGGTGAGCATAGCGGCCAGGGCACCTTCGTCGGAGCGGCTGTCAGCTTCCCGCTGACGCTACGACAGGGCATGAGACCCGGTGTCAGTCAGGTCGACGGCACCGGTTCGTTCGGACTCGATTTCCGCACGCGCGTGAGTTCGACCAATTACCTGTCTGCTTCCGCTGCGGAGAACATGAGCTTTCCGTACAGCACGCAACAGTACTTGCTCAATCAGGGCCGCTTCAGCGGCGAGTACTTCTCCACACAGCTGTACCGGATGCGTGACGCGTATCTCCGCTACGCGAGGCCGGATGGCGACGTGCCGAAAGAAACGCCGCATGCGAACGTGCCTGCCGTATCGACAGGCGCGATCTCTGGGCAACGTACCTGTGGATTCGCAATGCAGGGTGTAAGCGACGGACGGGCAAGTCTGCCTGTCAATTGTGATTGACTTCCTTTTGGAGAAAAGAAATGGGGCTTCTTAACGCCAGCACGCTTCGTACGTTGCAGTATGGTTCAATCGTTATCGCAGTCAGCGCATTGGTCGCATGTGGCGGAAATAACGACGGCAATTCGCCGGGCGCGACTGTGAAAGGCACTGCGGCAGTCGGCGCGGCGCTGGCCAATGCGACAGTTTCATTGACATGCAAGAATGGTACGGGTAGCGCGACGTCTGATTCAAACGGTGCCTATTCGGCGACCTTCAAATTCGATCCTCCCTGTGCGATTACAGCGTCGAGCGGTAACGTTACGATTCACTCGTTTGCCGCGGCAGCAGGCACGTTCAATGTGACGCCGTTGACCGAACTTCTGCTGAGCTATCTTGCGGGCCAACTCGGTACGACCGAGAGCGCGCTACTCGCAGGTATCTCGACCAATTCGACTTTCCAGAGCGCTTTGACGAACAGTACCGTGATCGCCAATGCGGTTGCGGGCGTGACGGCGCTTATCAAGAAGCTCTATGGTATTACGCTATCACCGGGTTCATTCCTGACACTGGCATTCACTCCCGGCACGAACGGGCCCGACTCGGATCTCGATACCTTGCTGGCGGCCGGAGCGATTACCAGTAACGGGCAACCCGCAGCGTCGCTCGTAACGGCCGCGGTGGCCGCCGGCGCCGCTTCGCCGATCTCCGGCGGTAGCGCAGGAAGTAACCCGACGGGAGGTACGGGTTCGTCCACCACTCAGTAGATATTTTTTTGACAGGGCGCCGCTTTGCGAGCGGCGCCCGTTCAGATCGACACCTCGGCTGCAGTCGTACTCAGAACGTATCGTGATGCTGATTACGGTCGAGGTCCGCGAGAACCATCATGTGACATAACTGTTCGAGCGTGGTTTCCGGCTTCCAGCCGAGCTTCTCGTGCGCCTTGTCCGCGCAACCAATCAGCAGGTCCACTTCCGCTGGGCGGTAGAACTTCGGATTCACGCGCACCAGCGTCTTGCCAGTGGCGACATCTGTACCGGTCTCGCGCTCTTCCTTGCCCGACCATTCGATCTGGTAGCCCGCGGCGGCGAACGCCATGCGCACAAAGTCGCGTACCGTCTCGGTGCGGCCGGTGGCAAGCACAAATGTATCCGGTTGATCGGCTTGGAGCATGCGCCACATGCCTTCCACGTACTCGAGTGCGAAGCCCCAATCACGCCTGGCGCTCAGGTTGCCGAGTTCCAGCACGTCCTGTTTGCCGAGTTTGATCTTGGCGACCGTGTCCGTAATCTTGCGTGTCACGAACTCGCGGCCGCGCAGTGGCGATTCGTGGTTGAACAGAATCCCGCTGCTCGCAAAGATGCCGTACGATTCGCGGTAATTGATGGTCGACCAGTGCGCGAACAGCTTCGCTACGCCGTACGGGCTACGCGGATAGAATGGTGTGTCCTCGCGTTGCGGCACCGCTTGCACGAGACCAAACATTTCCGATGTCGACGCCTGATAAAAGCGGATCTTCGGATTCAGAATGCGGATGCCTTCGAGCAGATTCAGTGCGCCGATCCCGGTCACTTCGGCGGTCGTTACGGGCTGGTCGAACGAAACACCCACGAAGCTCTGCGCGGCAAGGTTGTACAACTCGTCGGCCTGCGCGCCTTCAAGCAGGCGCAGCGTGGAACCCAGATCCGTCAAATCGTGTTCGACCAGACGCAGATTCGGATGATCAAGCACGCCGAGCTCGCGCATGCGCCAGAAATTGACCGAACTCGTGCGCCTGTAGGTACCGGTCACGTGGTAGCCCTTGTCGAGCAGCAATTGGGTCAGATAGGCGCCATCCTGTCCGGATACGCCGGTGATGATCGCTTTGCGTTGCTTGCTCATGGATTACTCTTCTATAACAGTTGATAAGGTTGAAAATTGAACGCGATATCTTGAACGAAGCGACGTATAAATCACGAAGCGGCACCTACGACCGTTGAGATTAACAACGCACCTTGACCTTCGAGCGATGACTTGAGGGCGGTGCAGGATCTAAACAACCGTCGGTCTTTGTGAATCAGCAGGAATTTTGTGCGGACTTCTGAAATGGGCGGGACCGCATCTGCGGCTGACGGCGACTTTTGATTTCAACCGCCGGCTTATTGCTGATAAACGCCGATAACACTATCCATTAGGGCCCGTTTTACTCTTCGAAAAACCTGCAAATTTTCCGGTGCACTACGCTTTTAGCAGGCGTAGTACTTCGAATTGGCGTCGCAATGATGTAAGCATGAATTGCGCCAAGAAGCGGAGTGCCGCGGGGGCACGTCAGGGAGGCAAGATGCGAGGCTCTTCGGTCTATGGATTCGCTAACGCGCCCAGCGGAATCGCCTGAGAGCGTTTCGTTACGTGCAAACGTAACGGGTTGCGAGCGACGTTACGGGTACGTTGCAGCCGCGCCAAGGTGCGTTGTCTGGACTGACGTCCTTGTCGTGGGCTTTTCGAATGGACAGCCTACTGGCTGTTCCAGAAAATTATTGCCCGTCGCCTCGAGACAATTTGGCACGATTCCTGCTTTTAAGTTGGTTAGCCTCGAAAAAAATTCTCGCAATCTCACGGTTGCCTGTACTAAACGAGGCACAAAATTGCTATTCCGGGGAATAAGCGGCCATGAAGACACACCAAACGCTGCCACTAGTGAGCGTATATATACCGACCAAGAATCGCATGGAGCTTCTAAAGCGCGCTATTGATTCGGTTCTTAGCCAGTCGTACTTGCATATTGAAATCGTCGTGGTCGACGATGGCTCTACCGATGGGACGCGCGAATATCTAAATGGGCTCAGCGAGATATCGTCCATACGGCCCATTTTTATGCCAGTCAGCGTCGGCGCGTGCAACGCGCGAAATTTCGCCATAAGTGCTGCCACGGGGGAGTTTGTAACTGGATTGGACGATGACGATTATTTCGAACCCAATCGAATAAGAGATTTCGTCGACAGATGGCAAGAAGGAAGCGATCAAAACATTAAACCCGCGGGCATCTTCGACGGAATTCGAATTGTGCGCAACGGAAGTCAATCTTTAGTCGCGTCTTCCTGCCCCGCCAATATTAACGACCTGAAAGTCAAAAATACGATAGGAAATCAGGTGTTCGCGCCACGCGAGCATTTTATCGGCGCTGGACTGTTCGACAATACTCTGCCGTGCTGGCAAGACTGGGACTTGTGGTGCCGAATCGCAAAGAAGTACGGAGATTTTGTGAGTTGCGGCAATTTCTCGTATGTACAAGACCTGAAAAGTACGGCGGATCGAATATCTACTCAGCCTGGGTTCGTCATACGTTACGCCGCTAAGCGTTTCAAATTGAAGCACGGACCTTATTCGATGAGCGAGAGTGCGGATTTTGCGAGTTCGCTTTGCGACTATCCGCAGGTCAAGTTGTATCCGTCGGAGCTTGTCATGCTAGCCGGCTCGTGGCAGATGCGGCCGCTTGCACGCAAGCTCGCACAGAACCTGTTGCCTCCATCGGCTTATGCCAGCTTGCGAGAGCTTGTCAATCCGAAATAATGGCTTTTCAGAACCGATCCAACATGCCGCTATATGTTGCGACATGGTCGACGTCCGGTCTTGTCTATCTCAGTTGTAGACGGGCTAAATCGCCGGACACTGGTGTAACGATACGCAACCCGTCCCAGTGATCTACCAACATACCGATATCGACCACTGCCCAAGCAGGCTCGAAATCCAGGACAGATATGCAAGAGGTTGCAATGACGGAAAACAGAATGGGGGCGTTCGATAACCTTCGCTTGGCACTGGCGGTTGTCGTTACGATTGCGCACTTGAATGAACTTCAGGGAATCGAGTCCCGGATCTCTCCGTCCTTGGCAGCCGTTAATGCGTTTTTCTGCTTGGCTGGATTTTTTTGCTTCCGCTCGTATCGGTCTTGTGTATTGAATGGTGGTGGCCTAAAGGCCTACGCGATCAAGCGTTTTTTTCGCATCTACCCAGCGTACGCAACCGTGGTCGTGGTGCCGGCAGCAGTTTGGGCCTCCATGCACGGACCATCGTTTGAAGAAGCCAGATACCTCATCGCGAACCTCGCGACGTTGAATTTCCTTCATCCATGCGTTGGTGGTCTGTTCTCAGACCATCGCTATTGCGCAGTCAATGGAGCGCTTTGGACAATCAAAAACGAGCTCGTGTTATACGGCTCAATTCCTATCTTCTTCTGGCTTCTTACCTCGACCACAACACGCGCGAAAATTTGGACTGCTTCAGCAATTTTTGTAGGCGCATCCACGTATTTCTATGTGATCAATTACGTGGGGCACACGACGCTTGCAAAACAATTTCTATCTGGACTCGCGTACTTCCTCGCGGGCTCGATCATGGCGTGGCGCAGTGAATCCCCCCGCCTGCTGCGGTTGATCGAAACGTCAACCCCTGCATCGCTCGTCGCAATCATTGCGATCGCGATAGTGGCTGCCACCCGCCCGAATCTCATGATGCTGCCCGCCGTTGGGCCATTGTGTGTCGCCTGGGCAGCAGTCCGTCTGGGACAATTTCCTATGCGCCTACGACCGAGGCACGATCTGTCCTACACACTCTACCTGTGCCACTTCCCTGTCATCCAATTGTTCCTGAACTGGCATCACAATCTCAATGCGTATGAGAGTGGCGCAGCGGTTTTTGTCTCTTTTGTTTTGGCATATTGCTTGACTCGAGCCGTTGAAGTTCCGGGCATGAAGATAGGGCAACATCTCTCGCGGCTGACGCTACCTGTACACCCTGTGATTTCGTCAGCAGCGACTGGTTAGTCGTACGTCGACGCTCCCACACGTGTTGTTTGTAGCCACGATGTGAGATTCATCCGAATTTTAAGGCGGACCAGTTCGCGCTTGCAACGGACAGAAGGTCGCCTGGTCATAATTTGATTGAGTTGGCTAATGAAAGACATGAACGGCAGCTTGCGCCGAAGCATTTCCATGAATGTGGTCGGACGTTATTCGAACATTCTCATTCAATTGGGCGTGACTGCTGTACTCGCCCGGTCGCTTGGTCCGAGCGACTTTGGCATCATGGCCGTTGTGTCTGTGCTGTCTGTCTTTCTTGCTTTCTTAAGTGAGATGGGACTCGGACCCGCAATCATCCAGTTTCGTGAGATCAATGCGCGTCAATTGGCGGGCTTGTTCTGGATGACACAGATCGTCGGAGCATTCACAGGCACGCTGTTCGCGGCGGCAGGCCCGTTGATCGCGAACTACTATCACGCCGCTATTTACGTCGGCATTGCCAGGGCAATGGGACTGAACCTGGCGTTGTCTTGCTGGGCGATCGTGCCGCTTGCGTTACTCCGGCGTGACCAGCGCTTCGGGGCCATTGCCGGTGTCGAAGTCAGTGCTGCTGTAATTTCCGGAGTTGCTGCGATACTTGCAACCTTTGACGGTTGGGGTGTGTATGCGCTCGTTACCAAGAGTGTGGTCAATGCGCTCGTAATTTATATTTTCAGCTTCGCTTTGGCAAGACCTCCAGTCCGGGTATTGCCCTCCATGTCAGGCATGCGGCACCTGTTCTCCTATTCCGCATATCAGTTCATGTTTAGTCTTGTGAACTACTTCTCGAGAAATCTGGATAAGATTCTGATTGGCCGCTATCTCGGTGCTTCGATGCTCGGGTTATACGACATGTCCTATCGGCTGATGCTAATGCCAGTGTCAAATCTCACACACGTGATTACGCCTGCCCTGCAACCGGTCTATGCGGAGTATAAGAACGCCCCTGACCTTGTTTTCTTGTCCTATCGAAAACTGTTCCGCTTTCTCCTGATAGTTGGAACCTTCGCGGGGCTCGCGTGCGTCGCCTCAAGTAGTGAAATTATTGGAATTATCTATGGTCGGATATGGAAGTCGGCGGACCCAATTTTCTTTGCATTAAGTTTTTCGATCGTCACTCAGGTTGTGTTGTCATCAACGGGGTCCGTATTCCAGTCGCTGGGGCGTACGGATTTGCTCTTCAAAACGGGCCTGATCTCAACCGTAACAATGTGCGCGGCGATAGTGATTGGCATTGTCGTCAAAGATATCGAACTACTGTGCTGGCTGCTCGTGATCAGTTTTTTTATCAACGCGATCCAATCTTTCCACATGCTGATGCGCAGAGGTTTCAATCGCCCGGTTTCCGACCTGCTCGCAGAGTCCGTGAAGTTTATTTTAGGAGCTCTGACACTCTTCCTCGTAGCGTCGATCCTGGGCAGGTGGACCGTCATTGCCGCCGCACCCGTTGTCGGATTGATCGCAAAAACCAGCCTGATTGCCGTGGCGTTCGGCGCTCTTTTGGCTGTGAGTGGCGACTTGGGATTCGTCATGAAAATTGTACAGTTGCGCAGGGGGAGTTCACCTGCCAACTTAAAAACTCGCGTGAAAGATGTGCAATCTGCCGATATGAACGGCCGGAAAATTCTGGTGATTGCCGATCGGTTTCCAGTTGTATCGGAAACATTTGTGATCGAGCAGATTCGCGCATTCTTGATGTCCGGAGCGCGCGTGACTGTCTTGGCAAGATACAAGGGTCATGCGGGGCCTCTGGTCGACCTGACTCAAACTAACTGTCCTGTTGTGGTAACTCGACCTGGTGTGACGTCGCGCACATCAAATTTTTTGACACTATCCAGATTCTTGATGGGTAGCTGGCAAACGTCAAAGAAGAGGCGAGCGTTTCGCGCCGCGGCGCTTGCAGTAAGAAGCGGCCTAGGCGGAACAGCGATGGATATCGCGATACTGTCGGAAGAGGGTTTCCAGTTTGACGCGGATCTCATCGTGGCGCACTTCGGGCAAATCGGTGTTTCAGCAAGCTACCTGCAGCGCGCTGGATTGATCAATGGTCGCCTGGCAACCGTTTTTCATGGCTACGACGTGACGATAACAGACGTTGTCAAACAGTATCAATCGCACTATATAAAGCTTTTCCGTTCCTCTGACTGGTTATTGCCGGTCAGTCTGTTTTTCGCAGACCGTTTGCAACGTTGGGGCGCTGATCCTACGCAAATCCACGTCTGTCGGATGGGCATCGACGCGCAGCGTTTCATCTTTCGACCAAAGGAGCGAACGACTACCGACTTAAATGTGTTGGCAGTCGCGCGATTGACGGAAAAGAAGGGCGTCCAGTACCTGGTCAGAGCGATGGCATTACTTCCCGCTAATGTCACTTTGACGGTGATCGGAAGCGGGCCATTGGACAAGTCGCTACGTGCCCTTGTCGATGAGCTCATGTTGGGTGAGCGCGTGCGCTTTGCTGGACCTTGCACGCATGAAGAAGTGCGCGGGTACCTTTCAGATGCCGACGTTTTTGTTTTGCCTTCGGTGACCGCGCAGAATGGTGACATGGAGGGAGTGCCTGTCGCGCTGATGGAGGCGATGGCAACGGGAGTGTCGGTTGTATCCACGGTACACAGTGGAATACCAGAATTGATTCAGAATGAGGAGACAGGACTGTTAGTGCCCGAGCGGGATCACGTCGAATTGGCGGCGGTTCTGCGGCGAGTTGCCTCGGGTGAGATTGATGTCAGTTCCATGCGATTAAAAGCTCGAAAATTCGTGGAGGAGAATTTCAATGTGCAGACCGAAGCTGAGCGCCTATTCGAACGCGTAGGAATCGCGTAAGCCAGCTTGCTGGACAGCCGCGATCGTTGCGCCAGGCAAGACGATGGAACGAAACTGTGTTGTTCATGCGCCTTTCACAACTGCAACCAACCAACATGCCAAACCAACCGGCATCGCTATGATCGCCCCCAGCGCGACACGTCTGAGCAGCTTAGCTCGCGCTTTTTCTCGCTTGCCACTCGCCCGATAGGGTTGAATCTCAAGAAATAGCGTTTTCGACCGGTGCCTTTTTTGAGGCCCACATGGCACTTTGCAGACTCAGGGCAAGATAGAAAGCGCACCAGACAAAGCAAAGGCGCGAAAAACTCAGAAGAGCAATCGTCATAAAGGGTCCCGTAGCGTGTGTTTCGCTCTATAGATCGAGCTGATTCGTTTTATTTGGCGTGTAGTGTGCAACCGGTCATGCATTCGGGTCTCTACCATCTCATCGAATTACGGCGTTCCCCCACTTAATTTTTATGCGGCAAAGCAAAAAATCTTAATTGTCAGCCGTGCTCCATCGTAGAGTTTTATTTATCCTATCTAGAACATCTTCCGATTCGTCGTTAAATTTTCTTGCAAAATAGAATTCACCATCCTGCTTATTTCTCAAGGTCTCGATGTGCTTGTCAACAAACGGTCCTGGCGCTGGCTGCGTCGTCCAGTCCTGGAATAACCAGGAATTCCGTGCGTTCTGGTGGAAATTAGAATTTCCTATGATCGTATGGAATAGTGACTCTTCTACACACCAGCCACCTTTATAGAAATCAATCAGTGTTCGATTACTGCGCACCTCGCTAATCACGTACTTTAAGCACTCGTCCGTCAACGCCCACCATGTCGTCCCATGGAACACTCCATCAAACGGCAGTTTGCGTTTGTAGATCAACCCGAGCAACAATTCTGTCAGGACGAACATTCGAGACTTCAGGCTCTTACTCCGTCTGTCGAAGCCGTCGAAATGATAGTGCGTAAGACGTTCTGGGGGCTTATCTTTAAAGAAGCCTTTTCTCAAAGTTATAATCTCGCGGCTCTTCTCAAGTTCCGATATTATTTCGAAATTTGATTTAATCGGATAGTCTGAGCCACTCAGTAAAACATGCCTGTCCGCTCCAATCTTGATGGAGGCTTCGGCGAGATTGATGATGGCTTGCTGGTGACTCCATCCTCCCCACCATACGGGTATGGATTCAGTGGAAAACACGTCACGCCCGAAATTCCGCAGTAACGGACCGGACTTTTTATCATAGTGAACTATGAATTTCACGTCCGCCTGTGGTGTCCGTAGTGCTTCAATTAATCTCCCCAGATGCTTTTCATTTGAAAAAGCGCTAATCAAGTAGTTTATTTTCATGATCTATCAGCAGTTTTTTATGTTTGTACACTCGGAGCCCAGTCGTATTGCATAGGCTCGACGACGAAGCATGCGCTGAACTGCGCTGCTATCTAGCGGTGGGACAACTCATCGCTCAAGCACGCACCGGCGATTGCCTGCGAACGGGCTATCCCGTCGAGTCCGGCTGTATCTGGCATCGCGGCGGTGTTGAGCGTGTTGATGGTGCCGGAGCCTTTGCCGATCCGTTTGAACAGGCGATTTAGAGGCTTCTCAATCGCTGCGTAAGAGGCGCAACCGAATGCCACGGCTGCGACTGACATGATGAATCCTGTGACATCAGGAGGTAGGCTGATCTTTTCGGCCACCTTGATCGCTGGGATCGCAACGAAGATATGTGCGAGGTAAATGCTGTAGGACGCATCTCCAAGATAGATCAGAATTCTATTCACCAAAGTCGGGCGCACGTCCGACATCGTGGTCAAGATGAGAATGGCGAACGCCGGAATGCCAACTCTAACGACACGTGGCCCGTCGATCACGTAGCAACCGACAACAAAGACAGTCAGCGCCAAAAACGGTGCGGCGAGCCGCATCGTGCCGCGCAGCCGCAAGCCGGGGAGGGCCTCATAAATGCGCCCGTAGATCGCACCCGCGAGGAAATCGAGAGTGATTGGGTCACCGATCATGTATGTCAAGTTGACCCAGTTTTGCCGTTCACCGACGCCAATGCCAAAGTGCGACAAGCCGAATATCCCAAGCATCAGGAACGCCAGACATGGCACCAGCATCCGCTTTCCGGACACAGCAAGACATACCGCGAACAACGCATAAAAATACATCTCGTAGACCAACGTCCACGCTTGTGGCAGCAGCAAATGAAAGGTGTGGTCGGATGGCAGCGCTGGCAGTAGCAGCAGGGCATGAACCAGGCTGCCCGGAGAGAGTCCGTGCGCCGAGGATATCCCCCAGTTCGTTCCCGACCGAGCGGCAAGGAAGACCAAGGGAAGCATCGCGAATGTCCAGAAGCAATAGATCGGATAGATACGCCGGATCCGAGCTCCCATGAATGTGAATGCGGCACGGATTGACGCGGCTTCGCTTCTAACGGAGGTAGCCATTATGAAGCCGCTGATGCAGAAAAAAATGTCTACACCAAAGCCACCAAGTTGTTCGAAGTTGAGAGCGCCGCCTATCGACGGACCGTGGGCCACTGTCGAGGTGCCTCCCCAAACGTGGGTCAGCACAACTAGAAGCGCTGCGAGTGCACGCAATATCTGAAGGGACTCAACTTTTTTTGTCTGCACGTCTCTATCGCTTCGGTCGTGGGCTATCAGTTTTGAGGGAGTCGGGCCGCATGAAAGCGAGCTCCATGCCATGAGGCATGAGGCCCACTTGGCGCTCCGCAGACTTAAGGCGAGATAGGAAAGCGCACCAGATAATGCAAAGCTGCGAAAGGCTCAGAAGAGCGATCGTCATAGGGGTCCCGTAGCGTGTGTTCGCTCGATAGAACGAGCTGAATCGTATTGTTTGGCGCGCAGCGTGCCGTCGGTTGTGCTATTTGAGTCTATACAAGCTATTTTTGTGCCATGCAGCATAGGCTGCAGATTCCCTCGTTGCGGCGCGTGTGAGGGCTAGTTGTGGATTTGATGTACCCCGTAACGTCGCGTGGCGTTACGTATCGCGCGTTACATTTGCGACCGCTGAGGATTGCCTCTGATCATGTGGCGAGTAGTGTCGAACCAGAATTGTCTCGGCGTTGGCCGTTGGCTCGTTGGAAGAACAGGTAGTTGGGTTCATCCTTTGCGTAACGTGCGGGACGGCTGCCGGGCAGACAATTATGAGTTCGTGAATGTCCGTCCGAGCGTCATGCAAGACGAACTCCTTCGCGTCCGATCGTGGCCTGACGTTTTGTGGGGAGCGGACCATTTCATCGAGTTACGACGGTCCCACATTTAATTTTTCTGCGGAGAAGTAAAAAATCTCAATCACTAATCAAGTAATTTACTAGCGGCTTTTTGTTAGCATGCTCGGAATCTTGTCGGATTGCATATTAGGCGAAGCAATTTCCAAATGTCTATGCTCAAGGGTGAACCGCTCCCTTTCACCACGCTCGGACGAATGTTGGCCAGTATTCCAGTGCGCCCGTGCTGTCTACCGGTCCATCAAGCACACTGATCAGAGATCGCTCGACGAGCGGACCGCCCTGACGACGGTGCGAATTTCCGTCTGAGCAAGCCTAGGATGCAAGATACTGTCACCATCGACCGTATCATGCTGGAATGCTGATGTCAGGAGTCAGACTTCAATGCCGAAACCAGGCACTCTGGTCACGCTCTAACCCCCCCTCTCCGCCTCAAACCGATCCAACTCCCCCAGCAAATGCCTGATTTGAAACGTTTGCAGTTCGGTCAGCGGAAACTCATCCTGTATGCGGTGTAGTCGTTTTCGCCAATAGGCTGGCGGCAGCACAGGTTCACCCCGAAAGGCGCGCAGCGACGGCGCCATCACACGCGCGACGTGCGCGATGTCTTCATCCATTGTCATGCAAGAGCCCCGAAAGACCTCGGTGTTTAGCTTTTATTTTTTATGTGCGCGCTTTTGGTAAGAATCGGTCGTAGTAGCTGCGCAAACGTCGAGGCTCATAGTAAGAAATCAGAATCGACAGGTCAAGGTCTCTTGGCGAATTTCGTATGGACGGCGATTCGAATTTGCCTTAATTTCAGGGCTATTTCGACGGCGGGAGCGTTTCCATGGATAGCTTGTCCAGTCGTCCGATGACGATGCCTTTACCCGCACGATCGCTTCGACGCGTCACATGTTAAACGGCGCAAGTGAGTGCCTCCAAACCTGAAGACGCAGGCGGAAAGACAGGGGGCTGTTTGAGGTAGGGTGGCTCGTCACCATGAGATCATTCGTTGAGCGCATTACCGTCGAGACGTCGAGAAGGCCGTTTTGGTTGGCGAACTAAAGCGGCAGTGCGTCTATTGCGTCCGTCCGACCGAGTCGTTCAAACGATCAAACTGCTGCATGGCAACAAGCGACAGCGCGACACCAGGTAGCAATGTAAAGATTGGTTATAATTCGCGCGATTAACTCATCCGGTGATCGTCCCAAAAAACGGATGGTTTAAATTGCTTCTGCCGTCAGACAAGACGGCGCGGGTTTGACAGCCCGTAGCGTTAAACTGCACTGCCTACGAAAGTGGGTAGTGCTCACCCATGCGTGTCCTTTCTATGGGCGGGCCGTGGTGAGGGGACCGAAAGGTCCGCCGGTTATGGTTTAACGCCCGGTCTGTCAACCTCGCTACGTGCCCGCTCACCCCATCTGTCTAGCGAGTGTCGGGCGATCCAAGGAAGCAACCGGGAATCGCACCATGAGCAAATCCGTTGAAACCTCACCCTTCCAGCAACCGCACAGCGTTGAAGCCCACGCGAGGGTCAAACGCATCGCGAGCGCCGCAGCCGATTTGAGCGAGAGACATGCGGCGCAGTTCGCCAATCTCGCCGCGTTGGCGAGAACCTTGCAAACGGTTATATCGGCGAGCAAAGTCAAGTTGGACGACTACGCGCAATTAGCGCGAGCCCTCGTCGACTGTGCTGAACAGTACAAGGAGCAGGCGGATCTGGAAGACATCGCGTTGTCAATCATCGCAACCGATACTCAATTCCTGCTCGACGATGAAGCGCGTGCTGCTGTTCTCGGAAGCCGCTCGCGCAGAGTCAAAGTCACAGGCGAAACAAGCGATCACAAAGTAACACCGGTGAGAAAGGCGAAGGTCGTCAGAAAATCCAGCGCCAGGCTACGCGAGCAAATAATTACGAAATTTGCCGAGCCGACAACCGCCACCACACACTGAGACCGGCCAGGGGCATCAAACCCAAACCCAAACCCAAAGCCCAAAATCCAAACCCAAACCCAAACCCGACGCCATTAAAGCGCATTCCCTCGCGGCGGAAGCGCATCAGCTTCCGTCGCCCCTCCGCCGATCACCACCTCCGCTTCCGGATAACTGATCCGCACCGGCGGCACAAACCACGCGAGGCACAAGCCGATCAACGCGGCCGCACCCGCCATCAGAATACCGATATGAATCGACTGCACGAGCGCATCGCGTGCGGAATTCATCATCGCATCGCCCGCGTGCCCGGCGCTCACCAGACGATTGATCAACGCGGCCTGCTCCGCGCGGTCCACCAGCAGCTCGGGACTCGCAAACGATTTGAACCACTGCGTCGCCTGATACGAGGCAAGCGAGCGATGCACACCCTGCGTGTAGAGATGTCCGAGCAACGCACCGGTCATCACCGTGCCTAGCATCCCACCAAAAGTACGCAACGATTGCAGCAGTGCTGTCGCCGCACCGAGTTGATCTCGCGCGACGATCTGCTGCGAACAGACAGTCAGACTGGTCGCCACCAGACCGAGCCCGAGACCGCTGATACCCATGCACGACATCCACACGAGATGCGGCTCAGTGCCTCTCAGAACGATCACGCTCAGACAGGCCAGCGCGGACAGCGCGAAACCCACATACATGATGCCGTTCGCGCGCCGGATCCGCGTGACGATACGATTGTTCACCACACTGCCTACCGTTGTGCCGAGCAGCAGCGGCGTGATCAGCATGCCCGAGTCGTGCGCGGACATCGCATAGCCGCCCTGAAACAGCAGCGGCACATAAAACACCAACGAAAACAGCGCGAATCCACCGAGCACCGACATCGCGAAGAGCGCGGAGAGCTTGCGGTCCATCAGCATATCCACCGGAACGATCGGATACGCGATGCGCCGCTCCCATAGCCACAGAGTCAGCGCGCAACTCAACGCCACGACGGCCAGCACAATGGTTATCGTGTCGACGCCGTGCTTAGGAAACAATTCGATCAGCAATTGCAGTGCGCCGAACGTGACCGCGAGCACGATTGCACCGAGCCAATCGAGCCGCACTGGGCCCTTGCGCCGCAGATGATGCAGTGGTGGCAAAAAGCGCTGCACAAACAACAGCGACACGAGGCCGACCGGCACGTTGACAAAAAACACCAGCCGCCAGCCGCCATATTGTGTGAGCACGCCGCCGAGTGTCGGCCCGACCATATTGGCGAAGCCGAACGCGGACGTCACGAACACCAGCCAGCGCAACCGCAACTTCGGATTGGGGAACAGATCGGCGACGGTAGCGAACACCGTGCCGATCAGAATGCCGCCGCCAATCCCTTGCAGACCGCGCGAAATCACCAGCAACAGCATGCTGGTTGCGAAGCCGCACAAAACCGACGCACCGGTAAACAACAGAATCGCGGCGATCAGAAATGGCTTGCGGCCGAACAGATCGCCCAGCCGGCCGAAGATCGGAATCGTGATCACCGAAGCCAGCATGTACGACGTCGCGACCCAGGCGTACAGATCGAAGCCCTTCAGATCGGCGACGATGCGCGGCAGGGCTGTGCCGACAATCGTCTGATCGAGCGCCACCAGCATCGAGACGAAGGCAATGCCAAGCATCGCCAGCAGCGATTCGCGAAACGGCAGCAATTGTCCGCTGGGTAGAGGGGTGTCGAGACTCGGCGTCGTGGCGATCATATTTGTCCACTCATTTGCGCGTGACCTGATGCGCGGTTTGTTTCCAATTGCAGGCATCTCACGCGTCCTATAAGAAGGACCTTTAAATACGGCTGTCGAAGATGTCAGTGTCGATCTGGTTCGAAGCAAGCCATGCAGGAGGATGCCGGCACGACCGGCACGCATGCGGATGGCACGCGGATCAAGTGTATGGGCATCAAACGCAAACGGCACGCGCGTTAAGCACGTGCCGTTGCTGCGAGTGTCTGAACGGCGGTCTAGCTGCGCGACAAATCGCGCGTGACGGTAGCAGCGGCCACATCGGCAATGGTCTGATGTGCCGCGGGAAAACCCGGCGGATAGTCGACAACGCGTGCGGTTCCCGGTACCACCTGCACGGCGACGCTCGTACGCGCTCCGATCCGTGCACCGCCAACAATCGCGGCCATCGCCTCCCGGTCGAGTTCGACGCTATCGGTGAGGTCTTTGATCACGAGCTTTGCCATGGCGGCTCCAGGGAAGCGATCGAGCCGGCGGCTGGTGGGATTCTCCTGCCGCCGCCCGGGTGTGTCTTTAAGTGTGCTGAGGTCTCGTCGCACTATCAGTATAGGAAATCTGCTTGCAGCTCGCCTGTGGGATGTGAACAAGCCGCAGTAGGGAAGTCCCCGCTCCCTCGCTACTGCACGCCATTAAACGTTGGCGTAATTGGCAGCCCACAGCGACGGGCTGACATTCAGATTCAACGGCACGAAGCCCGCGCCGATCACGCCAATGTTGTTGAGAGCGGCAACATTGACGGTTTGTATCTGGCTGAGGTTCTGGACCACCGAGACGCTGACATTGGCGACGCCGCCAAGGCCAGGCATAGAAGGCAAGCCAGGTACGCTGCTGCCGGTGCCGCCGGCCACCGCCGACATTGCGCGGCGGTCGAGCTCGCGGGTGCGGGACAGATCGCGAATCATGAGGGATGACATGGTGATTCTCCAAAGGTGCGCGGGAGACGGGCGTGATCGAAGTGAAGCGGAGAGTGCCGAGGGCCCCTCCGCTTCGCCGAATCAGGCTTTAAACGTGGATGTTGTTGCTGGACGTGACGTAGGGAACGATCGACGTATCGAGGCCGGCGGCGAACGCAACGTTGTTGCCGTTGGCGTTCTGGATGTTCAGCTCGTTGCTGATCAACTGCGTGGCGCTGACCTGCTTGCTGTTGTTCGGCGCGAACACCGGGCTGATGTTGGTGTACGACGTGCTGGGGAAGCCGAAGCCGAGGCCGCCGCGCACGGCACGCATGGCCTTGCTGTCGAGTTGTGCGGTGAGGGACAGGTCTTTGATGATCAGCGTGTTCATGGTAAATCTCCTGGAAGGAAACATCACAGTCTTGCGGTTGGGTTCGAGCATCTTGTCTGCTCGAGTGTCACTAACGCATGGGCTGTGCCAGTTTTATTCGCGCCTCCTAATAAAGTTGGCGGAGGCTTGATGCACAAGGCTTTCGCGTCATGCCGCCACGTCGGAGACACAGCACGGCCACTTGAAGATAGCGGGCGGCTGATGGCGCATACCCAACAACGCGTCGAATTCTGTTGGATGTCGCAAGACACTCGCCGGCCCTGCACGCAGCGGGGCAATCCTGGTTTGCGAAAGCGCGGGTCGGGAGCTAGTATCGAAGCGGCACATGTAACTGGTTACGACAGGTTTTCTATCGGCCCGAAAGGCTCCGGTCGCATGCGATCCGGCCCAACGGCAGCGGGGG
Organism: Paraburkholderia sediminicola; assembly: GCF_046030555.1. Classification (GTDB taxonomy): domain Bacteria; phylum Pseudomonadota; class Gammaproteobacteria; order Burkholderiales; family Burkholderiaceae; genus Paraburkholderia; species Paraburkholderia sediminicola_E. The sequence continues at coordinate 205,124 of NZ_JAQQCH010000009.1, read as the reverse complement.
CGCTTCGCACAAATGGCTAGCCTTGCGCATGTGATTCGCGACTATCAGAGCGGCGAGCTGTCACGTGACGAGTTCGTCGCTCAACTCGACAGCACGTTGACGACCGAAGGACTCGGTCCCACGCAGCTGCTGGATATGCTCGGCGCAGCGCATCGTAAAACCCCTCTACCCGACGATCTCTACACCGAAGTGCGGCGGCGCATCGAACAGTTGCGCGTCTCGAACGTGGCGGCCGGCGGCGAGGAAACCGGCATGCAGACCACCGTCGAGATACCGCCGGTACGCTCGGCGAGCGGGGCGAACGCGGCAGGCTCCACAAGTGCCGGGAGCGCCGCCAGCGCGCCGGGACACGATCAGATCAAAGGCACCGGCGATACGCTGAACAACCGCTTCGTTCTCGAGGAATGTCTGGGTGTCGGCGGGATGGGCACGGTGTACAAGGCGCTCGATTTGCGCAAGCTCGAGGCGTCGGATCGTAAGCCGTATCTCGCGGTCAAGGTGCTCAACGTCCAGTTCCGCGGCAATCCGAATTCGCTTGTCGCGCTGCAACGCGAGGCGCGCAAGGCGCAGGTGCTCGCGCACCGCAACATCATCGCGGTGTACGACTTCGATCGCGACGGACCAATCGTCTACCTGACGATGGAGTACCTCACCGGCAAGCCGCTGAGCCAGCTATTGCGTACGCCGGGCTATAAGGGAATGCCGGTTCGCGCCGCGCTGCCGATTGTGCGCGGCATGTGCAATGCACTGGCCTATGCGCACGAACATGGCTTCGTGCATTGCGATTTCAAGCCCGCCAACGTCTTTCTCACGACGAATGCCGAAGTGAAGGTGATCGACTTCGGCATTGCCCGTGTGTTCCAGCGGCCGGAGGAGGAGAGCGACGCTACTGTCTTCGACCCTGGCAGTCTCGGCGCGTTGACACCCGCCTATGCGAGTCCGGAAATGATCGAGCATCGCGAGCCGGACCCGCGCGACGATATCTATGCGCTCGGCTGCATTACCTACGAGTTATTGACGGGCCACCATCCATTCGACCGATTGTCGGCGACTCAGGCCCGCAATGCGGACTTCAAACCGCAGCGGCCCCCCAATCTCGATGCGAAACAGTGGCGCGCGTTGCGCACCGCGCTTTCGTTTGATCGCGACACGCGCATGCCGAGCGTTGTGCGCTTCATCGCGGAGTTCGACAACGAAGCGCGCGCGGAGAAGTCGGGTACGTTGGTGAAGGTGGGATTCGCGGGGTTTGCGGTGGTGTGTGCCGCGGCGGTCGGCGTGTTTGCTTTGCGCTCAGCGCCGAATCGGCAAAGTGGCACGCAGTCGGCATCGGAGGCAGCTTCGGGCGCGTCATCACCCCCGGCGCAACCTCCTGTGCCACCCGCGCCTAAACCCGCATTGACCCTGGCCGCCATCGCGCCTGTTCTGGCGCAAATACCGTGCTCGGCGCTGTCCGCTTCTGCACAAGACCACGCGTTGACGGTGCGTGGCTACGTTTCGCAACGCTACGGGGCAGCGCATCTGAAGGACACCCTGACGGCATTGCCGGGCGTCGATACGCTGACGCTCCAGGTCGAGCCGCTCGCCGACGACAAATGCGCCACGATCAACGCGCTCGCCCCCTATTGGACCCGCAACTGGCAGGCGGGCCACGTTGCATCGCTGCATGTTCGGCCGCCCGGCGGCCAGTTGAGCGAAGGCGATCCGCTGATCGTCGACGTGACCACGCCCGCTTACGACTCGTACGTGAACCTCGATTACTACCAGCTCGACGGCAGCATCGTGCACATGGTGCCGAGCCCACGTGCGAAAGACAACCAGGCGCCCCCGCACTATTCGGCCACTATCGGCAGCGCGGGTGACTGGATCATTTCGAAGCCGTTTGGATCGGAGATGGTCGTGCTGTTGATTACGCCGGCGCAGCTATTCGACAAGCCGCGGCCCGAAAGCGAATCACGTGCCGATTATCTGCGCGCACTGGATACGCGGCTCACGCAGATGGCCGGCAAATACGGTCAGGATCACATCGTGGCCGACTTCGCGCCGATCACGACCAGGGCGCACACGCCTTAAGGGGCGCATTGGGATCGCCCGCGGTTGCCGAAGCGCTCACAGGCCCAGCGCCACGCATGGCCTCTTAACCACGCGTAACCCCAGAAACACAGAAACACCCACCGCCCAGCATGACCCGCTGCCACTGCCGCCTCTGCACTACTTCAAATCCTTGACCACCCTGAAGCCATCCTGCGACTGGCGCACGCTGGCGCTGTACTTGAAGCGCGTCGCGCTCAGCATGTAGCTCCCACCTTCGCGCCACGAACCGCCACGAATTACGCGCATGTCGCAACTGGGGCTGTCCCACGCGTGACCGTCGGTGGGCGCGCCCTGGTAGGAGTTGTGCCAGCAATCGGCGACCCATTCCCAGACATTGCCGTTCATGTCATACAGGCCAACTGGATTCGGCGCGAACGAGCCGGCCGTTTCGGGCCCCTCCTTGTGCCAGGGATCGCCACAATCCTTGCAATTGGCGTTGCCCTTGCGCATCTGATCGCCCCACCAGTATGCCGTTGTGGTGCCGCCACGGTCCGCGTATTCCCATTCGGCTTCCGTGGGCAAGCGGTACGGTTTGCCGGTCGTTTTGCTCAGCCATTTCACGTACTGTTGCGCGTCGTCCCAACTGAGGTCGCGTGCCGGTGTCGCTTTGTTCGTATTGCTTTCCGGCGTCAGCTTTTGACAGGCGTTCGCTGCGGCGCACGCGTTCCATTGCTCGACGGTCACCTCGTACTTGCCGATCGCGAACGGCGTGCCGATGGTCACGTGATGGACGGGCTTTTCGGACGGGTCGTCGGTGCTGCTGCCCATCGAGAACTCGCCCGCAGGCAACGCGATCATGATCGGGCAGGTGGCGCAATCGCGGCTTTCGCCCGCGCTTGGCGCATGCGTGGTGGGCTTTTGCGCGACCATCGGCATGGAAGGGGCTGCGAGTGCGGCGGTCGCTGCAGTCGGCGTAGGCGCGGCGGCGTGTGGGTGGGCTTGCGGCGCAGCGCTGGCGGGTGGGGTTGACCGCGCGGCCTGCGGTGTCGGCGAAACTGCTGGCGCGGCAGATGTCGTGGCGGACGGCGAAGTGGATGGCGCACTCGCCGGCGCCGCGGCGCGCAACCGGTCGATACGTGCATGGGCGAGCGTGGCGAAGCGCCCATTCGGATAGGCCTTCAAATAGGCCTCGTAATCGCTGGGGTAGTTGCTGTCCTTGATGGAATTCCAGAAGGTAATCTCGTATTGCTCGCTGCTGTCCTTTGGCAGGATGCCTCTGCTATGCAGCGCGATAATCGGATCGTCGCTCGTAGCGGCTGTGAGCGTCGTAATGGCGGTGCGAGATACCGGCTCGTCAAGGCTTGCGTCCCTCGCAAGCGATGAGGCGATCCACGGCGTTTGCTCACCGCCAGTCACCTCGCTCACCCTCGTCGCGACGCGTTGAAACAATCCCGCAAGATCCTGTGATGAAGAAGCGTCGTTGAGCACGTGCAGCAATGCATTCGTATAGACGCCATGACGCAGGCCGTCCGCGGCAAACCCTCCCGGTGCGGTTGCGTACGCAACCACCGTATTGGCAGGCAGCGCGGACGTATCGGGCGTTAGGTCGCTGGAGAACGGGTTGTTCAGGCAGGTATCGAGAATCACGAGATTAAGTGCATCAGCACGCGGCGCCCGCATCGCCTGCAGTACGGTATTCAAATCGACGCTTTCGCTGACCCATCGTGCTGGAGCGTGTGCATCGAGCCCGGCGGGCACGAGCAACGTCTGCGTTCCGATTTGCAAACCGTGTCCCGCGAAATAGAAGAGTCCGGTGCCACCTTCTCGCAGACGTTGGCGGAATTCGCCGATGGCCTGCCGCATTTGCTGCGGCGTCGCATTGGTGCGCATGATGACGTCGAAACCGTGCGCACGCAGTGTGTCGCGCAGGGCTTCAGCATCGCGCGGCGCATTATCGCGGACTGGGTCGGCGTCATGACCGCCGGTACCGTTGCCGATCACTAACGCGATGCGCGCGGGCAGCGTGTTGTTCTTTTGCGGTGTGAGCGGCCTGCTCGAAGCAGCCGTCGTACGCATAGCAGCGGCACCGTGCTCCGCACCATCGCGCTGCGCCGCGGCGTAAGCGCTGCCCCAATGCACCTGAATGACCCCGGCCATACACACCAGCAGGAATGTTCGCCACATATTCGTATCCTGTTTATTCCGGACAGAACATAGGGTTTTGACGACAGCGACACTCGCGTCAGCCGTTGGAGTGGATCGGGTGCAGCATCGATGCCGCTATCGACTCTCCATCGACAACCTATGAACAACGATAGCACGCAGTTTGCGCGTCACAACTGTCCGCACACCATCAATGCGTTATACGGTTAACGAGTGTGGCGTATCTTTTTGGCAAGTTACGTCCTAAGCTAATTCACAAAGTAGGGCAGTACGGCCGTTTTAATAGTACTGCCGCCCATCGACGTGAATCCGCCACGTGAACTCACGTGAAACTACGCGAGCGCCCGCGACATTCAGCCGGAGCGTCCGGTCTGCGCTTTGCGCAGCCGAGGCAGCCATGACTTTTCTTCGGGAGAGTGCGCAATGCGAAGAACCCTCACACCTGGCGTGCTCGATATACGTCACGGAACGAAGGCGAGCCTTGCAAAGCTCTGCACGGTTTTGTGCGCCGCTGTTTCTCTCGTGCTCGGCATTGTGTCAACGTCTGGATCCGCGCTTGCCGAACAAACGCCTTCGCCACCGGGCGCCGAGGAATACATCATCTGGCCGTCGGATGGCGCGGTAATTCACGGCGGCAAGCTGTGGGTCCGCATGGGTCTGCGCAATATGGGCGTGTGTCCGAAGGGCGTGGCGATTCCGAACACCGGGCATCACCATCTGCTGATCGACACCGATCTACCGCCACTCGACCAGGAAATTCCGTCGGACCGCAACCACCTGCATTTCGGTGCGGGTGAAACCGACGCGCGCATTGAGTTGCCGCCGGGCAAGCACACACTGCAGCTTATTCTCGGCGACCACAGCCACGTGCCGCACGTGCCACCGGTGTATTCGAAGAAAATCACCATCACCGTACTAAAAGACTAGCTGTCCCGTTCGTTCAAAGCGGGTCCGTCAGGACGGAGAGACCAACATGTACAAGATCATCGCGCTCGCGGCGCTCGTGACTTTGGCGTCACTGGCCTCGCCGGATTTCGCCACGGCCGGCACGACGCCGTCGCCGGCCGGCGCGCACGTCTATATCGGCTATCCGAACGACGGGCAGGTGGTGCAGGCCAATAAACCGTTTCGGGTGTGGTTCGGCTTGCGCTATATGGGTGTGGCGCCGAAAGGCGTCAAGTACCCGAACACGGGGCACCACCATCTGCTGATCGATACCGACCTGCCACCGATGGACCAGGAAATTCCAAATGACCGCAACCATCTGCACTTCGGCGCGGGCGAAACGGAAACGACGATTCAACTGCCGCCTGGCAAGCACACGTTGCAACTGCTGATGGGCGACGACATGCACATGCCGCACAATCCGCCGGTGTACTCGAAGAAGATCACGGTCATTGCGCGTTGACGCCGTATTGCCTGGCGCGATCGGTCTTTCGTTTCAGTGTCACGTCGCAACCAACACCATCGCGCGCGTTGTTGGTTGGGATCCACCAGCACCAGCCTGCCGCTTCGCAGCCATTGCGCCGCGTCTAACGGCACATCACTCCCGAAGCCCTTTATCTGCAGCCGTTCAGAAGATTTCCTGGGAACGGAAAGCGGAACTGGCATAGCCCATGCATTAGTGACACTCGAGCAGACAAGATGCTCGAACCCAATCGCAGGACTGTGCTGTTTCCCTTCCAGGAGATTTACCATGAACACGCTGATGATCAAAGACCTGTCCCTCACCGCACAACTCGACAGCAAGGCCATGAGCGCCGTGCGCGGCGGCTTCGGCCCGTCTTCGTCGTACTTCAACTTCATGCCTGTGTATGCGCCGAACAACAGCAAGGCCGTCGACGCCACGCAGCTGATCAGCACCACGATGAACATTCAGAACGCGAACGGCAACAACGCAGCGTTCGTTGCCGGTGTCACCACCACGATCGATCCGCATGTGAGCTCGAGCAACAACATCAACGTGTATTGAACGGCACAGGCCGCCGCGGAGGCTTTCCGGCCTCCGCGGGACGTACACCTTCAGCGCATCAAAAAGACTTCGCATCCAATCGTTCTTTCCACACGACCCTGGCGTCACCGCCCGATCCCCGCGCCGACATTTCTGCACTGCTTCGATGGTGAAGCCGGACAGGACATGCTTTACTTAAACAGCGCGTTCTCCTCGTGCAGCGTAGCCGGTGTCATCGGAGAAAATCGTGTCAGCGTTGCTTGAATCAATGGTTCGTCGGCACTTTTTCAGCGCTTCTGCACGGTGCTATGCGAGCCGTCAACCGGCGAGCGCGAACCGCATGGCCGCGGCACTGCGCGGACTCTGCGTGGCAACGGCCTGTGCGCTGTCGCTGTGCGCATGTATCGACGTCAGCATGCCCGACTACAAGCGGCCCGATACGCCGGCCAAGGCGTCGTGGTCGGATCAGAAAGGCTCGCCCGTATCGGCGGCCGCGACCATCGAGCCGGATTGGTGGAAAGGCTTCCACGATCCGTATCTGGACACGCTGATCGCGAAAGCGATCGCCAGCAACTTCGACATCAAGGTGCTGGCCGCGCGTATCGACGTGGCTGGCACGCAGATCGGCGAGGCCAAAGCCGGCGCGTTGCCAACCATGGATCTCGGCGGCGGCGCCGATTTCGAAAAGACTACCGGTCAGACGTTTGCCAAACAGTACAACGTTGCGACGCAGGTTAGCTGGGATATCGATATCTGGGGCAAGGTGGAGAAGGGCGTGCAGGCGCAGAAGGCCGAATTCCACGCAAGTGAGGCGGATTGGCGCGCCGGCTATCTGGAACTGGTGGCGAATGTCTCGAGTACCTATTTCCAGATCCTGCAATTCGACGACCAGATCGAGCAGCAGCAACAAACGCTCGCCACGAACAGGCAGATTCTCACCATCTACGACGGCCAACGCCGCAATGGCCTCGTGCCGCAAACCCAGGTGTTACGTCAGCAGGCCGAGATCAACCGCCTGACGAATCAGTTGCTCGAACTGCGCCGCTCGCGCGATCTCGCGAATAACGCGCTATGCACGCTGCTCGGCGTGCCGGCGGGCGAGTTCCAGTCGCCGAAAGGACATTTGCAGCAACGCGTGCAACTGCCCGTAGTGCCCGACGGTTTGCCCGCGCAACTCCTCGCGCGGCGCCCCGACGTGGTGGCCGCCGAGTTCAGAGTGCTGGAAGCCTACGACCTGGTCGGCCAGGCCAAGCTCGCGCAACTGCCCACCATCAACCTCACTGGCCACGGTGGCACGGCGAGTTTCGCGCTGACCGATTTGCTGAAGTCGTTCACCTACGGATTCATGCCGAGCATCAACATTCCGCTGCTCGACCCTGGCGTACGCGCGCACGTGAAGGTCACGAAAGCGCAATCGACGGTCGCCGAACAACAGTACCGCGTCGCTGTGATGGGGGCGTTCGAGGAAGTGGAAAACGCGCTGGTCAATCTGAATTCGCACAAGGCGCAGCGCGTGGAGTTGCAGCAGGAGGTTTCGCGTCTGCAAATCGTCGCCGATCAGATCCAGTCGCAACTACGCCTCGGCGTGGTGTCCCAGCTGGAAGTTTTTGAAACCGAACGGACTTTGCTGGCGGCGCAGCAGGAACTGCTTGCCAATCATCAACTGATTCTGTCGGATACGGTGTTGCTCTATAAGGCGCTAGGCGGTGGCTGGCCGAGCGTGGATGTGCAGGCGGAAGTAAAGGAACACTGAGCTAATCCGCGGCGTGGCGTATTTCGGCTGCTTTCGGCTGCATATGACGCATGAATGGCTCTTACAACCGACGATTTGAAAATTGACACTTGCCATGCGTGACTTAAAATTTGTAAGGAGTCAGATTCTGCACGGCTCCCTAGAAAATCCGCTATTCGCTGTAGTTCTTCTTTCCGCTCCTGCTGCGTTCTCGCCGCAGCGGGTAAACGATTAGTGATCCAGATAAAATGGCCACCGGGGAAGCTCCGATTGCTGAGATGCGCGCGACAGAGAACTCCACATTCGACGTGGTGCTGTCGCCGGTTGGTTCCGCGCAGCAGCCCGCGCTCGACACGATCCGGATTGTCGATAGTCTGTTCGCGATCGGGCGCAGCGAGGTGCCGTTTACCGACTACCCCGCCGAACGGATTACCCGCCTGTCACGCCGTCATGCGCGGATTTTCACGGAGCACGGCGCCGTCTATGTCGCCGATCTTGGCAGCAAGAATGGCACGACACTCAATGGCATCGCGGTGCGGCAAGCCCCGGCGCGGGTGCGTGCCGGCGACCAGTTGTGTTTCGGCGGCGAGCTCTGCTATCGCGTGAGTATCGAGCCGCGCGCGCGAATCGTCGCTGCTGCCAGCGCGATGTCGGCGCCCGGCTTGCTACTGGTGCCGCAACGCGACGACCTCGGGCTTCAACCGATCGAGGTGCAGGCGTTCCCCTTTCTGATCAGCAAAGCGGACGAGGTCTTCTCGCGCTACAAGGACCGCTATCCGCATCAGGTCAACTACATCTCACGGCGTCATGCGCACATCTTTCTGAAGGGCGGCGAACTCTACCTCGAAGATCTGGGCAGCACCAACGGGACATTCGTCGGCGGAAAGCGGCTCGACGAAACCGCGCTGGCGCTGGTGGAGGGGGACCTCCTTGCATTTGGCGGCGACCACTTCGTCTACAGGGTGACACTGCAAAAACCCCCTGAAGTCGAGCCGACCGTGACCCAGCTATACCTCAATCCCGCTGTCGACGAAGCTGTCGATACCGACAAGACCACGTTCGTCGGCGCCGCGCATTCGTTCCTCGATATCTTTTGTGTCGACCCGGGACTACAACGCGAAGACGAAGTCAACGAGGCAGCGCAGGCCGCATCCGCATCCGCACAGGCAAAGCGCGACACGCTGACAGGCGGTGCGAACGGTTCCAACGGCACAAAAAGCATCAATGGAACGAACAGAACAAACGGCACGCATGGCGAAAACGGCGCACATGCGAGGCAAGGCACGAACGGCACGAACGTGCAGAAGGGCCGGCCGCAGCGTTGGCGTCTGCTCGCGGGAGAACTCAGCAAGGCCTTTGCGGGTGACGATCACACGATGGCGCGTCGCGCCGCGTGGTGGAGTGGCGCGGCCTTCGCCGTTCTGGTGGCTGTTGCGCTGACGCTTTACGTGCGCGGCTCATCGGAGCGTGACTTGAGAAGCTTGCTGGCAAGCGGTGATTACACCAGCGCGGTGACCGCGGCAAACGGCTATCTGGCGAATCATCCCGCCGACACGAAAGTCAGCGCGTTGGCAAGCGAAGCGCTGCTGAAGGCAAAAGTCCCCGGCTGGCTGAATACGCTGCAAAAGGCGCAGTTCGATCAGGCCGACGCGCTGCTCAAGGAGATGAGCGCGTTGAGTGCGAACAATGCAGACGCCGCGTCTCTGGTCGGCGAATTGCAATGGGTGGGCGACCTGGAGCGCTTCGTGGTGGGGCGCGGCGGGGCGGACGCGCCGATCCGCATGTACGCCGACGAGGCGACCATCAGCGGCCTGCTGCAACGGTGGGACGACGACGCCCGGAGCCATCAGCGCGCGCTTGACCGTATTGCCTCGTACGTCCCCGTTTTTGCAGAGCCGTACGCACAGGCGCTGAGCCATCTGCGCAAACTGGAAAGTGACGACTCGGTGTATATCGCCGCCATCGACCGCCTGAACGGCACTATTCGTACCGAACTGGCGCGCGACAAGCCCGATGCGCTGCCTGCCGTCCTCGACGATTACGCACAGCGCTATCCGCGTCTCGCCGGCCTCGATCGTGTGCGGGAAGATTTGCGCCACTACACCGACGTGTTGAACGCCGCGCTGGGTCGGCAATTGACGCCGTTGCTCGCCTTGCTGAAAACGGTGCGTTTCAGTACGCCGCCATTTCAGGCGCAGTTTCAGCAACTGGCCGCGAGCCGTCTGCCGTCGGCGGATGTCATTCAGCGTCATGACGCCGCCAGCGCGGCGTGGCAGCGGGGCGATGCACAACAGGCGCTGGCCGGCTTGCAGACCATGCCGGCGGGGCCGTGGTCCGACGTGATCGCGGCGGAACTGGCGCACAAGAAAGCGCAGCTCGACCAGTTCACCGACTTGCAGAAGACACGGGGCAACAAGGATTACGACCAACGCCTGCTGTCGTTCTACGCCAGTCTCGATCCGACGGCAGACGCGTGGTTCGTGCAATCCGTCCAGAAAGACGTTGCCGCCTTGCACGACAAAGCTCTCGCGCGTGCGCAAGACCTGCTGCTGCGCGCGCAGAGCCTCTGGAAGCAGTACCGGGCGAGCGGTTCGATCGGCGGCACGCAACGGCTGGAAGCAGGGATTTCGCCCGGCTTTCGCAGCGAGGCGCGTCTGCTTTCCGATGCGCAGTCTGCCGCGCAACAGGGCATGCGCATCTACACGCAACTGAAGGCGGATCATCCCGCCGATTTCGACCGCCTGCTCGCGGATATCGAAGCGGAAGCGGATTTGCAGCGTCGCTCGCTCACGGAGCTGCGCATGGTGCTGGACCCCGGACTGTTGAGGGCAAAGCTGGCGTTGATCGGAGACGAGCAGAGTGAAACGCGACAATCACCCTAAACCGTTGTCGGAGGCGCTGGAAGACCATAGCGTCGAAGGCATCGCGATTCTGACGGCGGAGCCAGTGCGGCTCGCCCGAGCGCTGATCTGGGCGATGGTCGCGCTGGTGGTGGCCGGCTTGCTGTGGTCGTTCGTGGGTCGCGCCGATGTGATCGTCAGCGCGCAAGGCACGCTCTCGCCGGAATCGGAGGTGCGCCGCATCTATGCGCCGATCGACGGCGAACTCGCCGATCTGTACATCGCCGAGGGGCAACCGGTATCGAAGGGCGACGTGCTGGCGCGGCTGAATGCGCGCGGCGCGATCGAGGCCGCGAGCAACGCACTGCAGGCGCAGCTCAAACTCGAAGACGCCGAACGCGACTGGAAACAGTTCCCCGAGAAGAAGGCGCTGATGGAGCGCAAGGCGGCCGCGCTGAAGGCGCAGATGGAAGTGGAAGCCCATCAACATGAAAATCGCGTCTCCGAAGGCACGACCAAGCTCGCCGAGGGCCAGAAGGCCGAACTCGACGAAGCGCGCAGCGTGCTCGACAATGCGCGCCGTACGCGTGAGGCGGCACGTCAGGAACTGGACCGCTACTCGCGGCTTTTTGCGCAACCGGGTGGCGGCGGTATCGCCGAGTTGCAGGTCGAACAGAAACGGACCGCTGCGATGGAAGCGGATAACGCCTACCGCGTCGCGCAATCGAAACTCGCGGAACTGGATTTCCGCCTGAGTCATGAATACGCGCAGGCCAATGCGCAACTCGAAACCAGCGGGCAGCAGACCACCGACCTGCAGCTCCAGTACGACTCGGCAATCCGCGACATTACCGACGCGGAGGACAAGCTGCGTCTGCAACTGCAGACCGCACGCCTCGTGGCCGAAGCCGCGGCGCGGATCCGCTTCGAGAACATCGACAAAGACAATTTCCTGCTGATCCTCGCACCGGTCTCCGGCGTCATCACCGACGTGACCTCAACGCAGCGGGGCGACAAGATCCAGGCGAACGCGCCGCTCGGCGGCATCGCGCCGAAAGATGCGAAGCCCGTGCTGAAGATCGAAATCGCCGAACAAAATCGTGCTTTTCTGCACGAGGGCCAGCCGGTCAAGCTGAAATTCAACGCGTTCCCCTATCAACGCTATGGGCTGATCAGCGGCACGCTGGCCTATATTTCGCCGGCCACCAAGCCGTCCTCGCTGGACAAGCAGCCGGTGTACGAAGGCCGCGTCACGCTCGACAAGAACTACTACCAGATCGCCGACACCCGCTATCCGCTGCGCTACGGCATGACAGCGAGCGCGGAAATCGTGGTGCGCGAGCGGCGCCTGATCGACCTGGGTCTCGATCCGTTCAGGCAGGTAGCAGGTTGAGCGCGCCAATTACACGTCAATCAAAGGAGCGGATGACATGACCGCGATAGTGCGAATCGATGACGAAGTCGTGGACGTTTCCGAGTTCATTCGTCTTCTGAAATTGACCGGCCAGTTTGAGAGCCTGATCGAGCAGATTGTGCGCGACAAGCTCACGGTGCATGCGGCAAAAAAGCAGGGCATTGCCGTCACTGCCGACGAAATCCAGCAGCGCGCCGATCAGTTCCGCCGTGTGCGCGGCTTGCATCGTGCGACGGATATGAATCAGTACCTCGATGCACTCAGCGTGAGCCTCGACGAGTTCGAGGCGTTCATTACGGACGGGCTGTATCAGGAGAAGATGCTCGACGTGGTCGGCAACGAGGCGGCGATCAGGGACTACTTCGCGCTGAATTCGCCGAAGTTCGACGCGATCGAGGTGAGCCATATCGTGCTCGATAGCGAAGGCAAAGCGAAGGAAATGATCTCGTACCTGCACGACGATCCCGACAGTTTCGCCGACATGGCGCGCGAGCACTCGATTGCGGATACGCGCGAAGCCGGTGGCGTGATTGGCAAGGTGCTGCGCGGCTCGTTGAAGCCGGACATCGAGGCGAAGATTTTCAACGCGACGGTGGGCGATCTGCTCGGGCCGTTTCCGTCAGCGGATCGCTCGTGCTTCGAGATTTTCGCCGTGACGGCGAAATATCCGGCGACGCTCGATGCGGATGTGGCCGCTGAAGTGCGGCGCCTGCTGCGCGAAAGCTGGTTGATAGCGCGCTCGCAGGAGCATGTGATCGAAGCGCGCTAGCGGCATATTTCGCATCGCACGACGTCGCAACGAAACATCGAAGCACAAAGCAACGCAAAGCCGAACCGAGGTCCGCAAGCACATGGAAGCACCCCAGACCGCGCCCTCCACCGCCGAGTTTCTCACCTCGGTGGAAATTCTCTCGCCGTTTTCGCGCGACGAGATCGATCGCCTTGCCGAATACGCGCAGGCACGCTTTTACTCGTTCGGCGAAACGGTGTGCTCGACGGGCGAGACGGCTGACGGTCTCTACGTGGTCCGCTCGGGCTCGGTACGTATCTTCACCGAGGAACACGGCAAGGAAACCAGCATGGGCGTGCGCAAAACCGGCGAGATTTTCGCCGACATTGCGATGTTGCGCGCGTATGTGCATGAGGCGTCGGTGCGGGCGTCGGCGAAAACCGAATTGCTGTTCATTCCCCGCGCCGCGATCGAGCCGGTGATTGCCGGCAATCAGGCCGCCTTGGCGTTTATCGCGAGCTACGTGGCGATCAGCTCGGCCGGCGGTTTCGTCGCACAGTTGTTCGATCTGCGCGGCAAACTCAACAAGGCGGAACTTGAAGAGTATGTGCGTAGTGTCGGTGTGAAGCGAGTGGCTGCCGGCAAGGAAATTCTCAAGCAGGAGGGGCGCGACGACCGGCGGCTCTATGTGGTGCGGCAAGGTGGAGTGCGCATTGTCCGTCATGAGGAAGGCCACGACTACACGCTTGCGACGCTGGGTGAAGGCGAAATATTCGGCGAGAAAGCGTGTTTGATGCGGCAGGAGCAGATGGCGTCGGTGGTGGCAACAACTGATACACGGCTGCTGGTGATCCCGGAGCGCACCGTCCACTTCATTCTGGAGCGCAATCCAAAGCTGCGCGAAGTCCTGGATGAACGGATTCGTTACGGCGACCGCGAATTGCAACGGCAAAAGCGCCTCGAGCAGCGGCGCAAGTTGCCCTTGATGCTTGATTTACAGACTAAACCTGAGTTCGGCGAAAAGGTCATCAAACGCTTCGCGCTGGTGGAGCAGGCTGAGGAAATGGATTGTGGCGCCGCGTGTCTCGCCATGGTATGCCGCCACTACAGCATCCCAATGACGCTCGGCAAGCTGCGCGAACTCGCCAACGTCACGATGCAAGGCGCCACACTCGACAGTCTTGCGCGCGCGGGCGAGTCGCTTGGCTTCACCGCGCGCGGCGTGCAATGCACATTCGATTCATTGCGCGGCTTCGATCTGCCCTTCATTGTGCACTGGGAGGGTTATCACTACGTCGTGGTGTACGGGCTCTCGAAGGAATACGTGTGGGTTGCCGACCCGGCACTCGGCTTTAGAAAAATGACGGTCGAGGATTTCGAGCGCGGCTGGAGCGGCACTTGTCTGTTATTTACGGGCGGCCCGAATCTCCTGCAGATGTCGGCCGCACGTTCGCCGTGGATACGCTTTGTCGGCTATCTGAGGCCGTACAAGAAGATTCTCGGCCACCTGTTCCTTGCGACGTTCGTGATTCAGGTGCTCGGCGTGATTCCGCCGCTAATCATTCAGAACATTCTTGACGGTGTGATCGTGCATCAGAACGTCAGCCTGCTGCATTTGCTGATCGGCGGCCTGATCATCGCCAATGTGTTTTCGCAATTGATGTCGTCGATTCGCGCATATCTCGCGAATTTCATGGTGCGCAATATGGACTTCGCGATGATGTCGCAGTTCTTCAGGCACACCATGTCGCTACCGTTCTCGTTTTTCGCCAAACGGAAAACCGGCGATATCTTCGCGCGTTTCCAGGAGAACCAGACGATCCGTGCCTTCCTCACCGAATCTACGGTGACCACCGCGCTCAATCTGCTGATGGTGTTCATCTACTTCACGATCATGTTCGTCTACAACGTGAAGATGACGCTGGTGCTGATCGCGTTCGTGATACCGATCATGGCGCTGACGGCACTGGCCACGCCGAAGATCAAGAACTATGCGCGTGAGGTGTTCACGGCGTCGACCGAATCGAAGTCATTTTTAATGGAAGCGCTCGCGGGTGTCGAGACGATCAAGGGTATGGGCATCGAACGGCCGGTACGGTTGCGCTGGGAGAAGAAGTACGCGAAGGCGCTCGAAGTGCAATACCGGGCGCATGCCTTCAGTATTCTCGTTGGGCTTGGCAGTCAGTTGCTGAACGCGGCGACGACGATCGCCATCCTTTGGGTCGGCGCAAATCTGGTACTGGCACGTGAAATGACCATCGGTCAACTGATCGCGTTCAATGCGTTCATGGGCAGCGTGCTGGGTCCGCTGATGGGACTGGTCGGCTTATGGAGCATGTTGAACGATGCGGGTGTGGCGATGGAACGCCTCGGCGACGTGCTCGACATCGAGCCGGAACAGAAGCCGCAGGATTTGCCTTCGCGCGTGATGCTGCCTGAACTGCAAGGCGAAATCAGTCTCAACGGGGTCTATTTCCGCTACGGCGAGAACGATTCGGCGTATGTCCTGGAAAATATCAGCTTTGAGATCAAGCCCGGCGAACTGGTGGCGATTGTGGGCCGCAGCGGTTCGGGCAAGACGACGCTCGCCAAGCTGTTGGTCGGTTTCTACGCGCCAACCGAAGGCAAGATGACTATCGACGGCTACGACCTCGGTGTGGTCGATAAAGCCTATTACCGCGCGCAGATCGGCTATGTCATGCAGAGCAATCTGCTGTTTTCCGGCACGATTGCCGAGAACATTGCAAGCGGCGACGACGCACCCGAACGGCGTCGTATCGAAGAGGTCGCGAAAATGGCCGACGCACATGCGTTCATCAGCAAGATGCCGCTCGGCTACGAGCAGATTGTCGGCGAACGCGGCATTGGTTTATCCGGCGGCCAGATCCAGCGGCTATGCATCGCGCGGGCGCTGTATCACGACCCGCGTCTGCTGGTTTTCGACGAAGCGACCTCGGCGCTGGACTCGCAATCGGAAAGCAATATCCTCGGCAATATGCACGACATTCTGAAGGGCCGAACGGCGGTGATCATTGCGCATCGGCTCAGCACCATCATGCGCGCGGACAAGATTCTGGTGCTGTATGAAGGGGCAATCGTCGAACAGGGCCGTCACGATGAACTGATCCAGCGCGGCGGCATGTATTACCAGTTGGTCCAGAAACAGTTGAGTGCGTGATGAAGATACTCGACCAGGTAGAAGAGCCTAGCCCGGCGATTTCGTACGCGGGCCTGATCGAGCGGATCGAAATTCTGCGTTCGACGCTGCGCTGGTCGTCCCGTCTCGAGCGCGCCGACATCGACAAGCTGCTCCGGCAGGCCACCTCGTTACGCGACGAGGTCATGCAGCTCTCGCATAGGGAGCGGTTCGTGCAGGCCGCAACGGCCGCTGAGCCTGCTGCATCTGCCGATCAATCGCGTGGCGCACGTAGAAAGGCATTGATCGAGCGCAGTTTCATCTTTGAAGGAACATTCGGCGACAATCCGCGTTTGCTCGAATCCCTCGAAATCGCCGAGAAAGCGGCGCCGACCGATTTGCCGGTATTGATCGACGGCGAAAGCGGCACCGGCAAGGAGTTGATGGCGAAGGTGATCCACGCAAATGGCTCGCGCTCGGACAAGCCGTTTATCTCGGTGAATTGCGGCGCGATTCCGGACAATCTGCTGGAGTCGGAATTGTTCGGTCATCGCAAGGGCGCGTTTACAGGCGCCTCGAACGACCGCAAGGGAAAGTTCGAAAGCGCGCATACAGGCACGATCTTTCTCGACGAAATCGGTGAGTTGCCGCTGGCCGGTCAGGTGAAGTTACTGCGCGTGCTGGAAGCGCACGAGATTCAGCGCGTGGGCTCCGATGAGACGATTGCCGTCGACACGCGCATCGTCGCGGCAACCAATCGCAATCTGCGGAAACTCAGCGAAGAGGGCAGGTTCCGCGAGGATTTGTTCTACCGTCTCAGCGTGATTCACGTCACGTTGCCACCGCTGCGCGAAAGACGCGATGAGATACCGCTGCTGATTGCGTGGTTTGGCGATGAGGCTGCGGGTACGCTAAAACGCAGGCCGGTTAGATTGACGCCGCGTCTGCGGGACTTTTTGCTGAACTATGCGTATCCAGGCAATATTCGCGAACTGCGCAACGTGATGTATCGCGTCTCGTGTCTGGCCGGAGAGATGGCGGATATCGATCATCTGCCGGTGGATATGCGGCCGGCAGCACCCGGCTCAGTCGCGGCTTTGTCCAATGCAGCCGCTGCGACAGGGCAGGAGCAGATTAGCGTGGCGAATCTGATGTCGCTAAGCGACGCGAAGCGCGCCGCGAGCGACGACGCGGAAAAAGCCTTTCTGGAGCGAGGCCTTCGCGAAGTGAGCGGCACGGTTGCGGAACTGGCACGGCGCATCGATATGAACCGCTCGCACCTGCAAATGCTTCTGAAGAAGCATGGCCTGCATTCAAAGGATTTTCGCAACCGGAATGCGCCGCCCACGGGTAATAACGGTGCTGACGAGCACGATGAGGACGACAGCGGTAGTTGAGGCTCGCTGCAAGATCGTTTAATACTTTTAGTCTGAATCTACCTGGCATGCCCTGGCGCCGCAGCCGGAATGCCCGGCGCGCCAGAGCCCGCCTCGCTTTGCGGCCGGTAGGCGGCGCAAAGCGCAAGCGGCTTTTCACTCGTGCGGCCAGAAAAGCGACAGCCTTGCACCTCCGGTCGGCTATCATGCCTGTCCTCTCCGAAGTAGCTCCTTATGATTTCCGTCCGTAATGTCACGCTGCGGCGCGGCGTCAATGTCGTACTCGACAGCGCGTCCGTCACCTTCACCCCCGGCGAAAAGATTGGTCTTGTCGGCCGCAATGGCGCCGGCAAGTCGTCCTTCTTCGGCCTTCTCAACGGCACGCTGCACGAAGACGGCGGCGAGTTCTCGATTCCCGCTGCATGGAAGATGGGCCAGGTCGCCCAGGACATGCCGGAGACCGAGCAGAGTGCGACCGACTTCGTCATCGAGGGTGACACCGTACTGCTGGCCGCGCAGGCCGAAGTAGCCGCCGCTGAGGCCAGCGACGATGGCATGCGCATGGCGCACGCCTACATGGCCCTGCACGACGCTGGTGCACATGATGCCCCCGCGCGTGCCCAAGCGCTGATCCAGGGGCTTGGCTTCAGTGCTGCGCAGCTTAGTCAGCCGGTCAACAGCTTCTCCGGCGGCTGGCGTATGCGACTGCAGCTGGCGCGCGCGCTCATGTGCCCGTCCGACTTGCTGTTGCTCGACGAACCGACCAATCACCTCGACCTCGACGCGCTGGTCTGGCTGGAAGCGTGGCTCAAGCGCTATCAAGGAACCTTGGTCATGATCAGCCACGATCGCGAATTCCTCGACGCGGTGACGCAGGTGACGGTGCACGTCGACAACGCCAAGCTCGTGCGTTATGGCGGCAACTACAGCAAGTTCGAAGACATGCGCGCTGAGCAGATGCTGTTGCAGCAGGCCTCGATGGCCAGGCAGGCGGACAAGATCGCGCACCTGCAGAAATTCATCGACCGTTTCAAGGCCACGGCCTCGAAGGCGAAGCAGGCGCAGAGCCGGGTCAAGGCGCTCGAACGCATGGAGAAGATTGCACCGGTGCTTGCCGACGCAGACTTTACCTTCGAGTTCAAGGAGCCGCTCAACGTCCCGAACCCGCTGTTGTCGATGCTGGACACCAGCTTCGGCTACCCGGCGCCGACCGACGCACCGCCGGGCACACCGCCCACGGTCATCGTGCGGGGCATCAACCGATCCGTGCTGGCCGGGCAGCGCATCGGCATTCTCGGTGCCAATGGCCAAGGCAAGTCTACGCTGGTGAAAACGGTGGCGCACGCGCTGGCGCCGATTGCCGGCGAAATCAGCGAAGGCAAAGGCCTGAACATCGGCTATTTCGCACAGCAGGAACTCGACGTGCTGCGTCCTCTCGATACGCCGTTGGAACACATGATCCGCCTTGCCAAGGACACGCCGGCGCACATGCGAGCCCCCGGCCAGAGTGGCACCGAACAATCGCTTCGCACCTTCCTCGGCACCTTCAACTTCAGTGGCGACATGGTCCATCAGGCGGTCGGCACGATGAGCGGCGGCGAAAAGGCGCGGCTCGTGTTGTGCATGATCGTGTGGCAGCGTCCCAACCTGCTGCTGCTCGACGAGCCTACCAACCACCTCGACCTGGCCACACGCGAAGCGCTGGGCATGGCACTCAACGAATTCGAAGGCACCGTGCTGCTGGTCAGTCACGACCGGTCCCTGCTGCGCGCGGTATGTGACGAGTTCTGGCTCGTCACCAAGGGTGGCGTCGAGCCCTTCGACGGCGATCTCGACGATTACCAGGAGTTCCTGCGCGACGAAGCCCGTCGCATGCGCGAGCAGGCTGCCGGAGAGCAGAAGGTCAGCGCCTGAGTTACCCTCTGGCAGCTTGACTTTGAGAGCGGTCGTCAGCAACGCCACGGTGAGCATGATGGCCGCGGATCGGCTTCGCCAGTTTGAGGCGCCGGCGATCCGGGCACCGCCCCACCTCTGCACGCCGGCGACCCATCCTGTGTTTTCAAGGCGCCGGGTTCAGCAAGGTTTTGTCGGACGCATACGGATCTTCAGCTTGCACCACCACCGCGGTGACATTGTCACGTCCGCCGTGCGCAATCGCCAATGCGACCAGTTCATCGGACGCGCGCTCGCACGCCACCGAGGTCAGCACGGCCAGTATTTCCGCATCGCTGACTTCGTTGCTCAGCCCATCGCTGCATAGCAGGAAGACGTCGCCATCCGCGACTTCGATCGCGTCGTCATCGAGATCGAGTACATCCGTTGCGCCGACCGCACGCGTGATCATGTG
Source organism: Paraburkholderia sediminicola (assembly GCF_046030555.1). GTDB lineage: Bacteria > Pseudomonadota > Gammaproteobacteria > Burkholderiales > Burkholderiaceae > Paraburkholderia > Paraburkholderia sediminicola_E. The sequence continues at coordinate 185,404 of NZ_JAQQCH010000009.1, read as the reverse complement.
CTGCGCCGGATGATGCCGCGCTTCTTCGTCGGTAATCATGCCGAGCGATTTGAGTTCTTCCACCTGACTATGATCGCGCGTGAGCTGCCGCAATTGCCCTTCGCGATACAGATAGAGACGGCTGTCGCCGGCCCAGAGATAGCCGCAGAAGCGGTCGCACGCGAGCAGCACGATGACGGTGCTGCCGATCCGTTGCACCTGGCGGCGCGTGGCTTCGTCCCTCAATTGGCGATTGGCCTTTTGCAGCCGTGCCCGCGCGTCGGCAATACAGGTTTTCATGGCGAGCGGCGGCGCGAGCCGGTTCAGCGCGTCGATCACCACGCGGCTCGCCAGATCGCCGACCGCGTGCCCGCCCATGCCATCGGCGACGGCCCAGCGTCCGGATCCGGGCTGGTCGAGGCAGGCATCTTCGTTGATTTCACGGACGCGTCCAGCGTCGGAACGCGCGGACGACGTCCATCGAAATTGGCTCGGACAGGTCACAAGGGCTACACCGTATCGTTTCTGCTGCGTGCGTCGGGCGAGACGTTGATATTCGAGTTCGCGCCGGTGTTGCGCACATCCACCGACTGGAACGTGTTGATCATCTGGTTAGCATAGAAGTTGTTCGAAATGTCGTACAGGTTCACGACCGGACCGATGCTCGGCGTTTCCCGCACATAGGGCTGAATCCAGCCGTACACCCACGGCGCACCGCCGCCGCCGCGAATTGCCGCCATCGCTTTACGGTCGAGCGCGAGGTTGAGCGAGAGGTCGTTCACTGTGATGGAAGCCATGTCGTTCTCCGGTTGGCCGCGTGCGTCGGGCGCGCGGTTGAAAAGGAATCAGGCGTGATGGTGCAAGTGCTATGCCAATGTTCGGCTCGAGCGCGCGTTTTCTCCTAACCTGTTGATAGCGCGGCGATTCCGGGTGCTTGTGTATGCAGCGACTGTTCATGCGCAGGCGCAGAGGTCGGGGTGCAACCAACATCCGGACGTGTGCACCGGTGCGGGACCCAACACATTAGGCAGACGCCCGGACGCTGAGTAACACGCTCGCGGCGGTTCAGCGGGGACCCCAAATGATCGACGTTTGCCAACAGATTGCCTTGAATTCTGTCGGCTCAAAACGGACACCTGCCGCGCTCAAAACACCTAAAAATTCCCGTCACCCCTTTAAATAAAGGCTTTTTCGCACCTGGCCCGGATGATGCAAAAGATATCGCAACAGTGTTGGATATCGAAGCGAGGCCAGCCATGAACACGAATCATCTTCCGACGAGCAGTGAAGGCCGCGACGCATGCTGCAATGAAGCGTCGACCATCGACCTGCCGATCGGCGCGCATCTCGTCACGCAACGGTGCGGCTACGAACATCACGGCATCTACGTCGGCAATGGCCGCGTGGTCCATTACGCCGGCTTCGCGAGCTCAGCGCATCGCGGCCCGGTTGAAGAAGTGGAATTAAACCGCTTCGCCGCCGGTCATCCATTGACGATCCGCCCGACGCCCAGCGCCCGCTACGTCGGCGATGAAGCCGTACGCCGCGCACGCTCCCGTCTCGGCGAAAACCGCTACCGCCTGCTGACGAACAACTGCGAACACTTTTGCGCATGGTGCCTGCTTGGTGAGAGCCGCAGCGAACAGGTGCATTGCTGTTTAAGGCATCCCCGCACCGGTGTGCGCGCGCTGGTGTGTCTGGTGAAGGCGTTTGTCGAAAGTGGCGCGAAGGATGGTCAGGTGGCCGCCCAGCTCGCATGAGCGAGCGGGAACGCGTTCAAGCACTCAAGGATTCAAGGAGCAGATCATGGTTGCCGCAGAAAAGACCTTGCACTGGGCCGTCGATAAATGGCTCGCGCCGACGCCGTCTATGCCCGCGCGTGTCGTGCGGTTTTGCCACAGCGCGTCGCAGCATCGGCGCTATGTTTGCGTGGAAGCATTGCGGCCGGGCGGCTTGCTGTCGATCATCTTCTTCCGTCACGACGACGGTTCGTGGAACGTGTTCCCGCCGCAAGCCGAACGGCCCGCCATGAACGGCCATCTCCGTGTGGCCGTGTGCTAGCTTTGTGTGCTTTGCAGGTGTAGCGCCGCTTCCTTGACGATCCACTGACTGAACAGCAGCATCGCCGGCGTCATTGGTTTGCCCTTCAACCACGTCAGCCAGTAACTGCCGGCATGCACTTCCACTTCAAACGGGCGCACCAGCCGGCCCGTGTTGATCTCCTGATCGAACATCAACGCCGGCGCCAACGCGATGCCCGCGCCCTGCATGGCGGCTTCCACCATGAGCCGGGACGAATCGAACACCGGTCCGCGAATCGGCCGTGGCGGGATGCCGGCGGCCGCGAACCACGTCATCCAGTCGTCGACGCGATAGGAACGCAGCAAGGTTTCGTTGGCGAGATCTGTCGGTTCGGACAGACGCCTCGCGATTTCCGGCGCACACAGAATCGCAAGCGGCGCGTCGAGCAGGCGGGTGGCGAGCGAGCCAGGCCAGGTGCCGTCGCCGAAACGAATCCCGAAGTCCAGGCCTTCTGTGGCGAGGTCGACCAGATTGTTGTTCGTCAGCAGCCGCAGTTCGACAAACGGGTGTGCGTCGCGAAACGACTTGAGCCGCGGCATCAACCAGCCCACCGCAAAGGTGCCCACCACGCCGACCGTCAGCACCTCGTGAAAGTGGCCGCCTTCGAACTGTTTGAGCACGGCCTCGATACGATCGAACGCGTCCGTGAGAACCGGACGGAGTGCCAGGCCTTCGTCCGTCATGGCGAGGCCGCGGGGCAGACGTTTGAAAAGCGCCGTGCCCAGCCGGTCCTCCAGCGTTCTGACCTGCTGGCTCACGGCCGCCTGGGTGACATTCAATTCGAGCGCGGCGCGCGTGAAGCTCAGATGTCGCGCGGACGACTCGAAGGCGCGCAGCGCATTCAACGGGAGATTCGGTCTCATGGCGAAGACATAAGATTTTCTTGGGGATCGACTAACTTATCATCGTTTGCCAGCTGATGCGGAAAAACCGATAGTTGCGGCTTCACATAAGGAGCGGCGATGATCACAAGACGGAAGTTCGCGGGTGGGATGCTTGGCGTTTCGATAGCTGGGATTGCCGTTGGTAGCGCAGGCGCTGTCGGGAAAGTGGTGAAGGCGGGCGCCACAAAGCAGGGCGGAGGCGTGGCCAAGGCGGAGGTTATCCGTCAACGGCTCGCACAGATCGAAGCGGAAAGCGGCGGGCGGCTCGGCGTTTCGATCGTCGACACGATGTCTGGATTGCACGCCGGTTTGCGGACGGACGAGCGTTTTCCGATGTGCAGCACGTTCAAACTGCTGGCGGCGGGTTTCGTGCTGACACGCACGGATCGCGGTCAAGAGGACTTGCAGCGGCGCATCGTGTTTTCCAAAAGCGACCTGGTGCCGTACTCGCCGGGCACCAGCAAGCACACCCGTGAGCTCACTGGCGACGCTGGTATGAGCGTTGCCGACCTGTGCAAGGCGGCCATCACGCTCAGCGACAATACCGCGGCCAATCTGCTGCTGGCGAGCTTCGGCGGCCCCGCTGCGTTGACTGCGTTCGCGCGCAGTATCGGCGACGGCATCACGCGTCTGGACCGCAATGAGCCGACGCTGAACGAAGCGACGCCGGGGGATCCGCGCGACACCACCACGCCCAACGCCATGCTCGGCAACATGCGCGAACTTCTGCTGGGCGAGCGTTTGTCCTCGTCGTCGCGTGCGCAACTGCTCGCCTGGCTCGCCGCCAATCAGACCGGCGGCGAACGGATTCGCGCGAAGCTGCCGAAGGATTGGGGCGTCGGCGATAAAACCGGCACGGGCGATCACGGCACGGCAAACGACGTCGCGATTCTGTGGCCACCGGGACGTGGGCCGATTCTCGTCACCGTCTACCTCACCGGGACGAGTGGCGACGCGGCGCGCTGCAATGCGGCGATTGCGGACGTGGGTGCGCTGGTGGTGGCGTCGGTGTAATAGCAGGTATGACAGCCCCGCGTCATGGCGTAAAATTTCAGCTTCGATATGAAGCGACGTGACTTACGCTAACTCATGCCAACGCCAGCGGACAAATCAAACTCAAAGGAAGGCGAGGGCGTGGCCGTCATCGATCGTGCTTGCGCGATTCTGTTCGCCTTCAGGCCGGACGACGCCGCGCTCACGCTCGCCGAACTCGCGGCGCGCACGGGGCTCTACAAGAGCACGTTGTTGCGGCTCGCAGGCTCGCTGATCCAGCACCGCCTGCTGCTGCGTCTGGACGACGGCCGCTATCAACTCGGCGCCGCGACTTTCATGCTCGGCGCGCTGTACCAGCGCAGCCTGAACCTCGGCGATATTCTCGTGCCGCTGATGCGCGAACTCGCGGAAACGAGCGGCGAAAGTGTGTCCTTTTACGTGCGCGATGAGGCAGTGCGTGTCTGCCTGCATCGTGTGGACTCGACACATGCGGTGCGTTTTCATGTGCGCGAAGGCGACGTGCTGCCGCTGGAAAGCGGCTCGGGCGGACATGCGTTGCTGGCGTTCGGCGGCACGCCGGGCGAGCCGTACGAAAAGATTCGCGAAGACTTCTACTGTGTGTCGATCGGCGAGCGCGATCGGGAGACGGCCGGGATCTCAATGCCGGTATTCGGTGTGCGCCAGAGTTTGCGTGGCGTGCTAACGCTTGCGGGCCCGAGTTCCCGCATCGACCAGGCGTTTCTCGAGGGCAATCTTGGCGCGCTGTTCAATTGCGCCGCGCGCGCAACCGATGCCTTGGGCGGCGACTCGCGCGCGATGCGCAATGCGCAGCGGCGCGCGGCCGCAGTTCAGGACAGGTGACGCTCGGGCTTGCCCGTATAGGTGTAGCTCATCTGACGCGGCATCGGGCCTTTGTTGCGCTCGTTGCGTCCGCGCTGCTCCCATGCATGCGACAGAATGCCGACCGCGCGTGACAGGCAGAACACCCCGCGTGCCAGTTCCGGCGCAAAGCCGAGTTCCGCGTAAATCACGGCGGTTGCACCGTCGATATTCATCGGCACAGGTTTGTTTTTGCGCTGCTTGAGCAAGGCTTCAATGCCGCGCGCGATAGCGGCGTATTGCCCGCCGATACTGTTCTGTTCGACGCTCTCGTCCACGAGCGAAAGAAGCCGGATTGCCCGCGGATCCACCGGGTGAAAGCGGTGTCCGAAGCCCGGCAAATACTTGCCATGCTCAGCGGTAAAAGCATCCACACCTTGCTCGACGGCGTCTTCCAACGTGGCGCCCGCTTGCATGCGTTCGGCGATCGAGTCATACAGTTCAACCGCCTGCTGACCGGCGCCACCATGTACGTCATCGAGCGCATTGATTGCCGAAGCCATCGCGCCGTTCAACGGCAAACCGCAACTGGTTGCCATCCGCGAGATTGCAATCGAGGGTGCATGCGGGCCATGATCCACCGACGCAACCAGCGCCGCCTCGAACAGACGCGCTTGCGCGGTGTCAGGCAGTTCGCCGCGCAGCATCAGCCAGATCATCTGCGGGAAGCTGACGTTGCCGATCAACTCCTGAATCGGGAAACCGCGCACCTTGATCGAGCCAGGATGAATATCGATGATCGAGGTGCTCCAGTACTCGGCGGCGAGCTTGGCGGCGTCGAATGCTTGCGTCATGTTCAGATCACTCCTTCGGAGCGTAAGTGGTCGATTTGCGCGTCGTCGTAACCGAGCGAAACGAGATGTTCACGCGTGTGAGCCGATAGAATCGGCGCGGGTGTGGTCGGCGCCGTGTCGGCATCGGAGAGGCGAAAGCCCGCGCGGGTGACGCGTTGCCGCTCAGTCGTACCCTCACCGGCGAATTCGCGGATGAACTCGCGCGATTCCAGATGCGGGTGCGCGAGGATCTCAGGCACCGACATCACGCGTCCGGCTGGCACGCCTGCTTCGAAGAATTTGGCTTCCCAGTTAGTCGCGCTGTCGCTGGCCAGCGCCGCTTCGATTTCGGCCTTCAATGCCGCGCGATTCGCTTTGCGCGCGTTGCGCTCGGAAAAGCGTGCGTCGTCGAGCAGGTCGGCGCGGCCGATCAGCTGGCAGAGGCTCGCGAACTGCTTGTTCTCGTTCGCGGCGATATTGAGCGGCCCGTCGCCGGTTTTGAAGGTGCCCGAAGGCGCGGCGGTGAAGTTTTCGTTGCCCATCGGTACGGGCGTGACACCGGCATTCAGATAGTTCGAGACGACCCAGCCCATTGTCGCAAGCGTGGCCTCAAGCATCGAAACGTCGAGCATGCGGCCGTGCCCACTCGCGCGCGCATCGAGCAACGCGGCGCAGATGCCGAACGCGGCCGTGAGACCGCCCACGGTGTCCGAGACCGGATAGCCGACGCGCAGCGGTGCGCTGTCGGCGTCGCCGGTTACGCTCATCACGCCGGAGATGCCCTGGATGATCTGATCGTAGGCGGGACGTTTCGAAAACTCGCCATCCATGCCGAAGCCCGAGATCGCGCAATACACGAGTTTCGGATTGACCTCGCGCAGCGCGTCGAAATCAAGGCCGAGCCGCGTCATCACGCCGGGCCGGAAATTTTCGACGAGCACGTCCGCGGTTTTGACGAGCTCGCGCAAAATGGTCTTGCCGCGCGGGTCTTTCAGATTGAGGGTGATGGACTGCTTGCCCGCATTCACGGCGACGAACGAGGCGCCCATATTGCGCGTCGACGCTTCCTTGTCGGCGCCTAAGCGCCGCGCAAGATCGCCCCCTTCGGGGTGCTCGACCTTGATCACGTCGGCGCCGAGCAACGCGAGTTGGTACGCGCAAAACGGTCCAGCCAGCACATTCGATAAATCCAGTACCCGTACTCCAGCCAACGGCAGCGTCATCTTTGAAGCCTCTTGTTCAATGCGAAATTTCGTCGAGATTGCGATTGTTGGTACGCGGCCCGAAGAGGCCGATCGCGCCCATCACCATCACCATCGACACGGTGATCAACGCGAACACGCCCGGCACCTCGAAGTGGCGCAGCGCGAAAGCAATCATGAAGCCGGAAAACATCGCGGATAAGCGCGATATCGAGTAAACGAAACCGACGGCGCGAGCCCGCAAACGCGTGGGGAACAGTTCGGTCTGATACGCGTGATAGCCGACCGAGAGCAGCGTGCCGCAAAGCGTGATCAGCACGCCGAGCATCATGAGCATGGCAGGCGAGGTTTGCGTCGCGAACAGGCTGCCGAACACGGCGATGCCGAGCGCCGACAACACGATCAACGTTTTACGTTCGATGCGGTCCGCGATGGCCATGCCGATCAGCGGTCCGAACGGATTCGAAATCGCGATGACGAACGAATACATCAGGCTGTGCGTGATCGTCACGCCTTTGGAGACCAGCAACGTCGGTACCCATGATGCGAAACCGTAGAAGCCGATCGCCTGAAAGAAGTTGAACACGAGCATCGTGATCACGCGTTTGCGATACGGTGGCTGCCAGACTTCGCGGAAGGCGGCCTTGGTGGTGGCCGGCTCGACAGCGGGTACCGGTGCGGGCAATGGCTTGCCATATTGCCTCGCGACTTTCGCTTCGAGGGCTTGCAGGACCTGTTCTGCCTCGGCCGCGCGGCCTTGCTGCGCAAGCCAGCGCGGGCTTTCCGGCACGCGCCGCCGGATTGCCCACACCACCACCGCGCCGGCCGCACCGATGATCACGACCCAGCGCCAGCCGTCGATGCCGAACGGCGTTTGCGGCACCAGCCACCACGCGAGGAAGGCGACCGACGGCACGGCGGTGTACTGCACCAGATGCACGAAAGCGAAGGCGCGCCCACGCAGATGCTTCGGCACGAGTTCGCTGACATAGGTGTCGATCGTCACCAGTTCGACGCCCACGCCGATGCCCGCGATCAGGCGCCACAGGTTGATGGCGGGCGCGCTGGTTTGCAGCGCCATGACCAGCGTCGCCGCGGAATACCAGAGCAGCGAGACGGTAAATACGGTTTTGCGGCCATAGCGATCCGCCATACCCGCAAAAAAGAACGTGCCGATGAAGAGCCCGGCGAACGATGCCGCCACGAAGGCGCCCAAGCCGGACACGCCGAAGAATGACGCCGTGGTTGTCGCGTAGAGCCCGCTTTTGACGAGACCCGGGCCGACATAGGCCGTAAAAAACAGATCGTAGAACTCGAACCAGCCGCCGATCGACAGCAGGAACACCAGCATCCAAATCGTGCGCGTCGCGGGCAAACGGTCGATGCGCGCATTGACGCCGGGCGTGGGCCCCTGCGCGCCGGCGCTTGAATCGGGCGACGCGCCGGGTGTGTCGATCGGCAGGCTTGCCATGGAATCCTCCTTCGAGTGTCTCTTGCTGGTGTCGTTCTGTCTAATAGAACGACGTTCTATTTAATCAATCCATCGAGGGTAGCCCGTGCGGCGCCTGTCAGGAATTCGGAGTTTTACCTAGGGTCTGTTGATATTCAATCTGGCCAAACGCCAGGCATGGGCAATCCACGCCAGGCGGACTTGATGCAGTTGCGGAACGACCTGATGCCTTTATATTGGTAGCGCGTCTCCGGTTCGCGCCGTACATTCGCGCCAGCAAGGACGGAACCACGAGGAGTCTTTCAGGCTACCCGTGCGGCAAAACAATAAACAGGAGACTTGCAACATGGTTAAGACAATTCTAGGCAGACTGCTAGGGCTCACGATCGGCGCGACTGTTGCCCTTACCGCGATGAATGCTCAGGCAGGCGCGACACTGGACCGGGTCATGAAGAACGGCAACATGGTGGTGGCGACGAGCGGCAAATGGCCTCCGCAAGCGTTCCTGAACGACAAACACGAATTCGACGGCTTCGATATCGACGTTGCAAAGGAAATCGCGCGCCGCCTCGGGGTCAAGGTATCGTTCGATACGCCGCAGTTCAGTCTGATGACCGGCGGACATTGGCACGGCCGCTGGGACCTCTCGGTGCTGTCCGTGACGCCGACCAAACCGCGCGCCCAACTGCTTGATTTCCCCGCTGTCTATTACTACAGCCCCTACGTGTTCGTCGTGAACAGAGACTCGAAAGCCGTGACACGTGCGGATCTGAACAACAAGATCATCGGCGTGGAGGCGGGCACCACGTCGGAAGACTACGTGCAAGGCCACCTTGAAATCGCAGGTCCCGATGTGCCCGCGTTCAAGTACATGTCGCAGAAGCCGAAGGAAATCAAGACGTACACGGACTCGATGCTCCCCTACGATGACCTTCGCCTCGGCGACGGCAAGCGTCTGGACGGCATCATCACGCCGGAGCAGACGGCCCTCGCGGCGATCAAGAGCGGCTATCCGGTGAAGATCGTCCCGGGTGACTATGCGTATCGTGAGCCGCTTGCCATCGTTGCCGACAAGGGCGACGCGGAATGGGACAAGAAGGTTGGTGACGTGGTTCACCAGATGAAGCAGGACGGCACGTTGACCAAAATAAGCATGAAGTGGTTCGGTCGCGACTACACCCAATGAACGGTCGCGGCGGCTTGCGCCGCCGCACCGCCTGAGCGAAAAGAACAATAACCGGTGCGGCTCACAAGATGGCTTCTTACCTGGACACGTATTACACGCGAACCCTTCGAACCTCTGAGTCAAGACCGCGGTTAAGCGGAGTCAAAGAGGCCGACGTCTGCATCGTGGGTGCCGGCCTGGCAGGCATTACCGCTGCATTGGAATTGCTTCGGCGTGGCCGCTCGGTCATTTTGCTGGAGGCGCAACGCGTATCGTGGGGAGCATCGGGGCGCAACGGTGGCGTCGTCAGCCCTGGGTATTCAACGAGCTTTGCTCGAATCGCCCAGCGTGCGGGCATCGACGATGCCAAATCCATCTACCGCATGTCGATAGAAGGCGTCGACATCGTGGCCAGCAATATTGCGCAACTCGATATCCGCGACGCACAGCAGGTTCACGGTGTGTTGCGCACCTCCCGTCATGAGAACACCGCTGAAATGCGCGCCCATCAATCGTGGATGGCACATGAGTTTCAATACGACCTTGCGTTCAAATCACATGAAGACGTGCGCGAATTGCTGGTGTCGAGCAAATACCGTCAGGCGCTATACGATGGGCGAGCTTTTCACTTTCATCCGCTGAACTACGCGCGTGCGCTGGTTGCAGAGATCGGTCGGCTGGGCGGGCAGGTATTCGAAGACTCGGAAGTCGTATCGTTCGACTCGACTTCAGCGATTAAACGGTTGAAGACCGTGGGCGGCACCGTTAGCGCCCGTGACGTCATTTTCACCTGCGGTGGCTATACCGGTGGTCTGGTGCCTGAACTGGCGCGCAGTTATCTGCCGATCTCGACCTATATGCTTTTGACCGAACCGGCCAAAGAACAGATCGCCACAGCGATTCGCACGACGGCATCCGTGGGGGATAGCCGTCGAGCCAGCGACTATTACCGCCTGGTGGACGGCGGCGAGCGCGTGCTGTGGGGCGGCATGATCACGACGCGCACCTCGGAGCCGGATCGTCTGGCCGAAATCCTGCGCAAGCGAATGGTCGACACCTATCCACAGTTGAGTGATCTGAAAGTGGCGGTCGCGTGGTCCGGACGGATGTCGTATGCAAGACATCTGATGCCGCTTATCGGCCAGCTGCAAACGGGCGTGTGGTACTGCATGGGCTTTGGCGGCCACGGCATGAACACGACGGCGATTGGCGGCCGGCTGATCGCGCAAGGTATTGCGGGTGAGAGCGATCGATACAGGATCTTCGCGCCGTTTGGCTTGCAATGGAACGGTGGCCCCGCCGGCACCGCAGCCGTTCAGCTTACGTACTGGTATTGCCAGCTCATGGATTTCATGCGAGAGCGCGCTGCATAAAAAGTGCGTCAGCTTATCGGGAGACACACATGTTTGCGGAAGACGTTGCCGGAACCCCTAAGCGAAATCCGGGTGTCGTTCTGGCCTTGCTTGGCTTGTTACTGATCGTCGGCTACTACGCGGTGCACGTCGCACCGGACTGGATTGCCGGTGCGGCGCACGGCTTTCCAGCGGTCGGCATGGACGCGGATCTGCTCAGGAAGGTGATCGGCACCGCTATGGCTGGCGCGGCATTTGTCGCGAATTGCTATTTGCTGTTGCGTCTGTCGGTGCGACTGCAGATCATCGTCGTATGGATTGAACTGGCGCTGCTGGTGGTGCTGTTCTTCTCCACATTCAACCTGAGCTTTGAGTTCATCGAGCGAAAAATCGGCTATCTGCTGATGCAGGGCGCGACGACGACGCTATACATCTCCGCGATCTCGATTGCGATTGCGTTTGTGCTTGCACTGATCGGCGCGCTTGCGAAACTGTCGTCGAATGGTATCGCGATTGGTATTGCGACGTTCTATACGTCGCTGTTTCGCGGCCTGCCGTTGCTGATGCAAATCTTCATTTTGTATCTGGGCTTGCCGCAGTTGGGTTACATCGTCAACCCGATACCCGCCGGCGTCGCTGCGTTGTCGCTCTGCTACGGCGCTTACATGACCGAGATTTTCCGGGCCGGCATTCAAAGCATTCCAAAAGGGCAATGGGACGCGGCCCGTGCACTCGGTCTTACTCACGGCATGATGATGCGGCTGGTCATTCTTCCTCAGGCCATGCGGATCATTATTCCGCCGACCGGGAATCAATTTATCGCAATGCTTAAGGACAGTTCTCTGGTGTCCGTCGTCGGCGTATGGGAGTTAACGTACGTGGCGACTACCGAGGGGCAGCGTGAATTCCGACATATGGAAATGCTGATTACCGCAGCGCTCGTTTACTGGTTGATGTCCATGATGCTGGAGGTGATCCAGTCCCGCATTGAACGTAGATACAGGAAATCCACGCGATGACGCGCGTTGCCGATCGCGTTGTTTTCATGGACTCGCTTCTTTGGCTGTCCGTCGCTTCGTCAAACCGCCATCCGTTTCAGCATGGCGAGCAGCGCATCGAATGAAAGCGGCTTGCGCGCGTATTCGATGGTGGGATTCGGCTGCACGGGGATATCCGCGGCCGCGCTGCACAGAATGATTGGAATCGCGCGCAGATCGGGGTCGGCGAACAGGGCGGCGCACAGTTGCAGCCCTGACATGACCGGCATCATGCAGTCCGACACGATGATGTCGGGCCGGGTCTTGTGGATCTGCTCAAGTGCGGCGGCCCCGTTGGACGCAGTCAGCACGGTATAGCCCTGCCGCTCCAGCAACAGTCGCCAGACCGTGAGGATGTCGAACTCGTCGTCCACGACCAGGATGGTTTTCATGGGTGGCTAGGTATTTCGTCGCGGCGTCAGCGTGGCCGACAGGCCTTGCGCCGGATACAAGCTGGCGGGGCCGGCCGGGCTGCCGGTCACGTCGAGGCCCTGCGACGAAATCACGAGTTCGCGCAGAGACGTGTCGTGGGCGCTTTCGCGCTGTTTGACCACTGAAATCAGGCGCCGCAAACCCGTGTCTGTTTCGGCGTAGCGCAGCAGCACCAGATTCTCGGTCAACGCGGAGACCCGTACGCTCTTCGCGTGGCCGGGGTCGGCGTAAAGCGGCAGTTCTTCCGTCAGGATCGTGGTGACGCAGGCTTCCCGCAGTTGATGCAGGAGCGCATTCAGGAACAGGCCGAAGCGTTCGGTCCGCAAGGCAGAGTCGCGAAAGCCTTCCACGCCGTCGATCACGATTCGCTTCGCGCCGGTCTTCCTGACCGTGGCGAGCGCGACCGCCGCGAGTTCGTCGACGGCCAGTTCGATGGCGGGTTGCCATTGAATCGTGAGACGGCCGTCGTGGTATGCGTCGGCGAGCGCGATCGAGACGGCCTCGGCTTTGCCGATCAGGCGCTGCGGTCCTTCGTAAAAACCCAGATACACGCAGTGTTCGCCCCGCGCCACGCCGGCTGCAAGAAACTGCAGGCAAAGCAAGGTCTTGCCGACACCTGACGGTCCGATTAGTGTGGTCGTGGAACCTTGGGCAAAACCGCCGCCGAGCAGACTGTCGAGATGCGGGAGACCAAAGCCGAGTCGCGTTTTCAGATCGACTGGCCCGGGTTGCGCGGCGCATTGCGATTCCAGACGCGGGAACGTCAGAAGCCCACTTTCGGCGATGCGAAAGAAATGCTTGCCCATCAGGTGGTTGCGCGCACGCATCTTGTGCACTTCGATTTCGCGCGCGCGGCGCATGCCGTCGTTGTAGCGGCTCAATTCGATCAGACCGTCGACCAGTGTGTGCTCAGGATGCGGTTCGTTGCCGGACAGCGGCGCGAGCAGCAGCGTGGTGCAACCCATTGCCGCGACCAGTGCGTTCAGTTCGTGGATGAACTTCGACAGCGACAGCTCGGTCTCGCTGAATTCGCGGGCGCTGCGAAAGCCGTCGATGATCATGAGGCTCGGACGATAGTCGGAAATGCTCGTCGCAATCAGCTTGAGGAAACCGTCGAGACCGTCCTTCATCAACTCGTGATAGCCGGACACGAAGAACATCCGCTGCGCCACGGCGCTCTCGTCGAAGAAGCTCAGACCCTTGAGATGCGCCAGCAGCTTGTCGTGCGACTCGGCGATCAAGGTCATGTACAGCACCTTTTCGCCTTTGCTCACACGATGAAAACCGATCTGACTCGACAGAATCGTTTTGCCCGCACCGGCCATGCCTTCCAGCAGATAGACCCCACCGCTGACCAGACCGCCGCCCAGGATCTCGTCGAGACCGGGGACACCCGTTTCCACGTTGGATTGGGGGGACGTCTGAGATTCGCGGATAGTCATTGTCGATACGCCGTTGAAAGTGCGAAGGAGCGACAGCTCGCCAGTGAACCCAGGCGGATCGTCTATCGCTCAAACGACCCGTGCCAGCAATTCACGTTCCCGCTCGTGGGCGGCGATTATGCGTATCGGCATTGGATGCGGGGATTCTGCCCGGGCCTCCGTCCACTTGGCGAATGGCCTGTGGGCGGGCGGCGCAATGGTGCGCGAGGGGTTCCGCTTGCAGGTAGGTAGGGGCGGGGTGCAGAAGCGGTTTTTACAAAACGGTGCAACGAGGGGGAAAACGCGAGAAACAGGACGGGCATTCCCTCGCACATGCAAAAAACAAATCATGCGCGAGGGGGATGCATTTTCTGCGGGAGCATCTACAACTCGGCTACGACTCAGTTAGGCCTTAGCTGCACGCGAAACTGCTTGCAGCGCTCATGTCTCCGCCTTGATAACGGGCCACTTTCGGATACGCGCAGAGCGGCCGCGTGCGTGCTGCACCCCAATCGGCAGGCACGTCCGCGTTCGGCACGACATTGCTCGCATCGCGCGCGGTGGCGACCACGCTGTCCGGCGCCTTGCCCTGTTCGACCCACGCGATCATCGGCGTGAGCATGTCGAACTGGTCGGTGCTCGGGCCACCGGAGCAGTGGTTCATGCCGGCGATCGTGTAAAGGCGGGCGAAGTTCGACGCGTTGCCGCCGTTGACTGTCATGAGCCGCTGATACCAGTCAGTTGTATCGTTCGACGAAAACACGGGGTCGCTCGTGCCGTGATAGACCATCAACTTTGCGCCGCGCTGCTTCAATGCGCTGAGGTTGGTCTCGTCGGGTGGCGTCATGAACGACCAGGCCGACTCGCTATAAACACCGCTCGTGGCGAAGATCTGCGGTGCGTTGGTATCCATGTTGAAGTTCAGCGCGTAGGCCGACAACTGGCTCAACACCGAAGCGCTCTGCGGCAACGTGGTAAACGTGAACGCCGCCGCGGCCGGATCGAGGGTGATCGAGTTGGCCTGCTTCCAGGCTGACCAGCCGGCACCGAGACCGGCGTCATACGGGAAGCTGGCATATAGCGCAGTACCGGCGCCGTTGCGTGCCCCCGAGAAGACATTGCCGATGGCGTCCTTCTGCGCGCTCGTCAGACAGGTTCCGTCGCGCACGTTGCTTGTGCAGGTGGGGATGTCGGTAGCCAGGTTGAAATTTGCCTGGCATGCCTTGATATCCTGAATGAGGCCGTCGCTGGCGCCGTCGAGCGCGTCACATTTGGCCAATATCTTCGACGCCACCATCTGGCGCTCCGCAGCGGTAAACCCGGTCGTGATATCGGGCAAGCCGTTTGCGGTCGTGGCGGTCGCCACTTTCGCCAATTGCTGGGCGCTCCACATCTCGCCGATCGCCGCTTTCGGCAAATGAAAGCCCGGGTCGCCGGCAATGATCCCGTCGTATTGAGCCGACGAGCGCGCTGCCGCGACCAGGGCATGACGGCCACCGTTGGAGCAGCCATCGAAATAGCTGCGGTCCGGTCCCTTGCCGTAGGCGAGTTTGATCACCTGCTTGGCCATCGGCGTGAGTGTGGCGACCGCGTTGTAGCCGTAGTCGAGGCGCGCCTGTGGATCGAGACCGAACAGCGGGTTTTGCGCCGAACTGTGTCCCGCGTCCGAGCTGATGACGGCGAAGCCCATGTTGAGTGCGTCGTTGGTTGGGCCGCCGCCGCCGATCTCCCCGGTAGCAGTGACCACGTTGCCGTCGAGACCGCCATTAGCCTGATAGAAGAAGCGCCCATTCCACGCAAGCGGCAGACGCATTTCAAAGCCAATGGCATACGTCTTGCCGTCGACGCTGCTGACCCGCTGATTCATGCTGCCCTGGATCAAACAGTGTTCGGCGATCGGCTTGCCGGCTACGTTGAGCGTACCGGCCGCCACGTCCGTCACCGAGGTGAAGACGGTGTTGGCGAAGGTGAGCTTCGCGCCGAGCGCCGCGCAATTGCCGGCGAGCGTGCCGGGTGTTGCCGCACTCAGTTGTGGAAGGGCGCTTGCGTTCGTGCTTGTGGTAGCCGGGTCGCCGACGTCGTTGCCGCCGCATGCGACGAGCGCGAGCGCCGTAGCCGCTGCCAGAGCGATAGAGGTGTGCTTCATGCGATATCTCCTGGACTAGAACGAATGACGAATGCCGAGCATCACGCCGCTCTGGCCGGTGCCTGCCGTGGGAGTCGTGCCGCCGCCACCGGCGCTGACCGAGTAGCGCGCCTTCGCACTGTTGGCGAGATACGAACCTTGCGCGTAGACAGCGGTGCGCTTCGAAAGCAGATACGTGGTGCGCAGGGTGCCCATCGTGGCGCGCGTGTCGTGGTCGCTGTTGGTGATGTGGTAGACCTCGCCGTCGACAATGAAGGCGGGCGTCACGAAGTACGAGGCGCCGACGAAGAACAGATTCGAGCGCACGTCTGCAGTCGTGGCGGCCGACGGTTCCACGCGGCGATTGAGCCAGCCGGCACCAATCTTTGCCTTGCCGATGTTCGCGTATGCGCTGACCTGGGTGCGAATGTCCCTGTCGGCGGCGTTGGTGAGCGGCGTCGGCGCGATGCCATCGAAGAAGTTCGCCGCCGCTGTACTCCCGCCGCGCTGTTCCTCGTACGACGCCGCGACGCCGAACAGCGGCGCGTCGTACTTCAGCATCACCGACCACTCGCGGCATTCCGTCGCATGCCCGGCCACTGAGCCGGTGCACGTGCCCTGGCCTGGCGAGTTGCCGGTGCCGGTGGCGTCGCGACCGAACGAGTAGTTCGCGCCGAACGTCACGCCCGCATAGGTGCCGAGGTAATTTATCGAGTTGTCAGCGCGAGCGTTCGGCACGTAGGCGTCGAGTGAGCCCAGGCCATAGATATCCGGGCCGATCAGGTCCGCGCCCATCAACGCGAGGTACGTCATCGTGTACTGGCGTCCGAACGACACCGTGCCGTACGGACTCTTGATGCCGACGAACGCCTGACGTCCAAACAGCCGGCCGCCCTGGCCGAGATCGCCGCCTCGTACGTTGAAGCCACTTTCCAATGTAAACACCGCGCTATATCCGCCGCCGAGGTCTTCATTGCCGCGCACGCCCCAACGCGAGGGCAGTTCGCCGGTAACCGATGGCATGCGAAAAATGCTCTTGCCCGCGGCGTTCGCGTGCGAGACGTATTCGACGCCGGTGTCGATGATGCCGTAGAGCGTCACGCTCGATTGGGCTGCTGCTGCGCCGCTGACAGCGCACAATGTGCCGCAAAGAAGAAGGCGTGCGGATGCTTGCATGAAGTGTCTCTCCAAACCGTTGATTGAATGTGTTTGTTGTTAGGTCTTGTATGACGGGTCAGTCGTCGGCGCGCGGACGGCGCAGCAACAGCAACGCAGCAACGGCGGCGATCAGCGTGACGGGAATGCTCGCGCCGATGACCGTCGAAGAACTGCGGCCCATCGCCAGCAATTGGCCCGCGGCCAGCGGTCCGACCACCGAGCCGATACGTCCCACCGCCACTGCGGCGCCGACGCCGGTGCCGCGCATGGCAGTCGGATAAAACGCCGCAGAAAGCGCGTACAGCACCGATTGCCCGCCGATGACGAACATCCCCGCGAAGAACGCAGAGGTGGCGAGCGCGCTGAAGCCGGGCGCCATCGAGAGCGCCGCGAGCGATGCGATGATCCCGACATACATGCCAGCCACCACGACGCCCGAGCGCATGCGGTCCATCAACATGCCGATGCACAACGCGCCGATACCGCCGCCGATGTTGAAGAAGATCTGCACGTAGCCCACCTGTGCGCGCGACAGCCCGCTGGCCGCCATCAGCGATGGCAGCCAGTTGAGCAGGAAGTAGAGGACGATCAGCGTGCAGAAGTAGCTGACCCAGATCTGCACGGTGGACAAACCACGTGTGCCGCCGAACAGGATTTCGCCGACCGGCGCGGGCTTCGCATGACCGTCTTTAGAGGCTCTGGTGAATGCCTTCGAATCCGCGAGAAACACGAGCAACAGTGGCACCAGCACCAGCGGCCCTGCGCCACCGACGTAGAAGATGTGACGCCACTCGGCGTCACCCGCGCTCAGCACGCCGATCACCGACGCGATCACGCCACCGAACGGAATGCCGCAATACATCACGCTTACCGCGGTGCTGCGCGAACGCGGCTCGACCGCTTCCGAGGACAGCGCGATCAGATTCGGCAACGCACCGCCTAAGCCGATGCCTGTCAGCACACGCACGATTACCAGCGTGTGAAAGTCGTTCACCAATGCGGTCGCGATCGACAGCAAGCCGAACAGGCACGCGGAAATCACCAGCACGCGCTTGCGGCCGATCCGGTCGGCGAGTCGTCCGCCGAACATCGCACCCGGCAGCAAGCCGAAGGTTCCCGCGCTGAACGCGAGACCCATTTGCCCGACCGACAAACCGAACTCGCGTGCCATGCGCGGCGCGGCGACGCCGACCGACTGCAGATCGAGCCCTTCGAGCAGAGCGATGGCAAAACACAATCCGAGTGTGACAAAGACGCCTGTCCGACTGGACGTTGACGAGATGGCGGGAGCCTCGGTTGAAGGTAATGTTCCGGTTCTTTTCACGTTAGTGATCCTTATTAAAATGCGTGTTTTTCCGGTGTGGCCGAAGGACGGCAGGTGTCGAGTCGCCGTCTGGTGTGCCGGCTCTGTGCAGAAGCGGCTGCCGCGGTTGCGATTGCGTCGCGCCGGCCCATCTGGTGTCCCAGGCAGTTTCGGCGAAGCGGGACTCAGACCGCCATGGAGGTCACGATGAGATGCTCAGGAACAGCCCAGCGAAAGCCGCAGCACATCGGTTCGATGGCCGCACTGCTGTCCGTTTGCCTCGAAGCGATACAGTGTGTCTCCATGCACTGTATCGTGGACTGGATTTAATATCAGGTAGGCTGATAACACAAGCGCAAATGCTTCGGTGAAAACACCTAGTCGTTGCAGAGACGGGAACGTTAGCCGCGCAGGTTGCGCACGAAAGTTTCGAGGTGGGTTTGTACCGCGCCGGCTGCTTCGAGATCGGTGCCTTCCATCATCTGCTTCTCGATCGCCTTGACGGCCTGCTCGCATTCGCGCAGCACGGCTCGCCCTTCATCGGTCAGTTGCAGCAGCACGATGCGGCCATGCGTGGGGTCTGGCTCGCGGCTGACCCAGTTCCGGCTTGCCATGGCGTTCATCACTTCATTGGCGGATTGCGGCGTAATGAAGGAGCGCTCGGCAACTTGCGCATTGGACGCCTGGCCCTTCGCATCGAGCACCGAAAGCGCGGTGAACTGCGCGAGCGTCAGTCCGAGTGGCGCGAGCGCTTCGGTCATGCGGCGCCGCAGGATACGGTCGAGACTGCCGATCACATACGCGAGCCGCAGGTTAGAGCGGCGGGTGCGCGTGGTGGCGGGTTCGGCGGGCGAATTTTGATTTTTGCTCATGGTGGCCAGGAGGTTCGGTCTAGCTCGCATCTTAGCGCGCCTCACGACGGATTCCGCCGATAGGGGTTTGCCCCGAGCCCGTGAAATTCCACTTTACATATCAGGCAGCCTGATATTAAATGTGTTCATCAGGCCGCTGTCGCGGTCAACGTTCACGGAGAAAACAGATGAATTACGAAGGTCGTTGGGACACCGTCAAGGTCGATGTCGTAGAAGGAATTGCATGGGTCACGTTCAATCGCCCCGAGAAGCGCAACGCGATGAGCCCAACGTTAAATAAAGAAATGATCGAGGTGCTCGAAGCAGTCGAGCTGGACGCCGAAGCGCAGGTTCTCGTGTTGACGGGCGAGGGCGACGCGTGGACCGCCGGCATGGACCTGAAGGAATATTTCCGTGAAGTCGATGCCGGCCCGGAAATCCTGCAGGAAAAGATTCGCCGCGACGCATGCCGCTGGCAATGGCAGTTGCTGCGCATGTACGCGAAGCCGACCATCGCGATGGTCAACGGCTGGTGTTTCGGCGGTGGCTTCTCGCCGCTGGTGGCGTGCGATCTCGCGATCGCCGCGGACGAAGCTGTGTTCGGCCTCTCCGAAATCAACTGGGGCATCCCGCCGGGCAATCTGGTGAGCAAGGCGATGGCGGACACCGTGGGGCATCGTCAGGCGCTTTACTACATCATGACGGGCGAGACGTTCACCGGTCAGGAAGCGGCGCAAATGGGCCTCGTCAACAACAGCGTACCGCGTGCCGAACTGCGCGAAGCCACGCGTGTTCTCGCAGGGAAACTGCAGCAAAAGAATCCGGTGGTGCTCCGCGCAGCCAAGAACGGCTTCAAGCGTTGCCGCGAACTGACCTGGGATCAGAACGAAGACTATCTGTACGCCAAGCTCGATCAGGCTCAACTGCGGGATCCCGAAGGCGGCCGTGAGCAGGGCCTGAAGCAGTTCCTCGACGAGAAGGCGATCAAGCCGGGTCTGCAAACCTACAAGCGCTGATGCATCGCAAACGCTAACGTGGATGCAGGCGGATTCACGCACCGGAAGCGGGCGCGCGTAAAGACTGGCGAGACGAGTGAGAGAGCGAGGAGGCGAGACACATGCATGAAGTAACGTTGTTGATTGGCGGCGAGAGCCGCGGCGCGTCGGACGGTAAGACTTTCGAGCGGATCAATCCCGCCAGCGGCCTCGCGGCCTCACGCGCGCCGGCCGCGACATTAGCCGATGCGGACGCCGCCGTGGCAGCTGCCGCGCGCGCGTTTCCGGCATGGTCCGCAATGGCGCCGACCGAACGCCGCAAACGCCTCCTGGCCGCAGCCGATCTGATGGACGCCCGCACGGCGCAATTCATTGAAACCGGCGTCGCCGAAACGGGCGCGATGCCGAACTGGTATGGCTTCAACGTCATGCTGGCCGCGAACATGCTGCGTGAAGCCGCCGCCATGACCACGCAGATCGACGGCGACGTGATTCCGTCGGACGTGCCGGGCAGTCTCGCAATGGCCGTGCGTCAGCCGTGCGGCGTGGTGCTCGGCATGGCGCCGTGGAATGCGCCGGTGATCCTCGGTACGCGGGCGATTGCCATGCCGCTCGCCTGCGGCAATACGGTCGTGCTCAAGGCTTCTGAAGGTTGTCCAGGCGTACATCGTTTGATTGGCAGCGTATTGCAGGAAGCCGGTCTTGGGGACGGCGTGGTGAACGTCGTCACGCATTCCGCCGAAGATGCGCCCGCGATTGTCGAACGGCTGATCGCTCATCCGGCGGTGCGCCGGGTCAATTTCACCGGTTCGACGCGGGTTGGTCGCATCGTTGCGCAACATGCCGCGCAGCATCTGAAGCCTGCCTTGCTCGAACTTGGCGGTAAGGCGCCCGTCGTGGTGCTCGACGACGCGGATCTGGATGCGACCGTGGCCGGCATTGCGTTCGGCGCGTTCTTCAACCAGGGGCAGATTTGCATGTCGACGGAACGCGTGATTGTCGACCGGAAGATCGCCGATGCGCTGGTGGACAGGCTCGCGGCTAAAGCGCGAACCTTGAAGGCGGGCGATCCGAGCGCAGCCGGTTCCTTACTCGGCGTGCTCGAAAGTACGGCAGCCGCGCAACGCATCAAGGCGCTCGTTGAGGATGCCCACGAGAAAGGCGCAAAGCTGCCGGTCGGCTGCACCGTTGAAGGCGCTGTGATGCAACCGGCGATTGTCGACGGCGTAACGCGCGAGATGAAACTTTACGCCGAGGAATCCTTTGGACCGGTGGTAACGGTGCAGCGCGTGGACGGCGACGAAGAAGCGATCCGGGTGGCAAACGATAGCGAATATGGTCTGTCTGCGGCGGTATTCAGTCGCGACGTGTCGCGCGCATTGAATGTGGCGAAGCGTATCGAATCGGGCATTTGCCACATCAACGGCCCGACCGTGCACGACGAAGCGCAGATGCCATTCGGTGGCCTGAAAAAGAGCGGCTACGGTCGTTTCGGCAGCAAGGCATCGATCGCCGAATTCACGGACCTGCGCTGGATCACGATTCAAACCGGACCGCGGCACTATCCGATCTGATCGTCCGCGGGTTACGAAGTAAGCGCTAAAGCGCTAACTCCGATCGACAGCTTTGCATGGGATCGAAGTAAGCGCTAAAGCGCTAACTCCGATCGACACAGGAGACAGGCTTTGCATTCCGAGCCGAAACAATCGAATATCCCCGGTGCGCGAGACAGCACGCCGATGCCTTACCGCGCGACGGCGATCGGCGCGTCGTCGTTGCACGCGCAACGGCGCGGCGATACGTGGTACCTGCGCGCTGACGAGCCGCTGGGTGAGCATCCGCAACGTTTGACGGACCGGCTTGCGAGCAGTGCGCGCGATCATCCGGAGCGTTGGCTGGCGGCGCGACGCGGCAGTGACGGTCAATGGATCGGCCTGAGTTACGCGAAGGCTTTGCAAAGCGCCCGGGCGATCGGGCAAGCGTTGCTGATGCGCGAGCTTTCCGTCGAGCGGCCCGTCGTGATTCTTTCGGGCAACGATCTCGAACATCTGCAACTGGCGCTCGGCGCGATGTGGGCCGGCATTCCGTATGCGGCGATTTCTCCTGCGTACGCGCTGGTTTCCGGCGACTTCGGCAAACTGCGCCATACGATCGATCTATTGACGCCGGGTCTGGTTCTCGTAAGCGGCTATGACGCCTATGCCAAGGCGATCGAGGCAGTGGTGCCGGCCGATGTCGAAGTCGTGTCGGCAAGTGCGCCAAAGGAGCCGCCCAGGGCACACAGCGTGACCTTGTTCAGCGATCTGCTGAATACAGCGCCCACCACCGTCGACGCCGCCCACGCAGCGGTGAGTCCGGACGCCATCGCCAAGTTTCTGTTTACTTCTGGCTCAACCAAACTGCCCAAGGCCGTGCCGACCACGCACCGCATGCTGTGCAGCAATCAGCAGATGCTGCTCGAAACGTTTCCCGAGTTCGCGAACGAGCCGCCGGTGCTGGTGGACTGGCTGCCGTGGAACCACACTTTTGGCGGCAGTCATAACGCGGGTATCGCGCTTTACAACGGCGGCACGCTCTATATCGACGACGGCAAACCGGTCAACGGCAAGTTCGAGGAAACGCTGCGCAACCTGCGTGAAATCGCCCCGACGATCTATTTCAATGTGCCCAAGGGTTGGGAAGAATTGGCGATTGCGCTTGAGCAGGACGCACAATTGCGCGAGACGTTTTTTTCGCGCGTGAAGATCTATTTCTTCGCGGGTGCGGGGCTCTCGCAAGCAGCGTGGGACCGGCTCGAACGTGTCACCGAAAAATATTGCGGCGAGCGCATTCGGATCATGGCCGGACTCGGTATGACCGAAACATCGCCGTCGTGCCTGTTCACCACGGGCCCGATCATGCGCGCCGGCTACGTTGGCCTGCCCGCGCATGGTTGCGAGGTCAAACTCGCGCCGATCGGTGACAAGCTCGAAGCGCGCTACCGCGGGCCGCATGTGATGGCCGGCTATTGGCGCGCCAACGCTGCCGAGCTGGACAATGCCTTCGACGAAGAAGGCTACTTTTGCAGCGGCGACGCGTTGCGCTTTGTCGATGTCGAGCGACCGGAACTCGGCCTGCTATTCGACGGGCGTGTTGCCGAGGATTTCAAGCTGAGTTCGGGCACCTTCGTCAGCGTTGGCCCAATGCGGGCACGGGTCATTTCCGAAGGGGCACCTTATGTGCAGGATGTGGTCGTCACAGGCATGAATCGCGACGATGTCGGCTTGCTGGTGTTTCCGCGGCTCGACGATTGTCGGCGGCTAGCTGGATTGTCCGCATCGGCAAGCCCGCGCGAGGTGATCGAAGCACCCGCCGTGCGAGCCCATTTTGCCGAGCTGCTCGTCATGCTCAATCGCCGCGCAACCGGCGGCGCGACAACTATCGCGCGCCTGCGACTCATGGACGTCGCTCCTTCTCTCGATCTCGGCGAGATCACCGACAAAGGGTCGATCAACCAGCGCGCTGTGCTGACTCACCGGGCCGCGCTCGTCGACGCAATGTACGACGCTGCGCAGCGCGATCCCGCTGTGATTTACGCGGCCGCTTGTGGCGCGGCTTAAGGCACGCGTCGCTCGCTGATTCCGGGTTCCTCGTCGCACGGCAAAGGCGTTTCGCCGTATACAATTCGGCAGCGCCTGATTTTTGCCCAATACTGACCTGATCCCACTCATGCCGAATCCGACCCGGGCCTTTCTCCTCGGCCCGCTCCTGAAAGGCGTTTCACGCTCCTTCTATCTCACCCTGCGCGTGCTGCCCGTCGGCATGCGCGATCCGATCGGCCTTGCGTACCTGCTGGCGCGCGCGGCCGATACGATTGCGGACACCTCGCTGATTTCGCCCGAGCAACGCCTTGCGTTGCTGTTGTCGCTACGCGACCAGGTCAACGGCGCCCCCAATGACGGTGCACTGTTTCAGCGCATGGCCGCAGAAGTGGCGGGCCAACAGGTCCAGTCCGATGAAAAGGTCCTGCTGGAATCGCTTGGACCCGCGCTCGAGGTGCTGTCGCAACTGAGTGAGACCGACCGCGCAGCCGTACGCGGGATCGTGTCGACCCTGACCGAAGGGATGGAATTCGACCTTCGAACCTTCCCCGACGAGCGTTCCGGCGAGATCGCCGCGCTGCGCGAGTACGAGGAACTCGACCGCTATACCTACCTGGTGGCGGGCTGCGTCGGCGAATTCTGGACCACCATGACCTACGCGCACATGCCCGGCACGCTGAAAGAGCAGCCCGGGACCATGGCGCGCCGCGGCGTGCGTTTCGGCAAAGCGCTGCAGATGACCAACGTGCTGCGCGATTGCGGCAAGGATTTGCGGATCGGCCGCTGTTACCTTCCGCAGACGATGCTCGATCAACATGCGCTGAGCGCGCAAGATCTCTTACAGCCGGCGAATTCTGTTCGCGCCCGGCCGCTGATGGTCGAACTCGTGCGCAAGTCGCTGGATCACTTCCGGGAGGCCCTGGACTATACGCTGGCGATTCCGGCGTTGTCGGTGCGGTTGCGTCTCGCCTGTTTGTGGCCGATCCTGATCGGCCTCGATACGCTGCTATTGCTGGTGGATAACGATGCCTGGCTCGACCCGGCTAAGGTCTCCAAGGTCCGGCGCAATCAGGTGTATCAGATCATCGCGTCGTCATTGCTGCTGGTGCCTTCGAATGGTCTGGTGCGCAAGTCGGTTGAAACGCGGATCAAGCAGATCGAAGCACGGCTCTGAACGTTTATTCCGATTGATAGATGGTTAGTTATCCGTTGCAATGTGCGGCGCACAATGCATGTTGCATAAAAGGTCCATTACAGGTTAATGGAGCTGTCATATTTGGTAACTAGAGTGCTGCTCGGGACAAGACCGGAAAAATTCGCGCCTGACGTGAATCACCGGTCTTATCAATTCGCTCACGCGATACCAATCAATCCGATCAGCACCAGGTTATCAGCACGCTATGCAAACCCGACGGACCTTCCTTGCCTCCGCATCCAAAGCGGCGACGCTGCCAGTTCTGGCATCCGCGCTTAGCGCATGCGGCGGCAACAGCCTTTCCGCCAATGCGCCCCTCTCTGATGCCGAACTTCAGGCGCAGATGATCGGCAAGCTGAACGCGCAACTCAATGACACCACCACGGGCAATACCCTCGAGCCGTACATGATGGACGTGGGCTTCACGTGGGACCTTCCGCTGATTCCCGCGGCACAGGTCAACACCATCGTTGCATATAGCTTTGGCAACCGGCCGAACGCGGCGAGTGGCAACACGGCGAGTAACGGCGCCAATCAGGCCGCGCTTCCCGATCCCGGGCCGATCAATGAAGAGCTCGCCGATGCGGTCCATCAGATCTATCAGTTGAATCCGGT
The DNA here is from genome assembly GCF_046030555.1 of Paraburkholderia sediminicola. Lineage (GTDB taxonomy): Bacteria > Pseudomonadota > Gammaproteobacteria > Burkholderiales > Burkholderiaceae > Paraburkholderia > Paraburkholderia sediminicola_E. The sequence continues at coordinate 159,932 of NZ_JAQQCH010000009.1, read as the reverse complement.
GAAGGTCTTCGCGCAGTGGGAAATCGCGCGCTTTCTCGTGTCCAAGTATCAGATGAACAGCACGAATCTGCAGTCCATCGAACCGGTTATTGCCAGTGACGGTTCGATCACCTACCTCAGTACCGACGGTGCGGCGGCCGGTATCGTCGCGCTCGCGGGCGGTGCCGCGGCGATGGGGAACGTGGCGGTGGTCGGCCATCGCGACCATGCGAAGCGTTGCATTCTGACGTCCGTGGGCCGCGGCATGAAAGCCTTTGCGGTGAAGGAAGTGACGCTGCCGGTCAATTACGATCCTTTGTCGGGGCAGCCGTGGACTCGCAATCGCGGGCTCTATCTGGTGCATGACATGTTGGCGCAATGGGCGGGGAAGGCCCTAGCCGCGATCGCCCAAGCCTATCCGCAAGGTTAAAACACGTAGCGTCATCACAGAACAGCAAGGCAACTCATGTCATCCCGCCGTAAATTTCTGATCTCGACATCGGCCGCCGCCACACTACCGGCTGCAGCCGCCATGCTCGCCGTGAGCAGCAAGGCCTGGGCTGGCGACACGCCTATTGCCGACGCCGAACTCCAACGTCAAATGCTTGGAAAGCTCAGCGTGGAGTTGAACGATTCCACGACCGCGAACACCGAAGCGCCGTATCTCCAGGACATCTTCTTTAGCTGGGATCTTCCCTCGATTCCCGTCGCTCAGATCGGCGCTATCGTCGCGTACAGCTTCGGTGACCGGCCGGCTGCTGCAAGCGGCGCGAATTCCACGAGCGGAGCCGGTCAATCGCAACTGCCGCAGCCCGGTCCGATTAATGAAGAGATCGCGGATGCCGTGCATCAGCTGGTTCAGTCGAAGCCGGTGATGGTCTACGCCCAATGGGAAGTGGCCAGCGTGCTCACGGCGAAATACCAGATGAGCAGCGCGAACCTTCATACGGTCGCGCCGCCTACCGTCGCGAGCAATGGCACGGTCAGCTATCCGGCGCTCGACGACGTAGCGGCTGCGATCATCGCGCTTCAAGGCACTGCTGCAGCGCTCGGCACGGTGGCGGTCGTCACGCACCGCGACCAGGCGAAGCGCGCGATTCAGACGTCACGCGCACACGGTATGAACGCTTATGCGGCTCAAGGCGTGACGTCGCCGGTCGATTACGATGCACAGGCGTCGCAGCCTGCGAATCGTCGTCGCGATCTCTATCTGTTAAACGACATGATGAATCAGTTCGCTACGTTGCGAGCGAACCTCATCGCTCAGCAATACCCCAACGGATAGCGTGTTTGTGTGCGGCGCATGGGCCGTGCGTGTGCAATGTGGGCAAGCGTACTGAATAAAAACGCCATGAGCCGTAGTTTGGCGGACAACCCTCCTTGTCCGATTCCAGACGCTCATGGCACCGACCGGCAAACAACATTGCGACACGTTGGACCTGATCCGCGCGCTGGCGGCAGGCGCGGTGTGCATCAGCCATTTGCGCAATCTGATGTTCGTCGACTACCGCGCGAACGCCGGTATGGGACTTGCCGCCAAGGCGTTCTATTTCATCAGTAACTACGGTCACACCGCGGTGATCGTGTTCTTCCTGCTGAGCGGCTATTTTGTCGGCGGCTCGGTGCTGCGGCAGGTCGAGACGGGGACATGGAACTGGCAGCGCTATCTGACCGAACGCATGTCGCGGCTATGGATCGTGCTGATACCGGCCTTGCTGCTGACGCTGTTCTGGGACCGCATGGGCATCGCGCTGGCAGGCGGGCCTTTTTATCTGGGGACCGAGGGCACCTTCGATCAGCAGATCAATGTCGCCTCGCATCTCGGCCAGGCAACGCTGCTGTGCAATCTCGCGTTTCTGCAGACACTCACGTGTGGCACATATGGATCCAATGGGCCGCTATGGAGCCTCGCCAACGAGTTCTGGTACTACATGTGGTTTCCTGCCTGCTATGTGCTGCTGCGCCAGCGTCGCGGAATGGGCGCTATCGCCGCAGGGGTGCTCGCACTCGGCACGATGATCGCGTTTCCGTCGCTCCTGAGCGGGTTCGGATTGTGGATGCTGGGTGTTGTGCTGGTGTGGCTTGAAAAGCGCTTCCCGGCACGCGGCACGCGGACGGGGTTGCCATGGTTCACACTTGCCAGTGGATCTGTTTTTATTGCAGCGCTGCTGGTGACGCGCATGTTCCTGTTGGGTAACGACTGGATCGTCGGCGTGCCGTGTTTCGTGTTTTTGCGCTGCATACTCTGGGAAAACGTTCGCCTGCGTCCTGCGCCGCTGTCACGTATCGCGGTGCTCTTTTCCGGATTCTCCTATTCGCTGTATCTGACGCACTTTTCATTCATTCTTTTCGTGGCAGCGGTCGGGTTCGGGCAGCGCATCCAGTTCGACGGCCGGGGCGCGCTGATTTTCGTGACCATGCTGGTTATCTGCTATGTGTACGCGTTCGCGGTGTACCTGCTGTTCGAGCAGAATACGAAGCGCGTGCAACGTGGCATCCGGCAGTTCCGCTTTCTACGGCCCAAGCCAGATCCAGCCACGCCGCATAGCTGACTAAGGTGGCAGTGCCGCTTAAGTTAATCTGCATCATTGCATAGCCAGCAATCGGGAAACCCCTAGCATCCTGCATCGATGGTTCGCGTTAGTCTCTTCAAAAGAGGAGACGATCAATGAGGCAAGCGTTCAATATTGCTGTGGTGTTGTTGCTTGGCTATCTGATGGCGGATAGGGCGCTGATGCGCGCGCAAGCGGGAGAAATGGGGACAATTACGTGCCATCAGGGCGCGGAACTGGTCAAGTCGGGCGCGTTGAAAAAGGGTTTCGGTGAGGCCGGCGCCAGCAGCCAGGGTGAAAACTTCCTGTCGAGCTGTCTCGTCACGGGGCGCGGCCAGGTGGGCGATCTGATCGCCCGCGAATGACGCAGGCAGCCCGCTACCGCTGAGGCTTCGACGAGAAATACAGCAAGAAAAAGCGCCCAGACCGCGAAGGTCCAGGCGAAGTCATCGGGAGCCCGATGACGGAGGTATCGAATACAGAACTGGCCCGCGATCGGGGATACTCGGTCGCGGGCCAGTTCATTTGAATCAGGGCGCGCGGCTGCTTTGCGCGCGTAGCGGTCGATCAGGGCAAACGGCGTGACCTCTGAGGTTCGTTCCGCTGAACAGCGTGATTGCCAACTGCGTTACCAGCTTAGTTGCCGAAGTAAATCGACTTCGGACCATTCGCCGGAATCGGGTGGCTCGACTCCGACGATCCGTTCACCACGCCGCCGTAACCGCTTTCTGCGGCTTGCGCGGTGCCGTTCTGCGCGGCGACACGGGCTTGTGCAGCCTGGATGTCAGCCGGGTAGTACGGGTCGGAACGGCCCGGCTGGTAGCCGGCCTTTTCGAGTTGAACCAGTTCTGCGCGCACTTGGGCGCGGGTCACGGGCTGATTTGACTGGGCAAACGAAGCAACAGGCGCGGCCAGCACAGCGGCGATAACAACAGCTTGAATGAGCGATTTCATGATGAACTACCTCCAGTTCGGTCTTTATCGTGCTACGAGCGGTGTTGTTCGTAGTCAGTGATTACATTGTAGTTTTGCGATCTGGACGGAGTAACCATCAATTCAGGTAAGGTTTGTTGCGATATTTGTAATAAATGAGGGGCCCGACTGAAGGGCCTTGCGTATGACTTGCTAGGGTCGCGATGCCGCGACCGGGGCGCCGTCTTGCGGCGTTTTCGCCGGGACCTTCGACTGCGAGAGCCGGGTAAATGCCTGGCTGGTGCGCGCCTCGCGATCATCCCGGGCGTGATAGAAGTCTTTGCTGAGCCACTGCCCGAGACGCATCATCGCGGAGCCGAGTGCGCTCTTTAGCAGAACCCACCCGGTCTCGTTACGGGCGAGGTGCGATGCCGATTCCACGAAATCCGCGGCCAATTTATCCAACTCTGCGTGCAAGTAGTCGGCGAAATGATGGAGTCCATGCTGATTGCCGTTCGACGACTTCCTTTCCAGGTCCACGTGCTCCGCAATCAGCGATTGATTGGTCACGCGGATAAAAGACGGCGTATCGGACCGGGCAATACCGCTGGAACGGATCGCCGGTCCGATGCTTGCCGCAGCCTGCGTGCGATTGCCAAGCGGTGCAAGCGCCCACTTGTCAGAAAGATATTTCAGCAGGCTGCAATGATCGAATTGCGTATGGCACACGCCAGCGTCGCACCATGGAGATACCAGAATGGCAGGGACGCGCACGCCGAGTTGAGTGAAATCGAAACTCTCCGTGTGCTCGTCGGGCGCCACTGCATTCGATGGCGGTGGAACATGGTCGAAGAACCCACCATGTTCATCGTACAGGATGACTAATAATGTACGCTCCCACAATGTCTGATTGGAACGCAGCGCATTGTAGGTATCGGCGATCAGTTTTTCCGCCTTCATGATGTTATGCGGCGGATGATCGTCGTTCTGCGCTTCGCCGAAGTACTTCGGTTCGATGAGGACGAACTGCGGAAACTCGTTCGCCGGGCCGGCAGCGTCGTCGAAGAACTTGTCGAACAGATGGTAATTCGCGAGATTTTCGGTGCGACGCTGGTTTTTCAGCAGCAGGGACGCGGGAAAATCGTAGAAATAAATCTTCCACGTTTTCCCTTTGTCATTTAGACGGTCGAAAAGCGTGTCCTGGTTCTGCTCGGTGTACCACTTTGGGTTCAGGGCATCGAGCCCTTCGGGCATTCCCACCTCACCCATCGACGTACCGGTCAGCGCGAAATAACGGTTCGGCCAGGTCGGGCCGGGCAACGACGAAAACCACTTGTCGCACACGGTGAATTGCTCGCCCAGCGCGTGTAACGCCGGAAGAAAGCCGCGGGGGTAATAGCCCATGATGTCTTGCCGCGCGGCGAGGGTGCTCTTCGGGTAGTCGTTCGCGAACGATCGAACGAAGCCGCCGTTGTCTCCCGAGATCTGGGTCAGCACGGCCTCGTGTCCGTGATCCGGGTCGTGTTGCATCTGTCGCTCTTGTGTTGCCTGCGGGAAAAATGTATGGCCTTTGCCGTCGTCGTTGGACTTGGACGCGGCGTTGCGTATTCCATCCAGCCCGGCGTGTACTTCGTCCAGACTGCCGAGCATCTGGTCGAAGGAATGATTTTCCATGAGCAGCATCACGACATGTTCGATCTGGTCCTTTGACGCATTCTCCGCGTTCGAAGCGTTCTCCGCGTTCGACGCGTTTGCCTCGCTTGCTGCCGCTTCGCCATCGTGGACGTCACTCATATTCATCGCTCCAACAGGAGATTGGATGGATTGTGGTGCGTACTGCCGTGTCAGCTCATCAGATAATGCCGGCGCTGCAAACGTAGCGCAAAACGCGCCGTTGTGAAAGCGTGTCATGTTTTGACCAACGGATGCGGGCAGAGTGGTCGCCTCGATCCGTCGGGAAGAAGACGGTCCTGCTGCGGGGGAATTCAAGCAATTCAAGCAATTCAAGCATTAAGCAGCTATGCTGAATGAGGGCGAAGCGAAACAAAAAAAGGGCGCCGCTGGCGCCCTTGTTCCTATACAACCTGACGGCTAACTCAAACCGCTGCCGGCCGCCATTTCAACAATCGCTGTTCGATCGCGGTCAGCAGATAGTCTGCAGCCAGTGCGACCACCGCCAACACAATCATGGCCGCGAATACGCCGCTTGCGTTAAACGCGCCTTGCGCAGTGGAGATCAACAGACCGATACCTTGCTTGGAGCCGAGGAATTCGCCCACCACCGCGCCGACCAGCGCAAAGCCGAAGCTCACGTGCAAGCTGGCAAGAATCCAGCTCAACGCCGACGGAATCACCACCGAGGTCGTCACCTGACGGCGCGACGCGCCCAGAATCTGCGCATTCGCAATCATGTAACGATCCGCTTCACGCACGCCCTGGAACGCATTGGCGAACACGACGAAGAACACCATCACGACCGCCAGCGCCACCTTGGAAGCCATGCCAAGACCGAGCGAAATCACGAAGATCGAGCCGAGCACCACGCGCGGAATCGAATTGGCGATCTTGATGTACAGGCTGAATACATCAGACAGCAGCTTGTTGCGGCCGAGCACGATGCCGCAGAACACACCCGCCACTGAACCGATGATGAAGCCGAGACCGGTTTCTTCCAGCGTGACCCAAACCTGGGTGAGCAGCGGGCCTTGCGACGTGCCGTTCACGAACCAGTCGATGATCTGATCGAAGATCGCACTCGGCATCGAGAAGAAGAACGGATCGATCCACTTCAGGCGCGCGGACAATTCCCACCCGCCGAGCACAACCACCAGCACGACAATGCGCAGCGTGATCACCAGCGCATGGCGTTGCCGAATGCGTTTTTGCGCAACACGTTCGACTTGTGCGAGCGTCGCGGGATCGATACCCGAAGGCATCGTCTGTTGAGGGGTAGTAGACATGTTTGCCATTCCTTGATTAACCGATCTGCACTTCTTCGCGCAGGTCGTGCCAGATGTCGCGCGAGATTTCTATAAAGCGTGGGTCGTAGCGAACCTCGGACGTGACGCGCGGACGCGGCAGATCGATTTCGTACACTTTCTTCAGCGTTGCCGGGCGCGCCGTCAGCACGAACACGCGATCGGCGAGCGCAATCGCTTCTTCCAGATCGTGCGTGACGAACACCACTGAGCCGGCGCCGCCCCACAGTTGCAGCAGTTCGTCCTGCATGAGGGTGCGGGTTTGCATGTCGAGCGCCGAGAAGGGCTCGTCCATCAGCAGAATTTCCGGCTTGTTGATGAAGGTTTGCGCGAGCGCCACGCGTTTTCTCATACCGCCGGACAGTTGATGCGGATAGTGCTTGCCGAACTTGTCGAGACCGACGCGGCGCAGCCATTCGTTGGCTTCGTCGTACGCGGCGGATTTCGAGCGGCCGCGATACAGCGGGCCGGCGGCGACGTTATCGAGCACCGAACGCCACGGAAACACGGCGTCTGCCTGAAACACGAAGCCGATACGCGGATCGATGCCGTCCACCGGCGCGCCCATCACGCGCACTTCGCCGGTGGTGGGCTTCAGCAAGCCGGTGATCATGCTGAGCGTGGTGGACTTGCCGCAACCCGTCGGCCCGACAACGGCGACGAATTCGCCGCGCGCCACCGACATGCTGAAGTCGCGCAACGCGATCGTCGCTTTGCCGTCCGGAGAGATGAAACGGCACGATACGTTGCGCAGCTCGATGGCGGGCGTATCGCGTGACATGGGTTGATTCATCGGCTGGTGCCTCGCAGTTCTCTTGATGGTGATAGGGCGTTACGTCGAGCGCGTTACTTCGCCGCGGTCTTGACCGCTGCCGACAGGTAGTCGTTGGAGTAGGTCTTGGCGAGATCGATATGCTTACCCTTCACCGAAGGATTGAACGCCGACAGGACCTTCAGGACGGTGTCCGGGCCGTCGGCGGGCATCTTGCCGTCCTTCGTGAACATCGGCAGCGATGCCTTCAGCGCGCCGACGTACAGGTCCTTGTTGTTGCCGTAGTAGTCCTTCGGCATCTTCGCGGCGATCTCTTCCGCGCTATGCGTCGCGATGAAGTTCAGCGTCTTCGCGAACGCGTGCGCGAGTTTCGTGGCGTCGTCCTTATGCGACTCGGCCCATGCGCGCTGCACGTAGAAGCTCGAAGCCGGATACGTGCCGCCGAGTGCGACGCGCGTGCCTTCCAGCGTGCGCATATCCACCAGCACCTTGGCGTCGCCGGTCTTCAGCAACTGCGAAACCGTCGGCTCAGTGGTCATGCCCGCGTCGATGCGGCTCTGCTTGATGGCGGCGATAAAACTGTTGTCCGCGCCAACCGGCAGCAGCGTGTATTGCGTTGACGGCACGCCCGCGCGTTGCGCGAGATATTGCGTGAGGAAGCTGGTCGACGAGCCGAGGCCGGTCACGCCGAGCGTCTTGCCCTTCGAGTCGGCCATGCTCTTGAATGTATCGGCAGCCTTGGTGGAGACCATTTCCACTTCACCCGGCACCTGGCCGAAAATCACCAGCGCCTGGACTTCCTTGCCCTTGCTCTGCAGATCGATGGTGTGATCGTAGAAGCCCACCACGCCTTGCACCGCGCCCGCGAGCAGTTCGTTTTCCGCGTCCACGCCGGCCGGTTGCGAGAGGATTTCGACGTCGAGACCTTCGTCCTTGAAGTAGCCGAGCTGCTCCGTGAGCTTGGCCGGCAGATAGATGATCTTGGTGGCGCCGCCGACCATGATCGTCAGCTTCTCGGCATGAGCCGCGGCCGAAGCGGCGGCAAGGGTGAACGCAACACCTGACACAGCGGCAATCTGGCGCAAGGTACGCATGAAGCAGTCTCCTTTGGTTTGGTCGCCGCTATGTGCGGATGCGGCGCTTTCTGGGTGAATGACGGCGATTATAGAAATCGGAAACCTTCTGGCAGCTTTCGGGGCTGCCCGTAAATCATGGGTGTTAACCCGAGACTTTGGCGCAACCTGGGTGCAACCTCGCGGCAAACGCCCCGCGACGTGTTGCGCAAACCGCTCCGAACGCGCGCAAAGCCCTTGTTTTACGGCACAATCGGCGTCCTGACTTTTGCCGCTCATTTAATTCGCCGTCCCCGCCATGAAGCTGCTGCTCATCGAAGACAATCCCACGCTGGCGCACTGGCTCGCGAAGATGCTGGAGCAGGAGGCGTTCGCGCTCGACGCCGTGCAGGACGGCGACGCCGCCGACCGCCTGCTGCGCACCAATCACTACGATGTGATCCTGCTCGACCTGAATCTGCCGAAGCTGTCGGGCAAGAACGTGCTGCGCCGTTTGCGGCAACGCGGTGATGCCACGCCGGTGCTGATCCTCACGGCGAGCGGTTCGATCGACGAAAAAGTGGAATTGCTCGGCGCCGGCGCGGACGACTACCTGGTCAAGCCTTTTGAAGTGCGAGAGCTGATTGCGCGGATCAAGGTCGCGATCCGGCGCCAGTCGCCGTCGAAATCGAGTGAGGTGCTGTGCGGCGATCTCGCGTTCGACATCGACACGCGCCAGTTCACGCTGAAAGGCGCGCCGCTGAACGTCACGCCGCGCGAGCGCTCGGTGCTCGAAACGCTGATCCTGCGTTTGGGCAAGACGGTGACGAAGCCCGCGTTAGTCGACGCGATTTTCACGCTCTCGGACGAACCGAGCGAAGACGCGGTCGAAATCTACATTTCGCGGCTGCGCAAAAAGCTCGACGGCAGTTCGGCCGCGATCGTCACGTTGCGTGGGCTGGGTTACCTGCTGCGCAAGAAAGAAGATGACCAATAGCCTGCGCATGCGCCTGCTGTGGTGGCTGCTGGTGCCGCTCGCGTTGTACGTGTTCGTCACCGGTAAGGCGGAGTACGACAACGCGCGGCGCACGGCGGATCTGGTGCAGGACAACCAGCTGATCTCGTCGGCGCGAATGATTGCCGGTGAAGTGGAATGGGTGGACGGATTTCTGCGCGTGGATGTGCCGCCCGCCGCGCTTGAAGTGTTTGTGTCGCCGTATCGTGACCAGGTGTTCTACAGCGTGCGCGTCGACGATGGCCGCCTGCTGGCGGGTACACCGGATTTTCCGCAGCGCGCGCCGCTCTCGCCCGACACGGCCGATCACTACAACGCCGAACTCCACGGTCAGCCCGTGCGCGCGGTCGGACTCGTGCGCCTGATGTACGACAATGGTGCGACGCGCCGCGTGCGGGTCACAGTGGGCAAGACAGTGCGCTCGCGCGACGCGATGGCGCAGCAATTGTGGCAGCCGCAGCTCGTGCGGCAGATCGAGATGATCGTATTGGCGGTCGCGCTGGTTTGCATCGGACTCACTTTCGAATTGCGGCCGCTGATGAAAGTGAAGGAAGACGTCGCCGACCGCGACCCCATGCAACTCGAGCCGATTCGCGTCGAGCGCCTGCATACCGAGTTGCGGCCTATCGTCGAAGCGATTAATCAATGTATCGCGCGCCTGGGCGTGCAGGTGGCCGCACAACGGCGTTTTATCGCCGACGCCGCGCACCAGTTGCGCACGCCACTGACGCTGCTGGGCACGCAGTTGCAGTTCGCGCGCCAGCAGGACGGCCTGAATCCCGCGCTCGATGAAGCGCTCGCCGCGATGCACCGCAGCAACCGTTCAATGGTCGGGCTCACTAACAAGCTGTTGTTGCTCGCGCAGGCCGAGGCCGCCGACAGCCAGCAACTGGCGGTGGAAACGGTGGATCTGGTGCCGCTGGCCATGGAAGTGGTCGAAGATCTGGCGCTGCTCGCGCAGGCCCGGGACATCGATCTCGGCGCGGAGCTGAACGGTCCTGCGCCGGTGGCAGGGCATCGCGGCCTGCTTCAGGCGTTGATCTCCAACCTCGCGGAGAACGCGATTCGCTATACCGGCAGTGGCGGCCACGTCACGGTCGCAGTCAGCGCCCACGCCGATCGGGTCGCCGTGTCGGTGCTGGACGACGGCCCTGGCATTCCGGCCGAGTCGCGCAATCGCGTGTTCGAACCGTTTTTCCGGGTGTCGGCAGACACGGAAGGAACGGGGCTGGGCCTCGCCATCGTGCGCGAAATCGCGGACGCGCATCACGGAGAGATCATCCTCAAGCCAGGCGAGTCCGGCAAGGGCGTGCACGTGAACGTCTCGTTTCCGCGTGCGGCCGCGGAAGGATCTCAGCCCGGTTAAATCAACCGCTTTGAATCGGGGGCTTCAAAGGGAGTCGGGACAAACCCTCGATCGGGACTAGAAACGCGTGGCGAAAGCTTCGGGAAGGATTCGCGCCCCTAGAATTTTTGGCAGGCAATCCACCAAACGCCTACCGCGCACGCGGAATATAACGGAGACATCCACAATGAACCCTGTTTTGACGCGCCTTTCGCGCGCCGTCCGTGCCGCTGCCGCGGCTTCGCTTTCGCTTTTTCTGATCGTCCAATCGACGGCGCCCGCGCAGGCCGCTGCGCCGGAGAAGGTCGTCATCATGGTGGGCGGGATTACCAAGCTCATCTATCTGCCCGCGCGTCTGACTGAACAGCTTGGTTACTTCAAGGCCGAAGGCCTCGACGTCGAACTGCTGTCGCAACCGGCGGGTGTCGATGCGGAGAACGAACTGCTCGCGGGCAGCGTGCAGGCGGTGGTGGGTTTCTACGATCATTCGATCGACCTGCAGGCCAAGGGCAAAGAAGTGAAGGCGATCGTGGTGTTCGGCCAGGTGCCCGGCGAAGTGGAGATGGTGGCGACGAAGCAGGCCGATACGATCAAAAGCATGGCTGACGTGAAGGGCAAAACGCTTGGCGTGACCGGGCTCGGCTCGTCGACCAATTTTCTGACGCAGTACCTGGCGAACCTCAAGGGTGTGCCGAGCTCGCAATACACGGTGCTGCCGGTCGGTGCGGACAACAGCTTTATCGCCGCCATCAAGCAGAGCCGCATCGACGCGGGCATGACCACTGAGCCGACGGTTTCGCAGTTGCTGAAGACCGGCGACGCCAAGGTGCTGGTGGATATGCGCACACTGGAAGGCACGCGCGCCGCACTCGGCGGCACGTATCCGGCTTCGAGCCTGTACGTGCAAAGCGCGTGGCTCGACACGCACCCGCAGGAAGCGGCCAAACTCGCGCGCGCCTTCGTGAAGACGCTGCAATATATGCATACGCACAGCGCTGAAGACATCGCCGCGCAAATGCCGAAAGACTATCTTGGCAGCGACAAGGCGCTCTATATCAGCGCATTGAAGGCTTCGCTGCCCATGTACACGGCCGACGGCAAGATGCCCGCCGACGGTCCGGAAACGGTGCTGAAAGTGCTCGCGGGCTTCAATCCTTCGGTAAAGGACCGGCACATCGATCTGTCGCGTACTTTCACCAATCAGTTTGTCAATGAAGTGAAGCCGTAAGATGGAGGCTGGTGCGTCATCGCGATGAGGTGCGCCGGCATCCGGAAGAGAGGAACAACGAATCGTGTTTTCAGGCAGTTTGCGCGGACGCTTGCTGTGGTGGCTTTTGCTGCCACTGGCGGCGTTCGTTTCCATTTCCGGCATGATTTCGTATCGCAACGCGCAGACCACGGCCGACCTGGTTCAGGACAACGCGTTGCTATCGTCGATGCGCATCATTGGCGAGGACATCGACTGGGATAACGGCAACGTGTCGATCCAGATTCCGCCGGCCGCACTGGAGTTGTTCGAGTCGCCGGAACAGGACAATGTGTACTATCGCGTCGAAGCGAGCGGCCACCGCCTGCTGGCCGGCAATCTCGAGTTGCCGGTGCCGCGCGGCGCGAGCGACGTCCCCATGCTTTACGCCACCCATCTTGACGACGGCCGTGCCGTGCGTGCGGCCGCTTATGTGCGCCAGCTCTACGACTCGGGCCGCACCGAAGAAGTCGTCGTGGTAGTCGCGAAAACGGAAGGTTCGCGCGATGCCATGGTGTGGCGCCTGTTGCGTCCGCAATTGTTCGGTGAAGTGCTTACGCTCGTGCTCGCCATGGTGTTCGTCTATCTCGGGCTGACCTTCGAATTGCGGCCGCTGATGAAGGTGAAAGACGACGTCGCCGATCGTAACGCGTCACAACTCGAACCGATACGCGTGGCGCGCCTGCATGTCGAATTGCGGCCGATCGTCGAAGCGATCAACCAGTGCATCGCACGCATGGGGCAGCAGGCCGCGACCCAGCGGCAATTCATCTCAGACGCGGCGCATCAGTTGCGCACGCCGCTCGCGCTGCTGGTTGCGCAGATCCAGTTCGCGCGGCAACGCGAGAATCGGGACGTGCCGCTCACCGAAGCGCTGGCCGGCATGCATAAAAGCAGCCGCAAGCTGACCACCTTGACCAACAAACTGTTGCTGCTCGCTCAGGCCGAGTCCGCAGCGCTATCCCATGCGCGCGAACGAGTCGATCTGAGCGCGTTGATCGCGGGCGTGCTGGAGGAGCTGATTGCATTTGCGCAGTCGCGTGAAATCGATCTGGGCGCGGAACTGGAAGACGGCCTGTACGTGACCGGAGACGAGGCATTGACCGCGGCGCTCGTGACTAATCTCGTCGACAACGCGCTGCGCTATACGCAACCCGGTGGCCGCGTCACCGTGCACACGCGGCGCGACAATGACAAGGCGATCGTACGTGTGATCGATAATGGTCCGGGTATCAAAGCCGAGGCGAGGACGCGCGTGTTCGAGCGTTTCTATCGCGCGTCGAGTCATGCCGACGGAACCGGTCTCGGTTTGCCGATCGTGCGCGAGATCGCCTACCGGCAAGGCGGCACGGTTACGCTCGAGCCGGGGGAGAATGGTGTCGGCCTGGTTGTCACTGTCGAGATGCGAATATGGTCGGCAGCGGTTTGATACGCTGCCACTTCAGGGGAAACCGATGAAACTGCTGCTGGTTGAAGACGACGCTGACCTCGCGCGCTGGGTGATGAACCTGATGCAGGTCGAGAATTTCGTGATTGACTGGGCGCAGGACGGCGAGCGGGCGGAGACGCTGCTCGGCTTGCAGTGCTACGACGCGGTGCTGCTCGATCTGCGGCTGCCGGGCATTGGCGGCAAGGACGTGCTGGCGCGTCTGCGCCGCAAACGCGACAACGTGCCCGTGCTGATGCTCACTGCCAACGGCTCGACCGACGACAAAGTGGCCTGCTTCTCGGCCGGCGCCGACGACTACGTCGTCAAACCCTTCGATGCACGTGAGCTGGTGGCGCGCATCAAGGCGTTGATCCGCCGCCAGGCGGCCGGCGACAAAGGCCAGTCGATCGACTGCGGCGATCTGCGTTACCTATTCGATTCCCGCGAATTCGTACTACAAAACGAGCCCTTGCCGTTACGGCGGCGCGAACACGCGATCCTCGAAACGTTGATGCTGAAGCAGGGTAAGACGGTCTCGAAGGCCACGCTGATGGACAAGGTCTTCACGCTCGACGACGAACCCAGCGCCGATGCCATCGACATCTACATTCACCGCCTGCGCAAGCACCTTGCGTGCTCCAGCGCGAAGATCATGACCTTGCGCGGGCTCGGCTACATTCTGCGCGAAGAAGTGTCGCGCGAAGCGTTTGCCGAGGCGTTGTAACACCGTGGCGCAGTTTTGAATCGCTCGCTCGACCATTGTCAACACCGTTGTGTTTAGTGTTTTCACCGACGTTTCCTGCACTTCCGCGAAAGAGGCGTGAAGGGTTGGTCTGACTATCCTTTGTTCTGCTACTCAAGCGGATATCAGATCATTTCAACGCAGCAGGATCGGAGGGGACGATGGTAAAAAAAAGCAGCTTGTTGCTGGTGGCGAGCACCGGTGCATTGGCGATGGGAAGCGCTCACGCGCAATCGAACGTACAGCTTTATGGCTTGATTGATCTGAGCGCGGTGTCTTATCAGACCAACGCGAACGCTGATGGCAAGCACGTGGTTTCAATGGGCATCAACGGCGAGCCGTGGTTCAGCGGCAGCCGTTTCGGTATGAAGGGTGCGGAAGACCTGGGTGGCGGCCTGAAGGCGATTTTCAAGTTGGAAGCCGAGTACCGCGTAAGCGACGGCGCGATGGAAGACCCGGGCCAGATATTCGACCGCGATGCATGGGTGGGCGTGGAGAGCGACACCTTTGGTAAGTTCACCGCCGGTTTCCAGAACACGGTTGCGCGTGACGCGGCTGCGATCTACGGCGACCCGTACACCAGTGCGCAGCTGACCACCGAAGAAGGCGGCTGGACCAACACCAACAACTTCAAGCAGCTGATTTTTTACGCGGGCAGCGCAACCGGCACCCGTTACGAGAATGGTCTCGTCTGGAAGAAGCTGTGGAATAACGGCATTTTCGCGTCGGCGGGTTATGCGTTCGGCAACAAGACGAGCTTCGGCAACAACGCCACGTATACCGCCGCCCTCGGTTACAACGGCGGTCCGTTTAACCTGTCGTCGTTCTACAACCACGTCAACAATAACGGCTTCACCAATAAGGCCTACTCGGTGGGCGGCAATTACACGTACAGCATCTTCCGCGTGAATGCCGGCTATTTCCACTACACCGGCGATCAGGGTGCGTTGGGCCAACGCCGCGACAATGCGTGGACCGTGTCGTTCAAGCTCGCGCCGAAGGGCCCGCTCGACTACGAACTCGGCTATCAGCAGATGCACACGACGAATGCCGCATTCGACACCAGCGGCAGCATTGCCAATGCCAACCTGAGTTTCGATCCGGATACGGGCACCGGCAGCGGCTACAAGGAAACCTTGTACGCCTCGATGTTCTATCACCTGTCCAAGCGCACCGAGCTCTATGTGGCCGGCGACTATATGAAGCTGCACCATGGCTACGTTGTGGCGACGACGTACGGCGCGAAGAATCAGTTGGAGTTGACGACGGGTATTCGCACGCGTTTCTAAGTGCCGGTTTGAAAGCTGGCGAGGTGGCGCGCGGCTAGATTGGGGCGCTGCTGAAGACTGGTGGTCATAACGCCGTGAGCATTGAGCATGCACACGGCGTTTTTTTTGTTTCACCAGCATGATCTCGCAGCTGGGCGGCGGCAAGACGGTTGAGGACGGTGCTTGTGCGGCGCTTGACCGATTGTCTGAATCGACATCCAATCTCCCGACAGAAAGATGCGTGCGTCATTCTGCCTATCGGCATCTTCCGTAAGGTCTTCATAAGGTTCCCCGTTGCATATTCGCCGCATGGAGTGAGCGCGAGCACGCTTGCTCGCCGCGTCGAATTAAACGCCTATTCATGGGAGAACCCGCTTGCTAGAGACCTCGACTTATCGTGTTGCTGAGATGCGCAACAAAGTGCCCGAGGCAACACTCGTTTTCTGGGCGATCAAGATCATGGCGACCACGGTCGGCGAAACCGGCGCGGACTATCTGGCCGTGCACGTTGGGCTCGGCACCGCCCTCACCGGCGGGATGATGCTCGCCTTGTTGATTACCGCATTGGTCGTGCAGCTTCGCATGCGCAAGTACGTGCCGTGGATTTACTGGCTGACGGTGGTACTGGTCAGCGTAGTCGGCACGCAGATTACGGATGCACTGACCGACAAGCTCGGCATCAGTCTTTATGTCAGCACGATTGTGTTCGCCCTCGCGCTGGCAGTGGTGTTCGCACTCTGGTATCGCAGCGAGCGCACGTTGTCGATTCACACCATCTACACGACGCGACGGGAGCTTTTCTACTGGGCTGCGGTGTTGTTCACATTCGCGCTGGGTACCGCGGCCGGCGATCTTGCGACAGAAGCGTTGGGGCTCGGCTTCATGATCGGCGTCGTGGCATTCAGCGCGCTGATCGCATTGGTGAGTGCTGTCTATTACGTCGGCGTGAATCCAGTGCTGACTTTCTGGCTTGCCTACATTCTGACGCGGCCGTTGGGCGCCTCATTTGGCGATCTGCTTTCACAGTCCCGTGCATACGGCGGTATTGGCCTCGGCACAATCAATACGAGCGTGCTATTCCTCGGTGCAATCGTCGTGCTGGTCATCTTCGCGAGTGCGGTCGAGCAACGGTCTCTGCGTGCTGCCACGGCACGTGAATCTTGAGCGTGCCTCGCTTGCGCAGCCGTACACGTAGTCCTTTCAATCCCATTTCGGATCAAACGGAGGAAACATTCATGACTCAGCGCACCCTCAGCAAAGCCGTCATCGCTTCGTTCATCGCTATCTCCGCTATCAGCTTCGGGCATCGCGAGGCGGGCAGGATTGGCTTTCCATCGGTAGAGGCGGCGGAACCCGTCAAGGCGTCGAAGCTCGGCGACCTGTCGCCGTTCCGCAAAATCGCGACCGATACCGCGGTATTGGTCGACAAGGGCGACCTCGCGGGCGGTAAGGCGCGCATCAAAGATCTGGAACTCGCATGGGACGACGCTGAGCCCTCTTTGAAGCCTCGCGCCGCAGCGGACTGGCACACCGTCGACAAAGCGATCGACCGTTCGCTGAGCGCGTTGCGCGCCAGCAGGCCGAATGCGGCGGAATGTAAGCAATCGCTCGCCGATCTACTTGCTGTGATGGATCGGATGAACGGCAAGGTCTGACACGCCGTCAGGCGAGGGCGAACACACAGAGAAGCGATCCATCGAAGAATGGATCGCTTCTAAATCGATATGGTATGCGAAACAATGATGGCTGCGGAGTCAGCAGATTGAAAGCTCGGGAGTGCACAGAGGCAGGCGCTCATTCACTTGATCCAGAACGCCCGATCTTTTCCATGTCATATACCGAAGATAGCAAGTCTGTTGCGGCGGAAAAGTTGCCGGCAGCCTGTGCCACTTTTCTTTTGTTTGCATCACCCAGAGTATCGCGTTGAGTATCTCGCGATCGCTGCGACGGGGTCGCCCGCGGCCAGACGAGACCACTGGAAAGAGGCTCTGGACGCGAGCCCAATCGGAATCGGTGAGAGGAATCTGAAGCATCGGCGGCCTTGAAAGACTGTGTGGGAAATGCGCAGTCGTTGCATGCTGCGTTCGTGCCGATACTAGTAAATCTTTTTTTCTCGGTCAAATTTTATTGTTGCAGTGCGGCACGTTAATTCGCCGCTTGTTGTATAGCGATCTTATTCGTAATGTATGTCGCAGTTTATCAGTGTGCAAGGAGTGACGTGTGGTAATCAATCCACTGCGCGCGACGTACCGTAACGTCGATTTGAAATGCTACGTAACATTCGCGATTCATACAATCGTATGACGACAGGTATTGCGCCTTGAGAGGTCCGATCGCATCTCCGTAGACCATTGCCCAGTGCGGTTTCTCGGTCATGGTCGCTGTTGCGTTGCGTAAAGAGCGTGCCGCTTGGCACGACATGTGCGTACGTTAGCCAGGTTAAAAATTTGCGCCTACGTCATGCTAACGCTCGATTATGAAAAGCCCGGATCGCTCGCAACTACGTTCGGCACGCGGACCGCTTGTGCTGAACAGACTGATTGGGTCGACTCGCGCGACGATCCTATGGCACTGAACGAACTCGAAGGCCGCGTCAGCGAAGGTCTGCGCGCGGGCGAATTTCATCTCGTGTTTCAAGGTGCCTACCGCGCGGCAAGCGGCGCGCTGGCGCGCCTCGAAGCGCAGGTCCGCTGGACACATCCTGACTACGGGCTGTTGCTCCCGGGCATTTTCATGATGCCGCTCGAGCACCCGCAGGTCGCGCTGGAGATGGCCTTGTTCGTCATCGACGGCGTGTGCCGTGAATTGCGCGACTGCCTCTCTTCGAAGATAACGCTGCTGCCGGTCTCGATCACGGTGCCGGCGCCGGTCGCCGTGCTCGAATCGTTCGCCGACGATCTGATACGCATCGCACGCTCGTATGGCGTGCCGGCCAACCTGCTTGAAATCGAAGTGCCCGAGAGCATCGACGCGGCACGTCTCCTGTCTCTGCGTACCCTGACTGCGGGCCTCCGGTCCGCGGGCGCCGGCATCTCGCTGGGCAAATGGGGTAATGGCGCGTCCTCCCTCGCACAACTCGGCGCACTCGACGTGGACACCGTTACGATGGCGCCGGAACTGATGGCCTCGGTTCCGCGTGATCCTCGTGCCTGCGTGGTGGTGTCGGCGTTACTGGATCTGCTCCGTGCGCTTGATGTCCAGGTCGTGGTGAACGGCGTGGAGACCAAAGCACAGTTGCAATGGCTGAGCTCATGGCCAGACGTGTTGGCGCAAGGCTTTATGTTCTCACGCCCGAAGGCTGGGTTGGCCAACGTCCTTACGCTACGCAACGCGCCGTGACGAAGCCCCAAGACGTTACGTAACGTCTTGGGCGCGATACCGTTGAGGCGAGCCTTCCGCTGCTCGCCGAAAATCATGCCTTTACGCCACTGAAGCCATTGCCTGTTTCCACCGGCAACTGATTACCGGTGGTCAAAAAAATCCAATCATCGTGGCGATGTCTTTTAATGGATGGTGCGCTGCAAAATACGTTCTCTGTCGTATTGGCGCGTAAACGCCTTATTCAAACATACGTGTGATTCTGGCGAATAGCCCATTCTTCGCGATCCATTCCGCGTAGGCGCGATATTCGGGATCGTTCATCAGATGCCGTTCTTCGGTTTTGGCGCGCAGGAAATACAGCAGGTTCACGGCCGCGAGTGCGGCGCAGTGCGTGATTGCTAGCCGCCATCCTAACGGTTCGATGAACGGCACCGCGATCATCCAGTACGAAAGATTCTTCGCGATATAGGCGGGATGCTTGGTGAAGCGGTAGGGACCGGAGGTGATGATGCCGCGATTGGTCAGGTTCGAAAACCGCAGGCCGAATGAGATCGTGGAGAGCGCGTAGCACAACAGCAACGCGACGATCACCGTGCCCCAAACCACGCGGATAACTGGGAATGAAATGAGCCAGTTGTCCCAGAACATCGAGCCTTCGTAATGAATGTACTGGTTCGAGATCAACGACCAGAACGGCTGATAACAGATCAGTGCGACCAGCCAGCCGAGCGTGGTCGGCTCGGCGCTGCGCACATGGCTGTCGAGTATGCGCAGCGTGCACAGGTAGCCGACCGTGCCGAACATCAGATCCATGGCGAACGAGAGGTCGTACATGAACCTGAACGTCGCAAGAGAAAAGGGTACGTCCAGCGCGGTGTTCAGTGAGGCAGTGAGATGGTCCGCGTTGGTCGAGAGATAAACGATCATCAGCGGAAGGAAGAATGCCTTCACCATCCAGCCGGCCAGCATTTCCCGAACGGGTCGCCAATTCGCGGGACGCTCGCCGCGAAACAGCAGACGTGCCCACAGCAGATACGCGTCGTCGACTTCGCGCTGATGCCGGTCCATCCACATAAAGTAGAACGGCGCCGCGACGATCACATAGGGCGCGAGCGTGTTGATCAGCGACCAGAACGGCTTGTAGAACGCCCCGTGATACTCGGGCAACAACCAGTAGAGCAGGCCGATGCCCGCATACACAGACACCAGTGCGGCGAGGCGCAAACCGACGCGCGCGACGCTCAGCGGCCGCACCGCGCTGCTGGCAAGACCCGCGCTCGGGCGCAGATAGACGCGCGCGACGAATAGTTCGTAGGCGGCGATGGTCGCGATGATCGCGAGACTGGCCGCGGTGCTGCGGGCCGCGCCGTCCAGCGTGGTGCTGTTGCGCAGCAGCCAGAGCGTGACAAGACCGGCGGTGATGCCGAGCAGACCGACCGAAAATGGCGTTGCCGAACGCGGACGCATGTCTTGCACGTGCGCTACGGTATCGAAGGTGGAATTCATGTCATCCTCGTATTCATGACATTGAAGGCGGCCGGGCTGTTGATTTTTTTGGCCCGGCCGCTGTGCCGAAGTACTGCTGATTCGCCTGCCTTATTTGCTGCCGGTAACCCCGCCAAGCAGGCCGCCGACAAGGTTCGTCACCGGCGCCAGCAAACTATTCGTGCCGGTCGAACCGCTGCTGCTGCCCGCACCGCCGGTCAGACCCGTCACTAGGCCCGTGACCGGTGCGAGCGGTGAGGTCTTGCCGCCCGCGCCGCCAACAGTCGAGGTCACCGTGCTGAGAAGACCCGTGACCGGCGCGAGCGGTGAGCCTTGGCCTGCTGCGCCGCCCAGCGTCGAAGTCAGCGTAGTGACAAGACCGGTGACCGGCGCAAGCGGACCGCCGGCGCCGGAGGTGCCGCCGAGCGAACCCAGATTACCGAGCAGTCCGGTGATCGGTGCGAGCGGGTTGCCGCTGGAGCCGCCCGTGCCGCCGAGTGAACCCAGGTTGCCGAGCAGTCCGGTGATTGGTGCGAGTGGGTTCCCGCTGCTGCCTGTGCCGCCGAGCGATCCGAGATTGCCGAGCAATCCGGTCAGCGGCGGGATGGTGATGGGACCGGTGCCCGTGCCGCCGAGGCCGCCGAGCGGCCCGAGCAGGCCCGTGATCGGACCGAGCGGATTGGTGGTCGCGCCGGTGAACAGTCCACCGGTGCTGGTGACGGTCTTGCCCAACTGACTGACCACTCCACCGATGTCTTTGCCCACCTGATCGCCGGTCGCGCCCGATACTTTCAGCCCGGCCGCGTCGAGTCCGTTGCCGATCGTGCTGAGCAGGCCGTTGAGCGGCGCACCCAAACCAGTGGCGTTGCCGATTGTTTGCGTCGTGTTCGAGACGGTGGTGGTGATCGGGTTGATCGCCGTGCTGAGTTGCGTCTCAAGTTGCTGGACCGGCCCGCTGGTGAGGACCTTGTTCAATCCCGAGCCCACGGCGATGACGCCGCTGCCCACGCCGCCAACGACACTGCCCAAAGTCGTCGTCACAGGCGCGAGCGGTGCAAGCGGCCCGCTGCCGAGGCTCGACACCACACCGCCAACTGCCTTGACGGCGGCGCCGGCGTCGGAGACGACACCCGACGTGGAGGTCAGGGTCGGTCCAAGCGGATTGGTCGAACTGCCCAGGGTGCCCAGACCAGCGGCGGTACCGTTGCCCAGGACCTTGACGCCGTTGCCGAGGTCGGTGATCGCGGTACCGAGATCGGCCGTCGTTGCGCCGTTGAGGCCCGGCACCGACGTGCCGGTGATCTTCGAGCCCGTATCGGCGACGGTCGTGCCGACGGCCGTGATGAGGTTGCCGCCTTGAGTAACGACGTTGCCGATCGGGGTGGAGGAGGTGCCTGACGTACCTGAAGTGCCTGACGTACCCGAAGTACCCGAAGTACCCGAAGTACCCGAAGTACCCGAAGTACCGGAGGTGCCCGAAGTACCCGAGGTGCCCGAGGTGCCCGAAGTACCCGACGTACCGGAGGTGCCCGAAGTACCCGACGTACCGGAGGTGCCCGAGGTGCCCGAAGTACCCGAAGTACCCGAAGTACCCGAAGTACCCGAAGTACCCGAAGTACCCGAAGTACCCGAAGTACCCGAAGTACCCGAAGTACCCGAAGTACCCGAAGTGCCCGAAGTGCCCGAAGTACCTGAGGTGCCCGAAGTGCCCGAAGTACCTGAGGTGCCTGAAGTACCCGACGAGGTGCCCGAGGTACCCGAGGTACCCGAAGTACCCGAGGTACCCGAAGTACCCGAAGTACCCGAAGTACCCGAAGTACCCGAAGTACCCGAAGTACCCGAGCTACCGCCGGACGTACCGGAAGTACCCGAACTACCGCCCGACGTCCCGGAAGTCCCCGAGCTACCGCCCGAAGTCCCAGACGTCCCGGAAGTCCCCGAGCTACCGCCCGAAGTCCCAGACGTCCCGGAAGTCCCTATGGCTCCGGAAGTCCCGGAAGTCCCACTGAGCCCGCCCCCACCAAGTCCGCTACCGGGGGTATTGAGACTGGATCCGCAACCGTAAAGCGCGAGTAATGTAGACGTCGCAACAGCGATGGCTGTCCGACCAGCGAAATTTTGCATGATGTCCCCGTTGAACGACTATTGGTGGGGTCAACGCTGCAAGTTGCACGCCAAATGCGAGTTATAGCGCCATCTCGATATTTCGACGCATATGTGTTTAAAAAAACTAAGACATTAAAAATTTATGGCGTCAAAAACGCCATTCTGCCGAAAATGGCTATGCCGTGTTCCGCGCGGGTGTTACGTAACGCGCGCTGTGGCAGTAACGGCGCGGAGCCGCCGCGAAACACCGCAGCGACCCGCACACTCACTCACGCCTCACGCTGATTAAAACGCAGCGGTATAGATCGCCAACGCGTCGGCCTCGGTAACGGGCCGGGGGTTATTCACCAGAAGCCGTGTTTGCAACATCGCGTCGCTCGCCATCCGTTCGAGCCCGCTACGTTCAATGCCGACATCGCGCAACCGGGCCGGAATGGCCGTCGCGGCGATCATCTGTTCGAGCCGCTCGATCAACGCCAGCGTTTTGCTTTCGGCGCTGCCCGCGATGCCCGGCACGATCACCTCCGCGAGCTCCGCGTACAGATGCGCCGCTGCCTCAGCATTGAACCGCAACACGTGCGGCAGCACGAGCGCATTCGAAAGACCGTGCGGGACGTGATAAATGCCGCCGATCGGATAGGCGAGCGCATGTACCGCGGCCACCGGCGAATTGGCGAACGCCTGGCCGGCGAATGCCGCGCCGAGCAGCATCGCTTCGCGCGCCGTGCGGTTCTGGCCGTTCTCGCACGCGGGCAATAGATTGCGCGACAGGAGTTCGAGCGCCTTCACCGCCAGCATGTCGGACACCGGGTTTTTCAGATGCGCGGATGTGTACGCCTCGATCGCATGAACCATTGCGTCGACGCCGGTTGCCGCCGTTGCGGCAGTAGGCAGCCCGAGCGTGAGTTCCGCGTCGAGAATCGCCAGATCGGCGACTAGTTGCGGCGCGACCACGCCCATCTTCTTCGCCTCGCCCACCGTCACGATCGACACGGCCGTGACTTCGGAGCCGGTGCCCGCGGTGGTGGGCATCTGCACGAGCGGCAAGCGCGACACCGTGACCTTGTTCACGCCGTACATCTCGCTGAGTGCCTGCTCCTGTTGCGGAGCGAGCACGGCGATCAGCTTCGCCACGTCCATCGACGAACCGCCGCCGAGTCCCAGCACAATCTCCGCACCGGCCTCGCGTGCCCACGACGTCGCTTCGAGCACGATGTGCTCGGGCGGATCGGCGATCACGTCGTCGATGACGGCGGCGGTCCAGCCGTGCGCCGCGAGATCGGCGAGCGCGGGATTCAGCAGCCCACTCTTATGAAGAAAACCATCCGTCACCACGCACAGTCGTGTGAGCGACGGAAATTGCGCGCGCAACAAAGCGCCGAGACGGCGCGCCGCGCCGAACTCGACGACCATGGTCGGCACGGTTTGAAACCGGAATGCGTTCATCATTGAGCGTCCCCAGACACCATGTGGCTCGTGACTTCGCGCCGGTCAAGCAGCGGAATGATCGTGCCGAAGCCGAGGCTTTGGAAGTGCGGCGTATCGCGATGCGCGGTGAGGCCATCGGCGTCGCTGTACTTCTCCAGAATCACGAAGTGGTCAGCGTCGAGCGGCGAGCGGAAGAATTCGTAGTAGAGATTCCCGGGTTCAGCGCGGGTCGCCGCAGCGAGTTCCGTGAGGGGCTTCACGATCGCATCGCCGTTGCCGGGTTTGGCGAAATAATGTGCGATCACCTGCAGGTAAGCATTAGCCATCGGCTACTCCAACAAGATGGGACCTTCAACGTTCAGGATCCAGATTCCACAATTCGCTGTCGCTGGTGGATACCGCGACGGCGCCGTTCTTCAACGCGTCGAACACGTCGCCCTTGTTGCAGACGAAGCCCGAGGTGACGATCGGCGGCAAAGCCTTGCGGTCTTGCGCGGCCAGATGCGAGAGCATTGGCGCAGGCATCAGTTGTACCAGATTCGGATCGCTTTGCTCCAGTGCCTTCATGCTGCGCGGCCAGGTCGAGCGGTCCGTCACGAACACTTTCTGCATCGTGACGAGACCGGCCCGATTGCCGCGCTGGATAGTGGCCACCCGGGTCGAGACGAGGCTGGTGACGCCAATGTCCGCCAGATACTCCACGCCGCCTTTGTCCTGCGAAAGCCCATCGCAGCTGTCGATATTGACGATGACATATTTGCCGGCCTTCGTCAGCGCCGCGACCACCGGGTGCAGTTTGCGCAATTCGACATTCGCGACGATCGAGATTTCAGCGGCGCTTTTCAGAAAGATGTCGATCTGCTCGATGCCGTACAGCGTCGCAATGACCGGGTGGCGCGTGAGGCGCGCCCCGAGTGACTTATCCATGTGATTACTGCTTCGCGTCTTGAGCTTGCTCGTCAGTCAGGCCAAGCTTGCCGGGATTGAGAATGTTCTTGGGGTCGAGCGTGCGCTTGACTGCCTGTAGAACCGGGAATGCGCTACCGAGCGATTCGCTCATATACGGCGCGCGCAACAGGCCGACGCCGTGATGGTGGCTCAACGCTGCATTGTATTTGATGAGCACGGCGTTGGCGGCATCCCATGCCGCGCGATACCACTTCGCGCGATGTTCGATCTCGACTTCGCCGCGCAGCGAGAAATACAGGCACGCGCCGTCCACATACGCATGCGACTGGTGCGCGGAACCGGCCAGCGTACCGGGCACTGCGTTGATTGCGGCCACCACGTCGGTGTAGATGCCGGGCAGGTCTTTCCACGGGCCGACCATTTCCAGCGTATCGGCGACAAAGCCTGGGCTGCGTTTGAATCCCTCCGCGCTCTTGCCGGTGAGGTAACGCGTGTCGAGCCACTTCTCGAAGATGACCTTGTCGTCCAGCTGCTCGCCGAGGTCCTTGCACACGCGCTCGCTAATCGTCAGCACGGCCTCGACCATTTCGCGCGGACCTTCGTCGGCAATCAGCAGCACATTCGATTCCGGCAGCCCGAATTGCACGCCGCTTTCGAGTTCATCGTAGAGACGCAAGGCCGCCGGATTCGCGCCTTGTTGCATGATCTGGCGGCAAGCTTCCAGGCCGATCGCAAAGGTCTTGAAGCCATACGCGATCGCACGGCCGTAATCCGGCAGGCGATGCAGCTTCAGACGCACACGCACGATCACGCCGAGCGTGCCTTCCGACCCGATGAAAAGCTGCTGCAGATCGGGACCGACGGCGGCGCGCGAATAGCCGCCCACGCTGATCAGGCTGCCGTCGGCGAGCACCACGTCCATGCCGAACACCATGTCTTCGATCTTGCCGTAGCGCGTCGAGAGTTGACCCGCGCCACGGCATGCCACCCATCCGCCGACCGTGCTGATCGCATACGAAGAGGGCCAGTGGCCCATCGTCATGCCGTAGTCGCGCTGAATGGTCTCTTCAAAGATGTCACCGAACATGCCGGCTTCGACTTCGACGATCTGGCTTTCTTTATCAAAGCCCACCAGGCGGTTCAGCTCGCACACATCCAGCACGATGCCGCCGCGCACGGGAAGCGCCGCGCCTGTCACGTTGCTGCGTCCCGCGGATACGGTCACCGGAATCGACGCTGCGTTGGCGATACGCATGACCGCCTGAATCTGCTCGACCTTCGAGACGCGCACGATCACGGCATGCGGCGTGGCCGGCTTGCCGGCGGTTTCCGTCACCATCGAGGCGGCCCACCAGTCGCGCGTCCATGCGACGACATCGGGCGCGAGCGTCAGGACTTCGTCGGCTACGGCGCGCAGCGCGTCGACCTGTTGTGCGCTAACCTTGACCGGATCGCGTTGCAGACCGGCCTCACCGGCCGTGTCCTTGATCGTGGCAGCGTAAGCCGGCGGAGTGTGCGCGCCGACGATATAGTTGCCGCGGTTATAGCCACGCTTGATTGCTTCTTTGCTGATCATTCGGTTTCTCCCATAAGAACAGATTTTTCGTGTTCGACGGCGGCGACGTAGTCGCCCACCTGCTTTGCGACGACCGCCTCGGACAAGCCGAGCTCCGTCTGTAAAATTTCGCCCACGCGCGCGGCGGCGCGTGCCGATGCATCTCGTGCCATCAGGCGTGCGCGGATGCGGCGCGACAGCACGTCATCCACGTTGCTCGCGAGTTCGTGTCTGACGGCGTAGAGCACTTCCGCTTCGGTGTACGGCAGGCCTTCGACGATCGGCTTCAGCAAGCTCGCATCGCTTTCGAGAATGTCGGTGACGAAACGCGCTTCCGTGCCGTAGCGTTCTCCTAATTGAGCGGACAAGCCACCCGACGCGACGATCGCTTGCGAGTCGTAGCCCGCCGCACCGAGCAGATACGCCGACTTCGTACGGCATTTCGCGCGTTTGCCGATCACCTTCTGCGCGGCGTCGATGGTCTGTTCGGCCATGTGCCGCGAGGTCGTGAGCTTTCCGCCAACGATCGTGACGAGCCCATCCGGCGCGGTATGAATCTCATGATTGCGCTTCATTTCCAGCGTCTTGCCGCCGGGCGGCCCGACCAGCGGCCGGCAACCGGCGATGCTGCCCACCACGTCTTCCGCTTGAAGATCGGTCTTCAAGGCCGAGCGCGCGCCTTCGATCAGGAAGTCGAGTTCCTGGCGCGTGCAACAGACGTCGTCGAGATCGCCGCGATAGTCTTCGTCGGTGGTGCCGAGATAAGACACGTTGCCCCAGCGCGTAATCGTCGCGCGGCGGCTGCGGCCCGGCACCGGAATCGTCACCGTGCAGTCGTTGCGAATCTTCAGCCACGGAATCGCGACGTGGACGCCTTTCGCGGGACGGATTTGCAAGGCAGCCGGGTCGTCTTTCTTGCGGCCGTTCCAGTCGCGCAACCAGACGCCAGTGGCCATGACCACCACGCCGCCGCGCACGCGAATCTCGCGCTCGTCCGCATGCACGATCACGCCGTCGACACTGCCGTGCCCGTCGCGCGTGATCTCGACGACCTTCGCGTGATTGACGACGGCCGCGCCATGAAACGCCGCCGTGCGCGCGAGATTCAACGTGAGGCGTGCATCGTCGACGCGCGCATCGAAATACATGAAGCCGCCGGTGAGATTCTCTTCGTTGAAGGTGGGGCAGTGCGACAGCACTTCCGCCTTGCTCAGCTTCTGATGCAGGATGCCTTCGCGCCAGCCGCCGGCAATGTCATACGTCCACAGCAGACTTTCGAAGGCTTTGGCGAGGCGCTTGTCGAACACGCCATCCTTCTCCATGACGGGAAACAGGAACGGCAAACGTTGCACCAGGTGCCGTGCGTTTCTGCGCAGACGTTGCCGTTCGAGCAACGAGTGACGCACCAGCCCAAGATTGCCCTGCTCGATATAGCGCAGGCCGCCGTGCACCATCTTCGACGACTTCGACGATGTGCCCGAGGCGAAATCGCTCTTTTCCAGCAGCGCCACACGATAGCCACGCAAGCTCGCGTCGAGTGCCGCGTATGCGCCGGTTACGCCGCCGCCCACGATCACGATGTCGAATGTTTCGCTGCCGAGCCGGTCGAGTTGCTCGTCGCGCACCATGCGCAAGGGCTCGGTGCCCGTCATCTCAGCGCGTTCTTTCGAAGCCTTTCTCGATGGAATAAACAACATGTGTATCAGTCCCCCCGACTGTTATCGAATGCGCTTGCGTGGGCGAGTTCCGCCTCGACCCTTGCATGCCACGAGGCGCGCCGCTTCGCGGACGCCCCGGATTCCGCCGACGGTTCGAACACCGCTTCAGTGACGGTGGTGGTGCGCGCGTGCTGCAGCGAATCCCACAGCAAGCCCGACGACCCCGCGAGAAACGCGGCGCCGCGCAGGCTGGCTCGATTGCTTTCATGTATGCGACGCACCGGCATGCCGCTTAGATCGGCTTGAATTTGCAGCAGCGTGTCGCTGCCCGACAGCCCGCCGCCGACCACCAGTTCGGTGGCTTCGACGTCCGCGATCGCCTGATTCGCGTCGATGCACAGCGCGACCGAGTGGGCGATGCCTTCAAGAATCGCGTAGGCGATTTCGGCTTGCGTCGTGGCGATGGAAATACCGCAGAGAGAAGCGCGTGCGTGTGGCTGCAATTGCGGCACGCGCAACCCGGTCAAGGCGGGTAGGAAAGTCACGCCGCGCGCCGAGTTCACCGTCGCGGCGAGGGCGCTGATCTGCGCGGGATTGTCGAACCAGTGCAATTTCTCGCAGATCCAGTTCAGCGCCGATCCAGTGGTCGCGACGAAGGTTTCTAGCGAGTAGTGCGAGACATTGTGCTGACGGCGTGCGGTCATCGTCAGCGTGCCTTCGTGCGAGGTCTCCGTGGTGGGCGGAACCTGTGTGCCCACCAGCAGATCGACGAAGCTACCGGTGCCGTGCACGCACATCGACTGGCCGCGATCGAGGCAGCCGAGGCCCACCGCGCCCGCCAGCTGATCGCCGGCACAGGCGAGAATCGGTACGTCGATGCCTAGCACCTCGGGGCGTGTTCGACCGAATTCATCGGCATCCTGACGAAGTTCCGGCAGGAGTGCCTGCGGGAAACCAAGGGCGTCGATCCAGTCGAGGAAATAGCGGTGATCGGCAAGTAGATACGCACTCGCCGAGGTCGCGTTGGTCGGCGTCGTCACGCGAATGCGCTCGTTGGACAGATGCCAGAGCAGCCACGTGTCGATGGTGCCGAACGCGAGGCGGCGCTCGCGATGTGCGAGGACCACAGAGGGCGTCGTTTGCAGGTGATGGGCTGCCCACAGGTAAGGCGAGCGCACGCCGGCAGGGCGTCCCACGCGTTCTATCAGCGTGCTGTCCCACTTTGCGGCCAGCCGGTCCAGTTCGCTTGCGTGGCGCGTGTCCTGCCAGACCATCGCGGGCACCAGCGCCCGGCCGGTGTGGGTGTCCCACAGCACGGCGGTGGCGCGTTGTGTCGCGATGGCCAGCGCGACCACGTTCAACTTCTCGCTGGTCGCGCGTGTCAGCGTCGCGCGGCACACGGCGATGGTTTTCTCAAGAATGGTGTTCGCGTCCTGCTCGACGACGCCCGGCCGCGGGCTGTCGACACTGAGCGTCAGGTACTCCAGACAGGAGACCTGTCCGTCAGCGCCGACGACTGCCGCGCGCGTGCCGGACGTTCCCTCGTCGATCGCAAGAATAACGTTTTGATTACGGGTCATCGCTGGGATTTCTCGATTGCCGGGTTCATGAAGACGGGTGCTTCCTCTGCATCGCTTTTGAATTGCGGCGCATCGGGTTCGTTGTCTGGGGTGATGGAGGTGCGCGTCGGGTCCCACTTGATGACGAAGCAGATCACGCTCGCCACCAGAGGCACGATCGCCAGAATCAGGAAGGTCCGGTCGAGCCCGTAGTGCTCACGGAACAGCGGGAATACCAGCAGACCCAGCGCGGCGCCGATCGAACCCAGCGCGCCGATCACGCCGTTGGCGCCAGCGCGAATTTCACTGCGAAACGACAGCGAAGAAAGACTCTTGCCGTTCGCGCCGGGACCCGAAGAGTGAAACAGAATGAACAGCGACGGCACGATGACCGCGAGCCACAGGGGCATCTTCGAGCCGAACATGCCGAGTACCACCAGCATCACGAAGACGGCGGCGAAGCCGAAGGCGGACGCGCGCCGTAGGCCGAATCTTTTGCCGATGACCGGCGACATGAAGCCGCCGACGATGCCAAACACGTTGAACAACAGCGCGCCGAGCGTTGCGTAGATGAAGTCCTTGCCGAACAACGCGGCGCTGATCAATGGCAGATACCAGCCGATCGCGAAGTACTGAATGGATTGGCCGACCTGAACGGTGGCGGCGAGGAGGGTGCGTGGCAAATAGATGCCGCGAAAGATCAGTGCGACGTTCGCGAGCCCACGTGTGGCCTGATTCAGGACCGGCACGCGTTCTTCGACCGGCACGGCGGAGAAGGTGCGTCCGTAGATGCGGCTCATCGCGGTGGCGGCTTCCACGAGACGTTCCTTGCGCGCCAGCCAGATCGGGCTCTCGACCAGAAACACCAGTTGCAGTACAAGGATCGCGACGCCGAACAAGGCCGTCGCCGCCACCGAATAACGCCAGATCGAATCGCCCACGTGCCACGATTGAAACAGCAGGGCGAGCAGCAGGTTGGAGCAAACGGCGGTGTACCACATGCCTTGCCACGCGTTGAGACGGCTCTTCAGCTTGACCGGCGTGAACTCGGCGAGCATCGCCATCGCAATCGCGAAGTCGATGCCGTACGCCATGCCGACAAAGAAGCGGCCCGCCAGAATGACTTCGAAACCCGGTGCGAATACCACCAGCACCGCGCCGATTACCGCGAGGAATTTGGCCAGCACCAAAGGACGGATGCGCCCCCAGCGATCGGCCATCCAGCCGCCAATCGGGTTAAAGGCGATGGCGACCCAGGACGCAAACGACGTCATGAGCGCAATTTGAGGCGCGCCGAGATGGAGATCTCGCGTCATGGGGCCAAGGCCCGCGCTCAAAGCAGAATTGGAGAATGCGTCCAGAAACAGGCCACCGAGTGCAAGCCACCAGATAACGCCGGCTCGACCGGGAATGCCTGAACATGAGTCGATGAATGAAATGACATCGTCGATGCCACGAATCTTAATCGCGATCGTTTGCACAATCGGTCTCCTTTAGTTTTTCTGTAAGAGGCCGGTGCTGTTCGCGGTGCAAATCGCGGGTGTGTTCCGCTAGGGCGCAAGAGACCATCTTACAGATAGTCTCTTATCTAGATCTGCAGGCAAACTTTATGATGTGTCGTGGAAAGTGTCAAGCGCTGTGACTAAGAGAATCGAGCGAGGTGGATTGAAGCGAGGGGAGGGATTTCCACTATTGCGCTGCTGTTCCCTGTTTTGATTTGCAAAGAAAAAGATACGGATACCTAATGGTAATTTCGCGGCCGCTGAGTTGGATGATGACCACCGACCACCGACCACCGATCTCTATCTTCAACCGCCGGCCGGCGGTTGCCCTGATTCATCAGGCAAATCTATCGGAAATGTAAGATTATTCCAAATCTTGATTGAGAATGATTCGCGTTTACGTTAAATTGGCGCTCTTCCTTGAGAAATACGGAGCGAATCTATGGCCGAGGTGCTCATCCGGCGGGAGCCTTCAACAGCGATACCGATGTCGGTTCTCAGCGCCGGCGTCGCCTGTCCTCCGGTTCCGCGGCGGGCACGCACCGACTCCCGCTCCGTCGATTGGGAAAAAGGCACGTTGCTCGACGTGTTGATCGGCAACCGGCCGATGCTCGTCAATCTGGCGCGTGGCTTCGTGGGTTGCGCGAGTCTGGCGGAAGACGTGGTGCATGACGTCTTTATCAAACTGGTCGACTTCCCGGATCAGGATGCCGTGCGGCAACCCGTCGCCTACGTGACCCGCATGGTGCGCAATGCGTCGATCGACGCGTTCCGCCGCCAGAGCCTCGAGAACACCTATCACGCTGACGAAGACGACGGCTTGCACGTGCCTTCGCCGGAGCCTTCGCCGGAGGCGGCGCTGCTCGTGCGCGACACGCTTCGGCATGTCTACAACGCGCTCGAGCAACTGCCGCCGCGCAGCCGTGCGGCGTTCGAGATGGTGCGCTTGCGCGAGGAAACGCTGCAAAGCACGGCGCGCGCGCTCGACGTCTCGCAAACGCTCGTGCATTTCATGGTGCGCGATGCCGAGAAGCATTGCGTCGACTGCCTCGACGCCTGCAATCGCGGCGTGGCTGGTCCCGCGTTCTGCAGCGGCCGCGCCCGTCGACGGTAAAAAAGCGCGCGCATCAAACGTCAATTGAGTAGAGGCGGTGTGCGAGCGAGATGCCGTCGCCGCTGTTCCGGGGCAGTCCATCAGCAGTCTGCTGAGGCATCTTTGACCCTTCATCGACTGAGCCATTCATCATGACGCAAGCACAGCAAACCCCTTCCGCAGCAGCAGGCGAGGCGGACGATCTCGTCTATACGGTCGTCATCAATGACGAAGAGCAGTACTCCATCTGGCCGACCTTCCGCGCCGTGCCGGCCGGCTGGCGCGAAGTGGGCGTGAGCGGCCCGAAGGCCGCCTGCCTCGCGCATATCGAGTCCGTGTGGACCGACATGCGTCCAGCCAGCTTGCGCCGTCACATGGACGAGGCCGCCTCGAAGGCGAGCGCAGCGTAATCGGGCCGGCCTGGATAAGCCCCAGGCCGCGTCGCTTCTGCAAGAGGAATTCGCATGACCATGCTTTCGATGCCGTTGCCCACGCTCGCCGACTTATCGATCGAGCCGGGTCTGCCGACTGTCGTCTCGCCGCGCTCGGGCGCGGCGATATCACTGGAAGAGGCTGCGCCGCTGCTGCATGCAATCGTTGACGATACGCTCGAAAAGGCCGGTGGCGTGCTGTTCACCGGCTTTCGCGTGACTTCGATCGATGCCTTCCAAAGCTTTGCCGGTTCGTTCGGGCATCCGCTGATCGGTTATGAATTTGCCTCGACGCCGCGCAGTCAGGTGGAAGGCGCGGTGTACACGTCGACGGAATATCCGCCGCATCGTTCGATTCCTTTACATAACGAACAGTCGTACACGCGCGAGTGGCCGCTGCGCATCTGGTTCCACTGTGCGCTCGCCGCGCGCGCTGGCGGCGCGACACCGATTGCCGACAGCCGCGCGATCTATCGTGCGCTCGACCCGGCGCTCGTCGCACGTTTTGCGAAGCGCGAGTTGCTATACATCCGCAACTTCGGGCAAGGTCTCGATCTGCCGTGGGAACAGGCCTTCGGGTCGGACGACCCGAGTGTGGTCGAACGGATTTGCCGCACGCGCGGCATTGATTGCGAATGGCGCGACAGTGACGATGGCGAACTGCTGTTGCGCACGCGCGAGCGCTGTCAGGCGGTAGCGCGCCATCCGCGCACTGGCGAGATGGTGTGGTTCAACCAGGCAAATTTGTTCCATCTCTCATCGCTCGATGAAGACATGCAGGAAGCCTTGATCGATTCGGTCGGGCTTGAAAACGTGCCGCGCAACGTCTATTACGGCGACGGCGAACCGCTCGAAGCGGATGCGCTCGCGGAGATCCGCGGTGTGCTCGATCAGCAGCGCGTCGTGTTTCCATGGCTCACGGGCGACGTGCTGATGCTCGACAACATGTTGACGGCACACGCGCGCGATCCGTTCGAAGGGCCTCGCAAAGTTGTCGTGGCGATGGCGCAGAGCTATAGCGAGGGTCAGGGCAAGGGCGTAGTCAAAGGCGAAGGCGCAGTCAAAGGCGCAGTCAAAGGCACCGGCGCGGATGAAGTCGAAGTCAAAGGCACACGCCCAGATAGAAGCGCAGGCGACCAGCGGACGGCCGCGCAATGACGAAAACGCAGGGCGCGGCACTCGCGGCGCAATCGCTGACGGTTGGCTACCGCGATCATGTCGTGCTCCACGGTTTGAACCTGAGCATCGCGGCCGGTCGCGTCACCGCATTGTGCGGGCCGAACGGCTGCGGAAAAAGCACGCTGCTGCGCACGCTCGCCGGTTTGCAACCGGCGCTCTCCGGCAGCGTTGAAGTCGACGGCAAGCCGCTCGCTTCATACCGGCGACGTGCATTGGCGCGCACGCTGACCATGCTCGCGCAATTCAACCAGATTCCGTCGGGCCTTACCGTACGCGAGTTGGTCGCATACGGCCGCTACGCCTACGGCGGCTGGCTGCGCGGACTTTCGCGCGCGGACCATGCGGCGATCGACGAAGCGCTCGTCACCAGCGGGCTCGCTGACGATGCCGCGCGCGACGTCGCCGCGCTCTCCGGCGGCGAACGCCAGCGAGCATGGATCGCGATGGCGCTCGCGCAACAGGCGCCGATCGTGTTGCTCGACGAACCCACCACGTACCTCGACATCCATCATCAACTGGACATTCTGCGTGAATTGCGGCGCCTGAACCGCGAACGCGGCCTGACGATCGTCTGGGTGCTGCATGACCTGAATCAGGCGGCAGCCTACAGCGACGAAATCGTGTTGATGCGCGCGGGCCGCATCATCGCCCATGGCTCGCCCGACGCGATGCTCGACCCGCGTCATCTGAACGAAACCTTCAGTGTGCCGATGCTCAAGATCGCGCATCCGCAGACGGGCGCGCCGATGTGTGTGCCGGCTTACGAGGGCGACGTCATAGAGATAGCCGGCGTTGGGTTCAACAACGAGGCATTGAGCGACGCCGTATCCACGAGCAAGGACCTTGCCGCATGACGACGCTTGCAGCGCGCAAACGCCTGCGCCGTCACGAGTCTGCCATCGATGGCTGGCGCGCGCCCGTGAAAAGCCGCGCAGGGATGATCGGCGGCGCGCTCGTCGCGTTGATCGTCGTGGTGGCCGCATTGCGCCTTGCGCCCGGCTTTCGCACGTGGCTTGCCGCGCCTGCAGGCAGCGATGCCGCGCAACTCGCCGGCATTCTGCTGTTCGACCTGAGCGCGCCGCGCATCCTGGCGGCATTGGTCGCAGGCGGCTGTCTGGCTGTCGCTGGCACGTTGTTCCAGTCACTGACTCGCAATCCGCTCGCTTCGCCCGATCTGCTCGGCATCACCGGTGGTGCTCAACTCGGCTTGGTCGCGGCGATGCTGGTGCCGTCGCTGGCTGGCGTGGCCTCGGTGCCGCTACTGTTTGTTTGCGGCCTTGCTGCCGCCGCGTGCGTGGCCGCAGCAGCAGGCGGCTGGCGCGCGACACCATTGCGTCTCGTGCTCGCCGGCAGCGTCTGCATGCTGCTGTTCTCCGCGCTTACCACGCTGATTCTCGCGTTTTTCGAGCAAAGCATCGTCGGCGTGTCGCTGTGGGCGAGTGGCAGCCTCTATCAGCCGGGCGCGGCGGGTCTGAAGATCGCGGCAGCGTGGCTCGTGCTGCCGCTCATCGCATTGCCATTCGTGATCCGCCCGCTCGACCCGCTCGCACTCGGCGACGATGCCGCCGCTGCGGCCGGCGTGCGTGTCGACGCGACGCGGCTCGCGGCGATGGTAGTGGCAGTCGGTTTCGCGAGCGTTGCGGTGAGCGTGGCGGGACCGTTGTCATATGTCGGTTTGATCGCGCCGAATCTGTTGCGGCAGGCACGCAGTGCGAAGGCCTCGCGTCTGGCCGTGCTCGTGCCCTTGTCCGCCCTGGTGGGCGGCGCGCTCGTGCTGTTCACCGATAGCGCGGTGCAGGCGCTCGATCTTGACGCGACGCTCTCGACCGGTGTGGCGATCGCTTTCGTCGGCACGCCGTTGATGCTGGCGATGATTCGCAGCGGCGCGGCGTGGTCGGGCGCGTTGCATGCCGGACAGGACCGTCCCGCCGTGCGCGCCGGGACGCGCCTTGTGCAGATGCTCGATGCTTGGCCGTGGCCGCTGACGGCTGCACTCTTACTGACGTTCGGCATCCTGATCGTCTGCGCGGGCGCATCGTTCGGCCCGACCACGATCGGCTTGCATCGCTGGTTAGCCGTCCTGGATCAGCGTGACGAACTCGCGCGCATGCTACTCGACTTGCGCCTGCCGCGTCTCATCTGTGCCTTGCTGGCAGGCGCATTGCTGGCCGCAAGCGGCGTGCTGATGCAGAGCATCGTGCGCAATCCGCTTGCCGGGCCGGAAGTGCT
The DNA here is from genome assembly GCF_046030555.1 of Paraburkholderia sediminicola. Taxonomy (GTDB): domain Bacteria; phylum Pseudomonadota; class Gammaproteobacteria; order Burkholderiales; family Burkholderiaceae; genus Paraburkholderia; species Paraburkholderia sediminicola_E. The sequence continues at coordinate 124,187 of NZ_JAQQCH010000009.1, read as the reverse complement.
AGGCGTGACGCAAGGCGCGGGCCTCGCCACGCTCGCGGCGCTCGTCGCGTGGCCGCTCGCAGGACATTCGACGCTGGCCGTGGCCTCGCTCACGGGCGGCGGCATAACGCTGGCCCTCACGTTATTGCTTAACCGACGGCATCGCTATGCGCCGCTGGCTGTCGCGCTGACAGGCATCGTGATCGGCACGCTATGGACCACACTGTCCCAATGGCTCATCACGCAGCAAAGCGTGCAACCCGCGCGTTTCGTCGTGTGGCTGGTCGGCGGTACGTATGGGCGCAGTTGGGGCGAAGTGACGACGCTGCTGCCGTGGTGCGTGCTGGCAGTGCCTGTGTTTGCCCTGCTCGCACGGCCGCTCGATCTGCTCGCATTGGGCGATGACCAGGCGGCGGCGCTCGGTTTGCCGATCGGCGTGCTGCGTCCGCTGGTGCTGACCGTGGCGACGCTGGCTGCGTGCGCCGCGGTGGCCGCCGTTGGGCCGGTCGGCTTTATCGGTTTGATGGCGCCGCATCTTGCATCGATGCTGGGGGCGCGTGCGCATCGCACGCGTTTGTGGTTCGCCGCCGCATGCGGTGCGCTGGTATTGGTGGTCGCTGATATCGCCGCGCGTACGCTGCTGGCGCCGCGCGAAATTCCTGCGGGCGTGCTGACGGCGCTGATTGGCGCGCCTTATCTGCTTGCGTTGCTGATCGTGGAGGCTCGGCGCGAGAAACGGGGCAAACGGTGAGGCAGCAGCAGGGCTATTCGTTCTCCATCACATCGAACGACGATTTCCACCCACGGTGCTTCGCGGAATATGCGCCGGATTCGATCGCGCACTATCTCGCGCATGTTTGGCTCGGCACGCCTGATGTGAGCGACGAACCCACGTTAGCCGAAGACGAACCCGGCCAGCCGGTCGTTATCGCCGTAACGGAATTAGCGCACGACGCGCATGCCGCGTACGTTATGAAACTCCTGGAGAGATGCAACTGTGTGGACGCTGCCCCTTGCTGTTGACGATGAACGACGCGCAAATCGCTTTACAGGGAGTGCCGCATTGACGAATCGCACGAGGAAAGCGCAAGAGATCAAGCGAGTGTGTGCGGCCACGGCGATAGCGGTCGCGCTGCTCACCCACTCCCATGCGTTCGCGCAGGGCCGCGGAGCCAGCTCCGTGCGCGAAAGCGGCGAAAGCAGCGCTACCCGCGCAGCCCTGGCCGCGCGCACCAGCACGCCAGCCCAGCAAACCTGCGCATCGCTCACCGACAATCCAGCTGTCTCCCAGGCAAGTCCCTCGTTGCCCGCGCGGCCGAAACGCATCGTCGTACTCGAATTCATGTTCGCCGAAGACCTTGCCGCGCTTGGCATCACTCCGGTCGGCATGGCCGATCCCGAGTATTACCCGATATGGATCGGTTACGACGATGCGCGCCTAGCCTCGGTACCGGACATCGGCACGCGTCAGGAACCGAGTCTCGAAGCGATCGCGGCGGCCAAACCGGATCTGATCCTCGGCGTCGGCCTGCGCCACGCGCCGATCTTTGCAGCGCTTGAACGAATCGCGCCCACCGTGCTATTCAAATACGGTCCGAACTTCGCCGAAGATGGCGCCCGCGTCACGCAACTCGATTGGGGCCGCAAAATTCTCCGGACGATCGGCTGCCTGACGGGCCGCGAGGAGGCGGCGCGCGCAGTCGAAGCCAAGGTCGACGCGGGTTTTGCACCCGACGCACAACGCCTCGCCCAAGCCGGCCGCCGAGGCGAACAGGTAGCGTGGTTACAGGAGTTGGGATTGCCCGACCGTTACTGGGCATTTACCGGCAACAGCACGGCAGCCGGCGTAGCACACGCGCTCGGCCTCGAGTCGTGGCCCGCCGAACCGACACGGGAAGGCACGTCCTATGTGACGTCGGAAGATCTGTTGAAGAAGCCGAACCTGACGGTGTTGTTCGTTAGCGCGACGGAAGCCGGCGTGCCGCTCGCGACCAAACTCGATTCACCGATCTGGCGCTTCGTGCCGGCACGCAGCGCGGGGCGCGTGGGTTTGGTCGAAAGAAATATCTGGGGTTTTGGTGGGCCGATGTCCGCGCTGCGGATGGCCGATACGATGACGGAAACACTGCTCTCCCTACCGGCTCCGCCAGTAAGCAAGTAATCGGCGGCAAACGGATTGGCGTTATTCGACCTCCGGCCAGGTCTTTATTGCAGTTGCTGCACGCCGGGCGTTCGGGCAAACACGCCCGGCGTGGATTGCACTTAACTCAATTTATCCGACTGTGCCGTTAGCAACCGCACTAGGCTCCACGGCCTGAGCGGCGCCATAGGTTTCGCTGACGATACTGCCGTTATCCAGCTTCAACACGCGATCCGCGAGGTGGAAGTAGCGATCGTCGTGGCTGATTACGAGCACCGTCTTGCCGCGCGAGCGCAATTCCGGCAGCAGTTGCTCATAGAACACTGCCTTGAACTGCGGGTCCTGATCCGCGGCCCATTCGTCGAACAGATAGAACGGCCGGTCTTCCAGATACGCGACGACGAGTGCCAGACGTTTGCGCTGCCCGGTGGAGAGCGCGCGCGTCGAGAACGCGCCGTTCACTACCTGCACCTTGTGGTCGAGCGCCAGCTTCGCAACCAGTGCATTCGCGCGGGCGTCGGCCTGCGCACGCGATGCGGCGTTCGGATCGACGATACCCAGCAGCGCGTCGAACAGATGGAAGTCGTTGAATACGGCAGTGAAGCGCTGCCGGTACGCGGCACGTTCGGCGAAACCGATCGGCTTGCCGTCCAGTTCAATCGTGCCGTCTTCCGGTTCGTACAGGCCGGTAAGCACCTTCGCGAGCGTCGTTTTGCCGCTGCCGTTGCCGCCGACGATGAACACCATCTCGCCGGGCCTGAAAGTCAGATTGACCGGCCCGACGCGGAACATCCGTTCGTCGCGTTCATGGAAATACGAGTGCGTGACGTCGCGCAAGGTAAGGGTCTGGTACGGCGCGTGTGACGCGTTTTCATCCGGCGGCGGCGCGGTGCGCAGTGCGCCGAATTCGCTCATCACCTTTTCGATACGGTCGAGGGAGACACGTGCGGCATTCAGCGTCGGCACGTTGTTCAGCAAGCCGTCCAGCGGCAGCAGCATGAACAGGAACACTACGACGTAGCCCGACGCGGAAGGCGTGTCGGCGTGCACGCCGAGCGCCGGCCAGAACGCGGCAACGCCCAGAAACACATAAAACAGGAACACGATCCAACCGACCCCGACCGCATAGGCGCTGAACGCCTGGCGCCGGTGGTCGCGCACTTCGTCGATGGCCGAGCCGAGCTGACCGTCGACGAATTGACGCGAGCGGGCCTGATGCAATTTCAGTTCCTTCGCGCCCGTGAACAGCGCGCCGAGATAGCCGAACAGTTTGTCCTGCGAGCGGCCGGCGGCTTCGAGTGAGGCGATCGCCCGCTTGTCGCCCGCGTGATAGCCGAGCGAACCGACCAGAATCGCGGCGACCGCGAGCAGGCAGACCGGCCAGGACAGCCACGCCAGATAGCCGAGGCAACCGAACACGATCGAACCGTGCATCACGAGATTCGGCAGCGCGAAGAACAGCATCGACACGTTGGTGGCGTCGTCGGTCAGCACCGACTGCACGGGCGCCGCGCCGATCCGTTCGACGTCGCGCAACTCGGCCTCGGCGACGCGCCGCGCGACATGCTCGCGCAACTGCGCCATCGTGTCCTGCGAGAGTCGCGCAAACAGCACGCCGGTGATGACGCGCGTAACGAGTGCAATCACGGCGCATAGCGCGAAACGCATGGCGAGCGACATGTCGGGGGCGCCCGGTTGCGACAGCGCGCGGCTCAGGGTCGCGACGAGCAGCACGCTCGCGATGCCGTTCAGCACGCAGGCGGTGAGCGCGATCGCGAAAGCGCCGCGCGAGCGCTTGAGCAGCGCCACGATCAGGCGCATGGCTGGTTTGCCAGGGGCTTGACTGGCGGTTGAGGGAGAAAGCGAAGGTGGCGCGTCGTAGCGCTCGTTGGCAGCGGTCATCGGCAAAGGGTCGCAGTGGGTCGCAATGGATCGGTGAAATGCAGCGCATGCGGGCGGCATATCAGTGGGGCGCAAAGACACGCCCCTCGCTTGATAGACGAATGGCCGCTGCAAACATTTACCGTCTGTCGCTGTTTGTCGCATCGAAGCGATGTAGTCCGAATAAATCGACGGTGGCGGTAAAGATTTTCGGTCGCGGATCGTCACACCCAATGAAGCGGCCCATTGCGGCCTGCGACTTGGCCGATGCGGCCAGTTCTAACGGATTTCACGCCCATGACGAGCTTCCCGATTGCGTTGCACCACCGAATCCGCGCTTTGGCGCGTATCGAACCCGATGCGCCCGCGCTGGCGTCGTTCACGCCGCGTGCCGTGCGACTGACGCGGGGAGAGCTGGATAGTCGCGCGGCGCGGATTGCCGCGCAACTGAGGGCGGCAGGCGTCACGACGGAGGTGCGCGTCGGCGTATGTGTCGCGCGTTCGTGCGATCTGTTTGTCGCATTGCTCGCCGTGCTGAAGGCGGGTGGCGTGTTCGTCGCGCTCGATCCGCGACATCCGGCGGCACGGCTCGACTGGGTTGCGCAGGATGCGGGGCTCGCTCACGGCATTGTCGACGCTTCCGCCGATGCGGCCATGCGCGCGCGTTTCGCGCAGTGTTTCGACGTTGAAAGCGATGTTTTGGCAGACGTCGCCGCGGCGCGTTTCGATGGCGATGACGAGCCGGTGCATCCCCGCGCGGCCGCCTACATGATCTACACATCCGGTTCGACGGGCACGCCGAAAGCGGTTGCCGTCGAACATGGGCCGCTTGCCGCGCACGGCGACGCGCTCGCTGAATCGTTGCCGATCGACGGCACGGATCGCGTGCTGCATTTTGCTTCGGTGAATTTCGACGTTTCGATCGAAGCATGGCTGGTGCCGCTTGCCGTGGGCGGCAGTGTGGTGATTAGCGATCCGCCGCCGTTTCCGCCAGAAGCCACGCATGCCTTCATGCTGCGAGAGGGCGTGACCAATACCACACTGCCACCCGCTTATCTGCGCGAGTTCGCGAACGTTTGCGAGCGCCTCGGCGTGCCGCCTTCGCTACGCGTGTTGCTGTTCGGCGGCGAAGCCATGTCACAGGACAGCTTCGACGAGATTCGCCGCGTGTTTCCGTCGATCCGGCTCGTCAACGGCTATGGGCCGACCGAGGCGGTGATTTCGCCGATGCTGTGGCCGGTCGATCCGGGCACGACACCGGCACTCGAGGCGGGCAACGGTTACGCGTCGCTGCCGATCGGCTGGCCGATCGGGCGCCGCGTGGCGCGTATCGAAGGCGCGGCGCAGCGCGGTGAGGCTGGCGAACTGCTGCTCGGCGGCGTGTGTCTCGCGCGTGGCTATCATGGCCGCGTGGCGCTTACCGCCGAGCGTTTTTTGCCGGACGCAAACGGCGAACCGGGTGAACGGATCTACCGCACCGGCGACCTCGCGCGCGAACGCGAGGACGGCTCGTTCGATTACCTCGGCCGCATCGACGATCAGGTACAAGTGCGCGGCGTTCGTGTGGAGCCCGGTGAGATCGCGGCATGCCTGCTGACGCATCCCGCGATCGCCGATGCGGGTGTGCTCGCTGAGACAATGGGTGGCAGGACGCAACTGATTGCCTGTGTGGTACTGAAGGACGCCCTCGGCGGAAAGGTGCATGGCGAGGATGCGCGCGGCGCCGCACACGGCAACGTTGCACTCGGCAACGAGGTCCACGGCGACGAGGCTTGCGACGAAACCACACTTAGCGATGCCGTATTGCAGGCGCATCTCGCCGCGCATTTGCCGCGTGCGTGGCTGCCGCATCGCTTCGCGCGTTTCGCACGTCTGCCTTATACGCTGAACGGCAAGCTCGATCGGGCTGCGTTGCGCGATGCCGTGGCGGCACTGCCCGTCGCGGCCGCTGCCGATTATGTCGCGCCCCAAACCGTCACCGAACAGCGGCTTGCCGGTCTCTGGCAAACACTCCTGAACGATCTCACGCCAATCGGCCGCACCGACCGGTTCTTCGCACGCGGCGGCGATTCGCTCGCGGCGATGCAATTGCAGGCGGCGATCCGGATCGAATGGCGCGTGAAGCTACGACTCGATGCGTTGTTCGACGATCAGCCGCTCGAGACGCTCGCGGCGCTGATCGATAGCAGCGAGACTGAATCGGCTGTGAACCGGCACCGGCAAATTACGGTAATGCAGCCCTCAACCGCCGCGTTTGTCGACCGTGCCGCTTCATTCGCCCAGCAGCGTTTCTGGGTCCTCGCGCAAACTCAGGACGCCGGCTCGGCGTATCACGTCGCCGTGCAATGGGACGTGCAGGGCGCGCTCGACCTCGGCACGCTGCAACGCGCGCTCGATTGTCTGATCGAGCGTCAGGAGGCCTGGCGCACCACGCTCGTCGAAACCGACGACGGCATCGTCATGCAGCGCATTCATGCCGCATTGCCCGTGCGGATTGCCGAAGTCGATCTGCACACCAGTAGTGAAGGCGAGCGCGCAGCGCGGCTTGCCGCATTGATGGAGCAACACGTCGGCGCAGCGTTCGATCTATCGAACGGCCCGTTAGTGCGTGCCACGCTCATCACGCTGACCAACAACACGCAACGCTTCCTGTTGACGACCCATCACGCGATCAGCGATGGCTGGAGCTCGCGTTGCGCTTTCGACGAACTGCAAACGATCTACACGGCGTTCGCCCAGGGGCGCACGCCGCAATTGCCCGCGCTGCCGGTTCAATACGCCGACTTTGCGCAATGGCAGCGCGACTGGCTCGCCGCGGGCGAAGGCGAGCGTCAACTCGCGTATTGGCGCGACGCGTTGCGCGCTGCGCCCGAACCGCTGGCATTGCCGCTCGACCGGACGCGCTTGCCGCAACGCGATTATCGCGGCGGCCGACTCGCATTGCGATTGCCGGAAGCGCTCTCCGCCGCAGTGCGCGAAACCGCACGGCGCGCGCAGGCGTCGCCCTTTACCGTGCTGCTCGCCGCTTTCGACGCATGGCTCTATCGACTGACCGGCGCAACCGACATCGTAGTGGCCGCGCCGATTGCGCATCGGCAACGTGCGGAAACCGCGCCACTGGTCGGCCTGTTCCTCAACACGCTTGCATTGCGCGCGCGTGTCGCGCCGGACCAATCGTTCGCTGCCTTGCTCGACGGTGTACGCCGCTCGGCATTCGATGCTTTCGCGCATCAGGATGTGCCGTTCGATCAGGTGCTCGATGCGATCAAGCCGCCGGTGCGGCGTGGAGAAGAATGGCTCAAGGTCAAATTCGCGCAGCAGTTCGATCTGGAATTGACCGCCGAATTGCCGGGCGCATCGGTGCGCATGTCGCCGGGGCTCGACCTCGCTGCCCGCTTCGATCTCGCACTCGATTTCACGGACGATCCGCGTGGCATCGAACTGGTGGTCGCGTATGCGCTCGACGGCATCGATGATGCGACTGCGCAGGCGTGGCTCAACAGCTATGCCGCGCTAGTCGCCGATGCAGTGCGTGATCCGCAGCGCGCAATTGCTGAACTGGATTGCGCGGATGGGGCCGGATGTGGCACAGCGCGACATGGACGCGAGCTTCTGCCTGAGGCGGATAGCGTGCTAGCGCTTTTCGCGCGCCATGTGAGTGAAACGCCGCATCGCGTCGCGCTTGCTGACGCCGACACGCAGCTTACTTTCGCTGAACTCGACGATGCATCGGAGCGGATTGCGTTCGGCTTGCAGCAACGTGGCGTTGGCGCGGAGCAGCCGGCTGCCGTATGCATCGAGCGCTCGGTGCGCTTCGCGGTGGCGCTGCTTGGTGTGATGAAGTCGGGGGCCTACGCAGTACCGCTCGATCCAGCTTCGCCGCACGAGCGGTTGGCGGCTGCTGTGGATGCCTGCGGCGCGCAATGGATGCTGACCGCAGGGGGCGTGCAAGCCACGCTGGCGGTGGGCGATGCCACGACGCTGGATCTCGATGCACTTGCGCAAGGTTCGTCGCTTGCTGGGCTGGAGATTGCCGCAAGCGCGAGTTCAAGTATCAACTTGGGCGCTAACGCGGAGGTGAGCGTCGGGGCCAACGTCGGCCGCAACGCCAACGCCAACGCCCCGCGTCCGGCTCCGTTGCCCGACCAGGCCGCCTATCTGATCTTCACGTCAGGATCGACCGGCACGCCCAAGGGCGTTGTGATCTCGCATCGCGCGCTGGTTGATTACGTTGAAGGCATGCTGGACGAGCTCGCCTTTGCCGCAGGAGCGTCGATGGCGATGGTCTCCACCGTTGCCGCCGACCTCGGTCATACGACGCTGTTCGGCGCGCTTTGCTCGGGCCGCACACTGCATCTGATGCCGGCTCAATGCGCGTTCGATCCCGATCGCTTCGCTCACGAAATGCGTACGCGCGACGTCGGCGTATTGAAGATCGTGCCGAGTCATCTGCACGCACTGCTCGATGCGCAGCAGGCGGCTGACGTGCTGCCCGCTCACGCGCTGGTGACGGGCGGTGAAACGCTGCCGTGGTCGCTTGTCGAACGGATTGCGGCGCTCAAGCCGGCGTGCCGTGTCATCAATCACTACGGTCCGACCGAAGCAACGGTTGGCGCATTGACCTTCGATACGTCCGCGCCGGCGCAGGCCGTGTTGCGCTTATCGAACGCTCGCGCCGCGCAAGCGGGCCATGCTGCGCAAACTGCGCAAACCGCGCAATCCGTGCCGCTCGGCCTGCCGCTGCCAAACGCCTATGCGTGCGTGCTCGACAGCCACGGCGCGAGCGTGCCGCCTGGCGGGATTGGCGAACTGTATCTCGGCGGTCCGGGCCTCGCACGTGGCTATCTGAACCGCGCTGCCGCAACCGCTGAGCGCTTCGTACCGCATCCGTTCACCCCGGGCGAGCGTCTCTATCGGACCGGCGACCGCGTACGGCTGCGCGCCGACCGTCGGCTGGATTTTCTTGGGCGGCTTGACGATCAGGTGAAAATTCGCGGCTATCGCGTCGAACCAGGCGAGGTGAGTGCGGTACTGCGCGCGCTCGAGGGCGTCGCTCAGGCCGAAACGCTTGCCGTTGAGCATGAAAGCCGTTTACGCCTGGCATCATTCGTCGCCGTGTCTAACGGTGCGCGCCTCGACGAGTCGGCGCTACGCGCAGCGTTGACTGCGCGTCTGCCGGATTACATGGTGCCCGCAGTGTTGCTGATCGTAGCCGCAGTGCCGGTGACAGCGAACGGCAAAATCGATCGAGCGGCACTGCGCGCGCTTGCCGCCGCGCCGACGCCGTCCGTTGCCGAAGGCGACGCGCCGCAGGGGGCGACGGAAGAGGCACTTGCCACCGTCTGGAAAGAAGTGCTCAAAGCCGAACGCGTCGGCCGCGACGACAACTTCTTCGAACTGGGTGGCGATTCGATTCTGGTGTTGCAGGTGATCGCGCGCTCACGCAAACGCGGTGTGCGTTTTACGCCGAAGCAGTTGTTTGACGCACCTACGCTCGCGCAACTCGCATGTGTTGCAACAATGGTAGATGCGACGGCCTCGGCTGCGCCGAAAGCGTATTCCACGTCGGCCGCGCCCAAAGCACAGGCATTGCCGTCAGCGTCCGGACAGAGCACGACACTCACTCCCGCCCAACAGCGCTTCTTTGCGCTGGATATCCCGCAGCGTGGGCACTGGAACCAGTCGATCGAACTTGATGCCCAGGCGCCATTCGACGCCGATGCCTTCGCCCGCGCATTCGAAACGCTGCTGACGCATCACGAGATTTTCCGCCACCGTTTTGCCCCGAGCGGTCCGCTTGGAGAATGGCAGCTCACGTTCGCCGGCCGCGCGTTCGAAGCGTTACCGTTCGCGGTCGCTTCCGCGCGCGACGAAACCGATGCGCTCGCCCAGTTCGACGCGCTGCAAAGCACGCTCGATCTGACGCATGGCCCGCTCGTCTGCGCTTTCGCCGCACTGTTGCCGGACGGAACGACGAAGCTTTATCTGGCGATTCATCACCTCATCGTCGACGGTGTGTCGTGGCGTGTGCTGCTGGACGATCTCGACACGGCCTATCGCGCAGCGCGCGAACGCCGCACCACGGTACGTCTTGCGTCGACGGGCACGCGTGCACAGGAATGGGCGGCTCGGCTTGCTCATGCAGCGCGCGACGCAACGAACTCGCCATTGGCCGCCGAAGTGCCATATTGGGCAGCCCTCACGGAACCTTGCGACGACCTGCCGCTCGACCATCCGCACGCCAAGGCGACTAACGCGGACGCGCAAACCGTCATCCAGACGATCGATGCCGATCTGACCCGTGCCGCATTGACAGAGGCAAACGCGGCCTACCGTACGCAGATGATCGAATTGCTGATCGCGGCCTTGGTGCAGTCGCTCGGCTTGCCTCGCTGCCGCATCGAACTCGAAGGTCATGGCCGCGAGGCGTTATTCGACGATGCCGATGTGAGCCGCACGCTCGGCTGGTTGACGAGCCACTATCCGGTGCAGTTCACGGTCGAAAGCACGCCGGCGGCGACGCTCGGCGTGGTTAAGGACACGCTGCGCGCGGTGCCGAACAAGGGGCTCGGCTTTGGCGTGCTGCGTCACTACGGCGACGCGACGACGCGCGCGGCGCTCGCCGTTGTGCCGCGGCCGCACGTGACCTTCAATTACCTCGGCCAGTTCGATGCGCCGCGCGAGGCTGCGCTGGTGCCGCGTTTCGGTGGCGTGGGCTGTGAGCGCGATCCCGCTGGTCCGATCGGCAATGCGCTGGCGATCCATGCATATATCGACGGCGACGCTGCACGCACGCTCAAGGTTCATTGGGTGTACGGCGCAACGCAGTTCGAGCGTGCAACGATTGAAGCGCTCGCGCAGCGTTTCGAAACATCGCTCGCCGAGTTGAGCGCCGCATGCGCGGCGCGTCTCGCGCAACGCGGCGGCGGCGCAACGCCTGGCGACTATCCGCTCGCGCGGACGGGAGGTCTCACGCAGGCTGCGCTGGAGCGCCTGCTGCTCGATCTGCGCACCATCGACGATATCTATCCGCTCTCGCCGATGCAGCACGGGATTCTGTTTCATTCGCTGTTCGCGCCCGAGCAATCGACGTATGTGAATCAACTGGTCGCAACACTGATCGAACCGGACGTCGAGCGTTTGCGCGCCGCATTCGAGGGCGCCGTGCCGCGCCACGACATCCTCCGCACCGGTTTCACACCGGACGAGGCCACGCCAATGCAGATCGTGCATCGTCAGGCGCGCATGCCGGTCGAGATCCTCGATTGGCGCGAACGAGGTGAAGGTGCGCTCGACGCATTTGAAACCTGGCTCACCGACGACCGTACGCGCGGTTTCGATCTGACGTCCCCGCCTTTGATGCGCGTCGCACTGATCCGCGTGACGGATCAGGCATGGCGTCTCGTCTGGACGCGCCATCATTTGCTGCTCGATGGCTGGAGCACGGCGCGTTTCTTCGCCGACGTGTTGCGCGACTATATCGAGCCACGGCGTCCGCAGCCATTCGCCGCACCGGCCAAAACGCGCTACCGCGATTTCATCGCGTGGCTCGCGGCGCGCGATGCGGAAGGCGAGCGGGCGTTCTGGCTGCAACGTCTTGCGCTGCTCGATGAACCGACGCTGATTGCCGACCGTGATCGTGAAAATGAGCGCGAACATGAGCGCGAACATGAGCGCGACCCGGAAAGCTCACGCGTGACGCAACATCTCACGCGCCGCGAATCCTTCGATGCCGATACAACGACACGTCTTACTGAAACGGCGCGCCGTCTGAAAGTCACCGTGAACACGATGGTGCAGGGTGCATGGGCGCTCGCACTGCAACGGCTGACACATCGCTCTGCCGTCGCATTCGGCGCCACCGTGGCAGGCCGCCCCGACGCGCTAGCCAATGCCGACACCGTGTTGGGTCTTTTCATCAACACGCTGCCGGTCATTACTGCGCCACTACCGCAACGCGCTGCATCGGCATGGCTGCACGAATTGCAACGCGACAATGCCGCCGCGGCGGAACACGCGCATACGCCGCTCTACGAAATCCAGCAGTGGGCCGGACAAGGCGGCGGTGCGCTGTTCGACACGCTGGTCGTGTTCGAAAACTATCCGGTCGATGAAGCCTGGCAAGGACGCGACGAACGCGCCCTCAAGCTATGTGATCTGCGCAATATCGAAGCCACCGATTTCGCGCTCACACTCGTGATCGAAGCCGGCGCGACGCTCACGATCGACTACGGCTACGACACCGCGCAACTCGATGCAGCCCGAGTGGCCGCCTTACACCGTGCATTTGCCGCGTGCCTCGCCGGCTTGATCGCCGATCCGCATGCGCTAATCGGCACGATTTCGATTGCAACGGCCGACGATCTCGCCACGCTGGCGAGCGCCAATGCGACCACGCAGTCGTGGCCGCAAGCGCAGCAGCAAGCGCTGCATCGGCAGTTCGAGCAGGCTGCTTTGGCATCGCCCGACGCAATCGCGCTTGAATTCACCGATCCGCACGGCCATACGCAGCACATGACCTACGGCGCGCTCGATGCGGACGCCGATCGGGTCGCGGCTGCGCTTATCGAAATGGGCGTTCAGCCGGACACGGCGGTAGCGTTGTGTGTTGAGCGTTCATTCGACATGGTGGTCGCGCTAATCGGCGTGCTGAAAGCGGGTGCGGCCTATCTGCCTATCGATCCCGACTATCCGGCCGAGCGCATCGCCTATCTGCTCAACGACGCGAACCCGGCGGTCGTGTTGACGCAACCGCATCTGCGTGAACGCGTCGCCGCAGCGGTCGATGGCATCGACGTCAGGATTCTGACCGTCGACGAACTCCTCAGCACCCAGGCCGCGCTTGCTACACCGGTGGACGCCGCGTCCGATCAACTCGCCTATCTGATCTACACATCCGGATCGACGGGCAAGCCGAAGGGAGCGGGCAATACACACGGCGCGCTTGCGAACCGGATTGCGTGGATGCAGAACGCCTATTGCCTGAACGCTGACGACGTTGTGCTGCACAAGACACCGTTCGGCTTCGACGTATCGGTATGGGAGTTTGTCTGGCCGCTCGCGGTCGGCGCGAAACTCGCGATTGCGGCGCCGGGCGATCATCGCGATCCGGCACGTCTGGTCGCGGCAATCGAAACGCATCGCGTCACAACGCTGCATTTCGTACCGTCGATGCTGGCCGCGTTTCTTGCTCACCTGGAAGATTTCAAGCTTGCGGGTCGCTGCGCGAGCATCGGGCGGATCGTGGCAAGCGGCGAAGCGCTCGCACCGGAACTGGTGGCGCGCGTTGCGCGGCATTTGCCGAATGCACGGCTCTACAACCTGTACGGCCCGACCGAAGCGGCGATCGACGTCTCGCACTGGCGGTGCGAGACGCGTGATGCAAACGCGGTATCCGTGCCGATCGGTCATCCGATCGCAAACCTTCAACTGCACATACTCGATGTAGCGTTGCAGCCGCTGCCGCAAGGGGCGGTCGGCGAACTGTACCTGGGTGGCGCGGGACTCGCGCGTGGTTATCTCGGCCGCGCCGCGCTGACGGCGGAGCGTTTCGTCCCCGACCCCTTCGTTGATGGTGCGCGTCTGTATCGAACCGGCGATCTCGCCCGCCGGCGCGCGGACGGTGCGCTCGATTATCTCGGCCGTACCGATACGCAGGTCAAGCTGCGCGGTCAGCGTATCGAACCCGGTGAAATCGAAGCCTTGCTGCGTGCGGAGCAAGGCGTACACGACGCCGTGGTGATCGTGCGTGACGAGCAACTGGTCGGCTACGTGGCGCGCGGCGTGGGCAACACGATCGATACACACACGTTGCTCGATGCGCTGCGTGCCCGGTTGCCCGCCTACATGGTGCCCGCGCAACTGATCGAGATGGCGACGCTGCCGGTTACGCCGAACGGCAAATGCGATCGCCATGCGCTGCCCGCGCCGGTTCGTAGCCTTTCATCCGGCGACGACGAAGGCGCGGCCGCTTCTCTGCAAACCGACACCGAACGCGAACTCGCCGCGATCTGGAAACGCGTTCTGCGTCTGGAAGCGATCGGTCGAGGCGACGATTTCTTCGCCCTTGGCGGTCATTCGCTGCTCGCGACGCAGGCCAACGCACAGGCCAATCTGCATTGGACGCTGATTCTGCCGCTGCGCACGCTATTCGACGAACGCACGCTGCAACGTTGCGCCGCCGCGATCGATCGCGCGCTAGCCGAGCGCGATGCGGGAGCCGGCGAGGACACCGCGAGTGCGATCGACGCACTCCTCGGCGAATTCGAGCTGCAATAAACCATCACGCCGACCCGCATTGAGCACTGAGACAACCCAGCATGACGACAGCCAAACCGGATCTGCTTTCCCTCGCGACGCGTTTCGCGCTTTTGCCGGACGCGCAGCGCAAGGCCTTTCTCACGAAGCTTGACGCAGCCGGCATCGATTTTCGCGTGCTGCCGATTCCACCGCGCGCCGAGCGGACCGCGAGCGTGCCGGCTTCGTTCGCGCAAACGCGTCTGTGGCTGCATGCGCGCATGATCGACGAACCGGCCGCGTACCACATCACAGAACGTCTGCGGCTCGACGGCGCGCTTGACGCGAATGCATTGCGTCTTTCGTGCGATGCGCTGATCGCTCGCCACGAGGCATTGCGCACGACCTTCACCGAAAGCGCGGATGGCGTGTTGCAGACCGTGCATGCGCCGTCGCGCTGTCCGTGGCATGCGAGCGACGTGAGCACGCTGCCCGCGCACGAGCGTGAAGCACGCGCGGCTGCCATCGCGCGAGCGGATGAAGCGCAGGCCTTCGATCTGTCGCTCGGCCCACTGATGCGCGCGCATTTGATCCGGCTCGACGCGACGACGCACTGGCTCGCGCTGACGACGCATCACATCGTGTCGGACGGCTGGTCCGCTGACATGATGCTGGCGGAGTTGGCGTCGTTCTATCACGCGTATGCGAAGAGTGAAGCCGTATCGCTGGCGCCGTTGCCGATCCAGTACGCGGACTATGCGCTGTGGCAGCGCCGCTGGCTTGATGCGGGCGAGCGTGAGCGTCAGCTGGAATTCTGGCGTGCCAGGCTGGATGCGAGCCGCGACGTGTTGATGCTGCCGGGGGCCGCGCCGCGTCCGGCTCAACGGAGCGCGCGTGGCGCGCGGCATCGGTTCGTGCTGGATGCCGCGCTCGTCAGGCAGGTCAAGGCGCTCGCCAATGCCCAGCGCGCTACGCCGTTCGCGGTGCTGCTGGCGGCGCTCAATGCCGTGCTCGCGCGCTCATCGGGCGAGGCGCAGATTCAGATCGGCGTGCCGGCTGCGAATCGCGAGCGTGGCGAAGTGGCGGGCCTCGTCGGCTTCTTCGTGAACACGCTGACGCTCGCGACGCCTGTTGCCGCAACGCAATCGTTCACCGCGCTAGTGCGTGCGACCCAGCAAACGCTCATCGACGCTCAATCGCATCAGGACGTGCCGTTCGAACAGGTGGTCGAAGCGCTCGGCGTGGTGCGCAGCGCGAGCCATCATCCGCTGTTTCAGGTGATGGCGGCGTATGGTGCGCGTCGTCGTTTGCCTTCGCTTGCCGGCGTTCGCATGACGGAGTTGCCTTCGGGGGCGCCGTTCGCCAAGTTCGATCTGACGCTGAGCTTCGAGGAACGCGACGACGGTTCCGTGGATGCCTACTTCATCTACGCGCTGGATCTCTTCGAGGCGGATGCGGTTGAGCGGCTGGCTGCGCGTTTCATCGAATTGCTGTCGAATGCAACGGCCGCGACCGGGACGGCGATCGGCGATTTGCAATGGCTGCCTGACGCCGAGCGTGCCCAACTGGATGCGTGGAACAGTACGGGAGTCAATCATCGGGAAGCCTTCAGACCGGTTCACCAGCGCGTGGCCGATCATGCGCATGCTCGGCCGGGAGCACGCGGCGTAGCGGATCTTGAGCGCTCGCTCACACGCGGCGAAGTCGACGCGCGCGCGACGCGGTTTGCGCAGCAGCTCGTGGCAGCCGGCGTGAGCGCGGAGATGCGCGTTGGGGTGGCGCTGAGCCGCTCGGTCGATCTGCTGGTTGGCCTGATTGCCGCGCTGAAATCCGGCGGCGCGTTCGTGCCGCTCGACCCGAGCCATCCGCGCGAGCGTCTCGCACAGATTCTCGATGACGCACGGATCACCCATGTCATCACCGAGCGCGCCAGCCTGGCCGCGCTGCCAGCGTCGGATCGTTTGCGCCTGTGGTTGATCGACGAAGAGCCGCA
This sequence comes from Paraburkholderia sediminicola, assembly GCF_046030555.1. Taxonomy (GTDB): domain Bacteria; phylum Pseudomonadota; class Gammaproteobacteria; order Burkholderiales; family Burkholderiaceae; genus Paraburkholderia; species Paraburkholderia sediminicola_E. The sequence continues at coordinate 107,958 of NZ_JAQQCH010000009.1, read as the reverse complement.
GCATGACGATCGATCGGCTGCGTCGATCGTCTTGCCTGTCGTCTCGCCGTACCAGGCGGCCTATGTGATCTACACCTCGGGCTCAACCGGTAAACCGAAAGGTGTTGTGGTCGATCACGGTTCGTTCGCGCTGCACTGCGCGGCGATTGCCGAGCGTTACGGCGCGGGTGAAAACGACGTCTTCCTGTTGTTCCAGTCGGTCAATTTCGACGGCGCTCACGAAGGCTGGTTCTCGCAGTACATGTCGGGTGCCGCGGTGGCCATCACCGCCGACACACTGTGGCCGCCCGCGCAAACCTGCCGGATGATGGTGCGTGAAGGCGTGACGATGACCTACGTGCCGCCGGGTTGCGCGACGCAGCTTGCCGAATGGGCGCTGGCACACGGTGCGCCGCCGACTTTGCGATCGCTAACAGTGGGCGGCGAGGCGACTTCACGCGAAGCCTTCGCGCTAATGCGCCGCGCGTTTCCGAACGCACGCATCGTCAACGGTTATGGGCCGACCGAGACCGTCATCACGCCGATGCTGTGGATGTTCTATCCGACCGACGATGTCGCGAAGCTCGCCGATAGTGCCTATCTGCCGATCGGCACCTTGGTCGGTGCCCGATCCGCTCATGTGCTCGATGCCCGTCTGAATCCGCTGCCGGTCGGTGTGATCGGGGAGTTGTATCTGGGCGGCGAGGGCGTGGGTGTCGCACGTGGCTATCTCGACCGGCCCGCGCTCACCGCGGAGCGCTTTGTGCCTGATCCGTTCGGTGCGCCGGGCGCGCGCCTCTATCGCACGGGCGACCTGGTGAAACGGCGCGCGGACGGTGTATTTGACTTTATCGGCCGCGTGGACCATCAGGTGAAGCTGCGTGGCTTGCGTATCGAGTTGGGCGAAATCGAGGCGCAGCTCGCCGCCCATGAGGATGTGCGCGAAGCCGTGGCGATCGTACACGGCAAGGGTGCGCACGCGGCGTTGGTGGCGTACGTCGAGTTGGGCGCCGAAGCGCGCGAACGCAACACGCGGGCGGACGCCGCGGAACTCGACGCGCATTTACGTCACACGTTGCCCGATTACATGGTGCCCGCGCATATCGTCGTGCTCGATGCGTTGCCGCGCAATGCGAATAGCAAGGTGGACCGCGCTGCATTGCCGGAGCCGCAGCGTGTCGCGCGGGCCTATCAGGCGCCTGCTCCTGGCCTCGAAACGGCGCTTGCCCTGATTTTCCGGGAGGTGCTGGGCGTGGAGCGTGTCGGTCGTGGCGATCACTTCTTCGAACTCGGCGGCCATTCGCTCGCGGCCGTGCGTGTGGCGACACGGGTAGCCGAACGGCTTGCGCGAGATGTGCCGGTGCGCACACTCTTCGAAGCACCGATCCTGGCTCAGTACGCGCAGCGGGTGATGGCTGCTGCGCGAAGTGAGGCGGTGGTGGAAGTGAATGCCGAGTCCGGGTCGCAGTCAGGCTTCGTGAGTGGGTCGACGAAATCGCGCACGGTTGCCGAAGCGTCAGGCGTGTTGCCGCTGTCTGCCGCGCAACTGGGCCTGTGGTTCTTGTGGCGTGCGCAGCCGGACAGCGCGGCCTACAACATTCCTGTCGCGCTGCGTTTGCGCGGGCCGCTCGATGTCGATGCACTGCGTGCAGCGTTTACCGGGGCTACGGCACGGCATCCAGCGTTGCGAACGCGCCTCGTCGCGAGAAACGGAGAATTGCCGGGCCAACGGATTGCGGCAATGATGCCTTTCGAACTGCCGGTGATCGATCTGTTTTCGCTCGAAGCGGCGGATACCTCGGATACCTTGGGTAACGCGGATATCGCACGCGAGGCCGCCGCCGTTACGCTCACTGACGAAGATGCGCTGACGCCGTTCGATCTGCTCGACGACGCGCCGCTCTGGCGCGTGCGGCTGTTGCGCGTCGGCGAGCACGATCATGTGTTGTCGCTGGTGGTGCATCACATCGTCTCGGACGGACAGTCGATCGATCTGTGGCTCGAGGAAGTCCGCACGATCTATGTGGCGATCGTGCGCGGCGCGTCGCCTGCGGCTTCGGGTCCGTCGTCGACGTTGTCTCACGCGTTGGTTCTGCCGGTCACCGCGCCGCGCGCGCGCCTGTCCTTCTGGCGCGACGTGCTTGCCGACGCGCCCGCGCACGTTTTGCCTGCGCCTCCTTCGGGCCGTTCCGCCGCGCCGAGTTGGACCGCAGGCCGCCTCGCGTTCGAATTCTTGCCAGACGTGGTGCGACGTGCTCGCGCTATGGCGCTTGAAGTCCACGCAACGTTGCCGATGCTGCTGCACGCCGCGTTAAACGTCGCGTTCTATCGTGCAACCGGCGCGGCCGATCAGCCGGTCGGTGTTCTGGCATCGACGCGTGAATTGACAGGCGAGACCGCGCGCCGCGCGCTCGGGCTCTTCATCAACGCGGTGGTGGTGCGCACACGGCTCGCGGAAACACACACGCCCGCCACGCTGCTGGCAGAAGTTCGCGATGCGGCCCTCGCGGCCTATTCGCATGCGGATACACCCTTCGCCGATGTGGTCGCGGCGGTGCGCGCGCCGCGCCCGGAATCCGGCAATCCGCTCTTCTCGGTGATGTTCAATTATCTGCGCCCCGCCGGCGCCGCGGAGCGTGACTGGGCCGGTCTCGCGCTCGACGAATTCAACGACGTCCGGCATCGCGTCGTGTTCGAACTGGAACTCGATGTGGTCGAGCATGCGGATGGACGCGTGACGGGTGCGTTTTCGTATGCGGATGAACTGGTCGACGGCCAGTTCGTGGAGGTGTTGACGACTGACTATTTGCACGTGGTTCAGCAGTTCGTCGATGTGCCGCATGAAGCACTCGGCGCGTCGCCGGCGCGGTTTGCACTTGCAACGCCCGCCATTGCTGCAGGAATGAATGCGTCCGGCGCACTTCACGATGAAGCAACCCGGCTCGCCGAAGCGCTCGAACGTGTCTGGAGCGATCTCTTCGAAGGCAATACGCCGGCACATCACGACGATCTGTTCGAAGCGGGCGCGACTTCGTTCGACGTCGTGCGCTTTGTCGACGCCGCACAAGCAGCCGGCCATGCACTTTCGATTGCCGATGTGTTTGCCGCGCCGAGCTTCGCCGGCCTGGGCACGCGGATCGTGGTGGGGGCATCGACCGTTGCCGAGGTGCGGGATGCCGGTTGAAACCCACGTCACTCGTCAAACATTTTTCTCCGGCCAGCGCACCCAGCGCGCCGGCTCACACCGATAAGGACCTGCGACATGCACAGAGATACCATATTTGATCTGATCGGCATCGGCTTCGGGCCGTCGAATCTGGCGCTTGCCGTGCGCCTCGCCGAAGAGGCCGGCGTATCAGACCTCGCGCATTGTTTTATCGAGCGACAACCCGAGTTCGGCTGGCACCGCGGGATGCTGCTCGACGACTGCCGGATGCAGATTTCCTTCCTCAAAGACCTGGTTACGTTGCGTGATCCGAAGAGCCGCTTCACGTTCATCAACTATCTGTTCGAGCGGGGACGTCTGGCAGATTTCGTGAATCTGAAGAGTTTCTATCCGACGCGTGTCGAGTTCCACGATTACCTCAGCTGGGTGGCCGCGTCGTTCGATGACCGCGCGCACTACGGCCAGACAGTGATCGGTGTCGAAGCGATCAAGAGCGCCGCTAACGCGAACGAAGTCGAAGCAATGCGCGTGTTTTCGCGCGACGAAGAGGGCCGCGAGTGGCAGCGCGTGACGCGCGCACTGTCGGTCGGCATCGGCGGTGGCGCTCAGGTGCCGGAGGCGTTTGCCGCGCTCGGTACGCACAATATCGTGCATTCGTCGAAGTATCTGACTTCGATCGACCGCGTGGTGGGTAACGCCAACGGCCCGCGCAAACGCGTGGCCGTGATCGGCGCGGGGCAAAGCGCGGCCGAAGTGTTTATCGATCTGACGCGCCGCTATCCGCATGTCGACGCGAGTCTCGTGATCCGTTCGAGCGCGCTCAAGCCCGCCGACGACAGTCCGTTCGTCAACGAGATCTTCAGCCCGGCTTTTACCGACATCGTCTACGCGCAGCCGAGAGATGGGCGCCGTTCGCTGATCGAGCGCTTTCGCGACACCAACTATGCGGTGGTCGACCGTCCGCTGATCGAGCAGATCTACGAAATGCTCTATATGCAGAACGTTGCGGCAGAGCCGCGCCATCGCTTGCTTGCGAACACGGGCATCGAGACGGCGGTGCGCACGGCAAGCGGTCAGATCGAGCTCACGCTGCGCGATCGCCTGAGCGGTCACGCGCGTGCCGAGCAATTCGATGCACTCGTGCTGGCGACGGGGTATCGCCGCGACACGCATTTCGAATTGCTCGAAGGCCTCGCGCCGCATCTGGGCGACGCGCTCGCGCAGGGCAACGTGGAACGCGATTACCGGCTTGCCACGCCCACGAGCTTTAAACCGCGTATTTATCTGCAAGGCTGCTGCGAAGACAGCCACGGACTCTCCGACACGCTGCTGTCGGTTCTCGCGCTGCGTTCGGACGAAATCGTCGCGTCGCTTGCCCGCCACACATCACAAGACCGGTCGGCCAGCCGGTCTGCACAAACAGAAGAAAACGGGACGAGCAAGGGCCGCGTGGTCTTCGCTCTTTAATAAAGCGCGGCCACTTGGCCGCATAACAACCTGGAGCATCGAGAGATGGAGTGGGCAATAGGCACGCGTCGGCGTGCGATCGCAGGTGCGGCAAGCATGGCGTTTTACGCTGCGGCAGCCGGGCATGCGCAGGCGCAGCAGGTATCCCAACCTGCTGCGCAGCCAGCGGGCGACGCACAGCAAACCAACACAACACAACAGGACGCAACGCCTGCCAATACGCTGCCTTCAATCAGCGTCAAAGGGGCGGCTGAGAGCGAGCCAACGGTGGGCCTCGTCGCCCGCCGCAGCAGCACGGGCACCAAGACTGACACCGCGCTGAAGGAAATCCCGCAGACGATCAACGTCGTGACCGCGCAGCAGATCGAGCAAACCGGCGCGACCTCCATCAATGAGGCTTTGCGCTACATTCCGGGCTTTTCGACGTATGGCTCGGATGTCCGCTCCGACTGGTATTCGGTGTTGCGCGGCTTTACGCCGACCGTCTTCGTCGACGGGCTGCAGGTGCCCAGCACGCTCAATCTTTCGAGCTGGCGTGTCGATCCGTTCATGATCGACAGCATCACGGTACTGCGCGGTCCGACTTCCGTTCTGTACGGCCAGGGCGATCCGGGCGCGATCATTGACGTGCAGAGCAAGCTCGCGAACGGCGAGCGCATCCGCGAAGTCGAAATGCAGGTGGGCGATTACGCGCGCAAGCAACTGGCTTTCGATGTAGGCGACAAGATCGATAAGGACGGCACGCTGTCGTATCGTTTTGTAGGCGTGGGGCGCGACGGCAATTCGCAGACCGGGCCGAATCCTGAGCAGCGTGTGGCGATCGCGCCTTCGGTGAAGTGGCAGCCGAATGCAAAGACCTCGCTGACCGTGGAGGCGAGCTATCTGCAGGATTGGGGCGACGCGTCGAACAACTTTCTGCCGGCGCAAGGCACGATTCTGCCGAATCCGAACGGCAAGATTTCACCGGATCTCTATACGGGCGATCCGGAGTTTTCGCACTACCGCAAGAAGCAGTGGTCGGTGGGTTATCAGTTTGAATACAAGTTCGATCCGGTCTGGACGTTCCGGCAGAACACGCGCCTGATGCACTTGTCACTCGATCAGGGGCAGGTGTTCGGCGGCGGTCTCGATCCGGCGGACCCGACCGAGGCCTCGCTGCTGCGCTACGTCGGCTTGTATCAGCTGAACTACAGCCGCTTCGACGTCGACAATCAGGCGTTGGCCAAATTCCGCACCGGTCCACTCGAGCATACGATGCTGTTTGGCTTCGAATACAACCGGCAGTCGACAACCGACAGCGAGGCGATGGCGACCGGGCCGAGCCTGAATATGTACAACCCGGTGTATACGCCGATCACCAACGCGATCTTCGGCGGCCCCGACGCGTTTCCTCGCACCGATACGAAATCGACCCTCAATTCGTTCGGCGTCTACGCGCAGGACCAGATCAAGTGGCAGCGCTGGGTGTTGACGCTCGGCGGCCGCCAGGACTGGAGCGACACCACGCAGAACGATCTCGCGGGCGGCACGCGTCTCACGCAGAACGATCATGCGTTCTCGGGGCGCGTCGGGCTCGTCTATCTCGGTGATTTCGGGCTTTCGCCGTACATCAGCTATTCGACCTCGTTCAATCCGCTAGTTGGCGTGAAGATCGCGGGCGGCGGCATTGCCGAGCCGACCAAGGGCAAGCAGATCGAAGCGGGTGTGCGCTGGCAACCGGCCGGCAAGAATCTGATGCTGAACGCCGCCGTCTATCAGATCAACCAGACCAACGTCGTCACGCCCGATCTCGCGCTCGACCCGACCGGCAGTACGTCCGTGCAGACGGGCGAAGTGCGCTCGCGTGGCATCGAGTTGAGCGGGGTGGGTAACGTTACGCGTAATTTCTCGGTGATTGCCGCGTACGTGTATCAGGACGTGAAAAACATCAAGGCCGGCGACGATACCTTGGGCAAGTGGCCTGTGGATATTCCACGGCCGCGGCAGATGGCTTCGTTGTGGGGCGACTGGACGTGGCACGTCGGGCCGCTCGCCGGCCTCGGCGTTGGTGCGGGTATCCGCTATCAAAGCGGCGCAGCGGGCGCGGCCGACAACTCGCTGTACGTGCCGAGCTACACCGTGTACGACGCGGCGATTCACTACGAAATGCGCAATTGGCGCTTCGCTGTGAATGGGCAGAACATTTTCAATCGCCGGTTTGTGAGCGGTTGCCAGTCGGTGAATACCTGCTTCTATGGGAATCCGCGCACGGTGATCGCTACGGCGAGGTACGACTGGTAAGGGATGGGTGTTCGGATCACGGTGGTGAGCGTGTGTGCTGTCCGAACACCCATTGTTTTGATTTCATTCGCAACTATGGATACTCTTTCGATCCGACTATGCCGAAGAAAAAACTCGTTTACATCTGGTCTCTGAGAAACGCAGCCGCTGATAAAGCGGGGCAGGATGTCGCGTACAGGAGCGGCACGCGGTACATGAAGTCAGTGCTGGAATCGCTCGTGGAAGCGCTTAACGACACCGAACTCGGTGAGCAGTATTCGTTGGAGAAAGTGATCTACGACGATGATGCGGGATCCGCGTTGGATCGTGAGAAACTGAAAGAGTATGGGTTCTCGTATGAGCCGGGTAAGCGGTGGTTCTATCCGCCGAATTTGCGGGTGCAGGGTAAAGCTGTCAATGATCTGTTGCTTGCCATTCCGTCGGCTTATCGGCGTGAGCCGCTTGGCGCAGCGGGACGCACGGCAGGCAAGAGCCGATTTGAGAAGCATTTGCTCGATACGCTGGTCGAACTGAAGGCCGATATCGTCGTGCTGGATGGACTGTTGATTATTCTCGATGAATTGGTGCGGCCGGGGGCACTGTTCGAGCGCAAGATCGTCAATATTCATCCGGGCGTAACGCGGGAGGAGTCGCCATATGAGCGGCGGGGTGCGTATGCGACGCTCGATGCATTGTATGGGGCGCGTGGCAAGAAGGTGGTGAACTGGAAGACGATGGAAACTGTGGAGGTGGAGCCGCTTTATCTTACCGGGGCTTCGTTTCATTACGTCGATAATGGGATCGATTCGGGTGAAGTGATTCATGATGTGCTGAGCACTGAGATCGATAAAGATGACACGATTCTGGAACTGCGTTGGAATAACTTCAACCGCAGCCTATTTCCCGCATTGCATGAAGGGCTTGCTATGCTGGCTGAGTATCGTGTGAAGTCTGAAGTCTGAAGTTTGATTGGTTGGTCTTTTCCTCTTTTGTTTGCCTGCGCGGCGCTTGTTGTTGTGTGCCTATGGTGTTGGCCTTTCCTTGAATTGTTATTGGTCTATTAGTGTCGCCCCTGTGCGGGGCAGGCACTCACTTCTCTTTGCCGCCGCAAAGAGAAGTGAGCAAGAGAAAGCGGCTCACACCGCTAGCTCATAAGCGGGTCCCCCGGCTTGTTGGAGGGGGTAGTGGTACATCTGGAATCCGTGCCCTCGCAGATTCGCCGTAAGTGACAAAGGCGTCATTCTTCCGGCGGCGCTGCGCGCGCCGATGTGCATTTCTTAACACCGATCTCCGTAAGCGGATGTGCTGCTTTTATGCTGACCCTCACACGGGTCGCTCGCGGCCCGTGTTTCGCCGTTCAGCATGAGTCGCATTGAATGGACTGGCGTGCTGGCGCTGCCGCTACTTTTTTCAGTCTCCTCGATGCACTTCCCGACACCACAAAGCTGAGCACCGCGAGTACCCATACGCCCACGCCGCCGTATAGCATCACCCAGCCGAAGCCTTCTATCAGCGCTGCGTGAACGGCAGTCCCCGCGGGATCGATCTGTGCCAACGCCGGGATTCCCGCTCGGACTGCCTGGGCATCTCCCGCTGCAATTTTCTCCGCCAGATGGCCGAGTGGCGCGGTGTCGAACGTCGCCGGAAGTTTCGACTTCAGGCTGAACAGGATGCCCGCCACCAGGATCGCGCCCATCAACGCAATGTTGATCGCAAGCGTAATCATTCGTGCACTCATGTCGATGCCGGAGGCCATGCCCGCGCGCTCGGCGGGAACCGCGCCAGTCGTTGTGTTGGTGACGGGTGTGTTGGTCAGGCCGAGACCGGCACCAGCGAGTACGCAGCCTGGCAGCATGGCCAGCACGCCCGGATGCGCGGCGCTACTGCCGTAGCGCATCAGGATGAAGCCGAGGCCGATCGTGAAGAGCCCAGCAGGGATGGCAATTCCCGATCCGTAACGGAACGCCAGGCGTTCACCAAGTGGTGGAAATAGGAGCGTCGGCAACGTATAGGCGAGCAACGCCATGCCCGCGCTCACGCTGTCGTAGCCGAGTCCGATCTGGAAATAGATCGGCAAGTAAATCATGAACGGCCAGAAGCTGAAATTCATCCCCGCGGAACCCATCAGTGCGCCAGAAAACTGCGGAATCCTGAAGACCGAGAAGTCGAACATGGGGCGGGCGCTGCGTTGTTCCGCCCAAAGAAAGGCTGCGAAAGCCACCAGCGTCGCCACGACGATGAAGATCGCACGCGGACTCGTAAAGCCCATGTCCGAGCCCTGCGTGATGAAATACACGAGGCCAAATACCGCCAGTGAGAGCGTGACAATGCCAGCAATGTCGAGGGTATGCGCGTGGGGATCGCGCGACTCCTGCACGCCACCGAAAACGAATATCAAGGTCGTGGCGGCGAGCAGCGCGTGCACCCAGAAGACCCATTGCCAACCCGACAACGCAACGATCATTCCGCCGATGATCGGCCCAAAGCCTAGCCCAATGCCCAGGATGATGCCCCACGCGCTGAATGCGCGGGCGCGCTCAGGTCCTTCGTTGAACTGGTGCGAAAGGATCGCCACCTGGCATATCAACATCACGCCGCCACTCGCACCTTGCAACAGACGCGCGACGATCAGCGTCGATACGCTCTGCGCGAATCCGCAAATCAACGACGTGATGCCGAACAACGCAATCCCGATCACAAATATCCGTCTGCGGCCGTATCTGTCCGCAAGCGTGCCCGTCGCCATCAGCACGGTCGTTACCGCGAGCGTGTAGGCGTTCATGATCCATTGCATGCCCTTGAAGTCGCCATGCAAAAGCCGTTCGAGTGTGGGTAGGATCACCGGCACGCTGGAGATTTCGAGGCCGAACATCAAGGAAGACAGGCAAACGGCGGCCAGCGCCAGCATGTTCTTCGGAATGGGGAAGGGGCGGGCCGCCTGAGCGACAGGCGTCTTACTCGACGTCGATTGACGTTCTGTTGCAGCGGCCGCCTGGTGTTGCCTGTCGCGCCCTGGCGGAGCGATCCGAGACCTGGACATAGAAATTCACCTCAATAGTCGATGGGCTTAGCCACCATGGATTGTGTAATATAGTGGGAATTTAAGTCCCGATTGACGCGAATAAATCCCATAAATGCGTCCTGTAAGGATTCAATAAGGTGAAGTGATGAGCGACATCCTGGATGGTGTGACGACGTTTGTGCGCGTCGTGGAGGCGGGCAGTTTTGCGGTAGCCGCGGAACGCTTGAACCTGACGCGCTCGGCCGTCGGCAAGGTGATCGTCCGGCTCGAAAAGCGTCTTGGTGTGCGCCTGCTCAATCGCACGACGCGCAGCCAAAGTCTCACGGAAGACGGGCAAGCCTATTACGACCGCTGTGTGCGTGCACTCGCCGAACTCGAGGCCGCGGAGGCCGATCTGGACTCAGGCCGGCGTGAACCCAAAGGGCGTTTGCGGGTAAGCGTGCCGCAGGCCTTCGGTCATCATTGTGTGGCGCCGGTGCTGCTCCGGCTTGCGCGCAGGCATCCGCAGTTGAGGATCGATATTTCGATCAGCGATCGTTTCGTGGACATGGTGGAAGAGGGTTTCGACCTCGTGGTGCGGATCGGTCCGCTGGTCGACAGCGTCAGCCTCGCGGCGCGAAAGCTCGGTATGCAGTATGCGAGTATCGGCGCCGCCCCTTCCTATCTGGCGCGGCATGGCACGCCGGGCAACGTGGATGAATTGCGCGGCCACGTCGTTATTGCTTACTTGAGAGCAGGGGCCGCTGACCCGTGGGACGTGCTCGACGTCGATGGACAAATCCGTCGCGCGGATGTTTGGCCGCAGCTTGCTTTCGACGACATGCAGGGAATTGTCAATGCCGCTATTGCGGGGTTCGGCCTCTCCTGGTTGCCGAGCTGGCTGCTGGCACGCTATGCGGAAACAGGCGAACTGGTGACGGTGATGGAGAACTGCTTTCGGCCTTCTCAGGAGATCCACGTGGTGTGGCCTAAGACGCGATATCTGCCCTTGAAAACGCGCTGCGCGATCGACGCGCTGGTTGCGGAGATTCCCGCTATGTTGGGTGCGCCTGCAGCAGGCGCACCCATTGTGCGTCGTGACTAGAACTGCAACGTCGCGCTGGCTACAGCCGTGCGTGTCGGCGAAGGCGCCACGTAGTAACCCCACGCCGTGGTCCAGTAACGGCGGTTGAACAGATTGTTGATCCCCGCCCGGAACGTCACATCTTTCCCGGCGATTTTGGTCTCGTAGCGGCCGCTCAAATCGTAAGTGACATAAGCCGGCACGAACTGGGTATTAGCCGCATCGACCGCCTGGTTGCCGACATACTTCCCACCAAACGCCAGCGTCAGCGGACGCAGGTACGATGGGTTGTATTCGATACGACCGGTCACGGTAAACCGTGGCGCCCCATATACACGCTTGCCCTCGACGCTGGCGTCGTCCACATCGACTGCCTTCGTGTCGAGCCACATCACGCCGCCCATCACGCGCCATTCGTTCGTCAGCGCAAGCCAGCCGCTTGCATCGACGCCGGTATAGCGCTTCGTGCCGTCCTGCACGAAGATGTTGGCCGAGTTCGTATAGTTATAGCCCTGATCGACACGGAACAGCGCGAGATTGGCGCCCCACTTGCTGTGGTCCGTCTTGAAGCCGACTTCGTACTGCTTGCTCTTCAGAGGGCCGAATGTGGCCGGGTAGTTGAGGTTGGTGTTCGATGCCGCACCACCCTGTTCCAACGATTCGACATAGCTCGCGTACGCCGTGGAGTACGGATCGGTCTTGAACATCAGCGCGAAGGTCGGCGTGACCGGATCCGCGCTGTATTGCGACGATACGGCGCCGCTCGGGTCGTACACGTGCTCGCGGTATTGCGTGTAGCGCACGCCGACCAGGGCGGACAGCCGTGACGTGAGCTGCACCGTGTCGCTCGCATATACGGCGGCCTGCGTGGTGCGCTGCTGACGGTAAAGCTCCGAACCGATGCTGACTTCAGCGTTGGTCAACAGTGTGCTGTTGTACAGATTGCCGTTGCCGAGGAAGTAGCCGTTATTCCAGCCGTAGCTGTTGCTGTACTCGCTGGTTTGCGTCTCGAAGCCCGCGCCGATGACCACGTCGTGCCTGATGCTGCCGGTGTTGAATTTGCCCTGCACCATCGCGTCGACGTTTTGATAGAAGTAACGCGTCATCGCCGCATAAAGCGTGTTCGAATAATTGCCCGCGTCGTCGGTGACATACAGGAAGCTGTCCGAATTGGTGCGGTTCTCTTTGGCAAAGCGGTATTTCACGCTCGCATGCCAGTTTTCGGAGAGGCGGTAATCGAGGCCCGTGCCGAACGAGGCCATCTCGGTCTGATAGTAATTCTGCGGCTGCGTCAGCGCATGGGTGACGGTGCTTGCGTCAGGAATGCCGAGGCCGGTGCCGAACATCAGGCCGAATAGCGTGCCGTTGGTTTTGCGCTTCTGATAGAAGGCGTCGGCGCTGAAGGTCAGGTCCGGGGTAACGCGGAAGTCGAATGCAAGCGAGGCCACCTGGCGGCGCACGTGACCGTGGTCTTCAGCGGTGTTGCCGTCTTCATTGACGAGGTTCAGGCGATAGCCGAAACGGTTGTCGTTGCCGAAACGGCCACCCAGATCGACCGCCTCGCTGAACACGCCGGCCGACTTGTAGCCGATCGAGATGCTGCGGTAGGGATCGTCGGTCGGGCGCTTCAGGACGTAGTTGACGATACCGCCCGGCGAGCCGAAGCCATACATGAAGCCGGACAGGCCCTTGAGCAACTCGACCTGCTCAAACGGTTCGAGCGAGAGATCCGTGTCCCACGACGGGAACGTCTGGCCATCCACCTTGACGCTGTTCAACGTGTCGATCGGCATGCCGCGCACGGTGAACATGGCGTTTTCGCTGATCCCGTTTTCGCTGATGCTCGCTACCGCCGGGTCGTACTTGAACAGATCGTTGGCGGTCGTTGCCATCAAGTCTTGCGCCTCGTCGCTCGTCACGACGTGCGTCGAGAACGGCGTGTCCACCTGCTTGCGCGACCCCAGCGCGCCGGCGCTGACGGTGTCGGCTTGCGCCACGGTGGTGTCTTTCGTTGCCGAGACACTTACGGCCGGCAGCGTGGCGGTGGCGTCACTTGCCGGCACAACCTGCGCCCATCCCGATGACGACAGCGTCGACAACGATAAACCGACGCTGACGAACAGCCCCGCACTGAGTAGCGACGGCGTGCGGCGATGGCCGCGCATAAACGTTGGCCGCACTGAGCGGCTGGCGACAAATAGATTCTGCATGTTGTTTGAATTGGGCAGGTTGGCGCCGCCGCGCACCAGAGATGTGCGAAACGGCAGTATTCGAGCGAGTGGTGGTTAAACGGATGGTCCAAACTGCAACTTCGTACGAATGGTAATGCATCTGATTCGCATTAACAATCTATTTTGCATCGTAGGTCATCTATAAGACATCTGTCTTAAGTCATAGGGTAATAGGCTGTAAGCCTTGAGTGGCGGGGCTCGGCCCCTTTTGGGGCATGACGGCGATATGTTTGTTTAGCAGCGGCTACTGGAAAACACGCATATACTCACGGTCGGGCCGTAAAAAGTAGTGCCGTGGGTCGCGCTGCATTTTTGCTGCTTCGTCGCACCCGCGGGCTCAGCGCCACGAACGCTCTGTCTACCACTTCACTTAGCAAAGCATCAAACATGTCCACATCGCCTAAGATCATCTACACCCTGACCGACGAAGCGCCTGCTCTGGCGACTTACTCGCTGCTGCCGATCGTCAAGGCGTTCACGCGCTCGTCCGACGTGATCGTTGAAACGCGCGATATTTCGCTTGCTGGCCGGATCATCGCTGCATTTCCGGACTACCTGACCGCGGAACAGAAGGGTTCCGACGATCTGGCGGAACTGGGTGGACTCACCACGCGGCCGGAAGCGAACATCGTCAAGCTGCCGAACATCAGCGCTTCGGTGCCGCAACTGAAGGCTGCGATTACCGAGCTGCGCGACCAGGGTTTCAAGCTGCCGCCGTATCCGGACGTAGCGAATACCGACGCTGAAAAAGACGTCAAGGCTCGCTATGACAAGATCAAGGGCAGCGCCGTGAACCCGGTTCTGCGCGAAGGCAATTCGGATCGCCGCGCGCCCTTGTCGGTCAAGAATTACGCACGCAAGCACCCGCACAAAATGGGCGCCTGGAGCGCGGACTCGAAGTCGCACGTGGCGCACATGAGCAGCGGTGATTTCTACGGCAGCGAAAAATCGGCGCTGATCGCAGCCGCCGGCGCCGTGAAGATCGAACTGTTCGCCGCCGACGGCTCGGCGAAGGTTCTGAAAGAAAAGACGGCCGTGCAAGCGGGCGAGATCATCGACGCTTCGGTACTGAGCAAGAACGCGCTGCGCAGCTTCATCGAAGCGGAAATCGCCGATGCGAAGAGCAAGGGCGTGCTGTTCTCGGTGCACCTGAAAGCCACCATGATGAAGGTGTCGGATCCGATCATCTTCGGTCACGTGGTGTCGGTGTTCTACAAAGACGTGCTGACCAAGCACGCTGACGCACTGGCGCAAGCCGGCTTCAACCCGAACAACGGTATCGGCGATCTGTACGCGCGTCTGAAGGATCTGCCGGAGCAAACGCGTGAAGCGATTGAAGCCGACATCAAGGCGCAGTACGAGCAACGCCCGCAACTGGCCATGGTCAACTCGGACAAGGGCATCACCAGCCTGCACGTGCCGAGCGACGTGATCGTCGACGCTTCCATGCCGGCCATGATTCGCGAGTCGGGCAAGATGTGGGGCGCGGACGGCGCACTGCACGACGCCAAGGCTGTGATTCCGGACCGTTGCTACGCCGGCGTCTACCAGGCTGTGATCGAAGACTGCAAGAAGAACGGCGCATTCGACCCGGTCACGATGGGCACGGTGCCGAACGTCGGCCTGATGGCGCAAGCCGCGGAAGAATACGGTTCACACGACAAGACGTTCCAGATCCCGGCGAACGGCGTGGTCCGCGTGACCGACGCAGCCGGTACGGTGCTCATCGAGCAGGCAGTTGAAGCCGGCGACATCTGGCGCATGTGCCAGACCAAAGATGCGCCGGTCCAGGATTGGGTCAAGCTCGCGGTGAACCGCGCACGCGCTACCGGCACGCCGGCTATTTTCTGGCTGGACGCAGCGCGCGCGCACGACGCCCAGATCATCAAGAAGGTCGAGCAGTACCTGAAGGACCACGACACCAGCGGTCTGGATATCCGTGTCATGACGCCGGTCGAAGCGACGAAGTTCTCGATCGATCGCATCCGCGCCGGCAAGGACACGATCTCGGTCACCGGCAACGTGCTGCGCGACTACCTGACCGACCTGTTCCCGATCATGGAACTGGGCACCAGCGCAAAGATGCTGTCGATCGTCCCGCTGATGGCGGGTGGCGGCATGTTCGAAACGGGCGCGGGCGGTTCGGCGCCGAAGCACGTTCAGCAACTGGTCGAAGAAGGTTTCCTGCGTTGGGACTCGCTCGGCGAATTCCTGGCGTTGGCGGCTTCCCTCGAACACCTGAGTGGCGCGTATCACAACCCGAAGGCGCAGATTCTGGCCAGGACGCTGGATCAGGCAACGGGCAAGTTCCTCGACAACGACAAGTCGCCGGCGCGCAAGATTGGCGGTATCGACAACCGCGGCAGCCACTTCTACCTGGCCATGTACTGGGCCGAAGCACTCGCCGCGCAAACCGAAGACGCCGCATTGCAAGCGCAGTTCGCCGGCGTGGCCAAGGCGATGGCCGACAACGAAGCGAAGATCATCGAAGAGCTGGGTGCAGCGCAAGGCAAGCCGGTGGATATCGGCGGTTACTACCGTCCGAATGTCGAACTGACGAGCAAGGCCATGCGCCCGAGCGCCACGCTGAACAAGATCGTGGACGCGGTTGCTTAATGGTCGGAATGACGTGCTGAATGAGGTACTGAAGCCGTTCCTCAAAGTACCGAAACAGGCACTGAAGTAAGCAGCAAACAAGACGATGGCGCTCCCGAGGAGCGCCATCGTCGTTTCTACGCGGACGTGAGTGGCGGTCATGCCTGCCCTCATACGTGAACGATTTCCCAATCGCAGAGCTTTTCAGGAATCTCGAGCGTCGATGTGTCCACTTCGGTCAGCTGCGGGCAGGTCAGGCCGCGTGCGACTTCATCGGCTGCCTGTTGCGGGCTGGAAAATTCACCGAGCGTTTCGTTGCCGTAGGTTGCCTCCCAACCGTCCTGGCCCGGCAAAATGTAGAACGCTCCCTGGGTCGATCCAAAGCGAAAGCCTTTCATTTTTAGTCTCCCAATTGCCAATTAAAAACCGCGATGCCGTGACATGCTTCATGTGCGGGCGGGGGACCTACTGCGACTTGCGTCTTCGTCCCGTCTTTCGCTGCGTCCTATGAAGCGTCGGCTCTTGTAAAAGAGTCTACGTCAGCGGGTCATGGCGCAAGAGTCTGTTAGACGGTTCATTCGATCAAAAAATATCGTTTAAAAATAAAGACTTGCACTCGACGTTTTACGATGTGCAACGTGGGGCGGCATTGCGAAATGGCGAATTTGTGCCACGCACCACGATTTTTTACGAAGCAAGGGCTCATGCCATATCGTGAAATTTCGGCGTTGTGGCCAAATAGTGGGGCGGCATGCATTCGCAGCGGAGCGAAACCTCACGTGCGATCGTTCCGTTCAGGGAAGAACCCGCTTCAGAAAAGCGAGCATCACGCGGTTGAATTGCGCCGGCCGTTGCAGCGGGGCGAAGTGGCTCACGCCAGGCAGGAGCGTCAACGCCGCGCCGGGGATGCTGCGGGCGAGATATTCGGCGTGTTCCGGTTTGATGAACTCGTCGTGTTCGCTTTGGACGATCGCAACCGGCACGCGAATCCCGGCCAGATCGTGCGCCGAGTAATTGGGTTGGGTTCTCATCATTTCACTGACCGCGCCGACAAATGCGTCGAAGTCGGCGGGCGTCGCGGAGAGTTGCGCATAGTCTTTGGCATGCCGCCCAAAGCAGCGATCGATGATCGGCGTCGGCACGAATTCTTTCGTCCCGCCCGGATCCATGTTGCAGCCGAAGAAAAACACGCCTGCGACACGTTCCGGGGCTTGATGGCTCAGCACCAGGGCGACGCACGCGCCGTCGCTCCAACCCACCATCGCTGCCCGGTCGAGCTGTAGTGCGTCCATCACGGCCAGAACGTCGGAGGCCATCAGCTCATACATATAGGGGCGCGCGTCGCGGGTGCTGCGACCATGGCCGCGGCTATCGACCACCACCACGCGATGCCCGGAGCCGACCAGCGCCGGGACCTGATAGCCCCAGTTGCCGCTGTGTCCCAGACCGCCATGCAGCAGGATCACCGGCGCACCGATGCCGTATGACGCGTACCAGATTCGCGCGCCTTCGTGCTCCACGTCGCCATGGTCGTCCGAGACCGGCAATGGGGCCGCGCCATGCGCTTCGAAATGGGTGAGGTCGTCGTCGTGGAATTCCATAAACGGTGCCTTCCTGGTGAGCCTGGCAACCCAAGGATCCACTAGGTTGCCAGCGCTGCCACCAGAAAATCAACCAGGCTACGGATTTTCGCGTTCGGACGGCCGTGGGGCAGCGTCAACACATGCAGCGGCGTGGCGCTGCCACTAGCGCCCTAAGCCGGAGGAGCCGGCAGATAGGCCGACTCCTCCGCACACGTCTCAATGATTCGTCTGGCCCAGCCCCTGTTGCGTCGGCGCGTTCGCACTGCCGCCCATTGCCGGACCGGCGACTTTTCTTCCCGGCGCCGGAAACACCACCAGCATTAACACGACCCCGGCCAGCAGCACCACTGCCAATCCAATCAGCCCATATTGCGCACTGCCGGTCTGCGTCTTGACCCAGCCGACGAACGCCGGACTCACGAAACCGCCGGTGCCCCCGAGGCTCGTGATCATCGCGATGCCGCCCGCCGCCGACGAACGCGGCAGGAAGGTCTGCGGAATCGTCCAGAACACCACGAAGGACCCATACGACGCAGCCGCCGCCAGCGCCAGCAAACCCACGCCGAGCGCGACGTTATGGCCGGCGGCCGGCAGCAGCGCGAACGCCAGCGCGGTCACGCAGGCGCTGGCCGCGACGTGCCAGCGCCGCTCCATGGTCCGGTCGGAACTGGCGCCCACTACATAGGTACCGAGCGCAGCCGCGACGAAGACGAGCGCGGACAGCAGTCCGATGTCCAGCACGTTGGCGACACCCAGGTCGCGGATGATGGTCGGCGCCCAGAAGCCGATCGCGTTGAACGGCATCATCACCGCGAAATAGACGAGCGCCGCGAAATACACGCGTGGGTTCGCGAGCGCGCCGCGCAGGCCGTCGAGATGACCGGTTTGCTTGGTCTTCTCATCGGCGGCGAGTTCACGCGACACCAGCGCTTTCTCGCGCTCGTCGAGCCAGCTTACGTCTTCCGGCTTGTCGCCGAGCGTGAGGAACGCGACGATCCCGAGTGTCACGGCCGGCACGCCTTCGAGAAGGAACAGCCACTGCCAGCCCGGCAAGCCGCCGAGGCCGGCCAGCCGCGTCATGATGAACCCGGACATCGGGCCGCCGATGATGCCTGCCACCGCCGTCGCCATCATCAGAAATGCGGTGACGCGAGCGCGCCGCGCGCCTGGGAACCAGCAGCTCAGATAGAAGATGATGCCGGGGAAGAAGCCCGCTTCGGTCACGCCGAGCAGGAAGCGCATCGCGTAGAACTGCGTCGGCGTGCGCACGAACATCATCAGACTCGACACCAACCCCCACGCGAACATGATGCGCAACAGCGTGCGGCGTGCGCCGACGCGCTGCATCCACAGATTGCTCGGGACTTCGAATAGCACATAGCCGATGAAGAAAAGCCCTGCGCCCAGGCCGTAAGTCGACTCCGAGAAGCCGAGGTCGTGCATGAACTGCAGCTTGGCGAAGCTGATATTGACGCGGTCGATATAGCTGATCACGTAGCAGAGAAACAGTAACGGAATCAGCCGGAAAAAGATCTTGCGGTAAGTGCGTTCGACTTCGACAGGTGTGAGGTCGTCTGTTGCCGATGTGCCTGAATGCGAATAGCCGTGCATGATGGTCTCGCGAAGAATGCCAACTGCGGTGAACGTCGCTGTGTCTGTTGCGATGCGTGTTGCCACGCGTCGTGCGGTTTTAGCGCGATGGTTAGCGCTGTATGTACGGCAAATCAGCGACGTCCGGTCTCAAAGCGGCCTGGCACCGCCTCACTATCCGTCCACGACAGCCGGAGCGCAATGCTCGCTTTCGTGCATGTTGTCGGCGGCAGCGGCAATATGCGCGGCGTCGGACGCGCGCGGCATACAGCGCGCCAACGCGTCGCCGGCTCGCACGCCTTTGCCCACGGGCAGCACGAAAAGCGGATTGATATCCAGTTCCTTCAGGCTCGCCTGGTGGTCGAGCGCCATCGTGGAGAGCGCGACGATTGTTTCGACGAGCGCCTCGATATCGCCTGGCGGTTTGCCGCGCGCACCGTCGAGCATCGCGAAGGCGCGCAGTTCGCGGATCATCGCGTGGGCATCGGCGTGTGTGACCGGGGCGAGCCGGAATGTCACATCCTTCAGCACTTCGGCATAGATCCCGCCGAGACCGCACATCACAGCCGGTCCGAACGATGCATCGTTTTCAACGCCGACGATCATCTCGATCGCATCGCGGATCTCTTCCTGCACCAGCACGCCTTCGATTCGCGCATGAGGCACATGGCGGCGCGCATTCGCGACAATGTCGTCGAAGGCGTCGGCAAGCGTGCCTTCATCGCGGATGCCGACCCGCACAGCGCCGGCTTCCGTCTTGTGCGGAATGTCGGGCGATTGCACTTTGATCACCAGCGGAAAGCCGATCGATCTCGCGATGGCGCATGCTTCGTCACGGTCAAGCGCGAGTGCGCTCCTGGGCGTCTCGATGCCGTAATTGCGCAGCAACGCCTGCGACGCGTGTTCGGTCAGATCGCCCTGACTTGCAGCCAGCAAAGCGCGGGCTGGCTCGACATCGTATTGCCGCGGCGCAAGCGGTTCGGCGCTGCATGCCGCTGCACGCGTCCGCCGCGCCTGCGCATAGTCCGACAATGCCGCGAACGCGCGTCCGCAACGTACAGGCGTTGCATACAACGGCACGCCATGCGTTTCGATCATCTCGTACGCCTCGCGGGCCATGTCGCGGCGCGCGTTCCAGGCGAGCATCATCGGCTTGGTCGTGCTCTCGTAGACGCGCACGATTGCCTCGGCCATTGCGCGTGCCACTTCTCCGCTCGCTGCGGCTGCCATGATCGCGATGGCGTCGATGTTCGGATCGTCGGCAATGATCTGCAATGCGTCGGCAAAAATCTTCGGCTCGGCGAGGATGCCCGCGGTGAGATCGATCGGATTGTTCAGCGAGGCAAACGCGGGCACGATCGGTTTGAGCCGTTCCAACGTGGCGGCCGACAACGCGGGCACCGACATGCCACGTTCAGCACAGGCATCGGTGATCAGAATGCCGGCGCCGCCCGAGAGCGTGACGACCGCAATCCGGTTGCCGCGCGGCAGGCGTTTGGCTTCGAACGCCTTGGCGTAGTCGCCGAGGTCCGCGACATCGGTGACTTCGATTACGCCGGTCTGGCGGAACGCCGTGCGATAGAGTGCGGACGCACCGCCCAGATTCGCCGTGTGCGACGCGGCTGCTTTGGCACCGTCGGCCGTGTTGCCGACTTTCCATGCGAGCAGCGGTTTGCCGGCGTCGAGCGCGCGGTTGGCGACGTCGACGAGGCGCCGCGCATCCTTCAAGCCTTCGATATACGCGGCGATCAGCGACGTCTGCGGGTCGGCGATACAGGCATCGACCAGATCGAGCAGGCTGACGTCGGCCTCATTGCCGGTGGTGATGAAATGCCGCAAGCCGATGCCGAGCTCGTCTGCCATGAGCAATAGCGCGCAACCAAACCCTCCGCTTTGCGAAATCAGTGACAGGCCGCCGCGCCGGTAATCGACGCCGAATGGCGCACCGAATCCGGCATAGACGCCGGCGCCCGTGCTGACGAATCCCTGGCAGTTCGGACCGATCACGCGGATGCCGAACGCCTTCGCGACTTCCGCGCATTCGCGCTGCAATGCGGCGCCGGCTTCGCCCGCTTCCGCAAAACCGGAGCTGTAGACGATCGCGAAACCGATACCTTTTTCGCCGCATTGACGCAGCATGTCGGGAACACGACGCGCTGCGACGAGGATCAGTGCGAGATCGGGCGTAGCGGGCAAAACGGCGATGCCGGCATGGCATGCCACGCCGTCGATCTCGGCATATTTCGGATTCACCGGATACAGTACGCCCTGATAACCGTGCTGCTTGAGAAAGCGCATCGGCTGGCCGCTGATCGATTTCGGATCGTTCGAGGCGCCGATGATCGCGATCGAGCGCGGATCGACGAGCCGGCCAATGTCGAGCGTGTTTGTATCGAGCGTGGTTGAGTTAGTGACGGTGTTCATGGCGGCGCTCATGCTGCACGCGCAGCGTTGGCTCGAACGCTGTCCTTCTCGCTGTTCTTCTGGTTTGCCAGATCCCGTTCAGCCGCGCGCCGTAACGTGATCTTCGCGATGTTCAACTGATGAATCTGCGTCGTGCCTTCATAAATGCGAAACGCGCGCACATCGCGGTAGAACCGCTCGACCGCATTGCCCGCGAGATAACCGCGTCCACCGAGCATCTGGACCGCGCGATCCGCGACGCGTCCGCACATCTCCGAGGCGAACATCTTGCACATCGACGCTTCCAGCGCTACGTCCTCGCCCGCATCGCGTTTGCGCGCTGTTTCGAGAATCATCGAGCGCGCGGCGAAAATTTCGGTCTGGCATTCGGCGATCAGCGCCTGCACGAGCTGGAACTCGGCTACGGGCTTGCCGAACTGCTCGCGTTTCGATGTGTACGCAACGGCTTCTTCAAGCATCCGCATCGCGGGGCCCGTGCACAGCGCGGCCAGATGAATGCGCTGCTTGTTCAATACCTTCATCGCGGTACGAAAGCCCTGGCCTTCGACGCCGCCGATCAGATTCGCAGCAGGCACGCGGCACGCATTGAACACCACGTCACCGACCGGCGAGCCCGCCTGGCCCATCTTGTCATAAGGCGCGCTGGTGGAGAGACCGGGCATGCCGCGTTCGACGAGAAATGCGGAAATGCCACCGGCGCCGGGCGTGGCCGGATCGGTGCGGGCCATCACCGTGAACAGGTCAGCGATCGGCGCGTTGGTGATGAAGCACTTGCTGCCGTCGAGAATGTAGTGATCGCCGTCGCGCCGCGCGGTGGTGCGCAACGCGGTGGCGTCCGAACCGGCGTCCGCTTCGGTCAGTGCGAAAGCGCCGGTCAATTCACCCGAGGCGAGACGCGGCAGATAGTGCTGCTTCTGCGCGTCGGTGCCGTCGGCGACGAGCGCTTCCGAACCGATGCCGGTATTGGTGCCGACCCGCGCGCGGAATGCCACCGAGGCTTGCGAGAGCTCAAACGCGCCGCGCACGAGCTGCTCCGTCGAAAGTCCTGCGCCGCCGAAATCGCGCGGAATGCTCCAGCCGAAATAGCCGAGTTCGCGCATGCGTTCGACGAGATCCGCCGGCACGGCATCTGCCTGCTCGATCTCGTTTTCGCGCGGCATTGCTTCTTCACGAACGAAACGCGCGACGTCCGCGAGCATCGAGTCGAAATGCGAGGGGTTCATGGTCATGCCTGTCTCCGTCATGTGAGTCGATTTATGCCTTTACTATCGAATATTTACAGGATGACGGCGTGATTTGTTCGACTCTGCAGAACAGAGTTTGGATATGCTGAACAGGACGCGCAAAATGGGCTATCTGGAGGAAGACGATCATGGCAGCCAGCAACAAGCTTTCCAAAGCGGCAGCGCTGACAAGCGACTATCTGGATTCGAAGGCCCGCTATGTGCCCGACGAATTCGACGGCGACCGGCAGTTCGCCACGACGCTGGCGCGCGGCCTCGACATCCTGCATTGCTTCACGCCGCGCGAATCGCAGCTCGGCAATGCGGAACTGGCGGCGCGGACCGGCATGACCAAGGCCACCATCTCGCGCTTCACCTACACGCTCACGCGCCTCGGCTACTTGCGCGTCAATCGTATGAACAACAAGTTTCAGCTCGGCTCGGCCGTGCTGTCGTTGAGCTATCCGTTGCTCGCGAGCTTGACTGTGCGGCAGATCGCGCGGCCTTCCATGAAGGACCTGGCCGATCAGATTCGTGGCTCGGTCTCGCTCGGCATGCGTGACCGGCTCAATGTCGTGTATCTGGAAAGCAGCCGCAGCACGACGCCTTTGGGTTTGCCGGCCGATATCGGCCTGAGCTATCCGATCGTACGCACCGCGATGGGCCGCGCGCTGCTCGCCGCGCTGCCGGCCGAGCGGCGTGAGGCGCTCTGCAATGAGATTGCGGTCAAGGCGCCGAATGAATGGAATACGTTTCGCGAGCGCGTGATGAGCGGCATCGATTACTTCTATGAGCGTGGGTTCTGCGTCTCGTACGGGGACTTGCGGCAGGAAGTGCATGCCGTCGCCGTGCCGATGAAACCGTCGGCGGACGGCGAGATTCTGGTGTTCAACTGCGGGGTGCCTTCGTATCTGCTGAAGGAGAATCAGCTGGAAGGGGATATCGGGCCGCGGCTGGTTTCGATGGTGCGCAGTGTTGAAGGAGCGATGGGGATTTATTAGGCCCTTTGGACATGTTCCTGTCTTGCGCGGTGAATAGCTGTACCCCCGACGATATTCGCGGCGCAGCGCGCGATGGTTTTACCCGGACGCCGCAGCTGCGTCACCGAGCTTTTCAATCAACACCGCAACGAAGGTTTCCGTAACGGGCGGCAGCGTCCTGCCGCGTTTCTTGATGAGGGCGATAGGACGGGTGAACGCGGGTTCGTCGATGGGGCGGACCACCAGTTCAGGTTCCGCCCTGACCTCGCGAGCCGATGCGGGCAGGATGGTCACGCCGAGCCCGGCGCGCGCCATGGCGACGGCGCTCATCATGTAGGTCGGCTCACAGGCGATCTCCGGCACACAGCGAGCGTTTGCAAAGGCACTATCGACCACCGCCCGCACGCTCGTGCCGGGTGCGGTCAACACGAGCGGCACGGCGGCGAGGTCGGCCAGCGTGATGCGCCGCCGCCGTGCCAACGCATGACGCTTCGGAAAAACTGCCACCAACCGGTCGATGCCCGCGTGCAGCACCCCGAAGCCGGCATCGTCCAGTTCGCCGCCGGTCAGCCCGATATCGACCTCCTCGTTGCGCACCAGCGTGTTGACCATGCTGGCGACCACGTCGCGCACATGGAAGCTCACGCGCGGTACCGCCTTCTTCATCTCCTGCACGAGTTCGGGCAGGACGCTGGCCGCGAAAGTCGGCAGACACGCGATTCGCACGGTGCCGCTGGTTCCCTCGCCGAGCGCACGCGCGTCGATCAGCACGTGTTCCATGTCGTGCAGCGACTTCTGCAGGAGCGGCAGCAGTTCGCGGCCGGTCGGCGTGAGTGCGACATTGCGGCTATTGCGATCGAAGAGCCGCATGCCCACGGTTTCCTCGAGGCGGCGAATCTGCACCGTCAACGCCGGTTGGGACAGATGCAGCCGTGTCGCCGCACGCGTGAAACTGCCTGTTTGCGCGACGGCGATAAACGCGCGAATGTCCCGAAGATTCAGATCCATGATGGTTTGTAATTGCTGCGATCAAATCATTTCAATTGATTTATTGCTGCCTCGAACTTACGCTGGATCGCAGTAAAAAACAACATCGGAGACAAGCACATGCTGCCATTGCTGGGGCTGGCCACCATCGTCGTGCTGCTCGGCGCGATCCTGTCGAAACGGATGTCGCCACTGGTGGCGCTCATCATCGTGCCGATCGTGGCGTCGCTCATTGGCGGCTTCGGCTTTCAGACAAGCAAGTTCGTGATCGACGGGCTCAAGAGCCTCGCGCCCGTGGTCGGGATGTTCGTGTTCGCGATTCTTTACTTCGGCACCATCACCGACGCCGGCACACTCGACCCGATCATCGACCGTATCCTGCGGGCGGTCGGCACACGGCCCACGCGCATTGTGATGGGCACCACGCTGCTCGCATTGCTGATTCACCTCGACGGCTCCGGCGCGGTCTGCTTTCTCGTCACGATTCCCGCGATGCTGCCGCTCTACGACCGTTTGAAGATGGATCGCCGGGTGCTGGCCGCAGCCGTTTCGATGGCGGCCGGCATCAACTTTCTGCCATGGACAGGGCCGATGATCCGCGCGTCGGCGTCGCTGCATCTGCCGATTTCGGCGTTGTTCAATCCGCTGATTCCGGTGCAGGCAATCGGCCTCGTGTTCGTCTTCGGTATGGCGTTCTGGCTTGGGCGGCGCGAGGAAAAGCGGCTTGGCCTCACGGGCGCGAGCGGTTCGGTGCCGATGCCGAAGCGCGAACTGACACCTGAAGAGCACGTCCTGCGCCGGCCGAAAAACTTCTGGTTCAACATCGTATTGACGCTGCTCGTGCTCGGCACGATGGTCGTAATGGGCGAGAAGATTCCGCCGGCCATCATGTTCATGGTGGGGCTGTGCATCGCGTTGATGGTGAACTATCCGAACGTCGACATGCAGCGCAAACGTATCGACGCTCACGCGCGGGCCGCGTTGATGATGGCCGGCATTCTGCTCGCGGCCGGTGTGTTCACTGGCGTCATGCAAGGCAGCGGCATGCTGAAAGCGATGGCGCAGGCAGCAGTGGGCTTCGTGCCGCCCGCGATGGCAAGCCACATTCCCGTCGCGCTCGGCTTGATGTCAATGCCGCTCAGCATGCTGTTCGACCCGGACTCGTTCTACTTTGGCGTGCTACCGGTGATTGCCGAAGTGGCCGGCCAACTCGGCGTGCCCGCCGTGCATGTCGGCCAGGCCGCGCTGCTCGGCCAGATGACGACCGGCTTCCCGGTCAGTCCGCTGACGCCGGCAACGTTCCTCGTGGTTGGCCTGTGCGGTATCGATCTCGCCGACCATCAGAAATTCACGTTCCCCCTGCTGTTCGGCGCGTCGATCGTGATGACGATCGCCTGCGTCGCGCTGGGGATATTCTCATTGTGAGCTTGACTGTTTCACTGAATGGATGCGACCAGCATGATGACCACTCAAGCCAGACGCCAGGTGCGAATCGGCGCGGGTGCCGGATATTCCGGCGACCGCATCGAACCCGCGGTCGAACTGGCGGAATACGGCGCGCTCGATTACCTCGTGTTCGAATGCCTCGCCGAACGCACCATTGCGATTGCGCAGCAGGCGCGCAGCAAAGACCCCGAGCTTGGCTATGATCCATTGCTCGAAACGCGCATGAAGGCGGTATTGCCCGCGGCGATACGCAACGGCGTGCGGATCATTTCGAACATGGGCGCGGCGAATCCGCTCGCGGCGGCGCGCAAGACCGCGGAGATCGCGAGTTCGCTCGGTCTCGGCGATGTGAAGATTGCCGCGGTCACCGGGGACGATGTGCTCGACGTCGTGCGTCAGGGCAATTTCCGCTTTGAGGAGTCCGGTGAGAGCGTCGCTTCGTACACGGATCGCCTCGTGTCCGCGAATGCGTATCTCGGCGCAACGGCGATTGTCGATGCGCTTGCCGCCGGCGCGCAGATCGTGTTGACCGGACGTGTCGCCGATCCGTCGTTGTTCGTGGCGCCGCTGATCCACGAATTCGGCTGGCAGATGGACGACTGGCAGACGCTCGGGCAGGCGACGGTGATCGGTCACCTGCTCGAATGCGCGGGCCAAATCACCGGCGGTTATTTTGCCGATCCGGGTTTCAAGGACGTCCCCAATCTGGCGAGGCTGGGCTTTCCCATCGCCGAAGTTGCGCCGGACGGTTCGGTGGTCATCACCAAGCTCGCGCGATCCGGTGGACAGGTGACCGAGGCGACGTGCAAGGAGCAACTGCTCTACGAGATTCACGACCCGCGGCGCTATCTGCAACCGGACGTGGTCGCCGATTTCACCCAGGTGCGTGTCAGGCAGGAAGCGCCGGATCGCGTTCATGTGAGTGGTGGACGTGGCACGCCGCGCACGGAAACCTTGAAGGTATCCGTCGCTTACTTCGACGGTTATATCGGCGAAGGGCAGATATCGTACGGCGGTCCAGGCGCGCTGGCGCGTGCCCGGCTGGCACTCAATATCGTGCGGGAACGGCTTGCGCTGACCGGTGTGGCAACGCGCGAATTGCGCTTCGATCTGATCGGCGTGAATGCCTTGCATGGCGACGCGGTGGCAGCCGGTTACGCCGAGCCTTATGAGGTGCGGGCAAGGGTGGCGGGGCGCACCACATCGCTGGCGCAAGCGGTGCAGATCGGCAACGAGGTGGAGACGCTTTACACCAATGGACCCGCGGGCGGTGGCGGCGTCACGAAGTCGGCGCGCGAAGTCGTCGCGGTGCAATCGGTCCTGTTGCCGCGCGAGCATGTGAAGCCGGTTTTCTCGCTGATGGAGGCCTGATATGAAACTGCGTGAGCTTGCTCATTCGCGTACCGGCGACAAGGGCAATACGCTGAATATCTCCGTGATCTGTTACGACGCGAAGCACTACGAGCATCTGCGAGCGGTATTGACACCGGAGCGGGTCAAGGCGCATCTGGGCGATGTCGTTCAAGGTGACGTGGTGCGTTATGAACTGCCTGGCATTGCCGCGTTCAACTTCGTACTCGGTCATGCGCTCGGCGGAGGCGTGACGCGCTCGCTTGCGCTCGACGCGCACGGGAAATCCTTGAGTTCGGCGTTGATGGCGCTGGATGTCGAGGCACCCACGCCTTAGATCCGTTTCGAGCCGGTCTGGCAATCCATCTCTGCGCGCGATCGCCGCGCAGCATCTTCCGGCAAGGGCGTGCAACCTTGTGCGCCCACGCTTCTCACGACGACTATCAGCGCCATGCTGAGCCGGTGCCGATAGTCGATCGGCCGGTTGTCTAGTCGTCTTTCCCGTCAGTCATCTCCATCACGAACGAGCGCTCGACCGCGAGTTCGTCGACCGCTTTGCGCGTTGCCAATTTGCTTTGAATTTGCAGTACCGCCAGTTGACAAGCCCCCCGATAGCTCCTATCGTGTATTCACAAATGTGTTTGTGAATCACATTTGTGAATACAAAGAGCATCAAACAACAAATTTGGAGACAACCAATGTTCAAGAGCACCGTTCATCCCCTGCGGCTCGTGTCAGTCGCTTTGATCGCGGCCGCCGCGCTGACCGCAACCTCAGCGGCATGCGCCAAAGGTCTGAAGATCGGCTTTAGCCAGGTCACGTTGCAGTCGCCGTTCTATGTGCAGCTCAAGGAGGGCGCGCAGGCCGCCGCCGCGGCGGATGGCGACGAGCTGATCTTTCTCGACGCCAACGGCGACGTGAACAAGCAGAACAACGACATTCAGGACCTGCTCACCCGCAAGGTGAATGTGCTGATCGTCAATCCGGTGAACCCGGACGCCGTGGCGCCGTCGCTCGATGCGGCAAAACGCGCTCACGTGCCGGTCATCACGGTCGATCGCGACGTGCATGGCAGCGTGGCGGCCCACATCGGCCGCGACAACGTGAAGATGGGCGAGCTGTCCGGCAAGGCGCTGCTTGCCGCGCTGAAGAAGAAAGGCGTGACGAGCGGCAAGATTGTCGAGATTCAGGGCGATGCCGGCGGCACGGTCATGATGGATCGCCGCAAAGGCTTTCATACGGCGTTCAACGGCACCGGCTTCAAGATCGTCGAAGGCCCGTATAGCGAATACATCCGCGCGAATGCCGTCACCGCGATGCAGGACCTGCTGCAGGCGAATTCCGATCTGAAGGCTGTCGTCGCGCATAACGACGACATGGCCCTCGGCGCGATGCAAGTGCTGCAGGAAGCCAATCGCAAGGACGTGCTGGTAGCGGCTGTCGATGGTTTGTCCGAAGCGCTGAACGCCATCGATACGGGTAACCAGTATGTCGCGACGTCGCTGAACGACCCGCGCTATCTGGGCGATATCACCATTCAGACCGCACGCCAGGTCGTGGCCGGCAAGAAAGTGCCGGCGTTCGTCGACGCCGGCACGGCCGTCGTCACCAAGGACAACGTCAAGCAGATCAAACACGACGGCCTGTTCGGCGAATACCACCCGAAAGTTTACTGATCGTTGCCGGGCCGGTTAGCCGCCGGCCCGAATCACCTGGTCACGAGCGCCTATCCGGCACAGCTTGCCGGATCGTTGGAGCGGCTCGCGTCGGGTGTTTTCATTTACTCACTTGGTAAGGAATTAATCGTGCGAGCAGCAGTCATGCATCGGCCGGGCGACATCCGCGTCGAAGAAGTTGAGAAGCCCATTGTCAAGGCGGGGCACGCCTTGGTGCGCGTGGCGGCGTGCGGCGTGTGCGGGTCGGATATCCCGCGCATGCTGAGCAAAGGCGCGCACGTGATGCCGCTGATCTGCGGCCACGAATTCGCCGGTTTTATCGAAGCGCTCGGCGACGATGTGAAGGGCTTCTCGGTCGGCGAACTGGTGACGGTGCCGCCGCTGATTCCGTGTCTGAAGTGCGACCAGTGTCTGCGTGGGCATCCGTCGCGTTGCCTCGATTACGATTACTTCGGCAGCCGCCGCGACGGCGCGTATGCGGAATTCGTCAACGTGCCGCTTACCAATCTGGTGAAGGTGCCGCAGGATATGGATCCCACCGCGGCATCGCTGGTCGATCCTGCCGCAATCGCCATCCATGCAATCTGGCAAGGCGAGTTGAAGGCGGGGCAGAACGCGGCGGTGGTCGGCTGCGGGCCGATCGGCCTGTTCGCGATTCAATGGATGAAATTGATGGGCGCGCGCAACATCGTCGCGATCGATATCTCTGAAGACAAGCTGGAGATGGCGCGTACCGCCGGCGCGACGCACACGCTGTTGAGCGGCCAGCCCGACGAGTCGCTGCCGCGTTGCCATCTGATCGTCGAAGCGGCCGGCCATCCCAGCGCGATCAACCAGGCGATCCAGCTGGCAGGCGCCGGCGGTCATGTGGTGTTCATTGGCATTCCGACGGCGGACGTCTCGCTGACCACCAAAAGCTTCTCGCACCTGCTGCGTCAGGAAGTGTCGTTGCACGGCGCGTGGAATTCGTTCTCGTCACCGTTCCCCGGCGATGAATGGACGGCCGCGATCGACAAGCTGGCGACCGGCGCGCTGCGCTGGGACTTCATGATCACCCATGATCTTCCGCTCGAAGCGCTGCCGGAAATGTTCAAGCATTTTGCCGAGAAGAAGGGGGCAGCCAAAGTCGTGTTCCGGCCTTCGTCGATGCCTGCGTAATATGTAGTCAACAAAACATACGTAGGAGGAGACAGGATGTCCTTGCTCTTGGGGCTGGACTTCGGCACGGGCAGTGTTCGTGCGGGTTTGTACGACGCGGCGACGCACAAGCTGGTGCGTGTCACGGAAGCGCGTTATCCGACGGTTTATCCGCGGCTCGGCTGGGCCGAGCAGGCGCCGCTGACATGGTGGCAGGCACTCGGCGAAGCCTGCCGCGAACTCATGGCGAGCACGGGTCATCCGCGCATTGCCGGTATTTGTGTGGCGACGACCTCGTCGACGGTCGTCGCCGCGCGCGAGGACGGTGTACCGCTGCGCCCCGCCTTGTTATGGATGGACTGCCGCGCCGGCATGGAAGCCAACGATACGCGTTCGGTCCGGCATCCGATGATGAGCACCGGCGGCGACGCGGTCGAATGGCTCGTGCCGAAGGCGATCTGGCTGGCTCATAACGAACCGGAGGTCTATCGCGAGGCCGCGCGAATCTGCGAAGCCGTCGACCTGGTGAACTACTGGCTCACCGGCAAGTGGGTGGCGTCGCAGTTGAACGCGACCTGCAAATGGAATTACGACACGGTGCAGCAGCGTTTTCCAATCGATCTGTATGAACGGCTCGGCGTGCCGGACCTTGCCGACAAGCTGCCAGCAGAAGTGATCCGCGTCGGCGGAAGAATCGGTCCGCTGACGGCTGAAGCCGCGCAGCATCTCGGCATCGCGGGGCAGCCGGTGGTGGCTCAAGGCGGCATCGACGCGCATATGGCCATGCTGAGTGCAGGCGCGACAGGTCCCGGCGATCTGCTGTTTATCGGCGGCACGTCGATCGTCCAGTTGATGCATATCCCCGAATGGGTCGACGTACCCGGCATGTGGGGGCCGTACCCGAACGCATTGATCGATGGGCCGTGGCTGATCGAGGGTGGCCAGGTGTCGGCGGGTTCGATCCTGCATTGGCTTGCCCACCAGATGTTCGGTCTCGACGACGCCGGCCACCAGGCGCTGATCGCCGAGGCGTCCGAGCTCAGGCCTGGCGAAACCGGCTTGCTGGTGCTCGATTACTGGATGGGCAATCGCACGCCGTACCGGTCGTCGGAGTTGCGCGGCGCGATACTCGGGCTCTCGCTCAATCATCAGCGCAAGGATGTCTATCGCGCGTCGGTGGAAGCGATCGCGCTCGGTTCGGCCAATGTATTCCATACCTTGCGCGCAGCGGGCATCGACGTGAAGCGCGTGATCGCGGCTGGAGGTTTTCAGAAGAACCCGCTATGGTTGCGCGCAACCATCGATGCGACGGGTGTCCCGTTCGAGGTCGTCGCTCACGACAACCTGACGCTGATCGGCGCGGCCGCCGCGGCTGCGTGCGGCGTCGGCGAGTGCGCGCAGTTGCGCGAAGCGGTCGCGAGTTTCGCGACGCGCGGTGAGCGCATCGACCCCGACCCGCAAGCGCACGAGCAATATCAGATTCTGCTCGAACGCTATCGGGAGGCGACCGACACGGTGGGTCCCATCGTCTCCAGGCCGCCGATTGCGGCGGCCAACGCCATGAGGTCCGCAGCATGACAAACCCTTCCACTAACGACTCGCTGCCGACTCGGCTGAATTCCGACCCGCAGCGCGAACAACTGATGGCGCAGGTCGCCAAGCTCTACTACGACCTTGAGAAAACCCAGGGCGATATCGCCAAGGAGACCGGCTTGACGCGCTGGCAGGTCGCAAGGCTGCTGCGTGAAGCACGGGAAGTCGGCATCGTGCGGATTGAAATCATTCCGCGTTCGCCGCGCCTGCCGCATCTCGAAGCCGAAATGCAACGCCGCTTCGGGCTGCGCGAAGCCATCGTGCTCGCCACCAGCGGCGACGAGGACGTCGAACTCAATGTCGTCACGCAAGCGGCGGGCCGCTATCTGGCCGGGCTGCAGCCGCCGCCGCAACTAGTGGGCGTGTCCTGGGGCCGCACCATGATCAAGATGGCGCAATGGTTGCCGCCGCGCTGGAACGACGGCGTGCACGTAGTGCTGTTGAACGGCGCGATCAATATCCGTAACGTGGCCGAGCAGACCAATAACGTCGCCGAGCGTTTCGCGCATGCGGGTAACGGTCACGCCACGCTGCTGCCGGTTCCGGCGATGCTGGGCAGTGAGCGCACCCGTGAAGCGCTCGAACAGGACTACGTGGTGGCCGACGCGCTGCGCATTGCCGACGAAGCGCCTGTCGTCTGCTTCAGCATGGGCGAACTGTCGGACCGCTCGGTGCTCGTCGAATCGGGCTACGTGGATCAGGCAATCATGCGCGATCTCGCGAAGCGCGGCGCGGTCGGCGACATACTCGGCCGCTTTATCGACGAGAACGGCGAGATCGTCGCCCCCGAACTCGATAACCGGACCATTGGCCTCAGACCCGAGCGCTTGCGCGACAAGGCCTTTTCGATCGGCGTGTGCGTGGGGGCGAGCAAGCATCGGGTAGCGCGTGCCTGTTTGCGGGCGCGCTACATCAACGTGCTCGCCACCGACGAGGCGACCGCGCGCTTCCTGCTGGAGCACGGCGATGAATAACTACGTGCTGGACGTCAGCCATGTTTCGAAGCGCTTTCCGCCGAATGTCGTCGCCCTCGTCGATGCTTCGTTACGGGTGCGCCCCGGTGAAGTGCATTGCCTGCTCGGCGCCAACGGCGCAGGCAAAAGCACGCTGCTGAAGATCGTCGCGGGCGCGTACCGGCCCGACAGCGGCACGATGTTGATCGACGGCAAGCCGGTCGATCTGCGCAATCCGCAAGATGCGAGCGCGGCCGGCATCGCGATGATCTACCAGGAGCTCGACCTGATTCCGCAGATGACGGTTGAAGAGAACCTGCTGCTCGGTCATGCGCCGCGCCGCTTCG
The DNA here is from genome assembly GCF_046030555.1 of Paraburkholderia sediminicola. Classification (GTDB taxonomy): domain Bacteria; phylum Pseudomonadota; class Gammaproteobacteria; order Burkholderiales; family Burkholderiaceae; genus Paraburkholderia; species Paraburkholderia sediminicola_E. The sequence continues at coordinate 74,887 of NZ_JAQQCH010000009.1, read as the reverse complement.
GCATCATTTCGCGCGCCCGGCGCCGTGCACTCGCGTCGGCCGCGCTCGATCGGATCGGCGCGACCTTTGCGCTGACCGCGCGCGTCGAGACGCTCTCGATCGCCAACCAGCAACTCGCCGCGATTGCACGCGCGCTGACGGGGGCGGCGAAAGTCGTCGTGATGGACGAGCCTTCTGCTGCGTTGAACGAAACCGAGCTCGAAAAGGTATTCCAGGTGATCCGCGAAATCGCGGCGGATGGTGTGTCGGTACTCTACGTCAGCCACCGGCTGAACGAAATCCGTGAGATCGGCAATCGCGTGACCGTGTTGCGTGCCGGCAAGACCGTCGAGACATTCGATGTGGCGGCGGTGGATGAACGCACGCTGGTGTCGGCCGTGGTCGGCGACAGTCACGAATTGCTGGAGCGTGGCGAGCACGCTCCGCCACGCGATGCGCTGGCGCTGCGCGTCAAACGGCTGAGTGGCCCCGCGGGCCTCGAAATCCGCGATCTGGAGGTGCGCCAGGGCGAAGTTGTCGGGCTGGCGGGGCTGAATGGCGCAGGCCGCACCACGCTGCTCAAGGCGCTGTTCGGCGTGCAGCCGTCGAGCGGCGAAATCGAACTGTTCGGGCAGCCCTACCGCCCGAAGCACGCGATGGACGCGATCCGGCGCGGAGTCGGCCTGGTTCCCGAAAACCGCAAAACCGAAGGTCTCGTGCTCGACGCGCCGATCTATCGCAATGCCACGCTCGCGCACAACCGGCGCTACCGGTGGCTGTCCCATCGGCGCATGAAGGCGCTGACACAGCCGGTGCTCAAACAGTTGCAGACCAAGTTCGGTTCGCTCACGCAGCCGGTGCGTCAACTGTCGGGCGGTAATCAGCAAAAGATCGTGCTCGCCAAGTGGGTGATCGACGGCGCGAAGCTGTTGTTGCTCGACGAGCCGAGCCGCGGTCTCGACATCGGCGCCAAGGCGGATCTCTACCGGCTCGCGCGCGGCCTCGCCGAACAGGGGGCGGCCGTGCTGGTGGCCAGCAGCGAACTCGAGGAGCTGTACGCGAACTGCAATCGCATCTGGGTCATTCACGAAGGCAAAAACGTTGTCTGCTTCGATCCGGCCGTGACGCCGAGTCTCGACATTCAACAGGCGACCATTATTGGACGAAGGGCTTGAACATGGATACGACATCAAAGGAGCTGGTGACCAAAGGCGGCGATAGCGGCCAGCGGCGCAGCCTGATCAGCAGTCCACTTGTCGAGTGGGCAATGCGCTACAACTTCATTCTGATTTTTCTGCTCGCGGTCGGCGTGGCGACGTCACTCTCGAGCGACTTCCTGACCTTCGGCAATATCGCGAACCTGTTCCAGCAGGCTGCCGTGGTGGGCATCGTCGCGATCGGCATGACCTTCGTGATTCTGACCGCCAACATCGATTTGTCGGTGGGCAGCCTGTCTGCTTTCGCGGGAATCGTCGTCGCGCTGCTGCTGCAGGGCAGTATGTCGGGATGGCTTGCCGCACCGATTGCGCTCGGCGTCGGCCTGCTTGCCGGTGCGGTGATGGGCGCGATTTCGGTGTACGGCAAGGTGCCGAGCTTCATCATCACACTGGCCGGCCTCGTCTCGCTGCGCGGCGCGACTTATCTGCTCTCCGACGGCTCGCCGATCGGCGGACTGCCGAGCGGTTTCAGCAGCATCGGCTCGGCCATGATCCCGATCTTTCCGGGTTCCGATCTGATGTTTCCGGTGATGGGCATCATCTTTCTCGTGATCGCCGTCATCGCGGGACTCGTGCTGCGCTATACGGTGTTCGGCGAGTACGTACTGGCCACCGGCGGCAATATCGAGGCGGCGCGGCTGTCGGGCGTGCCGGTGCGAGCGGTGTCGATTGCCGTCTTCGCGATCTCCGGGCTGCTTGCGGCACTTGGCGGCGTGCTGCTGACCTCACGTCTGCATATCGGCCAGCCGACCTCCGCTCAAGGACTCGAGCTCGACGCGATAGCGGCCGTGGTGCTCGGCGGAACGAGTCTGTTCGGCGGACGCGGCGGCATGCTCGGCACGACCTTCGCTGTGATGTTGCTGCAAGTGTTGCGCAACATCTTTAACCTCGTGGGACTCGGTTCGTTCTACCAAATGACGATCACGGGCGTAATCATCGTACTGGCCATTTTGCTGAACCGCCTGATCGACCACTACGCGGGGCGCACATGACCGCCGGCGCCCGAACCACCAGACGCCGGCAGCTTTCCTTGCCGTCTGTTCTTCCTGCTCAATCTCCGCTTTCCAACCCCATGCCCGAACACCTACCACGCAATACAGGGGTCGCGCTCGCCCTTGACGCAGTACTCGGCCCCCAGGTCAATGCGTCGGCTGCGACACGCCGCAGCAACTCGCTGACCGCACGCCGCTCGGTCAAGAAGGTCTATCAGGCCGCCTGGCACGTCAAGGCGATTTCCTGCATCGATCTGACGACACTGGCGGGCGACGACACGCCGGGCCGCGTCAAGCGTCTTTGCGCCAAGGCACGCCGGCCGTTGCGCGATGATCTCGTCAGCGCGCTCGGCCTCGAAGACCAGCCGCCGATGACGGGCGCCGTCTGCGTGTACCCGATGATGGTCGGAGCCGCCGTTGCGGCGCTCGACGGCTCTGGTATCCCGGTCGCATCGGTGGCGACCGGCTTTCCGTCCGGCCTCACGCCGCTCAAGCAACGGCTCGACGAAATCCGCTTTGCCGTCGCCGAGGGCGCGCGTGAAATCGACATTGTCATTACCCGTGAACACGTGTTGCTGCAGAACTGGGCCGCGCTTTACGACGAAGTCCGGCAAATGCGCGAGGCATGCGGCGAAGCGCACCTGAAAGCCATTCTCGCGACGGGCGACCTGAAGACCCTGCGCAACGTCTATCGGGCGAGCATGGTCTCGATGATGGCGGGCGCGGATTTCATCAAGACCTCGACCGGCAAGGAAGACGTCAACGCCACGTTGCCCGTCAGTCTCGTGATGTGCCGCGCGATTCGCGACTATGCAGCGCTTACCGGCTTCAAGGTTGGCTTCAAGCCTGCGGGCGGATTGCGCACAGCCAAAGATGCGGTGAACTGGCTGATCCTGATGAAAGAAGAGCTCGGGCGCGAGTGGCTCGAACCCAATCTGTTCCGTATTGGTGCGAGCTCCCTGCTCGGCGATATCGAGCGGCAGATCGAGCACTTCATTACGGGTCAATACTCGGCGCTTCACCGGCACGGCATGGCCTGACGCACGCGCTGGACTTACGGGACACACGCATGAAAACTTCACAAGCACGTATCAAAGACATTCTCGACACCATGGAATATGGCCCCGCCCCGGAAAGCACCGATGTTGCGATGAGCTGGCTCGAGCTGCGCGGGCGGTCCTTCGATCATTTCATCGATGGAACCTTCGTCGCGCCGGATGATGGCGCGCGCTTTGCGGTGGTGAATCCGGCCGATGAGTCGCTACTCGCACAGGTTGCGCAGGGGGGCGCAGCCGATGTGAATGCGGCAGTTGCGGCGGCGCGCCGCGCACTCACGAGCTGGTCGGCGACGCCGGGTCACGAACGCTCGCGCCTGTTGTATGCGATCGCGCGACACATCCAGAAGCACGCGCGCTTTCTCGCGGTGCTCGAAAGCCTCGACAACGGCAAACCGATTCGCGAATCGCGCGATATCGACGTGCCGCTCGTCGCGCGGCATTTTTATCACCATGCGGGCTGGGCGGAACTCGTCGGCGATGAATTTCCGGACCACCAGGCCGTCGGCGTATGCGGGCAAATCATCCCGTGGAATTTTCCGCTGCTGATGCTCGCGTGGAAGATCGCGCCCGCACTCGCGGCAGGCAACACCGTGGTACTGAAGCCGGCTGAGTTCACGCCGCTCACCGCGCTGGCATTCGCCGAGATTTGCCAGCAAGTCGGTGTGCCGCCCGGCGTCGTCAACATCGTCACCGGGGATGGCGCGACCGGCGCGCTGATCGTCGAACATGCCGATGTCGACAAGATCGCGTTCACGGGGTCGACTGAAGTCGGCCGCGCGATTCGGCGGGCTACGGCCGGGACCGGCAAGAAGCTGTCGCTCGAACTCGGGGGCAAGTCGCCGTTCATCGTGTTCGAAGACGCCGATCTCGATGCGGCTGTCGAAGGCGTGGTCGATTCGATCTGGTTCAACCAGGGGCAAGTGTGCTGCGCCGGCTCGCGCATTCTTGTGCAGGAAGGCGTGGCCGATCTCTTCCACACGAAATTGCGCGCGCGCATGAGTACGCTGCGCGTGGGCGATCCGCTCGACAAGTCCACCGACATCGGCGCGGTTGTTGACCGCGTTCAGCTCGAACGGATCACGGCGCTGGTCCAGCGTGGTGTGGCGGAAGGGGCGACCTGCTTCCAGCCGCCCATGGCCGTGCGCGCGACAGGCTTCTTCTATCCGCCGACACTCGTGACCGACGTCGAAACGTCCTCCGTGCTGGTGCGCGAGGAGGTCTTCGGGCCGGTGGTGACGTCGAGCACGTTCCGCACGCCCCACGAAGCCGTCGCGTTGGCTAACGACACGCGCTACGGTCTCGCCGCCTCGGTGTGGTCGGAGAATCTCAACCGCACACTCGAAGTTGCAGCGGCGGTGAAGGCCGGCGTCGTCTGGGTGAACAGTGCCAATCAGTTCGACGCCGCGGCTGGCTTCGGCGGTTATCGCGAAAGCGGTTATGGTCGTGAAGGCGGCCGCGAAGGCATGCTCGAATATCTCGTACCGAACGGCGGACATCGCGATAACGCTAAGGGCGCAGCTGGCAGTGCAAACGGAGCGGGCGAGGCAAGTGCCGCAGCGCTGCGCGCGCCCGTTCCCTCGCAAGATTTTGCCGGGCAGAACGGCGGAGTCGATCGCACCGCCAAGCTCTACATTGGCGGGAAGCAAACCCGGCCCGATTCCGGCTACAGCTATCGGGTCTTCGGCGCCAACGGCGCGCCGCTCGGTCTTGCCCCGCTCGGCAATCGCAAGGATGTGCGCAATGCCGTCGAGGCAGCGCGCAAGGCAAGCGGCTGGTCCGGCATGACCGGTCATGCGCGTGCCCAGGTGGTCTACTACCTTGCTGAAAATCTGGCAGCGCGCAAACCCGCATTCGCGTCTTTGCTGCGCGAATGCACGGACGCTTCGGAAACGGATGCGGCGCGGGAGGTGGAGTTGAGCATTCGCCGCCTGTTTCGCTATGCCGCGCTGGCCGACAAATACGACGGCCGCGTCCACTCGACCTTGACGCGCCACGTCACGTTAGCGATGAACGAGCCTTGGGGAGTGCTCGGTATTGCCTGCCCGGAAGATGCGCCGCTCGCGGGCATGGTTTCGCTGATTGCGCCGGCGATCGCGCTCGGCAATCGTGTCGTCGCGGTTGTCTCGCAGACACATCCCCTGATCGCAGCCGAGTTTTATCAACTGCTCGATACGAGCGACGTGCCGGGTGGGGTGGTCAACCTGCTGAGCGGTCCGCGTGACGAACTGGTGCAAACGCTCGCCGCGCACAACGACGTCGACGCGTTCTGGTATGCCGGCGATTCCACCGGCCGAGCAAAGGTCGAGGCGGAGTCAGCCGGCAATCTGAAGCCGGTCTGGTCGCTCGATCGCGCGATGCTCGGTGACGACGCCGGCAGGTCCGCCACTGGCGAATTCGCGCGCCATGCATTGCAGGTCAAGAACATCTGGGTGCCGTATGGAGAATAAGGCGGGCATTCGCGCGGTGCGGGCAGTGATCTTCGATATGGACGGATTGCTGCTCGATTCCGAAGATATCTACACTTCGGTGACGCAGCAGATCGCGGAACGCTTCGGCAAGACGTTCGATTGGGCGGTCAAGCAGAACACGATCGGACGGGGCGCACGGGATCTGGCCGAGTACGTGGTGAGCACGCTCGCCTTGCCGATGACGGCGGATGACTTTCTCAGGGAGCGTGAGCCGCTGTTGCGTGCGCGCTTCGCCGATGCGCCGGCGAAGCCGGGGGCCGCGTCGCTCGTGCGGCATCTTGCGGAACGAGGTGTGCCGATCGCGGTGGGCACGAGTTCGTCGAAGGCGTTTTTCGACATCAAAACCGCGCGGCATCAGGACTGGTTCAGCCTGTTCGATACCGTGGTGACCGCCGACGATCACGAAGTACGGGCAGCCAAGCCGGCGCCGGATATTTTCCTGGTCGCCGCACGGCGTTTAGGCGTTGCACCGCATGACGTGCTGGTGTTCGAGGATTCACCGTTCGGCGTCACGGCGGCGCGAGCGGCCGGCATGCAGGTAATCGCGGTGCCGGACCCCGCCATGAGCCATGACCGTTTCGCGCATGCGCACTCAATACTGGCGTCGCTGGGTCAGTTCGATCCGCAAACGTGGGGGTTGCCGGCGGGCGTGCAGGGGAAGGCAGCGCTGAAGTAAGGCAGTTGGCCGCGGCACGGTGTGAGGCGAGCGTGTCGCGCCGTGCGTCAGCGTCAACCGTTACCCGCTCGCCTTGCTCAACTCGTGCGCGCGCCGAAGCCTTTCGCGGCTGTTGCTCAGATGCATCCGCATTGCGGCGCGCGCATCGTCCGCGTCCTGACGCTCGATTGCCCGATAAATCATCTGATGCTCGCTAAACACGTCGCGCAGATGCTCGATATGGTCGAGCTCCGCGATCTCGGCGGAGCCAAGTCGCGTGCGCGGACTCACCGCGCGGCCGAGTTGGCTGAGAACATCGAAGAAGTAGCGGTTGCCGCTTGCGCGCGCGATCTGCAGATGAAACTCGATGTCGTGCGCCAGCGTGTCAGTGCTTCCCCGCTCGAGTTCGGACTCGAAGCGTTCCAGCGCGGCACGAATCTGCTTGAGATTCTGCTCGGTACGTCGCGCGGCGGCGAGCGCCGCTGAGGCTGCCTCGACGTCGATACGGAATTCGATAATGGCCATGACGTCCAGCATGCTGGACAGGTCGGCGGCGGGCAGTTGCATGGACTGTTCCGTGGCCGGCTCCAGAACGAAGGTGCCAATGCCATGGCGCGTCTCGACCACTTTGGCCGCCTGCAGGCGCGAGATCGCTTCGCGAACCACGGAACGGCTCACCGAGAGTTGCTTCATCATCGCGACTTCGGTCGGAATGCGATCTCCCGGCCTCAGGCTGCCGCGGCGGATTTCATCGGAAAGGGTGGCCACCACCTTCTCAGTTAGGCTGCTCATTTCTGTTGCTTATTGACTCATCGGATGGAAATACACACGTTGCGTGTGCGAGTGACGTCGTGTGACGTATCGATGTAGCCATCATAGCGTCAGTCAGAATGATTGCGGCTCGAGTCTCCCGCTCCCGGTGCTGATTGGGTGATTCATTGCCCAGCTACGGTCGGCGCAGCCAGTGCTGACTTTACCATGTTGTCGGACGTCTTATTTTTGGTTTCATTCTGGCCGCCGAAACGCTATATCAGCCGCCGCTCCCTAGTACGTATGGCTAAAATGGCAGGGTAAACACCCCGTTTAAACTGATGGGTGGAACAGGGTAGACTGTCGTCAGACAACGTATCACGCGTTCGAGACCGACTCACCCGGCCTGCCCGAATGCGTCGTGGTGCGTTCGGGCAGGCCGCCGGAGTGGCCGACACTGGAGACAACCTTGGCATCTGTTCCCACCACCGCCGCCGACCCACTCGAATCCGCGGTCTCGAAGGTCAAGCGGCATGTGCTGCCGCTGTTTCTGATCATGTTCGTCGCGAACTACATCGATCGCGTGAACATTGGTTTCGTCAATTCCCACATGCAAACGGATCTGGGCATCGGCGCTGCGGCTTATGGCCTGGGGAGCGGTTTATTCTTTGTCGGCTACGCGCTCTTCGAGGTGCCGTCGAATGTGTTGATGCAGAAGTACGGCGCGCGCGCCTGGCTGACCCGCATTATGGGCACCTGGGGGCTGGTCGCGGCCGCCATGGCGTTTGTGTGGAACGACACTTCTTTCTACGTGTTGCGATTCCTGCTCGGTATCGCTGAAGCCGGCTTCTTCCCGGGCGTGGTGTTCTATTTCACGCAATGGCTGCCGCAGAAAGACCGCGGCAAGGCAGTGGCGGTTTTTCTCGCCGGCTCCGCGCTCGCGTCCGTGCTGTCTGGGCCGATCACCGGCAGTCTGTTGTCCATTCGCGGTTTTGGCTTGCACGGCTGGCAATGGATGTTCCTCATCGAGGGTGGTTTTTCGATCGTGCTGTGCGGCGTCAGCTGGATGCTGCTGAAGTCGCGGATTCGCGATGCCGCCTGGCTGACGACTGAAGAGCAGGCTGTTCTTGAAACAACGATCGCCGCAGAGCAGGCTGAGCGCGAGGCGCACGGCGGCGCGCATCTGCCCGCGATGAAGCTGCTGAAGGACCCGCAGATTCTGCTGTTCTGCTTCCTGTACTTCGCGATTCAGTTGACCATTTATGCGGCCACGTTCTGGCTCCCGACGATCATCCGCAAGATGGGCGGATTGTCGGATTTCGAAGTCGGCATGTTCAATACCATCCCATGGCTCATCGCCATGGTCGCGATGTACTGTTTCGCGGTGTTGTCGGCGAAATGGCGCTTCCAGCAGGCCTGGCTGGCCGTGGCGCTCGTCATCGCGGCGTGCGGTCTGTTTGCTTCGACTTCGGGTAATCCGGTACTGTCGTTCGTCGCAATCTGCTTCTCGGCGATCGGCTTCAAGGCAGCGTCGTCGCTCTTCTGGCCGATTCCGCAGGGTTATCTGGATGCACGCGTTGCCGCGGCGGTTATTGCGTTGATCAATTCGGTGGGTAACCTCGGCGGATTCTTCGCGCCGGCCGCGTTCGGCTATCTGCAGCAGCATACCGGCTCGATTACCGGCGGCCTGTACGCCCTGGGCGTGGCTTCGCTGATCGCGGCGGCGGCTGGCTTCCTGACCCGCAATCGCCGTGTAAACCACGACGCGTTGCCGGAATCGCTGCACGGCGAAGCCCACTGACCGGCGAAAATCGTCGACTATGAATAACGCATTTCTCACTTTCTGTCCGGCACGGGTCTCAAGCACGCTTGTCCAACGCGCGGACGCCCACTTGCTGGCTCACTAACTCAACCGGACCCATTCTCATGTCCACGAACTCTTCCCAATCGAACGCTACGCCGATCGTGACCGAACTGCGCGTCGTGCCCGTCGCCGGCCGTGACAGCATGCTGATGAATCTGAGCGGCGCGCATGGCCCGTTCTTCACGCGCAACATCGTCATTCTGCGCGACAGTGCCGGCCATACCGGCGTTGGCGAAGTGCCGGGCGGCGAGAGCATCCGCAAGACGATCGACGACGCGCGTCCGCTGGTTGTCGGTCAGTCGATCGGCAATCTTCAAGCTATCCTGAACAAGGCGCGTACGCAGTTCGCCGACCGCGACGCCGGCGGGCGTGGTCTTCAGACTTTCGATCTGCGCACCACCATTCACGCGGTGACCGCGCTTGAGGCCGCGCTGCTCGATCTGCTTGGCCAGCATCTGGGCGTGCCCGTCGCCGCACTCCTCGGCGAAGGCCAGCAGCGCGACGAAGTGGAAATGCTCGGTTACCTGTTCTATATCGGCGATCGCCAGAAAACCGATCTGCCGTATGCCAGTGGCGCGGACGGGCGCGACGATTGGGAGCGTGTCCGTACCGAAGAAGCGATGACGCCCGAGGCGGTGGTGCGGCTTGCCGAGGCAGCGCAAGCGCGCTACGGCTTCAATGATTTCAAGCTCAAGGGCGGCGTGTTGCCCGGTGACGCCGAAATCGAAGCAGTCACGGCGCTCGCCGAACGCTTCCCCAACGCCCGCGTCACGCTCGATCCGAATGGCGCATGGTCGCTCGCGGAAGCGGTGCGCCTGTGCCGTGACCAACACGATGTGCTGGCTTACGCGGAAGATCCGTGCGGCGCGGAAAACGGCTATTCGGGCCGCGAGGTGATGGCCGAGTTCCGCCGCGCGACCGGCTTGCCGACGGCGACTAACATGATTGCTACCGACTGGCGCCAGATGGGTCACGCGATCCAGTTGCAGTCCGTGGACATTCCGCTTGCCGATCCACACTTCTGGACCATGCAGGGCTCGGTGCGCGTGGCGCAGATGTGCAACGAATGGGGGCTCACCTGGGGCTCGCACTCGAACAATCACTTCGACATCTCGCTCGCGATGTTCACGCATGTCGCGGCGGCGGCACCCGGCAAGATCACGGCGATCGACACGCACTGGATCTGGCAGGACGGCCAACGCCTGACGCGTGAGCCGCTGCAGATCGTCGGCGGCAAGGTCAAGGTGCCTCAGGCCGCGGGCCTCGGTGTCGAGCTGGATATGGACGAGATCGAGAAGGCGCACGCGCTTTATCAGCAACATGGCCTCGGCGCACGCGACGACGGCGTGGCCATGCAGTACCTGATTCCGAACTGGAAGTTCGATAACAAGCGCCCGTCTCTGGTGCGCTGAGTCTCTTATGATCTGAGCGGCGGGCCGTGCGGCCGTTCGCTCTCACCCGCAATTCACGCTATTACGCTATGACCTCACCGCAAGAACTCAAAGCGATCGTTTCCGAAGGCCTGCTGTCCTTTCCGGTGACCGACTTCGACGAACAGGGCGATTTCCGCGCCGATACTTACGCCAGGCGCCTGGAATGGCTCGCGCCGTATGGCGCGACCGCGCTGTTTGCTGCCGGCGGCACGGGCGAGTTTTTCTCGCTGACCAAAAGCGACTACACCAACGTGATTCGCACGGCGACCGAGACCTGCCGCGGCAAGGTGCCGATTCTCGCCGGCGCGGGTGGCCCGACGCGCGTGGCGATCGACTACGCCCAGGAAGCCGAGCGTCTTGGTGCAAACGGCGTGCTGCTGATGCCGCACTATCTGACCGAGGCATCGCAGGAAGGGATCGCCGCGCACGTCGAGCAGGTCTGCAAGGCGGTGAAGAATATCGGCGTGATCGTCTATAACCGAGCGAATTCGAAGCTGAATGCGGACATGCTCGAACGTCTCGCGGACAGTTGCCCGAATCTGATCGGCTTCAAGGACGGTGTGGGTGAAATCGAGGCGATGGTGACGATTCGCCGGCGTCTCGGCGACCGCTTCTCGTATCTTGGCGGACTGCCGACCGCGGAAGTCTACGCCGCGGCGTATAAGGCGCTGGGCGTGCCGGTGTATTCGTCGGCGGTGTTCAACTTCATTCCGAAGACCGCGATGGACTTCTACCGTGCGATTGCCGCGGACGATCATGCGACCGTCGGCAAGCTACTCGATGAATTCTTCCTGCCGTATCTGGCGATCCGTAACCGCCGCCAGGGTTATGCGGTAAGTATCGTGAAGGCCGGTGCGAAACTGGTCGGACATAGCGCGGGTCCGGTGCGGGCACCGCTGACCGATCTGACCGCAGAAGAGTTGGCGCAACTCGACGTGTTGATCAAGAAGCTTGGCACGCAGTAAGCGGTCAACTCCGGCGAAACACAACGTGTGAGATGCGCTGCACGAGCAGCGCGGCCACAAGTGCCGCCACCGCCGTCAGCCACACGCCGATATGAATCGACTGCACCAGCGCATCGCGTGCCGTGTCGATCAGCGCCAGCGTATTGAGCCCCGACGGCTTCATATCCGCAATCAGTTTCACGCGCGACGCTTCGTCGATCAGGATGCGCAGATCGACGAAGCGCGGCTGCCACTGCGATATGGCCGGCTCACCGAGCACGCTCATCGTGCGCGTGACCACGTCGCGGTAGTGGTGCGACACCACGGTCGCCACGATGCTGGTACCCAGCATCCCGCCCACCATCCGCGTGGACTGCAGCAGCGCCGTCGTGATGCCGAAGCGTTCGCGCCCGGCAATCTCCTGGCCGAACACATTCAGATTGTTCAGGATGAACCCGAGACCGATGCCAACGGCCGCCATCGGCAATTCGATCCATACGTGCGGTGTCTCCGGATTGGCAAACGCCAACGCGATCGAAGCGAACAGCAGCAGCGCGAAACCGATCGACAGAATCTGCGTGGGCTTCTTCATGTGAATGACGATGCGCGTATTGAGCAGGCTGCCGAGTGCGATGCAGGCGGCAATCGGCGTAGCGAGCAGACCGGCTTGTTGCGGTGACAACCCGAAGCCGCCTTGCAACAGCAACGGCGCGAAAAAGATCAGCGAGAACATCACGAAGCCGGACAGGAAGCCGAGTACGAATAGCGTGACGAGTTGCCGATCCTTGAACAGGTCGAGCGGAATGATCGGATGCGTGGCGCGTTTCTCGCATACCAGCAACGCGATGGCGCCCACCACCACGAAAGCCGCCAGCGCCAGGTTGCCGGCCGTCAGACCGTGTTTCGGCACGGCTTCGATGAGCGCCTGAAGGCCGCCCAGCACGGCGGCGACCAGCGCTGCGCCGAGCCAGTCGATCTTGACTTCGCCTTCATGCGGGCGCTGGAGGTTGGGCAGATGTGCCCAGATGAAATAGAGTGCCGCGGCGCCGACCGGCAGATTGATCAGGAAGGTAGAGCGCCAGCCCCAGTGCTCGCTCATCCAGCCACCCAGCGACGGACCCGCCGCGGTGCCGATCCCGTAGGCGGCCGCCATCACCACTTGCCAGCGCACCCGTGCGCGCGGATCGGGGAACAGGTCAGGTATCGACGCGAATGCGGTGCCGACCATCATCCCGCCGCCGACTCCTTGCAAGCCGCGCGCGATCACGAGGAACAGCATGTCGTTCGCGACGCCGCAGAGCACCGATGCGATGGTGAACGTAATGACCGCGGCGATCACGAAACGCTTGCGGCCGAAATAGTCGCCGAGACGGCCGAACACGGGGACTGTCACCACCGATGCCAACAGGTACGCACTGGCAATCCATGCGTAGTACTCGAAGCCATGTAGTTCGGCGACGATCGAAGGCAGCGCGGTGCTGACGACGGTCTGGTCGAGTGCGACCAGCATGTTGACGAGGCCGATGCCGAGCATGGCTAGCAGGGCGTTTCGGAAAGGCAGGGCAGCAGTCGCAGTCGGATTCACGGGTCTGGAAGAGAAGGGCTTTTCAGGGCAGGCGCCGCGCGGCAAGGCGCGGGCCGGGGTCGTGACGACAACTACGTCCTATAGTTGTCTGACCTCTCGTCATTATACGGGTTTTCCCTTACGCAAAACTATTGCCGTTGCTCGTTCGACCCGTATCTTTATGGCGCGCCGATCCTGGCTAATGTAATGGCGCGTTCGGGGCATGCAGTCACGCACAAGCCGCATGCCCGGCACGCATCGGCGTTTGGCGTGTACGCGACGTTCATTCCATGTACGCGCAGCTTGAATTTCTGCAGCGCTCCCAATTGCTGGTAGTCAGGCGTGTCGATCCGTCGGATCTCGAAAACGTGTTCGGGACAGACTACCGCGCAATCGCCCTTGCCTTCGCACCGTTTGAAATTGACGATGGGAGCAATCACGCCTGCATCTTGCTTGCAAGTGGATGTCGGAGCGTTGCTCATGCCTGATCCTCGGGGCGCTTGCTGTCAACGGACGATAGGCTCTTCCGAAAATTTTCGCGCTCCGCGGGCGTCATCACCATCCATCCCAGCACGGCAATGCCCACCGGAACCAACAGTGCTTTGCCGACGCATCTCAGTTTGAAACTCATCTATCTGCTCCTTTTGATATCCAGTTCGTCATACACGGCTTGCAGGCAAACGCGATCGATGATGCGGTTTCGCACCACGCGGCGGTTCCATAGGTCTGTAGACGATTCGCGATCGCAGATATTGTCGGCGACGAGAAAAATGACGTGACTACGCCGGTGGCGAGCTAATATCGCGACTCGCACATTCCTTGAAGGAGAACGTGATGAGCAAGATGATTTTCGTGAATTTCCCGGTGCGTGATCTGGCCGCGTCGAAGCGCTTCTATGAGGCGGTCGGCTTCACCAACAACCCCCAATTCACCGATGACACGGCCGCCTGCATGGTGTTGAGCGACACCATCCATGCGATGCTGCTGACGCACGATAAGTATCGGCAGTTCACGACCAAGGCAATCCCCGACGCACGAACGACGAGTGAGGTATTGATCTGCATCACTGTCAACAGCCGCGCTGAAGTCGATGACATGGTCGGCAAGGCGAAGGCCATTGGCACGGTGGTCGATCCGACGCCGACGCAGGATTTCGGCTTCATGTACGGTCGCAGTTTTGAGGACCCGGACGGCCATATTTGGGAGGTGATGTGGATGGATGCCAACGCCGCCGCCCATTGATGCAGCGTGTGTCAGAGTAACGACTCTCACTCGTGGAGCGACCCCGCATGACCCGACTACCGATTGCCGACCGATGGTTCGAACTCAAACGCATCAGCGACGACATCACGCTGCTTTGGGAGCCTCATGTCGTCCCGCTGATGCGTTGCAATATCTGGCATGTGCGTGGCCGCGGCCGGGATCTGATGATCGACACGGGGATGGGCATCGTCAGTCTGCAGGATGCCGCGAAGCACTTGCTGCAGAAGGACGTCACCGCCGTTGCGACGCATACGCACTCAGATCATATCGGCGGCCATCATGAATTCGAACACACGCTGGTTCACGAATTAGAGGCAGACAACCTGCGCGCGCCGCGCGAGCGGGGCACCCTTCTGGCGTCGGTATTGGGCGACGACGCCATTCGCCGGTATCGCGAAGCTGGCTATCCGTTCGAGGGCGATCTGATCACGGCCCTTCCGAGCGCTGATTATTCGATGACCGACTATCGCGTGCGGGCTGCAACGGTCACGGAGATCGTCAAGGAAGGGAACATCGTCGATCTCGGCAACCGGCATTTTGAAGTCCTGCATCTGCCCGGCCACTCACCGGGCAGCATTGGTCTATGGGAAGCGGCGTCCGGCACGCTGTTCTCGGGCGATGCGATCTACGACGGCCCGCTGCTGGATGAGATCGGTGGCGCGGACATTCCAACCTATGTGCGCACCATGAAGCGCCTGCGCGAATTGCCCGTGCAAGTGGTTCATGCTGGACACGACGGGAGCTTCGGGCGAGAGCGACTGGTCGAGTTGGTCGACGCCTATCTGGCTAAGCGTACCTGATCACTGGCCGGGGCGACCGCCTGGCGCGTCGCCTGCTGCATTTCGTGCGCCAGGGAAACGGTTGGCTTTTGCCGGCACGGTCCTGAATCTGGCCGCGCCCGTTTCGAACCCCAATAGCCCGTTTTTACGCGTCTTTCAGCCAGGGCATTTCCACGGGTGACACCACCAGGTGCCGCGATTCCTGTTTCAGTTCAAAGATGAACCCGACCAGGATCATGGAGTCGGCATACGGGATCGGGAATACATGAGGATTGTCTGCGCTGAGCAGAGGGCGCTTCGGCGTATGTGCTGTCGTCGCCGCGTTATCGCGGACGCTTTCCAACTCGTCGACCATGGCCTGCCCGTTGACTTTCAGGACGCGGCTGCGCAGGTCGCTGAAGGGTTCGATGCGCGCCCCATCTTCGTTGTATTCGGGCACTTCATAGATGAACCAGGACATGTGCGTCTCCAGGGAAAAGGGCGACTATTCTAGCAGTGGGCATCGTGCATCCCGTTTCCTGACTCCGGGAATCGAGTCGCACGCTGACCCCATTACGGAAAATGGCTGAGACAAAAGTCTCATCCTGTCTGATGCTGCACTGCGGTGTGCCCTTCCGGAACCTGCATGCTAAAAGTCATCCTGAGCGCGCTACTCAACGACGCGCGCCGAGCCGACCGGAGACGTTCATGCCTTATGTTCCGCAAGTGAGACACATCGACCGGATCCGCAAGTTGATCGAAGGCCGGATGCCTGATCGCGGCGGCGATGCTTCGCGGCTGGCTTCGTCGTACTGGCGCTCGCTTGAGCAATACCATCTCGATCCTGGCCTGACAAAAGGCCCGCGCATTCTGACCGCGCCCGAATTACGCGACGTACAACATCGGGAAGAATCCGTTTTACGGGCCTCAGGGGAGTGTCTTTCGCGTCTGCATGAGACGGTTCGCGAAGCGGACTACTGCGTGATGCTGACCGATGCGCAGGGCGTGACGATCGATTATCGCGTTGACCGGGAGCGGCGCCACGACTTCAAACGAGCGGGACTTTATTTGGGCTCCTGCTGGTCGGAACGGGAAGAGGGAACCTGCGGAGTCGCGGCCGTGCTGCTCGATTCCCAACCGATCACGGTTCATAAGACCGATCATTTTCGCGCTGCTTTTACTACGTTGACCTGTAGCGCCTCGCCTATCTTCGGACTGGAAGGCGAACTGATCGGCGTGCTGGATGCCTCCGCGATTCGCTCGCCTGACGAGCGCGAAAGCCAGCGTCTGATCAACCACATCGTGCGTCATGGCGCGGTGTTGATCGAGGACAGTTTCTTTCTCAACGCGACCACGCATTGTTGGGTTTTGCTGGCGCACCGCAATCGCCACTACGTGGAAGCACAGCCGGAGATTCTGATCGCCTTCGATGCGCACGGAAATGCGGTCGCGGCCAATCGCCGGGCGAAAGAGTGCGTGCCAGGTCTCGACCGGCTGCCGCGGCCGGTCTCCGAGCTGTTCGATGTCCGCGCCGAACGTCTTCTGGATGTCAGGCCCGGTCGCGACATGGTCTCGATGAAATTTGCGGGCAATGGCTCGCCGCTGTATGCGCGTGTTCGTCCACCCGTCCTTCGCGCACAGCGGCAAGCTGCGCCGAACCCTCGGGATCCCGCCCGCGCGGCGCAACCCACACTCACCGGTATCGACGCCCTTGAGCGCGACCGCATCGTCGCAGCGCTGACGGATGCGAAATGGCGCCCGGACGAGACAGCCCAAACCTTGGGCATCTCGCGCGCGACGCTTTATAGACGGATCGCGAAGTTCGGCATTGTCCCGCCTCACCGGCGATAGCGGTCCACGGTTATCCAGCGGGCAAAGAACCCGCGCATTACTTCGACGTTTCACTAATCCGTATTGAATGGAGGAGCAGCCATGCCTGAAAATAAAGCAAGCCAGACCATTACACATGTTCTGGAATCCCTGGAGTCGGCGCTTAAACGCGGTGATACCGCCGCGGCCGTCGCGTTGTTTCAACCGGAGTGCTATTGGCGCGATCTGGTTGCTTTCACCTGGAATATCAAAACCATGGAGGGCCGGGACCAGATCGGCGCCATGCTCGACGCGCAACTCGATGCCATTAAACCCACCCGGCTGAGCGTCGCTGACAATGAAGTACCGACCGAAGCCGGCGGCGTAGCCCAGGCGTGGATCACGTTCGAAACCGAGGTCGCCCGCGGCAGCGGTTTTATCCGCGTGAAGGATGGCCTGATCTGGACCTTGCTGACCACCATGGGTGAACTGAAGGGCCATGAAGAACCCAAAGGCAACCGTCGTCCGATGGGAGCGGAACACGGCGCACGCATGGATCGCACGAGCTGGAAGGAACGTCGTGAAGCCGAAGCGCAGGCGCTCGGCCGCGCGGAACAGCCGTACTGTTTGATCGTGGGCGGCGGGCAGGGTGGGATTGGACTGGGCGCGCGTCTGCGGCAACTGGGTGTGCCGACGATCATCGTCGATAAAAATCCACGTCCTGGCGACCAGTGGCGTAACCGCTACAAGTCACTGTGTCTGCATGATCCAGTCTGGTACGACCATATGCCTTATTTGCCGTTCCCGGATAACTGGCCGGTTTTCACGCCCAAAGACAAGATCGGCGACTGGCTCGAGATGTACACCAAGGTCATGGAGCTGAACTATTGGGGATCGACTATTTGCAAGTCTGCCCGATACGACGAGGCGAAGGCTGAATGGGTGGTCGAGGTTGAGCATGACGGCGAGACGTTGACGCTGCGGCCAAAGCAGCTTGTGCTCGCCACCGGCATGTCGGGTAAGCCGAATGTCCCTTCGTTCAAGGGCATGGATGTGTTCAAGGGCGAGCAGCATCATTCGTCGAAACACCCGGGACCCGACGCGTACAAGGGCAAGAAAGTCGTCGTGATCGGCGCGAACAATTCTTCGCACGACATTTGTGCGGCGTTGTGGGAGGCGGGCGTCGACGTCACGATGGTTCAGCGTTCGTCCACGCATATCGTGAAGTCTGATTCGCTGATGGAGCTTGCGCTCGGCGATCTCTATTCCGAGCGCGCGGTGGCGTCAGGTATGACGACGTCGAAAGCCGACCTGACGTTTGCATCGATCCCGTACAAGATCCTGCACACGTTTCAAAAGCCCGTATTCGATGCGATCAGAGAGCGCGACGCCGAGTTCTACGACCGTCTGCAAAAGCGGGGTTTCATGCTCGACTTCGGCGACGACGACTCGGGGCTCTTCATGAAATATCTTCGGCGCGGGTCGGGCTATTACATTGATGTTGGAGCAGCCGACCTTGTAGCAGACGGCAAGATCAAGCTGAAAAGCGGCGTGGATGTGGTCGAACTCAAGGAGCACTCTGTCCTGCTAAGCGACGGCACCGAGCTCGAGGCGGGTCTCGTCGTCTATGCAACGGGCTACGGATCGATGAACGGCTGGGCCGCCGATCTCATCTCGCGAGAAGTGGCGGATAAAGTGGGCAAGGTGTGGGGGCTGGGTTCGAATACGACAAAAGACCCAGGGCCATGGGAAGGCGAACAACGCAACATGTGGAAGCCCACGCAGCAGTCTGCCTTGTGGTTCCATGGTGGCAACCTGCATCAGTCGCGCCACTACTCGCAATATTTATCGCTGCAATTGAAGGCGCGCATGGAGGGCATCGCGACGCCGGTTTATGGCTTGCAGGAAGTGCATCACGTTTCCTGACGCCAGCGTGGTGTCGATGCGCGGACCACTTCGATCCGAAGGTTAAGAAACCGGGGTGGGGGAGTGACGCGCATCGACGCAATACGGTTGCCGCTGACGTTGTTCAGCGCGTCGCCTTCCCGCATGAAGCAGGACGCGCCCTGAGAGAAAAGCCTGCACATCGTGCGGCATGAACGGAATGATCGCAGACGTGTTGGCCCGTGCCCGTGCTCGCGCTCGCTGTTCGCTGTTCGCCGGTTTTGACCAGTCTGCGCGTCACCGTACAGACGTGGCCGGCCAGCCGTACGATTCTGAAGTCTTAACGATCTGCTGCCGCATGTCCTCGAGCTTTTCGCGCACGCCAGCAGAACGATCGCGCCACTACGATGAAACTGTCCGTTCTCCGTACGCTGACTTGCCTTGCATTGCTGGGCGTGGGATTTCCTTCAGCCGTGTGCAATGCTTATGCGCTCGACACGCAACTGGACTGCCAGTCGAGCCCGCATGATTTCATTGCGCCGCTTCTGAATGAGCAATCGATCGACCCAAAGCCAATGCGCATTGAGGCGAACTCGGTCAACGCATTTCGACCCACGCGCGGAAGTAACCTGACGGCATTCGGTTTTCATGTCTATGCCGTCTTCGGGTATGAGCCGGACGATCCCATGTTCAAACAAGGCAGCGGCCAGCCGGTCAAACCCTCAAGGTACGGCGTGGTGGTGACCGGCTCTGCTGAGTCGGTTGAGGCGAGCGTGCGAAGGGCAGGCAGCGATGCGGTTATTCACGAAGTGATTCCGCTTCTTCTCACAGCCGTTTTCTGCAATGGGCATTGAGGCCGAGCCTCACGCTTTTGGATTGATACGTCGAAGCCGCTCGAAAGTCGCGTTCTCGCGTGCGGCTCGCATCGCGAGCGCGGATACGCGTACGCAAACCTCGCAACGAGGTTTGCTTCGATAGGTCATGCCCGTCGCACCGTTCATCTCGTCCATTCCTTTAAAAGCGCCATCGCGCGCTGTGCGAGCGGAGAAAGGTAAGCCCCCTTCCGGAAGACCACGCCGATATGCCGGCGCAAGTCGAGTTCGTTCGTGTCGAGGTTGAGCGCGCGCAGTCCTTCGAGTGCATCGAACGATTCGGTGCCCGCAACGCAGAGCATCGTCGTGCCGCGCAGCAGGTGCAGCAACGACGTGCTGCCGAAGTCGGTCTCTACTCGCAGCTTCGGCGCTGAGAGACCTTGCCTGACGAAGGCTGCGTCCACTTGCTGCCGAACCACGATGGTCGGCCCCGGTAGTAACCATTCCTGATCCACCAGATCGGCCAGCCGCACATTGCGCTTGCGGTGCAGCGGATGCGAGTCGTCGGCGAGCACAGAAAGGCTGTCGCGAAAGAGTTCGACGAACGATAGTTCATCCGCATCCCGGTTTGGCTCGGGAGCGACGATCAGATCGAGTTCCCCCGCAACGAGCAGGTCGACAAGGTCGCGCGCAAGCCGGCGCCGCAGCCGCAGGCGTGCAGCCGGTCGTTCCTTCAGCAACTGGCGACATGCACCCAGAACGAGCGCCGCCGGCACGGTCGGAGAATAGCCAAGACTCAGCACACCCTGTTCGCCGCTGCGGATCGCGTGCATTTCCTTCAGCGCGTCCTCGTATTCCAGTGCAATCCGGCGCGCACGCGCGAGGAATCGCGAACCCGCCTGAGTCGGCGCGACGCCATTCGCCGTGCGTTGGAACAGCGCGAGGCCGGTCTGCGCCTCGACACGCTGGATGGCTTTCGTCAGCGCCGGCTGGCTCATGCCCAGCGCCTCCGCGGCCTTGCCGATGCCGCCGTGCTCCTCTACCGCAAGCAGGTAATCCAGATCCCGCGTCTCCATGGTCATTCCTGTTGGCTATGGCTTTATAGCCAACGCCGCATTGTAGTGATGACATGCATCTTACAGACTAGCGCCAGCATTGATAAAGGAGACACCGATTGGGCTTTGCTTACTTTCTGCGCCGCGCCGCGCGTTATTGGGGCGACAACGTAGCGGTCATTCATCGCAACCGCGAGTTGACATACCGTCAGCTCGACGAGCGCTCGACCTTGCTGGCGAATGCATTACTCGGCTTGGGGCTCGCGAAAGGCGACCGGGTTGCGGTTCAGGCTCGTAACTGCACCGAGCTGGTGGAAATCGAATGCGCGCTGTACAAGGCTGGGCTCGTCAAGGCCGCGCTGAATCCGCGCTTCACGGTGCACGAAGCGGCTGACGTTGTCGAGAATTGCACGCCGCGCGTCATGATCGCAGGCGAGGGATTCACCGCTTACGACCGCGCGTCGCCAGGATTCGGTTCGGTCGAGTCGTTCATTTCGCTCGGCGCGCCTGCTAACGGATACGCCGATTACGAAACACTGATCTCGCGTGCCAGCCCACATCTGCCCGATGTCGCATTGTCGTCCGACGATCTCGCCGTGCTGCACTTCTCCTCTGGCTCGACCGGCAAGATCAAGGCGGCCATGCAGACCTATGGCAACCGCCTCGCGTCGCTGCGCAAGATCCTGCAGGGCATGGATTGTCCGGCGAAACCCGGCGACCGGCTCGCGCTGATCGGTCCGGTCACCCACGCGTCCGGCATGCTGATGCAGCCGTACCTGTATTCGGGCGCCATGCTCGTCTTGTTCGACACGTTCGAGCCCGCGCACTTTCTGCGGGAAATCGCGCGGCTGCGGATCACGCACGTGTTCATGGTGCCGGCGATGATCAACATGCTTCTTAACGATCCCGCACTGGACACCGCCGATCTGACGAGCCTGAAGATGCTCGGCTACGGTGCGGCGCCGATGGCGCCGGCGCGCATTCAGGAAGCGTGGACGCGTATCGGTCCCGTGTTGTCGCAAGGTTACGGCGCGAGCGAGTCGACCTCGGGCGTTACGCGTCTTTCCATCGCCGATCATGCCGACGCGATGGCGCATCGCCCCGAGCGGCTCGCGTCATGCGGGCGACCTACGGGCGAGACCGAAGTTCTCGTGGTTGACGAACACGGCCGCGAGGTCACCGGGGATGCGATGGGCGAAATCGTCATTCGCGGCGCAGACGTGTTTCAAGGTTACTGGGGCGCGCCGGAGCTCACGCGCGAAGTGCTCGTCAACGGCTGGCTGCGGACCGGCGATCTCGCGCGCGTCGACGAAGAAGGGTACATCTACCTCGTCGATCGTCAGAAAGACATGATCATTTCCGGCGGCTTCAATGTTTATCCGACCGAGGTCGAAGCCTCGCTCTATCAGCATCCCGACATCATGGAAGCGTGCGTGATTGGCGTTCCCGATGAGAAGTGGGGAGAAAGCGTGAAGGCCGTCGTCGTGCTGAAGAGCGGACGCAACACGGTCGCGGACGAGATCATCGCCCATTGCCGCGCGCGGCTCGCTGACTACAAGCTCCCCCGTACCGTGAACTTCGTTGCAGATCTGCCCAAGAACGCGAGCGGAAAGATCGCCCGCAAGCTGGTTCGCGAGCAGTACTGGCACGGTGTCTCGCGTCGAATCAATTGAAGAGGAAGCTTATGTTCGATTCCCTGAATAATCCGGCGTTCGTCGAAACCCGCGAGGGCATTCGCCGCTTCGTCGCGGAAGAATTGCAGCCGATGGAGCAGGAGCTTGGCCTCGGCAGCGAGGACGTCTGGCCGCGCGAGACGCTGCGCCGCGTATGGCGCCGTTCCGCCGCACTCGGTTTCTACGCGGCATGCCTGCCCGTCCAGCTGGGCGGCAAGGGGCTCTCGATTCTCGAGCAGTGCGCGCTCAAGGCGGACCTTGCTGCGTCCGGTTCCGCGCTCGCGCCGCATGTGCTCGGCGACCTGGGCGGCCCGCCGCGGGTCGGCAACATGCTCAGGTACGCGAGCGCGGATCAGCTCGCGCGCTATTTCGACCCGGTGATTCGTGGCGAGAAGTCGACCTGCTTCGCGCTGACCGAACCGCACTCCGGCTCGGACGCGCAGAGCATTGCCACCACGGCGGTCGTGGATGGCGACGAACTGGTGATCAATGGCGTCAAGCATTACATCAGCGGCGCACCGTTCGCCGACTTCGCGATCGTCATGTGCGTGACGGACGCAACGACCACGCCGCCTGCCATCACCGCGGTGCTTGTCGATCTCGATCTGCCCGGCGTGACGGTGGAACAGCAATACGTGCCGATGTCGGGACAGCACATTGATGCGGACATCCGCTTCGTCGACGTTCGCGTGCCGCGCGCGAACGTGTTCGGCGGCGAAGGCAACGGGTTCAAGCTCGGCATGTCGCGTATCAATGTCAACCGGCTGATGCACTGTCCGACAATGCTCGGCCTTGCCACCGCGGCCTATGAAGCGTCGCTCGATTACGCGCGTACGCGCCGGCAGTTCGGTGGCCCGATCGCACGCTTTCAGGCGATCCAGCACATGCTCGCCGATATGGCTGCGGCGCTGTGGGCGTGCGAAAGCATGATCGCGCAGACGGCCGTGCTCGCCGATGCCGGCGCCGATCTGCGCATGAAGGCTGCAGCCTGCAAGCTGTTCGTGTCGGAACGCTGCTTTGAAATCGCGGACAAGGCCGTGCAGATTCACGGCAACGTCGGGGTGACGCGTCATCATCCGATCGAGCAGACCTTCCGCAAACTGCGCATGTTCCGTGTCTTCACTGGCACGAGCGAGATTCAGCGCAATACGATCGCCCGGGTGATTCTCGACCCTGCCGGCACGGCGGCATGACAGACCAACACGGTACGCAGACGCACGCCGCACTTTTTGCAAGGAAACGATGTAGATGAAACCCGACTGGTCATGCCTGAACGGCGTCAAGATTGTCGATCTGAGTCAGTTGTTGCCAGGGCCGCATGCCACGTCAATGCTGATGCAACTGGGTGCGGACGTCATCAAAGTCGAACCGCCGGGCACGGGCGATCCGGCGCGGCAACTTGGAGGCACGGTTTTCGCGCAGCTCAACCGCGGCAAGCGCTCGGTCGCGCTCGATCTGAAGAGCGCCACCGGCAAAGCGACGCTTCTCGATTTGATCCGGGACGCGGATGCGGTCGTGGAAGGCTTCCGGCCAGGCGTCATGCAGCGGCTCGGACTCGACTACGCCACGCTCGCCGAGGTGAACCCGCGCATCGTCATGTGCTCGATATCCGGGTTCGGGCAGAGCGGGCCGTATTCGGCGCTGCCTGGCCACGATCTCAACTATCTGGCGCTCGGCGGCTTCTGGTCGACGCCGGTTCAGGTGAACGACCGTGTCTCGCGTCCACGGGTTCGCCTCGCGGACTATGCTGCGTCGAGTCATGCCGCGCTCGCGCTGGCCGTGGCGGTTCTCAGCGCACGTCAGAATGGCCGTGGCCAGCATCTCGACGTGTCGATTCACGACTGTGTGATGGCGTGGACAGCGCCTGCCGCGTGGACGTCGCGCGACTATGCAGAGGAGCCGCTGGCATCGCCGACGGTCATGCCTGAGAACGACATTTTCGAAACCCGGGACGGACGGCATCTCGCGCTAGGCATTCTGGAAAACAAGTTCTGGTTGACGCTGCGCGAAGCACTCGGTGCCGACTACCCTGCGCTGATGGACGACCGGTTCGCGTCGCGCCTTGGCAGGCAGCAGTTCAAGCGCGAGGTCAACGCGTTGCTCGCGCACATGTTCCTGGCGCGCACGCTTGCCGAATGGCTCGCAACGCTGGAGACTTTCGACCTGCCGGTTTCGCCGCTGCTTGACGCACGCGAGCTGTTTCTCGATCCGCACGTGTGCGCACGCGGCATGGTCCGCGAGTTCGCTCACGACGGATCCATGGCGGTGCGCTTTCCCGTGAAGTTCTCCGCGGGTCTGCCCGACGCAGGCGATATCGTCCCCCTGCTCGGTCAGCACGACGGCTGAGGCAACGCAATACCAGGGACGCGAAGACGTTCCGACAATCATGGAGACAAACCGAATGGCAACCGAACAAAGCCGGTATCGGCCCTGGCGGGCGTGGTCCATCGCGATCATGCTGGCCTTGATGATGCTCGTGAACTTTCTGGACAAGGTTGTGCTTGGCCTCGTATCCGTACCGATGATGCGCGAGCTTCATCTGTCGCCCACGCAGTTCGGGCTGATCGGCGGCAGTCTCAACTGGCTGTTCTCGATCTCCGCCGTGCTCGGCGGGCTCGCGGCGAATCGCGCGTCGACAAAATGGCTGTTGCTGCTGATGGCCGGCGCATGGACCGTGCTGCAATTGCCGATGCTCGTTGCCGGTTCGATCTGGAGCGTGATCGCGTGCCGTGTCCTGCTTGGCGCGGGCGAAGGGCCTGCGTCGCCGGTTGCCGTGCATGCGCTCTACAAGTGGTTTCCCGATGCAAAGCGCAACCTGCCTGTCGCGGTCCTTCATCAGGGCAGCGCGCTTGGCTTGCTGGTGGCAGGTCTCACGATTCCGGCTATTACCGCGCATTGGGGTTGGCGAGCCAATTTTCTGGTGCTGTCCGCACTCGGCGGCCTCTGGTGTGTCGCGTGGCTCGTGTTCGGCGCCGAAGGGAAACTGTCGAGTCCGGTGCGATCGGACCACTCCGCGCGTGTTCCGTACGCGCTGCTGCTGACGGACCGAACGGTCCTGGGCGTTTTCGCAGGGCATTTCGCTGCAAACTGGATTCTCGCGATGACGCTCACCTGGACGCCGACCTGGCTGCAGCTTGGGATGGGCTACGCACCGCAGACGGCGGGCAGAATGTTCGCGTTGTTCGTGGCGATTACCGCGCCGCTGAGTCTGGGCCTGGCCTGGCTGTCCCAGCGCCTGCTGGCGCGCGGCGTGCCGTCGCGGGTTGGGCGTGGCGGCTTCCTGACGGTAACGCTCATTGTGGCGGGAGCATTGCTTGCCTCACTGGCGTGGCCAGGTCTCCCGCCGATGCTCAGGTTCGTTTTGCTGACGCTCGGCAGCGGCATGACGCTCGTGACGTACTCGATTGGGCCGGCCATGCTCGGCGAAGTGACACCTGATTCACAGCGTGGCGGCATTCTCGCGCTCAGCAACGGTTTTTCGTCACTCGCCGGACTTGCCGCGCCGATCGTGACCGGCTTGTTGATCGAAGGCGCGGGACGTTCGACTGCTGTCGGGTTCGAAGAGGCGAGCGTCGCGAGCGGCGTGGTGCTGCTGGGGTGCGGCGTGCTCTGCGCTTTCTGCCTCGACCCGCAGCGCTCGCAACGCCGCCTGGCCCCCGGCATGACACACGTGCCGGCGGAGCTCAACCTGGTCGAGCGGGGCTGACGGCATCAGCAAGACTGTTTCTCGTCGCGTACCTCGGATGCGCGACAGTTCACTGCTTTATTAGTTATCCATATGAATATAGATAGAATAATCAAGGAGACGTATGAAGAAGGTCTTGTATGTGGCGCTGATGAGTGTGCTTTCCGGTGCGGCCTATGCGCAATCGAGCGTCACGCTGTACGGCGACATCGGCGGTGGTCTCCGATGGACGAATGGTGCCAAGGGCGGTAGCGTAGTTGGCTTCAACAACAATATCATCGCCGGCAATCAGTTCGGCTTTACCGGCAAAGAGGACTTGGGCAACGGTCTCAAGGCGATCTTCAAGCTCGAGGGCTCGTTCAGCAGCGGCACTGGCGCAGTAAAGACCTCGGGTACGCTGTTTTCTCAGGCGGCCTTTGTCGGTTTGACTGGCGATTTCGGGCGTTTGACATTCGGCAGGCAACTGAACGCCAACGAAGACTTTGGCATTCTCATCGATCCCAGTGGCGGGCGAGGGTCGTCCATCGCAATCGAACCCGGCGTTGTGTACAGCGCGAACTATTTCACGCTCGATTCGCGCTTCAATAACACCGTCAAGTACCTCGGGCAGGTCGGCGGATTGCGCTTCGGCGCCAGCTATTCGCCGGGCGGCGTGGCCGGCAATACCCGCGCCGGTACGAACTTCTCCGGTGCCGCCATGTATCAATGGGGACCCGCGCTTGGCGGCGTGTCCTATCAGAAGACCTACAACGCCGCCGCGACGCAGTGGGCGCAAACGTTCCAGACAGGCGGTACGCTGCAGATCGGGCCGGCGCGCCTTTACCTGAACTATGCCGACCTCACGGTCACCGGCGCGACCCCGGGCGCTCCCCGGCGCCGTGACAAGATCCCAGGCGGTGGCCTGGTATGGGTGGTTACGCCGTCATTCCAGGTCACGGCGGCTTTCACCGACGATATCGCCAGCGACCTAGGCAACGTTCAGGCTGCCAGTGGCCACAAGATCACGACTTTTGCGATCGCCGAGTATTTCATTTCCAAGCAGACCGAGTTGTATGCGGAGGTGGATCGCAATGGCTTCTCGGGTGCTTATCGCTATGACCCTGCCAACGTCACCGCCCTTGGCCTCAATCCTGGCGGGCATGGATTGACCGGCGTTTCAGTCGGCCTGATGACCCGCTTTTAGGCATTCACGGCGAGGTAATGAGCGTTTGTATTCCGCTTGTATTCCCTACTTGTTCACATTGACCGAAGGAACGGCATGATTAACCCGCACCTAAGCCTGCATACTCTGTTTGCCGCGGCGCTCCTCGCGTTCGCCAGCCATGCAATGGCGCAGTCCACGCCTGCGCCGGCAGAAGGAACGTCGTTCTCCAGCGCCTCTACCGTAGCCGGCACCAAGACGTTGAAAGCTGCGGACAGGAAGCTTGCCCATCGTGTTGCTACCGCGCTCGAAAGAACCCGCGGACTGAACCCGGCCCGCATTCTCGTCAAGGTTCGCGACGGGCATGTCACGCTAAACGGCTCGGTCACCGACAACGAGCAAATCTCGTTGGCTGCGGATGCCGCAAGGCAAGTCGAGGGTGTCAAGTCGGTGGAGAATTTCGTCCGCGTTTCCGGGCCGTCGCTCTAATGGCGTTGAGAAACCTCGTATCGTGCTGCGCCGAGCCTAGTTGCTGCTGCGAAGGCGACAACGATAACGATAAACTTGCAAAACCGCTCACCAAGAGAAAACGTATGAACATCAGCACACTTTCGGCGGCTTCGACAATTCGCTTGCGCGTTGCCGTGTCCGCCGTGCTCATCGGCACAATATTGCCGACAGCCGCGCATGCGCAAATGGCCGCGCCCGTCACGGATCCCGTTGAGCTCGGCGTCATGCAGGGTTTTCCTCCGGCGGCGGACAAGCTGGTAACCAAGGCGAACTCCCTGCGCTTTCCCAACCTTGGCTGGGCGCTGCGCAACACGCGCGTGATGATGCCGACGGCCAATGTCGAGCATGCGCGTGTGCCGATGCCTTTGCCAGTAGCGTCCACGCTCGATCCCGACAAAGTGCAGTTCACCGTGGATGGAACGACGTTGAGTCTCAGCGATTATCTGCGGCGAACCTATACCGATGGGTTCATCGTTATTCACGATGGAAAGATCGTCTACGAAGGCTACTTCAATTCCTATACGCCGCATCAGACTCACGCGTGGGCGTCCATGACCAAATCGGTGACGGGACTGCTTGCCACGCAATTGATCGATGAAGGGAAGCTCAACCCGGAAGCGAAATTGTCCGCGTACGTCCCTGAATTGGCGGGCACCGCATTTGGGGACGCCACCGTGCAGCAGAACCTCGATATGGAGGTGCCGGTCAGTTATCCGGCAGATCTGCCACCGGATCTCGGTCTCTTTGGCGCCGTAGGATTCATCCCCCGGCGCAGCGATGCACCGGACAGCATCTACGATTTTCTGAAGGTGACGCATCCGACGCCGAATGCGGCAGCGGGTGCCATGTGGTACTACCAGAATGGCTCGCCGGAAGCGGTTGCCTGGGCGCTCCGGCGCATTACCGGCTTATCGTGGAGCGAGATGGTATCGCGTTCAATATGGCAAAAAATCGCTGAAGATGACGGTGACGTCGTCGTGGATCGCACAGGCACGGAAATGGCAAGCGGCGGCTTCAATACGACGCTGCGCGATGCCGCTCGCTTCGGCGAATTGATGCGCAAGGGAGCGGCTGGCGCTTCTACGCTCTTCCCGGTTTCGTCGATTCGTCTTGCCTTAAAACCCACTGACAACGCTGGCGCATTCGCGAAGGGCAATCTTGCCGCAGGGCATCCCGGCTATTCGTATCATGACTACTGGTACCAGGTGAACGACGGTGACCGGTCATTCGCGGCCGGCGGACGATTTGGCCAATCGATTCTCGTGAATCCAAAAGCCGGCATCACGATCGTCAAGTTCTCCTCGTATCCGGATCAAGCCGCGCGCCCGACGAGCGCCGCGGCGGGCAACGCCATCCCTCGCGCGCCACTTGCCACTGCCGAAGCATTGGATGCGGCGGCGCGTGCGATCAAAGCCGCCCTTGGATCCTGAACGCGGAACTTGCCTTCTTGATCGGCGCATGGGCGCGTGCTGGGAGCGCTACTGAAGGAGCGTAATTTCAACACGCTCCTTTCCCTTCCCCGTGTTTTTGCGCTTGAGTTTCAGCGCACCGATCTCGGCGGTCGAGCGTGGATGCGTACCCCCACATCCCATTCGGGCGAAGCCTTCGACTTCCCAGAACCTGCGTTCGGCTTTCTCGTCGCTAAACGCAGTCAGGATCGGGTGGTCATGGCTGATAAGCGCAATCGCTTCCTGCTCGATAATGGGCAACAGTGGCGCGACGCTGACGTCGCTGGCAAAGTCGATTCGTGCTTTGTCCGGCGATATGTGAGCACCAATGCGTTCTATTCCCGGACGATGTCGGTAGACCATCTGAAGGATCATCTCGGCCGCAAAGTGGAGGCGCATCAACCGATAGCGCCTATCCCAGTCGATGCACACCGTCACGCGGTCGTCGACCGTGAGGGTATGGTCGGGTGGCAGTGTGTAGAGAATGTCTTGCCCGTGCTTTTCCGCCAACAGAACCGGGTAACCACCGAGCGTCCCGGCATCGCTCTCTTGCCCACCCGAAAAGGCAAAGAAGATCGTCTTTTCGACCTGTACCCGATCGCCGTCGAGCTGGGTTATCACCGTATCGAGTTCCGTCTGATACGGTGCGCTCCAGAATACTTTTTGTGTCATGCCGTGCCTTGATGAAACGACGTTTGTTGGCGGACATGCTACAGAGGGCGAACCCCAGCGACTTGTACAAACTTGCGGTATGAACCTGCGCGTTCGCCCCTCCTGATCAATCAACCCTTCGCCCACGCGGCGGCCGTTGCAACCGCGAAGTCCCGATAGGACCTCGGTTGCCGTCCGAGCAGCGTAGCCAGACGATCCACTTCAGCTTTCGAAGCGACCGCGCCGTCCTGTTGATAACGACGCATCATCAGGCGCATGTCGTAGGCGAGCCAGCCTGGTGCGACTGCCTTGAGACGCTGTTCGAGAATGTCGAGATCGTCGCCGCCGTAGCGGACCGAACGGCCCAACGCCTCGGCCCAGATCGCAGCGATGGTGTCCGAAGTCAGGGCATCAGGACCCACGAGCTCGTATGTTTCACGCGGCAGCGCATTGGCGGCGCGCTCGCGGCGCAGGAGTTCGCGTGCCGCGGCTTCACCGATATCACGCACGTCGACCATTGAAATGCCTTTGCCGCCAATCGGCATACCGTAGACGCCGTGCGTCAGCAGCGGGTCTTTCTGCCTCACGTCGTTCTGGATGAAATAGGCGGGACGTAGCACTGTCGCCGGCAGGTTGTCGTGCTCGATCATGCGCTCGACCGTGTGCTTGCCGGTGAAGTGCGGCACGTCCACATACTCCGCGCCCTTGAAAACCGACAGATAAACAATGCCTTTTACGCCGGACTCCCGCGCCACGCTCAGGGTCTGCAGGGCCTGGGTCAGTTCATCCGCGGCGTTGGGAGCCAGCAGGAATAACGTGCTGACGCCGTTCATTGCGCGCCGTACTGCGTCGATGTCGGCCAGGTCGCCCTTGACCGCGGTGACACCGTCGGGGAATTGCGCTTTCTCCGGCGAGCGGGTCAGTGCCCGAACTTCTGCACCGCTGCCGTTCAGATGGTCGAGAACCTGCTTGCCGATCACGCCTGTGCTGCCGGTTACGAGGATTGCCATGATGTTCTCCTTGGGGTTGAGTGGACTGGGTAAGTCCGTGAGACGAACAATAGTCGTTCCATTGGACGACCGAAAGTGCCAGAATCAAGACATCTCGTCTCGTATATGGAACGATCATGGATTTAACGTCACTGGCAGATTTCAATGCCGTCGCGCTGCACGGCGGCTTCGGGCCGGCCAGCCGCGCGCTCGACCGCCCCAAGGCCACGCTGTCGCGGCGTGTGGCTGAACTGGAGGAGGACCTCGGCGTGCGGCTGATCGAGCGGGGCGCGCGCAGGCTGCGTCTGACCGAGGAAGGTCTCGCTCTTCACGAGCGCACGCGCGGGCTCATGACGGAGATTCAGGAGGCGGGTGAAGCGGTCGCGTCGCATGCACCCGTTCCGCGCGGGCGGTTGCGCATCAGCGCGCCGGTCGTTTTCGCGCATGTCGTGCTGTGCCAGATCGCGGCGCGCTTTGCACTGTCGTATCCGCAGGTCGAGCTCGAAGTCATTGCGGAAGACCGTGTCTCGGATCCGGTAGAGGACGGGTACGACCTCGTGATCCGGATCAATCCGTCGCATGATGAGCAGCTCGTAGGACGGCGCATTCTCAGTGACGAGCGCCTTGTGGTCGCTTCGCCGACCATGTCGATACCGTCGGTGACCGCAAGCGAAGCAGACGAGCTGCAGGTGCCGGCGGTCATGTTGCTCGCGGCGCCATCTGGCGTGCTCTGGAACATGCGGGCCGAAGGCGGCAGTGTGAGAGTCATCAAGCCGATGCCGGTGCTGCGTATGTCGTCGCTATTGATGGCGCGTGAAGCGGTGCTGCAGGGCGTGGGCGCGGCGCTCCTGCCTCGCTTGCTGGTCGAGCAGGATGTGCAGACGGGACGACTCGTTTGCTGGGGGGCGGAGGCGGGTTCGCCCGTGGAAATCTGGGCCCTTTATAGTTCGCGCCGTTTGCTGAGCGCCAAGGTCCGGGCGTTTATGGACATGCTGAAACCGGACTCAGTCAGTCTCTGACAGACCGCTTCGTGAACCTGACAAGCGCGTCGAAATTCACGAAGCATACCGGCGTCATTTACCAGGCCGCGGACATTGAGCGTCAGTCCATTTTGCCGATAGATATGCGCAACGGCTGACAAGCATTGCGCTGAAAAAGTCTGGCGCAATCGAATGTCTGTCATTTGCCATGGCGAAAATACATCGGCGTCTGATTCACTGACATCGGGAGCGCGAGACTATATCTCGAATCGCTTCAGCCAAATCAATAGCGCGTAACGGTCTCCGGGCGGATGGTCGGGGTCTTACGCGCTCATTAATTATGATTTTTTTTAGAATTTTATTTGACACGCAATAGCAATAACCTGAGCGATACTCGCGAATTTTCGAATGGCGGGCAAACATATGCTTGCTGCATTTCTCACGTTTCACTCGATGATTTACGGTGATTGATGTTATCGAGGAACCACTGTCAGGAGAGCATCACTCATGGTTAAAAAGCGAATTCGTGCTGCACTGCTTGGCGTACTGATCACCGTGATTGCACCAGTGTGTCAGGCGCAATACACGACCGACTGGCTGGCGAATACATTCGGCACCCTTGCCACGCATGTGGGCAACGCCGCGCGCTCGATGTGGGTCGCGCCCGAAGGCGTGATCTACACGGCTTCCCTATGGGATGAAAACGAGGGTGGCGTCGCGATATACCAGAACGGCCAAAGCATCGGTTCCATTGGAATCAACAGCGAGTTTCAGGGTGGGGCCATCACGGGGAATGCCACCTCGATCTTCGCGGCGTTGCAGTACAGCACCTCATACGGCAGCGGGGCGGTGGGACGATACAACCGCGCGACTCAGAAACGCGATCTCCTCATCCCCGTGAGCACGTGGAACGCAGTCAAACGGGCCGACGTCATCACCGGACTCGCAACAACCGGCTCCCTCCTGTATGCGAGCGATGTTTTGGGCAACCGCGTGCGGGTCTACACCACTGACGGCGTATGGCAGCAGGACATCAGCGTATCGAGTCCAGGTGCGCTCGCTTTGGATAGCGCGGGCAATCTTTGGGTCGCGCAGCAAAGCGCGGCCACAATCGTTGAATTCAGTCCGGCCGGTGCGCTGCTGAACACCATTCAGATGCCCGCGGCCTCGCGACCGTCCGCGCTGTACTTCGATGCATCGTCAGGACAGCTCATGGTTGGCGACCAGGGCCCTGACATGAATATCAAGCTCTACACCATCTCGGGTACGCCGACCCTGGTCGGCACGTTCGGCATTCAGGGCGGATATCTCGACTCCACCACAGGCATCAAAGGCCAGGTTGGCGACAAGCGCTTCACTCGCGTGGTCGGCATAGGCAAAGACGCAGCCGGCACCCTGTATGTGCTCAACAACCCATGGGGCGGAGGCTGGGACCTCGGCCGCAATGGCGGCACCGACCTTCATGCGTATAACAGTGCCGGCGTTCTGCAATGGAAGCTTCAGTCCCTCAACTTCGAGGCGGTCGCCGCGCCGGACCCGGTTACGGACGCCACCTACTTCTATAGTGGCACCAACATTTACACCGGCACGACTGGCGGCACGTTTGTCGCGAATACCGTCGACCCGTTCAGCTATCCGTCCGATCCACGCCTCAACATGAACGACACCCAGCGCGACGAGCATTTCGGTCAGCTCGTCAGCGTCGGCGGAAACCGGATACTCGTCGCATCAGGCCAGAACCCCGCCATCTTCTACTTCTTCCATTTCAATCCGGCGAGCGGCTACATCGCCATTCCGGACGCGTCGATTCCTGGCACCGCGTTCAATGCGACGCAATCGGTTACAGGCGGATTTTGCATCGATAGCCGGGGAGACGTCTGGGCGGGCCTGGACAGAACGAATCACATTTACCATTACCCGCTGACCAGTTTCGATGGTGAAGGCAAGCCGACATGGGGGCCGGGGATCGCCATCTCCATTCCGCAGAGCATCCGGCCGTTGACACGCATCATCTACCTGCCGGAGAGCGACACCATGATTCTCGCGCAAGGCATTGCCGGGAGCTGGGACTGGACGGCGATTCAATCGAGGATCGAGGTGTATCACGGCTGGAGTGCGGGCAATACGACGAAGCCCAATCCCGTGATCACCCTCACCAGTGCCAATCCCAAATCGATCACGGCCGCCGGGAATTATCTTTTCGTTGGCTACGTGCATACGGTGCCCAACATCGACGCCTTCAACCTCACGACCGGCAACCTGGATACGACGCTGATCAACTCGAGCGCGGGTACGGTGGACGTGGGCAACGACGTGGATTCGATGTACGGTCTAAGGGCTTACCTTAGGGCGGCCGGTGAGTACGTGATCACGAAAGATAATTACAACGGTTCCAGCATGATTGTTTATCGCTGGACGCCTTGATCGGTTTGCTTCGCGGCGCATGGTCCGAAAAGTCGAAGCGGAACGTTGCAAGGACTTTTGGCGAGATAATCTCGCCAACTTCGGACCGTGTTGCCAACATGTCACGCCTCGCGGAACGCTACAACGCACGTCAATTCAAATTTCTCCATGCAACGACGCAGATTCTTTGGATCATTCGGTTTATTAGCCGCCGGGTTATTGGCAAAAGGCGCCAGCGCGACTTCACCGGCATCGGCAACCGTCGAACATTATCCGTTCATACCGGATAGCGAGATGAGCGCCATGCAGGCTGCGCATCACTACCTGGGTCGCATTGAAGCAATCGATCGGCGTGGCCCGCGATTGCGCAGCATGATCGAACTGAATCCCGACGCCATGCGGATCGCGGCCGCGATGGACAGCGAGCGCAGCAAGGGCAAGCGCCGCGGCCTGTTGCATGGCGTGCCCGTCGTTATTAAGGACAACATTGCAACCGGCGACCGGATGGCAACAACGGCAGGTTCGCTTGCCCTCGACGGCGTTCGCGCAACCCGCGATGCCGACCTCGTGCGCCGTCTGCGTGAAGCGGGCGCGGTCATTATCGGCAAGACGAATTTGAGCGAATGGGCGAACATCCGTTCCACGCGCTCGACTAGCGGCTGGAGTGCGCGCGGCGGACTGACGCGCAACCCCTACGCGTTGGACAGGAATACGAGCGGATCGAGTTCCGGCTCCGCGGCGGCGGTCGCCGCGGGTTTGGCGGCAATGGCGATCGGCACCGAAACAGACGGGTCGATTGTGTCTCCTGCGTCGATCTGCGGGGTGGTCGGACTCAAGCCGACTGTCGGACGGGTAAGCCGCGACGGCATCATTCCGATTTCACACACGCAGGACACACCCGGCCCGATTAGCCGATCGGTCCACGACGCGGCATTGCTGCTTTCGGCGATTGCCGGAACGGACGTGCGCGATCCACAAACGTCGACAGCGCCGGCACCGGACGACTACGTGCGTGCGTTGAACAAGGACGCGTTAAAAGGCGCCCGGATTGGCGTCGCGCGCGAGTTTTTTACGGGGCACGACGAAGTCGACCAGCAGATCGAACTGGCGATCGCGCAACTGCGGCTGCTCGGGGCCGAAGTGATTGATCCGGTCGATTTGCCGCGCGTCAGTTACGACAAGGAAGAGCTATCCGTCTTGCTGCATGAATTCAAACACGATCTGCCGCTATGGCTCGACACGTTCGCGCCGCATGCGCAGATTCGCGATCTTGCCGATTTGATCGCTTTCGACAACGCTCAGCGTAATCGCGAGCAGCCTTACTTCGGCCAGGAACTCTTTACTCAAGCTGAAGCCTGGGCGGTCTCGATAGCGATGCGTACAGGAGTGCGTTGGCAACGTGCCGCACGCAATCTCGTGACGAAGGTTTGGACCGCGTGCTCCGTCAGTATGATCTGGATGCGATCGTTGCGCCGACAGGCGGGACGGCGTGGCTTACCGACTTCATCAACGGTGACAGTAATAACGGCGGTTTTTCAACGCCAGCCGCGGTGGCCGGCTACCCGCATCTGACAGTGCCTGCCGGGCAAGTGCGCGGTTTGCCGGTTGGTTTGTCGTTTGTCGGATCCGCATGGAGCGAAGCGCGGTTGCTGGCATTGGGCTATGCGTTCGAGCAGGCGACCCAGTGGCGCAGAGAGCCACAATTTCTGACGCGTACCGCTATGCCCGCCGCTTCGCTCTAACCGATATCCGTCCATTATTCATACAAATAGACTTCGGGTATCTTATAAGAGAAAAGTAATCGATCTTTTCTCTCGATTCCAACGGCTCGGTTTGTCGGTCACGGCAGTACTCGCCACCAGGCCTGTATAAGGGCACTTGTTCGCAAGGGTTTAATCACGCAAAGGTTTGCGGGAGATCTTATTTCTGCTTGAGTTAAAGACTTGAAAAATCAATTAGATGAAAGTTTTTTTCTGGAAGTAATTGACAAAAAAAAGCCGACACATTGTGTCGGCCGGAAAGACTCTGGCGTCCGAGGATTGCATGCCAGAACCTGAGAGACGGTAGTCAGTCAAACTTACGGATGAGGGTGCCGGGTGCGGGCATTTTTCCCGCATGCTAAATTTAACTTTTGCGTTGGCATTGCAGCGTGGCACGGACTTATCGTTTAGTGGGCCAAGTTCGCTGGGGAGAGATCATAAACCAAAAGCATGAGCCAAGCATAAGGCCATCAAAAAAATTTGTGGGTCGAGCGTGACCGAATTCATGCATCAGCACATCCTGATATTCGTGTAGGGATTTCCTTAGTCGAATTTTATTCCGTACTAATGTGATGTCTGATCGCGTAGCGAATCAATTCCGAGTTATTGCTGAGCCCCAGTTTTTGCATCAGGCGCATTTTATGTGTACTAATGGTCTTCGCGCTGAGCGCGAACGCTTCAGCGATGTCGTTGATGGTCTTTCCTGCCGCGAGGGCCTGCAATACCTGGAATTCACGATCGGACAGAATGTCGTGCGGCGGGGTGTCGCCGGAGTGAGTGCCGAAGATCATCGAATCCACCAGTTTCGGGTCGATGAATCTTCCACCTTCTGCCAGCTTGCGAATTGCGGTAAGCAGGATTTCCGGGTCGCTGTCTTTGGTGAGGTAGCCGGTCGCGCCTGCGCGCAGTGCGCGCGAGACGACCTGAGCCTCGTTATGAATGCTCAGCACGAGCACCGGCAGGCTGGTGTACTCCGTCCTGATGCGCCGGATCAGGTCGATGCCGCTAATGCCCGGCATCGTCATATCGAGCAGCAACAGGTCCGGACACCGGGCGCGTAGTTTATCGAGCACTTCGGCACCGTCGGCCGCCTCGTCGGCGACGATCATGTCGGTGGTGGTCGCGATGATCTGCTTCAGGCCACCGCGCACGATCGCATGGTCGTCTGCAATGAGGATTTTTATCATGTGTTTTTCTCGGTCCTGAACGGGACTTGAATAGGGGCGATTATGCCCGCGCTGGGCCTGCTCCCGTTCTGCAGTGTGCGGCCAATCCTCATTCATGGCTTGTGCTTCCTTTCGAGATGTTCCTCCACGAGCAGCAGAATGGCCTTTGACTGATAGGCTTTTACGAGCGTGCGCAACTGTGTTGCCAAGGCCAGATTGCGCTCGTCGAGCGCCGCCATCCTGTCTGCCCATTCGGCGATTGCGCGCATATCGCCCAGACGGGCGAGGTGATGCAGGTTGTCGAGTTCGTCATCGGGCAACACGGAAGAGCGCGTGCGCGATGTTTCAGGTTCCGGTGGACGAGTCACGGGCGAATAGGTCCACTCCAGTGCCAGTAAGTCCGCCAGATGGACTTGCAAACGGTCGAAGTCGACCGGCTTGGAAAGGAAAGCGTTTGCGCCTGCGTCGGTGCTTCGCTTCTCGTCGCGCCAGGAGGGGTTCGCCGATACGGCGATGATCGGAATATCGCCCAGTGCCGGTATTTGACGCAATCTGCGCGTCGTCTCGAATCCGTCCATTTCCGGCATCAGGATGTCGGTCATGATGAGCGACGGCACTTCGCTGAGTGCCTTCGCGAGTCCTTCATGCCCGCTGGCGGCCTCCAGTGTGTCGAAGCCCAGTTGTTCCAGAAACTCGATCACGACCGCTCGATTGACGGGTTCGTCGTCGATCATCAGCACTGTGCGGCGCGGGCCGGTATAGCCGGTCACGCGCTGCGCGGCGGGCATGGCCGGATCGGTGCGTGTCATGGACGCGTCGACAACGGCCGGCGCGAGATCGAACCAGAAGGCGCTCCCGTGCGCCACCACGCTTTCCACGTGGATTTCGGCCCCCATTGCGCGTACGAACTGCTGGCTGATCGCGAGACCGAGCCCTGCGCCGCCGGCGCGCCGTTCGGGGCTGCCGGCCTGCTCGAAAGGCTCGAAAATCGCGCGGAGCCTGTCGGCAGGAATGCCGATACCCGAGTCGCGCACGCAGAAGCGCACCGCGCCCGCAGACGTACGGGTGACGTGCAGACTGACCCACCCTGCATCCGTGAATCTGACCGCATTCGCCAGCAAATTAAGCAGTACCTGCCTTAAGCGGCGCTCGTCTGCCCGGACCGCGCAGCCCAGGTTGGCAGCCGACTCGCATAGGAATCGCAGGCGCTTTTGTTCTGCCTTCACGCCGATGATGTCGCGGATCGTATCGAGAACGCCCGGCAGCGAGACATCGGTCATCTCAATGCGCAGCTTGCCGGCTTCGATACGCGCGAAATCGAGCGTATCGTCGATCAGCGTCAGCAGATGCTCGCCGCTACGGTGGATAACTTCGACCGCGTTGCGTTGGCGCTCGCTCTGATTGCTGTCGCGCAGCAAAATCTGCGCGTAACCGAGGATGCCGTTGAGCGGCGTGCGCAGCTCATGGCTCATGTTCGCGACGAATTCACTCTTGGCCCGGTTGGCGGCTTCGGCCAGATGCCGCGCTTCCCGCTGCGCCGTGGCGTCGCGCTCGG
Organism: Paraburkholderia sediminicola; assembly: GCF_046030555.1. GTDB lineage: Bacteria > Pseudomonadota > Gammaproteobacteria > Burkholderiales > Burkholderiaceae > Paraburkholderia > Paraburkholderia sediminicola_E. The sequence continues at coordinate 36,421 of NZ_JAQQCH010000009.1, read as the reverse complement.
CGAGATAGGCGTCGTGCAGCCGCGCGCCCATGCTGTTGAAGGCAGTGACCACGCGATCGAGTTCGTCCGGCCGGCTCGGCCGGCGGCGCGGCAGGATGAACGGCTTCGGCGCCGCACGGAAATCGTATTCGCCGACCAGACGGGCAATCGTGGCGAGATGCCGGGTAACAAGCCGCGAGAAGATGTAGATGGTGAACAGTGCAACGATGAATGTGTAGGTGGCCTGACTGACAAGAATGACCAGCGCGGTTTGCGTCAGCGCGTGATAGAGATTCGCGAGTGTGGCTTGCACATAGAGTGTGCCGATCTTTTGCTGAGTCCCGTGGATCGAATAAAAGATCGGAAACTCGCGGGATATCACGGCGCCCGTCATGCGCTTGCCGGCCGTCACCACCATTGGCGTTGCGCTCGATCCGGTCTCGCGAACCTCGGCGGCGCACATGTCGGCAAGCCGCAAGATGCCGTTCAGTTGAAGCTGAAGTTCCGTACGGTTGAGCTGCCACAGCCCTTCGCCAAGGCTGTCGCGATTGCTTCTGTCAATGTCTGATAGACGGGTTTCGATCAGTTCGAAGCCGCGGCTATAGTCGCGATAGAGCTGTAGTGCGGTCAGCAATAGCGTTACCGCGCAACTGAACAGCAGCACGGTAGCCAATAGCCGGAAAACCACGCTGTGCCTGAATCGGCCGGGCGTGGCAAAGAGCGAACCAAAGCTAGTTACCGCCATATTTCCCCGCGAGTGCTGTGATTTTTGTATCTGTATTCTGCACTCGCGGCCGAATCGCGGTCTATAAGGGGTCGTCGAGGAAATCGGCTACTGCAACGGCCGGAGCTCGACCTGCTGCGTTTGCGAGCCGCGGCCGCATCCACGTGATACCGGCGCCATTCGCCGTTGCGGTGCCGCGTGGCACAGGTTCTCCAATAATTTCGCGGGCGCTGCAGATCAGTTCGCGCACCATGGTCCACTCACGCGTATTGATTTTCCCCGACTGGAACTGACACAAATCCGACATGGCATCGGCCAGGCGCTTGATCGCAACCGGATCGTGACCGGTTAGCGGCCAGCAATGCAAAAGATAGGCGAGCGGTACCCGTTTTCTTTCCTCACACCAAAGTTCGAATAGACCTGTGCATAGCGCGTCGATGCGTTGGACTGTTTCTTCGCACGGCAAAAAATAGTCGGTCATGACGGTGGCCTGGCGACGGTGTGTGATGAACCACTTTAAACGCAGGGCCAAGCTGTCGCCGTCAGGCAGTCCGGACTATGGGCTGCTGGTTCCCTGATTTTCTGGTCAGGAAATCCTTAATGTATATAGTCTCCCGAATCAGTTCCGCTTCTTTCCGTCGAATGGATCGAGCCAGAGGTCCTTGCGATCCAATGGCACCCAGGGCGGGAGCGACGGATTCTTCAAATCGATCAGCACACGGCGTTCGAGGTGCAGATCAGCGATGCCTTGCGCGAAATGTTCACGGAACAGTGCCTCAAAACTCCCGTCCTTCAGCATGGCTTCGAGGCCGTCTCGAATCCGCCTCGCCAGCAGCGGCTCGGTTTTGCTGACGTAGAAGAACTGAGCATACGGGTATCGGATCAGCAGATGAGAATCGATCCTCATATTGGGGTATTGGGGCTGAAAAGCCTTCAATTCATGCGTAATCTCAACCACGCCGCGCGGGAAGATGTCGAAGCGATGATCGGCCAGCATCATGAAAAGCAGCTCATAGCGGCTTGCGGTGACGAGTGGAACGCCGGCGAGACGGTAGACCGGCACGTCGCCCCAATCCTGGCCCTGGCCAATGCTCAGCGTGCGAAGACCCTGGAGATCGTGGATCGCGTCGAGCTTTGTCTGGTCGCCCTGATTGATGAGCGCGACGCGATAGCCGAGCAGGCCGCGGTCGATGGGAATCGGCACCGGGATCGCACCCATGTCGAGTTCCGCGTGTCCGGGCTCGCTCGCTACGACGTTTATCACGCGGCCCGATATCACCTCGTCGGCCTCGCGCTGGGCCGACATCGGCGAAAAATAGTCGTCTATGACGTACGGCCCGTAGGTCGGTATGGTGTGGTTCAGCGCGGTGATGAGAAAGGCCCATCGGCCCTCTCGCACAACGTCTCCGGAGATGCGAAGAATCCGGACGTGAGTGGGGGCGGCGTGCGCCGCCACGGTCGATGTATCGGGTGCGGTGGCGTTGCCGAAGGCCGGGCTCAACAACACGACGGCAATGAGGCAGAGCACCGCAGACGGTTTGATGCGGCCACGTGATCTGGATCGGCGGATTCCATCAATGGGATTGGGGACGAACATGAGTGGCCTGAACCGGAAACGACGGGTAAGCGCAGTATGAGTTCGAGTGCCTGCTTTGGCCAACTTCAAGAGTTTGAACGACCAGAGTCGCGGCGTGGCACCGAATCGCTGAGCGACATGGCGCCGGTGCGTCTGGTGCGCATTGGAGGCTGGCGGTGTGCCAATCTGTTTACCTATACTCGTCTCACTCTATCAGGTAGCTCGATCAGGTAGCCCAATCGCCCCAATACCAACAAGACGGAGCCCCACATGCCTGTTGCGATGCGAAACGCGACCCTCGTGCTGCTGACATGTTTCATGTTGGGCGTCAGTGCTTGTGCGCAAGCCGGCTCCAGTTGCGATGCGGGATGCAGCGCCCGCGGCCGGCTACTCGATCATCGCGTCACGCTGCGGCTCAGTGCCGCGGCGTTTTCAAAATTGCTTGCGTCGAACGCATCCGGCCAACAACTCGCGCAGATCGCCGGCACGCCTGTTTGTGGGGTGGAGATGGTGACTTTCCGCTACCGGACCATCGGCGGCGCGGGCGAGCCCACCACCGCCAGCGGCGCACTGATGATTCCGGCCGGCCGCTCGGCGGCGTGTAGCGGGCCGCGTCCGTTGATGCTCTACGCGCACGGCACGACCGCGTACCGCAACTACAACATCGCCGATATCACGCAAACGGATCCAGGCAACGGCGACGGCGCCGGGGAGGGTATCAGCGTTGCCGCCATGTACGCGGCGCAGGGCTATATCGTGGTGGCGACTAACTACGCGGGCTACGCCGGCTCCGATCTCACGTACCACCCCTACCTGAATGCCGAGCAGCAATCCGCCGATGTGATCGACTCGCTTCGGGCGGCGCGGGCCGCACTGAGCGACACGAAACCCGAAAGCGGGGCGCGCGAGAACGGCAAGCTCTTTGTCACCGGTTATTCGCAAGGCGGTTTCGTGGCACTGGCGACGCATCGTGCATTGCAAGCGGCCGGCGTCAAGGTCACAGCATCCGCACCGGGATCGGGTCCGTATGCGCTCGCCGCTACGGCGGACGCGCTCATCGAAGGCGAGGTGAACCTGGGTTCGACGCTGTTCACCACCTTGATCGTGACGGGCTACCAGCATGCCTACGAGAACATCTATCGCAAGCCTGGCGACTTCTATGAAGCGGCTTATGCTCCGGGCATCGAGCATCTCCTGCCAAGCCTGCAGCCTCTCGGTACGCTTTTCGCGCAGGGGAAACTGCCCTCGGCGCAACTCTTCAGCAGCGTTCCTCCCGCACCGCAATATGCTTCGATGACGCCGCCGACGTCGCCCCCCCTCACGCCGCCCTCACTGACGCCTTTGTTTGCTGCCGGATTCGGGCAGGCCAATCTCGTGCGCAACGCCTATCGGTTGAGTCTTCTGGAAGACGCCGCGGCGAATCCCGATGGCGCGTTTCCCAACACGACGGTTGCGTTGACGCCGGCGGCAAATCCCATGCATCCGCTGCGCCAGGCGTTCAAACGCAATGACTTACGCAACTGGCTGCCACGAGCGCCGGTTCTGCTGTGCGGCGGCGGCTCGGATCCCACCGTGTTTTTCTTCAACGCACGCGTCGAACAGGCCTACTGGCAGAACGCCAAAGTGCCGGCAGGGCTCACGTCCGTGCTGGACGTGGACTCTCCGATCGCCGGGCCCAATGACCCGTACGCGCCCATCAAGCAGGGTTTCGCCAGTGCGAAAGCGACGCTCGCGAATCAGGCCGTTGCGGGCGGCGCAACCGACGGCGGCGCCTCAGCGGTGCTTCAGGCCTATCACGGTGAACTGGTCGCGTCGTTCTGCATGGTCGCTGCGCGGGCCTTCTTCGCAAACTTCTGAGCGTTGCCGCGGGTCTGGAGGTCTGCCACAGCTCCGGCTATCGATGCCGGCGGACGCCTGCACAGATCGCCTCGCGGCGACTTCCTCGCGACTGGGGAGATGCCTGTTTCTGCCCGTTCACGTGACGTCCGGATCGGTCGAAAATTTGCTACATCCGCGAAAATTTTCTCCACCTGCGGCTATCATGGGCTGACAACAGAACTGGCGGGGAAAGCCTTGACGACCGAATCCGAGGCCCGGGACGCGGCTCCTGCGGCGTGCATTCACAGCCACTTTGATACGCACCACGAAGCGCCATGCGCGCAACTGCCTGCGTGGCGGGACCGCCTTGGCCACTTTCTCGACGTGCCGATTTCGCGCTGGCAACTGGCCGATGGTTTGAACGGTGCGATTGAGAGTTACAAGGCCGCCGATCTGACGTTCATGGATTGCCGCACGGATCCGGTATCGCAGGCGCGATCCGTCGCGCGCATCTCCACCGATTCGGTTCGCCAGTTTGTCTTTCATGTGGTCGTGGAGGGCAGTATCAAAGCGATCATCGAGATTGCTTATGGTGTGGGTTTTAATAGCGCCTCGGATTTCAATCGCGCGTTTCGTCGTGCGTACGAGATGTCGCCGAGTGACTTCCGGGCGCTTGCTCGATAGATGAGGTATCGATAAACGTGTCCCGTGAATCCGTGCTGGATAAAATCCCGGACGGCACGCATGAATGTGATCAATCAAAGGAGATCAACCCGTGGTGAAGATCGATCCGGACCGGTTACTGAGCGATCTCAAGCGACTGCGCAAGTTCGGCGCCACAGGCCCCGGCGTTGTGCGTCTCGCGCTTTCGCCGGTGGACCTTGAGTCGCGCCGCTGGCTCGCCGGGCGCATGATGGACGCGGGCCTCGATGCCGTCATCGACGGTATAGGGACCGTATTCGGCCGCTCGCGCAAAAGCGGGCCCGCGCTCGTGATCGGCTCTCATACCGACACGCAGCCCACCGGCGGCTGGCTGGACGGCGCGTTGGGCGTTATCTATGGATTGGAGATCGCTCGCGCGCTGGCCGAAAACGACGCGACGAGTCATCTCGCAGTGGACGTAGCGTCGTGGATCGACGAAGAGGGGACCTTTTCCGGCTTGCTCGGCAGCCGTAGTTTCGTCGGGGACCCCGTCGAGGAGTCGATCCGGCGTGCAACGAATCGGGAGGGGCAGCACCTTCAGGACGTGCTCGAAGCCGCCGGTCTTGCCGGGCTGCCGCGCGCCCGCTTCGAGCAGGGCAGGCATGTCGCTTACCTTGAGCCGCATATTGAGCAGGGCGGACGGCTCGAAGCCGCCGGCAAATCCATCGGCGTGGTTACCACGATCGTCGGGCTTCGCGAGCTACGGTTGCGTTTCACGGGGCAACGCAATCATGCGGGTACCACGCCCATGTCGATCCGGCGCGATGCCGGCGCGGCGCTGGTCGCTTTCATCGCGCGGATGAACGACGCATTCGCGCAACTCGCGGATGCGGATACGGTATGGACCGTGGGACGCATCGACCTCGACCCGGGCTCGCTCAGCGTCGTGCCGGGGCAGGGCGACATGTATCTGCAATTTCGTGACGCGAACGCTGCACGCTTGCAGGCAATGGAAGCGAGGCTCGCGGAGATCGTGCTGGACTTCAATGCGCAGAGCCCGGTGGCGGTGGAGTTGACGACTGTCGATGAACCGATGGAGCCGGTGACGATGGACGCGGCGCTTGCGGCACATCTCGCGAGCGCCGCTGATGCCGTCGCGCGGGGGCAATGGCTGCGCATGCCCAGCGGGGCGGCGCACGACGCCCAGGTGATAGCGCGTCGCATACCGGCCTGCATGATGTTCGTGCCGAGCATTGGCGGAGTGAGCCACGACTTCATCGAAGATACGGCTGAGGGACACATTGTCCTCGGCTGCCAGGTGGCGGCTACGGCGGCGGCCGCTATGCTTCAGGAGCAATGGGCGAGGCAATCGTGATGAACCCGGACGAGCATGGTGAATTTATCGTGCGCACCATGTCGGCTAACGACGTAGCGTTGTCGGTCGAATGGGCTGCGGTGGAAGGGTGGAACCCCGGCTTGCACGATGCCGAATGCTTTCGCGCCGGAGACCCTAGCGGTTTTTTTATCGGCGAGTGGCGAGGCGAACCGGTTGCCTGCATATCCGCAGTCGCCTACGGCGAGCACTTCGGCTTCATCGGTCTGTATATCGTGAAGCCGGAGTTTCGCGGCAGAGGTTTTGGCATGCGCGTGTGGCGGCACGGCATGAACTATCTGCGTAACCGCAGCGTCGGATTGGACGGCGTCGTTGCTCAACAGGCGAACTACAGAAAGTCTGGCTTTCGGCTTGCCTATCGCAACATTCGCTTTCAGGGTGTCGTTCAAGCCATTGCTCAGGACGCGACGCGTTCGACCATTTTGAATGCGTCAGATCTGCCGTTCGAACCGCTGTTTGACTACGATCGCCAGTGCTTTCCCGCAGCGCGTGATTGTTTTCTCGCCACGTGGCTCCGACAACCAGGCGCTATCGCGCTGGTCGCAGTTCGCGACAGTCAGGTTGCAGGCTACGGTGTGCTGCGACGTTGCAGAACGGGATGCAAGATTGGACCGCTCTTTGCCGATAGCGACGAGATCGCCGGCGATCTGTTCGATGCGTTGGCGGCGCGCATGCCGGGCGAGGTCATGGTCCTCGATGTGCCGGAGACCAATCCCGCTGCCGTCGCGCTGGCCGAGCGGCATGGCATGACAAGCGTCTTTGAAACCGCGCGGATGTACACGCAGGAAGCGCCAGCTATCCAGATCAAACGTATTTTTGGCGTGACGTCATTCGAACTCGGATGAGCGGAGCGCAGATTTGCGCCTTTGCGTGCGTTGCCGTCGGCGGCGCATTTCATGATTCGCAGACGGCAAGCACATCGTTTGATACGCTTGTATGCGTTACTTCCACTTTGAGCCGAGATTCTCCAGTCCGGCTTTCATGAGGTCGGCCGGCACCATGGCGACGCGCAGTTCGACGTCGGCGTTGAATTTCAGAAAAAATGGTTCTGCGAGTGCGGGAATTCCCGATGGATCATCGAGGTTCACCACCAGCACCGCACCGCGCGTGCCGTTCTGCTCGGTGAAGTAGGCGGCTTCCGGTTTTAATTCTTCGAGTATTTTCCCTATCACTTCGCCGGCAGTGCCTTCGCGCACCAGCGTGTTGAACGGTTCGTGCGGTATCCGTACGTTGAGAAGCATGCGCATGTCATCCTCCTGGTTGATGCCCAAAGGGCATCTTAAGGATAGGTGCTTTATGCGCTGCGAGCGCCAGAGTTAGCACTGGCGAGACCGCCGCCGTCACTCCGTTTCGCTGTCGCCGGTGTCGGCGTTGGCGCTCGCCGCCTCATGATCCATCGCGTTGGCCGCCAACGTAGCCGCCAGTTCCGGATGCGCTTCCTTGCGTTCACTGTAGCGATCGGTCAGGTAGTCCGAACGGTCGCGCACCAGCAATGTGAACTTGTACAGTTCCTCCATCACGTCGACGAGGCGGTCGTAATAGGCGGAAGGTTTCATCCGGCCTTCGGCGTCGAATTCCTGATACGCCTTCGCCACCGACGACTGATTGGGAATCGTCACCATCCGCATCCATCGGCCCAGCACGCGTAGCGCGTTGACGGCATTGAACGATTGCGAACCGCCGCATACCTGCATCACCGCGAGCGTGCGTCCCTGCGTGGGGCGCACGCCGCCACTTTCGAGCGGCAGCCAGTCGATCTGATTCTTGAATACGGCCGTGAGCGTGCCGTGACGCTCCGGGCTGCACCACACCTGTCCCTCCGACCACGCCGACAGCGCGCGCAGTTCGACAACCTTTGGATGATTGGCCGCTACGCTGTCCGTGATCGGCAGATCGTGCGGATCGAAGACCCGTGTTTCAGCGCCGAATTGACGCAGGATGCGTTCGGCCTCGAGTGTGAGCAATTTGCTGAACGAAGTGGGGCGCAACGACCCGTACAGCAGCAGGATCCGCGGAGCGTGCTGCGAAATCGCTTGAGGTTCGAGTTTTTGCAGATCCGGCGTGTGGAAATGTGGGCCGCTGACGTTGGGCAGATTTCCGGGCACGGTGAGGCCGGCGCGTTCGATCAGACTCTTCAGCGTGGCTCGATCAGGGGGGCTCGTCAGATACTCGATGACGTCGGGCTCGATACCGGCATTGCGGATCATTGCCAGCGTATTGCGCGAGGTGCCGCAATGGGGGTTGTGATAGATGGTGACGCTCATTCTTCGCAGCAGCCCGGGAGGTCGCTGGCGGCGCATGGTGCGCCGGCGCAGCAGTTCTCAGTCAGGAAGGCGATCAGACCCGTCATGGCGTCGAAATTTGCCGAATAGATGATGAAGCGCCCGTCCTGCCGCGGTTTCACCAGCTCGGCATGTGACAGGTCCTTGAGGTGAAACGAGAGGCTTGAAGGGGAAAGCCCAAGCTGCTGTGCGATTTCGCCGGCTGCCAAGCCTTCGGGCCCAGCAACGACCAGCAAACGGAAGATCGCCAGCCGCGATTCATGAGCGAGTGCGCCAAGGGCGCGTACCACGAGGTTCGAGTCCATAGCCAAACGATACGCCGATCGTTTTCATATTTCAAGTATTGTCGAAATGACGTCCCGGGCGAATACAATTCGTAGGTATGAGCCGCCTCACTCCAACTCCTCTCGCCCTCGGAATCGCGCTGAAGCGCTGGCGCCTACTGCATCGCGTGAAGCAAACTCACGCGGCAGAGATTTTCGGTGTCGCCCAATCGACCATCTCGCGATGGGAAGCAGGCCTGCAGGAGATGGCGCCGGCGGAGCGAGCCAAGGTGGAAAGACTGCTGGCGGCGCGCTTCGAATCGGCCACCGATCGTGCGCTCGAGCGGCTCGTCACCGAAAGCCCGCGAGAAGTTCATCTGGTCTGCGACTTCACGCATCGCCTGCTGGCGTGCTCGTCGTCGCGTGGCGCTCAATTCAGTGTTCCTGTTGTCACCCTTCTTGGGCGTTCACTCTGGCGTTACGCGACGCCGGAGATCATGACGAAAGAGCTTGAAACGTTGCTTCAGCACAATCAAGGAAAAAACCCCGAGAATTTCGATTACGAATTCAATCTCGGATACGGCCGGAAGTACACGGACGCAACGGCATTGTTCAAGGCGCTTCGCGAGATGCTCGACGACGAGACCCGCCACCACATGAAAAAAGAATCCCGCACCATGTCAGGATGAGGCCACCGCAGTGACCTCGAATGGGCTCAACTGCCGAACAGCGAGGTCTGCGTCCCGCGGCTTGGCGCTGGGCGTGCCGGTTTCGCAGGCGCTGCCCGGCTGATCGTTGCCGGCGCGGTGGCTGAGGGCGAAACCGAAACCGAAACCGGGGCCGAGTCCGCGCCTGAATCCGCAGCCGCTTCCAGCGAAGTCTGCCCGGCTTCGAGTGACAGAAGGAACATCTTGTTTGCCAGTCCACCGGCAAAGCCGGTCAGATCGCCGGACGCGCCGATCACGCGGTGACACGGCGCCACAATCGAGATCGGATTTCTGCCGTTTGCCGCGCCCACGGCCCGCACCGCATTGATGTTGCCGATTTGCGTAGCGATGTCGGAGTAGCTACGCGTCTCGCCGAACGGAATCGTCAGGAGCGCCGCCCAAACTTTCTTCTGGAAGTCCGTTCCCCGGAAGTCGAGTTCAAGATCGAACCGGTCTCTCGTCCCTGCAAAATATTCGTTCAACTGCCGCTCGGTTTCGAGCAGGATCGGGCGATCGTCCGCTTCGACCATCTCCGGCAGACGCACCCGATTCGGCTTGTCGTTTTCCCACAGAATCGCGGCAAGCCGGTTGTCGCTTGCAACGAGCTTTAGCTCGCCGACGGGAGAATTCATTAACTTGTATGCGTAAGTCACTTTGCCTGATTCCTTGCTAGCTGGAGGCTGAGATGGCTTAAGGCGAGGCTGCGAACTCGCTGTGCCATGGCTCCGATACCTGACAGCTTAAACCTCGTCCTCGCTGCGGTCACGTCGGTTCTTGCTGTCCAATTCCGCACGCGGCTGGCGACTCAGTAGAATTGATACCCTTGGCACATCGCTCACCGGCAACCGGAACTCTTCTCTACGACTGTGACAAACACCCTCGAACAACTGCGGGCCGGACAACTGGCGGGTACTCGCCGACTCAAACTGGCGTGCGGACTGAGCGAATTCCCCCGTGAGATTTTCGATCTGGCCGACACGCTTGAAATTCTCGATCTCTCGAGCAATGCGCTTTCGGCGCTGCCCGACGATTTTCCACGGCTCAGCAAGCTGCGTGTCATCTTTGCTTCTGACAACCCGTTCACAGAGTTGCCGGATGTTCTCGGGCAGTGCGCGCAACTGAGCATGGTTGGCTTCAAGGCAAACCGCATCCGCAAGGTTTCGGGAAAATCATTGCCGCCGCTGCTGCGCTGGCTGATCCTCACCGACAACGAGATCGAAGCACTGCCTCCGGAAATTGGCGCCTGCGCGCAACTTCAGAAGCTGATGCTGGCCGGTAACCGGTTGCGTACATTGCCCGAGGAATTGGCTGCCTGCTCGCGGCTCGAACTGCTGCGTCTCGCGGCGAACCAACTCAGCGGACTGCCTGCGTGGTTGCTGCGCCTGCCACGGCTTTCCTGGCTGGCTTTCGCCGGCAATCCGTTCAGCGAAGCGCTGGAGACGGCGGCACTGATCGATACACCGATTCCCGATATTCAATGGGACGCGTTGAAACTTGAACAGCAGCTAGGTGAGGGGGCGTCCGGTGTCATCTATCGTGCGGCGCTTCTCGCCCGCCATGACGACGCGAGCCGGCCTGTGGCCGTCAAGTTGTTCAAAGGCGCGGTAACGAGCGATGGATTGCCGGACTGCGAGATGGCGGCCTGGATTCGTGCCGGCGATCATCCGAACCTGATTCCGGTGGCGGGCAAAGTGAAGGACCATCCGGCAGACGCGCATGGCCTGGTGATGGAACTGATCGAGCCGCAATTTACGAACCTTGCCGGACCACCGAGTCTCGAGTCATGCACGCGTGACGTCTATGGTACAGACACGCGCTTCGCGTCGACCTCGGCGTTAGGCATTGCATACGGCGTGGCGTCGGCAGCGTGTCACCTGCATCGACAAGGTGTGATGCATGGGGATCTATACGCACACAATATTCTGCACGGAGGGCAGGGGCGCGCGTTGTTAGGCGACTTTGGCGCAGCATCTTTCTACGCTACGGATGATCGGGACCTCGGCACTGCACTGCAGCGCCTCGAAGTCAGAGCGTATGGTTGTCTGCTCGAGGAGTTGATCGATCGGTGCGACTGGCTGGATTCGGAAGCAGACATCGCGGCGAAGCTAGTGGTGTTGAAAGAGAATTGCCTGAGCGAAGATATCGGCAACCGGCCGTTGTTCGACGAAATCGCTGCCGTTTTGCGGCAGTTAGCGGACCACGGCGAATGGGACGCAGCATCGTTGGCAGCGGTTTGATCTGTTTGTGTGAACGCAATGCAGCCATTCGTCCGTGTGGTCTAAGGAGCGAAAATCAATGATGCAGAAGATGCGCCGCCGCGTGCTGATTGCCGGCACACTTGCTGCGGCAGGCCTGACAGGTGCGACTCGTGTCGACGCGATGCAGGGTGGCAAGCTGAAGATCGCCCTCGTGCTGAAGTCGATGGCTGATCCGTTCACGGTGGCGATGGCGAATGCTGCGCAGAATTATCAGAAGCACTATGCATCGCAATTCGACTTGACCATTCGCGGAACGACAACGGAGGGTAATACTGCCGCGCAGATCCGGATGGTAGATGAGTTGATCAAGGCCAGAATGAATGCGATCGTCATCGCACCGACCGACTCGAAGGCGCTAACTGCGGTCGTGGCGCGTGGGATCAAGGCCGGCATCATCATGATCACCATCGACAACCCGCTCGATGACGCGTCGCAGGACGCCGCCCATATCTCCGTGCCCTTCGTCGGCCCGAATAACCGCAAGGGCGCGAAGCAGGTGGGCGATTTTCTTGCAGGGCGGCTCAAGGCGGGCGACCAGGTCGGGATTATTGAAGGCAGTGCCGCCGATCGCAATGCGCAGCAACGCACCGCCGGCAGCAAGGACGCGATGAACGCGGCCGGCATGAAGATCGTCGCCATACAAGCCGGCGACTGGGACTATGCGAAAGGACGGGACGTTGCGGCGAAGATGTTAACGGACTATCCGCAAATCCGCGCGTTGGTGTGCGGCAACGACAATATGGCAATGGGGGCGGTGGATGCTGTCCGCGATGCCGGGCGAACCGGCGGTGTTTATGTCACCGGGTATAACGACAGCGATGCGATCAAGCCGCTGCTCGCCGACGGCCGCGTACTCGCGACAATGAATCAGTTTGCCGAGCGGCAAGCCGTGTTCGGCATGGATGCGGCGTTGAAGGCAGTCACTGAACAGAGAAAGCAGAGCGAATTGTCGCGAGTGATAGAGACCCCGCTGCAATTGGTGACGAGCGTGAATCATTGACGTACGAGATACATGTCATTCTGAACGTCACGCGTTAGACCGGGTAGATCGCAGGCGAGCGGTTTTGCTCGCCTGCTGCTGCGTGTCGAAGAATGCCGCTGCCCATCGCATGATTAATCCACCTTGACCTTGTGCGGCTTGGTCGCCTTTTCGAGCTTGTTGTACTCGAATTCCGGCACGGACTTCAGCGCGTCCTTCGTCGCACCGGCGAGGAACAGATTGCCGTCGCGGATCTCGAAGTGGTCGACCGCAATTGCCACGTAGTGCTTGCCCATACCGAGGAAGCCGCCAACTGACACGACCGCGTAGGTTGCCTTACGATCCGGCGAGATGATCACATCGTAGATGCTGCCGATTTTGTCGTTGAGATCGTTGTAGACCGGTTCGTCGATAAGCGCGCGGCGCACACTCCAGCCTTTTAGCGGCGCATTGGTCTGCTCGACCGTGCCGCCGAGCGGCTGCAGCCCGGCGACCTGGGCGGTGGCGCCCTGCGAGGCGCAGATAGCGGCGAGAGCGGCGGCGCAGATCAGTGTTTTTGCCTTCATTTTCGGCTCCTGGTTGTCTATCGAGCAATAAGCTTTGTACCAGGAATAGGTGGTAGCAAGTGGCGTGCCTGGTCGGTCCATTTGCATGGCGATCACACGCTCACGCTTTCCTCGATGGCCTGCTCGATGATCGATAACCCCCTATCGATCTCAGCCTCGGCAATCGTCAGCGGGGGAGCAAGGCGGAAGACGTCGCCCAATCCCGGTAACTGAACAATATTCATGTGCAAGCCGAGTTCGAGGCAGCGACGTGTGATTGCAGCGGAAAGAGCCGGCGCCGCAGCTTTCGTTGATCGATTGCCGACGATTTCGATCCCGAGCATCAACCCACGTCCGCGCACGTCGCCAATACATTCGAAGCGGCTTTGAAGCGTTTCCAGGCCCTCCCGCAAACGTGTGCCGATTTTCCCGGCACGCTGGACCAGCCCATCTCGCTCGATGATGTCGATGACTTTGAGGCCGACAGCAGCCGGCATTGGATCCGACACGTGCGTCGTATAGAAGAGGAACCCTCGTTCGTGTGCCTGATTCTCGATTTCCTGGGTTGTCAGTACAGCAGCAAGTGGCAGGCCGGCGCCCAGTGTTTTGGACAAGGTCAGGATGTCGGGCACCACACCGTCACGCTCACACGCGAACATGGTGCCGGTTCTGCCCATGCCGGTTTGAGCTTCGTCCACGATCAGGAGCATGCCGCGCTCGGCACATTTCACCTTTAGCGCGCGCATATATCCTTGCGGCAGATCGATCAGGCCACCCGAACTCAGGATAGGCTCGGCGATGAACGCGGCGAGGCTGCCGCAAGATTGCCTGTCGATCAGGTCGAATGCATAGTCGAGTTCAGCCGCCCAGTCATACGTACCGTTGCGTTCGAATCGTGGCCGGTACGGATAGGGCGCAGGAATGGCAAAGGACCCTACGGCGGCGGGACCGTAACCCTTGCGGCCGGCGCTGTAGGTGGCGGAAGCTGCACCGCCCGTCATGCCGTGCCATGATTGCGCGAAGCTGATGACCTCGTGCCGGCCGGTCACGAGTTTTGCCATCTTGATCGCTGCCTCGTTGGCTTCTCCCCCGGTGCTGAGCAGCAAGGAACGTTCAAGGCCTGCGGGCGCAATGGCCGCGAGGCGGCTTGCCAGGTCCACAACCGGGCGCGAGAGCATCCCGCTGAAAAGGTGAGTGAGATTACGTGCGCTCCCGGCGATGACTTCGGCGATTTCCGGATGAGAGTGGCCAAGCACGGCGCTCATCTGTCCAGAGGTGAAGTCGAGTATCGCGCGGCCGCTGGAGTCATAAACGTTGCTGCCGCTGGCCCGCTCGATTATGACGGGCGAGAATGTCCCGCCGTAGCGGATCAGGTGCCGTTGAGCGTTTGACCAGAAATCCCGATCGGTTTGTGCTGACATGGCGGTGTCCAAAGTGACGGGCGGGTGTGCCGAAACTCAATGTAAGCGAACCACGCCGGCTGGTGGAAACGAAAAGTTGTGATGCCAGCCATTCAAGGAGTTGATGCCCATGTCGCAGCTGGATTTCGATTTGCTCAAGACGTTTGTCGCGATAGCGGATGCCGGATCGCTCACGCGCGCGGCGGCGGAAGTTGGCCGCACGCAATCCGCGATCAGCATGCAGCTCAAGAGGATCGAGGAGGTCGTCGATGGCGCGGTGCTAGTGCGTACCGCCCGCGGCGTGGAACTGACGTCGCGCGGCGATCGACTGCTGTCGCACGCCCGGAGGCTGCTGCGAGCCTACGACGAGGCGCTGGTCGACGTGACCGGTCGTGGGCTCGTCGGTTCGGTTCGGCTCGGATGCCCCGAGGACTATTGCACCGAGTTTCTTCCGGTCGTGCTCCACGCGATAGCGACGCAGCATCCGCGGGTCGCGCTGGAAGTCGTGTGTGCTCCTACGCCCTTGCTCGAGAAAATGCTCGACGCACGCCGGGTCGATGTGGCCTTGGTGTCGCTCGCGCCGGAGGGGAACCTGGAGCGGGTGATTCGATGGGAAGACCTGGTGTGGATCGCGTCGCAGGACTTCTATCCGCCAAGCGATGGCCCGCTTCAAATAGCCTTGTCAGTTCCCGAAACGCTGGACCATCAGGCGGCGCGGCGTGTGCTCGAAAGTGCCAATATCAGCCACCGCGTGGCTTACGAGAGCGTCAGCAAGGATGGTCTGCTGGCAATCGTGAGGGCGGGCATTGCGGTCGCCGTGCTGACGAGAGGCGCTGTTCCCGCGGATCTGCGGATCATGCCCGTTGGAGAAATGTTCCCGCCGCTTCCCCGTGTTGGCATTGCGGTCGTTTCGTCCACAAGTATGGTCGATTCGCTCCTTGTGGAGAGCGTGAAGGACCTCATGATCCGTACGTTGAGAACGATGCCGCCGCTTCGCAGTTAGTCTCATCAGGCATCGTTCTACTAAAAGCAACGATCCATTGCGATCGTGGAGATATGCGCATGGTCATCGCGGACGTAGCATCCACATCGAATCTTGATTTCAGAAGGTCGTCATGGATCGCTACAGGATTCTTCCGCTGTTGGGTCGCATCTTGACCGGCGCCCTTCACAACTTATCCATTCAAAAGGGCTGACCGTGCAGCGTCCAACGACTGAAGGCGCATTGAGGAATTTCGTCATAACCCATCCGCTTGACCCGGAAGATGGGGTGATCGTCGCCGCCACGCGAGCCATGGCGAGTTCCATGAAAGGTGCATCTAGAGGAATCGAAGCGCGCGAACCATTCGATGCCATGATGGAGCGCGTTTTGCCACGCGATGACGTGACCTTCGAATCCGACACGGTTGGCGGTATCCCGGGGCTCTGGGTTCATCCAGCGCAGCGTCGATCTGGCGAGGCGATTCTTCATCTGCACGCCGGATGGTTCAGCCTGGGAACTGCCAAAGCATTCCGTCACCTTGTCGGGCATATCGCCGCGAGGGCGGGAGCGAGCGCATTTATCCCGGACTATCGGCTTGCTCCCGAGCATCCTTTCCCTGCCGCCGTCGACGATGTGCTGGCGTGCTTTCGCGGACTCGATGAAAGGGGCATTCGCCGGATTGCCGTTACGGGAGATTCTGCCGGAGGCAATCTTGCACTGGTACTCGCCGCATGCATCGGCGGCGAAGCTGTCTCCGACGACGCGGTTCTCGTTGGTGTGGCCGCACTGTCGCCGGTGACCGATTTGACGCTGGCGGGCGAGTCTTACCTCACGCGGGCGGATGCCGATCCGTATTTCACGCTCCCACAGGTGGCGCAACTGGTGCGCTCCTATCTGGCGAGCGCCGATCCGAAATTTCCGCTGGCTTCGCCGCTCCACGCACCGGTTTCCGGTTTGCCCCCCGTGCGCATTCATGTCGGAGACGACGAAGTGTTGCTCGACGATTCGCTCAGGTATGTCGAGCGTGCCGTTAGTGCTGGAACCGATGCCCGCCTCGATGTCTGGATGGGAATGCCGCACGGATTCGCCGGCAGTATCGGAAGGTTGAAGGCGTCGGCACAAGCGCTGGACGCCATCGGCCTGTTTCTCACGGAGAAGCTGCAGGCAGGCGCCGGTTCGCATACTGCACGCTGAAACCTCGGCGAAGAATGTGCTCGCCGCCGGCGGCCCACGCTAGGGCTGCGGGTTCAAACCTTCGCATCCCGTAACGAGCGCGTCGAGCAAGTGACGGACGGCCGGAACCATGCCTCGGCGCGTGGGGAAAATCGCGTGGACGAGGCCCGGCGTGCTAGCCAGATCTGACAGCAGGTGCTGCAGGCGGCCGGCCTGAATATCGGCCTCAACCAGCTCCCTGGGCAGCATTGCCACGCCGACACCGGATATCGCCGCAACCCGCAGGCTGGCCAGGTCGTCGGTCGCGAGACGCGGCTGATGTACCCATGACGTCACGCGTCCCTCAACGTCCACCAGGTTCCAGACAAATCGCTCGCTGCTGCTGGCCATGGAGAGGGTAGGCCATTCCTTCACCGATTCGATCGAGCTGGGCACCGGATGGCGCGCCGCCAGGTCGGGACTGGCAACCAGAATGTGGATCGACAAACCCAACTGGCGGACGGCGAGATCGGTATTCTCCAACGGCGGCAGCCTGACGCGGATGGCGAAGTCCAGGCCTTCCTCGACGACATCCACGCGGCGGTTGGTGGCATCTAGTAGAACTTGGACTTCGGGGTTGTCCTGAACGTATCGCGCGATGATCGTGGAGATGCCGGACTCCAGCAAGGCCACGGGGCAAGCAATGCGGACAGTGCCTTGCGGCCGCGAACGCGTGCGGTCCACGATATCCTTGGCGGCCTTTGCTTCCTCCACCAGCGCAAGGCAATGCTGGTGGAACTGCCGCCCGGTTTCCGTCAAAGACAGGCTCCGGCTGGTGCGATTGAGCAGGCGCACACCAAGTTCTTCTTCCAGTGCACGAATCCGCCGGCTGAGTTTCGACGTCTGCAGACCGAGGCTGCGCGCGGCCGCCGTGTAGCTTCCATGCTCGACCACCTCTGCGAAGAGCCGAAGATCATTGAGGTCAGTGATTGCGTTCATGAGCAGTCTTCAACTCCTTCTGATCGTTCTATCCGAGGCAATGATGCGTTCCAATGTGGGATCTATGCGCGCGGTCGTTGCAAATATAGCATTCGTCTCATCACTTGCACCAGCGCCGAATTCGGCGGGTCGCGCAGGTGGCAAGCGTCGCATTTGCGGTCGCGGGAAACGGAGACGGGCATGCTCACACACAGGCGTTGGGAATCATTGGGCAGGGCGAACCTCGGCTGGCTGCGCGCGAAACACCATTTCGCGGTCAGCGCCGGCGGCAATCCCGCGCACGCCGCCCTGGGTCCGCTGATTGTCTGGAACGACGACGAGATCGCCGTTGGCAGCGGTTTCCCCATGCACGGGCACCGCGATATGGAAATCATCACCTATGTGCGCCAGGGCCTGCTCGGGCATCGAGATACCCTGGGATCCGAGGGAACGATCCACACCGGGGATGTCCAGGTCATAAGCGCCGGCACGGGCATACGCCACGCCGAGTTCAACCGGGGCGAGGCGCCACTCAAGCTTTATCAGATCTGGCTGCTACCTCGTGAAGCCGGCGGTGAACCCGCGTGGGATACCAAACCGTTTCCTGGAAGTGACCGGTCTGGGCGCTTCGTTGTCCTTGCCAGTGGGTTTGCCGGCGATGAAGGCGCGCTTTCCATTCGCGCCGATGCGCGTGTGCTCGCCGCGATGCTAAAGGCAGGCGAAAGCGTTCGATACGAGTTGAGCCCAGCGCGCCGTGCCTATCTCGTCGTCGCCTCAGGACGCATCGAAGTAAATGGCGAGCCTGTTGGGCCGCTAGATGGCGTGGCGATCACGAATGTCGCCGCAGCCCAGATTTCCGCTGTTGAAGATTCCGAGCTGGTGATGGTGGACGCCGGCTAATTTCTTTTTTCGTATTCCACCTTCGTAAATTCATTTCTGGAGAGTGTCATGGAACGTTTTAAATTTCTTCCGTTGTTAGGCCGCATTCTGATCGGCGCGCCGTTTGTGATGAGCGGGCTGGGCAAGCTCGCAGCGTATGGTGCGACGGTTGGTTATATCGCTGCCATGGGGCTGCCCATGCCGCCACTCGCATTCGTGCTTGCCGTGCTGACCGAGCTGGGCGGTGGCCTGCTGTTGTTGTCGGGCTATCGGGCTCGCGCCGTATCACTGGGGATGGCGGTGTTCTGTGTGGTCACTGCGATTTTCTTTCACCACGACTTCGCCGATCAAAACCAGATGATTCACTTCCTCAAGAACGTGATGATGGCCGGCGGCCTCCTGCAAATCACCTGGTTCGGTGCCGGCGCATTCAGCCTGGACGCGCTCTCTGGCCGCGTTGCCTTGCGCGTTTCCCCGCTGAAGGCGAGCTAGGAAGATGGCTCCGTCGAGACGATCGCCCGCCTGATCCGGTGTTCGATCGTCTCCTCGTGATGTTTCTCTGTTGTCCGTGTACCCGTGGGAGTCAACACCATGTCTTTCGAAACGATCCCGTCGAGCGTCAATTCGCTCAGTTCTGCACAAGATGAAGCCAGGATCACGGAGATTGAGGCACAACTGCGTCGCCACGGCCGCATCGGGTAATGTCCCTGCAGCGGTTTCGGCAGGATGTGAATACGCTATCGGGAAACCCTCATGCAAAACGTCCATATTGGGAACGCAGCCATTCCGGCCATCGGCTTTGGCACTTACGGAACGAGTGCCGACGACGTCTATCGAGTCATTCCCGCAGCTCTTCGCGCCGGCTTTCGTCATATCGACTCAAGGAAATCGCGGCCAGCCATGACAGAACCATCGCGCAGATCGTCTTGCGGTGGCTTGTTCAGCAGCGCGGGGTTGTTGCGCTTTCGAGGACCACCCGGATCGATCGACTGGCGCAGAACCTGGCGGTATTCGACTTTGAGCTGGATAGCGCAGACATGGTAGCGATACACGCGTTGGCGACGGCGGACAGCCGAATTGTCGATCCGCCCGGACTCGCCCCGTTGTGAGACCGTACGGGCGTTTGACTACGTCTGGTTGGTCTTCAACTCCTGTCGAATAAAGCAAAATCTGGAGAAAAATAAAGGAGAAGCTGAACGGTAATCTGCGGCTAGATCTTCATCCTAGCTTGACTATTTAAACCAGAAGGTGGTCAAATTTTGCAGAATTAAACCAGAAGCTGAATTTAATTTCGCCTGTCAATAAGTCATTGATTATAAAGGGGTGTTGCGAGAGAGGGTTTGTGAAATAAATCGAAACCTGAACGCATCAGGTCTAGAATTTGCTTGGAGATGTTGCGTGACGTCGGGTTAAGTAGAACTTGGAAAAAGAGGCGTGGCCTGTGCAGGCGCCAGATCGGTCAGTTGTTCAGCCATGGCCGACGTTCGCTGATCGGAGTTGGGGTGGCCGTTACAGGCTACTGAACGGCCATTCGCCAATCGGTTTCCGTGAATGGTCGGCCGGATGCGTGCTTTCGCCCCCCCGCCGTCAGTCGGCCTAGAAGCCTTCCGACGTCCGCTTTCAGGTGCGGATTCAACCGTTGGGTGCAACACGGATGCAACACACTAGAGACTCCGCAACTTGTATTGGACTTTGGCCAACATGTTGGGCGGTCAGGTGGGTTGGCAGTCACAACGGGCAAATAGCGACCGAGGAACACCGTCGCCGTAGTTTCGCCAACGATGACGGAGTTGTGCCAAGAAATTCGGTCCCGGGCGCATAGGTTTCGGCGTCCGCAGCATACCCGAATCGGAAAACACCAAACACCAGCGCATTCGTGCTGAATTCACTGCTGTGTGCCGTGCAATGCGGTATCAAATTTTTACGGAGCTTCCATAGAATAAATATCACAAAATGGAGACTCTGCGATGACGAACCTTTCCCTTCCTCCCCAGACGTGTTTGCCCCAAACCGCCATGCCGGCAGACGACGATCCGCAGGAAACACGCGAATGGCTCGAGGCCCTTGAAGCCGTCGTCGCACATTGTGGGCAGGAACGCGGCCTTTTCCTGTTGCGCAAACTGCTCGATGCCGCGCCGCTGTTGGGACTGACGACGACGGTGCCGAGCAATACGCCCTATGCC
This sequence comes from Paraburkholderia sediminicola, assembly GCF_046030555.1. GTDB lineage: Bacteria > Pseudomonadota > Gammaproteobacteria > Burkholderiales > Burkholderiaceae > Paraburkholderia > Paraburkholderia sediminicola_E. The sequence continues at coordinate 15,681 of NZ_JAQQCH010000009.1, read as the reverse complement.
AACACGATTTCCGTCGAGCGTCAGCGGCCCTACCCAGGCAATTTGGAAATCGAGGAACGCATTACGGCCATCGTGCGTTGGAATGCACTCGCCATGGTGGTGCGGGCCAACAAGGCTTACGGTGAGCTGGGCGGCCACATCTCGAGCTATGCGTCGGCGGCGGACCTGTTCGAACTCGGTTTCAATCATTTCTTCCGAGCGAAAAGCACCACCGGCGGCACCGACCAGGGCAGCGATCTCGTCTACTTCCAGCCGCATTCGGCGCCGGGTGTTTACGCGCGTGCGTTTCTTGAAGGGCGCTTGTCGGAACAGCAGCTGGAGAACTTTCGTCGTGAGACGGGTGGCAACGGTTTGTGCTCATATCCGCACCCTTGGCTGATGCCCGATTTCTGGCAATTTCCCACTGGATCGATGGGGTTGGGCCCGATCCAGTCGGTATATCAGGCGCGCTTCATGCGCTACCTCGAACATCGGAGGCTGGCCCAAACGAGCGAACGGCACGTATGGGGCGTGTTCGGCGACGGTGAGATGGACGAGCCCGAATCGATTGGCGCCATTCCGCTGGCAGCACGCGAGAAGCTCGACAATCTGACCTTCGTGATCAACTGCAACCTGCAGCGTCTCGATGGCCCTGTGCGCGGCAACGGGCAAATTGTGCAGGAGCTGGAAGCGCTGTTCCGCGGCGCGGGTTGGAACGTGATCAAGGTTCTGTGGGGCAGCGCGTGGGATCCGATATTCGCACGCGACCATTCCGGTGCTTTGCTTCGTGCGTTTGCGTCGACGATGGACGGCCAGTATCAGACCTACAAGGCGAAGGACGGCCAGTACGGGCTTGATCATTTCTTCGGGCAGAACGACGCCCTGAAGTCGCTCGTCGCTCACATGACACCCGGCGACGTCGCGGCGCTCAACCGCGGCGGCCACGATTTACGCAAGCTCCATGCGGCCTTCGACGCCGCGCGCAAACACAAGGGTCAACCGACCGTGATCCTCGCGAAGACGATCAAAGGCTACGGCATGGGTCGCGCCGGGGAGGCGCAAAACACGACCCATCAGCAGAAAAAGCTCGACGTGGAGGCGCTCAGGGAGTTTCGCGACCGCTTCCGGCTCGGCCTCACGGACGACGATCTCGAGCACATGCGCTTCTACAAGCCCGCGGACGACAGCGAGGAAATGCGCTACCTGCACGCTCGCCGCGAAGCGCTCGGCGGCTATCTCCCGGCGCGGCGCAAACGTGCGGAGCCGGTCGCTGTGCCGCCGCTTGCGCAGCACGCCCAGTTCGCACTGGAAGCAGGCAACAAGGAGATGTCGACCACCATGGCGATGGTGCGGATGTTGACCGCGCTCCTGAAAGACAATGTTCTTGGTCCACGCATCGTACCGATCGTCGCCGACGAGGCGCGTACCTTCGGGATGGCGAGCCTGTTCCGGCAAGTCGGGATCTATGCGTCGCAGGGACAGTTGTACGAGCCGGAAGATGCGGGTTCGATTCTGTACTACCGCGAGGATGTCGGCGGCCAGATTCTCGAAGAGGGCATTACCGAAGCGGGCGCCATCTCGTCGTGGATCGCAGCCGGCACGTCCTACAGCACGCACGGCACGGCGATGCTGCCGCTCTATATCTACTACTCGATGTTTGGCTTCCAGCGCATTGGCGATCTGATCTGGGCCGCCGCCGATCAGCGCGCGCGGGGCTTTCTGGTGGGCGCGACGGCGGGCCGCACTACGCTCTCGGGCGAGGGGCTGCAACACCAGGATGGCACGAGCCACGTGATAGCGGCCACGATCCCCAACTGCCGTGCCTACGATCCGGCGTATGCGTACGAGCTGGCTGTGATCGTCGACGATGGCATGCGCAGGATGATGGAGCAACAGGAAGACGTCTTCTACTACCTCACGGTAATGAACGAAAACTACGCTCAGCCGACAATGCCGGAGGGCGTCAGGGAAGGTATCGTGCGCGGAATGTATCGCCGTGCGAACGTGCAACCGGTTCAGGCGCGCGGCAAGGTTCGTCTGCTTGGCAGCGGCACCATCCTGCGCGAGGTGGAGGCCGCCGCGCAACTTCTCGCCGATGACTGGCAGATCGAAAGCGACGTGTTCAGCGTAACGAGCTTTTCTGAACTCGAACGCAACGCGCGCGAGACTGCCCGCCAGCGTTTGCATCATCCGGATGCGGCCCCTGCGCCGAGCCACCTCGAAACGATGCTGACAGGCACGCAACCGGTGATCGCGGCCACCGACTATGTGCGGGCGTATCCGCAGCTGATCGCCCCTTACCTCGATGCGCCGTTCTCGGTTCTGGGTACCGACGGGTTCGGCCGAAGCGACAATCGTGCTTCATTACGCCGCTTCTTTGAGGTCGACCGCGCCTACATTTGCGTGACATCGCTGCGCGCGCTTGCCGATCAGGGCGTGCTGCCGCCAGCGGTGGTGAGCGACGCGCTGCGCCGGTATGGCATCGACGTAAACAAGCCGAATCCGGCGACGGTCTAGCGCGGCGAGCAGGAGAGTCCTCGAATTCAACACGCCGGATTTCGGCGATTTCAACGACGTTGGTGGTTTCGGGCCATGCTGCCCCGAACGGACCGCCACGTCTTCTATCGACTGCCAAGGAAACTGGTGTGAAAGAAAAGATTCTGATTACCCGCAAGGTGTTTCCGTCCATCGTGGGACGCTTGCAGGAACACTTCGACGTCGAAAGCAACGATGCGGACTACATCTATGCGCCTGACGAATTGCGCACACGTCTTCAGGGCAAGGTCGGAGCACTCGTGAGCGCGACGGAAATCATCAATGCTCCGCTTGTCCAGGCGTGTCCGTCGCTGCGGGCCGTTGCCAATATTGCTGTCGGCTACAACAACCTGGATCTGGCGGCGCTGTCGGCGGCTGGCGTGGTGGCGACAAATACGCCGGACGTGCTGACCGAAACCACTGCCGATTTCGGCTGGGCACTCCTGATGGCGACCGCGCGCCGCACGGGCGAAGCGGAGCGCTGGTTGCGGCTCGGCCTGTGGGACAAATGGGCGCTCGACATGTTCCTCGGCGTGGACATTCACGGCGCATCGCTCGGCATTCTCGGCATGGGCCGCATCGGACGAGCGGTGGCGCAACGTGCCCACGGCTTCGGCATGACGGTGAGATATCACGACCGGACGCCGATCGCGTTGGCGGACGAGAAGGGCGCGCAATTCTGCAGCAAGGAAGCGCTGCTGAGCCTGTCGGACCATCTGGTGATCACGATGCCGTACAACGCCGCGTCGCACCATACGATCGGGCGGCGTGAGCTTGCATTGATGAAGCAGACGGCCACCCTCGTCAACATTTCACGCGGCGGTCTGGTTGACGAAGACGCGCTTGCCGATGCGCTAGCCGAAAACAGGCTGGCGGGGGCCGGTCTGGACGTCTTCGAGCGAGAGCCGTTGGTCTGTCCGCGGCTGCTTGCCAACGCGCGGGTGGTGGCCACGCCGCATATCGCAAGCGCCAGCCTGAAGACGCGTCTTGCCATGGCCGATCTCGCCGCGGACAACCTGATCGCCGCATTGGGCTACGGAGCCTGTGCCGGACGGCCTCCCTCGCCATTGAACCCGGCGATGTTGCACGCCTGAACAGAGCGTGTACCCACCGGGCGCGTGCCGCTCCATGCGTTAGAATGCCTGACTTGAAGCATCCAGACGGATCAATCGAGGACGGATTCCGTGGCGCAAACCGGGCAAACAAAAACGAAACGATCGCGTTCTGAAGTGATGGACGCAATACAAAATGCCGCCATTGCGGAGTTCGCGCTGCACGGGCTCAAGGGTGCATCGACCCAGGGCATCGCTGAGCGCGCGGGCTTGTCGAAGGCGCAACTCCACTACTACATCGAGAGTAAGGAGGACCTGTACGAGAAGATTCTCCAGCACGTAGTCGAGGAATGGATTCGCGTGTTTTCATTTGGGGATGCTGAACGTGGCCCCCAACAGGTCCTTTCCGATTACATTCGCAAGAAGCTGGATTTTTCATTCGACCAACCGCTGCTGTCGCGTATTTTCGCCAACGAGATGATGCGCGGCGCACCCGTGTTGATGCCGATGATGAGCCGCCCGCGTATGCGCACCGCTCAGGCGGTCTCATGCATCAATAGCTGGATCGAGGCGGGCCTCATGCGCCCGCTCGATCCAATGCTGCTGATGATGAATATCTGGTCTCTGACACAGCACTTTGCCGACTTCGAATATCAGGCGCGCTACATGTTGCGTGTGAAAGAAGCGCAGCCGCTCGATCGCGAACATATCGTCAAGGAAGTGACGGCCTTCGTCATGCACGGCTGCGGTATCACACTGTCTGCCTGACACGCCGCCACCCTTGATTTTTAGGGTGGCTTCGGCACCCCTCTGTACCCCGTCTCTCGTCGCTGATAGACACTGACTGTCGCCGCTTTCCGCGGCGCATCAATTCCCATTGCCACGTCCCCCTGCAAGCCGCTCGCGCTTGTGCCAATTCTTCCGACGATTCAGCACGGTATCCATTGCTGCATCGCATGAATATTCCCTTTGGCATCCTACTTAAACTGCATCGTTCGCCAAAAACAATGTCAACCGGAAAATAAATGACCATACGGTTTGACCGATTGGTCAAATCGACTATTATGAGTTCGAGGCAGCGTCGTTGCAGTACCCCGATCAGGGCCAGCGGGAGCTCGGGCTTCAACCGGCTTACGAAACCAGGCATTCACGAATGCCGTGAAAAGAGGAGCAGGAGATGTCGTCGATCACCAGGCGTTTCTGGGCCGAATACAGCAGCAAGGAGTTCTCCCGTCTCGACCGCGAGCGTCTGATTGCGGTGCTGCCGGTTGCCGCCATCGAGCAGCATGGGCCGCATCTGCCGATGTCCGTCGATACCACGACAATTGACGGCCTCGTCGAAGCGATCATTCCGCGTCTGGCCGGCGACCTGCCGGTGTTGTTCCTGCCGACCCAAAGCATCGGCAAGAGCAATGAACACGCGCGCTATCCCGGTACCCTGACGTTTTCGGCCGAGACGCTGATTCGGATGTGGAGCGAAATCGGCGCGTGTGTCGCGGCGGCCGGTGTGAAGAAGCTGGTGTTGTTCAACAGTCACGGCGGGCAATCGGCCGTGATGGATATCGTTGCACGCGATCTGCGTCAACGCTTCGGAATGATGGTCGTCGCATCGAACTGGTACACGCTCGGCATGCCCGATGCGCTCTTCAATGACGAAGAAATGAAGCACGGTATTCACGCGGGCGATGTGGAAACGTCGATCCTGCTCGCCATGCGCCCGGAACTCGTCGCGATGAACGAAGCACGCAATTTCAAATCGCTCACGAAGGAAATGAGCGAGCGCTACCGCTTTCTGTCAATCGGCGCGAGCGGCAAGCTCGGCTGGCAGACACACGATCTGAATCCCGCCGGGGCCTGCGGCGATGCCGCGGCCGCGACTGCGCACAAGGGGCAACTTGTGATCGATCACGTCGTCACCCAGTTTGTCGAGTTGCTGTGTGAGGTTCACGACGCGCCGCTTGCGTGGCTGGAAAACGAGCCCGAGTGGCATTGAACGACTCTTACATCTGATCGGCGACGGCATGGAGACGAGCATGGCGCAGACCCCGTTGGTTCATCTGAAGGACGTACACAAAAAGTATTCGAACGGCACGATTGCACTTAACGGTATGTCGCTCGAGGTAGGAAGTCACGAATTTATCAGTTTCCTCGGACCGTCCGGCTGTGGCAAAAGCACAGCGCTGCGGATGATTGCAGGGCTGTCGTCGATCTCTGGCGGCACGATCGAGTGGGCCGCCAAAACTGAGGTCGAAGCCGCACACACGCATGACATCAGCTTCGTTTTCCAGGAGCCGACGTTGATGCCGTGGTCGTCGGTATTCGAGAACGTCTACCTTCCGCTGAAGCTGCGCGGCGAGTCGCGCGAGCGTGCGCGCGCCCGTGTCGACGAAGCATTGGCGATGGTCGGACTGTCGCGCTTTGCGGACGTCTATCCGCGTGAATTGTCGGGCGGCATGAAGACGCGCGCGTCGATTGCACGGGCAATGGTGACGCGTCCGCATCTGCTGTTAATGGACGAACCATTCGCGGCGCTGGACGAAATGACCCGCATCAAACTGAACAACGATTTGCTCAAACTCTGGCAAGAGCACAAGTTCACGGTGATCTTTGTGACGCACAGCGTCTACGAGTCGGTCTATCTCTCGAACCGCGTGGTGGTGATGGCAAGCCGACCGGGGCGTGTGATCGACGAGATCGCTATTCCCGTGCCGTATCCGCGCGGCGAAGCGTATCGCGAATCGGCGCAGTACACGCAGTTGTGCCGCGAAACGTCGACCAGTCTGCACCGGGCGATGGACTCGTCCGACATTGATCATTGAGCGAGAGAGAGGAATCGGTATGTCTTCTTCTGTACAAACCTTGAACGTAGACGTCTCGTCCAACGCAGCGGCGATTGCGGATGCAACGAGGCAGCGTGCGCGGCGCGAGCGCTTCCTGCGCTGCGCCGTGCCTAGCGCCTGGCTACTTGCCGCGGTGCTGCTCTGGGAAGTACTGGTGCGGGTGAATCATGTGCCCGAGTACATCATTCCGGCACCCAGTGTGATTTTGCGCACACTCATCGAGAACTGGGGATCGTTGTCGCTATCGCTGCTGTTCACGCTAAAACTGACCTTCATATCGCTTGCCCTCGCGATTGTGGGCGGTGTCGCACTGGCCATGCTGTTCGCGCTCTCGCGCTGGGTCGAACTCAGCTTCTTTCCGTTTGCGGTCATTTTGCAGGTCACTCCGGTCATTGCGATTGCGCCGTTGATCCTGATCTACGTCGACAGTACGTTTTCTGCATTGCTGATTTGTGCGTGGATCGTTGCCTTCTTTCCGATCCTGTCGAATACCGTCATTGGACTGCGAAGCGCCGATCACAATCTGCGCGATTTGTTCGGGCTGTACCGGGCAACACCCTGGCAGCGCCTGCGGTATCTGCTTGTTCCGAGTGCGCTGCCGTATTTCCTGGGCGGCTTGAAAATCGCCGGTGGTCTCTCGCTCGTCGGCGCGATCGTGGCCGAGTTCACGGCAGGCGCGGCCGGACGTCAAACAGGTTTGGCATCGCGCATTCTCGAAGCGACGTTCAGAAACGAGATCCCAAAGATGTTCGCGGCGCTTTTGCTCGTCTCGCTGTGCGGTATCAGCATCTTCCTGCTCTTCAACTGGCTTTCCAAGGCGGTGCTCAAAGGCTGGCACGAAAGCGAAATCGATCGTGATGCGTGAGTCAGAACTCTCATTCGGCATCAAGGATAAAACGACATGAACAATAGAGACATTGATTGGGCCCGCCTTGCCGGTGAACTGGCTGGTATCCGAACGATTGCGAGTGGTGGTCAGTTGCGTGGGAAATCGCGTGATTTCTCGTGGTATAGCCCGATTCTGAACGAGCAATTGAAGGACTGCGTTGCGGATCTGATTGTCTTTCCGCGCAGCGAAGAGGACGTGATCCGGATCGCGGCGGCCGTATCGCGCTGGCGGGTTCCGCTCACGATGCGCGGCGGCGGCACGGGCAACTACGGGCAGTGCGTTCCGCTGCAGGGCGGCGTGGTGATGGATATGACCGAACTCAAAGACGTGCGCGAGATCCATCCCGGTTCAGTCCGGGTCGAGGCGGGGGCGCGGATCGGTGAATTGCAGGAAGTGGTCAGGGCATCCGGCCAGGACCTGCTGATGTTTCCGTCCACCTTGCGGGTGGCGACGATAGGGGGCTTCATTGCCGGTGGCTATGCCGGTGTCGGTTCCATCCGGCACGGCATTCTCAAGGATGCGGATAACGTGCGCTGCATCCGGGTCGTTACGGTGGAAGAGACGCCGCGCATTGTCGAGTTGCGCGGTGCCGATATCCAGAAGGTGCATCACGCGTTCGGCACGAACGGCATCATCACAGAACTCGAACTGACGCTCAAGCCGGCGCTCGACTGGCTGCACGCGATTACCCTGTTCGATTCCTACGGCGATGCATTGCGCTTCTGCAAGGCCGCCAGCGCGCCAGAATTCGATCTGTTCCTGCTGACCTCGGTGGAGAAGGGCTTCGCGCCATTTTATGAGCACCTTGGCGAACGCTTTCCGGGCGATCGCAGTGCGGTGTTTGCGATGGTCAGTCCGGCGTCGATCGATCAATATCGCGAACTTGCCACCCGCCATGGTGGAGTGGAATCGCTCTGCATGAATGGGCACGAGCTCGAAACGAACGAACTTCCACCCGCCTATGAATGTGCGTACAACCATACGACGTTGCAGGCGCTGAAGGTCGACAAGCAGTGGACCTATCTTCAGATCGCTCATCCCCAACCGTTCGACATTGCGCTTTGCGAGACGCTGGCACAGCGATTCGGCGACGAAATCTACTGGCACCACGAGTTCGCGAGGCAATTTGGCGAATACCAAGTGTTCGGCATTCCACTCGTGCGTTTCACCACCGCCGAACGTCAGTACGAAATCATGCGTATTTTTGAATCGCACGGCTGCGCAACGTTCGATCCCCACGTCGTCACGATCGAGGACGGCGGCATGAAGGAGATCGACCTCGCTCAAATCGATTTCAAACGGCTGGCGGACCCGCAAGGCTTGCTCAATCCCGGCAAGATGCGCGGCTGGGAAGCCGTCGTGGCCGAACAGACGAGTTGAGCGCAGGCAGTTTCCCCCGATCCTACGATACGGAGTTGTCACCCATGAAAAAGATTGTGCGAGCAGTTCTGCTTGCCGCCTGGCTTACCAGTGCAGCGCTCATTGCGTGCGGGCCGACAGCCGCGTTCGCCGATGACAAAGTGATCCTCGGCACCGACTGGAAAGCCCAGGCTGGCCACGGTGGGTTTTACCAGGCGCTTGCAGACGGCACCTACAAGAAGTACGGCCTCGACGTGGAGATTCGCGAAGGCGGTCCGCAGGTGAATAACCGTCCCATGCTGTCGGCTGGAAAGATCGACTTTCTGATTGCCGGCAATTTGCTGCTGTCTTTTGACAACGTCAAGAACCATGTGCCGACGGTCGTGGTGGCGGCCATCAACCAGAAGGATCCGCAGGCGCTAATGGCTCACCAGGGCGTTGGGTTCAAAACGTTCGACGACCTGAAGAAAGCCAAGGTGATTCTGGTTTCGAAGGATGGGCAATTCAGTTTCTGGCAATGGATGGTCGCGGAAAGGGGCTTCAAGGACGAGCAGTTACGCCCGTACAACTACAGCATTGCGCAGTTTCTTGCCGAGCCGGGCGCCGTGCAGCAGGCCTATGCGACTGCGGAGCCGCTCTACGCGGAGAGCGCCGGCGCGAAGACGAGCACTTTCCTGCTGGCCGATGAGGGTTGGAATACTTACTCATCGACGATCGAAACGCGCTGGGACATGGTGAAGAACAAGCCCGATGTGGTGCGCCGCTTCATCGATGCGTCAATTATCGGTTGGTACAACTTTATCTATGGGGAGCACGGCGACGCGTATGCGCTGATCGAGAAGGAGAACCCCGAGATGACGAAGGCGAAGCTCGACGCGGAGGTGGCGAAAATCCGCGAGCTTGGCCTGATCGATTCCGGCGACGCGCTGACGAAAGGCATCGGCGCGATCGATCTGGATCGCGTGAAGAGCTTCTACGACAAGATGGTCAAAGCAGGCCTCTATAAAGCCCAGGACGTCGACATCAGCAAGGTGGCGACAAGCCAGTTTGTCGACAAGGGAGTTGGTCTCGACCTGCGCAAGAAGCTGGTCGATCAGAACGTCGCTTCAGCTAGCGTGCACTAACGGGGAGATAGTCACATGAGTTCGACGATTGCAAAGCCGCTCGCCAGGTACGCGCCGTACAAGCGCAAGGGCGACTTCATATTTCTGTCCGGCATCATCGCGGTGGACCCCGCGGCGGGAAAGATCGTGCAAGGCTATGACGACGTTCCGCACGAGGTGCGTGGGCGCATCGGCATGACCGGCGAGTTCTCGGTCGATATCAAGGAAGGGCCGATTCGGGCGCAGTCCTGGTATGTACTCGATCGCATTCGCGCCACGATCGAAGCGGCGGGCGGCAGCATGGCCGACGTCTTCAAGCTCGTGCAGTATTTTCGCGACCTTCGTGACTACCCGGCGTACAACCGCGTTCGAGGGATGTTCTTTGAGGGCGATCCGCCAGTGTCGACGGTGGTGCAGGTGTCGGCCATGTTGCCGGACGAGTCGATTCTGGTCGAGGTCGAAGCGACCGCATGGCTGCCGGAATAATGGAGGCATGCATGGAAACCACCCTGAACGTGCGGATTGAGGCTGTGACCGAAGAGACTGCGGAGATACGCCGCTTTGAACTCGTTGCGGAACACGGCGAGGCGCTGCCCGCATTCGAGGCTGGCGCGCATATCGACGTGTACACAGGCAGCGCTGGCGTTCGCCAGTATTCACTGTGCAACGCGCCTTGGGAACGCCACCGTTATGTGATAGGCGTGAAGCGCGAAGCGCAGGGCCGCGGCGGTTCAGCGTGGATGCATGACGCGTTGCGACCGGGGGCATCGCTGAAGATTGGCACGCCTCGCAATAACTTTGCAATCGATGCAGCAGCCGGCAGACATCTGCTGTTCGGAGCCGGCATTGGAATTACCCCAATGCTCGCGATGGCGGAAACGCTCGCGCGAAATGATGCGAATTTCACGCTCTACTACTTCACGCGCTCGGCTGCGCACCAGGCGTTCAAAGACATGCTGGCAAGATCGCCATGGGCATCACGGGTACGCTATCAGCTGGACGACGGTACTCCGACGATCGATCTCGCCGCGGAACTGGCGGCTGCGGCGTCCGTGTCAACACATCTGTATATGTGCGGGCCGCAAGGTTTCATGGATGCCGTCAGGCGAGCGGCTCCGTCATGGCCAGAAACGCATGTCCATCTGGAGTACTTTGCGGCACTGCCCGTTGAGCATCTGGACGGAGATCAGCCGTTCGAAATCGAACTGGCTCGTAGTGGGGAGACCTTCCACATTGGGCAAGACGAAACGATTGCCCAGGTTTTGCTCGATGCAGGCGTCGATATTATGACGTCCTGTGAACAGGGTGTATGCGGCACCTGTGTGACGACTTATCTCGAAGGCGAGCCCGACCACCGCGATTTCTGTCTGAACAAAAGAGAGCGTGAGACACGGGTCGCCCTGTGCTGCGCTCGCGCAAGGACGGCGCGGCTGGTGCTGGACCTCTAAGGCTTCAGAGCCCGTTACGTTGGCGGGCTGCGCGGTGCCGGAACGATAGCGTTCCTGCCTCTCGAGCCTCGTGGAATTATCTCTCTGATTCGTGCATTTAGGACTACTGCTGTGTTGGGCAGATAGTTTGAATTACGTTTGTCAGTATTTGAATGATGAATGCAATAAAGAGCGCGTTGCATCGCAACGCCAGCCAAACAAAATGTTGAATCAGCGATAAACATGAAGGCTTACGTACCGCGCGAGGTCTGCTGTCGAATCGGCTTGCAGTTGACTGTATTCGGCGTCCTGGGGCTGCCGCTCTGTGCTTCGGCGCAGACGGCGGCCGTGGCTGCACCCGCTTCAGGCGTGGACGTTGCGGAGCAGCAGGGGCAGGACACCGTCGAGCATGCCGCCGCCGCAGCGGCGTCCGCGTCTCAGGCAACTCCGCCCAATCCGGGGGATGCGACGAATCTCGTCGAGATGTTCACGAAGGGTCAGTTCTTTGGCGACATAAGAACAATCTATTTTTCGTCACACAACGCTTTCTATCAATCTGGACTGAATCAGAACACGGCTAGCTATGGTGGCGGGATCGGCTACAGGACTGCTAACTACTACGGATTTTCCTTGGGTGTCAGCGGTTATATCCAGCGCGGCATTGACCACTCGGACGATCCGTCGAAAGTTGACAGCTATCTCGGACCGAATATCACCACGTTGGGCCAGGCTTATCTGCGATGGGAGCACAAGGATTTCAGCGTGACCGCGGGGAATCAGGAACTGGACGTTCCATTCGCGTCGACGTACGACTGGCGGATGGCGCCGCAATTGTTTCAGGGCGCGGCGGCAAAATACGGGGATGCGGATAACTACGTCACTGCCTTCCGGATGTTCCGTTTCAAGTCCTATATCGACAACTCGTTCACCAGGCAGACTACCTATAACTCCGACATCGATCCGTATTCTCCTGTTGGCAATAAAACGACAAACGGATTTTATGGCGTAGGCGGCGTTCGCACCGTTCCGCTGGACCCAGTGGCACTCAAAGGGCAGGCGTGGTACATGGGATATCTGGACTACGCGCGCATGACTTATTTGGAAGGACAGGTGAACGTCACGCAAGGGGCCATCCAGCCTTTCGCTGCTGCCCAGTTCTTTTACGAAACAGGCGACGGTAAACAATTGCTCGGTCCGATCAACAGTCAGGTGTACGGTTTACAGGTTGGGTTGAAGCGCAACTCGCTCCTGCTTAGCCTCGGATACGACTACATCAAGCCGCATGCGAACTCGTATCTGAATGGCTCGCTCGTCACGCCGTATGCGCACTTCGTGGCCTCGGGGCCGCTGTTTGCCCAGCCTTTTTTATCCAGCACACAGGATCTGGGGGCAGGCAGCGCTTTCGCGATCGACCTGAACGGGGCGCCGATGGCCAACCTGTTTGTCGGTTTTCGCTATTCCTTCATGGATTTGAAGAACAGTCCAAATGCGCCGAGTCTGGACCAGTCGGAGTATCTCGCCTATGCCATCTATACGTTCGGCGGCAAGTTCAAGGGGTTCAGCATCGCGGACTTTCTCGCTTATGACAGTTCGCCAACCTACAAGAGCAAATTTGTCCAGAACCGGTTGACGCTTCAATATGAGTGGGGAACGCATTGAGGTTTCGGGAGGACGGACGATGATTTCGCGCGAACTGCATACATTGAACGGGGCAGGCGCCCACGGTGGCTACTGGATCCGCAATGCTCGCGTACCCCAGGCACTGATCTATCAAGACGCCGTGGGCCACCGTGCGAAGAACGCTTCGCAGCCGGTGTCGGTCGCACTCAAGCTGCGTGGCGAGCGGGTCGAACGGATCGTGCCGGAGGCGCTCGACGACGGCTCGCCCTGCATCGATCTGGATGGCGGCCTGCTCTTGCCGGGATGGGTGGATGCGCACACTCATCTCGACAAGGGGCATATCTCGCCGCGTGCGGGCGTCGGCGGCGGCGGCTTGCTGGCCGCGATCGAGGCTACGCGGGGCGATGTGCCGCGTTGGACCCGTGATGATCTTTCCATGCGGATGTCGTTTTCGCTACGCAGCGCGTTTGCCCATGGGACGCGCGCCATGCGCACCCATATCGATTGGGAGCGGCCCGCGGCTCCATTGGCGTGGGATGTCGCACAGGGCTTGCGGCAGGAATGGGCGGGGCGCATCGATCTGCAGTGCGCAGCGCTGCTGCCTCTCGATCTGTTTGCGGACGTCAGGACAGCTGAACATGTCGCACGGTCGATCGCGGCCTGTGGCGGTGTGCTCGGCGCGTTCGTCTATCCCATGGCCGGACAGCGCCAGTATATCGAGCAGATGTTCTCGCTTGCCGAGCGCTTCGATCTGTGGCTCGACTTTCACGCCGACGAACATCTGGAAGCGAATGTAGAGGGCATTCGAGCCATTCTCGATGCGGCGCGACGCAGAGACATGGGAGGCCGCGTGATGTGCGGACATTGCTGCGCGTTGTCGGTTGCGCCTGACGAGGTCGTTCGCGAGACATTGGCAGATTGCGCAGCGGTGGGCGCGACCGTGGTGAGTCTGCCGTTCACGAACCTCTATCTGCAAGACCGGCGAGGCGGTGCCTCGCCGCGGCTGCGCGGCATTTTTCCACTGCTCGAGGCGGCGGAGGCGGGCGTGCGCGTCGCGCTGGCATCGGACAATCACCGGGACCCGTTCCTGCCGTTTGGTGACCTCGATCCGTTGCAGACCCTGACACTCGCGTCGTTTGCGTCGCATTTGGAGCAGCCGCTGGAACATTGGAGTTCCACCGTGACGACGACCCCTGCCGTGGCGCTGAACCTGCCATGGGACGGTGTGTTCCGTGAGGGTGCCCCGGCGGATTTCGTCCTGCTGCGTGCGCGTGATAGCACCGAGGCATGCTCGCGTTGGCAAGCCGACCGGATGGTGGTACGCGCTGGACGCTTTATCGATACCCGCTTGCCGGACTATCGCGAGCTGGATTCACAAGGTGTATCAGCGGACACATTGGCAAGCGGCGCGAAGCGATAAGCCAGATCAAACACAATTCAGGAGGCGAAGGCGACATGCGAAACATCACCAACATCGAAGACCTGCGGCAAGTGGCGAGACGCAAGATACCGCGTGCGATATTCGACTACGTCGACGGCGGTTCCTATGACGAGCACACACTGCGTGACAATCGCGCTGATCTTCAGTCGATCAGGTTGCGCCAACGCGTGATGGTCGACGTATCGAAACGAACGCTCTCGACCACGATTCTCGGCCAACCTGCCGCCTTGCCGCTCGCGATCGCACCAACCGGCCTGACGGGGCTCGTGCGCGGGGACGGCGAGATTCTGGCAGCTCGCGCCGCACTCGCCGCGGGCATACCGTTTTGCCTGAGCACGATGTCGATCTGTTCAATCGAGGATGTGCGTGCCGCGGTGGACAGGCCGTTCTGGTTTCAGCTGTACGTGATGCGCGATCGGGGCTTCAGTCAATCGCTGATCGAACGGGCCCGCGAGGCAAACTGTTCCGCCCTGGTATTGACCGTCGACTTGCAGATTCACGGGCAGCGGCACCGCGACATCAAGAACGGGCTGTCCGTGCCGCCGCGACTCACGCCTGGCAATGCGTTCGATATGGCGATGAAGCCCGGCTGGGTGCAGCGCGTGTTATGCGGGAAGCGCAAAACGTTCGGCAATCTCGCGGGACACGTGCCGGGCTCGAACAACCTGAGCACGGTATCGGAATGGATCGCGGGACAGTTCGATCCGTCGCTCAGTTGGCGGGACGTCGAATGGGTGCGCAAGCTTTGGCCCGGCAAGCTGATCCTCAAGGGCATTCTCGATCCGGCCGACGCGGACCTCGCTGTAAAGGCGGGTGCCGACGCGATCATCGTGTCCAATCACGGCGGACGCCAGCTGGACGGCGCGCCGTCGTCGATCGATGCGTTGCCGGCCGTTACCGAGCGCGTGGCCGGCCGCTGCGAAATCCTGTTTGACGGAGGCGTTCGGTCGGGGCAGGACATCCTGAAGGCGCTTGCTTCAGGCGCCCATGCATGCCTGACGGGCAGAGCTTTTTTGTATGGCCTCGGCGCATTCGGTGAGGCGGGCGTGACGCGCGTACTCGATATCTTGCGAAACGAGCTCGACGTCAGCATGGCACTAAGCGGCTCCACGGACGTCCGCAACGTTTCGCGCGACATCATCTGGCCGGCGGCAGCCCGCGCACGCAACAGAATGACAGAGCGCCCAGATGTAGTAGACGCCTGAGCGTTATTCAGATTAGCTAACCAGGGAGACACCATGCCGCACAACCGTCGTTCAAAGAACATCACGCAAGGCGTGGCGCGTTCGCCGAACCGCTCGATGTACTATGCACTCGGCTATCAGAAAGAAGATTTCGACAAGCCGATGATCGGTATCGCCAACGGCCACTCGACCATCACGCCGTGTAACGCCGGCCTGCAGCGTCTGGCCGACGCGGCCGTCGCAGCGGTCAAG
>NZ_JAQQCH010000008.1:0-275319 GCF_046030555.1 Paraburkholderia sediminicola | reverse complement strand
CAGGGGCGACGCTAATAAACCAATAACAATTCAAGGAAAGGCCAACGCCGCAGGCACACAGACAGCAAGCACCAAACAGCCAAAGGAAAGACCAACGCCACAGGCACACAGAACCAGCAACCGCCGAGCAGGCAAAAAACCCGCCCCCCCAAAGCCCCAGGAGCAAAACCCAAAATGCCGACGCTAGTCCTAAAAGACCCTACTCTCCTAAAAACAAAATCCTACATAGCAGGCGAATGGCAATCCGCCGACGACGCCACAACATTCGAAGTAAAAAACCCGGCCACAGGCGAAACAATCGCCACCGTGCCCCGCATGGGCACAACAGAAACCCGTCGTGCAATCGACACAGCAAACGCCGCATGGCCAGCATGGCGAGCAACCACCGCCAAACACCGCGCCACGATCCTGCGCAAATGGCATGACCTCATGCTGGAAAACGCCGACGACCTGGCAAAGATTCTGACCACCGAACAAGGCAAACCCCTCGCCGAAGCCAAAGGCGAAATCCTCTACGCCGCCTCGTTCCTGGAATGGTTCGCGGAAGAAGGCAAACGCGTCAACGGCGACACCATCCCCACGCCAGCAGGCGACAAACGCATTGTCGTGACGAAAGAACCGATCGGTGTCTGCGCGGCCATCACGCCGTGGAATTTCCCGGCGGCCATGATCACGCGTAAAGTCGGCCCGGCCCTCGCCGCCGGCTGCCCGATCATCGTCAAACCGGCCGAAGCCACGCCGCTGTCGGCACTCGCCCTCGCCGTACTGGCCGAACGCGCCGGCGTGCCGCGCGGCGTGTTCAACGTCGTCACCGGCGAGCCGAAAGCCATCGGCGCGGAAATGACCGGCAATCCGATCGTGCGTAAATTGTCCTTCACGGGCTCGACGCCGGTCGGCCGTTTGCTCATGGCGCAATGCGCGCCAACAGTCAAAAAGGTGTCGCTCGAACTCGGCGGCAACGCACCGTTCATCGTCTTCGAAGACGCGGATCTGGACGCGGCCGTCGCGGGCGCCATCGCATCGAAATATCGCAATAGCGGCCAGACCTGCGTCTGCACGAACCGCTTTTACGTGCACGATAAAGTCTACGACGCATTCGCAGAAAAACTGCGCGTTGCCGTCGAACAACTCAAGGTCGGCCGCGGCACCGAAGATGGCGTCACGCAAGGACCCCTCATCAACGAAGCCGCTGTGCTCAAGGTCGAATCGCATATCGAAGACGCCCTCGCCAAAGGTGCACGCATCATCACCGGTGGCAAGCGCCATGCGCTCGGTCACGGCTTCTTCGAGCCCACCGTGCTCGCGGATGTCACCCCCGCCATGAAAGTCGCACGCGACGAAACCTTCGGCCCGCTCGCGCCGCTGTTCCGTTTCTCGTCGGATGAAGAAGTGATCCGCCTCGCCAACGACACGGAATTCGGCCTCGCCTCGTACTTCTATAGCCGCGATATCGGCCGCGTCTGGCGCGTCGCGGAAGCGCTCGAATACGGCATGGTCGGTATCAATACCGGGTTGATCTCCAACGAAGTCGCGCCGTTCGGTGGCGTCAAGCAATCCGGTCTTGGCCGCGAAGGTTCGCATTACGGCATCGACGACTACGTTGTCATCAAGTACATGTGCGTCGGCGGGATCTGAGTCTTTACTGTAAAGGCGCGAATTCGAGGCTCATGGAGGAACATCCACGAAGGTACCGGCGACCTTCATCGTCTGGGCTTCATTGAATGTGACTCGATGAAGCACTACGATGCACGTTGTCCTGGAGAAGCGCCGACGGAACCCGGAACCGAATCGCCACGCGAAAAGCCAGGACCGCATACCAGAAGCCGCCCGCAGGACCTAATACCGTTCAGCCAAGGTCCTTTTTCAGGTATCGAACTGTGTAACGGAAAGGTCTGGATTTGACGGCCCGAGCGCAAGTGCGCCCGGGCCGTTTTTTCGTTGGGACGTTGCTTGAGGCGTGCGCGCAAAAGCGTGAGCTAGGCGGGGAGCCTGCCGTACGAACGCGTGGTTGCCGCCCGTGTCATTTCGTATTGGATCGTGTGAAGCGCGCGAATGAAGCTCAGGTCCTCCCACGCGCGCCTGGCTTCGAGTGCGGCTTTTGGCAATGATTCCCAGCTTCGATATACAGCTGGTCGTCTATGCGTTGGCAAATGCTGTGACCAACGTTGCCCAGAAAGTCGAGGTTGTCAAACCTTCCGTCGCGGGTCTGTTCATTGGCAAATTCATACAGAACGTGAAAAGAGGTATCGGGACGAACCGCCGCGGACAATCCCCTTAAACACCCCATCGTTCCGACCACCTCTTGTCACTCGAATAACGTCGCTGCATCGATCAACCAAGCAGCGTGCTTTTATCTTTTACGCATAAATTTCTGTATCCCTAAACATTCCCACGTGCTGGGATAACAAAAAAGGTTTTGGAGGTCCAGAGCAGAACTGAATATAGTCACTCCCAAAACAGCCCTGCCGCAAGAGTCAAGAGTTCAACCAGGAGACAGACATGAACCTGCTCGTGTACAGACGTTGTGTCATTTCGCTGTTAACCGCATTAACCGTGAGTGTGTCGCTGGGTTTGTCGGGTTGTGGCGGCGACGCGTCGGACGGTAGTGGCGCCGCCGCTTCGCTGAAGAGTCAGCAGGTCGCGGCAGCCTCTGCCGCGCAAAGCGAGTCCGCGGCGCAGCAAAGCCGCCGCGTCTCGCGTCAAATCGCCGTAGTGCCGCCGCCAATGGGATGGTCGTCATGGAACAGCCTTGCGGAGAACGTGAATTACAACACGATCAAGGCCGAAGCCGATGGCCTTTCCGCACTGAATGCGCAGATAAAATCCGGCGCGCAGTACCAGTACGTGAACACCGATGAAGGCTGGTGGACCTCAGGGACGAGGGACGCCAACGGCAACTTCGTCATCGACAACACGCAATGGCCGGGTGGCATGCAGGCCATCGCGCAATATATCCATAGCAAGGGACTGAAAGCGGGCATCTACATCGATGCCGGCCCGCAGGGTTGCGGCACGCGAACCAATGGCACGCATTTCGTCGGTAGCGATTTCGCGCACTACGATCAAGACTTTCTGCAATTCGCGCAGTGGGGATTCGACTTCGTGAAGGTCGACTTCTGCGGGGGCAGCGCAGCCGGGTATGATCCGCAGCAAGCCTATACGGCCATCGCCGATGCGATCGACAAGGCGTACGTGCAGACCGGCCACCGCGTGACGCTCAGCATCTGCGACTGGGGAACCATCGCCAATAACAGCACGTACCCCGACTTCAACGAGGGGCCGTGGGCGTGGGCCGCCGGGGTTGGCCGGATGTGGAGAACGACGGGCGACATCTATGGGCCGAACAGCGGTGCGCCGAATTTCGGCAGCGTGACCGGCAACTTTTTTGGCAACTACCACCCCGAGGCTCAGCACACCGGCTTCTACAACGACCCCGACATGATGGTGGCCGGTATGGGCATGACGGCGGTTCACGATCAGTCGCACATGAGCCTGTGGGCGATCGCCGGCGCGCCGCTGATTCTCGGCAACGACCTGTCGAAGCCGCTGACCGCGGATGCCACGCGGTTGATGACCAATACCGACGTCATCGCGGTCGACCAGGACCCGCTTGGCACACAAGGCGTAAAGGTCGCACAGTCCGGCGCACAGCAGGTGTGGGCGAAGCTGCTAGCCGGCCAGGGACAGCGTGCTGTCGTGCTGTTCAACAACGGAACGACCGACGCGCCGATGACGATCACGTGGCAGCAACTCGGCCTCGTGCCAAGCGCGCGGGCGACCGTGCGTGATCTGTGGGCCGGCAAGCAACTCGGCTCGTTTGCCGCTTCGTACACGGCACCCACGGTGCCGGCGGGCGGCGCCGTGATGCTCTCGGTAAGCGGACAGGACGTCGCCGCGACGACCTACCAGCCGACCTCACTTGGCGGTGGTGCATCGTACACGCACTGCCCGGACTGCGACGGCGGCAGGATCGTTCGGGGACTTGGCACGGTAACCTTCGGCAACGTCGCATCGACCGGCACCGGCGGCTACGTTGAGATTGCCTATGCGAACCGCTCTCGCGAAACGTTGACCGCACAACTTTCGACAGACGGCGGCCAGCCGACCACCGTGGCATTTCCGCCGACCGGCGGCGAACGGCACGTTGGCACGGTCACGGTCTATGTGCCGCTGCAACCCGGGGCTAACTCGCTGACGTTGTCGAGCGCGGACAGCTCCGCGCCTGCGCCCGAGATTGGCACAGTCTCTGTCGTCGCCGGCCCGGTGACGCTACCGCCATTCAAGGCGGCCTACGAGGCAGAGGCATCGAGCAGCGTACTCGCCGGTGGCGCGCGTATTTCGGCATGCGGCGCTTGTTCGGGCGGCTCGGACGTCGGCTATATTGGCAACGGCGGGACGTTGACGATCAACAACATTAGTGTCCCTGCGGACGGCACCTACACCGTGTTGGTGGGTTATGCGAACGGCGACTCGGCGCCGCGCTCCGCGGACATCAGCTTTAACGGATCAACGCCTGTCACGGTGTCATTTCCGCCGAGCGGTGGGTGGAGCACCATCTCGACTCTCGCTGTAACGGGCACATTCAAGTCGGGCAACGCGAATGCGCTGATCTTCTCGAATCCTTCGGGTTGGGCACCGGACATCGATGGCGTTGGCGCGCCCGCAGCGCAGTAGCTTCAGTTGAAAGAGCCGCGCCGCCGTCTCGAGCGGCGGCGCAAACGTCAAATCAGGGAAACAGGCAGTGTTGATCTGGTCCGCGCGCTGCTTCATGCCGAACTTCCGAACCCGACCCAATGCTGGCGGTCGGTGATTGGAAAAGCGGATACTCAACGTCCAGGCTAAGGCCGCGTCCCGTCAGGGACGTCGGCCTTCAGCGAGTGCTTAGGCGTCCGTGTCCCCCTGGCGCCGTAGGACGACATGCGTGGCCTTCTCTGACGCTACGAATTCAACGCATTCGTATCCCAAAGCCCGCAAGTCAACCCCGCCGAACAGCGATTCTCCCCGACCGAGCAGGACCGGCGAGATAGCAATGTGCAGTTCATCAATCAGGCCCTCACGAAGATACTGCCGGATTGTGTCCGGTCCACCGCCGATCCGCACGTCCATTCCGGCAGCGGCCTCGCGTGCACGGTCGAGCGCCTCGCGAATGCCTCCTGTTATGAAGTGGAACGTCGTGCCGCCCTCCATCTCGATGGGAGGACGAGCATGATGGGTCAAGATGAAGACTGAAACGTGATACGGTGGATTGTCTCCCCACCAGCCTTTCCAGTTTGTGTCCGGCCAGTCCCCACGAATGGGTCCGAACATGTTCCTCCCCAGAATCCAGGCTCCAACATTCTGAAAGCCACGGGCGGCGAAATCATCGTCAACCCCGGTCGTACCACCGTCCTTGCCGAACAGGGACCGCTGGAACGTGCGTGTTGGGACCAGCCACTGATGCAGTTCCGTCCCGCCTACGCCGAGCGGATTGTTGATGTCCTGATTCGGGCCTGCTCCGTATCCGTCGAGCGAGATGGTAAAGCCATTAACGCGAACTCGTGTCATCGTTTGCCCCCATTTAGACGCCTAACGTATTGTGGACAGAAAATCTGCATGGTTTGCCGGAACTACGCAAAATATTCTGGCAGCATATTTCTGCTTAACCCCATGTCTTCAATAGAAATTTTCTGAATTTATAAGCTGGCATGCAGCAGTAAACATCCACCTGAACACTACAAGTACTCTGATTGTGTCAATGGCATTGCACAGCAGCTTTGGGCCCATTTGGCCGAACCCGGCAGTTCGGTAGGACCGAGTTCGCCCCATCGCTGCCACCCGACCCGATGTCGTGAGGTTACGCTGATATAGCGGTAGCCCGCCGCTCTGGCCGAGCGCTCAGCGTATTCCAGCAGGCTGCGGCCTATTCCTGTTCCCCTGGCGGAAGGTGCTACGGCCACGTTGTCCAGTAGCATCGCATCCTGCTCCGGGACGAGCACAAGAATGCCTTGTATCGTGCCTTCCCGCTCGACAACATAGACCCTGCCCTTGCCGATCAAGGCCTCATAGTCATCCAACATGGGCCCCGGCTGCCGCCCGATACGATGCATATAAGGCGAGTAGGCCTGTCGAACGATTTCCTCGATAGCTTGACGGTCGGCAGGAATGGCGAGGCGGGGATCGGGATACATTGTCATGTTTCGCAAGTATTCGACTGAAGGCGCGGTCATGAATATAGTAGCTCGCTCATGAGGCAAAGCACCGATCCGGCGTGACGCAATTGATGGACCTCCGAACGAAGTCCGCGAAGTCCGATCAGCTTGTCCCTCAGAACGAATGGCGAATACCGGCCATCACACCAAGTTGCCCGATGCCCGGCGCCGGCGTCGTGCCACCGCCGCCCTGGCTCACCGTATAAGCGGCATGCGGGCTATTGAACAGATACGCGCCTTGCAGGTAAACCGCGGAACGTTTCGACAACAAATACGTCGTGCGTAGCGCGGCGATTGTGCCACGGGTATCGTCGGCACGATCGATGATGCGGTACACGCCGCCGTCCAGGATGAACGCAGGCGTCACGTTATACGCAGCGGTGACGTAGTACAGATTCGAGCGCACGTCCGGTAACGCCGGAGCCACCGTTTCGACATGACGGCCGAGCCAACCCGCCCCGAGTTTCACCGGCCCGATATGTCCGTAACCGTTCAACTGCATCCGCACGTCCTTGTCGCCAGGTTGCGTCAGTGCAAAAGGCGCCGTGCCGTCGTACAGATTCGCGGCCGCGCCCGGGCCGCCGCGTTGTTCGTCGTAGGCGCTCGCCACGCCGTAGCCGTTCAGGTCATAGCGCAGCATCGCGGACCATTCGCGGCAACTCTGCGAACTGCCCGGAATCGATCCCACACAGGTGCCCTGCCCCGGTGAATTGCCAGTGCCTGCTGAATCGCGGCCGAAGGAATAGGTCGCCCCGAACGTGAAGCCCGAGAACGTGCCTTTGTACGCAATCGTATTGTCGCTGCGCGCGCTCGGCATGTACTGATCGAACGACCCCGTGCCGCCGTAAATGTCCGGACCGAGCAGATCGGAATCGAGTATCGCCCAATACGTCATCGTGTACTGACGGCCGAACGTCAACGTGCCGTACGGACTCTCGAGACCTACGTAAGCTTGCCGCCCAAACAGCCGCCCACCCTGATTGAGCGTGCCGCCCCTGGTGTTAAAACCGCTTTCCAGCACGAATACCGCGGACAAGCCGCCGCCCAATCCTTCCTTGCCGCGAATCCCCCAACGCGATGGAAATTCGCCCGTGATGCCCGGCATGCGCACAAGACTATCACCCGCCGCGTTCGAATGCGTCACCAGTTCGATACCGGTATCGATGATCCCGTACAACGTCACGCTGCTCTGTGCGAACGACGAGGCGCTAATTCCGAGCAACATACTGCCCAAAGCGAGTGTGTATTTCATTGTCTCCGTGTCTCCCTGGCTGGTGCTTTGTATGAGCGCGCACCGATCCGGATGCGTCCCATACGCAGCGTTTTTATGTAGCGATACTAATGACTGACGTGACGATACCGACCGATGTTCAAGCCGTCCGATACGCTAAAGATTGACTGCTTCAGGTAGCGACGATCCGCGCGTCGCGCGCGATCGCCGCGATTCAGGACATTGCGTCCCTCAAACGCCCGGCTTCGGTATATGGCGCTTGACCACCATCAGCGCGAGCATCACGATGACCATCGCGATCCCGAGCATCCACAAGTACGACGATGCGCCGCCGGCCGTAATCACCACCGCGCCCGCAAACGCGCTGGCAATCGCGCCGAGCCGGCCGAATGCCAGCGCCGATGCAGTGCCGGTTGCGCGCACACGGGTCGGATAGACGTAAGCGCACAGCGCAAACATTGTCGACTGGACTGCGTTGACGAACAGTCCATGCACGCCCAGACCGAAGATCAGTAAGCCCGTGTGATCGGAGATGTTCACGCCGAGCAGCAACAACGCGCTCGCCGCGCCACCCGCGCTGCAGAGAATCAACGGCCAGCGCGAACCGGTGCGAGCGATCACCACCGCGCACAGCAACGCGCCCATCACGCCGCCCAGGTTGTAGGCGGTGAGCCCAGAACCCGCTACCGAAACCGACAAGCCCTGCGTGCTCAGCATTGTCGGCAACCAGCTAAAAGCGCTATAGACGGCCAGCAGGCACATGCAGAACGCGCACCAGATCGCCACCGTATCGAGTGCCAGGCCTTCGCGGAACAACGCGGTAAAACCGGTGTGCTTTTCAGCGGCCTGTTCGCGAACGTCGGTAAAGACGCAATGGCTTGCCACAGGACGCGACATACGGCCAAGCAGGCGTTTGAGTTCCGGCCAGCGCTGCGGCCGCCGGGCGAGAAAGCGCGGCGATTCGGGCAACGTGAAGAACAGCAACACGCTGAGCGCCAATGGCAGCACGCCGCCGATCAGGAACAATCCGCGCCATCCATACGTCGGCAGAATTTCGTGCGCGAACAAGCCCGCCACCATGCCGCCGAGCGGCACGCAGACGATCGTCGCGGTGACTGCCAGTGTGCGGCGGCGAGCCGGTGTGAACTCGGCGGTCATGGTCGTCGAACTCGGCAACGCGCCACCGATGCCGAGGCCGGCGACAAAGCGCAGCACGGCAATCGTCACAACGTCGGGGGCGAAGCTGATCCCGCAGGTGGCGGCGCCGAACACCAGCACGCTGCCGATCACCGCCCAGCGTCGGCCGAAGCGATCGGCCAGCAGTCCGGCACATGCGCTGCCTATGCCCATGCCGATCAAACCGGCCGCCACCACCGGCGCAAAAGCCGCGCGCGCGACACCCCATTCCTTGATCAGCACTGGAATCGCAAAACCGATCAGCTGACTATCGAAGCCGTCCAGAACGATCGACAACGCCGCAAGAAACACCACGAGCTTCTGCATCGTGGTGTAGGGGCCTTCGTCGAGCGTGCGGCCGATGTCGACCGCGTGACGTCCCTCTTCGAGTCCTGCCTGATGGCCGGCGTGCGACGTGTCGGCCGCTTTGGTTGCCGCATTGGCCGGGCCGGCTGGTGGTACATAACTACTCATGTAGCTGTCTCCTGGTTTGTGCGCGCGATCTGAGCGCCGCGCTTTTGTCGTCACGCTCTTTTGTCACGCTTCTTTGGTGAAGCTTTTTTGATCACGTTTTTCAATCAGTATGTGAGCGAGCGGCCGGCTTTTGACATTGCCGTTTCGCGCAAAAGCCATGACATGCAGGCATGGCTTTCACGCCACGCACATCGCTGCGGTGAATGAGCGCGTAGCGATGCGCAGCGGCCGCTGCGACACTCGGCCCGTCAGAACGGGTAATGACGTGGCGTGGTCTGCACGGTAATCCAGCGCAAATCCGTAAACTCAGCGATTCCCGCCTGCCCGCCGAAACGCCCAAAGCCGCTGCCTTTCACGCCGCCAAACGGCATGTGCGCTTCGTCGTGAACGGTCGGCCCGTTGACATGGCAAATGCCCGACTCGATGCGCCTCGCGACATTCATCGCGCGTGCCACATCGCGGCTGAACACCGCCGACGAAAGCCCATACTCGTTGTCGTTCGCACAGGCGACGGCTTCGT
The DNA here is from genome assembly GCF_046030555.1 of Paraburkholderia sediminicola. GTDB lineage: Bacteria > Pseudomonadota > Gammaproteobacteria > Burkholderiales > Burkholderiaceae > Paraburkholderia > Paraburkholderia sediminicola_E. The sequence continues at coordinate 265,730 of NZ_JAQQCH010000008.1, read as the reverse complement.
CTTCGCCGTTCACCCGCACGATGCCCTTCACGGGCCCGAACGATTCATCGGCGTAGATGCGCATGGCGGGCGTGACGTGATCAAGCAGCGTGGCGGGCATCAAGGTGCTGTCCGCCTTACCGCCGCAGACGAGCGTGGCGCCTTTGGCCAGCGCGTCGTCGATCAGCGCATTGCAGCGCTCCACCGTACTCATATCGACGACCGATCCCAGCACTACCGGCCCCTTGCGTGGGTCGCCGAGCGGCAAGCCGCGCGCTTTCTGCGCGAGCCTGGCAACGAACGGGTCCGCGATCCGTTCATCGACGATGATCCGCTCCGTCGACATGCAGATCTGCCCTGAGTTGGCGAACGCGCCGAACGCAGCGGCGTTGACGGCTGCATCGAGATCCGCGTCGTCGAGCACGATCAATGGCGCCTTTCCGCCGAGTTCCAGTACCGACGGCTTCAGATAGCGCGCGCACGTGGCCGCGATGATCTTGCCGACTTGCGTGGAGCCGGTGAAATTGACGCGCCGCACTTTCGGATGCGCGATTAGCGCCTCGACCACCGCGCCAGCATCGGCCGGTGCATTGGTGACGAAGTTCACCACGCCCTGCGGCAAGCCCGCTTCCTGCAAGACTTCGATAATCAGGCCGTGCGTGCCGGGGCAAATCTCCGAGCCCTTCAGTACGACCGTATTCCCGCACGCGAGCGGCAATGCAATGGCACGCACCGCCAGGATCACCGGCGCATTCCACGGCGCGATGCCAAGCACGACGCCCGCCGGTTGACGCACGCCCATCGCGAGACTGCCGGGCACGTCGGACGGAAACAGCTCGCCGCCGATCTGCGTAGTGAGCGCCGCCGCCTCCATCAAACCGCCGGCGGCGAGATGCACGTTGAATCCCACCCACATCGCCGACGCGCCCGTTTCCGCTGCCATTACCGCAGCGAACGCAGCGCTGCGCGCTTCCAACGCATGCGCCGCCTTTATCAGCAGTGCGCGGCGCTCGCTCGGCCCCATCGCGGACCACGCTGGAAATGCCGCCGCCGCGGCATTGGCGGCGGCTACCGCGTCGGCGACAGTTGCCGCGGGGGCACGCGTCGCGACTTCGCCATCGAGCGGATTGCGCCGTTCGAAGGTGGCGCCGTTGCTCGCCTGCACCGCTGCGCCGTTGATCAGCATTGAAATGCTCTGCATCGTGTTTGTCTCCTGCGAAAAGTTTTTTGAATGCGGACGAGAGCTGAGTTCGAGCGTCAAGCCACGACGACTTCGACCAGCATCGGTCCGGACGACGCCAACGCGTCGCGCAAAACGTCACGCAGGCGTTCGGCATCGGTCACGCGCGTGCCATGGCAACCCATGCCCGCAGCAAGTGCCACGAAGTCGAGTCCTGGCAGATCGGTGCCTTGCACCAGATCGTCTGGACCAAAACCGAATTCCGGCGCGAAGTCCTGCAACGCGGCATAGCGTGAATTGTTCAGGATCACGAATGTGAGCGGCAATTTCATCTGCACGGCGCTATAGATCGCCTGAATCGAATACATGCTGGAGCCGTCGCCGATCAGGCCGATCACGCGCCTGCCGGGCTTCGCCAACGCGACGCCGACAGCAGCCGGCATGCCGAAGCCCAGGCCGCCGCTGTCCATCGTGTAGAACGTGCCGCTGCGCGTGAACGGCAGGTAGTTCTGCACCGCCGGCCGCGCGCTCGGCGCCTCCTCGACCACGATATCGTCCGCATTGCGCACCTCGGCGAGCGTCTGCAACGCGAACGCCACCGACATCAATGGCGACGGTTCCGCGCGGGGACGCGCGGCGCGTGGCGCGGGCAACGGGCGTGCCTTTGGTGCAATCCGGGTCAGCAGGTCGGCTACGCCGAGGCGAATATTGCCGACCACCGCGGTGCCGGCCGGCACCCACGCCGCAATAGCCGGATCGTCGATCAACTGGCATAGCGTCGCACCGGCGGGCAGATGCGGTCCGTGGCCTTCGACGTGATATGTGAAAGCCGGCGCGCCGATCACGAAGATCAGGTCATGGCCGCCGAGCAGCTCGACGATCTTCTCGCGCATGGCCGGCAGGAAGCCGGCGAACAGGCGATGGTCTTCGGGGAACGCACAACGGCCTGTCATCGGCGCGACGAACACGCGGGCATTGTGGCGTTCGGCGAGACTCACGACTTCGTCCCAGCCGCCGGCGCGATCGACTGCGCCGCCCACCACGAAAGCCGGCCGCTCGCAGGCATCGAGCGCCGCGCCGATCTGCTCCAGCACGAACGGTTCCGGGCGCGTCTCTGTACTGACCACGCGCGCCGGCACCGGCTCGGCAGCACGGTCCCAGTCGTCGACGGGAATCGACACCAGCACCGGCCCGCGTGGCTCCTGCATCGCGACGTGATAAGCGCGCGCGATCGCCAGCGGCACGTCTTCGGCGCGCGCCGGTTCGATGCTCCATTTGACGTACGGCTTCGGCAATTCGGTGGCTTGCGTCGATCCGAGAAACGGGTCGAACGGCAGAATCGAGCGGGCCTGCTGGCCGGCGGTGATCACAATCGGAGTGCGATTGCGGAACGCGGTAAAGATATTGCCCATCGCATTGCCCACACCCGCCGCCGAGTGCAGATTGACGAATGAAGCGTTGCGGGTAGCCTGCGCGTAACCATCGGCCATGCCGACCACGGACGCTTCCTGCAAGCCCAGCACGTAACGGAAATCTGGTGGGAAATCGCGGAACAGCGGCAATTCCGTCGACCCCGGGTTAGCGAACACCGAAGTCATACCGACGCGTCGCATGAAATCGATCACGGCGTGGCGCACAGTGAACGGTACATGTTGAGAGAGCCCCAATGCGTCTGAACGGGGCGCGTTGCTGGTCATGCCTGTCTCCAATAGTTGCGGCCGATGAGCGCCGTTTCCTGATGGCTCATTATCTGAAGCTCGAGGTTGATTGAAAATTGCCTTTTTTGAGAAAAGGCATTACTTTTTCGCATGACTTTCAATCTTCAGCAATTGCACGCGTTCGCAACCATCGTCACGAGCGGCAGCCTGGGCCGTGCCGCGGAGGTGCTGCACGTCACGCAGCCCGCGCTGAGCCGCACCATCAAGCGGCTCGAGGATCAGGTCGGCGCACCGCTGTTCGAACGGCACTCGAAGGGTATGCAGCTTACTGCGATCGGCAGCGCGCTGTTGCCGCACGCGACCCTGCTGCAGCGCGAAGCCGATCATGCACGCGAGGAAATCGATGCGATGCGCGGCCTCGCGAAAGGGACGATTCGCGTCGGTGCGGTGGCGAGCATCGCAACGCTCGTGCTGCCGCTCGCGGTGAGCGGCGTGCTCGCGCGCTGGCCGAATCTGCGTGTGGAGATTATGGAGGGCGTGTGGGACCGGCTTGCGGACAGTCTGATGAAACACGAGATCGATCTCGCGCTCAGCATGGCCGTGCCCGACACGGACGAGATTGCCGCGATCGCCGACTGCAGGTGGGAAGACACGAGCTTTGTGGTCGCGGCACTCGATCATCCGCTGCGAAACAAGGTGGATTTATCGCTTGCCGACACGCTCGACCAGCAGTGGTGTGTGCCGCCACGTGGCACGGGTCCGTTCGAGCACATGCAGCATGTGTTTGCCGAGCATGGGCTCGGCATGCCGCCGATTGCCGTCGAGACGCGCTCGATCACGGTGCTGAAAAGCCTGGTGACACGCGCGGGATTTCTGAGCTGGATGGCTACGCCGATGTACGACACCGAAAGCGCGGCCGGCGTGTTCGATACGCTGCCGATTCCGGGTTTGGTCGCACGCCGCACGTTGACGGCGTTTCGGCGCCGTCAGGGGATTTTGCCGAGTCCGGCGGTGAAGTTGCTGGAACAACTCAGACAGTTGACTGCCGTTCCGGGTTGAACGGCTGTACGCGTCCGGAAGAAACTACGAGCGCCGATTACTTCGGTTAACGCTCGATCGCGCAGCCGCCTTCCACTTTGCGATGAAAGCAGGCCTGCTGCGCGTTCTTGCCAATCAAACAGGCGCGAGACGACTGCTCACGCCTCGGTCATTAATGACCGACGTTGACGACCGGAGCCGAGTACGAACTCGGCGTCACTTCGGTGCGGCTACCTGCTTGCGACGACCCGTTCGTGGCCGAACCATAACCGCTGGCTTGACCCGCGCCGTTTTGTGCGGCAACACGCGCCTCAGCAGCCTGAATGTTCGCCGGATAATCGTCGGTATTCGCTGTTGCCGGGTTGTAACCGGCCTTTTCCAGTTGGACCAGTTCCGCACGCACCTGGGCGCGAGTCACCGGCTGGCTGGTTTGGGAAAAAGCAGCGAGCGGCGCAGTGATAAGCGCAGCGATGACAACAGCTTCGATCAGGGATTTCATGACGACTACCTCCAGAGATTGTTTTTTGCCGTGCTGCAAATCTGTTTACTTGCAGCCAGTGGAGACAGTCTAGAAGTCAGTGTACCTAGGGTAAACACCTAATTAACGAATTCACTGTTGCTAGATACGACACAATCGCCGCGAAAGATAATTGAAAGCTCGACGATGATGCCGGCTCTCAATGCTTGAAGTCTCGTGCGTCACGTATCGACTGGGTCGGACGAGCGTGGCGCCGCCTTCGGCGAGCAGTCATCGCTGGCACGCAACGAAATCAGCTTGCCGACAATGCGGGGGCCGATACCTGCGTTGCCTCGCTCGATGACAACACCGCGCTGCCATTCCTGCCGCCCGTCGCCTGCCGGTCACCCCTCGGGCTCACGCCGAACCGCGCGCGATACGTCCGCGAAAAATGCGAAGGGGACTCGAATCCGCATGCAACGCAAATCGACGTGATCGACATGTCGGTCTGTTGCAGCAGCTCGCGCGCCCGGGTGAGGCGCAGTTGCAAATAGAAATGCGTCGGCGTGTCTTTCAGCGACGCGCAGAACAGCCGCTCCAGTTGCCGCCGCGTCACGCTGATCTCGTCCGCGAGTTGATCGGGCGTCAGCGGCTCTTCCATATGCTGTTCCATTGCGCCAATCACCTGAATCAGTTTGCGGTTGTGCACACCGTAGCGAGCCGCAATTTCCATGCGTTGATGGTCCGAACGCTGACGGATCCGGCTCACGACGAACTGTTCCGATACCGCCGAGGCCAACGCTGCGCCGTGCTTGCGGCCGATCAGGTCGAGCATCATGTCGATCGACGCCGTGCCGCCCGCACACGTGATGCGCCGCGCGCCGATTTCGAACAGTTCCTGGCTTGCGTTCAGTGAACCATAGCGCTCGCGGAAGGCCGACAACGCTTCCCAATGGACGGTCACGCTGTCCGAGCCGCTGAGGAGGCCTGCTTCCGCGAGAACGAAGCTGCCCGTGTCGATGCCGCCGAGCGTTGCGCCGGCGCGCTCGAGCCGCTTCAAACAATCGCCGAGCACGCGCGTATAGCAGGCGAGCGGCTCGAAGCCCGCGACGACGAATACCGTCTGCGTTTCGCGAACGTCGACGATTGCCGCCTCTGCATTGATCGAGATACCGTTGCTGGCTTCGACCGGCGCGCCATCGAGACTCAAAATGCGCCAGCGGTAGAGATCACCGCGAAAGCGGTTCGCCACGCGCAAAGGCTCGACCGCCGACATGAAGCCGATCGCCGAAAAGCCAGGCAGCAGCAGGAACGACATATCTTCGGGCATCTTGCGCAGACTCGATAAGGGACACAAACCGCAAGCGGACGCGGGATTCCGGGCGAGCGTAGCAAGCAGGGCGCGAGCCGGCAAGGCACACCAAAAATCACTGCGCCCATCAATGCTGCACTGCAATGACACACGATGCTGGTTTTCCCCCGCTGTCGCGTGGAAGCAAGAACGGGTCGCTGGCGGTCGCTTTGGCAGGAATATGGGGCATTAACGTTACGTCACTCGTGCAGATCAAGCCTGACTCAAGTCCGACTTAAGCATTGCTCGAACATAACTCAAGCCGTATCGCGCAGGTCCGGGGGCCGCCGTGTTTTTCTCGCCGCGGCCCGGTTCAAAACACGCTGTCTAACGTGTCCGAAGGGGGAACGTCATGAAGTTACGCGTCAAAGCCTTGCTTGCCCATCTTGCCTGTCTGGCAGCCGTTGTCGCTGCGTCGCCGGCGTTTGCGCAGGATCCCTCCACTTGCCGCGCGGTGCATTTTGCCGACATTGGCTGGACGGACATCACGTCGACCACTGCGCTCGCGTCGACCATATTCGAGGGACTCGGCTATCAGCCGGTTACGACCGTCGCCTCGGTGCCGATTTCGTTCGCGGGCCTGAGGAGCAAACAACTCGACGTGTCGCTCGGCTACTGGTGGCCCGTGCAGGAGAAAGCGATCGCGCCGTTCGTCGATTCGAAATCGATCCAGGTGCTGCAACCGCCTAACCTGACCGGCGCTAAAGCGACCTTCGCGGTGCCGGGTTACGAATACGACGCAGGGCTCAAGACTTTCGCCGACATCGCGAAACATCGCGATCAACTCGACGGAAAGATCTATGGCATCGAACCCGGCAGCAGTGCGAACGCCGCGATTCAGAAAATGATCGCCAACAATCAGTTCGGCCTCGGCGGCTTCAAGCTGATCGAATCGAGTGAAGCGGGCATGCTGGTTTCGGTGGATCGCGCCATTCGCGAGAAAAAATGGGTAGTGTTTCTCGGCTGGGAACCGCATCCGATGAATATCCAGATCGATATGAAATATCTCACCGGCAGCGACGGCGTATTCGGTCCGAATGATGGCGAAGCACGCGTTTATACACTCACCTCTCCCGACTTTCTGACGCGTTGCCCGAACGCGGGCAAGCTCGTCAGCAATCTGCGCTTTTCGACCCAACTGGAGAACGTGGTGATGCAGTCGGTGATGAACAAGGAAAAACCCGCCGATGCCGCTAAAGCGTATCTGAAGAAGAACCCGCAAGTTCTGGATGCGTGGCTCGCGGGCGTGAAGACCTATGACGGTAAAGACGGCTTACCGGCAGTGAAAGCCTTTCTCGGACTTTGACGGGGTCGCCTAGACGGGGTCGCCTGGACGGGGTCGCCTGGCCGCGGTCGACCTGGAAGAGATCACCTGGGCGCGGTCGGCTCAGACGCGGTTTTAATCCAGTCCAGCGCTCATCCATCAAGCCGCGCATTTCAATCCACAGGAACTAGCACGTATGAATCATGAAGTCATCGTGACCTGCGCCGTCACCGGCGCGGGAGATACAGTCGGCAAGCATCCGGCCATTCCCGTCACGCCGAAGCAGATCGCCGACGCCGCCATCGAAGCCGCGAAAGCCGGCGCCACTGTCGCGCATTGCCACGTCCGCGATCCGAAGACCGGCCGCGGCAGCCGCGATCCGCAGTTATACCGCGAAGTAGTCGACCGGATCCGCTCGTCAGGCACCGACGTGATCATCAATCTGACGGCTGGCATGGGCGGCGATCTCGAGATCGGTCCCGGCGAAGACCCAATGCGCTTCGGCGCGGGAACCGACCTGGTGGGCGGCCTGACGCGGCTCGCGCACGTAGAGGAACTGCTGCCGGAAATCTGCACGCTCGACTGCGGCACGCTCAATTTCGGCGACGGCGACTACATCTACGTGTCGACGCCCGCGCAATTGCGCGCCGGCGCAAAGCGCATCCAGGAACTCGGCGTGAAGCCGGAACTGGAGATCTTCGACACCGGCCATCTATGGTTCGCGAAGCAATTGCTCAAGGAAGGCTTGCTCGACGCGCCGCCGCTGTTTCAGATCTGCCTGGGCATTCCATGGGGCGCGCCCGCCGATACCACGACGATGAAAGCGATGGCGGACAACCTGCCGCCCGGCGCGCAATGGGCCGGGTTCGGCATCGGCCGCATGCAGATGCCGATGGTCGCGCAGGCGATGCTCCTTGGCGGCCATGTGCGTGTCGGCCTCGAAGACAACGTCTGGCTCGATAAAGGGGTGCATGCAACGAACGGCACGCTGGTGCAACGCGCGGTCGAGATCATCGAACGGCTTGGCGGGCGCGCGCTGACGCCCGCGGAAGGCCGCCGCAAGCTCGGCCTGCCCGCCCGTGGCGAGCGGCAGTTGGAGCGGCGTGCGGCTGGACAGTACGCGTGAATACAGCGCGTACCCGTTGCGCCTGATATGGCGCGCTTCGGGACCTGAGAAAACTCATAGGCAAAGGAAACGTCAGCAATGGCAGTGATCGTCGATATCAAAACATTTGCGGCAATCGGCGTGGGCGTGATCGGCAGTGGCTGGGTGGCGCGCGCGCTCGCGCACGGGCTCGACGTCGTCGCATGGGACCCCGCTCCCGGCGCGGAGAAGCAGTTGCGCGAGAACATCGCGAATGCGTGGCCGGCATTGGAACGCGTCGGCTTGTCGGACGGCGCGACGCCCGACAGGCTGCGCTTCGTCGATACGATTGAAGCCTGTGTCGAACACGCGGATTTCACCCAGGAAAGCGCGCCCGAACGCGAAGAATTGAAGCTCGCCTTGCACGAGCAGATCAGCCGTGCAGCGAAGCCGGATGCGATCATCGCTTCATCCACTTCCGGCCTGCTGCCGAGCGATTTTTACGCACGGGCCGTGAATCCGCAGCGTTGCATCGTTGGGCACCCGTTCAATCCGGTGTATCTGCTGCCGCTCGTCGAAGTGGTTGGCGGCGAACTCACCGCACCGGCAACCCTCGACGCCGCGATACAGGTTTATCGCTCACTGTCGATGCGACCGCTCCTCGTGCGCAAGGAAGTGCCCGGATTTATCGCCGACCGTTTGCTCGAAGCGCTGTGGCGCGAGGCGCTGCATCTGGTCAACGAAGGCGTGGCGACCACGGGCGAAATCGACGACGCGATTCGCTTCGGCGCGGGCATCCGCTGGTCGTTCATGGGCACGTTCCTGACGTACACACTAGCGGGCGGCGATGCGGGCATGCGCCACTTCATGCAGCAGTTCGGGCCGGCTTTGGAGCTGCCCTGGACTAAACTGGTAGCGCCGCAGCTCACTGACGAATTGATCGATCGGGTGGTGGACGGGACGTCCGAACAGGTCGGACCGCGCTCGATCAAGCAGCTCGAACGCTATCGGGACGATTGCATTACAAGTGTGCTGGCGGCGATTGAAGCGGCTAAGGCGCGGCATGGATTGCTTCCTGCGGAGTGAGGCTGTGTGCGGGACGATGCGCCGCCCCGCCTGAATGCGTCTGCGGCGCATGATCGCTGCGGCCAGTGCCATTCACACGGATGAAGGAGATTGATTGCATATGCCGGACCACGCTTTGCTGCCCTGCTATCGCGACATCGTTCGCGCCGAATGGGTCGATTACAACGGCCATCTACGCGACGCGTTTTACATGCTGATTTTTAGCTTCGCGACGGATGCGTTGATCGATGTGATCGGGTTGCCCGATGCGGTGCGCAAGGAGCGTGGCCGCTCGATCTACACGCTCGAAGCGCATATCAACTATCTGCATGAAATCAAGGAAGGGGCTCGGGTTCGCGTCGACATGCGCGTGCTGGGGCACGATGCGAAGCGGCTGCATCTTTACCTCGAGATGTTCGCTGACGATGGCGTTGAACCGGTGGCCGCAGGCGAGCAGATGCTGCTGCACGTGGACACGGGCGGCCCGCGCGCTGTTGCCTTCGACCCGGACGTCGAGGCGCAAGTGCGGGCATTGGCAGAAGCGCATACCGTGTTGCCAGCGGCCAGGTTTGCAGGCCGCGTGATCGGCTTGCCTGTCAAGGCGCCGCCTAATAGTAGCGAGGAATGAGCATGCTTGAGCCCGAGATCGCCGCGTTTATCGAACGGACCGCTGCCATCTATGCGGGACATTCGACTTCATTGCCGCCGAGCGAACAGCGCGCGATTTACGATCGCTATGCGGCGGCACTCACGCCGCCTTTGCCAGCCGATGTGATAACCGAAGACGCTGTGTTTCACGCGAGCGCCGGCCATCTGATCAGGCTGCGGCTTTATCGGAATTGTAGAAAGGCGAGCGGAACACCCGTCGGCACCGTGTTGTACTTTCACGGTGGCGGCTTCGTGCTCGGGTCATTGGAAAGTCATCAGATCGTAACCGCACGCATTGCCGCGGATACCGGACTCGATGTGATTGCGCTCGATTACCGGCTGGCCCCGGAACACCGCGCTCCGGCAGCTCATGACGATTGTCTGGAGATAACGTTCGCCGCACTGGCCGGCCAGCTGCCGTTCGACTCGCTCTCAGATGGCGCACTGCAGTTAGCGGGTGACAGTGCCGGCGCCACGCTCGCGGCCAGCGTCGCGATGCGGTTGCGCGATGACGGTATTCAAGGCGTGCGCGGACTTGCGCTGGTCTATCCAATGCTCGGCACCGAACCGCAAATGCCCGCGCGCGAAAGCGAAGCGCACGCACCGATGCTCACGCTTGCCAATGTCCATGCGTTTCGCGATCTGTATTGGGGCGAACGGCCGCCCTATCCCACGTGGACGATACCGCTCGATGCGGCACGCTTCGACCGACTCCCGCCGACACTTGCCGTAGGTGTTGAACACGATCCGCTGCGGGACGACGCGAGGGTGTTTGTCGAACGCGTCAATGCGGCCGATGGGCAGGCCCGGTTGTGGATTGGAACCGGGCTCGTACATGGGTGCTGGCGTGCGCTCGAATCGAGTCCCGGCGTAAAGGCAATGCATCACACTGTCTGCCAGTTTCTAGGCGAGCATTCACGTATGCAGTGATGGCTCGAGCCTTGCACGCGTCACGTCTGCGCCACGCCCCCATTCCGCTTGAATGAACTGGCAAAGAACAGCACCTGATACTGCACCGCATTCGCCCAATACTTCCACGTATGCCCGCCAGGCCGCTCCGCGTAATCATGCGGCACGCCCAGTTCGACAAGCCGCGCATGCAGCATCCGGTTCGACTGAACAAGCGAATCGTTCACCCCGCAATCGATCGTCAGTGCAATATGCGCGTTTCCGAAATTGCGCGCGTTCTCAACAATCGCCTCGTTGTTCCAGAAGTCAGCGTGACGAGTCGGATCCCCGAACACCTGATCGATCCCAGGCTCATCCTCGCACCCGCGTGGATCGACCGCTCCGCTGATACTTCCCGCTGCGCCGAATTCGTCGGGCCGGTCGAGCGCGATATGCAGCGCCCCGAAGCCGCCCATGCTCAACCCCGTAATCGCGCGCGCCTGGCGCGTCGCAATCGTGCGGAAATGCGTGTCGATATATCCGACGACTTCTGTACCTACATAGGTTTCGTAACGGCTGCGCGGATCAACAGGGCTGTCGATATACCAGCTCTCGTGACCGCCATCGGGCATAACAAGGATCACGTGATAGCGGTCGGCCAGTTTGCCGATGTGCGAATTCGTGGTCCAGTCGGTGTAGTCACCGCCTGAGCCGTGCAGCAAATAGACGACGGGAAAGCGATCGGCCGCTTTGCCGTGCGTGTATTGGTCAGGCAGCACCACCGTCGCCTCGAACGACTTATGCATGGCCGCGCTGGGAATGGTGACGACCCTGGACTGGAACGCCCAGACCGGGTTCGTGAAAAGCAGCGTCAGAATCAGCCAGAACGCACGATTCATTTTCATGGTTTGTCGCTCTCCCCCTTTCTATGTGTCCAAAGAACACTGTCTGGCATCTGGCGGCAAAATTCTGTCAACGACTCTAACAACGGCGACTTACAACCAAATTTCAGCGAAGCATACGGTCTCGTCAGCTTGGCGCCATTCCAGGGGGAGTTGGAACGGCCCAAAACCGAACGTCTATTCAACCATTACGCCCGCCACGTGAATGCAGGGACGGCAACGCGTTTATTCAATGTGCGCTGAAAAGCCAGTCTGATCCGGCGCAACATCAGCTCGCAATGTGAGCGCCGGGATGTCATATGCACCAGCGTTCTGCGGGCGAAAGGGAATCGGCGCAGTCGTCCAAAGGTCATCGAGACGTTGCCCGAGCGCGTCTTGCACGTCTGAAAATCGTCCTTCGTCGATCCGGCTTGTCCGATGGATCACGAACGGAGGCAAAACGTCGAAACCAGGGTAATACAGAATGCCGTGCTGGATGGGGAACAACACATCGTCGATCGGACCGTTGATACCACGCGGGCTGTAATGTGACGCCCAACCACCCGTTGTCACGACCAGCATCGCCCGCTTGCCTGCCATGCTGCCTTCCCCGTAACGGTCGCCCCAGCGCGCGTCGGAGTGCTCCCCGACGCCATACGCGAAGCCATATGCATAGACGCGCTCTACCCAGCCTTTCAGAATCGCTGGCATCGAGAACCACCACAGTGGAAACTGCAAAATCACCGCATCCGCCCACTTCAGCTTCTCCTGTTCGAGCGCGATGTCCTGGCTTTGCCGTCCGTCTTTGAAAGCACGCTTTGAATCGAGAGAGGGATCGAAACGCGCGCCGGGTTGCTTATCCAGGCTGTCGTTCGCATCGAGCGATGCCTTCCAGTTCATCGCATACAGATCGGATACCTGGACGACGTGCCCGGCATTCTCGAGACGCTTGACCGAAAAGTCCTTAAGGGACCCGTTCAACGACCGGGGTTCCGGATGTGCATAGACGAGAAGAACATTCATGGCCTGACCTCCATTGCGAGAAAGCACCAAGATAGGTCTCTTGCCGGTATATTGGAAATGAATAACCAATATGTCAGGTATTGCCGTGAATAATCTCAGAAGACTGGATCTCAACCTGCTGGTGACACTCGATGTCCTGTTGTCGGAGCACAATGTGACCCGCGCCGCCGAACGCCTGAACTTCTCTCAGCCGTCTGTGAGCGTGCATCTTGCCAAGCTGCGGGATGTCTTTGGCGACCCGTTGTTGCTGCCAGGTCCCCGGGGCATGCGCCCCACCGCGAGAGCCGAAGAATTGCGCGAACCTTTGCGCCAGGCGCTCGATGCACTTGAGCATGCGGTGTCGCCGGCCAACCCGTTTAATCCAGCCGAAGCGAGTCATACGTGGCGCGTCGCCGCGACCGACTATGCCGAATCGACGATCCTGTTGCCTGTCCTGTCCAGGTTGCGCGCGGCGGCGCCCGGCACCCGGCTCGCGATTGTGGAAGCTGTTCCGCCGCGTATCGCGAAGCAGGCGGAACAGGGAGACATTGATCTGGCATTCCACACCAGCGCAGGCGCGCCGCCCGGATTACGCGGGCGATTGCTCTTCAAGGAGCGGTATGTGCTGGCGGGCCGTGTGGATCACCCGCGCCTGAAGCGCCGGCCAACGCTTGCGCAGTTCTGCAAACTGGAGCACGTGATCGTGTCGCCCGATGGTGGCGGGTTTACCGGCGTCACGGATGATTCACTGGCCGAGGTGGGTCTCACGCGCAGGGTTGCGCTTTCGGTTCCGCACTTCCTGTTCGTGATGTCAGTCCTGGCGAGCACGGATCTCGTGGCGATGGTGCCGGCGCGATTGGTGCGCGGCAACGGCGCGCTCAAGGTCGTCGAGGCGCCGGTTGACGTGCCGGGCTACGAAATGGCGATGCTTTGGCACGAGCGGTCTCATCGCGACCCGGCACATCAATGGCTGCGGGAATGCATCGCGGACGCGGTCGCAACGTGACCATCCATGATTTAGCAGCGGGACCAGACGCAACGAGGCCATCGTCTGGTCGACTCTGGTCGATCCTGAGCAGCTCCGGCCGCTGGATCACGCTTGCCCATTCCCCGCGCCGATTGCATCCAGTTCAGCGCGCACCTCGTCAGTCAATCTCAAGCGCGCTGCGTGCATGTTTTCACGCAAATGCCCGAGCGACGAAGTGCCCGGAATCAGCAAAATGTTAGGCGCGCGATACAGGAGCCAGGCAAGCGCCACCTGCATCGGCGTCACGCCGATCGTTTTCGCAATCGTGGACAGCGCTGACGACTGGATCGGCGTAAATCCGCCAAGCGGGAAGAACGGTACGTAGGCAATGCCCTTCCCCGCCAGTTCGTCGACCAGTGCGTCGTCTTCCCGGTGAACCAGGTTGTAGTGATTCTGTACGCAGACGATCTCCGCGATGCCCTGTGCCTCGGCGACCTGGGCCGCGGTCACATTGCTCAAACCGATATGGCGAACCAGTCCTTGCCGTTGAAGTTCGGCAAGCGCCGCAACCTGCTTTCCGATCGACCCTTCGGCGGGTGCATGCACGCTGCCCATGATGCGCATATTGACGACGTCGAGCGCGTCGACACCGAGATTGCGAAGGTTGTCGTGAACACCGCGCTCGATATCTTCCGGCTCGAGTGCCGGCAGCCACGAGCCATCGTTGCCACGGACCGCACCCACCTTGGTGACGATCATCAGATCGTCCGGATAAGGATGCAGTGCTTCGCAAATCAGCTGGTTGGTGATGTGGGGTCCGTAGAAGTCACTCGTATCGATGTGATTGACGCCCGACGCCACCGCTTCGCGCAGCACGGCGATCGCGGCGTCACGGTCTTTCGGCGGTCCAAATACGCCGGGGCCGGCCAGTTGCATGGCGCCATAGCCCATGCGTTGCACGGGGTGGCCAGCCAGCGAAAACGTGTCTGCAGGGGTGAAGTTCGACATAGCGCGCTCCTTGATGTGAAGTGTTGAGCGCCAGTATGGCGGGGATTGCGTTGTTCGATAATCCGACATAAATTGCACGGGTTGTTAAACATTTTGAACAATGGCCATGGAATTCAACGATCTCGCCGCATTCGTTTCGGTTGCTCGTGCCGGCGGGTTCCGCGACGCCGCGCGCATCAACGGCGTCTCCGCCTCCAGCCTGAGCATTGCTGTACGCCGTCTCGAGTCGAAGCTCGGTATGCGCCTGCTCAACCGAACCACGCGCAGTGTGGCCCCGACCGAAGCCGGACTGCGTCTGATCGAAAAACTGACGCCATTGTTCAGCGAGATGGAAGCCGCGCTGGACGTCCTGAACGGCTTCAGGGACAAACCGACCGGCACACTCAAACTCAACGTCCCGTCGAGCGCCGCGCGCATCGTATTGCCGACCGTCATACCCCGGTTCCTGAAGGCTTATCCCGACATACGCGTAGAGGTTGTGGTGGAGGATGGCTTTGTCGATGTGCTGTCCATCGGCTGCGACGCGGGCATCCGCTATGACGAACGGCTCGAGCAGGACATGATCGCGATTCCAATCGGCCCGCGTGTGCAACGTTTCGCTACGGCTGCGGCGCCGGGCTATCTCGACACACATGGCAGACCTGACCATCCGCGCGACCTGCTCTCTCATGCGTGCCTGCGGGGCCAATTTGCCGGCGGCGCTACGCCGACCTGGTATTTCGAGCGTGACGGCGAGGTAGTCCAGTTGAATCCGTCGGGACCGCTCCTCGTCAGGCCCGGCGCGGCAATCGACCTGGCTGTCAGTACAGCCGTCGCGGGCGTGGGGGTAATTCATCTTTTCGAAGACATGTTGCGCCCGCACCTCGACAGCGGCGCCTTGGAGCCGGTCCTGGAGCCGTGGTGGCAGCCCTTTTTGGGGCCGTTTCTTTACTATCCTGGCCGTCGTCACTTGCCCGCACCGCTGCGCGTCTTTGTCGATTTCCTGAAAGCGGATGCCTAGCCGGATGCGCCGGGCGCTTGCATGGCGGGCGAGTTACGCACGTGATGTTCCGCAAGCGGCAATTGCGGCGATAATGACGCCAGTTATCGGCTGCGGCGGCTCGGCTTCGGAAACCCGGAAGCCATGAGATCGCTGGCCCCAAGCCTCTAATTCATTCCAGCCGAAGTATGTTTCCCGCAAGGCGTAGGCATGTGCCCTCGTGTCCGACGCGTCTGGTGTGGTTCGAGCATATGTATGTTGTAGCACCTTCGCACCGATGCACCCAATATGACCGAAATACGCCTTAGCCCGCTGCGCAAATTTGCCGATTTCATTCGTGCGCAACGGTCCCGCCTCACCGAGCAATGGATGAATGCCGTTTTCAGCGATGCAGACCTCGTCGAAGCGGACAAACTTACCTATCAGCAGCTCGCCGATCATCTGCCGGAAATTCTCGAAGGACTCTGCCTCGCGCTCGACGTCGAAGATCTCGAACGCGTCGAACCGGCGATCGAACGTAATGCAAGAAAACACGGCATAGTCCGCTGGCGTCAGGGCTACCGGATCGAGGAACTCGTGCGCGAGCTCGATCTGTATCATCAGGTGCTCGCCGACGCACTGGAGGAATTCGCCGACCAGGACAGCACCTTCACACGCCGCCACGAAAGCCGGGCACGGCGCCTGGTCGCCGAAGCACTCAGCATGGTGACGCTCACGTCGATCCGTGAAGTGGTCAGCGAACGGGACCGCACGATCGATGAGTACACAGGCAGGCTCGAGCGCGCCAATCACGAACTAACGCTCAAGCAGCGGCTGGTCGGCGATCTTTACGACTCACGCATGCAGATCACTCGCAGCGTGGTCCATGATCTGCGCAATTTTCTGAACGCGTTTTCGATCGCGCTGCAACTGATCGAACGGGCGCCTTCAAAGGCCGATATGGCGCTGACGCTGGCCAACCGGCAGGCCGCGGACATGAAACAACTCGTCGATCAGATGGTCGAGTACTCCGTCGTGCTCGGCGACGAGACGCCTCTCACACGCGAACCGGTCGAACCTCATGCGCTTTACGACGAGCTCGTCACCGCCTCGCGGCCAGCAATCGAGGCCAAGGGACTGAAGTTGCACGCCACCTTTGATCCGGCGCTATCCACTGTCACGTCCAATCGTCTCAAGCTCAAGCAGATTGCAACCAACCTGCTCTCCAACGCGACGAAGTACACGAAGTCCGGCGAGATCGAATTCAGCTTTGCAACGGCCGGCCCGGAGCACTGGTCAATTCGCGTGTCGGACACCGGCGTGGGCATTGCGCCTTCGGATGCGAACCGGGTATTCGACGAATTCGAACGCGCTGCCGGCGAAGATATTCCCGGCACGGGCCTCGGCCTCGCGATCGTCAAGGAGCTTTGCCGCGTGTTGAATGGTCAGATCGATTTTGTATCACGCGAAGGCGTTGGCACCCGGTTCGAAATCCGCTTCCCGATGGTGCTGGCTGAATCCGCATAAATAGTCCACCGGCCGCTGGCTGCCGGAACCGGTGATGAAGCGATGGAGACGTGGGAATGGTTGAGATTCATCCCGCTCGATTTCCCGAACAGCTTGAAGTTGTGCGGGCGATATTTCGCGAGTACGCCGACAGCCTGGGCATCGATCTGGGCTTCCAGAATTTCGAGTCGGAACTCGCGGAGTTGCCTGGCAAGTTTGCCGCGCCGCGGGGGCGCGTTCTTCTCGCCCTGAACAATCAGAACGTGGTCGGTTGTGTTGCAATGCGTCCTCTGGATGAATTGACGTGCGAAATGAAACGTCTTTATATCCGTCCAGCTGGGCGTGGCCAGCAGATCGGCAGGCAATTGGCAGCGCTGATTTGTCGAATGGCACGGGAGTCCGGATATACGCGTATTCGTCTCGATACGCTTCCTGACATGCAGGCCGCGCAACAGCTTTATGCGTCGCTTGGTTTCGAGCCGATTCCGGCTTACGTCTTTAATCCCATCGCCGGCACGATCTTTATGGAACGCGATCTGACCCGCCCGGAAAATCAAGCCGCGTAGGCATGCAGCGCAGCATTCATCGCCGCAGCGGTACGCCGGGCCACGCGCAGCCCGCCCGACCCGGCCAATTCACGGAACGTCACCACTTCACGGACAAGCGGAACGCTTGCGCTTCCCGCCACCATTTAATTATTACGATTAACAAACAAAAACATTTAATTTCGTAATAAATAATCGATTAACTCACACAGCCTCAAACGACCCAACTGATTGAATCACATACGAATTCGAGTGCAACTTTGCGGATTGCAATTACGGAAATTCGGCACATCCTTGACAAACTCCGGTTGCGTCACCTATTTTTCTTCTGCCGCCAATATACGAATATCCGATTAAGGAAACGTATCCAGAAAAGCACTGGAATATCTAATTCAGATATTTAGTTATTCTACGCATACCGCATAGAACTCTATATCTATGCGCTTTGAAGTAAGTTGGTCTCAACCGCTGCATGCCGACGATGCACCACCAATAGTTCGAACTCCGACATATCTTTGTCGGCGAGAGCGGCCTTTGTGAAACGGTATCTGAACCCACCACCAAGGATAGAGATGAAACGAGACGAGCGTCTTTCCGGCCATAGCCATCATCGCCAAAGCAGGCTGCCGGTCCTGGGAACCTTAGCGGTCACGATCATGCTTCTCGGAGGTTGCGGCGGAGAGGACGGCAGTTCGTCCTCGGGCACGGCTGTGAGCATGCAGCAGGCCGCAGCGAATCAGCAGCTCACCGCGCAACAGGCCGCCGCGCAATCGCAAGCACCAACGGCCAATCAAACCTATGTCGACCCGGTGGCCTATTCCGGCAATGCCACAGACGGCCTCGCGCCGGCTCAGGCCTCGGAGAAGACCGCGGTCATGCACTACAAGTGGACGTTAGGCAAAACACCGATCAACTACACCACGACGACTGGCCATTTGACGGCCGCCGATTCGAGCGGCAACCCCGAAGCCACGATGTCTTATGTCGCGTACACCGCGCCGAGTACGAATGGCTCGCCGCGACCGGTCACGTTCGTCTACAACGGCGGGCCGGGCTCGGCCTCCATCTGGCTGCGGCTTGGATCGTTCGCGCCAACGCGGGTCGCCACGCCCGACCCCACGTTCGGGAACTGGCCGAACTATCCACTCGTCGACAATAAGGACAGCCTGATCGATACCACCGACATGGTCTTCATCGACCCACCGGGAACAGGCCTTTCCGAGGCGATTCTGCCGAATACGAACCAGAAGTTCTGGACGACCGATGCGGACGTCAACATCATGCGCGACTTCATTGAGCGCTATCTGGCGGTCAATAATCGCAGCAGCTCGCCGATTTATCTGTACGGCGAGTCGTACGGCACGCCTCGCACCGATATGCTCTCGTTGGCGCTCGAATCGGCCGGCGTGCATCTGACCGGCATCGTTCTCCAGTCTTCAATCCTGAACTATTTCGCGGATGCGATCGAAGCCGTCGCTATCACGAACTCGACGAGCGCCCTGGCATTGGACACGGATACGCTGGCCGGCTATTTCCCCGGCTACGCGGAAGTCGCGGCTTACTACAATCAGGTGTCGCCGGCGCCACTCAATCAGGACCTGTACGCATACCAGGCGAGCCTGTTCGCCACGGCCGAATACGACCGGTTCAAGCGGTATTCGCAATCCTGGGTGCTCAGTCAGCTCGGCATACCGGACGCTTTGGGCACGCCGGTGTTTCCCAATGCCAAAACGCTTCAGTCGTGGACCTTGCCATCCAGTTTGACCGTGCAGGCGCTGCAGGGCTACTTCGGCGCCAACCCGTTCTCGACGAGCCTCGTGCCTGGCACGACGATCGGCCGGTACGACGGACGCGTGTCATTGCCGAACTCGGATCCGCGTCTGCAAAGCGATGGGGACCCGTCCGACATTCTCATCTCCCAGCCGTTCACCACGGCGCTGGCAACGCAGATGCCTGACTACCTCGGATACACGGCGCCGAACGCGACCTATTTGCCGCTGAACGACAACATCATCCAGGTCTGGGATTTCTCGCATGACGGAAAGCCGCTGCCCGATACGATCCCCGATCTGCTGGGCGCGCTGACGCTCAACCCGAAACTCAAGGTGCTCTCGGAAAACGGCTTTCATGATCTGGCCACTCCATTCTTCAATACGGAGAAGCAACTGGCGCGGTTGCAGACAGTACCCGGTCTGAATCCGGACTTGCAGGTCAATTTCTTCCAGGGCGGACATATGATTTATCTGGACGACGTCGCCCGTCCGCTGATGAAACGGGATCTGGTGCGCTTCTACCGGGGCACCCCGCTTCCGGATGCGCTCGCGCTCTGGACGCTGCCGCCGCCGTGGCACGACGAAAGCCCCGCCAGTCAGCCGACCGCTACCGCCACAGCGCAAGCCACGGCACCCTGACTGAACTGACGCAACGTGCCTCGTTCGCGATACTCTATTCACTCAATCAATGCGAGTCATCATGTCTCTTTTAGATAGATTGCGGCGTGTTTCCCCGTTGATCGTCCTCGGCTGTCTGATTGGCAACGCGCATGCGTTACCGCCGCAAGCGGTGGCGCCGGCGACGCCGCCAACCGGCTCCAGAGGCGTCGACGGTCCGTTCTTCCCTCAAACCCGTGCTGCCCCCGTCGCGCCATCGACCGGCACGGCACTGCAACAGGAAGCTCAGCAGCGGCTCGAAGCGCGGCTGGGGGCCAATACGGCCCTTAGCAATGGCGCCGCGGTCACAAAAGCGCAGGCCCAGACCCAGGGGCTCGGCTATGTCGCCAAGCACTTCGATCAGATCGATACAAGCCACAAAGGCAGTGTGACCTTGAGCGACGTCAGGCAGTATCTGCAGCAGCAGGGCCGCTAGCGACGGGCCATGACTACTCAGGTCTTCCTGCTTTGGAAGACCACGTTTGACAGGCGCGAATGGCCGCTCGGGCCATTCGCGCGTCTACCTCACCCCCGCGTTCCCGTCGATCGGCAAACAGTCACTCATTGCGCCGCCGCGGTCGCTCAGCCCGCGCACCACGACCTCGGACGATTTGCCATCACGTCTCGCCAGTTCGGCGAGATCGAGCAACGCTGCGTATTTCGCCGAACAGTCCTGTTCGGATTCAATCGCCCGGTGCATAGCAAGCGTTTCAGTGTCGGTGACGCTCTCACCCACTGCAATCGCCACACCTGTAGCAACGATCATCGTTGCCAACACGGCGACCTTGCACAACGTCCGCGTGCGTGTCGCATTGAAACGTGACTGGACCGCCTGCGCACTGCCCTGCCCCCTTATCCACGGCGGACCGATTCGTCCGGCTTCATCGCCGGTTCTCACTCGCAGGTTTTCGCTCATGACCAATGCGCCGGCACCCAGACATTCCCTGCCCAGTGAGCCGACACCCACACGACAGGGCGCGGCGCAGGCGCCACATAGACGACGCGCGGGGCGACATACACAGCAGGCGGCGGGGGCGGCGGAACGTAGACAACCGGAGGTGGCGGCACATACACAACCAGCGGCGGCACAACTACAACTGGCTTCGGCGCAACGACAACCATCGTGCTGCCTGTCGTAACGACACCCGCGGTCACGACGGTCCCGCCTGTCATCACCGTGTTGCCGTACGTACCCGTCGTACTGGTCGACGTCGTAACGACGCCCGGTGCAACACGCGTCGCCGTACCGGAGTGATCGACGGTGCCGCCATCGGACCCTGTCACCGTGCCGGAACGCGAACACGAAGCGCCCGCACAGTTTGTGGATGCCGCATGGTTGACCGTGCTGCCGTTTGATCCGGTGACCGACCCAGAAGACGAATACTGGCCAGGCGCGGTTCGGGTCACATCGCCGGCGGTCGTGGCTGTTTTGCCGTCCGGTCCGGTGAGGGCGCCGGTATGCGAACAGGTGCCGCCCGCGCAACTGGTGTCGCCCGCATGCTGGACCTGGTTGCCATAACGCCCCGTCGCCGTGCCTGAATTCGAGAACTGGCCAGGCGCGTTGCGGGTCACCGTGCCGGTGTTGGTCGCGAGGCCGCCGTAGGGGCCCGCCACGCCGCCAGCATGCGAACAACTGCCGCCGCCACACGAGCCGTACCGCGCACCGTTGTAAGTGCCGCGCGAGGTGTACGCGGTGCCGTGTTGTGACCAGGCGAAAGCCGAAGCACTGCCCAGCGCGAGCACGGCGACGGTTGCGGTGAGCATGAGTTTGCGCAGCGCGCCGCGCATGGATGCGGTCGTGACGGAGACAGGGGAAGCAGCGGTGGCTGGGACGACGAACGAATAGTGTTTCACGGAATATCCTTCCTGATTTCGGGCCACTTCTGCGCACAGCGGCGTGGCGACGAACGGACTATAGAAGGACGCGTGGCTTTAATCAGCAGCGAAGATATGTCACCCTGTTTCACCACAAAGGAGGCCTGCTGGACAAGGGTTTGCAGGCAATTCGAAGGTACCGCGACATAGGCCGACATAAATTGTTTCAGGTCGGGTTCCGCGCGCGGCGGCGCACGTGCCGCACACAGCGTCAAGCGTGACGGCAAACCCTGTTCGACATCACCGCGACACTTTTCCGAAATACACATGTCGTAGGGTTCGATGAATGCAACGGCGAACGCCGCTTGCGGACCACCCCGCTTACTTTTCTTCAAGAGGCGCTCATGCCGGCAAAACGCGAGTCGAAATCCAAAGCCAAGGCGAAAGAAAGCACGGCGAAAACTGAGGTCAAACGAAAACCAGCCAGCAAGGCAGCCGCATCCGGTAAAAAGGCCACTGCGGCCGCCCGCGGCTCAAACCAGCCTGCCGCAACGGCCACCACGCTGGCGCTGCGTCCGCGGATGCTGGACAAGCCCGTGTTCGCCCAGCCTCAGCCGACCGCGGACCCCACGGTGTTTCGTGTGCCCCATCCATCGGACGATACGGCCTACAAGGAGATCGACAAGCTCAATGCCGAGCACAAACTGTTTCCGCTGCCATTTCCCGCGCCGAGAGGCGGCGTGGAGCCCCAACTCACCCTGGCCGAAGTCATGGGCGGCAACGCAACCGCCATCGACAGAATCACAGCCAACGGACAACTGGTATTTCACGCGCTAGGCGATTGCGGCAATACGAAAGGTCCGGCGACCCAAAACGAAGTCGCCGACAAATTGACTGCGGACTTCAACGAAACCAATGCCAGTGAGGTCCCGCAGTTCGCGTTGTTACTCGGCGACGTCGTCTATAGCTTCGGCGAAGGAAAGTACTACTACGATCAGTTTTACGAACCGTATCGGGACTACCCCGCGCCGATCCTCGCCTGCGCCGGCAACCACGACGGCATGGTTTCGCCGGAAGCGCACGCCGCGAGTCTCACCGCGTTCCTGAGAAATTTTTGCGCGGATACGTTCACCGTTTCGCCCGAAGCCGGCGGATTGTCGCGCACCGCGCAAATCCAGCCCGGCGTGTTCTTCACGCTCGATGCGCCGTTCGTGCGCGTGCTGGTGATTTACAGCAACACGCTTGAAGATCCCGGTGTGATTTCAGATCCAACCATCGGACGCACGCAGCTCGACTTTCTCGACGCCGCGCTCAAGCGCGTCAAAGCCGAGAAGTTCGCCGGCGCACTGTTGATTGCGGATCATCATCCGCCGTACTGCGCAGGCGGACATGGATCGAGCGTCGATATGCTGGCGCAGATCGACAAGGTGTGCGAAGCCAACGGCGTGTGGCCGCATGCATTTCTTTCCGGCCACGCTCACAACTATCAGCGCTTCACGCGCACGCGAAATGCTGACGGCACGCAGATTCCCTACCTTGTGTGCGGCAACGGCGGACATGGTTTGATCAAGCTCGCCGCGCAGGGCGCACCCGCCATCCGCGCGCCACAGGTCATGCAGTCGGCGTCGGCCACCACGGATCAGGTCGTACTGGAAAACTACGACGATACCAATTACGGTTATCTGCGCGTGGTCGTCACCACGACGCAATTACGTATCGAATATCACTCGGCGTCCGACGGTCTCAACACGAAAGCGCCGAACGACTATGTGACGGTCAACCTTGCCGAGCGTAAAGTGGCTCATTTCGTTGCGCCGGATATGGGGCACCCGATGGCAGCGAGGGCCGTGCGTGCGTTGGTGCGCCGCTAGCTAATGATGGAGCGCGGGACGTTCGTGCCGATGCCGTCGGCTGCTCGTCAGAATGGCCCGCGGCTCGCAAGATTCGCGTACTCATCTTTGAGCCTTTGAATGCGATTGCCGTAAGCGGTCGCCAGACACGCCTGATTTCCGCCACACACCTTCCTTGTTTTCAGCCACGCCTGTTGCTCATCCTGCATGTCCCCACGCGTGCCCATTGCCACAAGGCCCGTCAACATCTGATAGCGCACGGACATCTCGACATCCAGTTCGCTCAGGTGCCGGGACGCACATATGACCTTTTCGTCCGGCATACGTGCCCGATTGCAATCGAAGCTCGCCGCGACGCTCGAAACAGAACTGAGCGCGAAAGTGACGAGCAAGGCCCGACACACATGACGGCCGATCCAGCGATTGGGTTCTCTCTTCATCGTTTCTCTCCTCCAGGCGTGGCGGACCCTCTCGCCCTGGTGCACCTATGACAGGATACAGTCGCGCAGCGACGCCCAACGGGGTAGCCGCCGACTATCCTGCATGTGACGACATCAGGGAACCCATCGTTCCGGCCTGGCTTATCAGTTTCACAAAAAATCGCTGTTTCATGGACAACGCTTGAGGCCGCAGGACACAAGCCGTCGCGATGCAAGATAAAAAGCACCGGAACTACGCTTTCCCGTAAACCCGCGTTTATGCAAAATCACCTGTTTTTACCGGGGCAAAACGATGTAATCTCTCGGTTTTCTTCCTGCGTCAAAACAGATGAGTCGAGCGTCGGCGAGCGAACAACTACAACAAACGGCGGCCCACACGTGGCGCCGCCCTACCGTTCTTCGTTTGCGCTGCACCGTGGTGCTACTGGCGTGCGGGATCGCCGCCTTCGCACGCCCCGCTCTCGCAGCCGAATCCGCGTGCGGCGCCGAAGCCGGGCCGGCCGCCCGCCCATCCGTCGGTCTCGTGCTCTCAGGCGGAGGCGCGCGCGGCTACGCACACCTCGGCGTATTGAAGGTGCTTGAGGAAAACCGCATTCCGGTCGACTGTATCGCCGCCACCAGCATGGGGGCGGTAGTCGGCGGCCTGTACGCGAGCGGCATGACCGCGCAGGACATGCAAAAACGCCTCACCGGAATCAATCTCGCGGACATCGCGTTCGACGTTACCGAACGCGCCGATCTGCCGCAATCGCGCCGCGAGGACGAGCGGCTGTATGTGAATAGCCTTTCGCTCGGCTACGGCGCTAACGGCTTCCGCTTGCCGGTGGGGCTCGTCCAGGGCAATCGTTTGCAAGCGCTGTTGCAGGACTGGACCTCCTCCGTGCCGGGACGCGTGTCGTTCGACCGGCTGCCGATTCCCTATCGGGCCATCGCTACCGATCTGCGCACCGGCCAGAAGGTGGTGCTGGATCACGGTTCGCTGCCGCAGGCGATTCGCGCCAGCATGGCATTGCCCGGCCTGTTCGCGCCGGCCGATATCGACGGGCGCACGCTGGTGGACGGCGGCATCGTCAGCAATCTGCCCATCGAAACGGCGCGTGACATGGGCGCGAACGTCGTGATCGCCGTCGATATCGGCTCGCCGCTGCGCCCGCTCGATGCACTGGCTTCGCCCGCCGACGTGATGCAGCAGATGATCGGCATCCTGATTCATCAGAACGTTGCGCGCCAACGTGAACAGTTGCAAGCCGGTGACGTACTGATCGAACCGGCACTCGGCTCGCTGAGCTTCACCGATTTCGCCAACGCGGGCCAGGCGATCGCGGCCGGCGCCGCCGCCACACGCGCGGCACTGCCGCAGCTTCAGCATCTGGCGCTCTCGCCCGCCGACTACGCCGCGTGGCGCGCCCGGCACGCGGTGCCCGCGGCGCATCCGGTGCGGATCACGCAGATCGAGATCGCCTCGCAAGGCGTAGTGCCCGAGGCGCGCATCCGTGCCGCGTTGCATGTCAAACCCGGCGACGTGTACGATCCCGCCGCACTCAACAAGGACTTGCTGGCGCTCTCCACTGCCGGCGATTTCGACAGCGTGAGCCAGCAACTCGTCGACGACGGCGACGAACACAAGCTCGTGATCGTCGCGCAGCAGAAACAGTGGGGACCGAATTTCCTGCTGTTCGGACTCGGTCTGTCGAGCAGTTCGACAGATGAAGGCGGCTTCCGGCTGCATCTCGGTTATCGCCGGCCGTGGCTCACTTCGTCAGGGCTCGAAGGGCGGGTGGACGGGACCGTCGGCAGCGACCTGATTAATCTGCATGCGGAGCTGCGGCAGCCGCTGTCGAGTTCTTTCGGCTATTACGTGGCGCCCTATCTCGAGTTCCAGCGCCGCTACGCCAACCTCTACGACGACTCCGGCGACGTCAAGGTCACGCAATACCGCTTGCAGACCGAACGCGTCGGGGTCGATTTGGGTTTGCCACTCGCGCGCCTCGGCGACTTCCGGATCGGTGTGGCATACGCGCATGGCTTTGCCTCGCCGCAATACAACTTGCCGCTCGAGGACGGACCTAACTCGCCGCTGCTGTTCCCCGATATCTACGGCCGGCAGCTTAGCGCGCGCGCCCGTCTCGTGATCGATCAGCTCGACGATCCACTGTTTGCGCGCAAAGGTTATTTCGGCGAGCTACGCGTAGAACGTTCGCTGTTCGCGGGCAGCGACAGTTTCACCGAGGTGTACGGCAAAACCATTGTCGCCGCGAGCTACGGCCGGCATAGCATCAACGCCAGTATCGAAGCGGGTAACGACTTCGGCGGCACCAACCTGACGAATCCATTCGGCTTCACGCTGGGCGGTTTTCAGCATCTGTCGGCCTATGCCGCCGATCAGCTGTCCGGCAATTCAATGGCGTACGGCCAGGTCACGTATATGAATCAGCTCGCCACGTTTAACGCGTCGCCGATTCGTGGCCTGTATGCGGGATTGAGCATTGAAGCCGGGAATGTCTGGAACCGCGATTCGCAGTTCGGAAGCGGACCGCTAAAGCGCAGCGTGACGGCTTTCACCGCGCTGACCAGTTCATTCGGACCGATCTATCTGGGCGTCGCGTTTGCACCGGGCGGCCGCCATAACTTCTACTTTCAGTTGGGACATACCTATTGACGCTGCGTAGGAAGGGGGGTTCACGCCACCGTGCCGATCGGCCAGCTCATTTCGAAACGTGCTCCGCCGAGCGTCAATGGATCGGTCACGGCGATACGGCCGTGATGGGCGCGCAGCACCTGTTGCGTAATCGCGAGACCTAAGCCGTAGCCGCCGGTCTGGCGGTCGAGTCGCACGAAGGCATTGAAAATGCGCGCGCGTTGATCGGGTGGCACGCCGGCGCCGTCGTCTTCCACATAGATTTCCACGTTGCCATGCTTGACGCTCAGGCCGACCATGATCCGCGAATGTGCGTATTTGCTGGCATTGCGCAGCAGGTTACGCATTGCGTAGGACATGAGGCGCTTGTCCATCACGACGCGGAGCGACGTGTCCACGTCGACTTGCGGAACGAGTTGCTTGTCCGCGTACAGCAGCGTGGCGTCGGTAATCTGGCTGTCGAACCATGCCGTGAGCACGGTGGATTCGAGGTTGGATTGCAGGGAGCTGTATTCGAGGCGCGCGTAGGTCAGGCTCATGTCGATGAGCTCGTCGAGTTCGGTGACGTCCTGGGCGATGCTTTCCAACGCGCTGTTGTATTCGGCCGCGGAGGCGGGCTCGCGGAGGTTTTCCAGCGCGAAGCGCACGCGGGCCAAGGGCGTGCGAAGTTCGTGGGAGATGCCATTGGTGAGTTCGCGCTGCGCGGCGATCAGGCGTTCCATGCGCTCGGCCAAGGCGTTTAGCGTGCGGGCCAGTGGGCCGATGATGACGCTGTGCGATTCGCGGGCGCGGGTGTTGAAGCGGCCGCCCGTGAAGTCGATTGCGCGTTCGCGGACCATGACGAGGTCTAGCCAGACTGGGCGCATCCAGCGGTAGGCTGTTATCGCAGGTAGCAGTAGTGTGACCAATGCGATGGGTATCGACGCTTTTGCTGTGATTAGTGCTTGCCAGAGCGATGGCGACGTTTTTAGTGTCAGGTTTAAGGTTGTTATTGATGCTGCCAGGACTAGCAGTGTCAGTGTTAGCAGGCGTGTGTAGACGCGGACGTATAGGCGCGACCAGCTGGGGATTCTGTCTGCTCTGGTGTCTGTCCAGTTGCGGCGGAAGCGGAGCCAGCGCCATTTTCCATAGCGGTAGGGGGTTAGTTTTTTTTGCTCCGCTGGGGGTGGCATTTTGGTTTCTTCGCTTTTTTTGATGCGGTTGTGGTCTGTTGGTGTTTGCCCATGTGCGGGGCGGCGCTTTGTTTTCTTCGCTTTGTTTTCTTCGCTTTGTTTTCTTCGCTTTGTTTTCTTCGCTTTGTTTTCTTCGCTTTGTTTTCTTCGCTTTGTTTTCTTCGCTTTGTTTTCTTCGCTTTGTTTGTTGCGGTTGTGGTCTATTGGTGTTCGCCCCTGTGCGGGGCGGCACTTACTTTCTTTGCCGCCGCAAAGAAAGATAAGCAAAGAAAGCGGCTTCACACCGCTAGTTCTTAAGCGGGTCCCCCGCGCAGTTGCAGTAGTGGTGCATCTGGAATCTGTGTTCTCGCACATTCCACGTGAGTGACAAGGGTGTCATTCTTCCGGCGGCGCTGCGCGCGCCGACGCGTAGTTCTTAAAACCGCCGGGACGTTCGCTTGGTTCCTCCGGCTGCCGCTGGCCGTTTAACCGGCCGCTGGTAGTTCACTTTGCTCTCGTGCGCGTTTTTGCCTGCTTTTCCGGTTGTTCCTTGTTTCCTCTGTGCGATTCCTGTTGCCCTTACGTCCTCTGTACAAATGCCAGTGTTCGCTCCGCTACCGTGTCACGCTCGTTGTCTAGTGTGATCATGTGGTAGCTGTCGGTCAAGCGCACAAAGGTCACTGAGCGACTTCCCAAGTGCTCGCACACGAATTCCGCGGAGCGGATGCTCGTCACCTCGTCCTCCTCCGAATGCATGACCAAGGTCTCGCATGTCACACGTCCCAAGGCCCGCTTCACCGCGAAGCGCATCCAGTCGACCTGCTCAATCGCCGCCAACGGCACGTACGGATAGTGGATGCCGCTCCCCTTCTGCAAATGGCGGCGAATCAGGTTGCGGATGCGCGTGTTCTTGATGCCAAACGGCTCGCCCTCCGGCACGCGAATCAATCGACGTAGCCCCGGCACGCAATACATCAGGTAGCGCAAGGGTCGCAGACGTGAACCGCCCCAACCGTCAAGGAATAAGGGCGGCGACAGCAGAATCAGGCGCCCCGTCGTCATGCGCTCGCGCGCACCCAGCATCAATGCAAGCAACGCTCCCATTGAAATGCCCGCCACGTCGACTCGCTCATAACGCCCCATCAGGTCACGGTACGTGCGGCTCAACAATTGCATGTAGTCGCTCAACGTCACGCGGCTCAACGCGTCCGGGTTCGAACCGTGGCCCGGCAGCGACGGTAAATGCACGTCGCAACCGATCTGCTCGAACTTGCGGTCGAGCGCGCCGAAATCATGGCGCGTGCCACCCAAGCCGTGAATCATCAACACAGCATGGCGGGAAAGAGGGGAAACGCGAGCGGACATCACTAAGCCTGTCGTTGCACAAGCT
This sequence comes from Paraburkholderia sediminicola, assembly GCF_046030555.1. Lineage (GTDB taxonomy): Bacteria > Pseudomonadota > Gammaproteobacteria > Burkholderiales > Burkholderiaceae > Paraburkholderia > Paraburkholderia sediminicola_E. The sequence goes on along the minus strand of NZ_JAQQCH010000008.1, from coordinate 236,538 downwards.
TGCGATGCTAATCATCACCGCCTCGAATGACTGTCAATTTGAGACGGTGTTTGTGGAGTTTTGTCGGCCGATATTTCGACGTATTACGCAATCGAAACTCAACGCGACGTCATCTCACCGGAACCGGAACCCCGTCGCAACGATGGCCGCTGCGAGCACCGTTAATCCCATGCCAGCTTGCTGAACTGATATCCCTTGCCGCGCACCGTCTTGATGCGCTGCGGCGTGCCCGCGTCGTCATGCAGCTTGCGGCGCAGCTTGGAAACGCCGCCGTCGATCGTGCGGTCGAGGCCATCGAACTCGATACCGCGCAGTTGCCGCATCAACTCATCGCGGCTCACGACCTCGCCCGCGCAACTCACCAGCGCCCACAGCAAATCAAATTCGGCCGATGTCAGATCGGGCAAGCTGCCGTCCGGCAGTTTGACCGTGCGGTTTGCCCGGCTGATCTCGAACTTGCCGAACGTGTAGCTCTCGGGTTGGCTAGCCTCCGGCGTGCGCGCGGTCACGCGGCGCAATTGCGCCTTGATGCGCGCCAGCAGCACGCGTGGCTCGACAGGCTTATGCACGTAGTCGTCCGCGCCGAATTCCAGGCCCAGCACCTCGTCGAACTGCTCGTCGCGTGCGGTCACCATGATGATCACGCCGTCGAATTGCTCGCGCGCCTCGCGGCAAATCTGGAAACCGTCCTTGCCAGGCAGGTTCACGTCGAGAATCACAAGGTCCGGACGGCGCTTGAGAATGGCAGGCACGGCGTCGTTGCCGTGCAGCACGGTCTCGACTTCGTATTCGTGTTTGCGCAGATAACCGGCGACCAGGGCGGACAGGCGGTCATCGTCTTCGACAAGCAGGATCCGGAATGGCATGGGACGAATCGTTCAGGGCTGACTGTTTCAATAGCGGTAGGCAACGGTACGGCGCAGACCGCGCGGACAACTGCCGGACGAGTCGGCTCGACGCACAGCATAGCGGATGCGCCGCACATCGTGCGACACGCTCGACAAAACTCGACAAACGCACAAGCAATTCGACACGGACGCGCAATCCGCGCCGCTAGCATCCCCTCGGTCGAAAGAGCCCAAGGATCTGCCGTGACGACTGTTTCCAACGAAGGGGCCCGCCCCCGCTCGCCATGGTTCGCGAGAGCCATTGCGTCCTTTGCGGTCATTCAGCAAGCCGCGCATGCACTCTATCCCGGCACCGGCGTATTTCATCGCTGGCGCCGCATGCGCCTGTGGCTGCGCTCGCTGATGTCGTGGCGCTCGACGCAGGTATGGCTCCAACGCTGCGCCATTTCGCCTTTGCACGATCTGGTGCAACGTCATCCTACTGCGCTCGAGCGCATGCACCGGCCGTTCCTCCATACCCGCTTCAGCCCGCGAGAACGCCTCACGGCCAGCCTCGATCATCATGCGCTAACACAGCAGCGCGTGCCGGAACTCGCTGCGCGCATCGCCGCAGACGGCTCGGCGCCGATCGCTTTTTTCGACGTAGGCGCCGAACGGTGGCATGTGTCGCTCGAGTCGATCGAACAGTTTCAGAAGGAAGGCGACTGGACCCTGTGCATCCGCGACGCACGGGACCAGCGCATCGTCTCCTGCACGTTCAGTCTCGCCTACCTCGGCGGCAAAGTACGGCGGCCACGTCTGTGCATCGGCTCCGTACAGGGCCCGGACCACTCGGTCAACGGCCGCGAGCTATTTCGCGCGCTCACCAAGCGGTGGTGCGGACTGCGGCCGAAAGTGCTGGTGATTTACCTTGCGCAATGTGTCGCCGCGGCGCTCGATGCGGGCGGCACCTTCATCGTCTCGAAGCAGGCGCACGTCTACGCGAACTGGCGCTATTGCCTGAGAAAGCGCCGCGTGGCCGCCGACTACGATCGACTGTCGATCGAGTGCGGAGCGCTCGCGCGCTGGAATGGCTGGTTCGTTCTCGCGCCGCCGGCGCGCTATCTGGCAGAACGCCAGGGCGACAATGCCGGCAACGCGACCCGCCGCAAACGCTACGCATTGCGAAACGCACTCGCCGCGCAGATTCGCCGCAGCGTCGCGGCAAGCAAGACGCGTTGACCCTGTACGCCTCGCGTTGCTGCTTGAATCCATTGCGATCTTTTTATTGACAAGACATGCGGCAAAACGGCACACTCATTCGCATGTTGACGCACGCCTCCATCGCCCTCGCGATTAAAACCCGAACAATGCATGCCACGATCGGCAGGCATTTGGGAGCATGTGCGCGTTAGCAGTCTGAATCTGCAAAACAAGACCCAAAGGCCCCGCCGGTAACGGAAGGGGCCTTTTGTTTTGTGGGTGCCTCCTCCGTCTTCCGGCTCGATGACGGAGAGCAAGATGGATCAGGCAAGCCCGCAGTGCATGGATGACGACGCAAGTCTGTCCGCATATCAAGAGGACGAGCGTCTGCCGAAGGTAGTCGTGCATTTTTCCGTAGTGCCAGGCGCAACGCTCACATGGCGCGCCGATGCCGACAGCACGCTCCGTGTGCAAGGCGCGCGCCTATGGCTCACGCGCGTCAACTCGCCTTACGATCATTGGCTCGAACCGGGCAACGAGTTTCGGGTGCAACGCGGCGAACGCATGTGGCTCAGCGCGGATGGCGAACGCACCGCGCGTGTGTCATTGAGCTACGCGATGCCCATCAGGCCTGGCCTCGTCAGGCGTTGGCTAGGACGGCTCGCAGGGTTGGGGCTGGAGGCGCCGGCGGTCCGGTAACGTGCCTCGTCGCGACGTGATGGTCGAGCCTTCGTACCGCAGAAAAGCAAACACCCCTGCAGTGAGGGGTGTTTGCCGGTCAGCCATGCCGGTTTCAAGGAACCACGTACGCCGTGCTGCGCGGCTGCGTCGCACTGTGTGGACGGGTGCCGCCTACTGGCATGGCAGTTACCGCGCCGCCTATTGCGGCGTCACCTGCACGGCCGCGGCTGAAACGAAAACCGCATGAATCGTATCGCCGACCTTGACGCCCTTCAGATCGACGTCCGGTCCGACTTCAAGCGTTTGCGTCTGATACGCACCGCGCAGTGTAACGAGGCGCTTCTTGTGGTCGATCTTCTGCACGGTGGCGAGCACTTCGACCTGACGCGCGGATTCATAACCACCCGAGGCCGGGGCATAGACCTGCGTATCGACGCGGGCACGAATGCCTTTGTCCGCGCCGGTGACCTTGTCGGCCTTCACCAGCAACGCATTCTTGTACAACACGTCCACCCGATCGCCGATCTTCAGTTGATCGAAACCGGCGACTTGCTGGCTCACCAGCACGACCACCGCATTGCCGCCCGGCCCTTTGAGCGTGAGCGTGCGGCTGCCCGGATCGATACCGACGATCTCCGCCTTCACATGCACCGGTTGCACTGCGCTGACGATGCCCTGTGCGGCACTGGCCATCGCATCTTGCGCCCACACCGGTTGCGCCGCGGCGAAAGCCGCTACCACCAACGCTGCTCCAATCGTCGCTGCTTTCATCTACGCTCTCCTCGAGAAATTGTTCGATCCGGCGTTGCGGCGATCTGAAACTACAGGATGCCGATTAACACCGCGAATACATACATCTTCAGGATGTCGCTTATTAAAGCGGGGTACGGCGCAACGATTGTACATGCCTTACAAGAAGCTACGATTGTTTATGTCGTGATTTTCGAATCAGCGCGCAACGTGATGCGAAAGCGCCGCGACGCGTCGTCGCAGCGGCATCTTACCGGTTGACAGTGCCGCTTTAAATTTCTCGACCATGGATATGCGGAGACAATTCTTAATATGCGAAAAGCATTAAACGCATACTGCATGACAGCGCGATTGTTCATTATTCTTTTGATCAACGGCATTCGCTGCAATGAAATCGGTGAGCGTCATTAACATCGATTAAACACAAACTCAATAGACAGTGAATTCATGCACTGCGCAAAATAAGACAGCCCCGTCGCCTGAGCGAGGGGGCTGTTCATCATGCGGTCACAGGCGCGCTATCCGCGCAGCCTCAATACTCACGACGCTGCGACGCTTCCCGGCACAGACCGCAATCCATTTACACCCGTTCAATAGCGATCGCGATGCCTTGACCGACGCCAATACACATCGTGCACAGCGCAAAACGGCCCTGCGTACGATGCAGTTGATACATCGCGGTCGTGACCAGACGCGCGCCGCTCATGCCGAGCGGGTGGCCGAGCGCAATCGCTCCGCCGTTCGGATTGACGCGCGCGTCGTCATCCGCGACGCCGAGCGTGCGCAGCACAGCGATGCCTTGCGAGGCGAATGCTTCGTTCAGTTCGATCACGTCGAACTGGTCGATGGTCATGTTCAGGCGAGCCAGCAACTTCTGCGTGGCGGGCGCCGGGCCGATGCCCATCACGCGCGGCGCGACACCTGCTGTTGCGATTCCCAGCACGCGCGCACGCGGCGTAAGACCGAAGCGCTTCGCGGTTTCTTCGTTGGCAAGCAGCAAAGCCGCTGCGCCGTCGTTCACGCCCGATGCGTTGCCTGCCGTGACGGTGCCGTCCGGACGCACTACGCCCTTTAGTTTGGCGAGCGCTTCAAGGCTGGTTTCGCGCGGGTGTTCGTCTTGCGACACGGTGATCGGATCGCCCTTTTTCTGCGCGATCGTCACGCCGACGATTTCCTGCGCGAGCGTGCCGTCGCGTTGCGCGCGTGCGGCTTTCTGCTGACTGCGCAGCGCAAATGCGTCCTGATCGGCGCGGCTGATCCTGTAGTCGGTCGCGACGTTTTCGCCGGTCTCCGGCATCGAATCGACGCCGTACATCTGTTTCATCAACGGGTTCACGAAACGCCAGCCGATCGTCGTGTCGAAGATGTCGGCCTGGCGCGAAAACGCGCTGCTTGCCTTGCCCATCACGAACGGCGCGCGGCTCATGCTTTCGACACCACCGGCCAGCATCAACGCGGCCTCGCCCGACTTGATCGCGCGGGCGGCGATGCCGACGGCGTCCATGCCCGAGCCGCACAGGCGGTTCACCGTGGAACCCGGCACGCTTTGCGGCAAACCGGCCAGCAACAGCGACATGCGCGCGACGTTGCGGTTGTCTTCACCGGCCTGGTTGGCGCAGCCGTAGATCACGTCGTCGATCGCGTTCCAGTCGACGTTCTTGTTACGCTCCATCAGCGCTTTGAGCGGCACCGCGCCCAGATCGTCGGCGCGAACCGACGACAGCGAACCCGCATAGCGGCCGATGGGGGTGCGAATTGCGTCGCACAGGAATGCTTCGGTCATAGGATGTCTCCAGTTGGTGTGCTGCGTGCGCTGCGCCGCTTCCGGTATCCGTCAGCGGCGCCGGCCGCCTGCGCGTGGCGCGAGCCGGATGCTTCGCAGCATCGACCCGGTGAGCACAATGGGAAATGAGAAATGGCCGCATGGCAGCCGTCACGTCAATTCAGCTTAGCGCAGGAAGGTGAACGGTAGGCCCAAGACTGTGGCCGTTTGTTCTTTATACGAACTCACGGTCATATATCGAACAACTAGACCCGATAATAGGCGCGTGCGCGAAATCATGTCAAGCAAAGCCATCGCCGCATCAGGGAAAACGCGCATGCTGTCGGCCCGATTGCAATGGCGACGCAAAGGATCTGAAGATTGACGCGCTCGTGCCGCCAAACGGACTTTTAGCCCTGCCGGCACGAGGCCTGGGACCGTTCTGCTGTCCAGGATCGCGCTGAAATACCAATCCCGATACGCGCGCTCAGCGGGTCTGAATCCGCTCGTCCGCGATATAGGCACGAATCACATCGGCGAAGCTGCGGTCGCCGGTCAAGCCGAGCCGTTCGGCACGCGAGGGATCCCACTGCCCCGGCCAACTGCCGACAATCTTCTCGATCCGCGCATCCGGCTGCCACACGACCCGCTTCGCGGTCTCTTCGCCCGCCACCTCGCGCAGCGCCGCCACCATCTCGTCGACGCTGACCGAAATCCCCGGCAGATTCAGCACGCGCTGGTTGCCGAGCGCAGCGGCATCGAGTTCGAGTCCGGCGATCAGGCTTTCGATCGCCTTGCGCGGCGACAGCAGCCACACGCGCGTCGTGCCCGCTACCGGGCATACCGCCGTTTCGCCGTTCAACGGTTCGCGAATGATGCCGCTCGCAAACGACGACGCCGCCGCATTCGGTTTGCCCGGCCGCACGCTAATGGTAGGCAGCCGCAACACCCGGCCGTCGACGAAACCCCGCCGCGTGTAATCGTTGAGCAACAATTCCGCGATCGCCTTCTGCGCGCCATACGACGATTGCGGATTCAACGCGGTGTCGTTCTGCACAACCTCAGGCAGATCGCCGCCGTACACGGCCACAGAACTCGTGAATACCACACGCGGCTTGTGCCCGCGCTGCCGGCAGGTTTCCAGTAGCAGGCGCGAAGCGTCCAGATTGATGCGCATGCCGAGATCGAAATCCGCCTCGGCCTGCCCGCTCACGATCGCGGCAAGATGGAAGATTGCTGCGGTCCTGTCGTCGATCACGCTGTCGAGCACGCTTCGTTCGGCGATGTCGCCCACTTCCGTACGCACGTGGCTGTCGCCGAAATCGCTTCCGTGCACCATGTCGAGCAGCACCAGTTCGGTGATCGCTTGCGAGTTGCCGTGCTCATCCTTCACCGACCCGCGCGCCAATAGCTCACGCGCGAGACGCTGACCGAGAAAACCCGCGCCGCCGGTAATCAATACTTTCATGATGTGCTGTGTCCCTGCTTCGTCTGTATTAGCGAGCGGCGTTCAGATACGGCTTGAGCCAATCGAGCCCTGCCGCCGTGCCGGCTCGCGGCCGGTATTCGCAACCGATGTAGCCGTCATAGCCCAGCGTATCGATCAGATCGAACAGATACGGATAATTCAGTTCGCCGATATCGGGCTCATGGCGCTCCGGCACACCGGCAATCTGAATGTGGCCAATGCCTGCCATATCGCGTTTGAGCTTCACTGCAAGGTCGCCTTCGACGATCTGGCAGTGATAGCAATCGAACTGCACTTTGAGATTTGGCGCGCCCACTTCCGCACAAATTGCCTGGGCATCGTCCTGACGGTTCAGAAAGAACCCCGGTATATCGCGCGTATTGATCGGCTCGATCACCAGAGTAATACCTTCCGCTTGCGCGGCCTTGGCGGCATAGGCGAGATTCTTCAGATACACCTCGCGATGCTTCGCCCGCGACTGATCCGCGCCGATCAAGCCGGCCATCACATGCAGTTTGCGATTGCCGAGCACGCGTGTGTAGTCGAGCGCGGTTTCAACGCTGCGGCGAAATTCGTCCTCGCGGCCCGGCAGTGAAGCGATACCGCGTTCGCCCGCGGCCCAGTCGCCGGGTGGCGCATTGAAGAGCGCCTGCGTCAGGCCGTTCGCTTCGAGCCGCGCCTTGATTTCACCGGCACGGAAATCGTAGGGGAACAGAAACTCCACGGCCTTGAAGCCGTCTTTTGCCGCAGCGGCGAAACGGTCGAGGAACGCGTGCTCGTTGTACATCATGGTCAGGTTGGCGGCGAAGTGAGGCATGGCAACAACTCCTTGAAAACGATTTGATTCAGTGCGCGCAAGCCGCAATGAATGAATGCATGCTGCGCGGGCAAGATTTCGATCCCGCCATGGATGGGTCCGCCTCCTTGGGCCAAACCGCCATCGCGTCGATCGCCTGCATGTCAGTACCTGTCTGTCAGCATGGCAGCGCCACCTGGTCCTACTTTTCCCGGCGCCTACCAGCGCGCGCCAAACATCGTCCGGAGTTCTTCGAGCGCCGCATCGTCGAGCGGCGCGGGTCGCGGGTTCGTCATCAGCCACAGGCGCGCGGTCTCTTCGAGTTCTTCAAGCGCATACGACGCATGCGCCACTGAACGCTCCCACACCACCGGGCCGAGGCGCTCGAGCAAAACCGCGCGAACGGTGTCCGCGAGTGCCGCGATCTGGTCGGCCACGTGCGGGTCGCCGGGACGCCTGTAACGAATCAGGGGGACGTGGCCCACTTTCATCACGTAGTACGGCGTGATCGGCGGCAGAACATCGTCGTCGCGCCATACGCCGGCGAGCGTCAATGCGACCAGATGCGTCGAATGCGTATGGACGATGCCGCGCGCTTCGCCGTTGCGTGCATAGATGCCCCGATGCAGCGCCAACGTTTTCGACGGCTTGCCGCCGGACACCGCATTGCCGTCGACATCGACCTTGGCGATATCAGCCGGATCGAGCCGGCCGAGGCAGGCATCGGTCGGCGTGATCAGCCAGCCGTCGTCGAGGCGCGCGCTGATATTGCCCGCGCTGCCCACCGTGTAGCCGCGTTGATAGAGACTCGCACCGGTCACGCAGATTTCCTCGCGGACTCGTGCTTCGTTCGTCGTGTGAAGTGCAGGCGTGCCGGTCATTGCGCGGCTCCATCCAGGTGACGCAGTGCTTTTTCGAAAAAGTCGATCGCGCCGAAGTTGCCGGACTTCAATGCGAGCGCAAGCGGCTCGGCGTCCGTTGTCGCGGTAGCGGGCACGCCCGGATCAATCTGCGCGCCGATCCGCAACGTGCGCACGTCGAGCGCCTGCACCACGGCGCCCGAGGTTTCACCGCCCGCCACCACGAACTGGCGCACGCCACGCTCACGCAAAGCGCGTGCGATCGACGCCAGCGTGGATTCGACCAGATGTCCCGCTTCGTTGACACCGAGCGCGTGTTGCACCGCTTTGACTTCGTCGGGCGTGGCGGTGGCGTAGATCAGCACAGGCTCGCCCGTATCCAGGTACGGCTGTGCAAAGGCTAGCGCCTGCTCGACCACCGGCTCGCCGCGCGCCGCCGCCAGCGGATCGATGCGGAACGCGGGACGTGTTGCGCGCCAGGCCGCCACTTGCGCGTTGGTCGCTTTCGACGCGCTGCCGGCCAGCACCGCCGACAATCCTCCGGCGCGCGGTAACTGCGCGGCATTGTTGCCTTCCGCGAGCAAACCGGCGCGACGGAAATTGCCCGGCAGGCCCAGCGCGACACCGGAGCCGCCCGTGATCAGCGTGAGGTCGGCACATGCCTCGCCGAGTACATACAGATCCGCGTCCGATACCGCATCGGCAATCGCCATTCGCACGTCGTCGCCGCGCAATGCATCGAAGGCGTCGCGTACGGTCGACACGCCTTTCGCGACTGCGTCGTAACGCACGAGGCCGACTTTCGATCCGGTTTGCCGCTGAAGCACGCGCACGAGGTTCGCATCGCGCATCGGTGTCAGCGGATGGTTTTCCATGCCCGATTCGTTCAACAAGGTATCGCCCACGAAGAGATAGCCGCGATAGACCGTGCGGCCGTTCTCAGGAAACGCCGGGCAGGCGATCGTGAAAGCCCCTGCGCCAGCGTCGGCGGACAATGCGTCGAGCAAGGCGTCCGTGATCGGACCGATGTTACCGGCGTCGGTCGAATCGAACGTCGAACAGTATTTGAAAAAGAACTGGCGGCATCCTTGCGCACGCAACCAGTCGAGCGCGGCGAGCGATTGCGCGACCGCGTCGGCGGCGGGAATCGTGCGCGATTTCAGCGCGACAACCAATGCATCGGCTTCAACGACATCGTTCGACGCAGGCACGCCAATGGTCTGCACCGTACGCATACCGCCGCGCACCAGCATGTTGGCGAGATCGGTGGCACCGGTGAAATCGTCGGCGATGCAGCCGAGCAACGCACCTCTGGACGGAGTGGTCATGGCAGGCTCCGCGCTTACTTCGCCGCCGGCAAATCGATGCCGGGGAAAATCCTGATCACCGCGGAATCGTCTTCGCCGCCATACCCCGCCGTCGACGCCATCATGAACATCTGATGCGCCGCCGCGGACAAGGGCAACGGAAATTTCGAGCGACGCGCGGTATCAAGCACCAAGCCGAGATCCTTCACGAAAATATCGACCGCCGAGAGCGGCGTGTAATCGCCACTCAGAATATGCGGCACGCGGTTCTCGAACATCCACGAATTGCCCGCGCTATGCGTGATGACCTCGTACAGCGCATCAGGATCGACGCCTTCGCGCAAACCGAGCGCCATCGCCTCGGCGGCCACGGCGATATGCACGCCGGCCAGCAACTGATTGATGATCTTCACTTTCGAACCCGCGCCGAGCGCCGGGCCCAGCCGATAGACCTTGCCCGCCATCGCGGCCAGCACGTCCTCGCACGCGGCGTAAGCGGCGTCCGGGCCGGAGGTCATCATCGTCATTTCGCCGGTCGCGGCGCGCGCCGCGCCACCGGACACCGGCGCATCGAGCATCTGCAAGCCGGCCGCTTCGACGCGTTTGCCGAGTTCGATCGCGAAGTCCGGCGCCACGGTTGCGCTCGCAATCACCACGCTGCCCGGCTTCATCGCGGCGACCGCGCCCTGCGCGCCGAACAGCACGGCTTCGGTTTGAGCTGCGTTGACGACCAGCGTGACGACCACTTCGCATTGCGCGCCAAGCTCGGCGGGCGACGCACAGCCCACACCGCCGGCATCGACGAATGCTTGCAAAATCTCGCTGCGCAGGTCGCATGCGTGGACCTGAAAGCCCTCGCGCAGCAGCGAGCGCGCGACGCCCATGCCCATTGCCCCGAGACCGATGACACCGACATTTCTGGACATGCGTGACCTCTCCGTTAGTGAGCCGCAAGCGCCGGGGAGAACCCAACCCGGCGGGACCGGCTCTGTTCAGTTCAGTTCAGCAAATGCCCGCTTCCGCGAGCCGCCGTGCCGCGTTGTACATATGCGCGCTTGCCGCATTGCGCGCCGCCATTGGATCGCCTGCCCGGATCGCCGCGACGATCGCCGCATGCTCCTCACGCACCTGACGCGAAAAATCATCGCGCAGCGCTTCGTTACCCCGCGTGACCACGGTGCCGGCTTCGAGGTACTGATTCAGAAAGGTGAGCGTCTTGAGGAAATACGGATTGCCGGTGGCCGCCGCGATTGCGCGGTGGAAAGCGACGTCTTCGGCGACGCCGTTCTCGCCTTCGGCCACCGCTGCGTCGATTCTGGCGAGGGCGGCGTCGATCGACATCATGTCCGTATCGCTGCGGCGCATGGCCGCTTCCGAGGCAACTTCCGCCTCGATCGCCCGCCGCAGCGCGAGAATTTGCAGCACCGAGCCCGCTTCAACCGCTTCCGCGTAGTCGATGCGCAGCGGCCGGATCGCGCCGTGCGCCGCGATGAACACGCCGCTGCCCTGACGCGGCACGACCACGCCCTCATTCTTCAGCCGCGAAATCGCTTCACGGATCACCGTGCGGCTCACGCCGAACTCCTGCGCCAGCACCGCCTCGGTCGGCAGCTTGCCGCCGTGCGCGAAGGTGCCTTTGTCGATCTGCTTGAGCAACTGCTGCGCGACGGTATCGCTCAGCGCGCGGGCAGGAATCTTGTCGAACATGGATGTCCCGATGGATCATGTTGTCGGGTCATCATACAAATTTGAGGCTTGGGCTGCATCCATGCAAACCCTGAGATTTTGAGTGATGCTTCGCGCGACATGACCAACCAGTCACAAATCCGGTAGGCGTCTCGGGCATCGGCCTACCGCCGAGCCGTTACGCGAGTTGCCGTATGGCGAAGCGCTGCTCAGGCGTGTGCGCACCGTCGTTACTGAGATCGCGCGGGCCGAGCAGGAACAGCGAGGCCGGGGTGGTGAGCGTCTGGCCAGACTTTCAGCTAAACGAGGAAATCGAGCGCGGCACGCTGGAGCGCGTTGCACTCGATATCGCGCTACCTCGCCTCGCGCTCAGCCTGATCCATCGTAAGGATCGCGTGCTGGGGCGCGCGTCGAGCTACTAGATGGTCTTTAGAATCGATGCTTCACGCCCACGCCGAGCAATGCCTGCGAGTCGCCCGAGGCTGAGGAAAGACTATTGATCTGGGCATACGAAAACTGCGACCCGTCCCCGTGAACCCGTTGATAGACACCATCTGCATACAGACTTGTTCGTTTAGACAGGGCATATTCAGCAAGCAGGCCGAGCTGATTCCAGTGCGGCGATCTCCCGCTAACATTGGCAGTGGTGTAGGTATATGCACCTTTTAGATCCAGCAACGCCGTCGCATGGTAGACCGCATTGATTTCGTAGTTGTTGAAGCTCATTGAATTTGCCCCTGCGAACTGGGTGTTCTGCCATTCGCCGGTGGGTGAGGAAAGAACGGTTCGCGTGACGTTGGCGCTCAGATCGATGTGATCGAACGCATAGCTGGCCCCTACCCCGTAGATCCGTTGCCTTGCAGCGGTAAAGTTTGCATCAGCGACATCTACCGCGCCATACGAGCCAGGCACATCGTCGCCTGAATTATCGAGTTGCTCGTATACCACCGCGAGGCTCGTCGGCCCGGCCGAATACCTCACACCGGCTGCCCACAATCGGTTATCCGTAAATCCAGATCCTGAGCCTGAAGTCGAAGCCGGCTTATTGCTAAACGCGTACATGCCGCCGAACTCCAGACCTGCCAGACTGATACTCTGGTACTTGATGGCGTTGTTCGCCATATAGGTTCCCCAGAGGTTATCGTTATCCAGTGGGTGTGCGTAAAGGACGCCGCCCCAATTTCCTCCCGCCGCGAAATCTCCCAGATAGTCCCCAACGGAATCCAGCATGCGCCCCATCTTCAACGTGCCGGCTGTGTTGTTGCTGAGACCCACCCACGCGTAGTCCCCAAAAAGCCGGCCACTCGGCCACGTTGTCCCGTTGGCTGTCGAGAAGGCAGATCCCAGTTTGAAAATGACCTTGTTTCCACCACCGAGGTCCTCCGCGCCGCGTAAGCCCCATACGCTCGTTTCGGTAGGTGAGGCAACAAATTGAACCGCATGATTGCCGCCCTGATTCGTTGAATAGAAAATGCCGTTGTCAATCTGACCATAGAGCGTAATGCTCGATTGCGCATGTCCCGTGAGCGCAAATGCACCTATAAAGCCACCTAGCAATACATGGCGTTTCATTTCTTATTCCGGTTCAAAGAAGGAACTTCAAGGAAGACGATCGACGTGCTGACTCCGTCGGATTGCCTCATCGCATGAATGCGCATGAGGCAGCTTCCGACAGCGACGCACCTAAATGGAGACTTCGGCTTAGAGACTGTCCACGCGTATGGTTTGCCCGGCTTGGCCTACACGGTGGGTTCGAGTAACACAGTAGTAAATCGATCCGGGTATCACGATGCCGACAATCCACGAGATGTCGACGCCACCGAGCAGATTGAAGAGAGGGCCGGTGTAAAACTCAGTTGACAGGAATGGAATCTGCACCACCACACCGATTACGTAGATCGCAATGCCTTGAACATTCCACTTCCCGTAGCGACCATTCACATCGGACAATGCAGGAATGTCAACGTACTCTCTGGAAACACAGTAGTAATCGACGAGATTGATAGCGCTCCACGGCGTGAAAAACGCCAAAAGGAACAAAATAAATTCGGTGAATGTTCTAAGAAAACTGTGATTCGCCGCAAGCGCGAGGCCTGTATATATCGTGACGACCGCAAGTATCATAACGAGGCGCGACCCTCTTCCAATGACCTGCTTGCCGTTTAGTGCGGTTGTAATTGTGGCGACTGACATGACGCTTCCATACACGCAAAGCGTTGACGCAATGAGCTTCCCGAGCGTGATCGCCAGGTAAAGCACCGCAGCAATAGCACCGGCCGAACCGAGCCCCACCATGAAGGTAACTTCGTGACCAGCGAATTGCGCCCCAGCAATTGCTGCGGCGAATACGCCAAAAGTCATCGCGAACTGGGATCCCAGCACTGAGCCAATGCCAACCGCAAGGAAGGTTACCAATGGGGAGGTTGATTTTGGCAGGTAACGGGAGTAGTCCGCCACGTACGGACCGTACGAGATCTGCCATGAGGCCGATAACGACACGGCAAAGAGAAATGTTGGCCACGTGAAGTGCCGGGTGCTCAACAACATCGAAACATCGTGTCCGTGCAGGAGGCTAACGAACAGATAAACGAAGGTTAGGCCGCCCACCACGCTGTAGACGCGCCCTAATGCGTGAATGGTCTTATAGCCAAACAACGCTAGCATCGTTACAAGCGCTCCGAGAATCAGGATCGCGTGGGTGGTACTCACATGTAGCAATTGACCAACGGCCTGCCCCGTCAGAACCGTCCCGCCCGTCAGAAAGCCAATGTACATGATGCAGACCAGTACCAGCGGGATGATCGCGCCGTACACGCCGAACTGGACACGGCTCAATATCATCTGCGGAAGGCCAATCCGCGGGCCCTGGGCGCCGTGAAGCGCCATCACCACACCGCCTATCAACTGGCCAATGAACAGACCCACCAGCGACCAGAACACATCGCCGCCCAGCACGACAGTCAGTGCACCCGTGACCGCACACGTAACGGTCAGGTTAGCGCTTATCCAAAGGGTAAATTGGCTTAGCGGGTTACCGTGCCGTTCGTTGTCCGGGATATAGTCAATTGAGCGCCGCTCTATCAACACCCCTTTTCTGGAAGGGGAATCTGAAGTCGCCATGCTTGTCTCCATGTAATGCGTATTGTCGGAACTTATTTCGAAACGAAGCGGACGATCAGAAGACGAGACCCGAGCCCTTGTCAACCGCCCAGCTCCTACTCTTCAAAAACCGGTTGTTTCGCGCGCGCCTTCGTTGACCGATTCTGCTGTGACCTGATCCTCGATCTCTACACCGAGCCTTGAGCGAAGTACGGCCACGAACACGGCAACACCTATCGGCGCCACATCGTCGTTGAAGTCGTATTCCGGGTGGTGACACATGCGCCCACCTTGCCCGAGCAGGAAGTGGCATCCAGGTCGGGCCTCGAGGAAATTCGCTACATCGTCGCCCGCCATGAGCGGTGCAATGCTCTCGATGACATTATGTTTTCCGACCACTTCGTGGGCTGCTGAGATCACACATGCCACGGGGCCTTCGCTATTGATGATCGGCGGTGTTCTATTCGAGTATTCAATATCGATCTGCGTACGATTAGCTAACTCGAGCCCCTTGCAGATAGCGTGAATACGCTCAATGGCGAGTTCCCTCGATGCGGCAGACAACGCTCGGACCGTTCCATCCAGCACGGCCTCATGGGGGATCACGTTGGGAGCATCGCCTGCGTGAAAGCGCGCGATGGTAATCACTACGCTTTCCAACGGGTTGACGGACCGGCTGACGATTGTCTGCAGCGAAGAGACCAGGGCCGCGCCAATCGTAATAGGATCCACGCCGAGGTGCGGCATACCTGCATGCGTCCCTACGCCCTTGACGCGGATCGTGAAGAAGTCCGAGGAGGCCTGTTGCGCTCCCGCGCGCACACCGATCTTGTGCGGCGGCAACATCGGATCGTTGTGAAGGCTATATATTTCATCAAACGGGAATCGCTCCAGCAGACCATCGTCCAGCATCGCCTGACTACCGCGAACGATCTCTTCCGCCGGTTGGAATATCAACAGGACCTTTCCACGAAACGATGGATTCGCGGCGAGATAGCGGGCCGTTCCCAGGAGAATGGACACATGCCCGTCGTGACCACAGCCGTGAAACACGCCTTCAAAAACGGAGCGATAAGCAGGCCGCCCCTGCTCGTTCATTGGCAGCGCGTCCATGTCGGCACGGAGCGCGATAGTCGGCCCATCGCCGAGTCTGCCGCGGATAATGCCCACAACGCCGGTCTGTCCAATTCCCGTATGGACCTCGACACCAAAACCGCGTAAAAGCGCAGCAACAAACTCGGCTGTGCCGTGCTCCCGGAATGCGATCTCCGGCTTACTGTGAATCATGTGCCGCCATGCTCTCATGTCGGAAGCTAGTGTTTGAATTCGCGAGCTGATATGCATGCTTCGTTCTCTCTATCTGAGGAATGCCCGGCGCGGCAGGTCGTGGTGTTAGCCAGCGTCCGCGCGAACCGGGCGTGAATGTCGTCCTTTCTGGTGAAACATGCTATGTGGAGAAATTGGGCGTGGCCAATGCGAATATCCAGACAGCCTATGCACAGTGCGCATAGCCTTGCCCAACGGGCCTCAGCTCATCGCGCGGGGTACGTCGCCTTCCCGTAGGGAGTTACCCTTGGGGTGGCCGGCGTCGAACCAGCATTGCTCCTACGGGTGCAGTCCTCCGCTGGCGGGATTCCCCAGTAGTCAACCTACCTACACACGTGTTCGTGTGTTACGCGGATTCGTGGTTCGCCGGTATCGTGCTATACATGTCCACCGTGGTCCATCCTGGGATAGGGGTCTGCAAGACTGTGTGGCACGCGCCCATTTCCCACAGTCAGATCTACAGAAAAGTATGATGTCCCGGTCGCCAATTGCACGGAAGTGCCCCGGTTCACACCTTTCGTTATTTAGTCAAAGACACTCGTGGATATCCGGAAACTTCGTCATGTGTTGAGCCTGGCGCAACATCTGACATTCAGTCGCGCCAGCATCGACGTGAACCTGAGTCAGCCCGCGTTGTCTCGTAGCATTCAGTCGATTGAGGCCGAACTGGGCCTTACGCTTTTCGAGCGCAGCCCAAGCGGCGTGTCGTTGACGCCGTTCGGCAAGGTCTTTACGGAAAGAGCGCGCCGAATCGTTCTGGAAGCAAACGAACTGCAACGAGATCTTGCTCTCATGCAACTCGGCGAATATGGCGAGTTGTCGATCGGCCTGGGCGCAACGCCTGCGATCCTGCTGACGCAGCCGCTCATTGACTATTTCTTGATGCATGCACCCCAGTTGCAGGTGAGCATAAAGAGAGGTGGCCGGGATGCCTTGTTGCGCCTGCTTCTCGACGAGCAGGTTGACATATTTTTCGGAGACATAGCGCTGCTGGAGGACCGAAGCGATCTGCATCTCAGTCCGCTGCCTCGCTGGCCCAGTGGATTTTTCTGCGCCCCCGACCACCCGCTCGCAAAGCGATCGGTCGTGCCTCGTGACGAACTCCTGAGTCACCGAATAGGTTCCATCGAGTTGTCACCGTGGGCGATGGCTGACCTTTGCGAGTATTTCGAACGGTCCATCGCCTCTGTCATTTCATTCCGGAGCGATGATTTCCGCGATGTTGAAGCTGCGGCCACCGGCGCAAGAGTGGTCGTATTTGGCAACCGGTCTGTATTCCGAAGCGCGATTCAGCGCGGTGTATTGGTCGAAGTGCCGCTGGATCCGCCTCTCGAACGTGCTGCCCGGTTGGGTTCGGTCACCCTCGCAGCGCGAACGCTTTCGCCCGCTGTGTCGCGGGCGAAAGCGCTAGCTGAGTCTATCTTTGCGGATTATGCTGCGACGGAAGTCGATGCGAAGCCTGGTTAAAATCCCTGATCAGCGCTACTGCTGAGAAAGAAATCTCCGTTCCTGGCACCGGTCTCCACCCTACCCCACATGCAAATTTCGCGTCGGCGCATGCGTGCGTTGCCGCGTCTCCCACCCCTCGGCCAGGCCCACGTCCGCGTCGGACGCGGGCAGCATGGACACCGCCCGGACCAGGTCGGACGCACGTTCGGCGAGCATGATCGTCGGCGCATTCAGATTGCCATTGGGTTCGGTCGGGAATACCGACGAATCGATCACCCGTAAGCCCTCGATACCGTGAACCCGCAACTCGGAGTCGACCACAGCCATAGCGTCCTCTCCCATGCGACACGAACCGCACGGATGCATCGTGCTTTCCAGGTTCGCCCTGACGAAGGCGTCGATCTGCTCATCTGTTTGCACGTCCGGACCGGGAGCGAGTTCGGCATCGCGGAAGCGATCCATCGCCGGCTGACCGATGATTTCCCGGGTCAACCGGACGCAGCGTCGAAATCCTTCGCGGTCCTCTTCGCGATCCAGGTAATTGAAGCGGATCTCCGGGTGCGTATAGGGATCGGCTGACGTCGATCGCACATAGCCTCGGCTCTTCGGCTTGTTCGGCCCGGTCAGCACCATGAACCCGTGGCCCTTGAACGGCTTGTCGCCGTCATAGCGCATGGCTGCCGGCAAGAAATGGAATTGAATGTCCGGCCAGCGCAGCCCGGCTTCTGAGCGGATGAATCCACCCGCCTCGAAATGGTTGCTGGCGCCAAGGCCATCCTTGAACAAAAGCCAGCGTAGCCCGATCATGAATTTGCTGAACGGATCCATTTTCGAGTTCAGGGTGACAGGTTCCTTGCAGGCGTACTGGATATAAATTTCCGCGTGATCCTGCAGGTTCTCGCCCACGCCCGGCAGGTCGTGTTTAACCGCGATGCCCGCCTTGCGCAGTACCTCGGCAGGCCCGATGCCGGAGCGTTGCAGCAAGTGGGGCGAGCCGATCGGACCGGAGGCGATCAATACCTCCGCACGGCATCGCGCGGTACGCGTGACCCCGCCCTGATCGTACGCGACCCCGACAGCGCGCTTGCCCTCGAGAATCACGTGGCGTGTCATCGCATTAGTGACCACGGTCAGATTGGGCCGCTTCATCGCGGGACGTAGATAAGCGTTTGCTGTGGACCAGCGCACGCCATCCTTGACGGTCATATGCATCGCGCCGAAGCCTTCCTGCATATGGCCATTACAGTCCTCCGTCTTGATGTAGCCGGCCTCCGCGCCGGCCTCGATCCACGCACCGTACAGCGGATTCGCCATGTTATTGCCGTTATTGGTGGACAGCGGCCCCTCCGCGCCCCGGTACTCGTCGCCACCAAACTTGTAGCTCTCCGCGCGACGAAAATAGGGCAAGCAGTTGCGATAACCCCAGCCTCGCGCGCCAAGCTCCTCCCATTCGTCGAAGTCGCACGCGTGGCCGCGAATATAGACGAGGCCGTTGATCGACGATGACCCTCCCAGCACCTTGCCGCGCGGGCAGTGCAACTGGCGGCCATTCAGATGCGCTTCGGGGGCGGTCTGATAACGCCAGTTGTACTTGGACGTATTCATAGGCATCGAGAACGCGCTCGGCATCTGAATGATGACGCTGCGATCACTGCCGCCGTATTCCAGTACCAGAACACGGACCGCAGGGTCCTCGGTGAGCCGGTTGGCCAATACACATCCGGCCGATCCGGCGCCCACAATGATGTAATCGAATTGCTCGGTAACCATGATATTTGCCTGCTTTCAGGATCTTGACGAGTTCGTCTGTGGATCAGTAGCGACTCTTGTCGCCGGTGGTGTATTGCGGTGACGTCTTCTCGATCTGGGCGATGACCTTTGCTTCGTACTTCAGATCGAGCGAGCGCGACAAGACGTAGTAGGCAATGCCCGAGACGAACAGACCGACCAGCCAGGCCAGATCGACGCTGCCCATCGCACGGGCAAACGGGCCGACATACACTTCGTTCGAGCCGTCGAGGACGCAGAAGAACGGGATCATCGAGACAAAGCCGATCGCGTAGGCCAGCAAACCGCGCGCGCCCCATTTGCCGTACAGGTTGTTGTCAGGCATGAAGAAGTGCGGAATCGCATAGCGGCCCTTGCGGACGAAAAAGTAATCCGTCAGATTGACCGCGGTCCAGGGCACCAGGAAATACAGCATCACGACGAGGTAAATATTCAGGACGGAGAGTCCTTTACCCGAGGTATAGATGCTCAGCGCCACGCCGAGTTGAAGGATCACGACGAAGATAATCGCCAGAATGCGAGTCCTGGGAGTCGGCTGGATTTTTCGGAACGAATCAACTGCCGTGATAGCCGTCAATTTGGCGCTATAGATGTTCATCGCGATCACCGGCAGAAACGCCAGGATCGTGACGGCAACCACAATGCTTCCCATACCTGGTGCCAGGTCGTTACCCACCTGATCCAACGCCACCAGCACATCGGTTGCGTGAAGATGGTCCGCGAGCCAGCCCCCAATCGCGATCATCCACGCTCCCGACAGCGATGCGCCCAGGAACACCGCCGCGATCAGCTTACCGCTCGGCGTGTTTTTCGGCAGATAGCGCGAATAGTCGGATACATAGGGTGCGTAAGCGATGTTGTAGCTGGCGGCAGCTGCGAATTGCGCAATGAATGCAATCCAGTTGAAGCCCAGCGGTGGCGTCGGCGCCGCGCCCGGTGCGACGGAGGCGAGCGGCACGTCATGTACCCAGTGCATCAGCACGGCCACGGTGACCAGGCCGTAAAGGGGAAGCGACAGATACAACGCCCACTTGAAACTGCGGTGCATCCAGTCATGGCCGAGAATGGCCAGAATCGAAGCCGGCAGCGTGACTGCCAACGCCACCTTGACTGGGTCCCAGTTGAACAGTGCTTTGAGACCCTGCATCATCAACACCAGGTTGACGATGTTGAATCCCGCAAACACGAATAGCGTTGCCAGCAAGACAACAATGACCCCGCGATAGCCGAACTGCGCTCTCGACTGAATCATCTGCGGCAAACCAAGATGAGGACCTTGCGATCCGTGAAAGGCCATGAACAACGTGCCGAACATGATGCCCAGCGTGCCGGCTATCGTCGTCCACAGCGCGCTCAGTCCAATGCTGGGACCGACAAAACCGATAGTCATGGTGAAGAACGTGAAATTACCTAGAAACCAGAACGGTCCCTGTCTGGATAGTCTGTCGGTTCTTTCGCTACCCGGAATGAAGTCGATTGAATGACCCTCGATGGCCCTCGACTCGCCCCCAACTACGGCACGTTTAACTGTTTCGTCTGTTGCTTGCATCATGTACCCCTGGCTGCAATGAGAGGTTGATGGAATAGAGATAGGTCCGGCATGCGTGCTGGCCGCAACTTCCGCTCGTCACGTGGCGCTAGGCTCACGTTTATTCGAGGCGGCGTCGTCAGCGTATTTGCGCTTCAGTGCAGCGTGATCCAGACCGCCTTGCTCTCCATCAGATGATCCAGTTGTTCGGGGCCAAGGTCCTTGCCGAAGCCGGACTCTTTGAATCCGCCGAACGGCATTGACGGATCAATGGTGCTATGTGCATTGACATAGACCGTGCCCGCGCGCAATTGCGGAATCAGCTTGTGCACGCGGTTCAGGTCATTGGAGTAAATCGCGGCGGCAAGACCGTACGGCGAATCGTTTGCCAGCGACAACGCATCGCCCAGGTCGTCAAAGGGAGCGGTCACCAGCACCGGGCCGAAGATCTCTTCGCGGACTATCTTCATGTCGCTGCGGCAATGCGCAAAGATGGTCGGTTCGACGAAATAGCCTGGCCGGTCCAGTACATGGCCACCCTGCACAACTTCCGCGCCTTCGCGCCGCCCAGCTTCGATATAGGAAGCGACGCGATCCTTCTGAAGCGCGGAAACGAGCGGGCTGATGAAGCAATCCCGATCCAGACCGGGTGCGATCTTCAGCTTGCGGGTGTGTTCGATCAGCGCGCCAATGAACTTGTCGTGAATGCCCCGCTGGATGTAGACCCGTGTCCCCGCATCGCAGACCTGTCCGGAATTGAAGAAGATGCCGTTTGCGACAGCCTGGGCCGCCGCCTCGACGTCGGCGTCCTCCAGCACCAGCACCGGCGACTTGCCGCCCAGTTCGAGCGTGAGGCGTTTGATGCCTCCCACGGCCGCGTGTCCGACGGTACGGCCCACCTCGGTGGAACCGGTGAACGTGATTTTGTCGATGCCCGGATGGGCGGCCATAGCCGCGCCAATTTCGCGCCCAAGTCCCGTTATGACGTTCACGACGCCGTCAGGAATTCCGGCCTCCTGCACCAACTCCGCGAAGCGAAGGGTCGATAGAGAAGTCAGCTCGGCAGGCTTGATCACTGTGGTGCAACCGGCGGCAAGCGCTGCGGCCACCTTCCACGCCATGGTTTGAAGCGGGAAGTTCCACGGCACGATCACGCCGATCACACCAATGGGTTCCTTGCGCGTATAGGCAACGTATTCACCCGGCAGAGAGGGTTCAACCGTGCGGCCGTGGAGCTTTGACGCCCAGCCGGCAAAATAGCGGAACGTGTCGATCGTGCCTTGAACGTCGACGTCACGCGCATTGGCGACGGACTTGCCTACGTCGATCGATTCGATCTCGGCCAGTTCAGTTGCGTTCGCTTCAATCAGATCGGCGAGTCGATGAAGCAGCCGTTCTCGCTCAAGCGGCTTGAGTCTTCGCCATGGTCCGCCATCGAATTGTTTGCGGGCAGCTTCGACCGCGCGATCCAGATCCGCGGTGGTGCCCAAAGGAATGTGCGTGATCACGCCCGTGGTGGACGGCTCGATCACGGCGCAGGATTCACGGTCGCCTTGCGGCACCCACGCGCCGCCAATCAACATTTTCCGCGGCTTGATGAGAAAGCGTTGCGTCTCTTCAAGGACGCCAAACTTCTTCAGGTAATTTTGTACGACGGTATCCATCATTGTCTCCTGTCTTACGGATTGACTGCAATTCGACCTCTAATGGGCCAGTTTCATGCGCGTGAGTCCGCGTGTTCCTGCAACGCTTGACGAGGACCTCGCGGGATCGCCGGAAGGGTCAGCCGCTCACAAACGACCGGGGTCCATCGATATAAACGTGGCTTGTGGCAGCGCGGCGTTCTGAGAGACTATGGACGACATGCCCGAGGGTAAAAATCACGTGAATCAGATGTTCATATCGGGAATATCGAAGCAAGCGGTGCAATAGGAGCGACGACAGTGATCCAGTTGCAGGACGTGGACCTCAAACTACTGAGGGTTTTCATGACAGTGGTACGGTGCGGGGGGTTTTCCGCCGCGCAGGCGACCCTGAACGTCAGCCAGTCGACGATCAGCGAGCAGATGACGACGCTCGAAACGCGGTTGGGACTCAAGCTTTGCGAGCGCGGGCGGAGCGGATTTCGCCTCACCGAACACGGCGTGGCGACTTACGAGGCGGCGCAGCGGCTGCAGGTGGCGGTCGAAAGCTTCTGTGTGGATACCGATGCACTAAAAAAACACATCTCGGGAAAGCTGTACCTCGGCATCATCGACAACACCGTAACCGACTCGGCCTCGCCGCTGCCGCAGGCGCTGCAAACGTTCGTGTCGCGGGGACACGACGTGCATCTGGATGTCTACGTGGGCACGCCTGCCGAACTGGAGGAACGTGTGCTGGATGGCAGGCTGCATATTGCCGTCGGGCATTTTCCCCTTCATGTGCCGGGGCTGACCTACACGGATCTCTATTGCGAACCGGACGGCCTATATTGCGGACAGAGTCACTCGCTTGCCGGTCGCTCGCAGGCCGATATCGCACTCGAACAGGCCATTGCGTCGAGCCGCGTTGTTGCACGGGGTTATCTGCAACAACACGACCTCCAGATGCTCAAGGTAAGTAAAGCCGCGGCAACCGTCGACAATATCGAGGCGCAGGCGATGCTTATTCTATCGGGGGCATACATTGGATTTTTACCGATCCACTACGCTGCCCGATGGATCGCACGCGGCGAGATGCATCGGATATGCCCGGACCAGTTCGGCACCCAGTGGCCATTTTGCGCGATCATACGGCGGGCCGCCGTGCCCCCGACCATCCTGCAGGTATTCATGGTCGACTTGATGGAAAGCTACCGTACGGTCGGGCAGAAGGCGCACATGGGGCAGGCTTAGGGTTGTGCAGACGCGAGCGGCGTCGGCTCGCCGTTCCGATAGTTGTAGATGGTGATCGGAGAATCCGTCAGATCGCGATTCTTGTCGAACTGGTAGTGGCCGGAAACACCGCGAGAATCGATGTTCGCCAGCGCGGCACGGTATTGGGCCGGCTCGATCGAATTGGCCTTCGTCATCGCTTGCGCGACGATGTTCATGCCGTCGTACAAGGCAGCGCTGTAGGTTAGCGGATCGGTATGAAAGCGTTGCTTGTAGTCCGTCTTGAACCGGCGGCCTTCCGGTGTTTGATCGAGAACGCGGCCACCTTGCGGGCAATACACGCGCGTATCGACCGCGTCGCCGCCAAGTTTCGCCAGTTCGGCGTTGCACATTGCGTCGCCGCCCAGCAGGTAGCCATTCATCGCGAGGCGCTTCATCTGCTTGCGCAGCGCGCCAGCCTGAGCGTAGTAACCACCGTAGAAAATCCCTTCGGCGTTTGAGCCCTTGACGTGCGTAAGGATCGAGACAAAGTCGGTCGCCTTATCGGTTGTATATTCACGATCGACGATCTCGATGCCGTTCGCTTTGGCCGCGTTGATGAACTCGTCGGCGAGGCCCTGGCCGTACGCAGTGCGATCGTCGATCACAGCGATACGCTTGACCTTCAGTTCCTTTGCTGCGAACTCCCCCATCCGGCTGCCAAGTTGCGTATCGCTGGCGGAGATGCGAAACACGAACGGATAGTTGTGCTGCGTGATCGACGGATTCGACGCGACGGTCGCCATCACAATGCCCGACACGTTCACGAGGTTCGAGATCGGAATCGCGACGCCGGAATTGAAAGGCCCGAAAATGACCTTGACGTTGGCGTCCACCAGGCTTTGCGCGACCGTCATACCGGTACGCGGATCGCCCGCGTCATCTTGTGAGACCAACTCGAAGCGGGTTTTCTGACCACCGATCACGAGACCCTCGGAATTCAGACGCTCGATCGCCATTCTCACGCCGTTCTCGTCGTCCTTGCCGATGGCGGCTTGCGGGCCGGTCAATGGCCCCGTCAGACCGATCTTGACAACCTGCTCACCCGCTGTCGCGCTCAGGGAGATCATGCTCAAAGCGACTGCTGTCAACCAGCTTGCACCTGCGTATGGCTTCTTCATCATGCTCTCCTCACCTCGATTGTGTGCCAAACCGTGTCGCCGACGAGCGGCGAATCTCACCGGCATGGCACAGATAACAGCGCTTGACCCCGTCCGCCGCGACACCTCTTCCGATGGTCGGACAGTTCGGTTGATGGCAATTCTGTGTAGCCAAATTCCCCAATAAAATGCACCATTGATGAAATACATTTCGGAAACTCCCGAAGTAATCGAGGGGCGCCACCATGCAGGTTCAGGATACGGATCTCAAGCTATTGCGAATTTTTGAAACCATCGTGCGATGCGGTGGCTTCGCCGCTGCGCAGCCCATTCTCAACATCGGCGCATCGAGCATCAGCGAATATATGTCGCAACTGGAGACGCGACTCGGACTGCGACTATGTGAACGCGGACGCGCCGGTTTCCGCCTCACCGAGGAAGGCGCGGAACTGCACGCCGCCGCGCAACGCCTGCTCGGCGCGGTCGACACGTTTCAAATGGAAGCCGGCGCACTGCGCAATCAGCTTTCCGGCGTGTTGCGCTTCGGCATGATCGAAGCGACGTTGACCGACAAGTACTCGCCTCTACCCATCGCGATTCGCGAGTTCGGTCAAATGGCGCCGGAAGTCCGCCTGCATGTGCAGATCGAAACGCCGGGAAGCATGGAGCAGCACGTGCTGGATGGTCGTCTGCATCTCGCCGTGGGGCCGTTTCCCGTGCACATTCCTGGCCTCGATTACCTGCCGCTCTATCGTGAGGAACAGGGGCTCTACTGTGCGTCGACTCATCCATTGTACGAACGGGCGAACGGCAGGGTTCCTGTTTCGGTGCTCAGTAAGCAGCGACTGGCGGCCCGCGCGTATCTCGGCAACCAGGAGTTGAAGTTGCTGCACATGCAGGAAGCCGCGGCCTCCGTCGATAACGTTGAAGGCCGGGCCATGCTGATTCTGTCCGGCAACTACATCGGCTTTCTGCCGCCTCACTACGCGCTGCCTTGGGTGGACAACGGCTTATTGACCCGCATCGATCCCGAGCACTACGTGACGCATCTGGACTTTCAGATAATCACGCGCAAAGGCGGCGAATCGGCACGGGTCGTACAGGCCTTTTGCAACCAGTTGCGGGCTGCGGCCAAAGAAGTGAGCCGCGCCTCGCGAAGTGGCAAGTAGCACCGTGGTCGATAAATCGGCCATAGGTGGCCGGGTATCACGTTCAACGCGCCGAATAGCGCGCGAATTAACGAGAAAGGTTTCGTTTGACTTTGCGTTGATGCATGACACGGCCGATGGTGTTCAGCAGCAACTGGGCCGCAAGAATTGAAGTCGAGCCCGAATGGTCGTAATCAGGTGCAACTTCCACGAGATCGATGCCGATCACGTCGCCTTGCTCTGCGAGGCCCGCGAACAGTTCGAGTCCTTCGTAGTACAGCAGGCCGCCGTGGCTCGGTGTGCCAGTGCCAGGCGCGATCGAAGGATCGAAACCGTCGATGTCGATCGTCAGGTAATAACGCACGCCCTTCGGGATGCGGTCCAGCACACCCTGGATGCCGAGGCGCCGGAGATCGCGCACCGAGATAATGTCCGAGCCCATCTCACGCGCTTGTGCATAGCCCTCGCGCGCAGTCGACGACACGTTGCGAATGCCGATTTGCGTCATGCCCGAGACCACGCTTTTCTCTGCCGCGCGCCGCAGTGGATTGCCATGGCCGTACCGTACACCATGACGCTCGTCGACGAAATCGAGGTGTGCGTCGATATGAACGATATGAAACGGCTCCTGACCTTCGAACGCGTTGATGCACGGAATGTTGATCGAGTGATCGCCGCCCATCACCACCGGCAACGCGCCTGCCGCCAATATCTTGCGCACGCCGTATTCGATGTTTGAGTGGCTCTTTTCAGTGTTGGTGTGGACCATGTCCGCATCGCCGATATCGACGATACGAACTTCGTCGCTAGGCAGATAGACGACATCGTCTTCGAAGTCGTATGCGCCGCCGTGGCCGAACGAGAACAGCGTCGACGCATCGCGAATCGAACGTGGGCCGAAGCGCGCCCCGGCACGCCACTGGGTGCCGCAGTCGAAGGGCGCGCCCATTACCGCGACATCCGCATCGATCTTGTCCCAGTCGAGACACAATGGGGATTTCGCGAACGTGCAGATTCCCACAAACGGCAAATTGAGCCGGCCCGTTTCGTAGCTGTTTTCAGACATGATTGCCTCGGTCCTGTTTTATTCGTCCAGATATGGGTGACGCAGAGGCGCCGCCCTCTCCATTGCTGCAGCAACGCTCTTTGTCAGAAGCGAGTGGTGCATCTGAAACGGAGTCTAGGCAAACAAATTCAACGGAGAAATGCCTAAAACAAGAAATACACTTCGGAATAGTCCGAAGCAATGTTTAAACATAGTGGGACCATCGGCCTCATCAAGGGCACGGTGCGCAGGCATCCAGCCGCAACTTTGCTTGCAGCATGGACAACCGCGTATGGCACACAAGTCTATTTGAATCAATAACTTAGCCCGCCACCTCAGATCAGATTCCGTTTAGACGGACCTGGAGCAAAACGGTCAACGTTGGCGAAACAGAAGGCTTAAGCTATCGTCACGCCTTTGCGCAGCGTCGCGCCGGCTGAATCGCGCGATCGCTCCGCGCACTTCTTCAAACGCACTGTCCAAGGTCCATGAGCAAAGCCCTGCCGCCGTCTTCTGCCGTTCCTGTCAGCGCCGAACCGGCCCCCGATAAACCGGGCGACTCGTATGTGCAGTCGTTCGCGCGAGGCCTCTCGGTGATCCGCGCGTTCAATGCCGCCCGCCCCGAACAGACGCTCACCGACGTCGCTGCCGCCACCGGCCTGACGCGCGCCGGCGCACGCCGCATCCTGCTGACGCTGCAGACGCTCGGCTATGTGGAGGCTGAAGGCCGCCTGTTCCGCCTCACGCCAAAGATTCTCGACCTCGGTTTCGCGTATCTGACCTCGATGCCGTTCTGGAATCTCGCTGAACCGGTCATGGAAACGCTGTCGGCGCAGGTTCACGAGAGTTGCTCAGCGGCCGTGCTCGACCGCACCGAGATCGTCTACGTGCTGCGCGTGCCGACTCACAAGATCATGACCATCAACCTGTCGATCGGCAGCCGCCTGCCGGCGTATTGCACGTCGATGGGCCGAGTCCTGCTGTCCGCGCTCGACGACGAAGCGCTCGAGGCGACGCTAAGCTCGGCGCCGCTCTACGCTCACACGCCGCGCACGGTGACCGATAAGGAAGAGCTGAAAAAGCTGATCGCGCAAGTGCGCCACCAGGGATGGGCGATCGTCGACCAGGAGCTGGAGGGCGGCCTGATTTCACTGTCCGCGCCGATTCGCAACCGCCAGGGGCGCGTGATCGCGGCGATGAATATCAGCGGCAACGCTCAGCGCAATTCGGCCAGGCAGATGGTGAAGGCGTTCCTCGAGCCGCTGCAGCAGGCTGCACAGACGGTCTCGGAGATGGTGGCGCGGCGCGGTTGATCGATCAATCGATCGGCTTATCCGCCGTTTCCTTCAGCATCGACACCGCGATCAACGACACCACCACGCACGCCGCCACATAACCGGCCGGCGCCAGCTTGCTGCCGGTCAATTTGATCAGCCACGTAGCGACCAGTTGCGCGGTGCCGCCGAATACGCACACGCTCAACGCATACGCGATCGAAATGCCGGTGGCACGCACACGCCGCGGAAACGACTCGCACATCAACGCAAATTCCGACGCCGATCCCATCGAGTAGAACAGCAGCATCAGCGCGGTCGCCGACATGATGACGGGCAACTGCGGAAAGCGGTTGATCAGCATGAAGGCCGGAAACAGCAGCAGCACCAGCACGCCACGCCCGAACAGAATCGGCCGCTTACGGCTGCCGATACGATCCGACAGCATGCCGAACACCGGACACATGACGAGCATGACGAAACCCGACGCGACGCCGACCAGCATCGACAGCGACATCGGCAGGCCGAGCGTGTGAATCGCATAGGTCGGCATGTAGAAGGTCAGGATGTAGGTCGAGACCGTGCCGCCCATGACGGTGAGCGTAATCAGCACCAGCGGACGCAGATGCTCCGTAAAAAGTTCGTGCAGCACACCGCGCTCGATAGCGTGGCTGTGCGCCCCTGCCGGCTCGTCCGCGAGGCGGCGGCGCAGGTAGATGCCGACCGGCGCGATCAGCACGCCGATCAGAAACGGAATGCGCCAGCCCCAGCTTTCCAGCGACTCTTTCGGCAACGCGCCCGAGAGCGCCGCCGCAATACCCGAACCCATCAGCGCCGCGCCGCCTTGCGTCGCCAGTTGCCAACTGGCGCGAAAACCACGCCGCGTGCCGCCACCCTGTTCCAGCAACGTGGTGGTCGCCGCGCCGAACTCACCACCCTGTGAGAAGCCTTGCACGAGACGCGCCAGCACGATCAGCAGCGGCGCGGCGAGGCCGATCTGCGCATAGGTCGGCGCAATCGCGATCAGGCCGGTGCTCGCGGCCATCAGCATGATGGTCAGGTTGAGCGCCGACTTGCGGCCTTTGCGGTCCGCATACACGCCGAGCATCACGCTGCCGAGCGGCCGCGTGATGAAACCCGCGGCGAAGGTCGCCACGGATAAGAGCAACGAGGTCGTCGGATCCACCGACGGGAAAAATAGCTTACCGATGATCACGGCAAAAAAACCGTACACGGTGAAGTCGAAAAACTCGAGCCAGTTGCCGATCACCGCTGCCGCGACCGCGCCGCGGCTGGTGGTTCGGGTGGCGTCGACAGCGTGGCTCGCATCCGTTGTGACGTTCATCGCGGGTCTTCCTCGTCGTTATGATTGTGTGGCTGACGGTGCGAACTCAACGCCCGCTCATCGGCAGCTCATGTGCGCCTGAGTCACCTCATTGACCCCTCATTGACCAAGATACCGCTCCACCAGCCGCGTCCAGAATGCCGCGCCGACCGGCAGATTGCGGTCGTTGAAGTCGTAATGCGGGTTGTGCACCATGCAGCCGTCTTCGCCCGCGCCGTTACCGATCCGCAGAAACGTGCCAGGCCGTTTCTGCAGCATGAAGGCGAAATCCTCGCTACCCATCAGGATGTCGGTCTGTTCGACCACTTTGTCGTCGCCGACCAGTTCGCGTGCCACCTGCACCGCAAAATCCGTTTCGGCATCCGAATTGATCACCACCGGATAGCCTTCGATGTACTCCACCACCGCCTTGCCGCCATAGCTCGCGGCCTGGCTTTCGGCCAACTCCGTAATGCGCTTCTTCAGCAACGTGCGCACTTCAGGGCTGAACGAACGTACGCTCAACTCCAGTTTCGCGCTGCTCGAAATCACGTTGTTCGCGGTGCCCGCATGCATCGAGCCGACCGTCACCACCGCCGGCTGCGACGGATCGACGTTACGCGCCACGATCGTCTGCAACGCCATCACAATGCTCGCCGCCACCACCACCGGATCGACCGTCAGATGCGGACGCGCCGCATGACCGCCGACGCCTTCGATCGTGATGATCGCCTTGTCGCCCGCCGACATGAACGGCCCCTTGCGGAACAGCATCACGCCGGGCTCTTCGCCCGGATGATTGTGCAGACCGAACACGGCGTCGCATGGGAAACGCTCAAACAGGCCGTCGTTGATCATCTTCATCGCGCCGCTGTCGACGCCGCTTTCCTCGGCCGGCTGGAAATACAGATGCACGGTGCCCGAGAAATTGCGCGTGGCGGCGAGGTGCTGCGCGGCGCCGAGCAGCATCGTCGTGTGGCCGTCGTGGCCGCACGCGTGCATCTTGCCGTGGGTGCCGCTCGCATACGGCAGACCGGTTTGTTCGATGATCGGCAGCGCGTCCATGTCGGCGCGAATGCCGATGCTGCGCGTGCCGCTGCCCACCTTCAGCGTTCCGACCACGCCGGTTTGACCGACCCCTCGCGTGACCTGCCAGCCCCATTGCTCGAGCTTCTCAGCTACCAGGGCGCCGGTTTGCACTTCCTCGTAGGCGAGTTCTGGATGGTGATGGATGTGATGGCGGATCTCGCGCAGGCTCTCTGTTGCAGGCGCCAGGTCGGACACTTCGGTAAAACGCGCGGCTTCGCTCATCTATCGCTCCATGGGATTCACGCCGCATAGCGCGGCAAACAGGCGAGCACTATAGCCACGCCATTTTGTTCGAATAAGATGCTGTTTTTTTCACCCCGATTAACAAGCTTTATATCCGGGATTACCCTCATGAAGCTGCAACAACTGCAAGCGTTCGTCGCTGCCGCCCATCATCGCAGTCTGCGCGCTGCCGCGCGCGAGCTTGGCGTGACGCAACCGGCGGTCACGCATACGATCCGTGAGCTGGAAAACGCGTTGAATGCCGAGTTGATGGTGCGCAGCGTGCGCGGCATCGAGTTGACGGCGTGCGGGCTTGCGCTGTTGCCGCGCGCGGAACAGTTGCTGGGCGATATGCGCCGCACCGTCGAGGCGGTTGAACAGGTAAAAGGGGAATTGGCCGGCAAGGTAAGCGTGGGCACGATGCCGTCGATCGCGCTGACTGCCCTGCCGCATGCGGTTTCGAAGTTTCGCCGAGCGATGCCGCTGGTGAATCTGCATCTGGAAGAAGTCACGATTCCGGATGCCGTCGCGCGCTTGCGCAACGGCGCGCTCGATATCGCAGCCATCCATCATGTGCAGGCGCTCGACAGCGATCTGGCGCAAGCGCCGCTCTACTCGACGCAGTTCGTCGTCGCGATGCGAGTGGGGCATCCATTAGCGAACGTCACGAGTTTGCATGAATTGCTCGACGCGGAATGGATCGTGACCGTGGGCGCCGATCACTTTCCGCATAGCGTGATGATGGCAATGTTCAATGCGCACGGCTTGCCGGTGCCAAAACGGCAACTGCGGGCGCCGTCATCATTCGCGGTGACGCTCGGGCTGGTGTCACAAACCGATGTGATCGGCTGCTTTACCAGGCCGCTGGCGCAGATGGTCGCGCCGCTTGGCATACGCATTGCACAGATAGAAGAGGTGCTGCCAAGTTACGATCTCAGCATCATCTCACGGCGTGATCTGTTACCTACGCCGGCGGTATTGCAGTTTGTGTCGTGCTTGCAGGAAGCGACCAGAGAGCGGATGGCCGTGGCCGGGTAGCCAGGCTTATCGAACGTCGGCTTCTGCTTGCAAAAAAGCAATCAGCGCGTGCCCCGCGTCCTCCAGCGTCCCAGAGTTGTCGATCGTCGTGCACCGAATCCCTTCCGGCAGCGAAAACGGTGCCCGTCGTGCAAGCCGGGCCGCGACCTGTTCCGCCGACTCACGCGCCCGTGCGCCGAGCCGTGCCTCGAGAATATGCGGCGCCGCATCCACATGCACGACCTCCGTGTGCGGATAACGCGCCAACGTATGCTGCAAATGCTGGCGCGACCCGTTGACGACGACCGTGCAACCGCGTGCAAGCCATGCGTCGAGTTCGATCCCGATGCCATAACGCAGTGAGTGGCTCGACCATTCGAGCGCGAACAGACCGAGCACCGAACGCGCCGCGAATTCTTCGACGCTCAACGCGATATGCTCTTCACCCTGGCCGCTCGGCCGCGTGATGTAGCGATGCGCAAACAGAATCGGCGCGCCCATCAGGCGGTGGCGCGCAAAACCCAGCAATGCATCCTTGCCCGCACCGGACGGCCCCATGACATAAATCAGACGACCTGCCATGCTTATTTCACCTCGCCGGTATGAAACGGCACCCGTAGCCACAGGACGAACGGCTCGCCGGGCGCAGGTTCGACAAAGAGCGCCGCGTGATCGATAACGAGCGGCCCAAGCGCGGGTGTTTTCGACTGCCACCATGCAACCAGCGTCGCACGCTCATCGGCATCGGCGAGTGAACTGGATAGCGTCATGTGAAAACGGAATTCGTCGAAAACGTACGGATAACCCCATTCGATCAGCAGTGCACGCTGCTGTTCACTCAATGGCGCGGCGAGACGGCGCGCGAGGTCCGCGGCGGGCGGCCTGGCGCGCAATCCGTGGAGCGTTCGCAGCGCACTTGATGCAACGTCACGAATGTTCGCCTCGCCATCCGGTTCAGCAGGACGTAGTGCGACGAAATCGCCGAGCGTCGCGGCGTCGACAGATAGCGCGAATGGGTTTTGCGTAGCGGCCCATTCGCGCGTCGCCTCCAGCAGATCGTGCTGAGTAACGCCTTCAGCAAGACGGAACGGCGCAACCAGCGTGCCGTGCCAACCATAGCGACGGGGTGCCTCAGTCAGATCGGCCAGCGGACGCGTCAAGTTTTCCGGTTGCGGTGACACACATGGCTCGCCGCTTTCCGCATCGCGCCCCAACCACGCCGAACCCGCCTGCCACCACGCCGACTCCCGCGACGGCGCGTAATACACCGCAAAACGTGCCTCGGCACCCCATGCCGCGCCGCTCATACGTCGTGCTCCACCAGCAACTGCACACGGTCCGCCGCGAAATGCGTAAAGCCGTATTTGATCGGCGTGCCTTCCAGATCGACGTCGACGTTTTCAACCCACAACACCGGCTGCTGCCGGTTGATATTCAAACGCCGCGCTATTTCCGGCTCAGGCAGCACACTGCCGATCCGGCTCCACTTGCGCAAATAGTCGCTCACGCCCAGCTCAGCCATCGACCTGGTGATGCTGCTCGTGCGCTCCAACACCGCCGGCAAGTCCGGGAAGCGCGCGGCCGGATACCAGTTGCGCGCGAACGTGAGCGGCACGCCATCCGATTCGTGCAGCGACTCGATGCGGTAGACCGACGCGCCCGCCCGCAGGCTGAGCGCCTTGGCGACATTCGGCTCGGCCTTCACGCGCGCGGCCGACAGCATCGTGCCCGCCGCCGCATGATGCTGCTGGCGCAAGTTTTCTGTAAACCGCGTGCGCCGGCCGATCGTATAGTCGATCGCGCCGGGTTGCACGAACGTGCCACGTCCCTGCTCAACACTCACAAGCCCCAAGGCGGCCAGACCGAGCATGGCCCGGCGCACGGTATGGCGGTTCACGTCGAAGCGTTTGGCCAGTTCACCCTCGCTCGGCAAACGGCCTTCTTCGCCGAAGCCGCTCGCGGCGATTTCCGCCGCCAGAATCTGCTCGATCTGCCGCCAGACGGCAACGCCCGCGCCGCGTTCGAGCAGCGTGCCCGGCGTCGCGTTGTCGTTCAATGTCATGGTGCTGTCATTCCTCTGGGTTCAAATATTCGGTATGCCATGCATTGTAGTGCGCAAGCCGTGATGGAAATGTGAAACGGCAGGCAAGCACATCAACGCCCCGCAAGCATACCCCTAAACGTCTAGACGTTTAGATGAATAGATGGTCAAATGACCACTCGCTGGATCAACAGGAATTTCGATGAGTGCCACTTCTGC
Organism: Paraburkholderia sediminicola; assembly: GCF_046030555.1. GTDB lineage: Bacteria > Pseudomonadota > Gammaproteobacteria > Burkholderiales > Burkholderiaceae > Paraburkholderia > Paraburkholderia sediminicola_E. The sequence continues at coordinate 202,635 of NZ_JAQQCH010000008.1, read as the reverse complement.
CTCGCCTTCCTCCGCCATGCGGCGCACATGGATGGCCGTGCTGGCCCGCACACCGCGCGCCGATCTCGAAGCCGCGCTGGAACGCGCGCTGCAAGGCGTCCCGCCCCCTGCTTACGACTGGCTGCGGCCACCCGAAATCGGCCTCGCCATGGTGCGCGGCCGCGTCGGCGGCAGCGGCGACCCGTTCAATCTCGGCGAGGCCACCGTCACACGCGCCACGTTGCGTTTGCGCGTCACGGGTGACGCAACGGCAACCGTCGGCGTGGCGTGCCATCTGGGCCGCGACCGTCGCCGCGCCGAACTGGCTGCTCTGGCAGATGCGCTACTGCAAATGCCCGAGCATCACGCGGCCTTGCATCGGCAATTGATCGAGCCGTTTGGCGCACAGCAGGTCGCTGAACGCGCGGAGCGCCGGCAGGATGCTGCGGCGACACGCGTCGAATTCTTTACGATGGTCAGAGGCGACTGATGGAAAACTCACAGATTGCATTGTCTACGTTGACACCCGGTTTCGCGGACCCGGTCCACGACACCCAGGCGGTGTTCCGTACGTTGCTCGATGCGCTGTCGCGCCCGGGTACCGTAGGTGTTGTCGAAAACGGTTTGCCGGAAGTACGGGCCACTCGCGCCGAGTTCGCCGCATTCGCCGCACTGCTGACCCTGTGTGACTACGCCACGCCCGTGTGGCTCGCACAAGCAGATACCGCACTGGACTCTGCACTGCGCTTTCATACCGGCGCGCCGCTCGTCGACGAACCTGGACTTGCCGCGTTCGCCTATATCCACGACGCAAGTGCAATGCCGGCACTGGAAAGCTTTGCTCTCGGCGAAGCGGAATCGCCCGAGCATTCGGTGACAGTGCTGATCCGCGTCGAAGCACTGACGGGCGGCACGCCGGTCGTATTAAGTGGCCCCGGCATTCAGCACACCACGACGATCGCGCCGATCGGCTTGCCCGAGCACTTCTGGCGCGAACGCGCGGCCCTCGCACCGCTCTTTCCGTGCGGCATCGATTGTTATCTCGTCTGCGGCAACACGTTGATCGGCCTGCCGCGCACAACTCAAGCGAAGGTGAACTGATGTACGTTGCCGTCAAGGGTGGAGAACGCGCGATCGAAGCGTCGTGGCGTCTGCTCGACAAGAAGCGCCGCGGCGATACGCGGCTGGCCGAACTCAGCGTCGCGCAGATTCGTGAACAATTGCGCCTCGCCGTCGCGCGAGTCATGACCGAGGGCTCGGTGTACGACGAAGAACTCGCCGCGCTCGCGATCAAACAGGCCGCGGGCGATCTGGTCGAGGCGATCTTTCTGCTGCGTGCGTATCGCACTACGTTGCCGCGTTTCGGCTATACGCAGGCGATCGATACCGAAACCATGCAAGTGGAGCGCCGCATTTCGGCGACCTTCAAGGACGTGCCCGGCGGGCAGTTGCTCGGCGCGACTTACGATTACACGCAGCGTCTGCTGGATTTCGCGTTGCTCGCCGAAGGCGATGCCGGGGCTGATGCGGCAACAACGCCCGCTCCCACTCAAGCCGCTCAGTCCGCAATCGAAGCCATGCCGCGCGTGGTCGCGCTGCTCGACAAGGAAGGCCTGATCGAGCAGGAACGCCCCATGCCGGAAGCGCCGGAACCTGGCGACCTCTCGCGTGAACCGCTTGCCTTTCCCGCGAGCCGCGCGACGCGTTTGCAGAACCTCGCGCGCGGCGACGAAGGCTTTCTGCTCGCCATGGGCTACGCCACCCAACGCGGCTATGCGCACACGCATCCGTTTGCCGGCGAAATCCGCTTTGGCACGATCGCCGTTGAAATGGAACTCGATGAACTGGGTGAAGCCGTTGAAATCGGCGATATCGATATCACCGAATGCCAGATGATCAACCAGTTCGCCGGCAGCGGTGAAGTGCCGCCTACTTTCACGCAGGGCTATGGCCTCGCGTTCGGACATTCGGAACGCAAAGCGATGGCGATGGCGCTGGTCGATCGTGCGTTGCGCGCTGAAGAACTCGGCGAAACGCTCGCTTCACCGACGCAGGACATCGAATTCATGCTCTCGCATAGCGATAACGTCGAGGCCTCCGGCTTCGTCCAACATCTGAAATTGCCTCACTACGTCGACTTCCAGTCCGAACTCGAACTCGTGCGCCGTCTGCGCGCGCAACACGGCGCCGCGGGTAAAGATCAGGGCAAGGATCAGGATCACGGTCAGCAGGAGCAAGCCGCATGAACACGCCGGCCACATCTCACGCCACCGCGTCGTACGACAGCGCCGCGGACGGCTACAACTTCGCCTACCTCGACGAACAGACCAAACGCATGCTGCGCCGTGCGTTGCTCAAGGCGGTCGCGGTGCCGGGCTATCAGGTGCCGTTCGGCTCGCGGGAAATGCCTTTGCCGTATGGCTGGGGCACCGGCGGCATTCAGGTGACCGCGGCGATCATCGGCAAGAACGATACGCTGAAGGTCATCGATCAGGGCTCCGACGAAACCACCAACGCGGTCAACATCCGCCGCTTCTTCGCGCGCACCACGGGCGTGGCGACCACGCGCCGCACGACCGAAGCGACGATCATCCAGACACGTCACCGGATTCCCGAAGCGCCGCTCACCGACAAGCAGATTCTGGTTTATCAGGTACCGATGCCCGAACCGTTATTTCGCCTGGAGCCACGCGTCGCCGAATGCAAGAAGCTGCACGCACTCGCCGATTACGGGTTAATCAGTGTGAAGCTGTACGAGGACATCGTTCATCACGGCAGTATCGCCACCACGTACGACTACCCGGTGATCGTCAACAACCGTTATCTGAGCTCGCCCTCGCCGATTCCGAAGTTCGACAACCCGAAGATGCACATGAACCCCGCGCTGCAATTGTTCGGTGCCGGCCGCGAACGGCGCATTCACGCGATACCGCCGCACACGCCGGTGCGCAGTCTCGACTTCGACGATCATCCCTTCGAAGTGCAGAAGTGGCAGCACGCGTGTGCGCTGTGCGGATCGACGGAAAGCTTCCTCGACGAAATGATCGTCGACGACGCCGGCAAGCGGATGTTCGTGTGCTCGGATAGCGACTACTGCCATGAACGTCGCGGCGACCAGGACCTCGAGCTGCCGTCTTACGAAGCGCGTAAAGGAGAAACCGCATGACGCCGCTGTTGAGCGCCCGTTCGCTCACCAAACAATATGGCGGCCGCAACGGCTGCAGGAACGTCAGCTTCGATCTGTATCCGGGCGAAGTGCTGTGCATCGTCGGCGAATCCGGCTCGGGCAAGACCACCTTATTGAATGCACTCGCGCTGAAAACGGAAACCGATAGCGGCTCGCTCCACTACACGGCCACGCATGGCGAGAAGCTCGACCTGCTCGCTTTATCTGAACCGCGCCGGCGTCTGTTGATGCGCACGGAGTGGGGCTTTGTGCAGCAGAATCCGCGCGACGGCCTGCGCAGCGGCGTCTCCGCCGGCGCGAATATCGGCGAGCCTTTGATGGCTGTCGGCGCCCGCCATTACGGCGACATCCGCCACACTGCAACGCAGTGGATGGAACGCGTCGAACTCGATGCCACCCGTATCGACGAATTTCCGGCGGCGTTTTCCGGCGGCATGCAGCAGCGTTTGCAGATCGCGCGTAACCTCGTCACCGGTCCGCGCCTCGTCTTCATGGACGAGCCGACCGCCGGTCTCGACGTCTCCGTGCAAGCACGCCTGCTCGATCTGCTGCGCACGTTGACGTCCACACTGCATCTGTCGGTGCTGATCGTCACGCACGATATCGGCGTGGCGCGGCTGCTAGCGCATCGCCTGATGGTCATGCAAGGCGGTGAAGTGGTCGAGGCCGGCCTGACGGACCAGGTGCTCGACGATCCGCAGCATCCGTACACGCAAACGCTGGTTTCCTCGGTTCTGCCAGTTTGAGGCTCACAATGCGATCCATTGAAACAAGCAAGGAATCACACGCCGCTGAACGCGCGTTCATCGAGAACCGCGCACTGATGCTGCGCGCGGTCGGCATCGGCAAGACCTTTACGCTGCACGGCCAGGGCGGCGTGCAGATCGAAGCGCTCGCGGGTGTGTCGCTCGATGTCGAACGCGGCGAGTGTGTCGTGCTGGTCGGGCCGTCAGGCGCCGGCAAGAGTACGCTGTTGCGCTGTTTATACGGCAACTACCTGGCCAGCGCGGGCGCGATTGCCATTCGCGACGCGGAGACGGATGACGGGCCGCCGGTGTCGATCACCGGCGCCGAGCCGCACGACGTGCTGCGGCTGCGCCGCGGCGTGGTCGGCTACGTCAGCCAGTTTCTGCGCGTGATTCCACGCGTGCCGACGCTTACGCTCGTGGCCGAACCGTTGCTGTCGCGCGGCGTGGCGGAAGACGAAGCCCGTGCGCGTGCTGCCGCCCTGCTGGCGAGGTTGAATGTGCCCGAGCGGCTGTGGTCGCTCGCGCCCGCCACCTTCTCCGGCGGCGAGCAGCAGCGCGTAAATATCGCCCGTGGTTTGATCGCCGGGCATCCGGTGCTGCTGCTCGACGAGCCCACGGCCTCGCTCGACGCGGAGAACCGCGACGTGGTCGCCGATCTGATCGTCGAAGCACGCGAGCGCGGCGCGGCGATTGTCGGTATCTTTCACGACGAAGATACCCGCAACAAGGTCGCCACGCGTCGCCTTGAACTCCAGCCGCCGCTACGTCACTAATTGACACGAAACGGCACTAAACTGAACCGCTGAGCTGAAACACTGAGTCGAAGCACGGCGGCGTCATACTCAAGACAGACTACGGAGCAAGTCGATGTTGATCAGGAACGCTCGCATTGTGACGCGAGACGATGTATTTACCGGCATGCTGCGCGTCGAAGACGGCGTGATTCGCGACGTCGAGCGCGGCACGACCGCGGCGCGCGAAGCGGAAGATTGGGACGGCGACTATCTGTTGCCGGGCCTGATCGAACTGCATACGGACAACCTCGAAAAGCATCTGGCGCCGCGTCCGGGCGTGCAATGGAATACCGACGCCGCCTTTGTGATCCACGACGCGCAAGTGGCGGCGGCCGGCATCACCACGGTGTTCGATTCCCTCGCGATCGGTTCGCGCTCGAACGTCGGCCTGCGCGGCCGCGATCTGCAAACGCAATGCGCCGAATCCCTCACGCGCTTTTCCGAGCGCAAGCTGTTGCGCGCCGAACACTTTCTGCATCTGCGCTGCGAAATTGCCACCGCCGATGTCGTGGAGGTGTTCGATTCGTTGTGCGCGCATCCGTTGCTGCGGCTTGCCTCGGTAATGGACCACACGCCCGGCCAGCGTCAATGGCACGATCGCGAACAATGGCGCCGCTTCCAGGAGCGCAACGGCAAGCTGACTGACGAACACGTGGCGACCGCGCTGGCCGAGCTGTCCCTGGAACAGGAACGTTACGCCGACGTCCACCGCCGCGAGATCGTCGCACGTTGCAAGCGGCTCGGCATTCCGGTGGCAAGCCATGACGACACGCTGATCGAGCACGTCGAACAGGCCAAGGCCGAAGGCATCGTGCTAGCCGAATTCCCGACCACCCGCATTGCCGCCGAAACGGCACGCGCGCACGGTATTTCGACCATCATGGGGGCGCCGAATATCGTGCGCGGCGGCTCGCACTCCGGCAACGTGTCGGCGCTCGAACTGGCTAAAGCTGATTTGCTCGATATCCTGTCGTCGGATTACGTGCCTTCCAGTTTATTGACTGCCGTGTTCGAACTGGTCAGCAAGGCCGGCTGGACGCTGCCGCGCGCAATGGCGACGGTTTCTGCCGAACCGGCCCGCACGGCGGGCTTGCATGATCGCGGGGCGATCGAAGCGGGTTTGCGCGCGGACTTCGTACGCGTCACGATGCTCGACACGCTGCCGGTGCCGCGCGCGACGTATCGCGCCGGGGCGCGGATCGTCTGACGAATCGATCGTGTTCAGGCCTCGCTGGGTGCGGACAGCAGCGGTTCCACCGCGGCCCAGCGCGTCCAGCGGGGTGTCCGGTCGGGCGCTTCGACGCGCAAGGTGCGCGAACCGTCGCCGAACACGAGGGATTCGACCGTGAATGCGCTCCCCTCTTCAATGCCCGCTTCGCGTACGTGCCCGGATTGAAAGGTGAAACTAAGATTGCCTTCGCGCAACAAATCGAAGTAGGCGTCGAAATCAGTAGTTGATGAACGTGCAGCCCAACGATTCAGGAGGGTGGCGGCGATTTCGGCGTCGTACATGCTGTACCTCTCTGGACATAAGCCGTATCCCGACTATAGCTGAAAAGTAAGCCTTGTGCTGCACCGCACCATTACCCGCTCGCTACGCCTCTTTCCATGACAGCTCGCCCGCCGCTCAGACATCCTCCACGAATCTCCTGCGTCATTTGCGCCTATAACGAGGCGCCTCGCATCGGTGCGGTGCTGGCTGTGGCCTGCATCCATCCTTTGCTTGACGAAATCATCGTGGTGGACGACGGTTCGACCGACGGCACCGCAGAAATAGTGGAAGGTTTCGCGTCCGCACAACTGATTCGATGTGCGGAAAACCAGGGCAAAAGCGCCGCAATGGCGGTTGGCATCGCCGCGGCGAAAGGTGAGTGGCTCATGCTGCTCGATGCCGACCTGAAGGGCCTGACCGCCACGGACATCGGCGCGCTCGCCCTGCCCGTTTTGCAAGGCAGCGCGCACGTGAGCCTGAGTCTGCGCCAGAACAGCCTGCTGGCGTTTCGCGCCATCGGTCTCGATTTCGTCTCCGGTGAACGCGTGGTCAAAAAAACGCTGTTGAGCGAAGTCCTGCAGGACGTTCACGGCTTGCCACGCTTCGGGATCGAGGTGTTCATGAACCACCGCATCATCGCGCGCCATCTGCCGATCGCAGTCACTCACTGGCCCCATGTCAAGCAGGCGCGCAAAACAGAGAAACTCGGTTACTGGAAGGGCATACGCGCGGAATGGCGCATGCTCGCGGACCTGTTGAAAGCTGTTTATCCGCTTGCGCTAATTTCACAGACCTTTCAAATGCTTCGCTTGCGTATTGACCACGGCTCGCGGGCGAGTTTTGCGGCACGCATCCGGAAAGTGCCCGATACCCGATAGTCCGCGCTAAAACGCCGACCGAGCCAGCGAGACCTGTGAGCCCGGCGAGCCACGCCGCCCCGTTCGCCCCCGGCCTCGAAGCGTCATTCGACAGCCGAAAGCGGATCGCGTCCTCTCGTTGCCAGCGCAACAAAACCTGCCGCACCCAGCATCAGCGGGCTGTAAAGCGTCGCGCAGCGCCACAGGACCAGCGCCGTCGCGATGCTTGCGCGAGGCACCCAGGTCGCGAATGCCGCAGCGAGAGCGATATCGCCGGTGCCGCCGCCCGCGGGCACACCGGTCCACAACGCGGCATGCAAGGCCACTGCCTGTACGGCCAGCACAAAACCTAAGGGCAGGCGGTAACCGAGTTCGCGCAGGATAAACCAAAGGGCGCCATAGCGAAGCAGCCACTGCAGCGTCGTCAGCAGGCACAACGCGGCAAGCCGCCACTTGGGTACGGCGACCAGTTCCAGCCATTGCCGGCGAACGCTGTGGCAAAACCTGCTCAACCTCGCGCGGCGCTGGTTGAGCCAATGAGCGCGCCGGCCGGCGGTGTCCAATGCCGCCGCCAGGCGCCGACGATTCATCCAGCAGACACCCATCACGCACACGGCGCCGGCCAGCGCGCCGAACAGGAGCGGCACGCTCGCGCGCGGAATCACTTGCGTCAGCGGCCCGAATGCAAACAGCAGGGAAACCGGCACGGCGGTCGTGAAGAACGCGAGATCGAGCGCCTGATCCGCGCTGACTACGGTCGTCGCAAGCGACCAGGATGCCCCGGCGCGTTGCAGCAGGCCGATGTTGACGCCGTAACCCGCGGCACCCAGCGGCGAAGCCAGGAACGCGAAATCGGTCGCCAGCGTGATGGCAAAAGTGCGCAGGAAACTCACCCGGAGTCCGAGCGCGGTCTGCATCAGATGCAGCTTGCCGGCCTTTGCCATCGCGCTGATTGCAGCACTCGCGGCAAGTGCGGCGAACACATAGAGGGAGACGTTACGCAGCCCGGCGAACGCCGCGTGCGAATTGAGAGCGAAAGGCGCGCCGACGGCGAGGCCGATACCGGCAAGCGCCACCAACACTGCCGCTTTACGCGTATGAGATCTGATCAACGAGGGCCTCAGCAAGTGCAAAAGGCCCTGCTTTCTTAGCACGATGCAGCATGCAGACGCTGCGTTGCGCGTGGAATCGGGGCCGTCCGAGGCCTCATGGTAACGACTCGACGCTGCGTTTTCGTGACGCCGTTTGACAAAGCGCGTTGTTGCAACGAGCGAGACCCTGCGCGTCTCGCGTCAGGTCGACAAGGGCACACGCTCCGGTTCGTCCGCATCGAACCACGCCGGATTGCGCTCGGCAATCGGACCGAGCGACATCAGAATCTCACGCAGATGGCTGCGCATCGCTTCTTCAGCGGCGCCTGGGTCATGCGCGCGAAGGCCCGCCAGAATTTTTGCGTGCTGCTTGATCAGCAGATCGAGCGGCGATACGTCAGGCAGGCTCAGATAGCGCACGCGATCCATTTGCGCCTTGATGTCCTGAATCGTTTCCCATGCGGCCGTGCAATCGATCGCCTGGGCAATTGCGTAATGAAACGCCTCGTCGAGCGCGAGGAAAGCAGCGGTGTCGTTCGATTTCGCCGCAAGCTTCTGGTCGCGAAGATTGTCGGCGAGTGCCTGCAACTGCGCGTCGGTAATCGATAAGGCTGCCTTGCGCACCACCGCCGTCTCGATCGCTTCGCGAATGAAGCGCCCCTCGCGCACCTGGCGCGGCGAAATGCGTTTCACGAAGGTGCCACGTTGCGGCAGTACCTGAAGGACGCCCGCTTCGACCAACTTGATGAACGCCTCTCGCACCGGCTGCCGCGACACCTGAAACATGTCGGACACTTCCTTCTCCGAGAGTGGCGTGCCTGGCACCATCTGACCGACAAAAATCGCCTCGCGCAGTGCGCGGAAAATCTGCTTGCCGATGGGCTCGTGCGAGTCGAACGAGACGCTAGCGGTCAGATCCGGCAACTCGACGCGTTCGCCGCCCTGCACGCTCGCACGACGGCGTGTGCGGGGCGCGGTGAGCGTCGCATCGGAGGAGAAAGAAGACGCGCTGGCGTGGAGGTTCTTGGTCGGCATCAGCAAAGCAACGAATGAATAGCGAGGGAGGCGGCACACACCATGAATACCTGCCTGGATATCCACTGAAGTGTGCCGCACCATACTACCATGCACGTTTCATGTTCAACACACTCGGTCGCGGCTCGCGAATCCACACCAGTGAGCACACTGCGCCGAGCACGGCAATCACCCCTGCCAGTACGAACGCGCTAGCGTAATTGCCGTGCGTCGCCTCGACGATAAAGCCGGTCACCGCCGGTCCGATCACGCCGGCCAGGTTCGCGAGCAGGTGCACAAAGCCGCCTACGCCGCCAACGTGTTCACGCGGCACGGTGTCCTGAATCACGGCCCAATACACCGCACCCGTTACATACAGGAAGAAGATCGACACCGACATCAGCGCGACCGCACTTTGAGTACTGGCGACGCGCCCAGCCAACGCAACGCACACCGCCGCCGCGCCCAGACAGCTACTCAGCACGATCTTGCGTGACAGCAGCGGTTTGCCGGTCAAGCGCAAGATAAAGTCCGAGATGAAACCGCCCGCCGCCAGCCCGATGCTGCCGAGCAGCCACGGAATCACCGTGGCGAAACTCATGTCGCGCAGGCTCAGGTGATGCGCTTCGGTCAGGTAAGTCGGGAACCACGACAGGAAGAAAAACAGCACGTAGTTGTATGAGAAGAACGCGAAGGCCGTCGCGAGAATAATCGGCTTCTTCAGGAAGTGCCGCAGGCCGAGCTTCTCGCCATCGGCCGAATGCGCGATCGCATGTTCGTCCGCCTGACCGGCGCGGATGAGTTCGATCTCGTCAGGCGTGACGCGCAAATTTTCATGCGGGTGCTCGGTCGTCGTTGCCGCCCAGAAAACGAGCCACAGGAGTCCCAGCAGCATGATCGCGACAAAGGCCCAGCGCCAGCCGAACTGCACCGCCATAAAGCCGACTACCGGCCCCGCCAGCGCGCCGCCGAGTGGTGTGCCCGAACTGATCACGCCGATTGCGCTCGCGACTTCCTTGCGCGGGAACCAGTTATTGACCATCTTGCTGTTCGACGAACTGAATGGACCTTCGCCCATACCAAACAGCACGCGCAGCACGATCAGCGAGCCGATGCCGCTTGCCAATGCGGTCGCACCGCAGAACACCGACCACACACCCATTGCGGTACCGAACACGCGTTTCGCGCCGACCTTGTCCGACAGCACCCCGCCGACAAAATTGAACAGCGCATAGCCGATGAAAAAACTGCTGAACACGATGCCCATTTGCGCATGCGAGAAGTTCAGGTCTTTCTGGATCAGCGGTGCGGCAATCGACAGCGCGGCTCGATCGAGGTAGTTGATGACGCCGGCCAGAAACAGTAGCGCGACGACAAACCAGCGTTGACTCTTGATCATCAGGTGTCTCCTTCGGGTCGCCTCTTGGTGGGCGTTTGCATAGCTCTAGTAGCTTGATTGGCTTCGCAAGGCGCTGCGGATCGGTGCAACGCCCATGCAACATGGGGATGCTCAGTCGAAGTTCAGATGCACCTTCATCGACTGCGAGCGGTCGAGCGCTACTTCGAACGCGCGGTTTGCTTCGCTCATCGCGAACGCGTGCGTCATCAGCGGCCGCAGATCGACCTTGCCTGAGGCGATTTCATCGGCGGCGATGGCGTATTCGCTGGTGAAACGGAACGAGCCTTGATAGCGGAGTTCTTTCGACATCACGAGGTTCGCCGCCACGGGCGATTGGCCAGCCGGCAGATTGCCCACCTGAATCACCGTGCCGCCCGCGCGCGCCGCACGCAGTGCCGTATCGAGGCCGGCGGGACTGCCCGATGCCTCGATGACCACGTCGAACGTGCCGCGTTGTGCGGACCATTGATCGATCACAGTGCTGTCTGCGGCGTTCACGGTCTGATCCGCGCCGAGTTGCTGCGCGACCTGCAACGCGCGATCCGAAAGATCCAACGCGACCACGCGATGCGCGCCGGCACGACGCGCCACACTCAGCAGAATGCAACCGATCGGCCCGCAACCGACCAGCAGCACGCTTGCACCCACGAGCGAGCCGGCCTGCTTCACCGCATGCAACGCAACGGCGAGCGGCTCGGCCATCGACGCCTGCGCGAAATCGACGCCATCCGGCACAGGCACGCATTGCCGCGCCGCGACGACGATGTACTGACGGAACATGCCTTGTGTGTGCGGGAAGGTCGACGCACTGCCCATGAAGCGCATGTTCAGACAATGATTCGGCATCCCGCCGACGCAAAAGCGGCACGTCCCGCAGGCCAGCCCAGGATTGACGGCAACGCGCTGCCCAGGCGTTAGCCGATGCTCCGCGCTCACGCCCTCGCCGAGCGAATCGATCTCGCCAGCCACTTCATGTCCGAGCACGAACGGCTCGCGCACCGCGAAATCGCCGCTTTTGCCTTTGAAGTAGTACGACAGATCGGAGCCGCAAATGCCGCCGGCGCGCACGCGCACGCGTACCTGGCCAGGACCGGGTTCGGGTGGATCGACTTCGTCGATGCGGATCAGTTTGGGTTCGTGAAGCACGGCTGCGAGCATGATGGACTCCGGTATGGCAAAGGTCGCGCGCTCAGGGCTGCGCGAGGGAAGACGAAGATGACGACGAAGATGCTTGCGCTGCCGTATGCGCCTCGACCGGCTCGCCGCCGCCCCAATCGTGGAGATCGCCACCGCGGCGCAGAGGCGCGGTTTCCGGCAATGCAAAGAGCGATACAGCAGACACGATGCCGAGCACCGCCACGTAAATAATCAACGCGAGCGAATTGCCATGCGTGAGCTGAATCAGTTTGACGGCCAGCAGTCCGAGTACGCCGCTGCCGAGCAAAGAACCGATTTGCCAGATCAGCGCGATACCGCTGCAACGCACGCGCGCCGGAAACAATTCGGGGAACAGCGCGGCTTGCGGTGCATAGCAGAGACTGTGGCCGACGCTGATGGCGAGAATCATCACGAGCTGGATCGCCGCGCGATTACCGCTGTCGATCGCCATGAAGAACGGCACCACCAGCGCAACATGCAATAACGCACCCGCGATGAAGGTCGGCCGCCGCCCGATGCGATCGGACAACGCACCGGCGAGCGGAATCGTCACGAGTTCGAGCGCGACCGCGACGATGACCGTTTCGAGCAGCATGCTTTGCGCGATGCCGTGTGCTTTGCCGTAGGCCAGCACGATCATGGTGTACATCGCAAAAGCGCAGGCCTCGATCAATTTGGCGCCGACACCTTTGACGATCGTCGGACCGAACTGGCGCACCACTTCCACCACCGGGCGCGAAGCCACAGATTTGGTGCGCTGGATCGTGGCAAAGATCGGTGACTCTTCAGTGCGCAAGCGGATATACAGCCCCACGGCGACCAGCAGCGCGCTGGCGAGAAACGGAATGCGCCAGCCCCAGTCGAGCAGTTGCGCCTGCGTCAACGTCGCGGTGAGCAGCGCGAACAGACCCGACGGAATCAGAAAACCGGCTGGCGCGCCCAGTTGCACGAGACTCGCGAAGAAGCCGCGCCGCGCAGGCGGTGCGTATTCCGCGGTGAGCAACACGGCACCCGCCTGCTCGCCGCCCACGCCAAAGCCTTGCAACACGCGAATCACGATTAGCGCGATCGGCGCCCAGATGCCGATCGACTGATAGTCTGGCAGCAGGCCGATCACGAACGTTCCCAGGCCAACGATCAGGATCGTCACGATCAAGGCTTTCTTGCGGCCGACGCGATCGCCGAAATGACCGAACACAATGCCGCCTAGTGGCCGTGCCAGAAAACCGACTGCATAGGTGGCGAAGGCGGCGAGCGTGCCGATCAGCGGGTCGGCGGAAGGAAAGAACTTCTGGCCGAACACCAGCACGGCGGCTGTGCCGTAAACGAAGAAGTCGTAGTACTCGGCCGCGGTGCCGATGGTCGAGGCGAAGGCCACGCGGCGCAGCATGGCGGTGCTGGCTGGCGCGGCGGCTTGCGGGCGTGCTGGATTCACGCGTGTCTCCATCATTATGTAATCAGGTTAGCCGGGCGAATCGACTCACCAGTTCCACAGCGTCCCGTCTTCGAGACGCGCGACCGGCAGATACGCCGGGTCGTAGGGATACCGCGCGGCGGCCGCTTCGTCGATGTCGACGCCGTGGCCCGGCGCTTCGCCGGGATGCATCATGCCGCGCTCGAAGCGCCATGCATGCGGAAATACGTCGAGCGCTTCTTGAGGGAAGCCCATGTATTCCTGCACGCCGAAATTCGGCACCCACAGATCGAAGTGCAGCGCCGCGCCCATGCACACCGGCGACAGATCCGACGGCCCGTGACAACCCGTTCTCACCTGATACAGCGAAGCAAAATCCGCAATGCGCCGCAAATGCGTAATGCCGCCCGCGTGCGTCAAGGTCGCGCGAATGTAGTCGATCAGTTGCTCCTCGATCAGCTGCTTGCAATCCCAGATGCTGTTGAAGACCTCGCCCACCGCGATTGGCGTAACGGTATGCTCGCGAATCAGCCGGAAGCCGGCCTGATTTTCCGCGGGCGTTGGGTCTTCCATCCAGAACAGGCGATACGGCTCGACCGATTTGCCGAGGCGCGCGGCTTCGATCGGCGTCAAACGGTGGTGCACGTCATGCAACAAATGGGTATCGAAGCCGAACTTGTCGCGCACCGCCTCAAAGAGTTCAGGCACGAAATCCAGATACTTCTCCGACGACCAGCTCTGTTCCTCGACTGCGCCCTTGGTGGCCGGCTCGTACTTGCCGCTGCCTTTCGACACGCCGTACACCGAGCGCATATTCGGCACACCGCATTGAATGCGAATGGCCTGATAGCCGGCTTCGATATGTTCCGCGTAACGATCGAGCGCTTCGGGAATGTCGCGGCCGGTGGCATGGCCGTACACCATCACGCCTTCTCGCGAGGCACCGCCGAGCAGCTTGTACAGCGGCATGCCGGTCACTTTGCCGAGAATGTCCCACAGCGCCATGTCCACCGCGGCAATCGCCGTCATCGTGACAGGGCCGCGGCGCCAATACGCGCCTTTGTAGAGGTATTGCCAGGTGTCTTCAATACGGCCAGGATCGCGGCCGATCAGCAACGGGCACACGTGGTCTTTCAGGTACGAAGCAACCGCCAGTTCGCGGCCGTTCAGCGTTGCATCGCCGATACCGTGCACGCCTTCGTCAGTGACGATTTTCAGCGTAACGAAATTGCGGCCGGGGCACGTGACGATCACGTCGGCGCGAACGATCTTCATGACATCTTCCTTGCAGTAGCGGGTCGCGAACCGCGTGAAGCGGCGGCAAACGATCTGCTGTTTTCATGTCGGTTTCGAACAGCGGCTGAGGTGGAAAATGAAATGGGAAGTGAAGCGGAAAATCACCTTCTTCAACCTGTCTCAAGCCGTTTTAACGATGCTACCATACAAGTATAGCGAGACGTCAAATCAGGGTTTTCCCGCTGAACGGCGTCGTTTCGAAGCCTTTTTCGTGATCTGGATTTTTTTACATGAGCTCTGCAGCCACCCTGCCTCGCCTCGTCCGCCACGCACTGCCGGCGTTGCAAACGCACCTGCTGTCGCCGCAATGGCGGGAGCCGCGCATCGGCATCGTTCATCTGGGGATCGGCAATTTCCATCGCGCGCATCAGGCGCTTTATACGGAAGAGGCCATGCTCGCCGCGGGTGGCGACTGGGGCATTTGCGGCGTCACGCTGCAAGGCGATGTCGGCAAGCGCGACGCGCTGATGGCGCAGCAAGGCTTGTATAGCGTGGTCGAACGCGGGCCGCACGGCGCGAAAGTGACGGTCGTGCGTGCATTGCGCGAAGTGCTGGCCATGCCGCACGATCGCACTGCCCTGTTCGCGCGCCTCGCGGATCCGCTGATACGGATCGTCTCGCTAACCGTCACTGAAAAAGGCTACTGCCGTGATCCGAAAACCGGCGAGGTCGCGCTCGACGATCCCGCCGTCGCGCACGATCTGGCCCATCCGCTCGAGCCGCGCACGGTGCCGGGCATTCTCGTCGCAGCATTGCGCGAGCGGCGCGACGGCGCGAACGGCGAACCGTTTACCGTGCTCTCGTGCGACAACCTCGCCCACAACGGCGCCGCGCTGCGCCAGGTGGTCTGTTCGTTCGCGCAGCAAGCCGATCCTGAGCTGGCCGACTGGATCGCCGCCCGGGTTGCGTTTCCATCGACGATGGTCGACCGTATCGTGCCGGCAACCACCGAGGCCGAGCGCACGACCGTGGCCGATACGACCGGTTACCAGGACGCCGCACCGGTACCGTGCGAGCCATTCCGGCAATGGGTCATTGAGGATCGCTTTCCCGGGGGACGTCCCGCGTGGGACGCCGTCGGCGCGCAACTTGTTGTGGACGTCACGCCGTTCGAACTGGCGAAGCTGCGCATGTTGAACGGCACGCATTCGACGCTGGCCTATCTGTCGATGCTCGGTGGGTTCGATACGATCGACGCAGCGGTCTCCCACCCCGCCATGCGCAATCTCATCCACGCGATGATGACGCAGGAAATCGCGCCGACGCTAACCATGCCCGCATCATTTGACGTGCTCGCCTATCGGGACGCGTTGCTCGAGCGTTACGCTAATCCGGCGCTGAAACATCGCTGCGCACAGATCGCGATGGACGGCAGCCAGAAGATTCCACCACGTCTGCTCGCCACGATTGCGGCGCGGATCGACGCGGGCCAAACGTTCACGCGTCTCGCGCTGGCGGTAGCGGCCTGGATGATGTTTTTGCAGGCCCATGCGGACGACGGCATGCGCTATGAAATCAGCGATCCGCTGGCGAGTAGATTGCAGGCGCTCGCGGCATCAGCGCATGGTGAGCCACAGGCGCTGATGGACGCATTACTGTCAGTGCGCGAAGTGTTTCCTGCAAATCTGACCGACCTTCCTGAATTCAGGAAAGCGCTTCAGCACGCATTGCAGTTGCTTCACGAAAAAGGTGCACGGGGAGCCATTGCCGCGTCGCTTTGAATTCGTACCTTTGGGAAGCGAGTGCGACCGGCACGGCGCCGCTTGAAGCGTTGAGTTGAGTTGAGTTGAGTTGAGTTGAGTTGAGGCGACACGTCGGCGTCTCTCATAGGTGTTTCTATAGGCGCTTTTTTAAAGGAAGGCGCGTCAGGCAGTCGGTTCCGCCTCACGACCTTCCGTTGCACCTTCGCTCGCCTGCAACTGCTCTTGCGCCTGTTGTTGCTTCCGTGCCTCGAGTACATCCTGGTAGCGCATATACCCACACCGCCCACCGGACTTGGCCGCATACATCGCCGCATCGGCGTTGAGCAGAAGTTCCTCCACCGTGGTGCTGTCGTCCGGAAACTGGCTGATGCCAATGCTCGCGCCCACTGCCATGCTTTGTCCGTCGATCAGCAGTTCTTCGTTCAACGCGCCCATGATCCGCGAGGCAATCGCCGGGGCCGCCTCCACGGAGCGCGGCCCTTCGATCAACACGATGAACTCATCGCCGCCAAGGCGCGCGGCAACGTCCGCCGTGCAGAGCACCTGCTTCAGCCGGCGCGCCACCGCGGTGAGCACCTTGTCGCCAATCGAATGGCCGAACTGGTCGTTGATCTGCTTGAAGCGGTCGAGGTCCACGAACAGCACGGCGAGCCCTTCCCCACGCCGCGTCGCTTCTTCGATCGCTGTCGCGAGCTTCTGCATGAACAACATACGGTTCGGCAGGCCGGTCAGCCCGTCGTGCGTGGCGAGATGGACGAGCTCACGTTGCTTGTTATGCAGCACATCCATTTGCGACCGGATTTCCCGGCGCAAACGATCGAAGCAGCGCGCCAGCACGCCGATCTCGTCGGTACGTTTGAGCGGCATCGTCTCCATCGCGTGCTCGGCGAACAGGTGCGTCGCCGCGTGCGCGAGGATGTGCAAAGGTTTGGTCAGCGCGCGGGCAAACAGAACCGCGAGGAACAGCGCCAGCACGCTGAAGATCAATACCATGCGAACGATTCTGTTGCCCAGCTGGGTCGCGCCGGACAACACATCTTCGAGCGGCTTGGCGAGGCCGAGCACGATAAAGCGATTACCCTCGGACGCGCCGAACGGCCTGCGTACGAACGCGAGCACCTGACCGGTCGCCTGTTTTGGCCGCACGAGACCGTTCAGCAACACTTCACTTTCTGACTGATCGAAGAGCGGCCTGGTGGCGGGAAAGCTGTCCTGCATCAGAACGCGACGCCCCCTGTCGAAGCCGAACGTTTTCGAGGCATCCGGATGGACCAGAAAATCGCCCCATTCATTGGCGAGATAGACCTGGTAGTCGCTCGGCAAATCGCTCTGCAAACGTTTGAGCAGACCGGCAAGATCGATGTCGATAATGACGACGCCCACCACCGCCCCACTCGCATCCGCCACGGGTGTGCCGAGCCGCAGCGTCGGTTTGCCCTCGGCGGCATGCGTACCGTACTCGTGATTCACCGAGATCGGCGAGGTGTAAATGCGTCCGGCGGAAAACGCGAGCGTGTCGAACACGTACGCGAACTGGCCTTTCTCCTGCAAGCTGTTCCCCGCGACCCGCACCAGGCCGTCCGCATCACGGTCGAAACGGATCAGTTCGAGTCCGTAGTGCTTGCGGGTAATCAGACGGATTTGCAGATACTCGGGGTGGTGAACCATGAAGCTGGCATACGCCTGCGCCAACTGTTCGCGCGGCGCATTCGCGCCAACGCCGTTGTCGGTCCGCACGACGTCCGCTGAGGACGGCAGGCTCGCGAGCACCAGCGCGTCGGCAGCGACATCGTCGATCGACACGGAAAAGCGCTGCCCCAGCAGTTCCGTTGAAGTCAGCAGGCTGCGTTCGGCCTCGTTCACCAGCATCGTCCGGTTCGCGCGATACGCGTAATAACCGGTCGCGCCGGACGCGAGCACGCCGATGCACGCAAGCAGAATCGATAATTTGAATGTCAGGCCGGGACGTATCATCAAAAACGCTCCGACCTGTCGCCGGACACGATTCTCTTCCACAGGTCTTCGCGCCGCTGGATATCTTCCACCGGACCGATCCAGACGATGTGCGCGTTGTCGCTGTTTTCCGCCGGCGCCGTCAACGTATTCGCAAGCCCCTGGCGTTGCGTCAACAACGCACTGACGTCCGGTTCGAGCATGTAATTGATCCATGCAAGCGCGAGCGGGTGATCCTTTGCGGCACGCGTCATCGACCAGCAGTCCAGCCACGCGAGCGCCCCTTCGTCGGGAATCACGTAGCCCACGTCCGCGCCGGCACGACGCAACGATTCAACCTGCTGGGTGCCATAGTTACCGAACATCAAGGCAACGTTGTGCTGGATGAAGAACGCGGTCGCTTCTTCCGGCAGCTTGTAATAGGTCAGCAGGTTGCGGCGCAGATCGACGAGCTTGTGGGCGATCACGCGCATCTGCACGGCATCGAGCTGGAACGGATGGGGATAGCCCAGCGCCAGCGCGGTGAACGAGAAATTATGTTGGGCGCTATTGAAGTCGAGAACCTTGCCGCGGTAGCGCGGGTTCCACAGTTCGCGCATCGAGCGCGGCGCAACGGCGATCTGCTTGCGGTCATAGATCAGCCCCATCGACGAATACGTGAATGGAATGGCGTACACATTGCCCGCTGAGGTCAGCCCTTCGATCGACGACAGCGCCTGAAACCGCGGCAACTGTTTTTTCGTATTCGGCAAACTGGCCAGATCGAGCGGCGCCAGCAGATTCGCGCGTGTATAGCGTTCGATTTCAGCCGTATTGGCAGCGAGCACATCGAACGGCGGCGTGGCCTGGACATGCATCTGCGCCCATAGCGCCTCGTCCGAATCGACCAGGGTCACTTCAACCTTCGCGTGATAGCGTATTTCGAAAGTCTTGACGACGTCGGCGTCCGCGTAACCCGGCCAGGCCAGCACACGCAAAACTTTGTCGGCGGCCACGACCGGCGCCGGCGACAAAAGGCTACAGCAGAAAGCGGCATTTATCAGCAGCGTCAAAAAGCCGGAAAGGCCGCCGCAGCGCCGTGAATGCGCGCATGCCGCCACAACTGCAATCCGGCGCCGTAACGATGGATTGAAACAGCGCATTTCATCTGCCATGGAAATCGTGTGCATATACAACACCGCTTAGCAGAAGGCCTTTACGACGAGCGCAGACAGGCGTGCGGCGTTTAACCGCGGGCGTAGTGCTCGATGACTTTGTTCAGACAGATACCGATACGCGCGCATGCTGCAATGGCGAGCGTGCGGAGCGTTGATAATAGCGCCAAGCAAACCATTTTGGTTCCACCCTCGCCTCAATAGAGAAAAACGAACTATCCGGCGTGATTTAACAAATGTGCTCATCTGCGTTTAACGGTAATTCTTGCGAAATCTTTAACTTATCGTCGGGCAATTGAAACAGGAACGCCTTAATAGACGGCAATATCCGGTAGTAAATAGTGTTACTTTAAATACTGGTTTTGCAGAACAACGCGTTGCGCGAAGTATCCGGGCAGCGCCCCCGCCATCCCGCCGTCCCGTCATTAGACAACTTCATTACGAGGTCTTTACAGGCCAATCCGCAGCGCACGAAATCAATGCAAGACGCATGGCGGCGCCGTTGAATCCCGACCAGATTCCGGCTTTAGAAGCTATTCCCTTTTGCCATCCGGTGTTTCACTAGCTACCCAATCTTTTTGAACTGATAAGCTTGGCGCGCGCTGCTGGCCGCCCCGGCCGGCAGCTTCAACCCAAGCCCGGTCGTAAGTCGCGCCGGGCGTCCCGCAGCGGCACAACCGCATACGGGAGTATTTGAACTACACCGAGGAGTTAAACAGTGAAAAAACTGCTAGCGGCTTTGACGGTTGCTCTGCTTGCTACCGTCTCGATTGGCGCACACGCTAAAGATTGGTCGACTATCCGTTTCGGCGTTGACGCCAGCTACCCTCCGTTTGAGTCGAAGGGCTCGGACGGCAAGCTCGCGGGCTTCGACATCGACCTCGGCAATGAAATCTGCACGCGCCTGAAGGCCAAGTGCGTGTGGATCGAAAACGACTTCGACGGCATGATTCCGGCCCTGAAGGCGAAGAAGTTCGACGGTGTGCTGTCGTCGATGTCCATGACGCCGCAACGCGCTGAACAGATCGCCTTCTCGGCGAAGCTGTTCAACACGCCGACGCGCCTCGTCACGAAGAAGGGTTCGGGCATCCTGCCGACCGCCGATTCGCTGAAGGGCAAAGCGGTTGGCGTCGAGCAAGGCACGATCCAGGAAACCTACGCGAAGACTTACTGGGAACCGAAGGGCGCGAAGGTTGTGCCGTATCAGAACCAGGACCAGGTCTACGCCGACTTGCTGTCGGGTCGTCTTGACGCATCGCTGCAGGACGCGGTTGAAGCTGAAATCGGCTTCCTGAAGACGCCGCGCGGCGCGGGCTATGAGTTCGCAGGCAAGGATATCGTCGACGAGAAGATCCTCGGCAACGGCGCAGGTATCGGCATGCGTAAGGAAGACACCGATCTGAAGGCGAAGGTCGACAAGGCGATCGCCGACATCATCAAGGACGGTACGTACAAGAAGCTCGAGAAGAAGTACTTCGACTTCGACGTGTACGGCAGCTAAGCCAGCCACGCGCGTCTGACGGCACGCTTGCCGGCTTGCCAGGGAACGGGCTCCGCATCACGCGGAGCCCGTTTCGTTTGCGCAACCGCTTTGCCGCGCCGCCCGGACTGCGATTGAACCGGCCATGCCTGCCCGCGTGCCATCCGGATGACGCCGCATAAAACCACGCGTCGCGTCATATCGGCTAAGATCGTGCGATAGAGGCGCCGCGAGCCAGCCCGCCAATGACCGACAGTGAAGCACCCTTTCCCTTGTAATCAACGACATAGCGCGGCATGCCCCACTTGCCCGCGGATTTGAAAACCATGCAAACCCAAACCCATCCGCTGATTGCCCCAACGCTCGGCACCGCCCGTAATCTGACGAGTTTTCACTATGGTCCCGGCGGCGGGCAGAAGATTTACATCCAGTCGTCGCTGCATGCCGACGAATTGCCTGGCATGCTGGTCTCGTGGGCATTGCGCCGCAAGCTTGCCGCGCTGGAATCCGCCGGCAAGGTGCTCGGCGAGGTCGTGATCGTGCCGGTGGCCAATCCGATCGGTCTGAATCAACACTTTCTCGGCCATCTGACGGGCCGCTTCGAGACCAACAGCGCGCAGAACTTCAACCGCAATTTCTACGAGCTGTCGGCGCTGATTCAGCCCGGTATCGAGGCGCGTCTGACCGACAACATCGACGCCAATCGTACGGCGATCCGCGCGGCGATGCATGAAGCGCTCGACGCGCAAAAGCCGGCAACCGAACTCGAATCCCAACGTCTGGCGCTGCAAAAGCTCTCGTATGACGCCGACGTCGTACTCGATCTGCACTGCGACTGGGAAGCCGCGATGCACCTGTACACGAATCCGGACCTGTGGCCGGAAGTCGAGCCGCTCGCCTGCTATCTGGACGCGAAGGCGTCGCTGCTGGCGCTGAATTCGGTGGGCAATCCGTTCGACGAAATTCACAGCTTCTGCTGGTCGGATCTGCGCGGCCGTTACGGCGACCGTTTTCCGATTCCGAATGGCTCGATCTCGGTCACGATCGAACTTCGCGGCCAACGCGAAGTGTCGTACGAGTACGCCGAGCGCGACGCCCAGGCGATCATCGAGTACCTGACCTCACGTGGCGTGATCGACGGCGCGCCGGCGCCGCTGCCGGCACTCGAATTCGCCGCGACTCCTTTGGCCGGCGCCGAGCCGATCGTCGCGCCGATGAGCGGCGTGCTGGTTTACCGCTGCGAAGTCGGCACCTGGGTCGATGTCGGCCATGAGATCGCCGACGTCGTCGATCCGTTAACCGATCGCGTCGTGACGCTGAAAAGCACCGTGGCCGGCGTGCTGTACGCGCGGCATTTGACGCGCTTTGCAACGGCCGGGCTGGAATTCGCGCGCATTGCCGGCGCGAAGGCGTTCAGAAGCGGGTCGTTGTTGAGCAATTAAGGCACCGCAGAGGCCGCGCTTGCCGGTATTTGCCTGCGGCGCAAGGCAATGCCTGCAAAGCAGATCGCCCGCTATTTCAGCGGGCGATCTACGTTTACGTGCCTGTTGCGAAAGAACGGAGTGTTCAAAGACGGCTGGAAAGCCGCTTATGAAGCCATTCAGAAAGCTGGAATGATCGCGCCTTTGAACTGCGTGTCGATGTACTTGCGCACTTCGTCTGACTCATAAGCCGCGACCAGCTTCCTGACCCACGGCTTGTCGCGATCCTGCGCACGCACGGCGATCAGATTCGCGTACGGACCTTTGAGGTCCTCGATCGCGATCGCGTCTTTCGTTGGCTGCAAACCGGCCTTCACCGCGTAGTCCGTATTGATCGACGCCGCATCGAGGTCGTCGAGCGAGCGCGGCAATTGCGCGGCGTCGAGTTCGATCAGCTTGATCTTCTTCGGATTCTCGGCGACGTCGAGCGGCGTTGCGTTGACACCGTTCGTGCCGACGCCCGGCTTCAGCTTGATCACGCCGTACTTCTGCAACAGCAGCAGCGCGCGATTGCCATTCGACGGATCGTTCTGGATGCCGACCTTCGCGCCTTCCGGCAAGTCCTTCAGCGACTTGAACTTCTTCGAATAGAAGCCCATCGGCGAAACGTAGGTCAGACCGACGTTGACGATCTTGTAGCCACGCTGCTTGATCTGGCTATCGAGAAACGGCTGGTGCTGGAAACCGTTGGCGTCGAGGTCGCCGGCGTCGAGTGCCGCGTTCGGCTGCACGTAATCGTTGAATTCGATGACCTTCACATTCAGCCCTTCTCGCGCCGCAACTTTGGTCACAACCGACCAGATCTGCGCATCCGGGCCGCTCATCGTGCCGATCTTGAGTTGTTTGTCGTCAGCATGCGCAAACGTTGCCGTGAGTGAAACGGCGGCGATAGCGAGCAGATTCTGGATGATTTTCCGGCGTTGCATGCGTGTCCCTCGAGCGGTTTTGATTGATAGGCGCGGATCGTCGCATGCGGCCGATGCCCCCGAAAACCAATCGTTTTTCACACGCTTATATGCACGAGCCAGAAAAAGCTTATGAGCCACGTGCCTTGCTTGATTTCAACTAGCGAAGCTAGATGAGTGTCGCGCCGACACGACAGATATCAAAAAAAGCCAAGCTGTCACATACCTTACTCTGCGTTCCCTTAAATTTCGGGCCATCGCACGACCTTACCGAAGAGCACGGCGTCGCGATCGCTTAATTTTTAATCGGAGAAAGTCTTGAACAAGAAAGTATTGACCGCCGCTACTCTCGCCGTCTTCGCCAGTGCCGCCCACGCGCAAAGCAGCGTCACGCTGTATGGCCTGATCGATGCCGGTATCAGCTATGTGAACAACTCGAAGACCGCCACCGGCCACGGCAACCTCTTCAAGTACGACGACGGCGTTGCTCAAGGCAGCCGTTGGGGCCTGCGCGGTACCGAAGACCTCGGTGGCGGCCTGAAGGCGCTGTTCGTGTTGGAAAACGGTTTTAACAGCGGCAACGGCACGCTCGGCCAGGGCGGCGCGATGTTCGGCCGTCAAGCGTATGTCGGTCTGTCGCAGAACGGCGTCGGTTCGCTGACGTTCGGTCGCCAGTACTCGTTTTCGACGGATTATCTGGGCGGCAACTACTCGACGGGTGGCCAAACCGTCGCGGGTAACTACGCTTACCACATCAACGACGTCGACCAGTTGACGTCGAGCCGTATCAACAACGCAGTCAAGTTCAGCAGCGCGAATTTCGCGGGCCTGACTTTCGGCGCGATGTACGGTTTCTCGAACCAGGCTGGCGCATTTGCCGGCTCGCCGGCTGGCGGCACGACCGCAGCACCGGTGGCAGGTTCGTCGCGTGCGTACAGCGTCGGCGTGAACTACGCGAACGGCCCGTTCGGCGTTGGCGCAGCGTACACGGACATCCGTTACCCGAGCCAGGCAACCCCGGCGTTCTCGACCAGCATCGCCAACGTCTCGACGGGTAACGTCCGCGATCTGCGCACGTTCGGTGTCGGCGGCCGTTACTCGATCGGCGCAGCCACGCTGTGGGCGTTGTACACGAACACGCGCTTCGAGCCGATCACAGGCGGTTCGACCACGTTCGCGGCATACGAAGCGGGCGCAAAGTACGCGTTCACGCCGGCACTGACGGCAGGCGCGGGCTACACGTACATGCACCTGAGCAATGCGAATCGCGGCCACTGGAACCAGGCCGACCTGAGCGTCGACTACGCGCTGAGCAAGCGTACGGACGTGTATGCACTGGGTATCTACCAGATCGCAGCGGGTCGCAACGGTACGCAGGATCTGCAAGCGCAGATCGGTTCGAGCACGAGCTACTTCAGCACGTCGGGCACGGGCGCGGACAACCAGTTGGCATTCCGCGTCGGTATCCGTCACAAGTTCTAAACGAGTCTTACTTTTGCCGGCGAGGAGCGTTAGCTCTTTGCCGGCAAAAGGTTATGGAAAACGCCCTGCGGGGCGTTTTTCTTTTGCGCGATCGGTTTTTCAGGCACCTGTGTTGATGTAAAGCGGTCTCGCGACGCCCAGCCACTTCCAGCGCCGCCGCGGCTTCTGGTACGCTGCGCCCTTTGCTACCGCTTGCATTGGACTCGATGGAAACCCCTTTCAACGATCGCGGCGTGTCAGTCACGCGCAACGCACTCTCGTCGGCCGGCCAGGTCTTTCCGCTGCGCGACATCGTGGACGTACAGGTCGTCACCGTGCAGAAGAATAAAGTCTTGCCACGCGCGATCTCGCTGCTTGGACTCGTCGGCGCTATTGTCGGCGGGATATTGCGCTCGCCGGTCGGCATGGTGTGCGGCACGATGCTGGTGGTGGTCGGCTGGCTTACCTGGGCGACTCAGGACGTCACGCATCGTCTGATGGTGCAGACCGCGAATGGCCTGCGTGAGGCGCTCATGAGCACCGATCGCGAATTCGTCGAGCGCGTTGCCGCGGCCGTGCACGAGGCGAAGGCAGCCGCTCCGGCGCCGAAGGCTTGAGCGTTCGCCATCCGTAAAACGCCGGGCGTGGCGCGTTAACACAAAATTGATTCGCCAACGGGCAGCTTTTGCGCGTCGTTGAGGCGCGCGCCGCTAGAGTGGTTGGGTGTCAATAACGCGCGCCGCCTCGTCGAATCGGCGCAACCATGATGCTCACGTCCGTCGCAACGTCTGAAGTCTCCGTCCCGCGCGCACCGCGCGAATCACGCATGCCCCGCCGCACCCATATCGTCGTTCCGCTTGTCATTATCGACGTCACCGTGCCCGGCACTTCGTCGGCAAATGGACGGCGCGCGTTGCATACCGCCCTCGGCGACGATCTGCGTCTCTACATCGTGACCATCGACAAACAACTCGAGCGCGTGACCTTTCGTGTCGAAGTAACCTCGCGCTCGCTCGAGGACGTGATCGGGCTGCTGACAACCGCCCTCGACCGCGCCACGCTCGGTCACGCGCAAACCACCGTGATCCGCCGTCCACGCAACTATTGACATAGATCAATGCTTGCACGGGCAACTGACTAGCCGCCCCCCAAACCTTTACACATCTTTGCAATTGCCCGCGGGTGGCCATGTAGAGTCGGCGCTCCTGTTATCGCGTGTTCCCTCCCGCAGGCCCCCGCAAGCGTCCCGGTTTCTCCGTCCACGCCGCGGCAATCCACTGAGATTGCCGCCAGTGCTGTCCAGGCTGCCCAACTCGCAGCCAACGATGCATCGCCTTCGCCAGGGATCCGCCTTTTTGCAAAGCGTGATCCTATGTTCCTGTCGTCTCTCGATGCCGCGCGCCGGCATTTTGCTCATCATCTTCGTCGTTCAGCTGTAGTGACCCTGATCGCAACAGGCGCGCTTGCCGCGCTGACCGGGTGCTCCACCACCTTCCCTACCCCCACGCCGCCCGCTGCAAACGCCGCGCTGATCAATGGCGGCAATGACGGCCTGCTGATCCCGCTGCACGTGGAACGAGCCGACGAAGATCATGCACGCCTCGGCCTGCCGGTCCAGCTCGACGGCAAGCCGGTGTACATGGTGCTCGACACGGGAACGCAAGGCGCGCGGGTGTTGAAGTCGGTGCTGCCGGCTTCGAACTATTCAAGCGCCGGCAGCGTGACCTCGCTGTCATTCGCGAACGGCGTGGAGATTCTCGGCTCAGGCGTCAAGGTGCCGTTCAGCCTGGCCGGTACTACGCCGACGCCGATCGCCGCGCAAGCGGTGGACGTCGTGCGCTGCCTGCCGAACGCACGGCACTGTGTCGGGATGGACGGCTACACCGGTGAATTCGGCTGGGCGTTTTCCGGCATTGTCGGCGTCGGCGCCGCACAGCCGGACGACAACAGCTACACACAACCGTTGCGCGCGCTGCCCGACAACATCGGCCAACGTTATCTGGTGCATTCGAACTTCGCGAAGCCGTACATGGTGTTGAGCCCCTCAAACACCATGACGAAGGACTACACGATGGTGCCGATGACGGTGTCGAAAGATGGCACGGCACAATGGCCGCGTGGATGCGTGAATGTGGCCGGCAAGATGACTTTTTGCGCGCCGCTGGTGTTCGCAACCGGCAGCACTGGCATGATCCGCATCGAAATGGACACAGCGCCCAACTGGACCGGTGACGGCGATGTCGGCAATGTGCTCGAGCAGGGCAACTATGAAACGGCAATCGGCACCGGCCCATGGGTACACCGTTACGAGAAAGCGCAAGTCACGATCGTCAAGGCGAAACCAAACGCGAATCGCATTGTGGTCGGTTTGATGGCCATGCAGAATATCGACGTATTATTCGATTTCCCGCGCGCGCAGTTCGGTCTGCATGCAACGAACGAGAGCGAACGATTCGCTCCGTGATATTCATCGATCGATAAAAAAGGCCGTGCGGATTTTTTCGCACGGCCTTTTTTTATTTGAGCAAGTGCCTTAGTAAACAGACACAAGCGCAGACTCAAGCGAGACACAAGCGCAAACACAATCACAAATGCGTTCGCATCACTCCATACTGAGTGGATTCACGTGCCAGATATTGCGCGCATATTCGCCAATCGTGCGGTCGGACGAAAACTGCCCCATGCCCGCGACATTTTCGATTGCACTCTCGGCCCACCCGCGTTTGTCGACGAAACGCGCATCCACCTCGTCTTGCGCTTTCGAAAACGCGGCGAAATCGGCGAGCACCATGTAGTGATCGCCCCAATCCACTAGCGTGTGGAAGATGTCCGAGAAGCGTCGTGGATCGTCCGGCGAGAAGTAGCCTGAGCGAATCTGGTCGAGCGCCATGCGCAGATCCGGATTCTCTTCGTAGACTTGCCGCGGCCGGTAGCCAGTGGCGCGCAGGCCGTCCACTTCGTCAGCGGTGTGGCCAAAGATGAAAATATTCTCACGCCCCACTGCGTCGCAGATCTCGATGTTGGCGCCGTCCATTGTGCCGATCGTCAACGCGCCGTTCAACGCGAGCTTCATGTTGCCGGTACCTGACGCTTCGGTGCCGGCCATTGAAATCTGCTCGGACAGATCGGCTGCGGGAATGATCAACTCGGCCACGCTTACACCGTAGTTCGGCACGAACACCACCTTGAGACGATCGCCGATCAATGGATCGTGATTAACCTTCTCGCTGACGTCGCCGATCAGCTTGATGATCGTCTTCGCCATGCGATACGCGGAGGCGGCCTTGCCGGCGAACATCACCACGCGCGGCACCCAATCGCGTTCCGGATTCGCGCGAATCTGGTTGTAGCGCACGATCACATGCAGCACGTTCAGCAACTGCCGCTTGTATTCGTGAATGCGCTTGACCTGAAGATCGAACAGCGCATCGGGATCGAAGTGCAGTTTGGTGTGATGCGCGAGCCGCTGCACGAGCCGCAGTTTGTTCTGCCGCTTCGCTTCACGGAAAGCATCGACGAAGGCGCTGTCGTTGCGCAGATTGCGCAGTTGTTCCAGCTCGAACAGATTGCTGCGCCAATGCTTGCCGATCTGCTGATCGATCAGCGACGACAGCGACGGACTCGCCTGCGCCAGCCAGCGCCGCGGCGTGATGCCGTTGGTGACATTGGTGAAACGATCGGGATAGATGCGCGCGAAGTCGGCGAAGATGTCGCGCGTCATGAGTTGCGAGTGCAGCTTCGATACGCCGTTCACCTTGTGACTCGCGACGATCGCCAGATACGCCATCCTCACACGCCGCTGGCCATATTCGTCGACCAGTGAAATGCGGCGGATCATCTCGCCGTCATGTCCCGATTGTTCGCTGACATGCTTGAGAAAGCCCGCGTTGATCTCGAAGATAATCTCCAGATGCCGCGGCAAAAGGCGCGCGAGCATCTCGACATCCCATGTTTCGAGCGCTTCGGGCATCAAGGTGTGATTCGTGTACGAGAAGATCTTCGTGACGTGCTGCCACGCCTTGTCCCACGGCTGATGATGAACATCCACCAGCAAACGCATCAGTTCCGGAATCGCCAGCACCGGGTGCGTATCGTTCAGATGCACCGCTACCTTTTCGGAGAAACGCCCGAACGTGCTGTGCGTGCGCTGATAGCGGCGAATCAGATCCTGCATCGTCGCTGAAACAAAGAAATACTCCTGACGCAGCCGCAATTCGCGGCCGGCCGGCGTCGAATCGTCCGGATAGAGCAGCCGCGACACGTTCTCAGACATGTTCTTGGTGTCGACCGCGTTGCGGTAGTCACCGCGGTTGAACGCGCCGAGGTCGAGTTCTTCGCTCGCGCGCGCGGACCACAGGCGCAACGTGTTCGTCGCACTGGTCGCGTAACCCGGAATCACCGTGTCGTAGGCCATGGCGTTCACATGCTCAGTGTCGATCCACTCAACATGCTCGCCACGCTGCACCGTGCGCCCACCAAAATGCACCATGTACTTGATCTCGGGCCGCGGAAACTCCCACGGATTTCCCGCGCGCAGCCAGTAGTCCGGCGCTTCGACCTGCTCGCCGTCGACGATCTCCTGACGGAACATGCCGTATTCGTAACGGATACCGTAGCCGAAGCCCGGAATGCCGAGCGTCGCCATCGAATCGAGAAAACAGGCCGCGAGGCGCCCGAGGCCGCCATTGCCGAGCGCCGCGTCCGGCTCGATATTGACCAGCATGTCCATATCGACGCCGAGACCCGCGAGCGCTTCCTTCATCTGATCGTGAATGCCGAGCGCGAGCAACGCGTTCGTAAACGTGCGGCCGATCAGGAATTCCATCGACAGGTAGTAGACGCGTTTAACGTCCTGTTCGTACTGCAGGCGCGTGGTCTTCATCCAGCGCGCGACCAGCCGGTCGCGCACGGCGAGCGCCGCGGCGTGCAGCCAGTCATGCGGGTGAGCGGTGACGGCGTCCTTGCCGACGCCGTACATCATGCGATTGGAAATTGAGCGCCGTAGCGCGTCGACGGTACTGTTGAGCTGGTCGAATTCCAGATCGACGGCTGTCATCGAAGCCTCCGGGAAAAAACGACGCGACATACGCGAACCGCATAGATGACGGACGGGAGGCGCGTGTCGGTCAGGCGGGTTAACGAACAGAGTACGACATTTTACGGCCCACGGACACCGGCGAGCACGAGCGGGGGCTCACGCACATGCCATGCCTGTCGACACGCCACACTTCACGGGTTCTGCGCACGTACGCGGTGCAAGCGGCCTGTACTCGGCACTGCGCACGTGCATCGGCCCGCAAAACAGGCAAACGATGGCGAGCCGCGACAGGCGCTTCCCTGAGAAGAAACAGCACGATTATTTTTTCGACGTGTGACTTGCCGATGAACGCGTTGACCGGTTCGATGCGTGGTCAAATCGGCGCACCTCGTCTGCTGGACTGTTATGCCGAAGTGCTATGCGACAACGCGGCACGATGCGGATTTGAAGACGCGGCGTGAACTTGACCGTTAGTTGCGTTATGAGCTGCTGGTAACACGCCCCCACTCCGCAGGCCTCCCAGCACGATTTCCACGACTCTGTAACAATTGCTCCATTCACCGCGTGAACCGCCCTGACTGCCGGACTCAGGCCACGCGCGCTTCACTCCACGCAACCCAGCCGCTGGCGCGCCGCGCTGTCCCTCCGACATGCATGGCGCCTCGGCATGCATAACCCGACGAGCCACGCCTTGTCCGACAAACCCAGCACCACCGGCGGTGCCACGCTCGACCAGACTTTTCCAGTGGACGGCCCGATGTCCGCGGCCAACCGCCGGGCGATGGCCGCGATCATGCTCGCGGTCGCGCTCGCCACGCTCGATACCGCAATCGCCAACACCGCCCTGCCCGCCATCGCCGCGGATCTGCGTGCGGCGCCTGCGGCGTCGGTGTGGATCATCAACGCCTACCAGCTCGCAATGGTCGCGACACTGCTGCCGCTTGCCGCGCTCGGCGACATCGTCGGGCATCGCAAGATTTATATCGGCGGCATTGCGCTTTTCACGCTGGCGTCGCTGGCCTGCTCGCTCGCTTCGACGCTGCCGATGCTGGCCGCCGCACGCGTGCTACAAGGCCTCGGCGCAAGCGCGATCATGAGCGTCAACACGGCGCTGATCCGCTATCTGTATCCGCCGCATCGGCTCGGACGAGGCCTGGGCACGAATGCGCTGATCGTCGGCGTGTCGTTCGCGGTCGGGCCGACGGTGGCGTCGCTGATTCTGTCCGTTGCCGCGTGGCCGTGGCTGTTCGCGGTCAACGTGCCGCTCGGTCTGCTGGCGCTAGGCTTTGCGTGGCCCGCGCTGCCGCACACCGAGCGCGGCACACACAACTTCGACCCGATTGCAGCGCTTCTCAACGTGGTCACTTTCGCCGCGCTGATCTTCGCGCTCGGCGAGGCGGCCCAGCGCGCGCCTACGCAACTGGTGCTGAGCGCGGCGGTGATCGCCGTGGTGTTCGGCGTGTTACTGATTCGCCGTGAAGCCGGTCACCCCGCACCGATGCTACCCGTCGATCTGTTCAAACGGCCGGTGTTTGCGTTGTCGGCGGTGACCGCGGTGTGCTCGTTCGCCGCGCAAGGGCTGGCGTTCGTGTCGCTGCCTTTCTACTTCGAGGATGTGCTGCATCGCAGCCAGGTCGAGACCGGCTTTCTGATGACGCCCTGGCCGGTGGTGGTCGCGTTGGCCGCGCCGCTGGCGGGCAGTCTGTCCGACCGCTATCCGCCGGGCCTGCTCGGTGCGATCGGCCTTGCAGTGATGTCGGCGGGAATGGCGTCGCTGGCGTTGCTGCCGGCACATCCACATGTGCTCGACATCGGCATCCGCATGGCGATTTGCGGCGCGGGCTTCGGCTTCTTCCAGTCACCCAACCTGAAGGCATTGATGGCGAGCGCGCCGCCCGAGCGCAGCGGCGGCGCCAGCGGCATCGTCGCGACTGCGCGGTTGCTCGGGCAGACCACCGGCGCTGCGCTGGTCGCGCTGAGCTTCGGTATCGCCGGCCGGCATGGCCCGACACTCGCGCTCAGTGCAGGCGCGTTCTTCGCCGGCGCGGCAAGCCTTGCGAGCGGACTGCGGCTGTTCGCGCCGTCGCATCGCGCGGGCGTGCACGCGAAAGCGTCGACGGAATAAACAAAACGGGCGCACTGCTGTGGCAGTGCGCCCGTTTTTCCTTCCCGGCATGTCGACCAGGGCGCTTCGATCTCAAGCTTTCGATTCCGCGCCCCATCAATTTCAGCCTTTCAATCCCGGCCTGCCAACTCGGCTGTTCAATCCGGGATTCTCAGCCTCGTTGCTCCGATCGATCAACGCGCGCGAAATACCCCTTCACTGCGGCGATAAACGTATCGATATCCGCACGCGACACATCTTTATGCGTAACGAATCGCGACGCGTACAACATCTGCGTAAGGATGCCGCGCTCCTTGAGCCACGCTTCGAGCGGCACACAATCCTGCTGCGGAAACTGTGCGAATACCATGTTGGTCGCGATTGACTGCACCTTGACCTGGTCGATCGATTCCAGACCGGCGGCCAGATGCGCGGCGTTCGCGTGATCGTCGGCGAGACGTTCGACGTTGTGATCCAGCGCGTACAGGCAAGCCGCCGCCAGCACGCCGGCCTGACGCATGCCGCCGCCCAGCACCTTGCGCCAGCGATGCGCCACCTCGACCAGCGCCTGGCTGCCGACCAATACCGAGCCGACCGGCGCGCCCAAACCCTTTGAAAAACAGATCGAGACCGAATCGAACGGTCCGCACAGCGCGGCAACCGGCTTGCCCGAGGCAACCGCCGCGTTGTAAACCCGTGCGCCATCGAGGTGAGCCGACAAGCCGCGCTGACGCGCCAACTGCACCGCCTCGTCGACGTAACCCGCCGGCAGCACCTTGCCGCCGATGGTATTTTCCAGCGCCAGCAGCCGCGTGCGGGCGAAGTGGTTGTCGATCGGCTTGATCGCGGCGGCGATCTTCTCGAGCGGGATCGAACCGTCGGCGGCGTTCTCGAGCGGCTGCGGCTGGATGCTGCCGAGTACCGCCGCGCCGCCGCCTTCGTACTTATAGGTGTGCGCCAACTGGCCGACGATGTATTCGTCGCCGCGCGCGCAATGCGCCATCAACGCCGCCAGATTGCTCTGCGTGCCGCTCGGGAAGAAGAGACCCGCTTCCTTGCCGGCGCGCTCCGCGACCGTTGCCTGCAGACGCAGCACGGTTGGGTCGTCGCCCCAGACGTCGTCGCCCACTTCGGCGGCCGACATTGCCGCGAGCATGGCCGGAGTCGGACGGGTTACGGTGTCGCTGCGCAAATCGATCATGATCAAAGCCTTATGTGTCTCTGTTTGTCTACGCTACGTATGGATTCGTGCCGCCCGGCTCAACCGCCAGACTTCGACAGCCACGCAAGCGGATCGACCGGCTGGCCGTTCTGGCGAACTTCGAACTGGATCGACGCCACGCCCCGGCTATCCACGCCGACTTCGCCGATCGTCTGCCCTTGTGCGACCGCGTCGCCTTCCTTGACCAGCAGCGTGCTGTTCTGCCCGTAGGCGGTAATCAGCGAGTCGTCGTGCTTGATGATGATGAGCGGACCGTACGCCTCGATACCCGTGCCCGCGTAAACCACCCGGCCGGTCGCGGCGGCCTTGACCGGATCGCCCGGGTGGCCGCCGATCACAATGCCGTTCGACTTGCCGGGCACAAAGGTTTTCAGCACGGGACCACGCAACGGCCATAGCAGCACGCCTTGTTGCGGAACACCAGCGGCACCGGGCGCGCCAGGCGTCGCGGCCGAACCATTCTGACCGGCAACATTGACCGGCGGTGTCACCACACTACCCGACGCCATGGGCGGCGCCACCCGTAGCACCTGCCCCGGATTGACCGCCGAATTCGACGCGAGGCCGTTCCATGCGGCAATCTCCTGCGGCCTGCGGCCGTACGCCGACGCGATGGCCGCCAGCGTGTCACCCGGATTGGCGCGATAGTAACCGGCTGGCACAGGGACCGTGCCAAGGGTGGTCGGGTGGGACGGCGCGCTGCTGTAGAACGGCGTGCTGTCCCACGGCATCGACGTACAGCCGCTGATCATCACGCCGAATGTGGCTGCGATCAGCAACCGGGTCGCCGTGAATTGCCATTGTCTTGTCATGTGATTTTCCTCGACATTTGATTCAATCGGATTCAACCAGCCCGAAGCATTTGCCGTGCCGCTCGGCGCGCTCGCCGCGACGCCTATCCATTATGCCGCCGTGTGCATCGGCAATGGTCTCGGCACGGCATCGGCCTGCGAATCGTCAAACACTGCCCTCAGCCTCTATCACCAGAATGCGCGCGACACCAATCGGATGCGCGACATGTTCGGTGCCCACCGACGCGTAGAACACATCGCCCGTTTCCAGAATGGCCGACTGTTCGACACCGCCTTCGCGATATCGCATCTCCACGCGGCCGTCGAGCACGGCGAACACTTCCTCGCCGTCGTTGACATGCCATTTGTACGGCTGATCGGTCCAATGCAGGCGCGTCGTGATGCCGCGCATGTTGGCGATATCGAGCGCGCCCCACGGACGCGTGGCGGTGAAACTCTTGCTGCGAATGATCTTCATGGTGAATAGCCGGTTGAGAAGCAGACGCTGCCGGCGCGTTATCCGTGCCGCATACCGAACCTCCCGGCCCGGCAGGATCCCACGTTTCGACTGGCCCCATTATAGGTGCTGCGGCAGGCACGACCGCTGGCACGAGATCGCTCGGGCACATTCGTGTGATTATTGAATCCTTTCAACCCTCGCCTATACTCAGTCATGCTGCCGGGACGCACCGTACGCAAAACGCCTGGATCCTGCGAGGAGTTGGGGATGAACAAAGCCACGTTTCTGGCCGTGCAACTCAACGTCGACGATATCGCGGCGTCGCCCGGTCTGGTCGAGTTGCTGAACACGCACCTGGTTTTCGCGGCAGACGTCGCCGAAGCCGCCGACGCCCTGGTCCAGCTGGCCAGTATCGCGGGATTGGCGAGTGGCGTCGAAGCCAGCGTCGAGATTCCCGCTCTGGCGATCGAACGGCTGCGCGAGGCGCTCGACAATCTCAGCGGTTACGACGAATCCTGGTTGCTTGCCCTGGAACCCAGCCGCGCGTTGTTCGATGAAATAAGCCGCCGGCACCGCACGCTGCATTAAAGCCGCGCTCGCGCAAACGCATCCGCACTGCTGCGCACCCCCGGCGTCCATCCACTGGCGCCGCCGGTCCGCCACTTTTCGCTCACCGCTCGAACCGCCAGATTGTCCGGCATGCTTGACCGTCGGCGCCGTCTGAAGGTTTCGGGCGAGTCAACCGGAGGAACCGCCGTGAAAAGTCTCCTGAACCGCCGCAGCGTGCTGGCAGGCCCATCGCATCTCGTGCAGGTTGCACGAGAGAACGCTGCCAATCCCGTCTCGCCCGACGACAGCGAGGACGCGGCGCTGGCCGCGGCGGCCGACGTCACGCCCGCTGCCACGGCTGCGCCCATCCCAGCCGCTGAGCCGGCGCGGCCGGTGACGACATTGCGGCCGGTGCCAGTGGTGCCCTCCCAGGTCAGCGCGCGCGGCGTGCAGATGGCCGACACCGCGGAAATCGAATGGCTCGCTGAAGAAGAAGCGCTGACGCCGTTCCGCGTGTTCCGCAGCTTCGCCTATTCGGTGAGCCTGCTTTTTCACGCGAAGGAACTGGCGTACTACGTCGCGCTGTATCAGGACGGCTCGCTGTGGCGCGCGCTCAAAGCCGCCGATCTCGAAGCCGCCGAAACGGCCTTCCATCACTTCGAGGAACAGGCGACACGGCTCTCGGACGGCGAAACGCGCCGCGCGCAACTTGAGGCGCAAAACGAACAGCTTGCGCGTATGATCGCGCGCTCCGAGGCGCAGGCCGAGCGGCTGCGCACGGATCTGCAACGGCGCGGCGCGCAGGAACAGACGGTGTCGAACCGTCAACATCAGTTGCACAAGGAGGTGTCGCAACTGGAAGCGCAACGCGTGGCCGCGCAGGCGCATCTGAACAAGGCGCATCGGCAGATTCATCAGCTAAACCTGACTAGCAACGAAGGGATTCCGCATTTGCCGAATCGTTGATTCGTTGAATCGCAGCCTGAAATCGAACTGACGGCTGATCTGCGCCTAAACGACAAAACGCCGCCCGGCAATCCGGTCGGCGTTTTTTTATTACCCGCTACCTGTCAGCCAGGCGGCGTTTGCATCAGCTTCAGCGTGAATTAGTTGCCGAAGTAAACCGAGTTACGGTCGTTACCGCTCACCGGACGGCCGGCTTGCGAGGTGCCGGCGATCGGCGAACCGTAGCCGCTGTTCACAGCTTGAGCGGTGCCGTTCTGTGCATCGACACGTGCTTGTGCGGCCTGAATGTTAGCCGGGTAGTTGATCTGGTCGCCGATCGGGTTGTAGCCGGCCTTTTCGAGTTGCACGAGTTGGGCGCGGACTTCAGCGCGCGTAACCGGCTGGTTCGATTGAGCAAACGAAGCAACAGGAGCGACCAGAGCGGCGGCGACGACAACTGCAGAGATAAGAGTCTTCATGATGTAAACCTCCAGAACTTGTTTTTAATTCGCTTTGGGCTTGTTATCCCGTAGCGCTTAAGTACAAGTTTAGGAGCGTCGACACCTAGGGGAAACCCCTAAGACGACGAAACTCTATTTCGATTTTCGCAACAGTAAGCGGCTTGGCGCCCCGCCATGCTATTTGCCTGATAGCTTTGAGCAATAATTACCCGTCTCGATTTCAATCGGATCTGCAGCCCGGTGCGCCTTATGCCAAGGGCGCGCTGGGCCGCAGTTCAAACGCCTAGTTCCAGTTCGCGTGGAAGCTACCCGGCTTGTCGATACGCTCGAACGTATGCGCGCCGAAGAAATCGCGCTGTGCCTGCACGAGATTCGCCGGCAGGCGTTCCGAACGATACGCGTCGAAATACGCCACGGCCGACGCGAATGCCGGCACCGGCACGCCCGCATTGATCGCGGCAATCACGACCTCGCGCAACGCCGACTGATAGTTCTTCGCAATGTCGCGGAAGTACGGATCGAGCAGCAGATTGGCGATCGCCTTGTCTTTCGTATAGGCGTCCGTGATCTTCTGCAGGAAGCGGGCGCGGATGATACAGCCGGCGCGGAAAATCTTCGCGATCGTGCCGTAGTCCAGATCCCACTTATATTCTTCCGACGCCGCCCGCAGTTGCGCGAAGCCTTGCGCGTACGAAATCACCTTGCTGAAGTACAGGGCGCGGCGCACCGACTCGATGAACGCGTCGCGCTCCGCGCCGAGCGGCTTGGCCGCCGGCCCTTCCAGCACCTTGCTTGCCGCCACGCGCTGCGTCTTCAGCGACGACAGCACGCGGGCGAACACGGCTTCCGTAATTAGCGGCAGCGGCGCGCCGAGGTCGAGCGCGTTCTGGCTGGTCCACTTGCCCGTGCCCTTCTGCGCCGCGCGATCCAGGATCACGTCGACCAGGTCCTTGCCGGTTTCCTCGTCTTTCTTGCCGAAAATCTTCGAGGTGATTTCGATCAGATAGCTGTCGAGTTCGCCCTGATTCCATTCGGTATAGACCTTGCCCAGCTCTTCGTTCGACAGACCGACGACCTGCTTGAGCACCGCGTAGCTCTCGGCGATCAGCTGCATATCGCCGTATTCGATGCCGTTGTGCACCATCTTCACGAAGTGGCCTGCGCCGTCCGGCCCCATGTACGCAACGCACGGTTCGCCATCTGGCGCCTTGGCGGCGATTTCGGTGAGGATCGGAGCGACCAGGTCATAGGCGTCGCGCTGACCGCCCGGCATGATCGACGGACCTTTCAGCGCGCCTTCTTCGCCGCCCGACACGCCCGTGCCGATGAAATGCAGGCCGGCTTTTGCCAGTTCCTGATTGCGGCGGATGGTATCGGTGAAATGCGTATTGCCGCCGTCGATCAGGATGTCGCCTTTGTCCAGCAGCGGCTTGAGCGACGCGATGGTCGCGTCGGTCGGCTCGCCTGCCTTGACCATCAGAAGAATGCGGCGCGGTTTTTCCAGCGACTCCACGAACTCTTCCAGCGTGAAGGCCGGCACCAGCTTCTTGTCCGGATATTCGGCGATGAGTTCGTCGGTTTTCTCGCGGCTACGATTGAATACCGACACCGCGTGGCCGCGGCTTTCGATGTTGAGCGCCAGATTGCGGCCCATGACCGCCAGCCCCACCACGCCGATTGCCTGTTTGCCCATGTGAATTCTCCAGAGTCCAAAAAATGTCGAGACGCCGCGCCGGAAGAAACGTCGGCGGGACGTCGAGGGTGAAAGGATAAAAGAAATGACGGCTTGGCGCTCGTTGGCGGGCAAGCAGCGGGACTTTCCGCCGCGCGCGGCGCCTCACGCAACCGAACCTCTGTCAGACCCGCGCCACGTCCAGGTGTTTCCTGAAAACCAGACTGAAATTATTCGCCGGCATCGCGATCGGTTCGTCGCACACGAGTCCGACCGATGCGCCTAACGCTACCACGGCCTCCATGTCGCGCACGCCCCACGCAGGGTCGCGGCTGCGCAATTGTTGATCGAACGCGTCGTTGCTCGGTGAAGTTTGCGCGCCGTCCCGTTTGTAAGGACCGTACAGATACAGTACACCGCCATCCACAAGACGGCGGCTCGCGCCGGCGAACAGCGCCTGCGTCGCGCTCCACGGCGAGATGTGAATCATGTTGATACAGACTACGGCGTCGAGCTTATCGAGCGTATCCAGCGTTTGCACGCCCCACTGCGCCTGATGCACGTCGATGGCGAGCGGTGCGCGCACGTTCGCGAGCCCTTCGTGCGCGATCCACCCGGCAATCGACGCACGCGCATTGGCATCGAGATCGCTCGGTTGCCAGTCGAGCCCAGGCATCGCGCCGGCAAAGCAGATGGCGTGCTGGCCCGTGCCGCTCGCGATTTCCAGCACGCGGCCGGTGGCCGGCAGCACCTCGCGCAATACAGCAAGGATCGGTTCGCGATTGCGTTCTGCGGACGGCGAGCGTTGCCGCAACGCCGGATGGGAATCAGTCATGTTCACTTTGTTTCAGTACAGGGCCGTGCGCACGCGTTCGGCAAGTTCACGGTCGTAGGTCGCGGCGTCGAAACTCGCGCCGTTGATGCGCCGATGAATCTCGCCCGCACTCGGCAGGCGCGAACGTTCGACATGATGCGCCGGATCCCACAGTTTCGAGCGCACCAGCGCCTTCGAGCAATGAAAGTACACCGCGTCGACGTCGATCAGCAGCACGGTGCGCGGTAGCTTACCTTCGACGGCGAAACTGTCCAGCAATTGCGGATCGTTGGAAATGCGGCCGCGGCCATTCACACGCAAACTTTCGCCGACGCCCGGAATGATGAACAGCAGCGCCAGATGCGGCTCGGCGATGATATTGCGCAGACTGTCGATGCGATTGTTGCCGATGCGGTCCGGCAGCGCGAGCGTGCGTTCGTCGATCACACGCACGAAGCCCGGTGCGTCGCCGCGCGGTGAACAGTCGAGACCTTCGGGACCGGCGGTGGCGAGCACGACGAAGGGCGCGACTTCGATGAAGGCCCGATAGTCTTCGTTGACGTAGGGAATTTCTTTGCGCACTGCGCGCTCGTGGGGCTGACCGTAGATTGCTTCGAGCTGTTCCGTCGTCGTCAACATCGGCTTACCTTTGTGTGGCGGCTGCTTTAAGTGAGAGCAGTGCCGCGTGGAGCGAGATTCGGACTGGCATTATCGGCGATTTGCACCGGCCGCGCGCGCCTTGGACGACTCGGGCGACCGGCTGGGCGACGGCTCACGCGGCCCTGCTCAGTCCAGCGCAAGTCGGCCCGCCAGCGCGGTCAGCGTGTCGGAACAGGGTGCGATGATTTTCAGCGACAGCAGCGCATCGGCGCGCGTGCGCCCCAGATTGATCGCGACGATCGGCTTACCGAGTTTCTGTGCCCACACGCAGAAGCGGTAGCCCGAATAGACCATCAGCGAGGAACCGACCACCAGCACTGCGTCGGCCGCGTCGAGCGCATGCGAAGCCGCTTCGACATGCTCGCGCGGCACGCTTTCGCCGAAGAACACCACTGCGGGCTTGAGCAAACCGCCACAGTTCGTGCACGCCGGGATGCGAAAAGATTCGAGATCGTGCCACTCCAGATGCGCGTCGCCGTCGGCAGCGGTTTCGGCGGTGGCGTTCAGCAACGCGGGATTGTCGGCTTCGAGCGTCTGCTGGATCGAGGCGCGCGAATGCTGCATTCCACAGTCCAGACACGTCACACCATCAATGCCGCCATGCAGTTCGATCACCTCGCGGCTGCCCGCCCGTTGATGCAAACCGTCGACGTTCTGCGTGACGAGCGTCGGCACATGACCCGCTGCCTCGAGCCGCGCCAGTGCGGTATGCGCGGCATTCGGCTGGGCATCGGCCACCACCGGCCAGCCGACCATGCTGCGGGCCCAATAGCGCTGGCGCATCGCCACCGTGCCGAGAAATTCCTGCAGCGTGATCGGCGGCGAACGCTTCCATTCACCGTTGTCGTCGCGATAGCCTGGAATGCCGGAGTCGGTGCTGATGCCCGCACCGGTCAGCACGAACAGACGCGGATAGCGCTGCACGAAGGTATGCAGGTCGTCCAGCGTGTGCGATTCGTTGAAAGGTTCGATGTGCGCGGGCGGAAGGTCGGTCATGACGGAGACGTGGTATGGCTGTGGCCTAGGCATAAAACCGGAAACGCCGTTCAGCGGCGCGTGCGTGGTTTGCTCTGCCGCGCATGCCACTCGGCGAGCGCTGACTGATAGCGCTCGAGCGCTTCATCGTAGAGATCGAAGACACACGGATTGCAGCCGCTATGACAACAATCGTCGAGGTCGGGCTGCACGGGCGGCACCGGCTGCGGGTCGTCCCTGCGTGTGGCTCGGGGCACGGCGAATGGCTTTTTCGAAGGCGGGAAAGCCTCAGTATAAGTTGATCTCCCGCGATACGCGCGGCGGCGGCGGCGCTCGACCTGAGCTCGCGCCTTCCACCCCCGCCTGGGCCCTTTGCTACAACCCGCTCACGCCCCGAACGCCGTGGCGCCGCGCTCAGCCCCTGCCGACGAACGGCATCTTGCTCGCCATGATGGTCATGAACTGCACATTCGCCGACAGCGGCAATTCCGCCATATGCAGCACCGCGTCGGCGACGTGCTGCACATCCATCAACGGCTCGACCGCGATCTCGCCGTTCGCCTGCGGCACGCCGCGCGCCATCCGCTCGGCCATTTCCGTCGCGGCATTGCCGATGTCGATCTGCCCGCAGACGATGTCGTATTTGCGGCCGTCGAGCGAAACCGCTTTCGTGATGCCGGTAATCGCGTGCTTGGTCGCCGTGTAAGCGATGCTGTTCGGCCGCGGCGCATGCGCGGAAATCGAGCCATTGTTGATGATGCGGCCGCCCCGCGGCGTCTGCGTTTTCATCAGACCGAAGGCGGCACGTGTGCAGAGAAATACGCCGGTGAGATTGGTGTCGACCACCGAGCGCCATTCGTCGATAGCGAGTTCGTCGATATCGACAGGCGAGCTGTTGCGGCCCGCGTTATTGAACAGCACGTCGAGCCGGCCTAGCCGCGCGCGGATCGTGTCGAACAGCGCGGCGACGCTGTCGGCATCTGTCACGTCGCAGGCCACGGCGAGCGCGTCGCCGCCGAGTTGCCGTGCTTCTTCGGCCACGGCATCGAGCGGTGCCTGCCGACGGCCCGCGAGTACGACGCTATAGCCATGTTCCAGCAGCTTGAGCGCACAGGCCCGGCCGATACCACTGCCCGCGCCCGTCACCAGCGCCACTTTCCTGGTTCCCGTTCCTGTCACAGTACGTCTCCTTGTTTCGCAGACTGGCTGCGCGCGACGCACCTGACAGGGCCACACGATCGATCAGATTCGATTGAATTCGATCAATCCAGCGCGCGGTCGTTCGGGTTCGCGAACAGCGACTTCATATCCGCCGAAAGCGGATAGTTCAGGTTGATGCCCTTCGGCGGAATCGGTTGCGTGAACCACTTCTGATACAGGGTGGCCGCCTCGCCCGAGGTTTGCAGCCGCGCGATCACGCCGTCGGCGAGTTTCTTGAAGCCCGGGTCTTCCTTGCGGAACATGCAACCATACACTTCGGACATCGGCGACGTGCCGGTGATCAGATAGTCGTTCGCATCCGCCTCTTTGGCTTTAGCACCATACAACAGCGGATCGTCCATCACAAATGCGACGGCGCGGCCGGTCTTCACGTTGAGGAACGATTCAGCGTGATCTTTCGCGCTGATCAGTCGCATGTTCATGCCCTTCTCATTGTTCATCTGCCGCAGCAGGCGTTCCTCGGACGTGCCCGCGGTCGTCACCACCGTCTTGCCGGCGAGATCGGAAAAGTCCTTCACGCCCGAGCTCTTCTTCACGATCATGCGCACGCCATACTGGAAGAAGCTGTTCGAAAACGCCGCCTGATTATCGCGATCTCTGGTGTGGGTGGTCGAACCGCATTCGATATCGATCGTGCCGTTCTGCACCAGCGGAATCCGGTTTTGCGACGTGATCGGCACTTCCTTCACTTTCAGATTCGGCAGGTTCAGCTCCTTTTTCACCTCGTCGACAATCTTCAAGGCGATCGCCTGCGAGTAGCCGATCACCTGCTGCTGTTCGTCATAGTAGGAGAACGGCACCGACGATTCACGCACGCCAAGCGAAATCACACCGGTTTCGCGGATCTTTTTAAGCGTCGCGCTGGGCTCTTCGGCATGTGCCGTGCCGGTCAGCGTCGAGGCAATAGCGATCGAAGTCAGTGCTGCTACGAGTTTCATGACGTCTCCTTGATTCAGATGTGCCGAAGCGGCGTGTGGTGGTTGAGTGCTTTTGCTTTCTAGTGCGGTGAGTGAATTGCGTTGTGCCTCGCCGTGCAGTGTCGCCTTCACGCCTCACGCTGCCATGCGTAAGCGCCGAGCTCGAGCGGCGGCGTACGGCCCGCGATCGCATCCGCGATCACGCGCGCACTGCCACAAGCCAGCGTAAAGCCCAGTGCGCCGTGCCCGGTGTTGAGCCAAAGGTTGCGATACGGCGTAGCGCCGAGCAGCGGTTTGCTGTCCGGCGTGGCCGGACGATGCCCGCACCATGTCTCGGCAACGGCATAGTCGCCGGCGTCCGGAAAGATTTCCTGCGCGTGGCGCTTGAGCAGGGCAATGCGTCTTTCGCGTTGCGCGACATGCATGCCGGCGATTTCGACCATGCCCGCAATCCGCAGGCGTTCGCCAAGCGGCGCGTACACAACCTTACGATGCAGATCGGTCACGCTGACACGCGGCGCGTGGCCGGGCGCGACCGGGATGGTCAGGCTGTAGCCGGTGAGCGGGTACATCGGCAACCGCACGCCAAGCGTACGCAGCAAAGGCGCGCTGCCGTTACCCAACGCCACCACGAAGGCATCCGCGCGGATTTCGCCTTGCGGCGTGCGTGCCGCCACGGCTTGCCCGCCTTCAATAACGATCGACTCGACCGGCGTCGCGTAGTGAATTGCCACGCCATAGCGCGCCTGCAGCAATCTGGCGAGCGCCACGCCGAAGGTGTAGCAATCGCCCGCTTCTTCAGACGGCGTATGGATGCCTCCGGCCAGCAGCGGCTGCGCGCGCTCGAGCGCGGGCTCCAGCGCGACGCACGCAGCGGCATCGAGCGCGCGCTGGCCGGAACCGGCCGCTGCGAGATACGCCATCTTGCGGCGCGCCGCGTCGAACGCCTGCGCATCGCGATACACAACGAGCTTACCGTTG
Source organism: Paraburkholderia sediminicola (assembly GCF_046030555.1). Classification (GTDB taxonomy): domain Bacteria; phylum Pseudomonadota; class Gammaproteobacteria; order Burkholderiales; family Burkholderiaceae; genus Paraburkholderia; species Paraburkholderia sediminicola_E. The sequence continues at coordinate 159,258 of NZ_JAQQCH010000008.1, read as the reverse complement.
CGCACGTAATTGAAGTCGATGGCTTCGCGTTGCACCAGATCGTGCAATGCGGTGCGGCTCAACGCACCCAACTGCAGCATTTCAATCGCCGTTTGTCGCGCGCGGCTGCCGCGACATGCGAGCAAAAACGACAGACACCAGCGCCATTGCTGCACATCGAGGCGTGGCACGAAGCGCAAGGCGGAATCGCTTTGCAGCAGCCACGCGGGCAATTGCGGCAAGACCGCAGGATCCGCAAGCGGCGCGACATAGCTGTAGCTCAACTGGCCGCCATTCGCGAAGCTCGTTTCGAGCGCCGCGCCGTCACGGCTTTCGAGAATCGTCACGTCATGGCCGTCGCGCGCCAATTGATAAGCGCTCGTCAATCCCACCACGCCTGCGCCGAGTACACACACCCGCATAGCAATCCACACCCCAGAAGAATCATTGCCCATGAGTGTGGCGCGACGAAATACGCACATCAAATGAGCAGATGCACGGCTCCATAACCCAAGGTTAAGACCTCGAACGGCGGCTTACGCGAACGGCCCGCGCAACACGTTGAGAAACGCGTTGCCAGCTTGCGAGTCCATCCCGCCGTCGCGCCAGAGCGCGAAGACGCCGACCGAGAGCGCGGGCGTCACCGGACGGATCGCAACCGGTTCCGCGCCGCTTTGTGCGGTCAGTTCGTCGAGCAGCACATAGCCGATGCCGCGCGCGGCCAGGGCGCGCGCCACGTACCAGGTCTGCGCTTCGACCGCGGCCACACTTTCGTCGAGCCCCTGTGCTTCCAGCGCATTGCCGATCAGTTCACCAAGCGGATCGCTATTGCCGATGCTGATCCAGTCGCGGGCGAGAAAGGCCGGCAGATCGATCGGCTGCTGTGCGTCGGGATCGTCCGGCGGACCGACGCAAACAATCGCCGTGCGGCCCAGCTCGACCGCGGTAATACCCGGGCGCGCCGGCGGATTCAGCGCGACCGCGAGATCGAGATCGCGCCTGAGCAAGGCGTCGAGCAGCTCTTCGGTATGACGCGTCTGGATTTTCAGCGACACACGCGGATAAGCACGGCGAAAGGCCTGCACCGCCGGCGGAATCAGACTCAAGCCAAGGCTCGGCAAGCAGCCGATGCGCAAATGGCCCTCCGGCTGCAACGCCAGGTTGCGCGCCAGATGGCGAATGCCGTCGAGATTCGCCTGCAGCTTCTGCGATTCCGAGAACAGCAGCTCCGCTTCGCGCGTCGCTTGCAGGCGGCCATGCACACGGTTGAACAGCGCAAAGCCAAGACTGCGCTCGGCTTGTGCGAGCGCCTTGCTGACGGCGGGTTGGGAGACGCAGAGCAGTTCCGCCGCTTTCGAGAGCGACCCCGTGCGCATGATGGCGTGAAAAATTTCGATGTGACGCAAACGCATGGATGCATGGCCGGCAAAACCGGCGAAATAAGCATAGATGGACAGGCGAGCGGCCCTCAGCGCCCGGCGCTCGACGCTCGGCCGGAAAGCAGGGCCATCGCGAAGCATAACGTCTTTCAGCGTGCTTTCATTACTTATGGTTACCTTCCGCAACAGCGTCGAACGATGCATCAATGGTATCGTTTGCTGTTGCGCGTCACGCGCGATTCGAGGCCTTCCCAGGACGGAGGCAGGAAGACAGGAAGCACGCTTTTATGAACGAACTCTCCACGCCGCCGCAGGGCGCCGAGTCCGCGCCGCAGCGCCGCTGGCCGCGCACCGGCTACCCCGCGATGCTCACAGCCACCGCCGCCTGGCACATCTTCGTGCTGGCCGGATGGCTGCTGACGCCCGCCGCGTGGCCGTGGTGGCTGGCCGCGATCTTCGCGAATCACGCTATTTTCACGGTGGCCGGCCTGTTGCCGCGCACCTCGCTGCTGGGGCCGAACTGGACCCGCCTGCCCGCCGGCACGCGCAACGCAGACGCGATCGCACTGACGATCGACGACGGTCCCGACCCGGTCGTCACGCCGCAAGTGCTCGATCTGCTCGACGCATTCAACGTGCGCGCCACCTTTTTCTGTATTGGCGCGAAAGCGCAGCGCTATCCGGATCTCACACGTGAAATCGTCGCGCGCGGCCATACGCTCGAAAACCATTCGCAGGTTCACGTGCACACGTTTTCGATCACGTTTCCAGGCGCACTCACACGCGAGATCGACGCCGCGCAGCGCACCTTCGAGTCATTGAGTGGTGAGCGGCCCATGTTCTTCCGCGCGCCAGCGGGGCTGCGCAACATCTTTCTCGAGCCCGTGCTGCGCAAACTCGATTTGCGACTCGCGGCATGGACGCGGCGCGGCTACGACACACGCGAGCGCGATCCGCAGATGGTGACGCATCGGCTGCTCAACGGCCTTGCGCCGCGCGACATTCTGCTGCTGCACGACGGCAATGCCGCGCTCACCGTCGAGGGCAAACCGTTGATACTCGCCGTGCTGCCACGCGTGATCGACGCGGCCCGCCAGCAGCATTTGCGCTTCGTCACACTGCGTGAAGCACGTATCGACGACTGAACCCGCCACACCTTTCGCGCGGCTCGCTGACATCTTCAGCAAGCCGCGCAAACACTGCCGTTACACGCGGAAATCCGCTGCCATGTCTTCGTCCGTGCGCGCCTCGAGCTCGCCGCTGCGGCAAGCCTTCAGGAATACGTCGTAGTCGCGTTCCACCTGGTTCGCGTAGGTGGCGGCGTAGCCGGCCAGCGATTCCGCGAACTGATCGCCACGGCCGATATACGCGCTGATCTCAATTGCCTGGCCACTCGCCTTGGCATGCGCGCGCGCCATGATCCAGCCGCAGAGTTTCGCGTAACCTTCCAGCAGGTCGGTGTCGAACAACTCGATGTTCGCCGACAGTTTCATATCGCGCAGTTGACGGAAGTAGAAATGGCGCCCTTGCGGGCCGGTAGCCCAGCCAAGGAAGATGTCGCTCGCGGCCTGCAACATACGCTGCCCCTGCACGACGCGTTCGCCTTCGTGCTTGATGGCCGGCGACTTGTAGTGCTGCGCGATCACCGACGGCCGCGCCTCCTTGATTTGCAGGAACAGCGGCTTATCCATGTGATCGACGCTCAACACCACCATGCAGCGCGTGCCCACGCTGCCGACGCCCACCACTTTGAACACAATGTCCTGCACGGTGAAATGGCTCAGCAGTTCACGCCGGTCGTGCGACAGGGTCTTCAGGTACTCGCCCCACATGCGCTCGAGCATCTTGCGCCAGTTGGCCGCCCTGAACGCGTCAGCTTCTTCCGGCGTGAATAGCGTATTCGCACCCAGCACATGGAAGAGTGCCGGCGGCGCATCGCGGATTGTCCAGTGGTCGCCGTCGCGTTCCGCCATTTTCTCCAGCAGATTTTCGTGCGTACGACTCGCAGCCTTTTCCATGCCGCGGCGCACGGTGCGACGACGCTCGGGGGTCAGGGCGGTTTCCGCCATCCGGTCAAAGGTAATACGGTCGTACCATAGTTCGAGTGCGCCGCATTGCGCATATTGCGCCATGCGATCACGGTATTCGCTAACGGCTGTCATCACCAGGTTTTCTGCCGCACCACTGCTCAACCGCATATGCCGCGCAGCGACTACAAGGCTTGCCGTCAAACGTTTCAGGTCCCATTCAAAAGGACCGATCGCGACTTCGTCGAAGTCGTTCAGATCAAATACGAGTTGACGCTCCGGCGTCGCGAATCCGCCGAAATTCATCAGATGGCCGTCGCCGCAAATCGGCATGATGAGGCCGGTGTCGGGAACCTGGCTTAGATCGTGGGCCTGAATGATCGCGGTGCCGCGAAAAAAAGTAAAAGGCGATACGGCCATGCGCCCATAGCGCAGCGGCACCAGATTCGTAATGCGTCCCTCGCTGCTTTGCTTGAGCAACTCGATGGGGTTGCGGTGCAATTCCCCTACCGTACGATGGCTCGAACGTTTCGAATGTTCGCGGGCGGCGCGGCCACGGGCTTCCCGCTCGGCGATGGTGCTGGCTTTCATGCTCTTCTCCGGTTTCTGTGCGAATCCTGACTATCGGTTCTAGAAGACTGCTTCTGCTGGCACGGTACAACGGGACGTCTTATGAAGCGGCTTGCCGGCATTCAGCATCGAATTGCCACGCCGCCACATACGTCGAACTACACAACTGCGTGAGCCTTTACCAACGGTAACCCACACCGCCGAAAATCACATCTGAATCGCGATCATAGCGTGTCACGACGCGATTCCATTCGAGCCGCGCGTCCCAGTGATCGGTCAGGCGATACGAGCCCGCGATCGTGACGAGACCGGAAAACTTCCCGGCGCCCGGGCCCGGCGTCAGGCTGTTTTCGTACTCGTTGATCGCATAGTAAGCGCCCACGCCGAGCCCCAGCGTGACTTTGTCGTTAAGGAACGCACGGGTTGCCCACAACTGGCTGGTGATACCGTCGCGACGCGACGCCTTGCTGCTGCCTTCGTGAAGATAGCCCAGCGTCACATCGAGGTATTTCGCAAGGCCGCGGCGGTATTCAATCGCGCCACCCAGCGCGCTCGGCGAGTGAGTCGAATTAACGACGGTCTGGCCAAGGTACACCGCCACTTCGTTATTGGTGACCTTGTGCGTGCTGCCGCGCGCCCAGTCGCGTGGACCGGGGCTGCCTGGGGCATCGAGCTGATAGCCGACGCCGAACATCACGCTTGTCGCATCCGGCCCGCGTTGCACGTGCACGCGATTCAACTGCAGTTGCGTGATCCACCGGCTCGACGCGTAGTAGGCCGCGCGCACGCTATACACGACACCCCAGCCGTGAGTGTCGGCATAACTTCCGCCTTGCACGGCGGTGGTGGTGTCGAAATAACGGTATGGGCCGACCCCTGCCTGCAGGACGAACTGTGGATTCCCCACGGGAATGCGGCCCCACAACTGGACCATCTGGCCGTCGCGATGATGATCGGGAATGTGTCCTTCATTGAGCCACGTGAAGCTCGCGGCGAAGTATGGCCCGAGCCCCTCCTGGTAGTTGAACGCCCACGTGTAAGTGTTCGTGCTGCCCGCGCGCGAGCCGCCGCCGAATAGCGAAAACTCCTGAGCGTGGATAACGTTGGATGTGAACAGAAGAGAGAAGCCGGCAATACAGGAAGCCGTCGTGACAACGAGCCTACGGCTAACAGCCGAATTCAGATTCCGCATGCAGTTCGCATCTCCGGATGGGCCGCTGTCGCTGCCGGGATTCATGAGGCGACAAGAATCCGGATGGCGGCTTTGAGCGCCGGGATCGGCCGTCGTTACAAATTGTTCGCCATGCTAGCAGAGCGTCCAATGACATGCATTTTGAATAGACCGGCCGCGCATCGACGCCCTCAATAAGCTAGCCCGGAAATATCCCTAACTGGTTGCAGCCGCAACGATCAGCCGCGACGCGGGCAAAATTACCGGAAGCCAATTCGAAGGATTAACCAGTTGGTGAATATTTTCATTTCTACGGGTTGCCGACACTTCAGACATCGCGAATCCAGCCGTTTACCAGTACATACGAAACTTTTGTGGCGCGCGCAAAAAAACTCCTGAAATGGGGCCTGTTCTATCGAACGTTCGTCGCGCTAGGGTAATCGGAGAAAGCATGTTTGTCGTAATTGGCTGGGTGTTGGTAATCGGGTCTGTCATCGGTAGTTTTCTCGGTGTGGGTGGGCATCTGCCCGCGCTCGTTCAGCCGTTTGAATTACTCTGTATTTTCGGCGCGGCGATCGGCGCGTTTGTCGTGAGCAATCCGACTGCCACGCTGAAGAAAACCATCAAGGCGATTCCTTCGTGCTTCAAAAGCGGTGGCTACACGAAAGAGAAATATCTCGAACTCATCGCCCTGCTCTACGAGTTGCTTCAGAAGGCGCGCAAGGAAGGCATGATGTCGCTCGAAACCGACGTCGCGGCACCACAAGAAAGCGTGCTGTTCCAGAAGTATTCGCACGTCCTGGAGGACCATCATCTGCTCGACTTTATCGTCGACTATCTGCGCATGATGTCCGGCGGCAACGTGAACGTGCTCGAAGTGCAGGACCTGATGGACGAAGAGCTGGCCACGCATCACGCGGAAGCATCGGTCGCGGCCAATGCGATTCAGAAAATGGCCGACGGCTTGCCTGCATTCGGCATTGTGGCCGCCGTGATGGGTGTGGTTCATACGATGGGCTCGGTCGGCGCGCCGCCCGCCGTGCTCGGTGAAATGATCGCCGGTGCGCTGGTCGGCACATTCCTCGGCATTCTTCTCGCCTACGGCTTTATTGGCCCTGTCGCCGATCTGCTCAATGCCAAAGGCCGCGCCGAAGCCAAACCTTATCAATGCGTGAAGGCCGTGCTGCTCGCCTCGCTGTCCGGCTATGCACCGCCGATTGCCGTCGAATTCGGCCGCAAGGTATTGTTCACCGCCGACCGTCCGAGTTTTCAGGAACTCGACGACGCCGTGCGCGCCACCAAGATGCCGAAATCGGCCTGAAGCGGAGCGGCATCATGAGTGAAAGAAAGTCGAGTTCGCCGCAGCAAGGCGAAATACCCGCGGCCGTGATCGTGCGCCGCTCGAGAAAGGGCGAGGATCATGGCGGTCATCACGGCGGTGCATGGAAGATCGCTTACGCCGATTTCGTCACCGCGATGATGGCGTTTTTCCTGCTGATGTGGCTGCTCGGTTCGACGTCGAAGTACGACAAGCAGGGCATCGAGGACTATTTCAACACCCCGCTGTCGAGCCTGCTCGGCGGCAGCGAAGGCACGGCTGCCGCGCGTCCGAGCGTCGTGCAGGGCGGCGGCCGCGACATCTCCGACTCCCGGCCCGGTGTCGGCAAGAAGAGCCAGACCGAGCCGACGCCGCCGTCCGTGGCCCCAACGGCCATCGCCCCCTCGGATGCGGCGCGGCTCCAGCAACTGAAAGAAAAGCTCACCGCGTTGATCGAACAGAGCCCGGCGTTAAAGGCCTTCAAGGACCAGATTCGTATTTCGATCACCAATGAAGGCTTGCGCATCGAGATCGTCGACTCGCAGAACCGGCCGATGTTTTCGTCCGGCAGTCCGAAGCTGCAGCCTTACGCCGTGACGATCCTGACGCAAATCGGCGCCGCGCTTAATGACGTGGAGAACCGCATTTCGATTGCCGGCCATACCGATGCGGTGCCCTACACGGCGGGACCGGAAGGCTACTCGAACTGGGAATTGTCGTCAGAGCGAGCTAATGCCGCGCGCCGCGCGTTAGTGGCCGGCGGCATGCACGGCGAGAAGTTGCTGCAGGTGCGCGGACTCGCCGACGTGTTGCCCCTGAACAGCAATGTCGCCGACGAACCGACCAATCGGCGCATCAGTATCCTCGTGCTGAATAAGGCAGCGGAACTCGCGTTCTTTCACGACGGTGGTCGTACCGCGATCGATGAAACTTCGCCTGCGAGTTCGGCTATTCCCGAGGTTATTGGGCGTTTGCAGCCGGTTAGTGTTTCGCGCAGCACGCCGTAGTGTTTTTTGTCTGTCTGGATTGGTTTTGGTGTCGGCTGTTTACCTGCGGTTTTGGCTTTTTCTTGATCTGGCTTTCCTGGTCTTTGGTCTTTGGTCTTTGGTCTTTGGCCTCTGGTCTTTGGCCTTTCCTTGAATTGTTATTGGTTTATTAGCGTCGCCCCTGTGCGGGGCAGGCACCTACTTTTCTTTGCCTGCTGCAAAGAAAAGTAGGCAAAAGAAAGCAGCTCAAACCGCTAATTCTTAAGCGGGTCCCCTGGCTCGGAAGGGGTAGTGGCACATCTGGAATCCGTGCTCTCGCAAATTCTGCCTCGGTGACAAAGCCGTCATGCTTCCAGCGACGCTGCGCGCGCCGAAGAGCACTTCTCAGAACCAATCGCGGCGTTTCACGTTCACGTTCCATTCTGCATTTCGCCGAGGCGAAGCCGATGGCCCCCACCCCGCCCAAACGAAGCTATCGGTTTGAATAATGAACCCTTCCGGCGAGCACGTAGTGCGAGGCGGGAAGCATGACTGCATTGTCACAAGCGTTGAATGTGCGGGGGCACAGATTCCAGATGCACCACTACCGTGGCTGCGCGGGGGATCCGCTTAAGAATTAGCGGTTTGAGCCGCTTTCTCTTGCTTACTTCTCTTTGCGGCAGGCAAAGAGAAGTAAGTGCCTGCCCCGCACAGGGGCGACGCTAATAAACCACTAAGAATTCAAGGAAAGGCCAACGCCATAGGCAATCCGACAAGAAGGCAAAGAAAGGCGGAGAAAGGCAAAGAAAAAGGCCAACACCGCAGGCACCCAATCCCCCACAGCGCCAGCCATTCAACCAAAGACCTCAAACAGCCGCGACACCCCTCTGCGGCGACAAAACCGACACAACAAAACTAACCAAAACATTGGCGGCCAACGCAATCAACCCAATATAAAGCGGATACGTGGCATCGCCAATATGCAGAGCAAACACCGGCTTAAGCCCCTGCGAAATAGCCAACCCGGTCCCCAACACAATCCCGACCAGCCATCCAAGAAACAACCCCGGCGTGTTCAACCGCCGCGTATACAAAGAAAACACAATAGCCGGGAAAATCTGCAAAATCCAAACCCCACCCAGCAACTGCAAATCAATCGCATACTGCGTCGGCAAAAACACAATGAACAACAGCGCGCCGAACTTCACAACCAGTGAAGCGATCTTCGCAGTCGTTGCCTCCGCCTCAGGCGTGATATTCGGCGAAACGAGCGGACGCCACAAATTCCGCGTGAACAGATTGGCCGCCCCAATCGACATGATCGCAGCAGGTACCAACGCGCTAATCGCAATTGCCGCAGCCGCAAAGCCGACGAACCACGACGGGAACAGCGTATTGAACAGCGCCGGCACCATGTCCGACGCCGACTTCACATGCACACCCGCTGCAATCGCCATATAGCCGAGCAACGCAATCAGCCCCAGCAACAGCGTATACGCCGGCAGAAAAATCGCATTCTTGCGCACCGTGTTCGCCGACGAGGACGACAAGACCGCGGTCATCGTATGCGGATACATGAAGGCCGCCAGCGCCGAACCCAAAGCAAGCGATGCATACGCGGTGAACTGCGTCGGCTTCAGGATGATCCCGGTTGCACCGCCCTTGGCCTTGAAATACGTGTCAGCCGCATCGAACACATGCGCATAGCCGCCGAGCTTCGCAGGAATCAACCACACAGCCGCGATCACGACGATGTAGATCATGATGTCCTTCACGAACGCAATCATCGCCGGCGCCCGCAAGCCGCTTGCATAGGTGTACAACGCAAGAATCACGAAGGCGACAATCAGCGGCATTTCGCCGGTCACGCCGAGCCCCTTGATCACCACCTGCATGCCAACCAGCTGCAGCGCGATATACGGCATCGTCGCGACAATACCGGTGATCGCAACCGCAGCAGGAAACCACTTGCCGCCGTATTCACCCTGCACGTAGTCCGCCGCCGTGATGTGGTTCTTCGCATGAGCGATCTTCCACAGCTTCGGCATCACCGCGAACACGAACGGATAGACAATGATCGTGTACGGCAACGCAAAGAAGCCATACGCGCCCACCGAATACACCAGCGCGGGCACAGCGATCACGGTATAGGCGGTATAGAAGTCGCCGCCCACGAGGAACCACGAAATCACCGTGCCGAACTGGCGGCCACCCAGGCCCCACTCGTGCAATTGCGTCAGGTCGCCCCGCTTCCAGCGCGCGGCAAAAAACCCGATCACGGTGACGAGAACAAAGAACGCGATAAAGACGGTCATCGCGACCGGGTTCACAGGATTGACGTCGCTCATTTGACACCTCGGTACACGACGTAAATCAGTAGCGAGGTCAACGGAACCCACAAGAACTGATACCAGTAAAAGAACGGGAAGCCAGCGAACGAGGGACGTGTGTCGTTATAAAACGGCAACCACAGCAACGCGATGTACGGGATCAGCAAGATAAGCCATAGCCATGAACGGCCGGCAGATTGGGAGGTCTCCACAAACTTCTCCTAAGTCTATTATTGAAACCGCGCGCCATGACTTGTGGTCGGGCATGCGGAAAACCGGTTACCTGATATTAGACGGCAAAACCGGAGTTTGCTTTTTGCACGGCGCGAGAGTGCGGCCACCCATACAACCCGGCGAATCGAACGTTCATACGAATGAGCAACGGTCTCGGCGCACGTCATGCACGGGTCGTGCAGATGCCCGCGCGTAGCGAAGACAAGCGCCCTCACCTTGCGACAGTACGCACGCTGGCATTGGAACCGGGTTCATATGTCTCCTGCCTGCTTATAAAAATGCCGGGGCGGCCCGGACACCGCGACGTCGCACGCCGGAGCGCGCGATACCTCGCGGGGATGTAGTATTCGCCTTCGTGAGCGTCCTCACAAGCGCGCAACTACGTAAGCCGGCTACGTACTACCACGTAGCCCATCGGTCGTCCTTTCAACGATGAAACTCAAAGCAAAGATTGTCCTGCTGGCGATCGTGCCCTTCCTGGTGGCCATCGCCAGCATTGAAATCGGCGTACGCCAGGAAGCCACGGCGCTCGCCGAAACGCAGCACGCGACCACTCAGGCCGCGTATATGGCCAGCAAGGAAATCGAGCTCAAACACTACGTCGAGCTTGCGACCACGGCGATCGCGCCGCTCTACAATGCCGGCCACGACAACGCACGCGACGATGCGATGCTGCGTACCCGCGCGCTCGATATCCTCGGAAAAATGGATTTCGGCAAGGACGGCTATTTCTTCGTCTACGACATGCACGGCCGTTCGCTGATGCATCCGCGTGAGCCCGACCTCGTGGGACGCGACCTATGGGCGCTGCGCGATCCGCAGGGCATCCTGACGATCCAGCAACTGCTCGCCGCAGCCTCGCGCGGCGGTGGTTACGTGCGTTACGTGTGGCATCGTCCGTCGACGGGCAAGCTCGCATCGAAACTCGGCTACGTAGTGCCGCTCGAACGCTGGGGCTGGATGATCGGCACCGGCATCTATCTCGACGATGTCGACGCGACGCTCGCGCACATCGATCAGGGCGCGGCGGCCAACATCGATCGGACGATGCAATGGATCGACGGCATCGCCGTGGCCGGACTCGCCGTGATCGCATTGTGCGCACTGGTTCTCAACGTCACCGAATATCGCAGCGCTGACGTAAAACTGAAGCGGCTCGCGCAGCAGGTAGTCGACTCTCAGGAAAGTGAGCGGGCTCGCCTGTCGCGTGAATTGCACGACGGTATCAGCCAGATGATGGTTTCCGTGAAGTTGCTGCTCGAATCAGCGTTGGCGCGTTTCGAACGCAGCGACGTGCGTGTACCCGCTGCGGAAGCCGCGCTAACAACCAGCGTCGCACGCATCGGCGATACCTTGCGTGAAGTACGCCGCATTTCTCACGCGCTGCGTCCGTCAATGCTCGATGACCTCGGGGTAGCCGCCGCACTGGAGCAACTCACGCGCGAGTTGAGCGACGAGTCGGGTATCCAGATCGGCTTCACGCAGATCGCACACACCAATGCGGTGTCTTTGCCGGAGGCGGTCAACACCGTGCTGTTCCGTATTGCTCAGGAGGCGCTGACGAATATCGTGCGGCACGCACACGCGTCCAGCGCGGCGCTATCGCTGGAGGTGTCGAACGACGCCGTCACGCTGACGATCTCTGACAACGGGCGCGGTTTCGACGTGGCGCACGCGCTCGTCAATCCACGCGCGGGCGTGGGCCTGCGCAATATGCGCGAGCGGCTGGAGGCACTGGGCGGCAAGCTGTCGCTTAGCTCGCAAGCCGGTCACACGATCGTGACGGCGCGCGTGCCCGTTGTTGCATCTGCGAATCAATCGTCGGCCTTGCAGGAAATCTGACCATGAACGACCTATCACTCGCCACCGCACGTTTGATTCTGATCGACGACCACCCGCTTGTACGCGACGGTTTGCGCGCCCGTCTCGAAGCCGTGCGCAACATCGAAATCGTCGGCGAAGCGGGCAATGCCCAGGAAGCACTCGCGCTCGCGGCCAGCCAGGAACCTCATCTCGTGCTGATGGACGTCGGCATGAACGGGATGAACGGCATCGCGCTGGCCGGCCTGTTTCATGAGCGCTTCCCCGCGATACGTGTGCTGATGCTGTCCATGCACGACAACCTCGAGTACGTGACCCAGGCGGTGCGCGCAGGCGCCAGCGGCTATGTGCTCAAGGACTCGCCCGCCACGGAAATCATTCAGGCAATCGGCGCGGTGCTGGAAGGCAAGACGTTTTTCAGCGCGGGGCTGGGCGCGCGATTGATCCAGGCATCGGCGACACAATCGCCCATTGAACGGCTCACACCGCGCGAGCGCGATATTCTCGAGGCGCTTGCGGAAGGCCTCTCGAGTAAGCAGATCGCGCAACGCAACGACCTGTCGGTGCGCACAGTCGAAACGCATCGGCTGAATCTGAAACGCAAGCTTGATATCGAAGGTCAGGCCGAGTTGATCAAGTTCGCCGTCGAGAACCGGCGTAAAGGCCAGTGAGGTCCTGCGCCACCGCTGCATAATCTCAACTGTGTAGTCGAGCGTCAAACCGTCGACCCGTCTATCCCATGCTCAAAATCCCGGAGCCCAAGACGATGAAACGCCTGATCCAACCGCCTCTGTTCAGTCTGCTGCTCTGCCTCGCCGCAACTCACGCCCACGCAGAGGCGCAACGCGTCAACCGTGGCCACGACCCGTTCTTTCAGATATCCAAAGCGATCCGCGAATGTCCGCTGCCCCTGGGTCCACTCGAGACCGAGCAGGAATGGCTCGATGATAGCCATTACCGGATCGAGCGCGGCAATAGTTGCTGGGTGGAAGGCCGTTGCCGTCTGTCGAACGCGTACCTCTACGACACGGAAATCGCCGAGGCCGTCCAACGCCGTCTCACCAACATCAATTACGCTACCCACTGGCGCGAACAGTCGACGCTGTGGCTCACACTGCAACGCCGCTTCATTTACGTGCAAGGCTGCGTTGCGCCGGGTTTCGACAAACAGACATTCCTCGCTGAACTCGCTAAAACCGCGGACGTCGATCGCGTGATTGACGACACCACAACCAATCCGCATGCTGCGTCGCTCCCCTATAAGACGCTCGCCGATCCGGACAAACCCGTGATCGATCCGGGTAACTAGCCGCGCACATAAAACGCACCAGATTGCGCCACGCGTTATATCCCCTATCACGCTCCAGCGCCTATATCGACAATCGAACATAGCAACGCAGAAATCGATCTTTGGCCGTCCTGACGTCATTGCTAACATCGGCGACCCGACATATCCGGTCAGCACAACAATGACAACACAACGATCGCAACGCCCCACCCTTCGTCTCGGCATCATCGGCGCGGCCGTCGCCGGCCTCGTCGTGCTAGCTTCCTGCGGCAACGATAATCTGCCCGGACCGGCGGCGGCTGCGCCCACGCCCGTGGTCGCGCAGAAGCGCCCCAACATTCTGTACATCATGGCCGACGATCTCGGCTATTCCGACATCCATGCCTTTGGCGGTGAAATCGACACGCCCAACCTCGACGCATTGGTCCAGTCGGGCCGCATCCTGACGAACCACCATACCGGCACCGTCTGCGCCATCACGCGCTCAATGCTGATCTCCGGCACCGATCACCATCTGGTCGGCGAAGGCACGATGGGGGTGCCCACCGACGAACGCAAAGGCCTGCCCGGCTATGAAGGGTATCTGAACGACCGCGCGCTGTCGGTCGCGCAATTGCTGAAAGACGGCGGTTATCACACGTACATGGCCGGCAAGTGGCACATTGGCTCGGGTATCGTCGGCAGCACGACGGGCGGCGGGCAAACGCCGGATCAATGGGGCTTCGAGCACAGCTACGCGCTGCTCGGCGGCGCCGCGACCAATCACTTTGCTCACGAACTGGCGAACTCGCAGAACTACACCGAAGACGGCCATTACGTGCAACCCGGCCAGCCTGGACAGCCGGGCGGCGCAGGCGGCAGCCCCGCCGTGTTCTACTCGACCGACTTCTACACGCAACGCCTGATCTCGTACATCGATTCGAACAAGGGCGACGGTAAGCCGTTCTTCGCCTACGCGGCCTACACGTCACCGCACTGGCCGCTGCAAGTCCCCGATCCGTATCTGCACAATTACGCCGGCAAATACAACGCCGGCTACGACGTGATCCGCAACGCGCGCATTGCGCGGCAAAAGGCGCTCGGCATCATTCCGAACGACTTCGTGCCGTACGGCGGCGCATCGGAAACGCTTGTAGCGACAGCGGCCACCGCAAACAACGGCACCACCAACGCGAAGTATGTCAGCGCCGTGCATAGCGCCGCGCAGGGCTATACCGACTACGGCCCAGGCACTGTGAACAAGACGTGGGCAAGCCTCTCGCCCGCCGAGAAGAAAGCCCAGGCGCGTTACATGGAAATCTACGCGGGCATGGTCGAAAATCTCGACCACAACATCGGCCTGCTGATCCAGCACCTGAAAGACATCGGCGAATACGACAACACCTTCATCATGTTTCAGTCGGACAATGGCGCCGAGGGCTGGCCAATCGACTCCGGCGCGGACCCAACCGCCACCGACACAGCCAACGCCGCGGACCCGGTCTATTCGACACTCGGCACCGACAATGGCAAGCAGAACGCTCAGCGCCTGCAATACGGTTTGCGCTGGGCCGAAGTGAGCGCCACGCCGTTCCGTTTGACGAAGGGCTATTCGGGTGAAGGTGGTGTATCCACGCCGTTGATCGTCCATCTGCCGGGTCAGACCGCCCAGAAGCCCACGCTGCGCGACTTCACACACGTAACCGATAACACCGCCACGTTCCTCGCTGTCGCGCAGATCCCGCCGCCCACACAAGCCGCGCCGGCGCTGATCAATACGCTCACCGGCGTCGATCAGAACAAGGGCAAGGTGGTCTACAACAATCGCTACGTTTATCCGATCACCGGGCAGTCTTTGTTGCCTTTGCTGAACGATCAGACCACCGATGCCGTACACACCGCGTCGTTCGGCGACGAAGCCTACGGCCGCGGCTATCTACGCAGCGCCGACGGCCGCTGGAAAGCCTTGTGGACCGAGCCGCCTTTGGGCCCGGTGGATGGTCACTGGCAACTGTTCGACATGAGCGCCGACCGCGGCGAAACGCAGGACGTGTCGACGCAGAATCCGTCGGTAATCGACGGCCTCGTGCAACAGTGGAACAACTATATGAGCAGCGTCGGCGGTGTCGAACCGTTGCGTCCGCGCGGTTACTACTGAGCACGCCATGTCCGTCCGATTCAAGCTGAAAAGCACCGCGGCGTTGTACGGCGCCTATGCCGCGGTCGCCACGGTCGCGTTCGCGGCCGCCTTTACCGCCGCAATGGCCGCCTCGGCGGCATTAAGCGGTGGCAAGCAAAGCGCGTTCGACGATCTGAACCGCTCACGCACATTAGTGGCGCTAGGCTCCGAACAGCAATGCGAGCGCTATGCCGGCCTGCCTTCGCGTTGGCGCGACGATCCGAAAGCCGGCATGGTGCATCTGCATGGCGGCAACTTCGTATTCGGCAGCACGCTCGGCTACGAAGACGAGCGCCCGGCGGGCGACGGCCAAACCCACGTCGTCGGTTTCTGGATCGATCAGACCGACGTGACGAATGCGCAGTTCGCGGCATTCGTGAAGGCCACGGGCTATATCAGCGATTCGGAGCGCCAGGGTGGCGCCGTGGTCTTTCACACGCCGACGCGCGAAGAAATGAACGCGCGCGATCTGGCGTGGTGGACGTGGGTCAAAGGCGCCGCGTGGAATCATCCAACAGGCCCCGGCAGCAATCTCGACGGACGCATGAGCCAACCGGTGACCATGGTCACGCAGGCCGACGCGCTCGCCTACGCGCATTGGCTCGGCCGCGATCTGCCCACCGAAGCCGAGTGGGAATACGCGGGCAAAGCCGGCCATGAGGGCGCGGATCTCGACACCGCGCCACGCGACGAACACGGCAAGCCGAGTGCGAATTACTGGCAGGGCGTGTTTCCCGTGCTGAACACCAATGAGGACGGTCACGTCGGCCTCGCCCCGGTCGGCTGTTATGCCGCGAATGATTTCAAGCTCTACGACATGATCGGCAATGCGTGGGAATGGACCAGAGACGTCTACAGCGGTCCGCATCAGTCGCACACCAATGGCGACACCGCAGCAGTCGCACCGCTCAGCCGCAAGCACGATACGCCGATGGTTATCAAGGGTGGCTCGTTTCTCTGTTCACGCGATTATTGCGTACGCTATCGCGCGGCGTCCCGCGAGCAGCAGGAAGCAGACTTGCCGGCCTCGCATATCGGCTTTCGCACGGTGTTGAGGGATGCATCATGAAGCCACGCGCGTTCATCGCGGCAGCGCTGCTGATTGCGGCTCCATGGGTCCAACCTGGGCAGGCCACCGCATCGCAGGTCGTGAAAATCGGCGTCACGGCCGGCGCCCACGCGCAGATCATGGACGAAGTGCGGCGTGTCGCCGCCACGCAAGGGCTCACGCTCGATGTGGTCGTTTTCGACAAGCCCGACGGTATCGATGCCGCGCTCGCCGCGAAACAGATCGACGCCGCGAGCTTCGAAGACGAGCCAGGTTTCGAGGCGCAGCGCAAACAGCATGGCTACGCCTTAAAGAGCGTCGCCACCACCGTCACGTTTCCGATCGCGCTGTACTCGCGCAAACTGACGAACCTCGGCCAATTGCAGCGCGGCGCAACGATAGAGATTCCCGACGACCGCGCCGGCACCGCGCGCGCCTTGATCCTCCTGCAAAACTTCACGTTGCTGACGTTCAGGGACAGCGCCGGCTTGCATGCCACGCTCGCCGACATCACGAGCAACCGGTTGAAGCTGAAGATCCGCCAGGTGCCGCGTGCTCGCCTGTTCGACAGCCTGAACAGCGTCGCCTTCGCCGTAATCGATAGCGACGACGCGGCACGCGCAGGCCTTTATCCTGCCCGTGACAGCCTCGGTCTCGAAGACGCACGCTCGCCCTACGCCAACGTGCTGACCGTGCGCGACGATGACCGCGCGCAGCCGTGGGTCGCTCAACTGGTTGGCGCCTATCACTCCGCCGACGTCGCGCATTTCATCCTGACGCACTATCAGGACTCGGTACGCCGGCCATGGTGAACGCGTTTTCATTCGCGTGCTCAGCGTGCGGAAAATGCTGTAATAGCCCGCCGGCGATGTCGTTGCCGGAGCTGTTCCGGCATCGCGATCTGTTCGTCGGCTGTATTGCGATTGGGCGCGTGCCTCGCAAGCGATTGCACGAAAAGCTTCGCGTCGGCAAACACGAAACCATACTGAACGACGCGGAGATTGCCGCCTTCGATACGATCGCGGATACGCTGCTGCATCGCGCCGGCGACACATTTAGCATCACGACACAGGGCTACGACTACCCTTCCCTCGCACGCTGCCCGGCGCTCGAAGATGATGGACGCTGCGCGATTCACTTCGCCGGCAAGCCCGTCACGTGCGAAGCGGTCCCGCTCGATCCGCTCGTGCCGGATGCGTTGCAACACCTGGTATTGGCCGGACGCAATCAGAGCGCCGCTTATCTCGACACCGATTGCATTCAGGAAGGCGAACACGCCGACGCTACGTTGATGCTCGCAGACGGCCGCATTGAAGACGCGAGCGCAAAAGACGCACTCGCACGCCGCCGTGCGTCACTCGCGGCCGAGCGTGAAGTATGGGGGGAAACCGTATTCGAATCGCTGCGCAGAGATCTGTTCGAGTCGCCCGCTGCGTTGGCACGCATTCCCGCAGGCGGCTTTCTGACGATTTCAATTGTGCCCGCGTTGTTAGCGGTAGCGGGTATTTCAGCGCGTTGCCGCGAATTGTCGCTCGCCTATATCGATAGCCAGCTCGCGCTGATCGAGCGTTGCATTGCGCAAGCGCTACTACGCCGACGACTTGATGACCGGCCGTTTACGCAGGAATTGCGGGGATTCGCCAGCGCTTATCAACGCGCAAAAGCCATTCTTGCCGTGCCTGTCTCCGCTGGCGACTTCAGTAATAAAACGTCTCGCGTACCCGACGTCGAAGCGTATCTCAGCGGCGCGCATCACTAATCCGCAGCACCGCCGCGATCACTGTTCTCCCGAATGATTTGTGCGATCAACGCGTCGGCGTCGCGCGAGACGTTATCGTGGACGCGGGTACTTTGCGCGGCCGCCGGCGTATCGTTGCCGATCAGGTGACCGCTGCGCACATGCGTATCCACCGACACCTGCATCGACAGGCCCAGACGCAACGGATGCGCCGCGAGTTCGGCTGGTTCGAGCGAAATCACAATCGGCACGCGCTGCACGACCTTGATCCAGTTGCCGGCCGCGTTCTGCGAGGGCAGCATCGAAAACGCACTGCCCGTGCCCGCCGAAAAACCTTCCACGCGGCCCCGATACACCACTTGCGAGCCGTACACATCCGACACGATGCGCACCGGCTGCCCCACGCGCATGCTGCGAATCTGGCCTTCCTTGAAATTCGCCTCGACCCACAGACGCTCAAGCGGGATGATCGACATGAGTGCGAGCCCCGGCCCGACCTGCTGGCCGATCTGCACCGAACGCTGCCCGACCGTGCCGTCGACGGGAGAGATAACGGTGGTGCGCTGCAGATTCCGATAGGCAAGCCGCAATTGCGCGGCAGCCTGCAGAACGGGCGGACTGGCTTCGACCGGAAATTTTCCGCCGAGCGCGCGCGCGGCGTCGAGCTGGACTTGCGCCGAGGCGAGGTTCGCTTGCGCAACGGCCACTGTTTCGCGGGCGCGCGCCAACTCTTCCGGCGACACGACTTCCACCGATGCATGATCGCGCGCCGCCAGCGCACGTTGCGCCAACGCGAGTTCGGCGCGGCGCGCGTCGATCGACTGGACGTACAGCTTGCGTGAGATCGTCGCATTCGCCACCTGGCGCACGGCGAGCGTCAATTGCGCTTTGGCTTGCGCGAACGCGGCGGCCGCTTCAGCATCGTCAAGCTTGACGAGCGGCTGACCCGCGCGTACCTGCCGCGTGTTGTCCACCAGAATATCGGTGACCGTACCGGGTATTTGCGCGGCGATCTGCACAATGTTGCCCGCTACGTAGGCATCGTCGGTCTCTTCGTAGAAGCGCGCGCCTAGAACCCAGCAGGTCAGCCACGCCGCACCGGCGAGCGCCACCACGCCGAAGAAAACGGCAAAACGGCGCCGGCGTACCGTCCGTTTCGGATCGTGGGCGTCGCTCGCTATGCCTGCCGTGTTTGCCGGGTTGTCCTGCCCCTGAGTCCAGCCGGCGGCATGCTGTGCCTGTTTATCGTTGTGCATTCAATCGAAGTGCGTATCCGTGATGCGTGCGTGGGAGGGAAAGGTCGGCTGATAGTGAGAGATCGGTGCGCCGGCCACCTTGTGTACGTCGAAGCCGCCACCGAGCGCGCCGACCAGCGCGACCTGCAGCAGTCTGCGGCGCCCCTGCAAATCCACTTGCTGCGCGCGTTCGTCGAGTAAAGACAGGTCGGCCAGCGTTACGTCCTTCTGCATGCCGATCCCGCGCCGATGCCGCTCCTCGGCAATCGCGACGATGCGTGACGCTGCGTCCACTGCGCGAGTCTGCTCGGTAGCAAGCGTGTCGACCGTACGCAAGGACGTCAGCTGGCGCGCGACCTCGCCGAGGGCCTCGTCGACGGTCTTGTTGTAGAGGCTTACAGCGGCGTCGACATTGGCGTAGTCGCCGCCTAGTTGCGCGCGCAACCGGGTCCGGTCGAAAATCGGCAAGGAGATCGCCGGTCCCACTGAGCCGGTCAACGCCGCGCGCGAGAAAAGCGCGGCGGGCGTCAGCGCTGTCAGCCCGGCAAAGGCCACCAGGTTCACATCGGGATAGAACTGCGCCCGGGTGGCGTCGATGTTGGCGAGTGCCGCTTCGGCCCGCAAACGCGCCGCCACGATGTCGGGCCGGCGCCCCAGCAGATCGACCGGTAGTTGCGCGGGCATCGGCGCGTCAACCGCCGCAGCCAGTTGCGGACGATGCAGCGACAAACCGCGCTCCGCGCCGCGCCCGCTCAGCACGCCGATCTGCAACTCGGTCAGCTTGATGCGCTCGTCGTTCAGCGCCTGTTGCGAGGCGAGACGGCTCCGCTTGAGTGTGGCGTCGGCTGCGTCGTACGCGTTATCGAGGCCACGCGCACCTCGCTCGCGCAACACCGCATCGACGCTATCCGCGGCCTGTTGCTTTTGTAGCAGAATGTCCTGCATCGCAAAGGCGCGGTCGAGCTCACAGTAAAGCGTCACGAGCGCGACCGTCAACGTGAGCCGCGCCTGCTCCGCATCGATTCGTGCCGCGTCACGCGCGGACAGCAGGCTGCCGGTCAGCGCGGCATTCTTGCCCCACAAGTCGAGCTGGTAGCTCAAGCCTGCGAACACAGCGGCCGGCGACACATTCGGATCGCTGAACAACTGCACCGGAATCTGCTGGCCGCCGACAGATACGTTGGCCACATCATTCGACTGCGGCAAACGGGTTTTACTCACCGTCGCGCCCGCGGTGCCGGTGAGGCCCGTGAGCGAAGCGAACTGTTCGAGTTGCGCCTGCGCGGCGCCCACCCTCGCCTTGGCAATCTGCAGGTCGGGGTTGTTCCGCAACGCTTCGGCGCTCAGTTCATCCAGTTGCGGATCGCGATAGCGCTTGACCCAATCGGGCGCGGGCCATGCGCCGTTCGCGCCCGGCCCAATGGTCTGCGCAAGTGCATCAGCGGATGGTTTGAGCGGCTTGACCTGTGTATGCAGACCCGAATCGCTCACGCAACCGGTCAGCGCCACAGCAATCAGCAGCAGCGGCCAGGCGCGTGGCATGGAAAATTGCATAGGCCGCCTCATGAGTGCCGGGTACGCTGCATGGCACGCTCTCCTGCCGCCGGCGTGTTCATCTCGCCAAGCCTCGCCGCGCGGGCCGGTTTAGCCGCCTTGGCGGCGAGTCGCGGGCGCGTCCGCTCAAGCGGCCCCATTCGCCCGAAGAGTCCATCGAAAAGGCCCAGTGCAATCGCGTTGAGCTTCGCCAGCTTGTCTTTCTCAAGTAGCACAATCTGCACGATTTGCCAGAGCGTCAGGACGTTCGGCACGATCGCCACCGGCAACCGTGGTCCGTATTGCAGCGCCAGTTGCATTGCGTTTCGCGCGCTGTAATAGCGGCGGAAACCCGGGTGATTCATTGTCGTCAATTCAAAATAACCCAGTTTGTGACGGCGCCGCGAACCGATCCGATGCAGCAGGACAAGTGACGGCACCACGTACACGGGCACATTGCTCAGTAGCGCACGCAAGCAGTACTCGGTATCGACATGGTCGATAAAAAGCGCTTCGTCGAAGCGGCCGAGCCGCGCGAACGCCTCGCGCGAAACGACACAGCCGGACGAAATCAGAAACGCGCAGCGCTGCAAGGCCGCGTCGGCGCGTATGGACAGCCTCTCCACCGCCAGGCCGCTTGTCGCGAGTTCGGGCAGGAAGCGTTGATCGTTTTCGTCGAAGATACGTGGGCCGGCTAGAAATGCCTGACCACTCATCGACGCGCACCGGTCGCGCATCACATCGAAGTAGGCGTCTGGCGCCTCGGAATCCTGGTCGAACAGCGCGACCGCCTCCGCGCCCGCCTCGAAGAGCGCACTCAGACCGCAATTGAAAGCGCCGGCAATGCCGTTGCGATTACCGTGATGCAGCAACGCAACGCCCGCCTCGCCCAGCATCGTCGCGGCGCGCGCATCCGGCAATGGCGAGTTGTCGACGACCAGCAAGCGCTCACACGCCGAACGCATCGCCACCGCGCGCGCGAGCTGCTCCTCACTCGGATGAAACAGAATGATCAATGCGCCCAGGATCGTCATCGGAAGTCCCTCAGTGACCTAAAGCCATCGCCGCACCGCGCTTCGGACGCGTGAGCCACATCATCGCGGCGAGCACGAGGCAGGTGATGCTTGCCATGTAGAACATGTCGCCGGTCGCCATCATGTAAGCCTGTTGCTGCACGACGTGATGCAAGGTGGTGAGTTCGCGCGCGCCGTCGATGCCCATGCCGCGCAGACTCTGAACAAAGCGCTGCGTGTTTCCCGACGATTTCGTCACGGACTGCGCGACGACGTCGTAGTGATACAGCGCGCGGTTATCCCATAGCGTGACGCTCATCGCCGTGCCGAATGCCGCCGAGAGCGTGCGCAGGAAATTCGACAGGCTGGAAGCTGCGGCAAGCTTGTCGTCGGAGACACGCGACAGCGTCGCCGCGGTCAACGGAATGAAGAAGCACGGCAAGCCGATGCCCTGAATCAGACCCGGCGTAATGATTTGCCTGAAGGTCATCGTCAGCGTGAAATGCGCATCCCACCACAGCACGGCGGCAAACACGAGAAAGCCGAACGTCGCAAGCAAACGTGCATCGAAACGCCCCGCGTAAATACCGACCAGAATCGAGAACACCAGCGCGAGCACACCGAGCGGCGCGGTGGCGAGGCCGGCCTGGTACGCGGTATAGCCCATCACGGCCTGCAGCCAGAGCGGGAAAATCACACCGACCACTGAGAAGGCCATCATGCCGAGCGAAATGATCAGCACACAAAACGAAAACGTGCGGTCGCGGAACAGGCTCAGATCGATCACCGGATGCCGTTCACCCGCCTCCCAGATCAGCAGCGACACGATCGCCAGCCCGGCGACGATCGCCAACGTCAGGATCAAAGGCGAATCGAACCAGCCACGGTCGTGACCGAGATCGAGCACCGTCTGCAGCGAGCCGACGCCTACGACCAGCAAAATGATGCCGGGCAGATCGATCGGCGCCGCTTTGGCGGCGGCTGCCTTTGCGTCCGGGCGCAGCAGCGTCATGCAGACCGCGAACGAGAAGATGCCGATCGGCAGATTGATCAGGAAGATCCACGGCCACGAAAAATTGTCGATGATCCAGCCGCCAACCACTGGACCGAAGATCGGCGCGAGCAGCACCGTCATTGCCCACAACGCCAGCGCCACGACGCGCTTGTCCGGCGGAAAGGTGCGCAGCAGGATAGTCTGGGAAAGCGGCACCATCGGCCCGGAAAAGAGTCCCTGCAACGCCCGGCATACCACCAGAAGGTGAAAGTCGCCGGCCACGCCGCAGAGCAGCGACGTCAACGTGAAAAGGATCACTGCGCCGAGGAACAGCCGCGTTTCGCCAAGCCGCCGCGAGAGCCAGCCCGTCAAGGGCACGGCGATCGCGGCGGCCACGGAGTACGAGCTGATCACCCACGTGCCCTGACTGTTGGACACGCCGAGGCTGCCGGAAATAGCCGGCACCGCGACGTTGGTTACCGTCGAATCCAGCACTTCGATGAACGTGGCCAGCGACAAGGCGAACGTCAGCAAGGCGAGCTGCGCGCCGCGCATGCGAGGCACGCTGCGCTCGCCGGCGGGTTCGTCGCCGACGTCATGCGTCTCGTGGGCCGATGCGCCGTGCTTCGACGATGGCGTGGCGGCGCTCATACGCTATGCCCGCTGTCTACCAATGCCGGCAAAGACACGTCACCGGCCATTTGCGTGCGCGCGCCGGTTGGCATGAAACCTTCGATATAGCCCGCGGCCGCCTCACAACCCTGCGGCGACGACGCGAGCCGGTCCTGCATGCGCCCGCACTGCGTCGCGACCGACGGGCTGCCCAGCACATGCTTCAGTGCACGCGCGAGAGCCTGCGGCTGCAGGGGATTGTCGAGCCGAACACCGCAACCGCTCGCGGCCACGCGCTGCGCGTTATCGAACTGATCGTGCGCGAATGGCGTCAAGACCTGCGGAATGCCGGCGGCGTACGCAAGCGCGGCCGTGCCGATGCCGCCGTGATGCACCATCGCCCGGCAGCGTGGCAACAGCTTTTGAAGCGGCACGTAACGCCGCTTGAGCAGTACGCGCTGGACGTCGGCCGGCACACCCGCCGTCTGAGCGGCGCTCCCGTCGGACTGAGGCGCATCCGGCGTCAAAAGAATGCCGCGCACTCCGCTTTCCATCAGCGCCGTACTCACCGCATTCGTATAGCGATCGTGATCGATCAAGGTCGAGCCCGCCGTGAAAACCACGGGCCGCTCACCTGCGGCGAGAAAGGCGTCGAGTTGCGGATCGGACGCCTCAACGCCCGTGTCGTTGAACAGCGGAAAACCGCTGAGGCGGTGCGGCGCCGGCCAATCCGGCTGAGGTTGCGCGAACCACTCCGGAAAGAGACACAGCACGCCATCGGTCGAATGCAGCCACTCGCCAAAAATGCGGCGCGCCGGTGCGAGCGCCAGTTCCGCACGCAACGCATTCAATGCGGGACCACAGACCTTATCGAGCGCATACCGCTCGATAAGCCGCATCAGCGCCGCTTTCACAGCCAGCGGCAAGCCTCGCGGAATCGTCAGCCGCGGGTGTGTCGGCGGAGCATGCGCCGAGAGCAGGGTCGACGGCGACACCTGCACCGATACGAACGGCACGCGATACACCTCCTGCATCAAGCGTGCGGAAAATGCCCACAACGTGCCGACCAGTACCGTGTTGTTATCGGTCAACGCAGCCAGCGTGTCGAAATGCGGTCGCAGCGTCGGTGCAATCACCGCCCACAGCGTACGGAACGAGGTACGCGGATGCCACAGCGCCGGATTCGCCATCGCCGCTTCATATTCGGCGGCGGTGCCGATCGGCACGAATGCGAAACCCTGACGCGTGGCGGCCTGGGCGAACGGCGGATGCGTGCAGAAGACGATCTCGTGACCGCGCGCAGCCAACGCCGCGCCGATGCCCAGCAAAGGGTGCACGTCGCCCGCCGAGCCGATCGCGGTGATGATGACTCTCGCCATGCCTGGGGCTCAGAAGAGACCAGGAATCAGCGCGGCGACGTCGCGACGATACTGGGAATACGCACGGCCGAAATGGCCGGTCAGCCAGCTCTCTTCGACCCGTACCTTGTAAGCCAGCGACGCGAAAACCAGTAATAGCCCCGCCACGCAACGCCATTGCGCGCCGATCAGCACGGCCCCAAGGAGCGCCAGCAGGCAGCCGGTATAGATCGGATGACGAACCAGTCCATACGGTCCGCTGCGCACCAGTTCATGCCCTTCCTTCAGCGTGACCGATACGCTCCAGTTGGTGCCGAGATGCAGCCGCGCCCATACGGAAAACGCGAGGCCAGCCAGCAGCACGGCAAAGCCGGCAAGCTGCAGCGGCCCGATCGCATGCGCATCGAGAGACAACGCCGCTGTGTTGAAGTCCGGCAGCACGATCAGCGCGCCGCCACCAATCAACGGAATTGACTGCAAGGTGCGCGATAGAGACGCCTCTTTGCGCGCGGTCTCCTTGACACGGTTCGACGTCGCGACCCAATACAGCAGCCACAGCCCCCACGGTACGACAATGGCGATGCTCTGAACGATATTCACGGTAGTTCGACCTGTTGGAACGAGTGATCGGCGGTGGCCTGCAACGCGACGTTCGCGATAGCGGGTTGCGGCACCGGCATGATGGGCGAGCGTGCAGCGAACGTGTCGAAGCAGTCAGGCCCACGGCCTGCCGCCTGCGCCGGCGCGGCGCCGAAGTAATCGAAAATCGCCGTCCGGACCTGGCGCAGCGCGGGCCGTCCTTCGAGATCGAGAAAATGCCCGGCCTGCTCGATCGTGAGAAACTCGGCGCGCTTCAGATGCGTGCTGAGCGAGCGGGCGTCTTCAGGTGTGGTGTACTCGTCGAGCTCGCCGTTGAGGAATTTCAATCCACACTCGATGTTGCGGAACTCGTGCAGATAGTCCTCAGGACGAATGGCCAGAATCTGGTCGACGTGAAACGCTACCTGATCCTGCTCGTCACGTGGCAGCGAAGAGAGGTAGCGGTAGTTGTAGAGCTTCATGATGCGCGGCAGATGCTGGCCAACGGTATCGTTGAGCAGTTGCGCGGCCTTCAGATTTTCGCTGGCGGCGATATGGTCGCGTGCCGCGGTCACGTACGCGGTCATCGCCTCGTTGAGCCGCGGCGAGAACGACGCAATCACCGCGCGCCTCACGCTGGTGCGTGCCCGCGAGAGCGCAAGCAGCGACGCCACGCCGCCCCAGGATACTGACAACAGAAAGCTCGGCTCGAATAAGCTTATTAGATGCAGCAGAATGCCGACTTCATCGTCTTTTGTAAGGACGAAGTCGCACACATTATGCGTTTTCGATTGACCCGCATAAGGTAAATCGAAACAAATTGGGTTATAGCGTTCGCCGAGGTATTTGATTGTCTGTCCGAACGACGCTGTGGTGGCCAGCGCGCCGTTGATCAGAATGACACTCTCGAAGGCCGGATCGAATACGTGACGTTCAACGTAGACTTTCAGGCCCGCCGGTAGCGGAACAAGGAGTTTTTCGATGGGCATGGCGTATTCGCATGCACTTGCGCAAAGCAAATGCGTACCGATACCGCGCCCGCGCTCGCGGACGCATTGCGGCCGTACTACCGCGGATCAGGCCCATGCGACTTGCCTTTGTGCCGGCAAATCCGATCCGCGACGACCACTGCTGCATCGAAAACATGCATCACCTGAGGTGATGTCTGCCTGCTCGCTGGGACACGCGCCTGAACACAGGGTGCGCTTCAATCGAGCGTTCGATGCCTCGTAATATATTTATATGTAATTTCGAAAACGGTGCCTCAATCTCTGCGGCACGCCATTCGTTGACGCCAGTCTGGCCTCACCGCATGAAGACTTGATGTCAATATACGATGAAGGAAGGCTTTTTAACATATTTCAAAAATAAAAGCTAAAAAAGTCATTGTGCATATGTTCGAAATGACCAAAAAAATCTAATTGAAAGGAAACGGCATTGTGTCGTACAGCCTTCAACGAGGCGTGCACGGATAGCCCGAAACGCTACGCGAGCAAGCGAGCGTTTGGGCAGCAGAAAAGAATTGGAAAGAAGCGGCTACACCCAACAGCACGAACCACCATCCACGAACCCCGCTAGCGGACCAGCGAGTATGCTTCCCGGCTGGCGATCTCACCCGCGCCATACACGCCGACCACCGTATAGTCCGACGCCACGCATTCGAACGTCGTGTCCTGAAACGTGATGACAAAATGGCGCTGCATTGGGCCGGGCGACGTGACGGCCGAAATCTCGGCGGCCAGCGACGAATTCATGACTTCGTGCACCGAGTACCCACTGAGCCCTTGCGAAGCAAGAGGATGGATCTCGAGATCCACATCGCCGGGTGGCCCCAGCCGATGAAACACGGCGTCTGGAAAGAGCACCGTGCAAAATGGATCGTCGTCGGAATCGAATGGTCCGAACCGTTCAAAGTCGGATTCGGCAATCGGATAAGCCAGGATCACCCGGCGACCACTGACGACGATGAATGGCTCGGCGGCGTCAGCGGCCGGATGAGGAACAGCGTCCAGCAGGACGACGTGGTCTTCCTGCTGGGATGTTGCGAGCGTACTAGTCATCTACTTCGCGACTCCGTTGTGCTCACGCAGCGGCTTGCACCGTCGAAGTTTGCGGCGCTGCCGCCGCGCTCGTTGCGCCAGCCTTGGCTTTACTACCCGCCTTGCGGCCTGGTGCTTTCTTTGCCGCAGCGGTTTTCTTCACAGCAGTCTTCTTTACCGCCGCTTTCTTCGCCGCGGGCCTCGCGCCCTTCTTTGCCGCAACTTTTTTAGTCGCAGCACGGCCCTTCTTCGCAGCCGCTTTGGACGCTACAGCCTTTTCCGCCGTGACGATTTTTTTGGCGGCAACGTTCTGGGTAGCCGCGGCGCCATCGATCAGAAATTTGGTGCGGTCTCTGACCGTTGCGAGCCATGCCGGTGCCGGACCGCGTCCACTCCAGGTGGCGCCGGTTTTCGGATTGAGGTACTTCGGCGGTTGTGCGCCTTTAGGCTGACCTTTGCTTCCGGCTTTGGCATGAGTAACCACTGCTTTGGCCGCTGACTTCAGTTCGCTTGCGCCTTCGATCAGGAATTGAGTCCGGTCTTTCACGGCGGCAATCCACGCAGGTGCACGCCCGTGACCCGTCCAGGTCGCGCCGGTTTTATGGTCGCGATACTTCGGAAGCGACTTGCCTGCGCCGGTGGCTTTTGTCTTGCCACTTGCGGCATGACCATTCAAGCCGCGCGCGGCGCGTCTCGCCTTTGCCTTTGCTTCGATATCCGCAGTGGTCAGGCCGTGCTTGAGCATCAGGTCGCGAATCTGGTTGACCGCGACTTGTGCTTTCCTGGCAATAAGGACGTCAGCTTGTGCCTGGAGCTTCTTAAGCTTTGCTTGAATTTGCTCTAACGTGGGCATTTGATTGCTCCTTATGTGGTAATCGATCGAACTATGCCATGAATGGCGCGAGAAAGGCAGATCTACGCCTCTATAAAGACATCAGGTTCACACGGGAACGCATCCAGTGGAGTACGAACCTTTCGAGTCCACTACTCAATCGTCTCATTCTTTAACCTTTCTAATTGCCGGGCAACCGCTTAAGTCGGCGTAAAAACGACAACCTGGCGATCGGCGATGTACCGCACGCTGCGCATGAACCGGTACTGTTGTTCGTCCGCGGTTATCCGGTTGAGTCCCAACTGCGTCAATGCCAGCATCTCATCGGCCTGAAAAGCGGCCACTACGCCGTGATCCGTCAAATCCTCCAGGGTGCCGGACGGATTGCCGACATAAACACTGCGTACCTGCGTACCGATCCGCATCAGCACCACGCTTTCTCCTTCGTCGAGCGCCAGTTCGAGATAGCCGGCAAGCGTTCGTAATGAATCCGGCGTGCAGGCCTGGGCCTGGTAGATCGCAGCGTTCGATGGCGTCATTTCTGTTTCTCCGTCACCCATCAAGAGAAGCCGGCCGCTGTGCAATGCGGCAATAGTCGCTTCTACTATAGGCAAGCATCCTGAGATTCAAAGGGCGGTAGTTCTTTTTTTTGGCCGTAACCGCGCGTTACCAATCTCGCAGCGCTGTTTCACCTGTGTCCGAACCACCCTTCTACACTCCGAACCGCGCTCAGAAGCAAAGCAGTGGCAGCCGGTAGCAATCGGTAGCAATCGGATGCCTCGCACCAGGATGCACGAGGGAAAGGAGCAGGAATGGCATGAATGCCGCCGTTGAGGCGGCTATTGAAATGGCACATAAAAGCACCACTTTAGAAAAACTCAATAACGGGGTACTCCCAGATGAAAGCTGGCTTTATCAAGGCCGCCCTTGCGGCCATTGCATTGACGTCGGCAGCAGTCGGCACGGCGAACGCGGCGGGCTGCATGAAAGGCGCGGTTGTCGGCGGCGTCGCTGGCCATTATGCCGGGCATCACGCGGTAGTGGGCGCGGTGGGCGGCTGCCTGGTGGGAAGGCACCTGGCAAAGAAACAGGCAGAAGAACGGGCCACGCAACGTCAGCAAGCGCGACTGGAATAGTCTGACCTGTTCACGCGATCCGCAGTCCGCAAGCCGGCAGAATTTCCTGTGTCGTGACGAAACGGTGCTCTTTAACTGCATCGTGAAAGCGCCGGTAATCGCTTTTCTCAAAGACTTCGCTCCACCGGGGGCGGTCCCCCGAATCATCGTCGGACCGCAAACCAGTGGCTTTGTATTTCCAGGAGCCGAGTCCCTTGGGCACATAGTCCGGAATCGACTCTGAGAGGCCCGGAATGGCGCCGGCTTCCACCGCTTCGCAAAGGGTCTGCAGGCGCTTGTTGTCGTCCGGGTTCCGATTGGTGTCGAGAAGCGTTGTAAGCGCGGCTTTTACAGCTTCCGGCAATCCGGGCTGGTCTTCAAAATCTTCCCGTCCCGCAACGTAGGCGCGCACCGCTCGGCAAGTCATCTCGGCCGCCTGCATGAATTCGGGCAGATTGTGCCTTTCGACGCGCACGTTTCTGCCGTCGACGTAATGCCATTTCGCCCACGGCTGATCGGGATAGTGCAAGGCGGCACCGTGACCGACGGGCAGTGCAAGCGTCAGTACATCTTCCTCGATGCGTTGGACCAGATGCCGCGTGGCCCGGGTAAGGTGGACAAACCAGCCTTCCTGCGTGCAGTCTTCCGCCTCCAGCATACGAACGCGGTTCGTCGGGCTTTCGATACCCGCGAAACCCTGGTGGGCCCACGTATCGACGTACGTGTGAAGTGTCACGCCCAGACGGTGCAGTGCTGTATCCGTGTTCCGCTGCCGGATCGCCCGGCGAACCACTTCGCGCGCAACAGCGCTATCCGCCCGGCACACCGCCTTATCTTCGAGCGTCTCTCCCACACCCGCAGGCAGAAAATGAAATGGCGTCCACACCAGCCGGTTCTGGTCGTTTTCCGTGTTGGTGTAGTCAAATAACTTGTGTGCAGTGGCGAAGCGCTCGAAAGTCTCGCCGCCCGAGAACCGCAGTATTCCTGAAGTGGTCGCGTCATCGACATACTGGCAGGCATGCGCCACGGTGAGCGCATCACTGGCCGTCATTCCGCCAGTGCGGGCGACGATATAGACCACACCGTAGTGAAAATCGATGTTCATGACAGGCGCTCCCAACACACAACGAATGACGAATGACGGCCAGATCTTCAGGAATGCACAAAGCGACCGTTACAACGACGGCGCAAGCGCAGAGGGTAAACGACCGAGCGCAACGGAACTTTAAAAAAGACTCCGCCCCCGCTCAGCGGGATGCGTATTGAAACTTGAATAGATTTCAGGGAATACATGCAGTGCCCTGAAAAAGAAAAACCCCGCTTCGATCTCCGGAGCGGGGTTCTGTCTCAGCGCGCTTCGCGCCGTATTACTTGACGATACCAACCAGTTCGACTTCAAACGTCAGGTCACTATTCGGCGGAATCGTACCGACGCCGCGATCACCATAGGCAGTGGCCGCCGGACAGGTCAGCTTGGCCTTGCCGCCGACTTTCATTTTTTGCACGCCTTGCGTCCAGCACGGAATCACGCGATTGAGCGGAAAGGTTGCCGGGCCGCCATGCTTCGCCGAGCTATCGAACTCGGTGCCGTTGGCGAGCGTGCCGCGATAGTTGACCTTCACGACGTCGTCAGCCGCCGGCTGGGCACCCGTGCCCTGCGTAAGATGTTCAACGATTACGCCGGAAGGCAGCTTTTCAGTAGTGGAAGCGGCCATCGCCGTGGAAGACAGAACAGCAGCGGCGACCAAAGCAACGATAGATTTCAAAGCGAGTCTCCAGGTGGGTAGTGCGCGTCATTGTAGCGGATGAGTTGTTGCAGGCCGCCGCTCAGCGATGCAAATAGTCGCAGACGCAATGGCGATTGAGCGGCGGAGCCAGTGGCACGGAGAATGCTACTTCCTGACGAGCGACGTGTACCGCCGCCATCCGGCGCGCACGCGCGCTATATATAACCGACTCAGTACGGCTTCCCTTGCAGGCGGATAACAATGACCACGGAAAATCTGGAACCGGAACTTGTCGTTGAAGACCCCGCCGAACGCTCCTGGATGAAGCGGCTAGGCCCTGGCCTGATCACCGGCGCCGCGGACGACGACCCGAGCGGTATCGCCACCTATTCACAAGCCGGTGCGCAATTCGGCTTCGGACTGCTATGGACGCTGCTGATCACCTACCCACTCATGGTGTCAATCCAGTTGGTCAGCGCGCGCATGGGACGGGTGACGGGCAGCGGGCTCGCCACCAATCTGCGCCGCCACTTCCCGGCTCCGTTTTTGTATCTCGCGGTGCTCGTGCTGCTCGCGGCCAACATCATCAATATCGCGGCCGATCTCGCCGCCATGGGCGCCGCCGCCAAACTGGTGATCGGCGGCCCGGTCCAGCTCTACGTCGCGTTGTTCGGCACAGTGTCCCTGCTGATGCAGGTATTCATTCCATACGAACGCTACGCGAGCGTTCTGAAATGGCTGACGCTGGCATTGTTCGCTTACGTCGCCATCCTCTTCGTGATTCCGATCGATTGGAAAGCAGTTGGTCTGAGCATCGTGAAGCCGCCGATCCAATTTTCTGGCGACTATCTGACCACCGTGGTCGCGGTGCTCGGGACAACGATCAGCCCATATCTCTTCTTCTGGCAATCGTCGCAGGAAGTCGAAGAAATCCGCTCGGAACCCGTGCAGAAAGCGCTATTGCGCGCGCCGCTCCAGGCGTCCGTGCAACTGAAGCGGATCAACATCGACACGTGGGTCGGTATGGCCGTGTCGAACGGCGTGGCGTTCTTCATCATGCTCACCGCCGCGGCCACGTTGCACACGCATCACATCGAAGTCAAAACCACCGCCGATGCCGCCAGTGCGCTCAAGCCAATTGCCGGCAATCTGGCGTTTGCGCTGTTCAGTCTGGGGATCATCGGCACGGGTCTGCTGGCGTTGCCGGTGCTGGCGGGCTCGGCCGCCTACGCCGCGGCGGGCACGATGAAATGGCGCAACAGCCTGGCGTTGCAGGTCAATCTGGCAAAGCAGTTCTATGGCGTGATCGCCGTAGCGATCGTTGGCGGCATTGCGCTCACCTTCATGCGGCTCGACCCGATCAAAGCGCTGTATTGGAGCGCGGTGATCAACGGCGTCGCGGCCGTGCCGATCATGGCGCTCGTGATGATCATGGCGGCCAGTCCCAAAGTGATGCGCCAGTTCGCCGTGACCGGCTGGTTGCTCTGGCTCGGCTGGATCGCCACTGCCGCAATGGGGCTCGCAGCAATCGGTATGTTCTGGCCGACATGAGTGCGCGTGTGGGCTTATTCAGCGTCTTCGCTGAGTAATGGTAACGGCATGGGCCCGCTTCTGGCGATCTCGCGTTGCGTCAGTTGCGCGGCTTGCTGCTCCATCCGCTTGAGCAAGCCGTCGAGTAAAAGCGCTTCGTCATCGCTCAGGCAAGCCGCGAACTCCGTGTTATAGCGTTGCCCACTCACGCGCGCCTGTTCATAAGCGATACGGCCGGCTTCGGTAAGCGCGAGCACGGTCACGCGCTTGTTCTCCGGCAGGCGCGTTTTCGCAATCAACCCCTTCTTCACCATATTGGCGACGCAGCGGCTCGCCACCACCATGTCGAGCGCGGCCGATTCGGCGAGCTGCGTCAGGTTCGCGTCCGGGTACTGGCCGACGAACGCGAGAATGCGCCAGTCGCGCCGGCTAATACCAAGTTCGCGCCGGAACATCAGACCGACGCCCCGGGTCGCCAGGCGAGCCAGGTTATGCAGCCTGTAGAGCAGAAATTCGTCGATGTGCTCCGGATGCTTCAGCACGGGTATCGATTGAGGGTCGGTCGCGGGCACGGTAAGCACGTCCAATAAGGGTTTGGCGGCCATTATGACGCGCTTTGGCAGCGCCCGTCCCGGCGCATTGTGCAATCGCACATATATTTGATTAGGTCAATCATCAGGTTCGTTTTTAGCATCGGAACATCTCCCCGGTTTCTCCCACTTCAGGCCGCAAGGCCGCAGACGGTGCTTATAGATGGCGGACACCCGCAACGTTCTCTTCATCATGTGCGATCAGCTTCGCCGCGATCACCTCGGCTGCTACGGCCATCCCTACCTCCAAACCCGTCATATCGACGCGCTGGCCGCGCGCGGCGTGCGTTTCGACAATGCCTTCGTCAGCTCCGGCGTGTGCGGTCCGTCGCGCATGTCGTATTACACCGGCCGCACGATGAGCAGTCACGGCGCCAACTGGAACCGCGTGCCGCTCTCGATCGGCGAAATGACGCTCGGCGAATACCTGCGCCTGAATGACCGCTCGCTCGCGCTGGCCGGCAAGACGCACGTGATGGCCGACGGCAACGGCATGCAGCGCCTCGAGATCGCGCGCCAAAGTCCACTCGGGCAGCGTCTCTTGACCGGTTCGTTCGACGAACTCGACCGCTATGACGGCCACCACGAACCCGGCAAGGAGAGCGGCTATCCCGCCTTTTTACGCAAACACGGCTACGTCAGCGACAAACCGTGGAGCGACTTTGCGATCAGCGTGGAAGACGACAACGGTGCGGTGCATTCCGGCTGGAAAATGCGCAATGTGCGCTGGCCAGCGCGGGTGGCCGAGCCGCATTCCGAAACCGCCTATATGACGAATCAGGCGATCCGCTACATCGAGGCGCAAGGTGACACGCCGTGGGCGTTGCATTTGTCGTACGTAAAACCCCATTGGCCCTACGTCGCGCCGCGCCCTTATCACAACCTGTATTCGCTCGATCAATGCCTGCCGCTCGCGCGCAAGCCCGCCGAACTCGACAATGCACATCCGGTTGTTGCCGCGTACCGCACTCAGGAAGAATGCGTTAATTTCGCGCGTGAAGAAGTGTCGAACACCGTGCGGCCGGTTTATCAAGGCTTGATCCATCAGATCGACGACCATCTCGGCCAACTGTGGGACACACTCGAACGACTTGGCCGCTGGCAAGATACCCTGATCGTGTTCACCGCCGACCACGGCGACTTCCTCGGCGATCATTGGCTCGGCGAGAAGGAACTGTTCTATGACACCGTGCAGCGCGTGCCGATGATCGTCTACGACCCGTCAACGCGGGCCGACGCCACGCGCGGCAGTGTCGAAGCGCGCTTCGTGTCGGGCATCGACGTGGTGCCGACCGTGCTCGACGCACTCGGCCTGCCGGCCTATGAAGAGCGTATCGAAGGAAGCTCGGTGCTCGCGCTCACGCGCGGCGAAGCGGACCGTGCCGAAGGTTGGCGCGATTACGTGGTCTCCGAACTCGACTACAGTTTCCGCGGCGCGCGTCTGGCACTGGAACGCAAGCCCGACGAATGCCGCGGCTGGATGGTGCGCGACACGCGCTGGAAATACATACACTGGCTGGGCTATCGTCCTCAACTTTTCGATCTGGCGAACGATCCGGACGAATACGTCGATCTCGGCGCTGACGCGGGTTACGCCGTCATCCACGCGCAAATGCATGCAAAGCTCGCGGACTGGTACGGCGCGTTGAAACAGCGGGTCACGATCGACAATCCAACGGTGGAAAGCAAGACCGACACACACAAGGACTGGGGCGTCTTTTTCGGCGAGTGGTAGTACAGGGCAGTTAGCGATAAAGGTGCGGATGCGGCTTCAACAGACCTCAGCCAGAGGTTTGCGCAAAGCACGCCCCGGCGCCTCACAAAATCATCATATGCGCCCGGCGCAACGTGCCGGGCCGCCAGGAGACACCATGCAGCGCTCGCCAGCCCTTACGCCCGACGACGCGATTTATCGGAAGATCGCGCGGCGTATTGTGCCGTTTCTGTTCATCTGTTACGTGGTCAATTTCATCGACCGGGTCAACATCGGCTTTGCAAAGCTGCAGTTCCTGCAAGATCTGAAACTCGACGACACTGTGTTCGGTCTCGCGGCAGGGATGTTCTTCGTCGGCTATCTGGTGTTCGAGTTGCCGAGCAATCTGCTGCTGGAGCGCATCGGTGTACGCAAGACGCTTTTGCGGATCATGGTGTTGTGGGGTGGTTTGACGGTGCTGCTGATGTTCGTCAGGAGCGCGGGCATGCTGTATCTGCTGCGCTTTCTGCTGGGCGCTGCCGAAGCCGGTTTTTTTCCCGGCATCATTCTGTACCTCACCTACTGGTTTCCCGATCGGCAACGCGGACGCATCACCAGTCTGTTCATTATGGCCGTGCCGTTGGCGGGCATCATCGGCGGCCCGCTGTCGGGCTGGATCATGGTGCATTTCCACGACATGCTCGGCTTGCACGGCTGGCAGTGGCTGTTCCTGATCGAAGGCGTGCCGGCCATCGCGCTCGGCATCATGGCGATGCTCTATCTTGACGATCGTCCGCTGCATGCAAAATGGCTGAGCGACGCGGAGAAGGCTCACATCACCGCCGCGCTCGAAGCGGATCGAAAACAGCGCGGCGCTCAGCACGCGCCGCCCGCCCGCCTCGCCGATGTGTTGCGCAACCCACGAATCTATTTGCTGTCGGCGATCTATTTTTGCGTGTTCATGGGACTCAATGCCGTCGGCTTCTGGATTCCGACGCTGTTGCGGCACGTCGGCGTGCAGCAGATCGGCAATATCGGCTGGCTTAGCGGTGCGATTTCGGTTTGCACAGCAATAGGTATTGTGGTGATCGGGCGCAGCTCGGATCGTCACGCCGAACGGCGCTGGCATGTGGCGGGCTGCGGCTTCGCGGTGGCCGGCAGTTTTCTGCTGCTGCCGCTCGCCGCGCATAGCGTGGCCTTCACCGTCGCCCTGCTGGTCGTCGCGTCGATCTGCATCTACGCGACCCTGAGCATCTTCTGGACGATCCCCACTGCCTATCTGGACGGCGGCGCCGCTGCGGCCGGTATCGCGACGATTACAGCAATCGGCGCGATTGGCGGCGCGGTGAGCCCGTCGTTGGTCGGCATGCTGAAGGCCGAAACCGGCAGCGTCTACGCAGGTTTCGCGGTTGTCGCCATGCTTCTGATCGTCGGCATGGTCGCGCTGCTGTGGGCCGTGCCGGCGCCAGCACGCAAAGGGATGGGCACGGTGCAGCCGGCTGCGTTGAAGTAAGCAGTCGTACGTGCCTTGTCGTGTCGTGAGTGCGTGAGTGCGTGCGTGCGAAGGTAGGTTTGTGAAACACCTTCGGTTATTCACGGCGCCGACACGTAGCGGCAAGTGACGCGGAAGGAGTTTGACTGAGGGCCTGGTTCCGTCGAAGACGGCACGGCATTGCTACATGTACTCCGGCTATCTTTTCGACGGACGGTTACGGCTTCGGGTTGTTGTCCGCGCAACCATTCGACTGGACTGCGGTATTCGAGAGCGCGCTATTCCCGTTCGGGGAACTCGATGCCCCAACCCACTCGCCTCGCGCTCAAGGGGATGAGCGTGAGCCGCGAGGTCGAAATAGGCGTGATGTGATTCCGGCCGGGACCTCAGCGCGGGCGGCCGTTTTCAGGCCGCCACACGCTGGGAGAACTTGCTGCATCAGTGGCCGTGGCCACCGCCGCAACCGCCACCATGGCCACCGCTGCTGCCGAAGCCGCCACCGAAGCCACCGCCGTGGCCCT
Source organism: Paraburkholderia sediminicola (assembly GCF_046030555.1). Classification (GTDB taxonomy): domain Bacteria; phylum Pseudomonadota; class Gammaproteobacteria; order Burkholderiales; family Burkholderiaceae; genus Paraburkholderia; species Paraburkholderia sediminicola_E. The sequence continues at coordinate 122,369 of NZ_JAQQCH010000008.1, read as the reverse complement.
GGCCGCTGCTGCCTTTGCCGCCGTCACCGTGGCCACCGTCACCGTGGCCACCGTTGCTGTGGCCGCCGTCGCCGTGACCGCCGTCACCATGGCCACCATCGCCATGACCGCTATCGCCGTGGCCGCCGTTGCCATGACCGCTATCGCCGTGACCGCCGTTGCTGTGGCCGCCGTCGCCATGACCACCGTCACCATGGCCGCCGTCGCCGTGGCCACCATCGCCGTGGCCACCATCGCCGTGGCCACCATCGCCGTGGCCGCCGTCACCATGACCGCCGTCACCATGGCCACCATCGCCATGACCACCGTCACCATGACCGCCGTCGCCATGACCACCGTCACCATGACCGCCGTCGCCGTGGCCACCATCGCCATGACCGCCGTCACCATGACCGCCGTCACCATGACCGCCGTCGCCGTGGCCACCGTCACCATGGCCACCGTCACCATGGCCGCCGTCGCCGTGGCCACCATCGCCGTGGCCGCCGTCACCATGACCACCATCGCCATGACCACCGTCACCATGGCCACCATCTCCATGACCGCCGTCACCATGGCCGCCATCTCCATGACCACCATCTCCATGGCCACCATCTCCATGACCGCCGTCACCATGGCCGCCATCGCCGTGGCCACCATCGCCATGACCGCCATCTCCATGACCACCATCGCCGTGGCCGCCGTCGCCATGACCGCCGTCACCATGGCCACCATCGCCATGACCGCCATCTCCATGACCACCATCGCCGTGGCCGCCATCTCCATGGCCACCATCGCCATGACCGCCATCTCCATGACCACCATCGCCGTGGCCGCCATCTCCATGACCACCATCGCCGTGGCCGCCATCTCCATGACCACCATCGCCGTGGCCGCCATCTCCATGACCACCATCGCCGTGGCCGCCGTGATGCCCACCGTTACCGCCGCCATCACCGTTGCCGCCGGTACCGCCACTTCCGGTTCCACCGCTGCCTGTTCCGCCGCTACCAGTCCCGCCACTACCTGTCCCACCACCACCTGTTCCGCCACTACCTGTCCCACCACCACCTGTTCCGCCACTACCTGTCCCACCGCCACCTGTTCCGCCACCACCAGTCCCACCACTTCCATTCCCACCACTGCCACTCCCCGCACTCCCCGCACCGGGTCCAGCTGCGCCGGACGTCGACCCGCCTCCGTTACCATTAACTCCCGATCCAGTCGACGAAGTTCCGCTTCCATTACTACTCTGCGAACCCGAAGCCGATGTCGACCCCGAACCCGATCCCAGACCCACAGCCGCTGCCACACCAACCCCACCCGACGCCCGCAATCCACCGTCTTCCTGCTTGCAGCCAAGCGTGTCGAATAGCGGACAGTCGACCGGCAATACTTGCGCAATCATCAACTTCGTCGAATTTGCCGACGGCGCTGCAGATGCGGCCGGACTCGTTTGAGCACCCGCCATCGCCGCATAGAGACTCACTGCAACCGCCAGTACCGCTTTGCCCGTTCCCAATGCCCGCGTGTCCCCATTTTGCTTTTTCATTTCATTCTCCTAACCATTCATTTCGAAAAACAGATCCAGATAACGAGTGAATCTTTGTTCGCTGTTAAAAATGAAAACTTCGAAGCCCGGTCGACATTGCCGAATCCGCACGAAAACCGCACGACGTCCGACTTTTCTCTCGCAGATAATCCCGGTCCGATTTGACGTGATCTGGGAGAGACGACTAGCTGTGCGCGAACAAAGCCTTGAAAAGAGCACAGCAGGACTTGATGGCTGAAGTTATGCGGAGCGCCGTCCAGGGACCGTGCGCTAGCCCACGCAATGCGATATTGCCGGCCGGTTTCCGATTAATTGCGTCGCACGACTGTCAAATATCGTTAATTACCGATTTCTCAAAAACGGAAATTTCTTTCCCTAGATATGTAGTCCAAATTATTTATTCAATTTTTCCACCTGAACACCTTCTCCATATGAAACTAAAAGTCACGGCCGAGTCTTCTATTTGAAGCAGACCACTCTCCACGGAGAAAAGCGGACCACGACACGTGCAAACGTTTCGTATGAGTGTCTGTCCAGACACAAAGAGGAATTTACAAAGTCCGGAGTGAGGGCAACCACACAGACGGTTCACCTCAGACAAGAGGCGCACTCCGTCATGCATCTCGATAGCTCTCCTTCACGAGCGCCATCGCGATCCATGCGCCGCCCCACGTAGCGAGAAAAAAACTGAATCAGGCGACAATAGGAAAATCGAAACCTCATCAACAACAGGAACAGAGATGCTTTTATCTGACCAATGGGTACTGGTAACGGGGGGCGCCCGCGGACTCGGCGCCGCGATCACGCGCGCACTGGTCCGCGAAGGCGCGGGCGTCGTGGTGAATTACCACAAGAGCGAAACGCTGGCTCACGCACTCAGAGACGAACTCGGCAGCCGTGTGGTGCCGATCCAGGCGGACGTGACCGATGCGGTCGCCGTCGCGCGTCTGTTCGAAACGGCGCTGGCGCAAACCGGGCAACCTATCGTGTCGGTGGTCAACAACGCGCTGGCCGACTTCCAGTTCGACGGCGACGCTCGCCCGAAAATCGACTCAATCGACTGGGCGCGTTTCCAGCAGCAGTTGGACGGTTCGCTCAAGGGCGCGCTCAATACGATGCAAGCGGCCGCTGCGGGCATGCGTTCGCGCGGGTTCGGCCGCATCGTCAACGTCGGCACCAATCTGTTTCAGAACCCCGTGGTCCCCTATCATGACTACACGGCGGCCAAGGCGGCGCTGTTGTCGCTAACGCGCACCGCTGCTCACGATCTCGGCCCGGACGGCATCACGGTGAACATGGTATCGGGTGGCCTGCTACGCACCACCGATGCAAGCGCAGCCACGCCGGAATTCGTTTTCGACCTGATCGCCAGTTCAACGCCGGTGCGGCGCGTCACGACCCCTGAAGAATTCGCCGACGCCGTGCTGTTCTTCCTGTCGCCATGGGCGCGCGCGATCACCGGTCAGAACCTGATTGTGGACGGCGGCCTCGTGAAGGGTTAATCCAAAGGCGCGCAGCAACGCAGCGTTCAACGTTCCGCTCAGCTCACCTCGACCACAACTTTGCCTCGCGCGCTACCGTCGGACAATGCGTCATAAACAAGCTGCGCGGAACGCAGATCAAAGCGCCGTGCGTCGAGGCGGGGCGCGGCAATTCGGTCAGCTCGAGCGGGCCGTTGTGCCGCATGAGAACGAGAGCTTGCATGGACATGACGCTTCCCCTGCGATTGATTGTGAACGAGTCGATACGGGCACAATCCTCCCTGCGAAACAGGGTGTAAATCGGCACTTCCGCAAGGCATGCAAACGAAAATGCCACTGTTCGTCCGCAAAAGTGTCGCCGCGCAACCACCACCGCGGCGCGTAACCAACACTTCTTATCGCGGTCTTTTCCCGAAGCATTTCCATCATAGGCAGCAGCGACGACGGCCATGACCCGCGCCGCAACGCGCGGACACTTGCCGCACGCGCTTTCGCGCGGCGTCGATCATGGACGCGGGTTTACCTTCGTTTGACTTAAGGAAGCAGGGCCGTTTACTGGACGCAGTTTGAACCTGCCCGGACGCTTTCAATTTACTTTGCCCAGCTGAATTGTGTGCTGAGAGCGTCTCCCATTACGTGTGGAGGTGTGTCATGGTTAGCGTGTCCAGCAGCGCCACCGAAGAACTCAAAACCACGATTCGCGGCGAACTGTTACTGCCCGGCGACGCGGGTTTCGATGAAGCTCGCAGCATCTGGAATGCAATGATCGACCGGCATCCGGCAATGATCCTGCGCTGCGCCGGCGTGGCCGACGTGCGCCGCGGCGTAGCATTCGCGCGCGACAACAATCTGCCGCTGGCGGTGCACAGCGGCGGCCATAACATCGCTGGCACCGCGCTGTGCGACGACGGCCTCGTGATCGACCTGTCGCCGATGAAATCGGTAACGATCGATCCGGTAGCGCGGCGGGCGTATGTCGAGCCTGGCGCGACGCTCGGCGATTTCGACCACGAGGCGCAAGCGTTCGGGCTCGCCACACCGCTCGGCATCAACTCGACCACCGGCGTAGCAGGTCTGACGCTCGGTGGCGGGTTCGGCTGGCTAAGCCGCAGATACGGCATGACCGTCGACAATCTGATTTCAGCGGACGTGGTGACCGCCGACGGCGAGCTGCTCCACGCGAGCGCCGACTCGCATGACGATCTGTTCTGGGCGATTCGCGGTGGCGGCGGCAATTTCGGCGTCGTGACACGCTTCGAGTTCGCCCTGCATCCGGTCGGGCCGCTCGTGTACGGCGGCCTCGTCGTGCTGCCACTCGATCAGGCGAAAAATGCCCTGCTCCAGTACCGCACGGTTGCAGAACAGATGCCGGAGGAATTGAGCGTATGGGCCGTTTTGCGGCTTGCGCCACCGCTGCCGTTCCTGCCGCCCGAAGTGCACGGCAAGCCGGTCATTGTATTTGCCATGTGCTACTCGGGCCCCGTCGAAAAAGGACCGTCCGTGGTGGAGCCCGTACGCGGCTTCGGCACGCCGGTCGGCGAACATCTTGGGCCGATGCCGTACGCCATGTGGCAACAGGCGTTCGATCCGCTGCTGACGCCTGGTGCTCGTAACTATTGGAAGTCGCACAACCTCGACACAATATCGGACGGTCTCATCGATGCACTGCTCGATGCGATTGGCACGCTGCCGTCGCCGCAGTGCGAAATCTTCTTCGGGCAGATCGGCGCACAGACGAGCCGGGTGCCGGTCGAAGCCACGGCCTATTCGAGCCGCGACACGCATTACGCGATGAACGTGCACGGCCGTTGGGACGACGCGAGCGATGACGAACGCTGCATTGCCTGGGCCCGCGCTTTCTTCGACGCCGCTGCTCCGTTCGCGCTAGGCAGCGTGTACGTCAACTTCATGACGCAGGAGGAAGGCGGCCGGGTGGCTGACGCGTATGGGCCGAACTACGCGCGCCTCGTCGCCGTGAAGAACCGCTACGACCCGCGCAACCTGTTCCGCCACAATCAGAATATCCGCCCGGCGGTGTAGGGATCGAGGGGGAAGCGGTGTTGAACGGCGCGAATCACCGTGAACGTCAGCGCACTACGGTTGTCTGAACCACCAGCCGTGGCATCAGGCACGCTAAATGCTGGTTAGCAGGCGTACCGGCTGCGGCATATAGATAGCCGGCATACGGGCACCCGGCGTACGGATATGCCGGCGTCACGGCACTCACTGTCACATAAGAAAACGCAACCTTCACCACGCAAAAGGAAAATAATCATGCGCAGACGACAATTCATCATGACCACGAGCGCTGCTTTGGCTACGGCAGGTTTTAGCCTCGCCGGTTGCACGACCACGTCGCCGTCCTCCAGCGCATCGCCTTCGGCAAACGCCGGCAAGCGCGACACGATCAACGCCGGTGTCGACTCCACGCTGTCGCGTCTGTACGCGAACGTTACTGGCTCGCGTGAACTGGTCGCTAAAGCGCGCGGCGTGCTCATCTTCCCGTCGGTGATTTCGGCGGGCTTCTGGGTGGGCGGGCAGTACGGCGAAGGCGCGTTGCGCGTGGCCGGACGCACAACGGGCTACTACAGCACCGTTGCGGGCTCGTTCGGTTTGCAGATCGGCGCGCAGTCCAAGGCGCTCGTGTTTCTGTTCATGACGCAAGAGGCGCTGGATAAATTCCTCGGCAGCCAGGGATGGGCAGCCGGTGCCGATGCAACGGTCGCCGTGCTGAAGGTCGGCGCGAATGGCGCGGTCGATACCTCGACCGCCACCAGCCCGGTCGAAGCGTTTGTGCTGACGAACGGCGGCCTGATGGCCGGTGTTTCGCTCGAAGGCACCAAGGTCTCACGCCTGATCATCTGAGCAAGCGCCGCTCGCTAAAGACAGTCAGGCGCAGTCGCGCAGCCGTGCAAGCGGCTGCGCGCCGCCTCCATCTGGCGGCATCATCCGCGCCACGGTCACTGCGTTGTCCGCCTCGCCAGGTCACATTGACCGTACTGCTGTAAAATTCACCCGTTTTGCAATCCTGGCTGGCCACTGCTCTCTCTTAGCCACGACATTTATTCTGTCTGGCGCCTCGTGTATCGCCACGCTGTTTGCCCCCGCTCTCCACTTCGCCGACCGCTCGCGGATGGCTTCTCGCGTATTTTTCGCATAAGGAGGCGGCGGCATGCCACCTTTACACGTTGATCGCGCACCCGCCCAGCCAACGCGCTCGTAACCCGCAATTAAAGCTCCCTTCAGATGAACACCGCTAGTCCCACTCTCGGTTGGCTCGCCAATCTTCCCGGTATCAAGAGCAATGTCCTCGCGGGTCTCACTTCGTCGTTCGCGTTGGTGCCGGAATGTATCGCCTTCGCGCTGGTCGCCCACCTCAATCCGTTGATGGGTCTGTACGGCGCCTTCTTCATCTGCACGATTACGGCGCTATTCGGCGGGCGGCCCGGCATGATCTCCGGCGCGGCCGGTTCGATGGCCGTGGTGATCGTGGCGCTGGTCGTGCAGCACGGCGCGCAGTATCTGCTCGCCACGGTGATGCTCAGCGGAATACTGATGGTGCTATTCGGCACGTTGCGGCTGGGCAAGCTGATTCGCATGGTGCCGCACCCCGTGATGCTCGGTTTCGTCAACGGGCTCGCGATCATCATCGCGATGGCGCAACTGGCGCACTTCAGGCAGAGCACGCCGCAAGGCGAACAATGGCTGCACGGCAGCGCGTTGCTGATGATGTGCGGTCTCGTCGCGCTGACAATGCTGATCGTCTATCTGCTGCCGCGGCTCACACGCGCCGCACCGCCCGCGCTGGTGGCGATCGTCGGTGTGGGGCTCTTCAGTCAGCTTTTGCACCTGCCTACGCGTACGCTTGGCGACATGGCCCACATTGCAGGCGGCCTGCCGAGCCTGCATTTTCCCAGCGTGCCGATGAATCTCGACACCCTGCACGTGGTGCTGCCCTACGCGTTGCTGATGGCGATCGTCGGTCTGCTGGAAACGCTGCTGACTTTCAACCTGACCGACGAGATCACCGAAACCCGCGGTCAGCCGAATCGCGAATGCCTGGCGCTGGGCGCGGCGAATATCGTCTCGGGCCTTTTCGGCGGCATGGGCGGCTGCGCGATGATCGGCCAGACCATGATCAATCTGAATTCGGGTGGCCGCTCGCGGCTCTCGGGCATCGTCAGCGGCATGATGATTCTGATGTTCATCCTGTTTCTGTCGCCGCTGATCGAACGCATTCCGTTAGCGGCGCTGGTCGGCGTGATGTTCGTGGTGGCGCAGCAGACCTTCGCATGGGGTTCGCTGCGCGTACTGGGCAAGGTGCCACGCAACGACGCGCTGGTCATCGTTGCAGTCACCGTCATCACCGTGTTCTCCGATCTCGCGATCGCCGTGTTGTGCGGCATCGTGATCGCCGCGCTCAATTTCGCCTGGCAGCATGCCCGCGAAATTCACGCGCATATCGAAGACCACGGCGGCGACAAAATCTACGTTCCGCGCGGCACGCTGTTTTTTGCATCGACCACCCGCTTTCACGAGCTGTTCGACCCGGTCAAAGATCCGGGCGATATCACGGTCGATTGCAGCCATCTGATGCTCGCGGACCATTCCGCATTGGCGGCATTGCAGGGACTGGTCGAACGCTACCGGAAAGCCGGCAAGCAATTACGCGTGAAAAATCTGTCGGAGCGCAGCCTGTGCCTGCTGACTCAGGCAGGCGTTGAGATATCGGGAAGCGGCGACCTTCTTCATCGGCACGCGTCGCTTTAACGGCCGTGCTCAAGGCCGCGTCAACGACAACTCACTCGGCCGGCAGCGCAAGCGGGGCAACTTCACAACGCGGCCACTGCTGCAGCACCTCGGGCGCCAACAAAAGCTTGGCCGCCCGCACCCCTGCCCCCATCACGATCTGCGCACGCTCCATGACCGCGGCGTCGACGAGAATGCGCCAGTCGTCCGGCAAGCCGAAGGCAGTAATTCCGCCGAACTCCATCCCACTATGCTCCACGGCGGCCTCCCGCTTGGCGAACGAAAGACGCTGCGCGCCTAGCGCCGCCTTCACCGCGCCATTGATGTCAAGGCGCAGCGAACCCAGCGAGACCAGCGCCGCGTAGTGCTCGGCGCCCTCCTTCCTGTAGCGGATCACGATCGTATTGGCGCAGTCCTCAAGGCCGAAGCCGTAGCGCGCGCTGAATTCAGCGGTGTCAGAAGCGTCATCGCTAACGGCAAATACGGTCACGCCCTGAGCCGGCAAATTTTCGACGACATGCGCCGGCAAATGCGCGCTCAATTGTTCCGCGGGAATAACGTCGAGTTGCTTTACGGATTCGTGCGAGTGCATAGCGTGATCAAAGTGTGAAGGTCCATCGGTATTCTAACGGCACACCTGCTCGCGGCACATCACGCCCATGCGCATGCAGCGCTTGTTATAGTGACAGGCACAAGGTTTGCGAAAGGTATCGATGCGAAGACTGCGTCGATGCCACCTCAACGGCACGCACACGGCGCATCCGGCGCCAGTATCCCATTGAGAAAAACGACCATGGACATCGACACGCTTTCTGCCGAGAACCTTCAACTGGTGGCGCGCAAGCAGGCCAACTGGGCAATCGGCGCATTCAAACAGTTTGCCGACGACCGTTGCGCGGCCATGGCCGCCAGCATTGCTTTCTATGCGGCATTCTCGCTCGCGCCCACGCTGGTCATGGTGATCGCCGTGGCCGGCTGGTTCTTCGGCGCCGAAGCCGCGCGTGGCGAACTTTTCAACCACATTCATGGCCTGCTCGGCGACCAGGCCGCCGCGGGCGTGCAGACTATCGTCGAGAACGCCCATCACAGCGGCAGCGCAGGTGGCATTGCGGCCATCATTTCATTCACGATGCTGGCAATCGGCGCCTCGGCGACCTTCTCATCGCTCAATAGCGCACTCAATATGGTGTGGCCGTACACGGGGCCGCGCTCGTCGAGTGTGATTGCGCTCGTGCGCGTGCGTCTGATTTCGTTTGGCCTCGTGCTCGGTGTCGCGTTCCTGCTGATCGTCTCGCTGGTACTCGATACGGTCATCACATTCATCGGCAAATGGCTCTGGGGGAACTCGCCGTATGTGGTGATCGGCAACCTGTTGCAACTCGGGGTCGGCCTCCTCGTGCTGGCGTTCGCCTTTGCCGGCCTACTGAAGTTTTTGCCGGACGCCAAGGTGCGGTGGCGCGATGCGTTTGTCGGCGGCATCGTCGCGGCCGTGCTGTTCTCGGCGGGCAAGAAACTGTTCGCGCTGTATATCGCGCACGCCGGGATGGCGAGTTCGTTCGGTGCGGCCGGCTCGCTGGCCGTGCTGCTGATGTGGCTGTACTTCTCGGCCGCCGTGCTCCTGCTCGGCGCGGAGTTTTCGGCGGCGCGCGGGCGCATGCACGATCCGCGCGGCGGATGGGGCATGCAGGAAGACGCGCCGCCCGGCAGCCGCGCCAAGCTTGCTTCGGTATTGGCGGCATCGACGGTTTCGGCCGATGCGGTTCCGCGCGTGCAGGGCCGTGAATCAGGCGCCGCGGGCGCCGCGCCGGCAACGGGCCGGGTAGGCACCGCGGCGCTTGCCGCCACCGCGCCGGCGTCGGCCTTGCCGCGAGCGGAATCGCAAAAGAAGGCGTCGGCGCGCGCAACCGCGGTCAAGGTCGGCCGCACCGTCGTTCGTGCCGAAGCGCAGGCGACACGCGTCGCCGCCGTCGCGCTGGTCGAAGCCTGTCGCACGGCCGTCGCGGCCGATCGCTATGTCAAACGATATCCGTGGACCTCGGTGCTGCTTGCCGCGGCGGCCGGGCTGGCAGCCGCGGCCGTGGCGCGCCGCAACGGGAACGATAGCGGCCGACGCGGGTAACCACCCCGCACCGCGCGGGCGCGCCTCGCGCTAATACCGCCGGATCGGACTGCGTCGAGACGAAGACCATCACGTCGGACCGCAACGACAAGTCTCCCCCCAAGGGTGCAACTGCAGCGGTTGCACCTGCTCACAGCCCACAAAATCTGTCCAGCGCGCACGTCAAGCGAAAACGTGCCTCATTTTTATATGGGCGCTACAAAGCGGCCGGACCAGTTAGACGACTAGATTACAAAGGCCATTCAAACAAGCGTCTAAATTGAGGGTACTGATCCCTTCACTATCAACGAAACAACAATAATGAGCAGTCAATGAATCAATATTGCGAAAACAGCAATAATCGTTAACGGGCTTTAAATACAAGGCTTTGCGTCGTTTGTCACTTTTTAGAGACAGTCTTTTTTTTCCTGTTCTTACCGGTTGAGGCAGTGAGCTATTCTCCTTTCCGCAACAAAGAAACTAATCATCTGCGTGGAGAAATGGATGAAACGAATCGCACTGTCTACCCTCTCGCTGGCGCTTCTGGGCGTCACCGGCGTGGCACATGCTCAAAGCAGCGTTACGCTCTACGGCCTGATCGATGAATCGATCCAGTTCGCGCACAACACGGTTGATGCTGCTGGCAAGAACTCGAATCAAACCGGCCTGGTCGGCGGCAACCTGCAAGGTGACCGTTTTGGCCTGAAGGGCACGGAAGACCTCGGCGGTGGCCTGAAGGCAATCTTCCAGTTGGAAAACGGCTTCGACGTCAACACCGGTAAGCTGGGTCAAGGCGGCAAGATGTTCGGTCGTCAAGCCTTCGTCGGCCTGTCGGGCGATCAGTGGGGCACGGTCACGCTGGGTCGTCAATACGATCCGGTGGTCGACCTGGTTCAACCGCTGACGGGTGACAACTACTTCGGTTCGACCTTCGCAACGCCGGGTGACGTTGACAACAACGACAACAGCTCGCGTACGAGTAGCGCCGTCAAGTACACCTCGCCGGTGTGGGGCGGCTTCCAGTTCGAAGGCATGTACGCATTCGGCGGTGTGGCTGGCGCGACGGGTTCGGGTCAAACGTGGTCGGGCGCAGCAACGTACTCGACGGGTCCGTTCAGCGTGGCAGCAGGTTACTTCCGCGCCGACAACCCGAGCTCGACGGCTCTGCGTTCCACTTGGGGCGGCACGTCGGACGGCACGTTCGACAACCAGGTCAGCACCATCTACACCACGGCGAAGTCGATCGGCATCGCTCAGGTGGCAGTGCAGTACGTGGCAGGCCCGTTCACGGCCAACCTGCGTTACAGCAACGCTCAGTACAAGCCGGACGCACAATCGGGCTTCGGCTCGGCTGAGAAGTTCAATGTCGGTGGCGCTTACCTGGGTTACCAGGCAACGCCGGCAATGCTGGTGGGCGTAGGCTACGTCTACACGAAGGCTAGCGGCGACACGAGCGCAACGTATCACCAGGTTTCCCTGGGCGGCGACTACAACCTGTCGAAGCGCACGGACATCTACCTGGTCGGCGCATATCAGCACGCAAGCGGCAACCAACGCGTTTCGCTCCCGGGCAGCACCACGGGCACGGCGATCGTCGACGCTGGCGCAGCTATCGGTTCGTACGGCTACAACTCGGCTACCAGCTCGCAAGAACTGGTCAGCCTGGGCATCCGCCACAAGTTCTAATCGGGCTTGACGGACTGCTGAAGCAACACGCAGTTGAAAACCAGCCACGGGCGCAAGCCTGTGGCTGGTTTTTTTTCGTCTGCTGGTTTGCGGGTCCGGTGCACGCGTCGAACCCTGGCACGCGCGAATCACGCCGCGAATGGATGGCTAGCCACCCACGCACCGCCTGGCCTAGCGTCGCTGGGCCTTTCCCTTCTCTGCCTGCGCCAACGTCTGTGCCGGCTTCGCATCGAGCTCATGCTCCACGCCGTCCACACCCACCGGCGCACGATGCAGCACGAGCGCCCGCTCGCGCTGCAGCAGCGGCACATTGGGCGAATCCTGCCAGTCCGGATCGGGAATTTCACCGAACACCTGACGCAGCCGTTCGCCCCACGTGCGATGAATCATCTCGAAGTACGCATTGTCGTGATCGATCGAGACGAAGCGCGTGACGTGCAGCGCGTCCTTCTCGTAGACCAGCAGATCGAGCGGCAATCCGACCGACAGATTCGAGCGCAGCGTCGAATCCATCGAAATCAGCGCGCACTTGGCGGCTTCGTCGAGCGGCGTGGAGGGGGTGAGCACGCGGTCGATGATCGGCTTGCCGTACTTGGCCTCGCCGATCTGGAAATACGGGTTCACGGCCGACGCTTCGATGAAATTTCCCGCCGCGTAGATCATGAACAAACGCGGCCGGTTGCCCGCGATCTGGCCGCCGAGAATGAAGCTGCAATTGAACTCGACACCGAATTCCTGCAACGCCTCGGCTTCGCGTTGATGCACGCTACGCACCGCACGGCCGATCACGCGGGCCGCGTCAGCCATAGTGGGCGCGTTCCAGAGCGTGGGCAACGAGGGATCGGCAGGCTCGGACAGTTCGTGGAGCACGGCTTGGGTGAGCGACAGATTGCCGGCGCCCAGCAGCACGAGCATGCGTTCGCCCGGCTGCTCGAACACCGACATCTTGCGTGCGGTGCTGATGTGATCGACGCCCGCATTGGTGCGCGTGTCCGACAGGAACACGAGCCCGTCGTCGACGGACATCGCTACACAGTAAGTCATAAGGAAAGGTACCCGCGAAAAACGACAGAACGGCGCTATTGTAATGCGGCGCGCATGCACCTTACCCCTATTACGGCGCGCGTGGGCCTAATCTGAAGTGCTATGCGGGCTGACGCTCATCCAGGCCCCTCGCCAGATCACGCCGGCAAGTGCCGCCCTGCGATGACCGCCAGGGCCGCCCTCTGGGCCTGTCAGGGGACTGCCAGCGGCCTGGCGTCCCGTTGGCCCCATCAACCCCTTGGCACGCTATTGCGACAGCTGCGTGCTGACCGTGACGGACACCTTCAGCTGCTCCTCCAGCCCGCCGATACGCCGGCCGCGCACCGGCGCGGCGGCTTCGTAGTCGCGCGCCACGGCGAGCCGGCAATAGATCTCGCTGGCAAATGCGGCGTGCGTGACGTCGATGGAAATCCAGCCCTTGCCATCCAGCCACACGTCGACCCATGCGTGACTCGCGCCGTGCTCGACCTCACCGGGTTCGATGTAGCCACTCACGTAACGCGCCGGAATGCCGCGCGCGCGACAGCAGGCCAGCATCAGATGCGCATGGTCCTGGCATACGCCGTTGCCGAGCGCGAGCGCCTGGGCGGCCGTGCTGGTGACTTCGGTGATGCCCGGGTTGTACTTCACGCGCTGCAGAATCTGTTCGGACAACGCGATCAGATTGCTCGAGCTCGCAAGGCTCGGCACCGATTCGGCCAGCTCGCGGATCGCCGCGTCGGCCTCCGTGAGACGCGTCGAGCAGGTGAAATGCTCGAGCGGAATCGGGCCGACTGCGTCGGGCAACTGCCCGTCGATCAGCGGGATCGTGTCCACTTCGCCCGCTACATGCAGACGAATTTCGCCGTGCGGCTTGTTGATGACGAGCGTATGCAGCACGTTGCCATAAGCATCGAAGGTGGCGTCGAGCTTGCCGGGCGCATCGATGCTCCAGCGCCGCACCACTTGCGAGGCGCCGCTCGACGGCGTCAGCCGCAGTTGCTGGATCGAATAATGGACAGTCGCTTCGTAACGATAGGACGTGTCGTGGCGGATCGTCAGGTACATATAAAACTCCGTCAGGCGACTGGCAGCATCAGATAGGTACGCGCAACCAGATTACCGAGCTCGAACACGCGAGCAAGGAACTGCGTCAGATAGGCGTGCAGGCCGGCTTCGAAAATCTGCCGGATGTCGGAGTACACCAGCTCGGCGCGCAGCTTGCCGGCAAAGCGCTCGCACTGGTTCGAGCCCGGTGTGCGCAGCATCGCCAGATTCGCGCAGACGCCTTCGAGCGAAGCGAGCAGCGAGCGCGGCATCTGCTGGTTCAGGATCATCAGTTCGACCACCCGCGCCGGCGTGACGACATCGCGATATACCTTGCGATAAATCTCCAGCGCCGACACCGAACTGAGAATCGAGGTCCAGTAGTAGAAGTCTTCGAGCTGGCGCGCGGCATCGCGTGAATTCGGCTCGACGTCGGCAAAGCGCACGTCGAGAATCCGTGCGGTGTTGTCGGCGCGTTCGAGGAAGGTACCGAGCTGCGTGAAGAAGAATGCGTCGTCCTGCAACGCCGTGCCGATCGTCACGCCGCGTGACAGATGCGAGCGGAACTTCACCCACTCGAATAGCGCGCCCGGATTGCTCGACGCCTGGCCGGACGAGGCGCGTTCGTTGAACTCGAGCCAGGTGTCGTTGATGGTTTCCCACCATTCCGTCGTCAAGGTGCCACGCACGGCGCGAGCGTTTTCGCGCGCGGCCTGCAAACACGAGTGAATGCTCGACGGATTGGTCGCATCGGCCACCATGAAATCGAGCACATGTTCGCGGGTCGGTTCGTCGTAGCGTTGCGCGAAAGCAGATTCGAGTTCGGAGATGCGCAGCACCGAGCGTTGCGCGCGCGCCTCCTGTTCAGGTGTTTGCGGCAACAGCAACGCCTTCAGGTTGATGTCGAGCATGCGAGCGGTGTTCTCCGCGCGCTCCATGTAGCGGGCCATCCAGAAGAGGTGATCGGCGGTTCGGCTTAGCATGACGGCGTTCCGTATCTGATGACGCGAGACCTTTGCACACGTAAAAAGGTCCGCGCTGGTTATCCGTGTGCGCCGGCGACAGTTTGATTCGTCTGCCGGTGCGTTAGGTTGCGGGCACGGTTGCCTGCATCGCTACAGGCATTGCTCAATGAGCTGTTACCTGAGCAAGCGCACCAACCGCATTGGCAACCGCGTCAGTCGACCATCCACGTATCTTTGGTCCCGCCTCCCTGCGACGAATTGACGACGAGCGAGCCCTCCTGCAAGGCCACGCGCGTGAGCCCCCCCGCGCACATCGTCACGCCCTTGCCGGACAGCACGAAGGGGCGCAAGTCGATATGGCGCGGCGCGATGCCTGCTTCGACAAAGGTCGGACACGCTGAGAGCGCCAGCGTGGGCTGCGCGATATAACCGGCGGGCCGCGCAATCAGACGTTCGCGGAACGATTCGATTTCGGCTTTCGTCGACGCAGGTCCCACCAGCATCCCGTAACCGCCCGCGCCGTGCACTTCCTTCACGACCAGCTCGGGCAGATGCGCGAGCGTGTAGGCGAGGTCGTCGGGCTTGCGGCACTGGAACGTGGGCACGTTGTTGAGAATCGGCTTCTCGCCAAGGTAAAACTCGATCATTTCCGGCACGTACGGATAGATCGATTTGTCGTCGGCGATGCCGGTGCCCATGGCGTTCGCGAGCGCGACACGTCCGGCGCGATATGCGGTCAACAGCCCGGGCACGCCCAGCGCCGAATCGTTGCGGAAGGCGAGCGGATCGAGAAAATCGTCGTCGACCCGGCGGTAGATCACGTCGACGCGCTTCGGCCCCTGCGTGGTGCGCATGAACACATAGTTGTCGTCGACGAACAGATCCTTGCCTTCCACCAGCTCGACGCCCATTTGCTGCGCGAGGAAGGTGTGCTCGAAATAGGCGGAGTTGTACATGCCCGGCGTGAGCACCACCACGACCGGATCGTCGACGCCTTCGGGCGCAACCGAGCGCAATGTGTCGAGCAGCAGATCGGGATAATGCGCGACCGGCGCAATGCGGTTCTGCACGAACAGTTCGGGGAAAAGCCGCATCATCATCTTGCGGTTTTCCAACATGTAAGACACGCCCGACGGTACCCGCAGGTTGTCTTCGAGCACGTAGAACTCGCCCTCGTCGCCCGCGCGCACCACGTCGACCCCGGCGATATGCGCGTAAACACCGAGCGGCACATTGACGCCCTGCATTTCAGGCCGGTATTGCGCGTTGGTATAGACCTGTTCGGCGGGCACGATACCGGCGCGCACGATGTTGCGATCGTGATAGACGTCGTGGATAAACAGATTGAGCGCCTGCACCCGCTGGCGCAAACCAGCTTCCAGCGTCTGCCATTCGCTGCGCGGAATGATGCGCGGAATCAGATCGAAGGGAATCAGCCGCTCGGTGCCGGACAAATCGCCGTTCACCGCGAAGGTGATGCCGACCCGGCGGAACAGCAGGTCGGCTTCCGCACGTTTGCGTGCGATCGCCTCATTGCCCTGCTTCACCAGCCACCGTTCAAAGCGCGCGTAGTGTGGCCGCACGGCATCGTCATGATGACGCATCTCGTCATAGCATCGCATGTCACGCCCCGCTCTTGTTGTCGGATAGAAGGCGAATGCGCTGCGCATTCGGTGTTCGACAATCGTTGAAGCAAGCGCTATGCCATTGAGCTTTTTACGTGCTAAACACGGTGCATGCACGCTAACAGCGCATCCCGGCCGGCATGGCTTCGTTGCCATCGTACTGCGGCGGCCCATGATGCGCTAGTACGGTGCATAGGGAGCACCGTGGCGGGCGGCGGCGAGTGCGCGGTACCACAGCGGACGCGCATAAAAAAATCCCCGGGGATTTGCATCCACGGGGATTCGGACAACTCGCACTGCGGGTCGGCTCAAACGTTAACCTGGGTTAAAAGCGCACGGCTAAAAACGCACCGTTAAAAAACCACGCTCAAAACCGCGGTAACGCATGAAGCACGATCAGCCTGCTGCTGCGTCTTTCAGCTTCTTCAGCGGACGTGCCTTGATGCGCACGCTAGCCGGCTTGGCCGGGAACCAACGCTCTTCGCCCGAGAACGGGTCTTTGCCGAAGCGCTTCTTCTTCGCCGGCACAGCTTGCACGACGATCTTCAGAAGACCCGACAGCGTGAATTCGCCAGCGCCCTTCTTGTGCACTGCGCCGAGGATCGTGTCTTCGAGCGCGGCCAGCACAGCCTTGGCAGCCTTCGGTTCAACAGCAGCGCGTTCAGCGACGTGAGCAGCCAGCGAGGCCTTCGTGAAGGTGTCCTTGATCGGCGACGGAGCGCTGGACGCCTTCACGGCGACCTTCTTAGCTGCGACGGCTTTCTTCGCAGGAACTTTCTTTGCAGCAACCTTCTTGGTCGGTACCGGGGCAGCAGCCTTCTTGGCCACCTTTTTTGCGGAAGTCGGCATGTTTCTCCTACCTGTAGTGGTCAGTGAATTGCACGAAGCGCATACGGTATGTGCGCGCTTCAACGCCGGATTCTACAAGCGCTAATACGATTTGCGCGACTCTTTTGTGTATAACAGCGAAGGTTTGTTGCGCGGCGCAGACTGCGCAACACATTTTGATCCTTGTTTTAGCGGGTAAACGTGCGTCGACGAGGTCCGCAACACGAACACGTAACGCGCGTTACAAGTCGTTTCGATGCATGAATAGAGGCACTTTCGGCGCCGGGCGATGCCCGGCGGATCGCGATTCGAAGCGACTCGATCGCCAGACTGCAGCTCTGCGGCTCGCTCGCGACGTCGATTCATACGGCGGAAAAAACACGCCCCCTGCAGCGAAAGTCTCTGCAGGGGGCGGCTAACGTTGCTCTGCGACAGAAAATCGCAGGCCGTTTCAACGCGCGATCAGGGCCGGCTGACGTGCTTCAGATCGTGCTCGCTCTCTTTCACGTGGGCCCAGTAGGCGTCTTCGTCGCGCGCCATGCCGAGTTCGCCGTTGCGATACGCGATCGCCAGCGCCAGATTGGCCTCGGGTAACTCCGCATTGGCCGCGCGCGTCAGCCATTGCAACGCCAGGGCGTCGTCGTGCGGCAGCGTCGTGCCGAAACGGTACGCGTTGGCGAGCTGGAATTGCGCGAGGGGCACGCCCCCTTGCGCCGCCTGTTCCAGCCAGCGAATCGCGAGCCGCGGATCACGCGCGACACCGTAGCCGTTGCGATAAAGCGTCGACAGATCGTAAGCAGCTTGCGGATCGCGCGACGCGGCTCCGCTCAACCAGCGGCGGCTTTCCACGTAATCCGGCGTAATGCCTGGCAGTCCGCGCAACAACAGATGCCCGAGCGTGGCTCGCGCGCCCGGCACGCTGTCGAGCGCAAGTTGACGATACAACTCGACGCCGTCGCGCCGTTCGTCGAGTTGCACCGAGCTCACCAGCACGTCGGCGAGCGCCTCACGCGCCGCCGCGTTACCGAACGCCGCGGCGAGGCGCAGCCGCCACACCGGCCACGCCGCGTGCGTGGCCGTGCCCTGCATCCGCCAATCGTCGATCTGCACATTGGAAACGAGCGTCGTCACACGCGTGCCCGCGACCGTGGCGACCGTACCGGCGGCAATCGCGACGGCCACCGCGAGGGTCGCCACCACGGCCGCCGGCGGCAAGGAAAAGCGCGCGGTCATTGGTTGAGGTTCACGGAATAGACCGCGAGACCCTTGCCGGTGCCGTCGTCGGTCTGGAGCTGGGTGACGTTGGTAATGCCGTAGGTCTGCGCGAGCGCCGCCAGGTTCGGCGCCGCCTTGAAGGTCACCTGCCCGGCCGTCGCCACCTTCGTGAAGCGCCAGCTACGGTCGCTGCCGTTGCTCGCCGCCTTGATGGCTCGCACTTTCTTGATGTAGGCGATCAGGACGTCGCGGCTCGCATCCGGCGAGGCGTAAATCGTCTTGCTGCCATCCAGACCCGGGAAATTGCCGCCGCCGCTCGCGCGATAGTTGTTGGTCGCGACAATAAACGACTGCGACTCCAAGATCGCCGCGCCCTGATATTTCAGGTTGCGGATCCGGCTGCCGACTGCCTGCGTGACGTCGATTTCGTAGCTGAAATCCTTCGATGTGATCATGTCGAAGTTATAGCCCGGATAGGTGCTGACCAGCGCCTGCGCCGCCGTATTGGCCGGATCGATCTTGTTGAAGCGCTTCGCCGCGGTTTCGAGCCACGCTTTCAGATCGGCGCCCGTTACCTTCACCGCGTAGATCGTGTTCGGGTAGAGGTAAAGGTCGGCGGCGTTGTTGATCGCGACGTTGCCTTGCGAGACGTCGGTGAAATCGTTGCCGCCGCCAAACCCGCTCTTGAACGGCGCGCTCACCGACAGCACCGGAATACCCGCATATTGCGGCAGATTCGCGGAAATGTAGTCCTGCACGTATGCGGCCTGTGCCTGATTGACGATCTCGATGGCCGACACGTCGCCCACATCCGCGAAATACGTGCTCATGCGGAAATCGGTCGTGCCGATCGGTGTTTTCACATAGTTGATGGTGGCGCTGTGTTCGGCTGCGATCGCCTGCGAGATCGCCGGATCGACCGCCACGTAGCTGTTATCCGCGTTCTGGATCGAGCGCGCTTCGGCCGTGCTCGAATTGCGGTCCACCGTCCACGTACCGTTCGTGTAGTTCAGCGCGAGTTTGATCACACCGAGGTGCTTGCCCCAGAAATTTGCCATCACGGTCGGCACGCCGTTGACGGTGCCCTTCACCTTGTCGACGCCTGGCAGGTTGAATTGCGTGACCGTGCTGTTCTTGTCGGGGAATACCTGATGCGAGTGGCCGATTAGCATCGCGTCGATGCCGGGCACCTTCGAAAGATAGTAGCTGCCGTTTTCCATCGACGGCGAATAGGTCGAATTGTCGAGCCCGCCATGCGACATCGCGACGATGATCTGCGCGCCCTTCGCCTTCATTTCCGGCACGTACTTCGACGCACTTTCCACCAGCCCCTGCGTGTAGACGTTACCGTCGAGCCAGCGTTTATCCCACGCCATGATCGCGGGCGGCGTAAAGCCGATCACACCTATTTTCACCGGTGCGCTGATGGTCTTGCCGTCGGGCGTCGTGGCCGTCAACGTACGCTCAAGGATGGTGTACGGCTTGAAAATCGGCTGCTGCGATTTCGCGCCGAGCACGTTCGAGAGCACCAGCGGAAAGTTTGGCCCCGCGCACGCCGGTTGCGACGCGACCGGGCTCATGTTCGGCACGTCGAACGCGCTACCGGTCACCTGTGCGAGGAACGGCAGGCCGTAATTGAATTCGTGATTGCCGATGGTGCCCGCGTCGTACTTCAGCAGGTTCATCACCTTGTAGACGCTAAGCGTCGTCTTGCAATCGATCGGCGCGACCTGCGCCTGGTAGTCGGCGAGCGCCGTGCCCTGGATCGTGTCGCCGTCGTCGAGCAACATCGTGTTCGGGAATTCCTTGCGCGCCGCCGCGATCAGCGTCGCCGTGCGCTCCAGACCGAGCGATTTGTCTTCCGCCAGCTTGTAGTAATCGTAGCTGAGGAGATTGGTGTGGATGTCGGTGGTTTCCAGCAACGCGAGCGTCGCCTTCGTACCGTTCGCCACCTGCGGCTGCGACTGCGGCGTGTCGATGTCGCTGCTGCTGCATGCCGTGATGCCAATCGCGCTCAGTGCGCCTAGCGCACCGAGCGCGCCGGCCGCGCGAAGCGTGCGCATCCTCGTTCCTGCCATAAACGTTACTCGCATCCCTACCATCCTCCGGTTTGTTGTGTTGTCGCGCCGGTCCGTCCGGGCCGGCACTGCCTTACAAACAATTACAGAGGCGCAAGGTTACGGTTGCTTTGTGACAATGATTTGTATGGCGACAGATAGGCTTAAGTAATGTTAGTGCGCGTTCCAGGCCGTCAGCGCGTGAGGCCCGGCAGGATACCGGCGAGCTTCGTGAGCGCCGCATCGATATGTTCGACGGCGATGCTGCCGTAGCCGAACATCAAGCTGGGCTGCGGCTTCACGCGCTGATGAAACGGTGCGAGTCCATACAAACCGATCGACGCTTCACGCGCGGCGCTCACCAGCGCCTCCTCGGTCAGCGGCGCCTTCACCCGCGTGGCCATATGAATGCCGGCGACCGGCACGATCGGTTCGAACCACGGCGCGAGATCGCCCCGCAGATGCTTCAGCAGCATCGCACGACGGCCCGCATAAATCTTATGCATGCGCCGCAGATGCTTGGCGAAGTCGCCGTTGAGCATGAAGGTCGCGAGCGCGGTTTGCGTGAGCGTGCAGCCGTGCCAGTCGGCGATCTGCCGGGCCGTGAAGAGCGGACCATAGAGGGAAGCCGGCGGCACGACGTAGCCGACCCGCAGCTCCGGGAAAATCGTCTTCGAAAACGTGCCCACGTACGCGACGAGACCGGCGCGGTCGAGACTTTTCAGCGGCTCCATCGGCCGGCCTTCGAAGCGGTACTCGCAGTCGTAATCGTCTTCAATGATCACGGCACCGCGTTTCTGCGCCCATTCGAGCAACTCGACGCGCCGCTCCAGACTCATCGGCATACCGAGCGGAAATTGATGCGAGGGCGTCACGTAGACGAGCCGTGCCTTGTCCGGGAGCTTGCTCACGATCAGGCCTTCAGCGTCCACTGGCACGGGCACCACGCGTGCGCCCGTGGCCATGAAGCATGCCCGCGCCGGCGGATAGCCGGGATCTTCGATCGCCGCGATTTCGCCGGGTCGCAACGTGATGCGCGCGATCAGGTCGAGCGCGTGCTGCGCGCCTTGTGTGACGATCACCTCCTCCCAGTTGCTCACGACCGCGCGATTGAACGCCAGGTAGCGCGAAATCGCGAGGCGCAACTCCTGCTCGCCGGCCGCGTCTCGATAAGTGCCCCGGCCGCGCGCTTGCACACGCAATGCGTGGTTCACGCAGCGGCGCCAGACGTCGAAGGGAAACAGCGATTTGTCGGTCGCGCCGCCGATGAAATCGTGCGGCGAGGCCACCGTGGGCAGGGGCAACGGCAGGGGCTCGGACATCTGCTCCCACAGCGGCTGGGCGCGTGCCGCGGATTTCGGTTTCGCCTTCGCCCGTTCGCGCGCCGTCTCGGCGGCCCGGGCATGCGGCGAGCGCTCCACCGGCAGACGCTCCAGACCGTCAGCCACGAAGGTGCCCGAACCGGCGCGAGCACTCAGATAGCCCTCAGAAAGCAGCCGTTCGAATGCCTCGAGCGTGGTCTTGCGCGACACGCCCAGTTGCGTGGCGAGATCGCGCGTGGACGGCAAGCGCGTACCGCCGCCGAGGCGCCCTTCGACTATGCCGGCACGCAACTGCCGATAGATCTGCCCCGACAGATCGTGACGCCCTTCTACCGCGATATGGATCTCCATCCGAGTGGTTACCTCAAATATCCGAGAAATGGTTATTCCGAAAGACCAATACCAATCGTAAGCTTACCTCCATCGCCGCCATCGGCGCGGAAACTTACGATAAGGATCAGTTCATGCAAGCCCGTCTCGACTTCTACAAAGCCAGCCCAAACGGCACCCGCGCGATGCTCGCGCTCGAAGAAACCATCGGCAAAAGCACGATCGACAAACCGCTCGCGGAATTGGTGCGGATTCGCGCGTCGCAGCTGAACGGCTGCGCGTTCTGCCTCGATATGCACGTGACGGACGCGCGCAAGCACGGCGAAACCGAGCGGCGTCTGGCAACAGTGGCAGCGTGGCGCGAAGCGCCGTTCTTCACCGATCGCGAACGCGCGGCACTCGAATGGACCGAATCGGTCACCCTGGTCGCGCAAACTCGCGTACCGGATGCAGTGTGGGAAGCGGTGAAGCCGCATTTCACCGAGCAGGAGATTAGCGACCTGACCTTGCTGATCATTGCGATCAACGGCTGGAACCGGATTGCGGTTTCGTTCCGGAAAATGCCGGAGTAAATGGGCAGACCAGGCGTGCGGCGCAAACCAGCGCCCTGCCGCCCTTTACCAGTCGCAGTAGATTACTCCGCCACCGCTCCATTCAATGAAGCGGTTTGCCGCGCATTCTCACGCGCTTCGTCGCTGCAACGCTGATGTTCACGCGACAGCTTGCGCATCAGCGGCAACAGCAGCACGGCAACCAGTGCGCCCACTGCCGCGAGCCAGCCCAGGCCCGTAAACAGCTTGACGTACAACGGCAACGATTCGAGCGGGTCCATATCGCCCGCCGGCATCTGCGCGAAGTTCGCGACCACGCTGCCCAGATACTGCGACACGCCGGTTGCCACGAAGTAAGCACCCATCATGAAGCCGCTCATCCGCGCCGGCACGTAGCGTGCGATCATTGCAAGACCCAGCCCGCTCACCAGCAGTTCGCCGAGCGAATACAAGCCGTAGCCGCCTACCATGAACCATGAGGACACGCGCCCGTTTACCGCGTAGTTGCCGCTCGCCGCATAGACGAAGAAGCCGGCTGCCACCACCGCGAAGCCGAATGCATATTTGACCGCCACCGGCACGTCCTTGCCGCTCTTCGCGAGCTTCGTATAGAGCAGCGCGAGCACCGGGCTCAGCAACATGATCCAGATCGGATTGAGCGCCTGGAACTGCGCGGCGCTCCACGTGAACAGCGTCTCGCCGAAAAGTGTGAAACGCGGATCGACGTTGCGCAGCGCGAACAGCGTGAGCGACGTCGACATCTGCACGTAGAACACGAAGAACAGGATCACCTGCGCGGTCAGGATCAGCGCGGCAACCAGACCCGAGCGCTCCGAGCGTTCGCATTTCATCAGCATGTAGCCGAAGATCGCCAGAATCGCGACACCCGCCGCGTACACGCAAGCCACTGCAATCGCCTTGTGCTGCAGAACGAACATGGTTGCCGTGCCGAGCACGATACCGCCCAGCGCGACCGCGCCAACGCGCTTCCAGCGGATCGGTTCAGCGTCTGGAGCGGAGCCGATGTGCGCGAGCGTGCGGAACATGATGGAGTAGTTCAGCACCGACAGCAGCATGCCCGCGCAACAGACCGCGAATGCCGTGTGCCAGCCCCAATGGTCCTTGATCCACGGCGTCGCGAGCATCGACGCTGTCGAGCCGATATTGACCGCCATGTAATAGATTGTGAATGCGCTGTCGATGCGCGCGTCGTCGCCTTCATAGATGCGGCGCACGAGGTTCGCGGCATTCGCCTTGAAAAGCCCGTTGCCCACCACGATCACGCCGAGCGACGCGTACATGTAGCTCAATTGGTCGTTGGGCAGCGCCAGCATGAAATAGCCGGCCGCCAGCACGCCGGCGCCGAAGATCATCGTGCGGCGCGCGCCGAGAATCTTGTCGCCGATCCAGCCGCCGATCGACGGCGATGCGTACACCAGCGCCGTGAACGCGCCCCACGTGAGGGTGGCGTGGCTGTCGGTGAAGTTCAGCTTGTCGATCATGAACAGGACCAGCAGCGCGGCCATCCCGTAGTAACCAAAGCGCTCCCACATCTCGATCAGAAAGACCGTCGAGAACGAACGGGTCTGCGAGACGCGTGCGCCTGGGGGATTGGACGAATTCATCATGTACCTCGTGTTCTTACGGTTACGGCGGCGCGTGGGCTGGCCACGCGCCGCGAAAAACTGGATCTGGAAAAACGGTCGATGGACCATGCGCGACGCGGCGCACACATGTGCCTATGCGTGTGCGTAGTCGGTGGCGCGCTCATCTACGTATTCATCTGGGAACTGAGCTGCGCGCGCATTTGAAAACTGAACTGCAAACTGACGCGCCGATACCAGCAGAAAAACCAGGGGATGGGATAGAGGCCCGCCACGCGGCGCGTCCCAAAGGAAATTTCCTTGGGGAGCGCCCCGAAGGAAATCTCCTCAGGGGCCGCAACGCCACATCGGGCTCGGGCTCCGGCAAGCGGAACGGGCTCAATGATAAAGCATCGCGGGAAACGGGATCTGGCGGCCGGCGATCCGGGGGCCGGCGGCCGGCGATCTGGAGGCCGGGTAGCGAACCGGCGGCAGATGGCGGCCGCGCCGGGCGGCGGACGTCAAGCCCGCGGCGGGAAAAATCGGCAGTGATAGTCATGTCCTCATGCCGGCCAGCGTTCGGATGGAACGTGCCGGACAACGCTCCGCCGTGCAGGATCGCTGCGCGCGGAATGAAAAACAGCGGCCGGCGCGGCGTCTGATACAAACACGTGCGCCCAACCGCCAAGCGGGGCTGATTCTCCAAATAGAAGCACGGTTCGTCACTCAGGGAATTCACTGATGTCACGGCAATTACCTGTTATTACACGTGATAGGCGCTTCGCTGAAAAAACGCATGTGACCGAAAATAGTCTTTGATGTCATGGCTTTAACCTCTTCGGATAGTCAATCCGCATAAATGCCGACACCCTTATATATGCAGCATTCTTTACCGCATCCGCCTTCAGCTTCTGGTCGAGCCCGGTCAAAACGGCGGGGGCGAATTTCGGTTCTGGCAACATAGAGCGTTGTCTCGAAAATGCGGCCCCTTGCACGACCGGGCGCTGAACGGCCCGCCACCCCGGCCTGGACCGCAATCAAACCATATTTACTTATATCAAACAAATTTTGACGGGCTAATTTCCTCCTGCTATGGTCACGACAATTCAAAAGAAGAATCCGGCACTCGAACTCGGCAGCAAGATCCGCGCGCTGCGCCAACGTCTCAAGCGCACGCTGGATGACACGGCAACAGCGGCGGGTATTTCCAAACCGTTTTTGTCGCAAGTCGAACGCGGGCTGGCATCGCCGTCCATCACTTCGTTGGCCGGGATTGCCCACGCACTCGGGGTGACGGTGCAGTATTTCGTCGACACGCCAAGCGAAGAACGCTCGATGTGCCGCGGCGATCAGTTGAAGTTTTTCGGTTTTGCGGACTCGGCCAATCTGTTTGCACGGCTGACCAATCTGACGGGCGGCCGTCAGCTCGAAGCGATCCTCGTGAGGATGCCGCCCGGGCAAAATCGCTCGGAAGTCACTACGCACGCAGGTGAAGAGTTTATGTATGTGATCAACGGCGAAGTGTCGTTGACGCTGGAAGGCAAGACGTTCGTGTTGCACGCGGGAGACAGCGCGCATTACGAATCGACGGTGCCGCATAGCTGGGCGAATACCGCTCGTATCGAGTCGGTGGTCGTCTGGGTGGGCACACCGAGACTGTTCTAGAAAGCAGGCACCTTTTCCGGTTGATCCGGCCAGGGTTTGCCTGCATTACGTAATGTAAGGAATCCTGCATGTCGGGCAAGCAACAAGGGCCTCCCCGGCCCGAGCACCGCAGATAACCGGGCGCCCTGGCGCCAGCGCGTTCTTCTCTCGACCTTTCCTGCGATCTCAACCGATGAAAACCCCGTTCGTCTACGCGACGGCGCTGACCGCGCTCGTCCTTACGTTTCAGCCCTCCGCCTTCGCCGTCACGGTGCCCGCGGGTGTCACGCTCGCTGCCAGCCAGGAGATGACCCGCCAGGTGCCGGCCGAAACCGAATCGCTCGACCCCGCGCATATCGAATCCTGGACGGGCGACACGATCGCGCTCGACATGTTCGAAGGTCTGACGCGCATCGACGCCGCCGGCGCGATCGTGCCAGGCGTCGCGCAATCATGGACTCGCACCGGGCCGACTACGTGGGTTTTCAAGCTGCGCCACGACGCGCGCTGGAGCAATGGCCAGCCGGTCGCGGCCGCCGACTTCATCTATGCATGGCAACGCGTGCTCGATCCGAAGACGGGTTCGAAATACACGGTGCTGGTCGAATTCGTGAAGAACGCCAAGGCGATTCTCGCCGGCAAGGCGCCGCTCTCGAGTCTCGCCGCGCGCGCCGTCGATCCGTACACGCTCGAAGTCACCACCGAAGTGCCCGCCGCCTTCTTCCCGCAGCTGACCGCCATGCCGGCCATGGCCCCGGTCAATCGCGCGACCGTCGCCAAATTCGGCGGCGACTGGACCCGGCCGGGCAACTTCGTCGGTAACGGCCCGTATGTGCTGACCGACTGGCAGCCGAGCAACCGGCTGGTGGCGTCCAAAAGCAGCACGTACTGGAACGCCAGCAAGGTCGTGATCACGAAAGTGACCTATCTGCCGATCGAAAACGACGAAACGGCGATGCGCATGTATCAGGCCGGCCAGTTCGACTACACGTATTCGATTCCGTCGGGCATCTACACGCAGGTCAGCAAGCAGTTCGGCCCCGAACTCAAAACCGGCCTGCAGATCGCGACCTACTATTACAGCCTGAACAACGAGGACCCGGCGTTCAAGGACAAGCGCGTGCGCCAGGCGCTAGCGATGGTGCTGGACCGCGACCTGCTGACCAAGCGTCTAACGGCTGACGGCGAGGTGCCGATGTACGGTCTGATCGCCAAGGGCACGGAAGGCGCGAACGTCTTCACGCCTGACTGGGCAAGCTGGCCGATGGCCAAGCGTGTCGACTACGCGCGCAACCTGCTGAAGGCCGCAGGCTATTCGGACGCGAAGCCGCTGACGTTCACCCTCACCTACAACACCAACGACCTGCACAAGAAGGTCGCCCTGTTTGCCACGTCGGAATGGCGCACCAAGCTCGGCGTGACCGCCAAGCTCGAAAACGTCGAATACAAGGTGCTGCTCAAGCAACGCCACGACGGCAAGGTGCAGGCCTCGCGCGACGGCTGGTTTGTCGACTACAACGACGCCAACTCGTTTTTCGATCTGATACGCTGCAACAGCGTGCAGAACGATCAGCACTACTGCAACCCGCAAGTCGACAAGCTGGTCGATGAAGGCAACCAGCAGCTCGACGACGCGAAGCGCACCGCCCTGCTCACGCAGGCGCACGATCTGGCGATGAACGACTATCCGCTGGTATCGCTCTTTCAGTACTCGGCGGACCGACTGGTCAAGTCGTATGTGGGCGGCTACACGTCGACCAATTACGTCGACCAGCGCGCCACGCAAGACATGTATCTGATCAAGCACTAACTGCGGGAGCACCGTCATGCTGGCCTATACGCTGCGCCGCACGCTCTGGGCGATCCCGACGATTCTCGCCGTGATCACCGCGTGCTATCTGCTGCTGCACCTCACCCCCGGCGGCCCGTTCGACACGGAGAAACACCTGTCGGCGGCCGTGCTCGCGAATCTCAATGCCAAGTATCACCTCGACGAGCCGCTGCGGCTGCAGTACCTCCACTACCTCGGCTCGCTGCTGCACGGCGATCTCGGTCCTTCATTCCGCTACGCCGACTGGTCGGTCAACGATCTGGTGTGGAAGGCTTTGCCGGTGAGTCTCGGCGTAGGCGGCGTATCGGTGCCGATCGCGCTCGTGATCGGCGTCACGCTCGGCACGCTGGCCGCCGTGCGGCGCGACCGTTTTGTCGATCACCTGGTGATGGTGCTCGGCAATATCGGCAACGTCGTGCCGCCGTTCGTGCTCGGTCCGGTGCTGGTGTGGATCTTCGCGATCCTGCTCAAGACGTCCGCAGGCAATGGCTGGCTGCCGGCCGGCGGCTGGGGCGATGGCGAGTGGCGCTATCGTGTGCTGCCGATCGTGCTGCTCACGATCATCAACGTCGCCGGCATTGCCCGCGTGATGCGCGGCAGCATGATCGAGGTGCTGTCGGGCAACTTCATCCGCACCGCACGCGCCAAGGGTCTGCCGGGCCGCACGATCGTATTGCGCCACGCGATGAAGCCGGCGCTGATGCCGGTGGTGTCGCTGCTCGGCTCGATCTGCATCTCGTCGATCACCGCCGCGGTGGTCACCGAGTCGGTGTTCGCCCTGCCCGGTCTCGGTCAACTGGTCGTCAATGGCGCGATCAACCGCGACTACACCCTCGTGCTCGGCCTCGTCGTGCTGACCACCGCGGTCGCCGTCCTGTTCAATCTGCTGGTCGATCTGGCGTACGCCTGGCTCGATCCGCGCATCCGGTACTGATCCATGCCCCGCTCAATTCAATCGACCGTCGCGGCGCTCGATCCGCTCGCGGCCATCGCGAAGGCGCCGCGTTCGCGCGGACCGCTCGCCACCGCCGCGATGCGCTTCGTGCGCAATCGCGCGGCGTTCGCCAGCTTCGTCGTCTTGCTGCTGATCGTGATTGCCTGCGTGGCCGGTCCGTGGTTCCTGCCGAACAACCCGATCGACAGCGACTGGAGCGCGATCAGCCTCGCGCCGACGCTCTCGAACATGCACTGGTTCGGCACCGACGAGCTCGGCCGCGATCTGCTCGCGCGCACGCTGCAGGGCGGCCGCGTGTCGCTGGAAGTCGGTCTGCTCGGCACGCTGGTGTCCGGCCTGATCGGCGTGGCGTATGGTGCCACGGCAGGCTATCTGGGCGGCCGCGTCGACGCGGTGATGATGCGCATCGTCGACATGATGTACGCGATCCCCTACATGCTGATCGCGATCCTGATGATGACGATGTTCGGCCGCGCGTTCTATCTCGTCGTGCTGACAATCAGCGCATTCTCGTGGCTCGACATGGCGCGCGTAGTGCGCGGCCAGACGCTGTCGCTGCGCTCGCGTGAATTTATCGACGCCGCGCGCGCAATCGGCGTGAATTCGCGTTCGATCATCGCGCGTCACATCGTGCCGAATCTGCTCGGCGTGGTGGTGGTGTACGCCAGCGTGACCGTGCCCAACATCGTGCTGACCGAATCCGTGCTGTCGTTCCTCGGCCTCGGCGTGCAGGAACCCATGACAAGCTGGGGCGTCCTGATTCAGGACGGTGCGCAGAAGCTCGAATCGATGCCGTGGTTGCTGCTGTGCCCCGCGGTGATGCTGTGCGTCACCTTGTATTGCGTGAATTTCGTCGGCGACGGTCTGCGCGACGCATTCGATCCGAAGGACCGCTGACATGCCGCTACTCGAAGTTAAAGACCTGAGCGTGCGCTTTACGCGCCGCGAAGGCGCACCCGTCGACGCGGTGCAGCGCGTGTCGTTTTCGCTCGAAGCGGGCCGCACGCTCGGCATCGTCGGCGAATCGGGCTCGGGGAAAAGTCAGACCGTGATGGCGCTGCTCGGCCTGCTGGCCGGCAATGGCAAGGTATCCGGTGAAGCAAAGTATCGCGGCGAGAACCTGCTGACGATGAACGAAGCCGAGCTGAACAGGATTCGCGGCGACCGCATCGGCATGATCTTTCAGGACCCGATGACCTCGCTCAATCCGTTCCTGACGATCGAACGGCAGATGACCGAGACGCTGCAACTGCATCGCAAGCTGTCGCGCCGTGAAGCCCGCCGCCGCGCAATCGAAACACTGGAAACGGTGCGCATTCCCGATGCCGCGCGCCGCATCAACATGTATCCGCACGAGTTCTCCGGCGGCATGCGGCAACGCGTAATGATCGCGATGGCGCTGCTCTCCGAGCCGGAAATCCTGATCGCCGACGAACCGACTACCGCCCTCGACGTGACCGTGCAGGCGCAGATCATCGAGTTGCTGCGCGAACTGAACCGCGAACGCGGCACCGCAATCATTCTGATCACGCACGACATGGGCGTCGTGGCCGGCCTGTGCGACGACGTGATGGTGATGTATGCCGGCCAGACCGTCGAGCAAGCGAACGCCGCCACGCTTTTTGCCGCGCCGACGCACCCGTACACGATCGGCCTCCTGAACGCGCTGCCGCGCCTGACCGACGACGATGACCGTCCGCTGCAAACCATTCCGGGCAACCCGCCGTTGCCCGGCGAAGTCGGTGAGGGCTGCGCATTCGCGCCGCGCTGCGCGTATTGCTCCGATCGGTGCCGCGAGTCGCGGCCTGCGCTCACGGTGTCGCCGACGGCTGCCGACGCGTTGCGCGCATGCCATCGGCCAGTGCGGGAAATCATGGAGGTACAACACGTATGAACACCGCTTCCATTGCAAGTCAGAGCCAAGACCATCACCAGGATCCGGCAACGCTTCTGTCGGTCGACAATCTCAAGGTGCAATTCGACGTGCCGCGCGGCGGCTTTCCATGGTCCGGCAAAGCGACACTGCGCGCCGTCGACGGCGTGTCGTTCAGCGTGCGGCGCGGCGAAACCGTTGGCCTCGTCGGCGAATCGGGTTGCGGCAAGTCCACCCTGGCACGCGCGATCATCGGCCTTGCGCCGGTGGCAAGCGGCGGCGTGCGCTGGCTCGACAAGGAAACCGTACTGACGGGCGCGCGCCGCGATACCTCGCGCTTGCGCCGCGACGTGCAGATGATCTTCCAGGACCCGCTCGCCTCACTCGATCCGCGCATGACGATCGAACAGATCGTCGCCGAGCCCTTAACCACTTACGGCCAGGACATTGCCCGCACCGACGTGCAACGGCGCGTTCTGACGATGCTCGAACGCGTCGGTCTCAATGCGCAGCATCTGCGCCGTTATCCGCACGAGTTTTCCGGTGGCCAGTGTCAGCGCGTCGGGATTGCGCGCGCGTTGATCGGCGAACCGCAACTGGTGATCTGCGACGAGCCGGTGTCGGCACTCGACGTGTCGATCCAGGCGCAGATCGTCAACCTGTTGCGCGATCTGCAACGCGAGTTGTCGTTGTCGCTGCTGTTCGTCGCGCATGATCTCGCGGTCGTCAAGGCGATCAGCCACCGCGTGCTGGTGATGTATCTGGGACGTGTGATGGAATTCGGCGACAAGCGCGACGTGTATGGCACGCCGCGTCATCCGTACACGCGTGCGTTGCTGTCTGCCGTGCCGGTGCCCGACCCGGTGGTTGAACGCGCACGCCGTCATCTGCTGTTGCGCGGCGAGATTGCATCGCCGCTCAGTCCGCCCTCCGGCTGCGCGTTTCGCACGCGCTGCCCGGATGCGATCGAGGCCTGCGCGAACGAGATTCCGCAGGCCGTCACGCATGGTGCGAGCGCGACACGCATCGCATGCATTCGCGTGAGCGACGCCCCGAAGGAAGTGCCCTTGGCGGGTCGCTAGAGAAACCCGGCTGAAAATTTAAAACCGTATTCCCCCGGCGCGACGGACCGTCGCGCCGTTGGATTCGTTCGTCCTGTCATCACGCAGGATGAACGATAAGCGCGGACTGGCTAACCGCCAGCCAAAGATTCACCAAAATAACAGAGACGTACACCATGAAAGATAGCCGAACAAAAAACCGGTCAAAAAAAACTAGTGCAGCCACCTTCTTTTACTGCGCATTCACCCTGCCCGCGCTGACCATCGCCGCGAGTGCCTATGCCGACGACGCCGTATTGGAGCCCACCTCCGATACGACGAAAACTCAAACGCTCGCGCAAACGTTTTCTTCTTCTACGCAACGCTCGCAAGCGACGCCCACCTCGCAAACTTCGCAAGCCAACACGTCCGGAAAGCGCAGAGCGGACCAGGGCGGCCAGGTGCGCAACGATCAGCCCGACACCACCAACGCTGTTGTCAACGCAGAAGCCAACCAGACCATCACGCCGCCCGCGCCGCTGTCGAGCCAGGCGGCAAGCAAGGGCTTTATCGCCGATAGCCATCTGAACCTGCAGTTCCGCAACTACTCCGACTACTTCCAGGCCCCCACTTCGATTTATCGGCACGCGTGGATTCAGGGCGCGCAAGCCAACTATGAATCAGGCTTCACGCAAGGCCCGGTCGGTTTCGGCGTCGACGCGTCATTGTTCGCCGCGCTCAAACTCGACGGTGGCAACGGCGCGAGCAATATGGTGCACGTAGGCAAGGGCGGCGGCGGCTCGCAACAGCTCGCTTGGGCGTACCCCGGCATGTACGACATCAAGGGACGCATTTCGGAAACGGTCGTGAAATACGGTTTGCAGATCGTCACCAACCCCTTCCTCGAACCGCACGACAATCGCGCGCTGCCGCCGACTTTCCTCGGTGTCTCGATGGTCAGCAACGATCTGGTTCATACGACGCTTGAGGCCGGCAGTTTCACCAAAGTCGACGCACGTGGTCACACGAATCTGAGCAATTTGACCACCTCGTACGGCGGCACGCGTATCGATCGCCTGACCTACATGGGCGGTACGTGGCACTACGCGAAGAACGGCGAAATGGCGCTGTATGTCGATCAGGCGGACGACGTCTGGCGTCAGTACTACGGCTCGGTGGCGCAGTCGTTCGGCGATCCGACCACGATCAAGTGGAGCGGTCTCGCGAACATCTATTCGACGCACGATACCGGCGCATCGCGCCAGGGGCATATCAACAGCAACGCGTACAGTTTGTCGGTCTCAGCACAGCACGGCCCGCACGCGCTGCTGCTCGGTTATCAGCAAGTGCTTGGCGACCAGTTCTTCGACTACGTCAACGAGACCAACGGTATCTATCTGACCAACTCGATGGACGTCGACTACAACGCACCGCATGAGCAGTCGCTGCAATTGCGCTACACGTTCGACGGCAAATACGCCGGCGTGCCGGGGCTCAAGGCGATGTTCTGGGGCGAGTATGGCTGGGGCGCGGACGCGTCGGCCGGTGCCGCGGACAACGCTTCGGCGTCGGCGCCACTGCATAACCTGTACTGGAAGAACGGTGAACCGGTGCACGGCCACCATCACGAGTTCGGCTTCATTCCGAGCTATACGCTGCAAAGCGGCCGCTTCAAGGATACGAAGGTCACGTTCATTGCGATGTGGCACAACGCGTCGCGCTATTACTCCGATGGCAACAATATGGAGTACAGGTTGGTGGTGAATGTGCCGGTGAAGGTGTTCTAGGCTGGGCGGGGCTTCCGCTGCCAGGATGCCTTTCCAGGTAGTTTCTGAAGATCCCGCAGAGCCTGGCTTTACATGGCTTCGCGGGCGTGTTGCCGACTTTGTCGTCTATTCGGATTGTCGTTTCGTGCCGAATTACCCACCCATGACGGTCTGCCTATGATGGGAATGCAAGGATATAGCGAAGGCATGCTGATGTTTTGCACCTTCGCCATAGTCGCCACAGTCGCCACAGTCGCGTCGGTCGGCTTTGTTCGGTCACTCATGTTCATCTTTTCGAGCCGTGACGGCAGGACAATGCGGACTCGCCAGATTGCCCTGCTCACAGCCAAGCGCTTCGCTATTCTGGTCGCGTTGGGCTATACGGGCAATTACTTGTTGGATGTGCGACAGCGGTCGCACGCTGCGACTTGGCACAACGTGCCACCCGGTGCGGATGCCCGCTACACGGCCAGCTACAGTTATCTGTGGAATGACAAGATTCTTCTACGCCTATACGACGCACAGTCCAGAAAGCTGTTAGCGGAAAGGACTTATTTCAATCTTGATACAGCGAACCTTGTTTGGACAGACCACTCGCTTATCTACGATACGTCAGCGAACGGCGATGCCGGTGAAATCAGTCTGCCGCCGTCACTCCTGGACAATCTACGCGCCAAGCTGCCCTAGCGCTGTGGCTTCCACTTAGCATTGCTCTCCGCCTTGGAAAACGAAGAGCGTCACGTTGTTCACCACGACGCGACGCCTCACTCCGATCACACCTACCCCGCGATCCGCTCAGTCGTCATCGCCCGCGACAAACCATGCATCGGCCGCCGCAACGCGACGTCAAAGGGATTGGTTTGCGGGCCGATTGCATCCGCCTGGCGCCGCAGCAATTCGACCACCATTAGCAAACGATCGTCGCCGAGTCGCGCCGCCAGCGTGCCGACGCTCAATGCCGCCACCGCGACGCCGGTGCGATCCAGAATCGGCACCGCCACGCCCGCCATGCCGTCGAGCACGCCACTATTGCGGCCCGCGTAACCGAGTTGGCGCACGCGTTCGATCTCGGTGCGCAAATACACTTCGTCGAGCACGCCATAGCCGCGAATTCGCGGCACATTAAAACGGATGATCTCCTCACGCTCCGCTTCCGGCAGAAACGCGAGAATCGCCAGGCTCCCCTGACCGACACCCAAGGCCACACGCCCGCCGATATCGCCGGTGAACGAACGAATCGGAAACGGCCCTTCGCAGATGTCGAGACACACCGCGTCGAAGCTGCTTTTCACCAGCAGGAAAATCGTATCGCCAAGACTCGCGCACAAGCGCAGCAGCGCGGGACGACACAGCGTGCGCATGCCGCTCGGGTTGCCGGCCTGCGCGGCAAGCGCAAAGAAATCCACGCTCAGCCGATACAGCTTCGAGCTCTCGTCCTGTTCGACGATACCTTCCGCAATCAGCGCGTGAAGAATGCGGTGCACCGTGCCTTGCGTCAGACCCACCGCTTTCGCAAGACGCGTGACGCGGCCGCCGTCGGGCTGCGCCTCGGATAGCGCGCGGATCACAGCGAAGGCGCGCTCCAGCATCCCAGGGCCGGGCGCACCGCGCGTTTCGACCAGCGCGGAATCGGCATCTCGTTTGGCGGCAGCATTCATCTCTGGCGTTCCGAATTATTTCGTTGATCGGAACACTATAGAGTGTTTTATCCGTGAATGGAATATTACCCGCACACCCGTTTCATTTGCATCTGATTCTGCCTCATAGGGATTTTCCGGACTTCATGCAACGGAACAGTTCGCATCCATTCCATTCAACATCTTCCACCCGATGGAATTTTTTTAAATCTTATACCGCCAAACGGAATTTGAAATTGACGCGATGTAATTTGGCTGGATAGAGTCGGCTTCATCGAGGCAGTAGCCGATTGACCCGGTGTCGAACCATCCAAAGGCCAGCTCATGTCGTTCCTCACACTCACGGACGTAGCGAAATCGTTCGGCGATCTGCAGGCAGTCGCCGACGTGAACCTGTCGGTTGAAAAAGGCGAGTTCGTTTCGCTGCTTGGCCCGTCCGGCTGCGGCAAGACCACCACGTTGCAGATGATCGCGGGCTTCGTGGAAACGACACGCGGGCGCATCACGCTCGACGGCCACGACATCACGCACATGAAGCCGAACAAGCGCGGCCTCGGCATCGTATTCCAGAGCTACGCGCTATTTCCGCATATGAGCGTCGCGGACAACGTCGGCTTCGGGCTCGAGATGCGCAACATCGACAAGGCCGAGCGCAAGGAGCGTGTGCGCGAAGCACTGGCGCTGGTGCGGCTCGATACGCTCGCGCACCGCTTTCCGCGCGAGTTGTCCGGCGGTCAGCGGCAGCGCGTGGCACTTGCCCGCGCGATCGTGATCGCGCCGCCCGTGTTGCTGCTCGACGAACCCATGTCGAACCTCGACGCCAAGCTGCGCGAAGACATGCAATTCGAACTGCGCACCATTCAACGCAAGATCGGCACGACCACCATCATGGTCACGCACGACCAGTCGGAGGCGCTGTCGATCAGCGATCGCGTGGTGGTGATGGAAGCGGGCCGTATTACCCAGATCGATACGCCGTACGAAGCTTACGAGCGGCCTGAAAACAGATTCGTCTCCCAGTTCATCGGCAAGGCGAACATGCTGGCCGGCACGGTGATAGCACGCGACGGCGACGCGATCCGCATCGACCTCGGACACGATCTCGCCGAGACCGGCCACACTGCGCAATTGCCGATGCGCGAACGTGTGATCGGCGTCGGCGATGCGGTGACGTTGTGCATTCGCCCGGAGAAACTGCGCCTGTGCGCGCCGAATACGGGACGTCTCGCGGCCACGGTGACAAGCCGCTTCTTTCTCGGCAGCCAATGGCTGTACCGCATGGACAGCCGGCTCGGCGAAGTGCTGGTGTGCTGCCAGAACGAAGGCACCGCGCCACTGCCGGAAGGCGCGGCAGTCGGCGTCGACTGGAACAGCGAGGCGGTCCGCTTCATTCAACGGGATGCGTATCATGGCTAGTACGCTGCCCGCTTCGGACAACAACAGCATGAAGACCGGCGATGCGCGCCGCGCGCCGTGGCAGGCGTTTTTGCCCTTGTGGCTGATGTGCGCACCGGCTTTTCTGCTGTTTGCCACGCTCGTGCTGGTGCCGCTCGTGATGACGCTGGTACTGACCTTCTATCGCTTCGATCCGTCGAGTGGACCGCTCGCCGCATTCCAGTTCGGCAACTATGCGGAAGTGCTGAAATCGTCGTATTTCCATACGATCTTCCTGCGCACCTTCGGCATCGCCTTTCTCACCACGCTGCTGTGCATCGTGATCGGCACGCCCGAAGCCTACGTGCTGTCGCGCATGCGCGATCCGTATCGCTCGATGTTCCTGCTGATCATTCTCGCGCCGCTGCTGGTCTCGGTGGTAGTGCGCGCATTCGGCTGGAGCATGCTGCTTAACAGCAACGGTCTCGTGAATCAGGCGTTCGGCCTCGTCGGGCTCGGGCCGTACAAGCTCGAGTACACCACCTTCGCCATTGTCATTGCGCTGGTGCACGTGATGCTGCCGTTCATGGTGATTCCGGTGTGGACCGCGTTGCAGAAGCTCGACCCGCAAACGGAAAACGCCGCGCTTTCACTGATGGCATCGCCGGCCACGACCTTGCGCCGCATCGTGTTGCCGCAACTCACGCCGGGCATTCTGTCGGGCAGCCTGATGGTGTTCGGCCTGTCGGCGAGCGCGTTTGCGATTCCCGGCCTGCTCGGCGGACGGCGCCTGAAAGTTGCCGCCACCGCTGTCTACGACGAATTCCTCGGCTCGCTGAACTGGCCGCTCGGCGCGACCATCGCGCTCCTCCTGCTGGCCGCGAATCTGATCGTGATGCTCACTTATTACGGGGTTCTGGAACGCAGATACACCAGAATCCTCGGGTAATGCATCGGCTCATTCGTCGGCTTCATTGAGTAAGATCATCATGAGAAAAAACGGCCCTATTGCGCTGATTTTCCACACACTCGTCATTGCGTTCGTGCTCGCGCCGCTCGTGATCGTGGTGCTGGTCGCTTTCACGCCCGACGAAACGCTCACACTGCCCACGCACGGCGTATCGCTGCGCTGGTTCCGCGCGATCCTCGACTACCCGGACTTCATCTCGGCGTTCTTCAACAGCCTGAAGCTGGCGTTCGCCTCTGCAACGCTGTCTTTGGTCGTCGCTTTGCCTGCCGCTCTGGCCATCGGTCGTGCGCGCTTTCCGGGCCGTGGCTTCCTCAACGGCCTACTGCTGTCCCCGTTGGTGATTCCCGGCCTCGTGCTCGGCATCGCATTGCTGCGCTTCTTCGCGCTGATCGGCGCAACCGGCTCGTTCGCGTGGCTCGTGCTCGCGCACATGATCATCATCACGCCGTTCGTCATGCGGCTCGTGCTGGCCTCGGTCAGCGGGCTCGATCGCAGCGTTGAACATGCGGCGCACTCGCTCGGTGCGGATGCGTGGACGACGTTTCGCCGCATCACCTTCCCGATGATTCTGCCGGGTATCACCGGCGGCTGGCTGCTCGCGTTTATCAACAGCTTCGACGAGCTGACGATGTCGGTCTTCATCACCTCGCCGCAAACCGTCACGCTGCCGGTGCGCATGTACATGTATGCGACTGAATCGATCGATCCGATGATGGCGTCCGTGTCCGCGCTGGTGATCTTCATTACCGCAGGCGCGATGCTGCTGCTCGATCGCGTATATGGGCTCAACCGGATTCTGATCGGCCAGCACTGATGTCTTCTACTGCCCTCTCTCACATGCCGTCGAATTTGCCGTCTTCCGAACCCGTCACGCCGAAGCGTGATGCGCAATTCGTTCGCGTCGCGGAAACGCAGCGTGAGCCGCTCAGCTTTTTTATCGACGGTCAGGAAGTCTCTGCCTTGCAAGGCGATACGTTACTGACCGCCGTGTTGATGCAGCAACGGCGCGTGCGCGAAAGCGAATTCAGCGGCGCGCCGCGTGCCGGCTTCTGCCTGATCGGTGCCTGCCAGGACTGCTGGATGCGTACCGAAGGCGGGTTGCGTTTGCGCGCATGCTCAACGCTGGTCACGCAGGGTATGCGCGTGATCACGCGGCTCGTCAAAGTGACTCCGGTCGCTGTCGCCGTGGTTGCCTCTGACTCTGACTCTGCTGCGGCCTCAACTTCGGCTGCAAACAGAGACACACAATGAGCAACGAACACCGCGTGGTGATCGTCGGCGCGGGGCCGGCAGGCGTGCGCGCCGCCGAGACACTCGTTGCGGCAGGCGTCAGGCCGATCGTGCTGGATGAAAACGCCCGCTGGGGCGGACAGATTTATCGTCAACCGCCCGCGAGCGGCGCATTCCAGCGCTCGAAGAAAACGCTCTACGGTTTCGAAGCGCGCAAAGCCGACGCCTTGCATACGACGATGGCCGCGCTTCTTCCGCATCTCGACTATCGCCCCGACACGCTGGCCTGGGCGTGCGAACCGGGACGGCTCGATACGCTGCACGCGGGACGCGAAATCAGCGTGCCGTTTTCGCATCTGATCATCGCGAGCGGCGCCACCGATCGCGTGTTGCCGGTGCCGGGCTGGACGCTGCCCGGCGTCTACACGCTGGGCGGCGCGCAGGTCGCTTTGAAGGCACAGGGCTGTGCAATCGGTCAGCGCGTGGTACTGGCGGGCACAGGGCCGCTGCTCTATCTCGTGGCCTATCAGTACGTGAAAGCCGGTGCCCAGGTGGCGGCCGTGCTGGACACGAGTCCGCTATCGCAGCAGATTGCCGCAGCGCCGAAACTCGCGCGCCAACCGGCTACGTTCGCCAAAGGGCTCTATTACGTCGGCTGGCTGACATTGCGTGGCGTGCGGATCGAACGCGATGTGAGCCTGATCGGCATTCGTGGCGAACAAGGCGTCAGTGCCATTGAATGGCGCTCTTCAGCAGACGGCTCAAAGACCGCAACCATCGCGTGCGACGCTGTCGGCATCAGTTTCGGCCTGAAGCCTGAAACCCAACTCGCCGATCTCGCCGGGTGCCGTTTCCGTTTCGATACGCACAATCGTTGCTGGCTACCCGAACTCGACGCCGCGGGCCGCAGCTCGGTGCGCGGCATCTACCTGGCCGGCGACGGTGCAGGCGTAGCCGGCGCCGACGCCGCCGAACTCGCCGGCCGTCGCACGGCGTTGGCGCTGCTCGACGACCTCGGTATCGCGCATCCACATGGCCCCGGCATGCGCGATGCGGCCTCCCTCGACCGCAGCCTGCAGCGTATTGCCGTATTTCGCCAGGGTATCGAAGCAGCATTCGCGCCGCCAGCAAAATGCGCGGCGCAATGGCCCGACGACATGACCGTGTGCCGCTGTGAAGAGATCGACGCAGGCACCTTGCGACGCTGCATCCGCGGTGGCGAAGCGAACGAGATCAACCGCCTGAAAGCGCTGACTCGCGTCGGCATGGGACGTTGCCAAGGCCGCATGTGTGGCGAGGCAGCATTGACGCTGCTTGCGGAGGAAACCGGCAAACGCCTCGACGCCGTAGGGCGCTTGCGCAGTCAGCCGCCTGTCAAACCGATTCCGCTCTCGCCGGCGATGTATGCCGATGGCGTCGCCGACATTCCCGCGGAGGCGCGCGATGAGTGACACCCTGCACTACGACGTCGCGATTGCGGGCGGTGGGTTGGTCGGCTCGTCGGCGGCGCTGGCATTGGCCCGGCGCGGCTTGCGCGTAAGCCTGTTCGAGCGGCGCTATTGCGGTGCGCAGGCAAGCGGCGTGAATTACGGCGGCGTGCGTGTCCAGGGACGGCCGGCCGAGCAGATGCCGCTCGCCATGCGTGCCCGGCGCATCTGGGATAGTTTGCCGGCGCTGATCGGCATCGACGGCGAATTTATCGTGTCGGGACATTTGCGGCTCGCTCGCAGCGAAGCCGATATTGCTGCGCTCGAAGCATGGGCGGACATGGCGCGCGGCCACGGACTGCAAGCGCAGGTGATCAGCGGTGCGACGTTCCGGCAACGCTATCCGTGGCTGGGCGCCGCAGCGGTCGGCGGCTCACTGAGTGCGACCGACGGTCATGCGAATCCCCGTCTGGTCTCACCCGCATTCGCGCGTGCCGCGCGAGCCGCAGGCGCGGACGTCCACGAGCAAACCGAACTGACCGAAATCCATCACGACGGCACGCACTTCCAGCTACGAGCGGGTGAGATGCGCATCAGCGCGGACTGGTTGATCAATTCCGCGGGCGCATGGGCGAATACGATTGCCGGTTACTTCGGCGAAACCGCGCCGATGAAACCGATCTACCCGAACATGTGGGTCACCGAGCCGCTGCCGCCTTTCATCACGCACAACCTCGGCGTGTACGGCGGTGGCATCTACGCACGGCAAGTGGCGCGCGGCAATTGCGTGATCGGCGGCGGACGCGGGCACGGCGACGGTGAATACGGTCAACCATCGACCGAAACCACCCGCACTGTGATGCGCGATGCGTGCGCCCTGCTGCCCGCATTGCGCGAGGCATTGCTGATCCGCACGTGGAGCGGCGTGGAAGGCGAAACCCCGGACAGCAATCCGATCATCGGTGCGAGCCGCACGACGCCGCGTCTGCTGCATGCGTTTGGCTTTTCGGGCGGCGGCTTTCTGCTCGCGCCAGGTGTCGGCGAAATACTCGCGGATCTTGTGATCGACGGCGCGACGGCCACACCGCTCGATGCTTTTTCGATCAATCGCTTCGCTGCCGTTGCTGCCCCGTCCGTCGCCTAAT
The DNA here is from genome assembly GCF_046030555.1 of Paraburkholderia sediminicola. Classification (GTDB taxonomy): domain Bacteria; phylum Pseudomonadota; class Gammaproteobacteria; order Burkholderiales; family Burkholderiaceae; genus Paraburkholderia; species Paraburkholderia sediminicola_E. Next base: position 81,386 of record NZ_JAQQCH010000008.1, on the reverse strand, counting down.
TATCAGCTCGTCATCGCTTGGTCATCACTTAGTCATCGCCTCGTTATCGTTTAGTGAAACTCAGGAGCCTCTCAATGAAACTGTTCAAAACGATCGCGGCGCTGGCCGCATTGTGCGCATTCAGTGCCGCCGCACCGGCATGGTCGGAGACCAAAACCATCTACATCGGCATGAACGGCGGTCCGATGGAAAAGGCCTATACGAGCCAGGTCTTGCCCGATTTCGAAAAAGCCAACAATGTAAAAGTAGTCGTGGTGCCCGGCACCTCGTCGGACATTCTCGCCAAGCTACTCGCCAACAAGGCCAATCCGCAAATTCACGTGGTGTTTCTCGACGACGGCGTGATGGCGCGCGCGGTCAGCATGGGCGTATGCAAGAAGCTCGACGACTCGCCGGTGCTCAAGGAGCTCTACCCGTTCGCGCGCATGAAGGACGATATGGGCGCGGGCGTGCAACTCGGCATGACCGGCATCGCGTACAACAAGAAACTGTTCGCTGAAAAAGGCTGGGCGCCGCCGACCTCGTGGATGGACTTTGCCGATCCGAAGTACAAGGGCAAGGTGGTGTTCCAGTCTGCTTCGAGCAGCACCTTCGGCCTGCACGGCTTTCTGGCGATCAACCGTTTGATGGGCGGCAGCGAGCAGAACGTCGAACCGGGCTTCACGAAATGGGCGAGCACGGTCGGGCCGAACGTGGTGGAGTACGTGCCAAATTCGGCGAAAATTTCCGAAATGGTCCAAACCGGCGAAGCGGGCCTGTTCCCGTTGACGCCGACTGCTGTGAGCGATCTGCAGGACAAGGGCATTCCGGTCGGCTATGTGAACCCGAAGGAAGGGCCGGTATTGCTGCTGGTCGATCTGTGCGTGATCAACAACAACCCCGATCCGCAATTGGCGCAGAAACTCGCGCAGTTCCTGCTCTCGGCACCGGCTCAGACAAAAGCCGCCGAGGCCGGCAAGCAGATTCCGACCAATCGTCTCGCGAAGATGACGCCGCCGATGCAGCAGAGCCTCGGCAACGTCGACGATCTGGTGAAGAAGGTCACCGTGGTGGACTGGGACACAATCAATGCGCACCGCGCGCAGTGGGATACGCGCTGGAACAGGCAGATCGAGCGTTAAGCCCGCTTGCGCATTTCGGCGCGTCGGAACTCGGCACAACCGCGCTGCGCTACTCCGCATCAATAAAAACGCGCCCCTTGTTCGAGGCGCGTATTTTTATTTGGCGCAGTGCCTCAGAAGATCACCGAAATCGCCACCCCAAGCCAGATCGACAGGACGCCGACAAGAAACATATGCCGCGCAATACGGACGCGGCTGTCGTTGGTTTCCGGCTCGACCGGGCTGGTCGCCATCCACGGCACGAGGCCGAGGCAACCGAAGCCGATCATTGCAAACACGAAGACAAAGACGTCAGAGACGCGCCATTTCGTCTGATCGTACAAGCCCCAGTAACCGAGAAAGACGATACCAATCGAGAAGATGGTTGCCGAGGCCGCGCTGAGCGCGGGTACGGATCCGGTTGGACTCGGCATACTGCACCTCCGATCTTTGGACTGCTATGGTCATCCGCGTCGCCGGACGCTCCGTCATTCAGGACGTACGGGTCTGCCTCGCTTCATACGTCTTCAGATGACTATAGGCGATACGCAGTAGCGACAAGCCGTGCTCGCCCTTCTGCGCATCGCCGCCACGCGAAATCAGATCGCCGAGAATGTGATCCGCCTCGGTATGCGAGTGATTTTCGACGTCGCGCAGCATCGAAGCCGTAAGCGGCGAAGGCGTAAATAAAGTTTGGGTAGCGCGAGCGTCGAAGTCCGGGCCCATGGTGAAGCCGTTGTGCTCAGCGACCCCACGGCACTCGCCGAGCAGGTTTTCGATGATGCGTTTGCCATCCGGCGCAGCCAGAATATCGCCGACCGAACCGCGCATCAAGCACGTACCGGCCGCCAATGTGGCCAGGAACACCCATTTTTCCCACATGCGCAGCAGGATGTTGTCGCTGATCACCGCATCGAAATTGGCGTCTGCCATCGCGTCCGCGATTGCCTGAACGCGCTCCGACGTACCGCCGTCCAGTTCACCGAAAGTGATCGCATGCGTTTCGTTCAGATGCATGATGTGCTGCTCGGGGCTGAGCGTCGCGGCAATCACGCATTGACCGCCCAGTACGCGTGACGCACCGAACTTTTCCTTCAGCACGTCGATATGGCGCATGCCGTTGAGCATCGGCAGAATCAGCGTCGATTCGCCGACCAGCGGTGCGAATGAATCGATCGCGTCGTCGAGACTGTAGGCTTTGCAACTCAGCAACACCAGATCAAACGGCTCCGCGCCGACCCCGGCGAGAATCGTCTTGACGTCGCGCAACGTGAGATTGCCGCGTGCGCTGTTGATGATGAGACCGTCGCGTGCGAGTTTTTCCGCACGGCCGGCGCGCACCAGGAAGGTCACGTCCTGGCCCGCCGCTGCGAGACGTCCACCGAAATAGCCGCCCACGGCGCCCGCCCCCACTACTAGAATTCGCATCTTTGGCCTCTTGATAGATTTGGGTCACATACGCCGGGTCGATAAGCCTGGGCTTCGAGGACCGCGTACGCAGCACGTCTGCAGAAATGTAGCAAAGATTGACGATGCGCATCGGCCACAATGCCGGGCCGGTTTGCTGCAACGCACCGCGAGCGTATTGTTTCCGCGTTGTTCTTACATCAGATCAATCCGCGCGCCGCCCGCCGTCCACTACGCGCCTAAGCCTGCATAGCAGGCGACGCGGCGCCGAGGATGGTTGAACAAGCCGCGGTGACGTTGCAAGATCGCCCTACAGCGTGCCGCAGATTGTGTGCTCATAGAGCGCGAGCATGCCGGGCACATCCACGTCGATGCAGACTTGGCACGCGGGCCGGTTGTCCCAGTCCGGCGCGGGCACCGGCATGGCAGAAGGCTTCTGGATGGCCTGGCCCACCGCGATACCGTCCGTCAGCACACGCACGGGGCCACTGCGAGTCGTATAAAGATGCGGCGCCAACACATACGTGACCGCCGATGAGTCGTGCACGTAAATGCCCTTGAGTTGCGCGCTTTGCTCGTGAAAGGCTTCGTAGTGGCGCGACACGTCCCACACGAACTGCCCTGCTGCACCGCCGCGATCGCGAAGCGACGCCAGATAATCCCGGCTCATGATGGTGCGCTGCGTGACGTCGAGCCCGACGATCGCAACCGGCCACGGCGCGCCGAGCACGATGTCGGCGGCGTCGGGGTCGCCGAGAATATTCGCCTCCGCGGCAGGGGTCACGTTGCCGAGCACGCCGGCCGTACCGAACGCGCCACCCATGATGACCACCTGCTTGACGAGCGAGGCGATCTGCGGATCGTCGGCGAGCGCCAATGCCAGGTTCGTGAGCGGGCCCACGGCGATCAGCGTCACTTCGCCCGGATGCGCACGCACTGTGTCGATGATGAAACGGTGCGCGGGACGCGCGTCGAGCGCTGCCTCAAGACCGGCTTCAGGCCCGGCTTCTATCGCGATGTTGCCAAGCCCGTTGTCGCCGTGAATCCAGGCGAGCGGCTCAGGCGCTGCGCGCTTGAGCGGTGCGGCGGCGCCCTGCGCGACCGGCACGCCCGGCGCGAACCGCCCCGCCAGAAAACGCGCATTGCGCGTGGTGGTTCCGATCGTGGCATTACCGAATACGCTCGTCAAACCGAGCAATTCAATATCCGGATGCAGCGCCTGAAAAACGAGCGCCATTGCATCGTCCACACCGGGATCGGTGTCGTAGATAACCTTGTGCTTGCTCATAGATAGAACGCGTCCGGCAATTGTTCCCCCGCAGTGGTGTCGCGCGTAGCGCCATGCAGATTGCCGAGGCGGATCGGCAATTCCGGGCCGCCCAGTTCGATGATCACCTGACGACACGCGCCGCACGGTGCGATCGGTCCATCCGTGTCGCCGATCACGGCAAGCGCGGCGAACTGGTCGCGCTGATAGCCCGCGGCAATCGCGCTGAAAAACGCAGTGCGCTCAGCGCAATTGCACAATCCATACGATGCATTCTCGACATTGCAGCCGTCGAATACTGTGCCGTCTTTGGTCAGCAGCGCGGCGCCAACCTTGAACTTCGAATAAGGCGCATAAGCCTTTTCTCGCGCGACACCCGCGCGTTCCAGCAGTTGTTCCAAGTTCATGCAACGATCCTCAATTCAATTCAGCGTCAGGAAGATGCCCGCAATCGTGGCGCTCATCAGGTTCGAGAGCGTCGCGGCGAGCACGACACGCAGGCCGTAGCGCGCGACTTCGGCGCGGCGTTCCGGCGCGACCGCGCTAAAGCCGCCCGTCAGCACCGCGATCGACGCGAAGTTCGCAAAGCCGCACAACGCAAACGACAGAATAGCAATGGTACGCGGATCGAGTGCCTGCAGGCCGGCCGCGCTCACGCTTGCGGCGTCTTTCAGATACGGCGACAGCGACGCATAAGCGACGAACTCGTTGAGAATGATCTTCTGCCCGAGAAAATTGCCGGCGATGGCGGCCTCGTTCCACGGCACACCGATCAGATAGGCGAGCGGTGCGAAGACCGTGCCGAGCACCGATTGCATCGACAGTTGCGGATGGCCGAACCAACCGCCTATGCCGCCCACAATGCCGTTGAGCAACGCGATCAGGCCGACGAACGCGATCAGCATCGCGCCGACCATCACGGCGATTTTCAGACCTACTGTCGCGCCGGAACTCGCGGCTTCAATCACATTCGCGGGACGCTTTTCGTCGAAGCTGAGATTCTCGAGATGCACACGGCTCGGTTCGGTACTTGGGTGAATGATCTTGGCGAACAGCAAGCCGCCTGGCACCGCCATAAACGACGCGGCCAGCAGATAGTCAACCCGCACGCCGAGGCCCGCATAACCGGCCAGCACCGAACCGGCAATCGCCGCCATGCCGCTCGACATCACCGCAAACAGCTCGGCGCCGGTCATGTCGCGCACAAACGGCTTGACCACGGCCGGCATTTCGCTTTGGCCGAGGAAAATCGTGGTGACGGCCGAGAAAGATTCCAGCTTCGAAACACCGAGCAGTTTCTGGAACAGCGTGCCGAGCACGATCACAATCCAGCGCATCACGCCGATGTAGTACATCACTGAAATCAGCGCGGTAACGAAGATGATGGCCGGCAGCACCCGCACGGCGAAAACGAAACCACCGTCACCGAAGATCTGGAACATCTTCGATTGCACGAGGCCACCGAACAGGAACTCGATGCCCGCGTTGCCATAGCCGAGTACGTGATTGACGCCGGACGCAGCGGCCGAGAGAACCGTCTTGCCGAACGGCACGAAGAGAATGAACGCCCCGATACCGATCTGCGCAAGGAGTGCCGCAATTACAGTCCGTAAGCGGATGGCGCGCCGGTTGGTCGAAAAAATGAAAGCGATAAGCAGCAGTACGGCAATACCGAGGAAGTTTCGTGCGATCAGTGCCATGTCTCTTGGTGTTCTTGTGAAAGTGGCAATGATGCTAATCGAAACCGATGCTGGAGAAAACTTTAAATATGGCCTTGCTCCGATACTGACAGCCAAACGTTCCGCGACAATCTCGCCTTGCGGCGGTCGTTGTTGGATCAACTCCGTTCAGGTACCCTCACGCCATAGGCGTTTCTCGCTCGCTCCCTAGCCGCTCCACACGCCGTCAGACGCCTCGTAACGCTGTGACCATCACTCATGCTCAACGAGGTGGCCTATGAACGTCGGTATCTATGGAACACTCGTCACGGCTTCACTGGTTCTGCTGCTGGGGAACAGGCTGGTCGGGTGGATCCCTCTGCTGCGCGGCTATACGATTCCCGAACCCGTTGCCGGCGGACTCCTGGTGGCAATCGTCCTGTTGATCCTGCGCATGACGAGCCAGATCGAATTACGCTTCGACACAGCGCTGCAAACGCCGCTGATGCTCGCGTTCTTCGCGACCATCGGCCTCAACGCCAACCTCGCCAGCCTCAAGTCAGGCGGGCCGCTCCTGCTGCGTTTTCTCGGCCTCGTGATCGGCCTGCTGATACTGCAAAATGCAGTAGGCATCGCCCTCACTTATGTACTGGGCATCGATCCGCTATACGGTTTGCTGGTCGGTTCGATCACATTGTCCGGCGGTCATGGCACCGGTGCCGCATGGAGCAAGGTGTTCGCCGAACACCACGGGCTTCAGTCCGCCACGGAGGCAGCGATCGCCTGCGCGACGTTCGGCCTCGTGATGGGCGGCATTCTCGGCGGCCCGGTAGCGCGCGTGCTGATGCGGCAAGTCGCCAGGAAAGACGTCGCACCGGCCGGGCGCCCCGCAGGGAGCAACGGCGAAAGCCACGACAAAAGCCCCGCCGAACCGCCGCTCGCCTTCGAAGAACCGAAGGCGGAGCAAGCCACCACACCCGCCGCCTTCATCGAGACGCTGGCGCTGATTGCGATCAGCCTCGCGGCCGGCGACGCGCTCTCAAAGGTATTGGCCGGCACGGCGATCGAGTTGCCGACTTTTGTCTGCGTGCTATTCGTCGGCGTGGTGCTAAGCAATGCACTCGGGCTCGCGGGCAAGCCCGTTATCGATCACGCGGTCGCGCTGCTCGGCAACGTGAGCCTTGCGCTGTTCCTTGCCATGGCGCTGATGACGCTCAAACTCTGGGACCTCGCCTCGCTCGCATTGCCCGTCGTTTCGATTCTCGTCGCGCAGACCATTTTGATGGCGCTCTATGCGATCTTCGTCACGTTCCGCGTAATGGGCCGCAACTACGACGCTGTCGTGCTCGCCTCCGGTCATTGCGGCTTCGGACTCGGCGCCACGCCCACCGCGATTGCGAATATGCAAGCTGTCACGGCACGTTTCGGGCATTCTCATCTTGCCTTTCTGGTGGTGCCGATGGTGGGCGCGTTCTTTATCGACATTGCCAATGCGATCGTCATCAAGGGGTTTCTGGCTTTGCCGATCTTTCATTAGCCGAAACTGTCGCGACCGTTTCGGGAACATCCCAGCCGCCGCCGAGCGCGCGGTACAGCGCGACCGCTGCGAGCGCATGCTCGCGTTTGGCCTGATTCAACGATTCCGCGTCACGCAGGTACGCCTCCTGCGCGGCGAGCACATCGAGAAAATCCGTCGCACCGCCTTTGTAGAGCTCACTCGACAGATGCAGCGCATGGTTCGACGCATCGAGTGCGCCGCCCAGACGTCGCACCTGCACCGCGCCATTCACCAGATCGCTGCGGTTATCCTCGATTTCTTTGAGCGCTTGCAGCATGGTCTGCTGCAGGCCGAGTTGCGATTCGCGCATCCGGCTTTCGCTCGCGTCGATGTTCGCGGTGATGCGGCCGGCATTGAAGATCGGACTCGTTGCATTTAATGCGGCGCTGAAGAGGTTATCGGTCAGCGTCGGCAAGCCGAGATAGGACGAGGCCAGCAAGCCGTCCGCGAGATTGAGCCTGAATTGCGGATAACGCTGCGCCTTTGACACGCCCACTTCTGCCGCGCGCTGTTCGACCGTCGCGTAAGCATTGCGCACGTCGGGCCGCTGCAACAGCGCATCGGACGGCAGTGTCTGCGGCACGCTTTGCGCGGGCACCGGAATGTCGCGTGCCTTGATCAACAGCAAGCTGTCGACGCTCTCCGGCGTGCGTCCCGAATACACCGCGATCAGACTCAATTGATGCTGTACTGCCGACTGCATGCGCGGGATCTGCGCCTGCAAATCCTCTAACTGGTTCTGCGCACGCGCCACGTCGAGTTGCGTCGACAGCCCGTAATGCAAACGTTCCTGCGTAAGTTTCAGGGCGCGGGCGCGGATCTGTTCGTTGTCGCTGAGAATCTGCAATTGCGATTGCGCCCAGCGCAGGTCGATATACGCCGCAGCCGTGTTCGCCGCGAGTGCCAGACGCAGTTGATTCAAGGCCGCCCGCCGACCCGACACTTGTGCTTGCGCTGCCAGAACAGCGAGACGTTCACCGCCGAAAACGTCCGGCGTCCAGCTCGCCGTCACGCCGACGCCGGCCTGACGCACATAGCCGAGTGGCGGCGGTGTGTTCTGCCGGGAATCGGATGCGGTCGCGCTGGCGTTCAACTCCGGCAGCAATGCCGCGCGATCTTGCGTGGCGAGATCCTGCGCCTGCTTGACGCGTTCCGCCGCGGCCTGCACGTCGAGGTTGCCAGTCAGCACCGACTCGACCAATTGATGCATGACGGGATCGCCGAATTGTGCCCACCATATGTCGGCACTCACGCTGTCTTGAGGGGCATCGACACTCCATGCGCTCGGCGCGACTGTCTGAACCGACTGCTGCAGATCCGCATGCGTTTCAGGTTGCACGGCGCATGCCGCGAGCGTCAGCAGCGCCGCGCTCGCCAGTACGTTGATAACGATTGGTTTCATGCTGAATTCCTCAATGAGCATCGGGCGGCGGCGCGGTATTGCCGAATGGGCGCGAGAACAGCACGCTCAGCAAGCCGACGACAAAACAGAGCGACAACACAAAGAACGTGTCGGAGAACGTGAGCACGAGCGCTTCACGCAACAGCAGCGCATGCAATTCGCCGAGGCCCGCATTGGCCGCATTCAGCGCATCGCCGCCCACCGCGGCGAAGTGCGCGCTTTGCTGCTGCAAAATCGATTCAACCACCGGGCGCCCTGCACTCAGGTGTTCATCGAGCCGCTCGTAATGGAGGTTCAAACGATCGTTGAGCATCGTACTGCTCACCGCAATACCGATGGCGCCGCCGAGATTGCGCATCAGATTGAACAGGCCACTCGCCGAGCGGAGCCTCGAAGGTGGCAAGGAGCCGAGCGCCATGGTGACGATTGGCGGAATGCAGAATTGCTGGCCGATGCCGCGCAACGCCTGCGGTATCAGGAGTTCTTTCCAGCCCCACTGACTGGTCAACGGCACGTAGAGGTAGCACCCGACACCGAATAGAACGAGTCCGAACACCATCAGCCAGCGCATATCGATGATTCGAGCCAGCGTCGAGTACGCCGCCAGCGCGAGCAACTGGAAGCAGCCGACCGACAGCAACGCCAAACCGATCTGCAGCGAATCGAAGCCCCGCACGCGCGACAGAAACACCGGCGTCAAAAACACCGTGCAGAAAATCCCAATCCCTGTGACGAACGACAGCAAACTGCCGATGCCGAAGTTGCGAATCGCCAGCGCGCGCAAATCGACGATCGGCTCTTTCGCCGTGAATGCATGCACGAAGAACAGGAAACCGCAGATCGCCGATACCCACGTGCACAGCACGATCACGTCGTCGCCGAACCAGTTCTTGCGCGGGCCCTCTTCCAGTACATATTCGAGGCAGCCGAGAAAACCGGACATCAGCAGAATGCCGAGGTAGTCGCCTTTTTTCAGCAAGGAAAGATCGGCTTTGTCGATGTGGACGTATTTCGGCACCATCAGCGTAACGGCGATGCCCGGCACGAGGTTCAGATAAAACAACCAATGCCACGACCATTGCGAGGTGATCCAGCCGCCTATCACCGGCCCGATGGTCGGCGCCAGCGTGGCCAGCGCGCCGATGGTGGTGGACGCAATCAACCGTTGTTTGCCGGGGAACAGCACGAACGCCGTGGTGAAAACGGTCGGAATCATCGCCGCGCCGAGCGCACCCTGCAAACCGCGAAACAGGATCATCGAGTTGATGTCCCATGCAAGGCCGCACAGCATGCTCGTGATCGTGAAGCCGAGCGCGGAGAACGCGAACAGCCAGCGCGTGGAAAACACACGCGTGAGCCAGCCTGACATCGGAATCACAAGAATTTCGGCGATCAGATAGGAAGTCTGTACCCACGAGAGTTCGTCCTGGCTCGCTGACAAACCACCGCCGATGTCTCTGAGTGATGACGCAACGATCTGGATATCGAGCGTCGCCATGAAAAAACCGAGGCACATCAGTGCGAACGCGAGGAATTTGGTGCGCGTCGGCTGATCGGCGGGATTAGCGAAGTGGGCAGGAGCTTGAGTCATGATCGGTTTATCCGTTGACCGGCGCATTGGCGGTGTCGACATGCACTTTCACCGTCGCCGAGAGCCCAGGACGCAGCACGCCTTGCATGTCCTTCGGCACATCGAGGCGCACACGCACCGGCACGCGCTGCACGATCTTCGTGAAGTTGCCGGTGGCATTCTCAGCCGGCAGCACGCTGAAGGTCGCGCCGGTCGCGGGTGCGAGACTCTCAACCACACCGTGAATCCGTTTGCTCGATGCATCGAGATCGACGTCGACACCGTCGCCGATGTGCATCTTCTTCAACTGATCTTCCTTGAAGTTGGCGTCGATCCACAATCCGCTCGACGGCACCACAGTCAGCAGCGACCCACCTGTGTTCGCCAGCAAGCCGACCCGCGCGGTGCGATTGCCGACGTAACCGTCGATCGGCGAGCGGATCGTGGTGTACTCCACGTTCAGTGCCGCGACACGTTGCGCCGCCTGCGCGGTAGCGATGCGTGCCTCGGCATCGCCGATTTGCGCGTCGAGTACGGCAACCTGCCGTTGCGCGGCAATCAACGCCGCGCCGCTGCGGTCGACCGCGGCATGCGCCTTGGTCAGATCGGCGTCCGCACGTTCGACGACCTGGCTCGATACCGCATCGTCCTTGACCAGTTCGCGATACCGCGTCTGATCAGCGGCGCTGCGCGTCAGCTCGGCGCCGGACGCGCGCACCTCGGCGGCCTGCTCGTTGATGGTGGCAAGCTGCAAGGACTTCTTCGCCTGCAACTCGGTGACGGCGGCTTGTGCGCTCTGCACTTCCGCGCTGGCTTGCGCGAGGCGCGCGTCGTAATCGCGCGCGTCGAGCCGGATCAGCACCTGATTCGCGTGGACGAACTGGTTGTCGCGCACCAGCACGTCCGTGACGAAACCGTTCACCTTCGGCGACATCACGGTCACATCGCCGCCCACGTAGGCATCATCCGTCGATTCGACAAAGCGGCCGACAAAGAACCAGTACGACGCCGCTAGCGCCAATACGGCGAGCACCGTGATGATCGCGAGCAGCATCCACGGAATGCGCCGGGCCGATTTGGCCGCGTTTGGCACGCTGGGCGGTGCAATAGTCGAGGGTGTAGTGGACATGATGGTCGAATGTGCGTATGCACTTTTTGAGCTTGAAAAAACGGCGCGTTACGCTGCGCCGGCCATGTCTCGCATGATGCGAGGCCTCAAAGGGAATCTCGCGTGATTGCAAACAACTCGCTGCGTAACGCTGCCGCACGCTGCTCGCCAAAACGATGCTCGAATTCGGCCTGTGCGGCATGCCAGCGCTCACGCCCGGCTTCCAGACGGCCCTCACCCGCGGCCGTCAACGCAATCGACAGTGCTCGTGCATCCGAGCCAGGCGCTGCACTCGACACCAGCCCGTTGCGCCGCAGCGGCTGGATCGTGCGGACCAGCGTGGTGCGCTGCATGCGCATGGCTTCGGCCAATTGCTTCATGGTCATTGGACCCATGCGCTTCAGACACCCCATCAGCGAAAACTGCGTGATGGTGAGCCCAACGTTCTCCAGGTGGCGGTCGTAAAGTTGTGACACGTAGCGTGCGGCCTGGCGGATTGCAAAGCAGTCGTCGTCGAAGAGCCCTTCCATCGTTGCGCTTCCTTTTTCGTGAGTGCGTATGCACATAATCGGGCGTACCAATGCTCGTCGAAGCGAGCTCATACGCCTTGTCTATCCCGTGATGCTGAAGAGTTCCGAGCGCAGTGACCTGGCACGTGCATGGCCAAACTTTTCCTCGAACTCATCTTGTGCGGCGCGCCAGGCGATGGCCGCCTGATCGAAGATCGCTTCGCCCTTCCCGGTGAGACTGAACAGAAACGTGCGGCCGTCATGCTCCGCCGATTCGGCGACCACCAGCCCGTCCCGCTGCAACGGCTTCATGGCGCGAACCAGCGTGGTGCGCTCCATGACCATGGTCTCCGCGAGTTCCACCATCGGCAGGTTCGGCGTGCGTGCGAGCTTGGCGAGAATCGTGAACTGCGCAGCCGTCAGCCCTACCTGGCCAAGATGGCGCTCGTAGATCTGCGTGACGTGCCGGGCCGCCTGGCGCAGCGCGAAACAGTTGCATTCGTCGTAAGAGAGAGGGCGGTTCATATTCGGCAGTCTATATGTGCATACGCACAGAGTCAAGCTTACGCCCGCTCAAGATGAGGCAGGCAGAAGCCGCAATCCTTCCTGTCGAAGCGAACATCCATACATACGTCTGTTTGAAATGTCGATGTAAGCCCCATGGCACGGCGAGAAAACGCATGGATCGAGTTTGGATTAATGCCACTATATACAAGTCCGCAGTAGCGGCTTAATGTTCAGCCGCAAACATTAAATCTAATAACAGGCCAAGGAGACGTTAATGTCATCCAAAACAACTCAGGCGAAATCCGCAATCCGGAATGCATACGCCACATCGATTATTTTCATTAACGCCGTTTCCGCTGTACATCATCCGCGCTGTTTTACTTAATAAACCGGCTGCCCGTCGCGCTTACTGGCGCATGCCGCCGTCAGGAATGCTCCGAGAGCCTGTTTAAGCCTGTCTGAATCGATCTGAGGCGGCTATCCCGCTTTGGCATCCGATATTGAGCGGGCCTGCTTCGGCTGCTTACAGCACTCAGTTCGCCGATAACCGCGCGCCAATACGGACACGGCCTTTCTGGCAACAGGCAGAGAAAGGATCAGCGACGCTGCGCGGAGTCCGCGTGGTCGGTCGATTAATCGTGCCAATTAATAACGAACAACAAATCATGAGGAGACAAACAATGGCATTCAAACTGCCCGGTGGCACATCCGCCGCGACACTCATAGGCGCACTTGCGCTGCCTGTACTGCTTGCCGCCTGCGGTGGCGGCAAAGCCGACGATCCGGCTGCCGTAGGCGTACCGCAATGCTCAGGAAGCACCTGTCCCGCACAGGGTCAGCCGACCGGCACACCGGTTACCGCGGCCAAACTGTGCCCCGACACCCTCGACTATTCGACCACCTACACCGGCGGTTCGGGTAGCGGCGAATACGTCAAAATGAAATTCGATTCGACGAAGAAGCAATACCAGATGACCTTCATCGAATCGTCCGTACCGACCTCGGCGGGCCAGGTGAACAACACGCGTGCCGGCATGACGATCACCGGCGACTACGACAACCCGAGCGGCGCGCTTGCATTGCCGACCGCCGAACAGAACCGCTGCGCGATCATGCTGAAGAACGGCACGACTGCCGATGGCAGCTACAGCGTCACGATCAATCCGCAGGATCCGCCGATGCTGTTCGTCGGTCAGGGGATCATCGGCGGCGGGATTCCAGGGGCGACGATCCAGTTCGACGGACTCGAACCCTTCCCCGGATTTCTGATTGGTGTCGTGCCATCGCGCACGTTCGACTCGTATCCGTTCCTCGGCTTCAGCGAGACCGTCAGCGACTTCACGCAGGTGGCCGGCACATATAACGAACTGGGATTCCGCGTGAACCCGGAAGGCAGCTTCGCACAGAGCGCCGACGGCCAATCGATGACCGGCTGGTCGCCGACCGCGATTCAGGCCAGCGAGACACTCAACGCAGACGGTTCCTGTACACCCGATTCGTCGCTGTACTCGTGCGCGATGACCGGCACGCCGTGGACTCTGCGCACCAATGCCGATGGCACGGCGGACAACGTATTCGTCAGCTCGAGTTCGGCGAGCACCCTGAGTTATCCCGCAGTCGGCGTAAGCGTGCTGCAACTGCTCTTCTCGCAGAGCCAGGCGCACGGCATCATGATCGTCGGCAAGGTGAACAACCAGCTCGTGCCGGTTGTGATTCGCGTCGGTTATGCCCATACCGATGCGAACCCGCTCAATATCACGAACAACGCCCTCGACGATCAGCTCGGCATCTCGCTGCTGGCGCCCGCCACGAAGATCGCCCAAACGGCCTTGAGCGGCGGATACATCGGCGCCAACAGCGCTTCGGCGTGCGGCGTGGTGACCAGCATCGGTCAAGGTCCCACTGCGATCTACTTCAACGGGCAGTTGGTCTATGCCGCCGTGGGCACGTGCGGAGACGGCAGCGCCTCGTTCAATGCAGGCGTGAACTACGGCGCAACCTTGTTCCAGAGCCCGTCGGCCGCGTTGCTGAATCCGTTCACCTCGTCGTTGTCGAGCAACTTCTCGCTCGACTTCACGCAGACACAGCCCGGCCTCGTCAATGTGACCGCAACCAAGGACCTGATGTCCGGTAGCTCGGCCATCTACAAAGCGGGCGATACGGGTGTGATGGTCAGGGTGGGTCCGGTGTATGGTCTGCTGATGAACGGAGTCAATCAACCCAGCTTGACCTACGATCCGGCGAACTATGCCGGCAAGGTGAATCCGTTCCTGTCGATTGGGGCGTTTGTGCAGTAAGTAGTGCTGCGCTGGAGATGAAAAACGGCTCGCCGGAGCAATCCGGTGAGCCGTTTTGTTTTGTGACCGGCGTCGTGCGGTTGGTGTGAGTTCGAGGCGACAAGGGGAGAACGCTGCACTCAATAGCGCCGCCCCATTCAGAGACGGACAAGCAATTCCATCACGGGCACAACGATATCGCCTGCAAGGTAACGAAACTTAACCTTCTGACCTGGAAAACAAAGCACCGAACAACAGAACTAACGTGTCCGGCTGAGAAGACGAGCTTTCACCATGATTCGGCCAGCGACAGCAAGCGCGACACCACCAGCGAATGCACAGCGAAGGGAAAAAGCTAAAGCTCTCACGCCGCATTCGTCGCCACATTCAACCGCCGAAGGCGGCAGAGCGAAGAACAGCCCGATCAAGCCACCGACGATAGCGCCGCCGACAAATAGTGCGAGTAAGAGCATCGCTGTCTTCATGCTACTTCCCAAAATAGGCTCTGATTCGCGTCCGCGAGGTTGGAGAACAGATTCTCTGGACCCACGCCGATAAGGGACAAGGGATTCCAGAGCTTTGGAATGCCGACATCGAACCTTAAGGTAGTTTGGGTACTCGGCGTCAACCGTTCGCCATTCCATAAGTCGATATGATCGCCCGACGGGTCTTTCTCTTTGAGCGAGCGACGCCAGTAGCTTCCAAAGAAGATAATACCGGTCCTGCCCTCCACATGCGTCTGCCAGTCTTTTCCTGTTACCGTCTCCGGCGGAGGACAGCCAGCAAACGGGCGTCGGCGAAACCATTCTGCCACTTCCTTCGTCCGAAGCATGTGACAGGACGGATGCCCATGGAACCAGCACTTTTCGCCTTTGAACGACCTATTGGTGATTCCCACGTTCGCGAGGGGCAAGTGCCAAGACGGATCGCGCATTCGTCTTCGAATGCCGGCCTATCCGTCGACGGGTCAATGCATGGCTCGTTCTTAGGATAGGCTGCCCATAGCTCGGAAAACGTGACCACTTTCAACTCCACGACCTTGACGGAGCCCGGCGTTGAGTTCGTTCTAACTATTGTTTTCTTGTTGGGCATTCCTTATACCCCCTCCTGTCTTGCAAGGGCGTCATCGCCCCAAAATATGGTGTAGTTGTCAGGGGTCGCGGTATAAACGCGCTGTAGGCGGTGGCCGGATTCGAGCCGCCCCGAGAACACGCGCCCATCTTGGGTTTCGATGAAGTAGGGGTACCCTTCAATCAGCGTTCCGCGGCTCGGTTCGACCTGTTCGTCATAGGCGCTCGTCACCATAGACGTCACACCGCCGCTCACAGTCCTGGCAGACGCCACCACACCCATCGTCTCGGCAAGGTCATCGAACCTGGCATTGCGTTGCATTGATGCAATCATGCGAGGCGGTTGTGCACAGCCACACAGCAAGATATCGCCGTCGAGCACGATTTCGCTGCCGTGGTGTTTGCGGCGGCGCGGCCCGCCCGCCTTGGCGATAACGCCAGTACTTTTGCAGGCGTTACAGTAAACGCCTGCGCCAATCATCGCCGCCTGATGTCCGTAAAACGTTGTGCGCGGCCCCACGTATGGCTCGATCTGGCCCCCCGTCTCTGGCTGATCGCCGATGCAGATATATAAACGGAGCATGTGCAATCACTCCGATTTTGCCGAACCGGCGGTTGTGAGGCCGCCCGTAGCAGTCGAGACGCGTCCGCCTCTTTCGGCCATTGATCCCATTGTGGCAAACGGATAGGTCGTTTCTTTGCGTGCGTTATATTTCATGCGCCAGTCTCCTACGGGGTTGAAAAAATCTTATTCCGAGAGACTGGCGCTTCCTGTCTGCGAGCGGTACTGGACAATGCTGCAAAATGCACACGAAAATTCCGACCGTGTGTAAGGGAAAATAAAAAAACCGCTCACCGGAGGAATCCGGTGAGCGGTTTTGTTTTGTGACCGGCGTCGCCCCGCGCTTTGCTGCACGGTGCTGTGTTGCGCGCTGCAGTTAGCGTGCGTTAAAGCAACCGATACGCCAACCGCACTGCTGCCCTCGCCGTGCGCTTATCCTGATCGAGAGACGGGTTGTACTCCGCAATATCCGCCGCGCGCAGCTTGCCGGATGCACGCACGCGCTGCACCAACGCTTCGACCACCGACAACGGCACGCCCAACGCGGCAGGCGCCGACACGCCTGGCGCAGTGGCGGCCGGGAGCACATCGAGATCGATGGTCAGGTACACGTCGTCCGCTGCATCGAGCAACTGCTGGAGATCGTCCAGACGCTGCGGCAATTGCGGCTCCTGCATGTCGATGTCGAGCACGTAGCGCACACCGAGTCGCTCTGCATGCGCGAACAGCGAAGCGGTGTTGCCCAGATCGCTAATGCCGAAACAGGCGTAGTTGAACGGCACGCCTCGTTCGGCGCAGTCGCTCGCAATCTGATCGAACGGCGTGCCCGAATTAGCGGGCCGCTTCTGACGCAGATCGAAGTGGGCGTCGAAGTTGATGATGAGTAGCTTGCGCGCCGCCTCATCCGCATGATCCTGATGCAAGCGCAATCCGCTATACGTCCCCCACGCAACCTCATGACCGCCGCCAAACACCAATGGCCGGCCGCCGCTCGCCAACACGTCGCTCACCACGTTCGCGAGTTCCGCCTGCGCGCCTTCGAGGTCACCGTCGTCGCACACCACATCGCCTGCGTCGGCGAGCGCCACCATCGATGTCTTCGCCGGCAAGCCCGCCAGCGCCCGACGCAACTCCTTCGGCGCATGTGCCGCGCCGATGCGCCCCTGATTGCGGCGCACACCTTCATCGGAACCAAAGCCGACGATCACCGGTGCATCGCTGTCAATGCGGGGCGCCGCGCGGAAAGCATCCTCATGCGGAAAAGCACGGTCGAACGCAAACGGCACCACCTGATTGAAAATACGCCGGGTGTCGCCGGGCTCATCGTCGTCGGAACGGCCGCTCCACACCTTGTCATCGAATGGGACTCTCATGCGCGCGACAACACCGCCTGCAGGAAGGCCCGCGTGCGCGGTTGTGAAGGCGCCGAGAAAATCTCGGCAGGCGGCCCCGCCTCGACGATCACACCGCCGTCCATCACCACCACGACATCGGCGACTTCCTTCGCGAAACCCATTTCGTGCGTGACAACGACCATCGTCATGCCTTCGCTCGCGAGCAGCTTCATCACTTGCAGCACTTCGCCAACCAGTTCGGGATCGAGCGCGGAGGTGGGTTCGTCGAACAACATCACGCGCGGCTGCATCGCCAACGCGCGAGCAATCGCAACGCGCTGCTTCTGACCACCCGACAAACTCGCCGGCATCACATGTGCCTTGTGGGCAAGGCCCACTTTTTCCAGCAACGCGGTTGCAGTCGCTTCGGCTTCAGCCTTGCTGGCGCCACGCAACATTCGCGGACCGACGGTGATGTTATGCAGCACCGACAGATGCGGAAACAGATTGAACGACTGAAACACCATACCCACTTCGGTGCGAAGCACATTCAGCGAACGCTCCTTGAGCATCGCGCCGTGATCCACCAACCGATGCCCGCAGATATCGATGGTGCCGCCTTCAGCCTGTTCAAGCCCGTTGCAGCAACGCAGGAATGTACTTTTGCCGGAGCCGCTCGGCCCGATTACGACCACCACTTGCTGCGGCTGAATATCGAAGTCGATACCGTTGAGCACGGTATGCGAGCCGAACGATTTGGTCAGTCCGCGAATGCTGACGATAGGTTCATCCACTTTGGCTACGGTATTCATTGCACCATCCCTCCTGCACGCAAGCGGCGCTCCACACGATGCAGCGCGTAATTGGTCACCTGCGTCAACACCAGATACACCAGCGCGATGGCCAGATAGACTTCAAGCGAACGGTACGACACGCTGATGATCTTCTGCCCTTCGTGCATCAGATCGTCGATCGTCAGCAGCGACACCAGCGCCGAGTTCTTGATCAACGCGATGAATTCGTTGCCGAGCGGCGGAATCATGCGCACGATCGCCTGCGGCAGAATGATCGCGCGCATCGATTGTCCCGACGACATGCCGATCGAACGCGCCGCTTCCATCTGCCCGCGATCCACCGATTGAATCGCACCGCGCACGATCTCCGACACATAGGCCGCCGAATACAGGCCGAGCCCCAGCATCCCGCATACGAACGCCGGCAACAGAATGCCAAATTGCGGCAAGCCGAAGAACAGCAGGAAAAGTTGTACGAGCAACGGCGTGCCGCGGAAAAACGTGAGGTACGCCGTACACAAGCCGTACACGATGCGCCGCTTCGGCGTAAGCCGGCCGATACCGATCAGCAGGCCCAGCACACAGCTCAGCGCAAGCGCGGCGGCGGTCACTTCGACCGTCACCAACGCGCCATGCATGATGTCCGGCAAGCCGGCAATCACCGGCGAAAAATCGAGTTCCATTTTGTCTGCTCAGCCGGTTATTGCGCGGTGGCGCCGAACCACTTCTTGACGATCGCTGCGTACGTGCCGTCGGCCTTGATCTTCGCCAGCGCCGTGTTGAATGCCGCCTTCAGTTGCGGTTCGTCCTTGCGCACAGCGATGCCGTAGGCTTCAGTGGTCAGCGGTTTGTCGAGCACGCGGAAACCGCTGCGCGTCTTCACGAATTGATAGGCAGCCGGCTTGCCGGTCACGGCAGCATCGGCACGGCCGATGCCGACCAGGTCGAACATTTCCTGATTCTTCTCGACTTCGACGCGGGTGATCTGCGGGAAGTTGTCGCGCAGGAAGTTGACCGACTTCGTGCCGACCTGGACCGAGACTTTTTTGCCGTTCAGGTCGGCCACCGATTTGACCGGCGAGCCGTCTTTAACCAGTGCGACGAGGCCGCCCGCGTAGTACGAATCGGTGAAGTCGACGACTTTCGCGCGCTCGTCGGTGATATAGATGCCGGAAATCGCCGCGTCGAAACGATGCGCGATCAGGCCCGGAACCAGGCCCTTGAAGTCGATGTCGGTCCATTGCACGCGTTTGCCCATCGCTTTCGCGAGCGCATTCATCATGTCGACGTCGAAGCCGGTGCGCGCGCCGTTCTCGGTGAATTCCATCGGCGGGAAGGTCGCGTCGGTGGCGACGTTCAGCACGTCCGGCGTTTGTGCGGAGGCGGCGCCGGAAAATCCGGCGAACGTCACCGCAAACGTGACGCATGCGAGGGACAGCAGTCGATTCAGTTTCATGGGAGGGCTCCTTGTGGTTCGCTCAGTTCGTTCAGTTCGTTCGGTATCCAGATCGAATTCTGGCCGAAAACGGCCTTGCCCGATCAATCGGTTTGCATATGCTCGGAAATGGCGCGGGCCGTGCGTAGCGTCCCGTCGATGAATTGGCTTTCGCGGCCGATGGCGCGGGTGGACGGCGCCATCAGCGTGATCGACGCGCTGCTGCCTGCGCTGCGTCCGCTGCGATGAAATATCGGGGCACTCACGCCCCACACACCCGGGTCGACTTCGCTGTCGCTGACGGCATAGCCTTGGGCCCGAATCTGTTCGAGTTCGGCTTCCATCGCAGCGCGGCCAGCAGGGTCGCTGTCGAACACGCTATCGAGGACTTCAGTGCGCGCCTTGTCGGCCATGAACGCCAGTAGCGATTTCGCGGAGGCGCCTGCTTTCAGCGGCACGGCGCGGCCTTTTTCGAACGAGCAGCGCAACGAGTGCTGGCTGTCGACCATTTCCAGGCACATCACCTGATGCTTGACCGCGACCACCAGCCCGATGCTTTCCTGCGACGCGCGCGCCAGTTGCTGCATCTCCGCACGGCTCGCTTCGACGAGCAGCGAATTCACATCGAAACCCAGTGCGAGTTGCAGGCTGATCGGACCCGGCGCGTAATAGCCCGCGTTTTCGGCGACGAAACCCCAACGCTTGAGCAAGGCGATCTGGCGATACAGCGTGCTTTGCGCGAGACCGGTGACAGCGAGCAGATCTTTGACCGACATGGCCTTGCCATGACTGGCGAGTGCCGCCAGCACCAGCAATACTCGTTCAGCCCCTGTTACACCCTGTTCCGCGTTCACGATGAATCTATCCACAATGAATAATGGAATCAGAATGCCAGAGTATTCTCAGGTTTCAAAAATCGAATTCCCGTTGAATGGGAATGCATGGAGAGGGTTTTCCCCAAAAACGGGATAAAAGAGCGTGTCGTGGCGGATACGCGGCACGTTGATGGAAATCGTCTGACCACGAAGTGGCTTGTTGAAGGGTGACAGTGGCAGAAAGCGGCGGGTTAAAGCTGGGGGCAAAAGCGACGGCTCAAAGCGCGAGCACCGTCACCCCCACCTCCGCCCGATGCGCCCCCCCCAGGATCATCCCGCGCAGCAGAGACACTTCGCTGTAATCCCGCCCGATCGCGAGCGTCACATGGTCCGTATCGGCGAGCACGTCATTGGTGGGTCGAGATCGATCCAGCCACTGCCGGACCGATAGTCTTAACTCTTTCGTAAGACGCGTTCCTGCTGCGCGCAAACAGAAGGATGAATCCACCAGAGCCTTAGTCCTGCTCAATTTGATTGGGAGAAATCTTAGAAATTAATCTTCCACGTAAGATTTTATCGGAATTCTGGAAGCCATCCCGAAATCTTTGCAAAAAATGACACTGCGATTCTGATTTTTATAATATTTTATTCATAAAACTACGGTTGATTGAGAAAGACAGGCACGCGGCATCGACTCGCGGAGCTGCATTTCACGATCATGCTTCACATGACATGATTCGAATATTTATTCTCGCTTCTACGTTTAAGTTTTTTGTATATTTGATCGCCATTTTTTCAAACTTAAATAAATATATGCCCACCGTGAGTTTACCCAAGGCTTTCTTGATTCTGCTAAACGGAACAGACTATCAGATTGGAGAGGGTCATAGATGGAAAAGAGGTATCCTGAGTGTGGCTGTCGCTCTAGCGGTGACATTCCCGCTCTTTAATTTATTACATAGTCAATTTTACACGGGGGCGGTCCCACCGGAAGCGCCTGTTGTTCGAAGCGTCGGAAATTTTACAAGTGGAATTTATAATCGACGATCGATTAATAGACAATATTCCATCGATTTTCATTCTAACGATGGGAAAATTTACAATTTAATAGATAGTGATTTGGATGTTGAGAGAATTGGACAGGCTAATTCAGGACTAAATTTTTACGTGGAAGGTTTTCTACTCCAAGACGGTCGCGGTTTTTTTTGGCCCACGCTCATAAGTGAACGAGACGGACATGTACTGCTTAGCCGGGATAAGTCCAATCAAAGCCTTAATAAAAACAGGGATCCATTCGGTAAAATATTGCTGTGGGAATATGGATTGATTCTCCCCTTATTGCTTATCTCCCTTTCGAACGCAATCAAGATCAGAAATAAACTTTCTAGAGGTAGTTAAATGAAAACGCAAAGCTTTATTGAATCCATTGGCGATTGAATCCATTGGCGATGTCGTCGCCTATATTACCGGCTCGTCTGTCAGCGCGGCCGATGCGACTAATTCCGCTCAGCAAGCGGTCGCCGAGCAGGCTACGTCAAAAAAAGTCATCGCTACCGCTGGAGCCGCGAATGATCTGCTCGGTGTAGTCGCGGGAGGAATGGAGCAAACCTTGCAGCAGTTCTCGCCGACCTCCGAGGAGGCCGCCAAATTGTTAGGTAAAGCCGGGGCCACAACCTCGGTGTTCGGCCTCAGCCTGGCAGCGCTTCCCATTGTCAATAAGGTGTTGGGCGGTGAGGGTGGGAAAATTACTTCCGGTGAGTTAGATGCGCTTTCTGGCGCCGCTCTATTGGCGGGTGCAGTGATGTTGCCGGAAGTAGCCGTGACTCTTACAGTCATCGGGTCGCTCATGGTCGCGGCATCGATATTTGATACAAACCCGAACAATACGTTGTCGAACGCTATAACCCAGATAAAGAACCTAATTCAGCCTTACTACAGTCAACTCGCCCCATCCGATCAGGCCGCTTTCACAAGTGCAATGTCGGATGCAATGCAGTCCACGCTATCCGGCGGCATGCTTGTGCCACAAGTGAACGACGCAGGCTGGATCACCGGATACACGGCTGAAAAACCAACGAGCGTCAACTCGGATGGCAACGGGACCCAATACACGTTCGCGTCTGGCGTTACTTATATCGCAGGAACAGTAACAGACGACGATCCGTTGACGAACTCGTCGAGCGGCGCGACCAAGGACGTTTGGACGATTCCTGAAACGGGCAAGAATAGCCCGCTGACGCTCGACATCCATCAGGACGGCAGTTACTCAAATAGCTTTACAGATTCTGACGGAAATCGCGTCACCGAAATCTACATCACCGGTTCCTCTACAACCTACTCGGTAGCCGCGATGACTGGCGACTATCAGTTCATCTATGTTGGCGGAACCGACGATCAGGTCACCATCCACGGCGATAACAACCTGGTGTCTCTCGCCGACGGTAACCACGCCATCTTCGATGGCGCTAACAACATTGTCCACGCTGGCGCTGGTACCACTGTTCAGTTCGGCTCAGCCGACGGCAACACAATTTACAACGACGTCACCGGCGAAACGCTCACCGTTTCCGGCGGAAGTATCAACGTCACCGGCGCTCTAAACGGTGGCTGCGGTGGCGAGGAAGTCACGCTTGGTACATCCAATCACATTGCGATCAACACCGACGGCTCGAAGACGCTAACGCTGAGATATGATGGAAATGACCGCGTCTACCACCGAACCTATAACGCCGCCGGCGTGCAAACGGAGGTGCTCGTCATCAGCCCGGACGGTTCATATGCAGACAATCTTTACGATCCGGTAACAGGTCTCCAGACAAGGATGACGACAGCAGCTAGCGACGGGACCGGTCTGGTCATGAAATTTAACGCCGCCCAGCAACTCATCGAGCAGGACTACATTCGATCAGGCGGCGTGGGTACCCAATTTATAAAAGACCCAGCTACGGGGCAAACCACGGCAATCAATTCGCTCAGTGGTGCTCTGCTAGACGCGCTGCATTACGATCCAGCCACAGACGCTGTCACCTGGACTTCGCGCACCTTCGCTTCGGTGCGCTCGACAGCCCCTGCTTATGCCGAGGCTGATCATCAGGCGGTGCAACTGGTTCAGGCGATGGCCGCATACGCGCCGGAGCCGTCGGCGTCGACAAGCCTTACTGCCGTCCCGCCCGAGAATTCGCAGCTCTTGCTGGCTGCTTCTACGCACTAACTATCCGACATAACGATTCAGGCGCTGCTGCTTCCGAAAGCCATGAGGAAGCGGCGGCCTTGGGCATGCATCGATCGGCCATGAGGCAGGAGCATTCGAAAGCGGAACGAGAGATCGGTTAGCCGCCGGCCGCGTTCACACGTTTCAGATAGCCACCGCATCACTGCACGTTCATCCGCGCTTTATAAAGTTAAACGATGGGATTCGAAGAGCAATCTGCTCACCTGGAAGACGCCGGTCTGGCGGCACTGGTCGTCATTGCACGCCTTCACGGTATTGCCACCGACGCTTCGCAACTAAAGCATGCAGCCGCGACGGACGGACGCGCATTTTCCGAAGCGCAGTTGGTGCTGTCCGCACGCGCAATCGGTTTGAAAGCCAGCGCCGTGAAGCTTGCAGCGGAACGGCTGGCAAAAACACCGTTTCCCGCGCTCGCGTTGGACCGCACTGGCCGCCACTTCATTCTCGCGGGCTCAGACGGAGAGACGGCGCTGGTGTTGGAACCCGGCATGCAGGCGCCGCGCACAAAGCCTGTGAGCGAAGTCATGGAGCGCGCCACGGGCCGCATGCTGCTGTTCACTTCCCGTGCATCTCTTGCCGGCAACCTGGCCCGCTTCGACTTCTCGTGGTTCATTCCTGCCGTTGTAAAGTACCGCCGACTGCTTCTCGAAGTCTTACTTGTTTCGGTGGTACTACAGATATTCGGGTTGGTCTCGCCGCTGATGTTCCAGGTGGTGATGGACAAAGTACTCGTCAACAGAGCGTACAGCACGCTAAATGTGGTTTGCGTGGCGCTGCTTGTCAGCTCTGTATTCGAAGTGCTGCTCACGGGCTCACGAAACTACGTCTTCTCGCACACGACCAATCGAATCGATGTTGAACTCGGCGCACGACTCTTCCGCCATCTGCTGGCATTGCCACTTGCGTACTTCGAAGCGAGGCGCGTGGGTGACACCGTCGCACGCGTGCGCGAGCTTGAAAGCATCCGCAGCTTTCTCACGGGCCAGGCATTAACGGCTTTCATCGACCTGATCTTCTCGGTGATCTTCCTCGGCGTGATGTGTATCTACAGCGTCTGGCTGACACTGATTGTCGCGATCTCGCTCCCCGTTTATGCCGCTATCTCCATGACACTGAATCCGCTTCTACGGGAGCGGCTGAATCACAAATTTGCGCGTGGCGCCGACAACCAGTCGTTTCTGGTCGAAGCCGTGTCCGGTGTGCAGACGGTCAAGGCAATGGCGATCGAGCCGCAGTTCACCCGCCGCTGGGACAATCAGCTCGCGACCTATGTCACAGCGAGCTTTCGAGTCAATTCTCTCGGCAACATAGGACAGCAACTCATCCAATTGGTGGGAAAGCTCGTCACGCTAGCGACGTTGTTCTTTGGTGCGAAGCTAGTAATCGACGGCAAGCTGACCGTTGGCCAATTGATCGCCTTCAACATGATGTCCCAACGCGTCAGTGCGCCGGTATTGAGGCTGGCCCAAGTCTGGCAGGATTTTCAACAGATCGGCATTTCGATGCAACGCCTGGGCGACATCCTCAACACGCGCACGGAACTGCCGCAAAACCGTCAGGCGCTGCTTGCAGTGAAAGGAGACGTTAGCTTCGAGAACGTGCGCTTCCGTTACCGAGCGGACAGTCAGCCGGCTCTCAATGGAGTCGGCCTGACGATTCCGGCGGGAGAAATTGTCGGCATCGTCGGCCGGTCTGGATCGGGGAAAAGCACGCTGACCAAACTGCTACAGCGTCTGTATGTTCCCGAGAGCGGACGCGTGCGCATCGACGGAATCGATCTCGCGCTGGCCGATCCGGCGTGGTTACGGCGGCAGATCGGTGTGGTGCTGCAGGAGAACCTGCTTTTCAATCGCTCGATTCGCGAGAACATCGCCGTGACCGATCCGGGCGCATCGTTCGACGTGGTGATCCATGCCGCAACGCTAGCTGGCGCGCACGACTTCATTTCGGAGCTGCCTGAGGGCTACGACACGGTAGTAGGCGAACATGGCTCCTCGCTGTCGGGCGGACAGCGACAGCGTATCGCTATCGCGCGTGCGCTCGTGACGAACCCGCGCATCCTGATTTTTGACGAAGCAACCAGCGCGCTCGACTTCGAGACCGAACGGGTGATCCAGAACAACATGCGTGCGATGTGTCACGGTCGCACGGTCATCATCATTGCGCACCGATTGAGCGCAGTGCGTCATGCTCACCAGATCATCGCGATGGACAAAGGCGGGATTGTCGAGCGCGGCAGCCACGGCCAGTTGCTGGAGAAGAACGGCTACTACGCGCACCTCGTCTCTTTGCAAAACACCTGATGACCACGCATTTCCTGAAATTGCGCGCCATTGCTGATCTATGCAGGCGCTACGGCGCGACGTTCCGTTCGGTATGGGCGATCCGCGATCAACTCGATACGCCGGAGCGTACGGCACAGGAACTGCAATTCCTGCCCGCGAATCTCGAACTGATCGAAACGCCATCGCACCCTGCGCCACGGTGGACGATGCGTGTCATTGTCGCCCTTGGCGTCCTTATCTTGCTGATTGTTGTATTCGGCAAGCTGGATATTGTTGCAACCGCAAAAGGCAAACTGATTCCTGGCGAACGCGTGAAAACTGTTCAGCCGGCTATCACGGGAGTCGTGCGACAGATTCTGATTCGTGACGGTGGGCGTGTGACGCAAGGACAGGCGCTGCTGGTTCTCGACACGACCCAGGCCGCTGCCGATGCACATAAGGCGCGCTCAGCACGAATTGACGCCGCTCTGTCAGCCGAACGTGCGCGGGCGCTTCTGGCGGCGCTAAAAACGGGGCGAGCCCCGGCGCTCTCGATAGTGGATGACGCTTCGCATACGCAGCAGGATGAAGCACAACGCTTTGCTGAAGGACTGTATCGGGAATACGCCGACAGGATCACCGTATCGCGGGCGGAGCTTCTGAAGCGCGAAGCCGAGCTGGCAACCACCCAGCAGCAAGTGGCAAAGTTGCGCGCAACCGCACCGCTTGCACGTAGTGAAGCCAACGACTACAAGACACTTGCGCGTGACAAGTACGTGGCACAACACGATTATTTTGGCAAGGAGCAGACCGCGCTTGAGCAGGAGCATGAACTCGCCGCCCAGCAAAGCCATGTACGCGAACTCACTGCGGGCATAGCCGAACAACGTGCGACGATCGAACAGACAACCTCTCAATTCTCGCGCGAACAACTCGACGCACTGAATAAGTCGACCGAGCAATTCGCGCAGAACAGCGACGACGAGACCAAGGCGACGACGCGTCAAGGTTTGCTGACACTCTACGCACCCGTCGCCGGTACGGTCCAGCAGTTGTCCGTCCATACGCTTGGCGGAGTAGTCACCACGGCTCAGGTGCTGATGGAAGTGGTGCCCGACGACGCGGTGGAGGTCGAAGCCAACGTCGAGAACAAGGATGTGGGTTTCGTCAACGTCGGGCAGGACGCCATCGTCAAGATCGACGCTTTCCCGTACACCCGTTACGGCTATCTGACAGGCAAAGTGATTTCCGTCTCGAACAATGCTGCGCCGGCAAAAGACAGAAAGCAGGGGTTGACCTTTACGACGAGAGTAAGCCTTCCGACCAACCAGATACGAGTCAACGACAAGTCGATCAATCTGACACCCGGCATGGAAGTGACCGCCGAAATCAGAACCGGTCGACGCAGTGTCGCCAGCTATTTTCTCGATCCGCTGATGGAGACCGTCGGGGAGAGCATGCGTGAGCGTTGATCGCCGGGTTGGTAAACCTTTCCGAATGCAACTGCGGCCGCGCTGGCTTCCGGGTTTCGTGAATAGTGGCACATCACACCTCGTTCGTGCCGTACGGCTGTTGCCATTGCTGTTGGTGGGAGCGCCGAGCGTAGCGATGGCTCTGGATGTGTTCAGAACTGGCAATGCCGTTTCCGATACGCCAGCCGCAGCGTTTGTCGCTTCGAATGCCGGTTCACCCTGTGCGTTCGGTGCGCCGGGAGAGCCACTGCGCCTTGACGAGGCTGTGAATCGCGCGTTGTGCAATAACCCTAAAACACGCGAAGCGTGGGCGAATGTCAAGGTACAGGCCGCTGGCGTCGGCGCGGCAAAGGCCGCGTATTTGCCCAACGTTTCCGCCACATGGCAGGAAGTGCGCGACGACTCGGCCACCGATGTTACGGGTTACCCGCGCCTCAGTTCAGCGAACCGCTCAACGGTTCACTCCGGGTCGATCTCACTCAACTGGGTGTTGTACGATTTCGGTGGCAGAAAGGCTGCGCTACGTAATGCGCAGGCGCTGTTTGTCGCCGCTCGCGCTAGCCAGGATGCTACGCTGCAAGCCGCGTTTTCCACGGTGGCGTCAGATTACTATTCGGCACAAGCAGCCGCAGGCAAGCTGACGGCAGCGCAGGAAACGGAACGCATTGCGCGCGACAGCTTTGTGGCCGCGTCCGCGCGCGTAGGTCATGGCGTCGCGGCAATTTCCGACCAGTTGCAGGCTCAGACCTCATACGCGCAGGCAACTTTCAACAGGGCAAAGGCCGCGGGCGATCTGCAAACAGCGCTCGGCACACTCGCGTCCGATATGGGCATGAATCCCGCTCAATCCATTGTCGTGCCTACGGTAGACGATGGCGTTGTACCTGACAGGGATTTCACCGAATCGGTCGCAGAGATGATCGTCAATGCGCAACGCTCGCATCCAGAGGTCGCGGCTGCAAAGGCCAAACTGGAAGCAGCGATGGCGAAGGAACAGCAGACGCGATCTCAAGGTCTGCCGAACTTCAGCTTTGTTACGAAGTACAGCCAGAACAACCAGCCGGCCAGCCTGGGCCTCGGTGAGCCGCAATTTCCCGCGACCGGACATGACTGGTACTTCGGTGTTCAGGTGCAGATTCCATTGTTCGAAGGTTTCGGCAGGACGTATCAGGTCCGGCAGGCGCATGCTCAGGTCGAGGTGCAGCAATACGTGCTCGACGAAGCGCGGCAGCAGGTTGGGCTCGATGTCTGGAAAAGCTATCAGGCGCTGCAAACTGACGTCGAGAACGTGGGGAATACTGCGGCGCTGCTGCAGATCGCCCAGCGTTCCTTCGATGCCGCGAAGCACCGATATGCTGCTGGCGTCGGTAATATTCTCGAATTGCTCAACGCCCAGTCGTCGTTGTCGGACGCCACCCGTCAGCGTATCCAGGCCTTGACGGATTGGCGGGCGGCGAGGCTCGATCTCGCCGCGAAGTTGGGACGTCTGAACACCGGGAAAATCCAAATGGGAAGCCGCTAAATTGCAGATAGTCGCGAGGAAATCTGCAACTTTCCGAGGGCAGTTCAGAGCAGAACAGGCCAAAAACTCAAAGCGCCAACACCGTCACGCCCACCTCCACCCGATGCGCCCCGCCCCCGAGGATCATTCCGCGCAGCAAGGACACATCGCTGTAATCACGCCCGATCGCGAGCGTCACGTGGTCCATATCGGCGAGCACGTCATTGGTGGGATCGAGATCGATCCAGCCAGTGCCCGGGCAATACACCGACACCCACGCATGCGAGGCGTCCGCACCGATCAAACGCGGCTGCCCAGGTGGCGGGTCGTTGCGCAGATAACCGCTCACGTAGCGCGCCGGCAAACCCAGCGAACGCAAACAGCCGATCATCACCTGCGCGAAGTCCTGGCATACCCCGCTCTTCAGTTCGAAAGCGCGCTCGGCGGGGGTGTCGAACATGGTCGCCGAGGGTTTATATGCGAAGTCTTCGTGAATCCGGTGCATCAGATCGATCGCTCCCGCCACGATCGGCGTGCCAGGAGGAAAGCTCGGTAGCGCATAAGCGCGCAATGAAGGCCGCGGCACGATGTTCGGCGACGCAAAGCAGAATTCCACCTCAGGCCGGAACTCGCCGCCGACCCAGAAACGCAGCGCGTCCGCCACCTCTTCCCATTCGGGCGTTTCATCGGGGTCGAGGTCGGTCCAGCGCGGCGTCAACGCCACCGTGGTTTCGCTGACGAGTTGCAGGCGCTCGTGCGGGGTGTCGAGAGCGAAGTACAGGACGTCGTTGCCGAATGCATCGATACGGCTATTCAGATACGAAGGCTTCGGTTCGATCTTTTCGCTGTGCGAGACCACACGCTGCCACGAACAGGCGATCGGCCGGATCGTCGCGAGATGCTGCGCGGTCTCCACATACGTGGAGTAGTGGTAGGTCGTTCGATGCGAGACGGACAACACGGTCGGCATGGTCTTCATGACCACACCTGCGATGCCACCGTACTGGCATGACTGAAATAGCGCGCGCTGATCTCATGTGCCGCCGCGCCGACATAACCGCCAATCTGATCGCACACCGCAATCAGGTCGGCGTAGGAATCGTTTTCGTCGATTGCGCACAACGATTCGAGCGCCGGCAACGCATCGGCCGGCGGCATCAATTCCGCAAACGGACGATGTCGCATGCTGCCCGCGGCTGCGGAGATCTCGTCGATCTTTTTGCGCAGGCGCTCATAGACACCATAGACGCCGCGCGGATTAGTAGGCTCGATCACCAGCAGGTCGAGCAAAGCCGGCACTTCGAAACGGCCCGGATACAGTGAGCGATACGTCAGCGTGCTGTCGAACAATTGCAGCAGCAGATCGAACCCGGCCGGCGTCGCGAGCTGGCCTTTATCGGCGACCACGCGCAGGAGCGACGTCATCGCCGACACCCGCTCGATGTGCCGCCCGACGAATAGCAGACGCCATGCTTCGTCGCGCGTCATGCGGTCGCCCTGTGCGCCGCTGATAGCCGACAACTGCACCGACAGACGTTCGAGCGCGGTCGTCAGCGTCACACGGTCATAACGGTCGTAGCGTTCACTGCGCCCGGCGCGGCCGTTGCCATTCGCGCCGCCCTGCGATGAACCGCTACCACTACCATTGCCACCGCCATTACCGTTAGGACTCGCAGCCGGCATCAACGTCTGCAAAGCATCGCGGAAGTCGTTGCGCGCCGCGAGAATCGTGCGCCAGTGATCGTTTGACAGACGCCCACGCACTTCACCGTTCGCACGCGCCTGATAGT
The DNA here is from genome assembly GCF_046030555.1 of Paraburkholderia sediminicola. Taxonomy (GTDB): domain Bacteria; phylum Pseudomonadota; class Gammaproteobacteria; order Burkholderiales; family Burkholderiaceae; genus Paraburkholderia; species Paraburkholderia sediminicola_E. Next base: position 50,755 of record NZ_JAQQCH010000008.1, on the reverse strand, counting down.
TGAGATTCTGGCCGATGCTCGCGGCGCCGGTGCTCTCGCTCAGATTCGCGACCAGCGCGCGCTCGAATGCTTGCGGCGAATGGGGCGAGAACATATCGCCGGATTGTACGAGACCACAATGCATGGCGAGCTCGACCAGCGTGGGGAACATCACGTCGGCGTCGTTGCCTTCGAGCGAGCCGAGAATCAGGCGCAACAGCCGCACGTTGTTTTCGGCGCGTTCGCCGTAACGTCCGGCCCAGAACAGATTTTCCGCCGCCCGGCTCGACACGGTGCGATGCTTGCGCGCGAGGTCGGCGGGTTGCATCGGCGAAGGCAGCAGCGTAAAGGTCGACGTCGGCTGACTCGACAGCACCCACGTATCGACGCTGCTGCCGCCGTATTGCATCGACACTGTCGCCTGACGCTCGGCGGCCATCCGCGTGAAGCCGCCGGGCATCACATGCCAGCCGCCGTTGAAGTCGGCAATCGCGTAGACACGCAGTACCGACGGACGGCGGCCAATCGTGCCGTCTTCGTAACGCGGCGTGCAGGAAAAGCGCTGCGGCTGCTGGATCGTATAGGTGTCGGGCATCGCTTCGATGCGTTCGCGCCATGTCGACAACCGCTGTCTGCCCTGTTCGATCCCGGGCGGCGCATCGCGTGGCGCGACCGGCCAGGTCGGCACGATGAACGCTTCGTCCAGACGCCCGAACGCGTGGACGCGCGCCGCCTTTTCGCCGCACCACCAGGTCGCCACGCTCGGCAGCACGAGGTCTTCGTCGAGCAGAACTTCGGCGATACCCGGCAGGAAGCCATGCAAGGCCGGCGATTCGACAAAGCCCGAACCCGGCACGTTCGACACGATCACATTGCCCGCGCGCATCACCTGCAATAGGCCCGGCACGCCGATGCTCGAATCCGCGCGCAGTTCGACCGGATCGCAGAAGGCATCATCCAGACGGCGCAGCACGACGTGTACGCGCTCGAGACCGGCGAGCGTCTTCAGATAGAGCATGTCGTCACGCACGGTCAGGTCCTTGCCTTCGACCAGCGTGACGCCGAGATAGCGCGCGAGAAACACGTGCTCGAAGTAAGTCTCGCTAAACGGCCCGGGCGTGAGCAACGCGATATGCGGCGAACCGTCGGCCCCCGAACTGTCGTGCTGCATCGTGGCCTGTGCGGCCTGCACGAGCGTCGCGATGAGTTGCGAATAAGTCGGCGCGAGGCGGCTCACGCGCATTGCGCGAAACGGTTCGGCGAATAGCGTCGACACAATCAGCCGGTTTTCCAGTGCATAACCCAGCCCGGATGGCGCCTCGGTGCGGTGCGCCATGACGGTCCAGTTGCCACTGGGCGTACGCGCCAGATCGACGGCAACCACCTGCAGATATTGCCCGCCAGGCGGCGTGAAGCCCTTCACGGAGCGCAGATAACCCGGATGCCCGAACACCAGCGCAGGCGGCAACTGCCCGCGCTCGAGCAAGGTTTGCGGTCCATAAATATCGGCGACGATCGCATTGAGCAGATGCGCGCGCTGCGTCACGCCACGCTCGATATGCGCCCACTCGGCCTCGCTGATCAGGAACGGCAGCAGGTCGAGTGCCCACGGCCGCGGCTCGCCGTTATCCGCGTAGACGTTGTAGCTGATGTCGTTGTCGCGGATCTGCTGCGCGATCGACGCGTAGTGATCCTCCAATCGCGCGATGCCGTCTTCGCCGAGCCGCTCGAAGAATTGCCGCCACGGCTCGCGTAACGCGCCTGAGGCGTCGCGTAACTCGTCCCAATGTCCTTCGTAGGCCGGCAACAGCCGCAATAAGGACGAAGCGTCCGCGCGCGCGGCGGACGTTTCGAAGGGAAAAGTCGATTGAAAGGCCAAGGTCGTGTCGTTCTTAAAAGTGTGCCGCCGCTTTTCAGTCTACCAGGTTACCAGTAGCGCAGGTCCAACGTAAACGGAAACTCGAGGCTGCGCCGCGGCATGTCGACCGTGAGCGGCCCCGGCGTATGACCGGATGCGAAGAAGCGTGCGCGCCGCCGGCTTTCTGCCTCGTAGGCGTTGACCGGGAAGGTCTGATAGTTGCGCCCGCCCGGATGTGCGACATGATACTGGCATCCGCCGACCGAGCGGCCCGTCCACGTGTCCACCAGGTCGAAGGTGAGCGGCGCATCCACGCCGATGGTCGGGTGCAGTGCCGATGGTTGCGACCACGCGCGAAAGCGCACGCCGGCCACATATTCGCTGACGCGGCCAGTCGGTTGCAACGGCACCGGCACGCCATTCACGGTCAGCACATGACGGTTGTCGTTCAAACCGAGCGCGCGCACTTCAAGCCTTTCCACCGACGAATCCACATACCGCACCGTGCCGCCCGGCGAGCCCTCCTCGCCCATCACGTGCCAGGGTTCGAGCGCGCTGCGAATGGTCAGCGAGACGCCGTTCACCGTGGTCTCGCCGACCAGCGGGAAGCGGAATTCGAAGTGCGGCGCGAACCAGCTACTCTCGAAGGCGAAGCCCGCCTGATTGAGTTCGCCGAGCACGTCGTCGAAATCCATTTTCGCGAAGGTGCCGAGCAGGAAGCGGTCATGCAGTTCCGTGCCCCAACGCGTGAGCCGCTGCGTGTACGGCGTATGCCAGAAGCGCGCCACCAGCGCGCGCAGCAACAACTGCTGCACGAGGCTCATGCGCGCATGCGGCGGCATTTCGAAGCCGCGCAATTCGAGCAGGCCGAGGCGGCCCGTCGGACCATCCGGCGAATAGAGTTTGTCGATGCAAAATTCGGCGCGGTGCGTGTTGCCCGTCACATCGATCAGGATGTTGCGTAACGAGCGGTCGATCATCCACGCCGGCAGATTCGCGCTTTCGCGGCCGCCGAGCAGATCGATCTGCCGCTGCAATTCGCGGAACGCCACTTCGAGTTCATACACCTGGTCGTTGCGTGCTTCATCGACACGCGGCGCCTGGCTCGTCGGCCCGATAAACAGCCCGGAAAACAGATACGACAGCGACGGATGGTTGTGCCAATACGCGATCAGACTCGCCAGCAGATCGGGACGGCGCAGGAAAGGACTATCGGCAGGCGTCGCGCCGCCGAGCACGAAGTGATTGCCGCCGCCGGTCCCCGTATGCCGGCCGTCGGTCATGAACTTCTCGCTGCTCAGATAGCTTTCCGCCGCGGACCGATACAGATACTCCGTGTTGTCGACCAGTTGCTCCCAGCTCGAAGCCGGATGAATGTTCACCTCGATCACACCCGGGTCCGGCGTCACCTGCAGGATTTTCAGGCGGGCATCGCGCGGCGGCGGATAGCCTTCGAGCACCACCTTCATCTGCAACTCGGCCGCCGTCGCTTCGATCGCCGCGAGCAGATCGAGGTAGTCGTCGAGTTCGGTGAGCGGCGGCATGAACACATGCAGCAGCGAGCGGCCACTGCCGAACGCTTCGGTTTCCGCCTTCGGACCGGCGGCACGTTTCGGGTCGCGCGCTTCGACGCAGATTGCCGTACGCAACGTCTCTTTCGACGACTGCCCGCGCGCCGGCGCCTGCTGATCGCCCGGCTGAAGCGCCAGATCCAGCACTCCGCTGCCCGGCATGCCGCTCAACAAATCCGCCGCTGACGACGACAACGCTGCCGCACGCCGCGCGTCGGCGGCGGTCAAGGTGCGCTGTTCGCCGTCGTATTGCATGCGCAATTGCGCGGCCGTGCGCAACGCCACCGGCGGCGCAAACGGATCGTGCGCGTGCTGATACGGATAGTCGGTCTTCGACACCCACGGCAGCGAATCGAGCGGCAAGCGATAACCCATCGGCGAGTCGCCGGGAATCAGGAACATGCGTTCGTCACGGAAGAACCAGCGGCCGCTGACCCACTTCGGCGCCTCGTTCGGCACGTCGCGTTCTCGCGCGAGCGGCAAGACAAAACCGGTCGCGCCGCCCAGGCCCGCATCGAACACGCGCCGCAGACGCACGCGCTCCAGCTCGTCGTCCAGACGCGCATCGAGCGGATCGACGTTGACCGGCAGACGGCGCTCGCGCCACAGGTAGTACCAGACATCCTCGAAGCCGGGCTGGATGCAGTCGGTATCGAGCGCCAGCCTGGTCGCCAGATGCGAGAGGAAACGTTGGGCGTCGTCGGCCGTGTAGGTGCCCGGCTCGCGCTCGTCGGCGAAGAGCGTGGGGTCTTGCCAGCACGGCTCGCCATCGGCGCGCCAGTAGAGCGACATGGCCCAGCGGGGCAACTGTTCGCCCGGATACCACTTGCCCTGGCCGATGTGCAGAAAGCCGTTTGCGCCGTAGCGCGAGCGCAGCTTGTCCATCAGCGCGACCGCATAGCCGCGTTTGGTGGGGCCGAGCGCGTCGGTGTTCCATTCGGCGGCGTCGCGATCGCGCACCGACACGAAGGTCGGCTCGCCGCCCATCGTCAGGCGCACGTCCATCTCGGTGAGGCGCTGGTCCACCTGCTCGCCCATTTTAACGACGTCGTTCCACACTTCTTCGGTGAAGGGCTTGGTGACGCGCGGCGTCTCCAGTACCCGCTCGATCGACATGGTGTGCTCGAACTCGACTTCGGATTCGTCGACTGCACCGGAGATCGGGGCCGCACTGCCGGGTTCCGGCGTGCAGGCAACCGGGATGTGACCCTCCCCGGCGAGCAGGCCGGAGGTCGGATCGAAGCCGATCCAGCCCGCGCCCGGCAGGTACACCTCACACCAGGCATGCAGGTCGGTGAAGTCGACCTCAGTGCCGCTCGGGCCGTCGATCGATTTGACGTCGGGCGCGAGTTGCAGCAGGTAGCCGGACACAAAGCGCGCCGCCAGCCCCAGTTGCCGGAGCGTCTCGACCAGCAGCCAGCCCGAATCGCGGCACGAGCCCGCGGCGCTCACCAGCGTTTCCTCGGGCGTCTGCACGCCGGGCTCCATGCGGATCAGGTAGCGGATCTCGCGTTGCAGCCGCTGATTCAATGCGACGAGGAAGTCGGCGGTGACCATCGGCGTGCGGTCGATACTCGCGACGAACTCGGCAAAGCGCGGCGTCATCGCCCGCTTGACGAGGTACGGCGCGAGTTCGAGCGCGAGGCCAGGCGCATAGTCGAACGGAAACTTCTCCGCAGACGGTTCGAGAAAGAAGTCGAACGGGTTGTAGACCGCCATCTCGGCGACCAGATCCACGGTCACCTTGAATTCGCGTGTCTTCTCGGGGAATACGAGACGCGCCTGATAGTTGGCAAACGCGTCCTGCTGCCAGTTGATGAAGTGTTCGACCGGTTCGACCCGCATCGAATAAGACAGAATGGGGGTCCGGCAATGCGGCGCAGGCCTGAGACGCACGACCTGGGGCGACAGCGCAACCAGCCTGTCGTAGCGGTAATGTGTGACATGATTCAACGCGACGCGTATGGACACACCGGACTCCTGGACAAAGGATGGCAGCCCGCCAAAAAGCAAGCTTCATGCCGTTAATCGAAAAACCGCGGGAACTGCCCGCCCCGCCCGGATTGCCGCCTGCTGCGAAGTTTGCCGCGTCTGCCGACCGTCCGGTCGATCGAACCGCGCGCCGTTCCACTGCCTTTTCGGATGCCGCGCACCAAAGCGGCGCAGCGCCGATGCACGATCATGCACGTAATGTGCGTTAAACCAGTGACGTCTGGCAAATGCGGCATGAAGATTGCGCGTGGTCTCCTTCTTTCCTGCGGGCGCTTGAGGATGCCCGGCGGCCGGCCACGGCCTGCTGACAACGTGCCCCGCCTGTTGCTCCATGACCGCCACCCACTACCCGGGCCCGATCGATGAAAACCTTCCACTGCAATCGCTGCTCGCACCTTGTGTTCTATGAAAACGTTCGTTGCGAACGGTGCGAGGCATTGCTCGGATATGTGCCTGAACTGGCCGAAATCAGTGCCTTCGAAGCAGCCGAAGAAGGACGCTGGCGCAGTCTGCATCCGCGCGCCGAGGGCGCGCTGTTCCGGCAGTGCCACAATTACGCGGTCGAAAATGTCTGCAACTGGATGATCCCCGCTGACTCGCCCGACACGCTGTGCCGCGCCTGCCAGCTCACCCGCACGATTCCGAATCTGAGCGCGCCGGACAACCGGCTCTACTGGTACCGGCTTGAGATGGCGAAGCGGCGCCTGCTTTACACACTCGCCGCGCTCGGCGTCGACGTACCGTCGCGACAGGCCGATCCCGAACAAGGTCTGGCATTCGAATTCCTCGAGGACGGCGACGATGGGGAGCGGGTCATGACCGGCCACGACAACGGTCTCATCACGCTGAACATCGCCGAAGCCGACGACGCCTACCGCGAAAAAGTACGCAGCGCGATGGGCGAGCCCTACCGCACGCTGCTCGGTCACTTCCGCCACGAGACAGGTCACTACTACTTCAGCCAGCTGGTCGCGAACGATCCGCATTGGCTCGAGCCCTACCGAAAGCTGTTCGGCGACGAGCGCGCCGACTACGGAGAGGCACTGACGTCGTATTACCGCGACGGTGCGCCGGCAGACTGGCAGGCCTCGTACATCAGCGCCTATGCGACGATGCATCCCTGGGAAGATTGGGCCGAGACGTGGGCTCATTACATGCTCATCGTCGACGTGCTGGATACGTCGACCTCGTACGGTCTCGCCTTGCTGCCCGACGACCCGAGCGAGCCGACGCTGACCGACCGCACGCCCGTGGAAGATGCGAGCTTCGAGAATCTGATGAAGCGCTGGTTTCCGCTCACATACGCGTTGAACAGTCTGAACCGCAGCCTCGGCATGCCCGACGGTTATCCGTTCACGCTGGCCTCGCCGGTGGTGGATAAGTTGCGGTTCGTGCATCGGGTGATTGCGGCAGCCGGTGACAAAATGAAAACTCGCGAAGCGGCGAAGCCGGCGAGCGAAGCCGGGGCAGTGCAAACGCCGTTGCATACGACACATACGGCGCATACGGCGCGGGCGCGCGCGTTACGCGCGCTACAGGCGGTGGCGGCACAACCAGCCGCACAACCCGTCGTGCCGCAAGAACCCGCGCAGGCGCCCGTCATGGAGGCAGCCGCGCCGTTAGCACCGTCAACGCCGTCAGTGCCGTCAGTGCCGCCCTTGCAAGCCGGGCCCAACGCCGCCAAAGCAGCCCCCGCCAAGCGGGCCGCACGCCGACGCTAGTCCTGTGTCACGCCCGCCCATGGCGCGCTTCCAGCCCCCAACAAAAAAGCCCGCTGCCGGTTCATTCTGCAGCGGGCCTTATCCCATCAGAGCCAAACCTCGCTATCGGTCAATACGCGACATAAGGCCCCGTACCACCAGGCGTCGTCTGTTGCTCGACAGCGGCATACACGTTACGACCGTAGAAGAACGGCAGGCCCCAGTCGAAAATCGACGACGTCACAAAGGCCGGTCCCGCCAGCAACGGCAACGCCGAATCGCCGCTGTACGTCTGCGAAATCGTATTGGCATTGCCGACGCTGAAGTTCACCGTGCTCGTCGTGCCGTTCGCCCCCTGGATCATCGCACTCAACGACTGGGTCGACACCGGGCAGTAGTACGCGCTATTGGGGCTCGCGCATGCCGGCAAAGTACTGGTCTGGAAGAACAGGCCCGTCGAGCCGCTATCCAGGATACTGCTCGAATACGTTGAGCCGTTCTGCACCGTTGTAAACGTGCCGTTCGATGGACTCACACCAATCACCTGCGCGCTGCCCAGTGCATTGTTGCTCTGCGTGCCGATGCCGAACACCAGTTGCCCGGTGACGGACTGCGCTCCGCCCGACACCATCGGCAGGCTCAGCATGGAACCGTTGTTGTCCGTCGCGAAGTACGGAACCGGATTGGCGACCTGCAGCGCTTCAGCAAGCGGAATCGATTTGCACGCCGTGCCGTTGCAGCCGTAATACGTGCCGGTCACGGCCTGCTGCTCACAGTTCGCGCCGCAGTCGTGCTTGAACACACCGATGCCCAGAATGCCATTGGCCTGCAACGCACCCGGCGTGTTGCGCGACGCGCCGAAGCTCGCGCAATCAGACGGCAGCGAAGCGTAGTTCGGGTCGATCACCTGAATCGGCAGCGAGGCCGCTTTTTCACCGGCGATCTGCAGGTCGGCGAGCTTCACCGAACCCCACGTGTAGCCGTCGAAGAACTGCATGCATTCGGCGATCAGATTGCCCGAACCATCTTTCTCTTGCGGCAGCGTCATCGAAGCGGGCAACTGCGAGGCGAACACGCGCACGCCCCACGAACCGGTATCCACCAGGATGTGATCAATGGTTTGGCACTGGCTGGTCCCAGGCGCGCAAATCGTGATACTCACGAACGGCATGTTCGGCACGTTGCTCACGCCCGAATCGACCGTCACGCGCACCGCGTTGGCGGCCACCACTTGCGGCGAAGGCGAGGTATTGGTGACGGTGGGACCGGCCGCGCTCGTCGTGCTGCTGGAATTCGCCGAGGAGCCGGAACCGCTGGAGCCACCGCCCCCGCCGCCGCAGGCACTGACGAGCAAGGCGAGCAACGCCGCGCAAAACAAGGTAAGCAACGAAGACTGATGACGCATGATCCGCTCCGTTATTGAATGACGCCGACATCGACGCCCGCAGGCACCGCTTGCGGCAGATAGGCATAACCGGCAAACGCGCGCAGATGGCCGCCGGAGTAGACAACCAGATCGCTGTTGGACACCGCGAGCGGCGTACCACGGCGCGTCGCGGTCGCGGCGACGTATTGCTCGAACGAGGTGCCCAGCATGGATCTCAGGTCCGGCAGTGTCGGACCTTGCCACGCGACACCGAAGACGATGCCGTTGGACGCCACGTACTCGCGCACCAGCGTGCCGGACGGCATCGTCATCAGGTGCACCGAATACGCGCTTTGCGTAGTGGCCGTATGAGCCACTGCGTGCAAGCGTGTCTGATCGCTGTCGACAGTGCTGACGTTCTGGCCGAGCGTGGCGTGCGCGGCAAACGACAGCGCGCAGCTTGCCCCGAGCATTGCGCGAGCAATGCTTGTAGAAAGCATCGGTTTCAAGAGATTTCCTTCGAGGTGAAACGTTCGTGGCCAGCGAGCGGGCCGATCACGAACGGGAATTCAGGGGCGCACTCCTGACCGGCGGTGCCGGTATTGCATTCAGACCGGTTGGGTTGCGTGAATGCGTCTACGGAGTGGCAGCGCGAAACTTTAGGCATCGCGAGGGGGTGAAGCAATCGTTTGCGAGACGATTTAAACCTTCGGCAAGCACTGCGCCGTTCGATACCGTTTGATGTTTGCGGATCGGATCACCGAGGGACGGTGCTTAAGCGCACATTTTTCCGATTCGTTCCGTTTAAAGCGAACATACGCATCAAATAACGGGGCCGCAGCAGAAAAATATCGATGCGTGCGGCATGCGTCGAGCGATGTAAGCGAACACTGAATAATCCGGGAGAATTAGCTCATTCATCTGACGATTGCCGCGTGTGCAGGCCGCTTTAGGGTGAAGATAAAAATCGCGGAGCAAGCGCGCGATTCGAGGCAAAAAAAATGCCGCGGATAACTTGATCGTACTCCGCGGCACCGGGTACCTCATTACGTCTTTCCTACTCATTCATTGCGACTTCCGCGAGCCGCGCCGGATCTGGGTCACACAATTCGACGCGGCCGCCTTCGTTACTTTTTCTGCTGCTGCAAGAGCGACTTGAGCTCCTGCACATTTTCTTCGACGCGTTTTGCGATCACCGCATATGACTCAGCCTGCGTCTGATAGGCGGCTTGCGCCAGCTGCTGCATATCGGCGAGCGACTTATGCAGGCTTTGCTGGATCAGTTCGGCGGCTTTCGCCGGAGGCGCGGCGGCGCCGGCCGACAACTGCCCTGTGAGCGACTGCAATTCGCCCAGCGTGGTACGCAGCATCTCGGTCTGTTTCTGCGCGAGCGACTGCATGCCCTGGAATGCTGTCTGATTCGCTTGAACCAGTGCTTCCATGTCCTTGCGTCGCGCTTCCATGATGGCGGGTACGTCGAAGCCGGGAAGCTTGAACTGCTCCAGCATTTTGGTGAAATCGCCAAACGGATTGGCGGCGTCAGGTTGGCTCATGCGAAATCCTCCTTAACGATTGAATACTCGCCCGCGGTGCATCGCCGCGATGCTTCTCCGGCCTATGCACCCGTGGCGTCGCGTGCGCCGCGCCTCCCGCAGCGGCTTGCTGCATCTGGGGTCGGACGGCACATTGCTGCAATCATGCGCTATCCGGCAACATTGCGCCAGCGGGCACACCCTGGCGTCGGCTGTCTTCCTGCCGGACTGTTTTACCGGTTCGGCTACGAAGAATGCAAGGCTTGGTAAGTTACAAAAGAGCTTCAGTAACCCGATAAAACGGCATGTCGACTATCGTTGCCTATGTGCTGGCGTACTGTTGCGCCGGCGCTGTCTCAATGGGAGCGACATCATGAAAAAAGGATTGCTGAGCGCGGCACTGGCCGCCGTTTTAACCGTGGCCGCGGCTGGCGTGCTGGCACAGGAAGCGGCACCACCGCCGCCCGCCGACACTCACGCGCATGACGAGCCGCATCACGGCGACAGGCCGTTTGGGCCACACGGACCGATGGGCCCGGGATTCGCGGTGGTCAACGATCTGGAACAGTTGCGCCGCCTGTATGCAATGAGCGGGCGTGAAGGCGAGATCGTCGCGGTGTATCACGAGGTGTTGAACAAGACACAAGATCCGATGCTGCGCCACTACGTGTACGACTCGCTGGCCCGCGAACAGTTGAAGCCAGCCAATACTGACCAGGCCATTGCCACGCTGCGCACCAGCCTGTCGGAAGACCTCGGCGCGGCGAACAAGTCGCCGCACGGCATGCCGGCGGGGATGCAGCCGCCTGTGCCGCAATAAAGCGCGGCCGACTACGCCACTGGGTCACCCCACGTTCGAACGTCGCACGGGAGAGCGGACATGCCGCGACCCGTGCAATTCATTCCGACGCAAGATCAATTGGAAGCGCTCCCGCCAGCGGGCAGCGCAGCCGTTCGGCGCGCTACGTTAGCTTTCGCACATAGCCGCCTCTCTGCCTACTTTTCATCTTCCCTCAGGTGATTAGGATAAGAGCACTGCAACGCTAGTGCCTGGTGAACAATGCGCTACCCGCTGAATATGGCCGTCGCCGCCGCCCTTCTCGTCTTCGTTCTTTGCTGCATCATCAAGCTCGCCTTGAATTGATGCCCCGTCGCCGTGCTTTCACCCTAAGTCAAACCCGCCTCGCCACTGCATGTTTCGCCGTGACATAGCGCGAAATAATTGCCGAATGGAGTTTGGGAAGTGACTCACCCATACTTCGTTTCGCTGCCGGTGCGTACGAAAAAAGACGCATGAGATCAAGGGTGTTTTTTGTGCAAATGCGCGTGCGAATGCGTTCCCGATGATTAACGATCCACGGTTGCCCGATCATCGGAAGATGCGTTCGAACCTAATGGCACCGCGTGCCGACGACAGGATGAACATGTTCACTTCAGTGAGTTTCCTCAAAAAGAATGCCGCCCGTTTTGCATGCATCGCCATGGTCTGTGGCAGCGCGCTCCTGACCGGCTGCGCCGGCGGCAGCATCAACAACGCGACCCAGACCAGCGCACAACCGCAAGTGCGTCCGGACACCATTTATGTCTACACCTTCGACAGCAATCCGGATCAAGTAAAACTGGACAACGGCGGCATGCTGCAGAAATTGAAGTCGCAACTCGACGGCTCATCGGCCGCAGAAAAACAATCCGCCGACGCAGTCGCCGTGCGTGAGCAGGTCGCCAACGAAATCGTGCATCAATTGCAGTCGATGGGGCTGCGCGCGATTCGCTCGGACATCCCCGCCCCCGCCGAGCAGAACGTTCTGCTCGTGCAAGGCAGCTTCGACACAATCGACTCGGGTAATCGCCGCCGCCGCGTGCTGATCGGTCTGGGCGCAGGTAAGAGCGAGGTGAGCAGTTCCGTGCAGATTCTGTACAAACCGGCGGGCGGCACAGCGCGGCTGGTGCAAAGCTTCAATGCCACCGGCGACAGCGGCAAAGCGCCCGGCATGGCAGAAACAGCCGGCGTGGGCGCCGCAGCCGGGAGCATCGCGACCTCCGCGGCCGTGCGCGGCGGCTTGCATGGTGTATCCGAAACAAAGAAGGCCGGCGTTTCGGCGGACGCAAAGCGTCTGGCCGACGCGGTGGCAAAACAGGTGGCGCAGATCGGCGTAAGCGGGGGCTGGCTCTCGACGGAGCACGTCAAAGGATAAGGAATCCGCAGCAGGTTCGGACTGTTGTAGATGGCGCATGGCAGCGTGAATGGAATTCACACCCTGCCACGCGCTATTTTTTATGCCTTCATAGACTTCACCTGGCGTAGTGCCGCACTCAGGCAACGGCGTAACGTTCGAGCCAATGCGCGTACGGTGCCGGCAACGTCCACGACGGACGTTCGATACCCAGCTTGCGGGCGGCGTGGTACGGCCAATGCGGATCGGCCAGATGCGCACGGCCGACCATCACCAGATCCAACTGCTCGTTCTGGACGGAGCGGTCGGCCAGTTCCGGCGTATCGATACCCCATGCCGACGAAACGGCGATCCCTGCCTCGCGGCGCACCCGCTCAGCGATCGGTGCGAGAAACGCCGGCGCCCATGGAATACGCGCCGCAGGCGTGGAGAAGCCCACACTAACGCTCAGCATATCGAGCCCCTCGCGCTTGAAATTCTTCGCCAGTTCGATCGATTCGGCGAGCGTTTCCTCGTCGCGTCCGTCGTATTCGATCACGCCGAAACGTGCCGTCAACGGCAGATGCTCAGGCCACACCTTGCGTACCGCGGCCAAGGTTTCCAGCAGGAAGCGGCTGCGGTTTTCGAGGCTGCCACCGTACGCGTCATCACGTTGATTGGAGTGTGTCGAGAAAAAGCTTTGACCGAGGTAGCCGTGTGCGAAGTGCAATTCGAGCCATTCGAAGCCGGCGTCGAGCGCGCGTTTGGCTGCGGCGACGAAATCTTCACGCACGCGTGCGATGTCGTCGAGCGTCATCGCTTTCGGCACTTTCGGCAAGCCACCGCCGAAGGCAATCGCCGACGGCGCAATGGTCGGCCAGCCACGGGGATCGGTCTCGGTGATGTGATCGTCGCCTTCCCACGGCCGGTTGGCGCTGGCTTTGCGGCCCGCGTGGCCGATCTGAATGCCCGGCACGGCGCCCGCTGCCTTGATCGACGCCACCACCGGCGCAAAAGCCTGCGCCTGCTCGTCGGTCCAGATGCCCGCGCAGCCAGGCGTGATACGCCCCTCCGGCGACACGGCCGTCGCCTCGACGATCACCAGCCCCGCGCCCCCACGCGCCAGGCCGGCGAGGTGCACGCGATGCCAGTCGTTGATCAGGCCGTCTTCGGCCGTGTACTGGCACATCGGCGGGATGGCGATGCGATTGCGCAAGGAAACGCCCTTGAGCGTGTAGGGCTGAAATAATGCGGACATCAGGTTAAACTCCTGCGAATAGGCTTGTACGGTAGTTCGATAAACATCGAACTATGGAGTATGGCAGAAACCTTTATCATCCGCAGAATGCGCACATATACCCATCCTGCCGCTGAGGACTTCACGCTCGGGCGGCTCTTCCATGCACTTAGCGACCCGGTGCGCCTCGAGATCGTGCGCCGCCTTTCAAGTGTCGACGAGGCCGCCTGCGGCGACCTCGACGGCGGCCGCCCCAAGTCGAGCGTTTCCCATCATTTTCGGATCCTGCGTGAAGCGGGGCTGGTGCGCACGCGCGTGGCCGGCACGGTGCATCAGAATTCACTGCGGCGCACCGAACTGGACGAACGGTTTCCGGGTTTGATGGCGGCGATCGTTGAGCAGATCGTCAATGAACCGGCGTTGAGCGAACCGGCCTGACGCCTGATCGTCGATTGAAAATCGACTGAGGATCTGTTCGAGGGCGACGGCGGGGTACGGCACTTAAGGGAGCTAGCGACGCTTCTTCTGGGCCGGGCAACATGCAGCACCAGACAGGTACCTCAACCGCGCACCAGCCTGCCAACGTCACGTAGCAGCGCTCAACCGCTTACGCGCCGCCTTTTTCCATCGCGCGTTGGTACGCGGGGCGCGCCTCGATGCGATCGACAAACGCTGTGATATTCGGGAACGCGTCGCGTCCGCAAAACTTCAGGCACGTCTGGGCAACGAACGAAAGCTGGATATCGACGCCCGTCAGTTCATCGCCCATGAAGTATTCGCGGCCTGCCAGTTCCTGATTCAGAAAACCCAGGTGGTTCCGCAACTCACTTTCGATTCTCGGTTGCAATGGGGCCGCACCGTCGCCAAGACGCGCGGTGTACACCTTCAACATAAGCGGCAGCATGGCGGAGCCTTCCGCGTAGTGCAGAAACTGTGCGTAACGGTCGTACTCGTCGGTTCCATACGCCGGCGCGAGGCGCCCATTGCCATGGCGGCGAATCAGATAATCCACGATCGCGCCCGATTCGAAAACCACCTTCTCGCCGTCGCGAATCACGGGGGCCTTGCCCAGCGGATGAATCGCCGTCAGTTCCGGTGGAGCGAGACGGGTCTCCGGATTTCGCTGGTATTGGACGAGCGTGTATTCGAGGCCGAGTTCTTCCAGCAACCAGGTAATGCGGCGCGAACGGGACTCGTTGAGATGATGGACTTCGATCATGGGTTGGGCTTTTGAGTCGGTGAGAGAAAGTGCGGCCAACATCTGCCCTGAAACCATTCGACGATTCGCGTAGTTTCAGGGCAGGCATTGGAAGGATCTTGCGAACTTGCATTGGCAGGATACTGCACGGCACGAGCTTGCGCGCCGATGCAGGGAAACGCCGTTGCCCGTTGGAACGTTAGAACCGCAGCAGCACCTTGCCTTTGCGCGCGCTCTTCTCGCTCGCCGCGGCCGCTTGCGCCACGTTCCCGACATCGAAGACAGCTTCGACCGGCAGCTTCAGTTCACCCGATGCAGCGAGCCTCAGCAGTTCGCCGATCATGCGCGCTTTATCCGCGCCCGAGGTGACCTCGAAAATCTTGCTCGCCCAGAAACCCTTGACGGTCGCCTGCTTGAAAATTGCATCGCCGGAACTGATCCGCATCAACTCACCGGACATGGCGCCGAACGAAACCAGGGTGCCATTTTCACCAAGCAGACCGAAGAGGTCGCCGCTGGCATCGCCGCCCACCGAATCGACACCGGCTACGAGCGGCGCGTCGCCGACAATGCCACGAACCCGCGCCTTCCAGCCTTCGCTTTCGGTTGACACTGCGTTGCCGATGCCCACCTCGGCCAATTCCGCAATGCCTGCCTCGCGCCGGACCAGATTGACCACGTTGATGCCGCGGGCGTTGGCCAGCATCGCCAGCGTCTTACCGACCGCACCGTTCGCTGTGTTCTGGATGAACCACTGACCGGGTTCCAGATGCAGGTATTCCAGCAACATGACCGCGCTCAACGGCATGGCAATCAGCTGACAGCCTGTTTCGTCGCTGATCGCGTCGGGCAACGGGACCACCGTTGCAGCCGGCGCCAGAACGTAATCGGCCCAGCCTTCGTAAATACCAGCCACTACCACGCGCTGACCGGGCTTCAGGTGCCCGACACCTTCACCGATCGCGTCAATCACGCCGGCAACTTCAGTGCCGCCCACGGCCGGCAGTTTCGGCTTGTAGCCATACTGACCGCGGATCGTCCACAAGTCGTGATTGTGGATCGGCGACAAGGTCGATTTGATGCGCACCTGCCCCGCACCGGGATTCGGCGTGGAACGTTCCGCGACCTGCAGCACGTCAGCGGGATTGCCGAAAGAGGAATAGATAACGCTACGCACAGTCGATCTCCTGGAATGTCCAACGATGAGGGCTCCGTTCTGCGCGGAGCCAGCGGTTCTGCGAGTACGTCTGTGAATGCTTCTGCAAGAGCTTTTGTGAATGCTTCGGCTGGTGATTTTGTGAATGCTTCGGCAAGACCTTCTGTGAATGCTTCGGCTGCCGCTTCTGTTCAAAAAACTTCGACTGCGTCACGGCCTCGGTCTCGAACCTGCACGTTCAAGGCGCGCGCAGTACGCTGGCGGTGACCGCCATGGCTTGCGCCATCGCACTGCCATCCTGTCGCAGCTTGGTGACAAGCGCCGCGCCGAGCCACATCTGATATAGCAGTTCGGCTGCCTCCCTGGCTCTGATCTCCGGCGAAAGCGAGCCGTCTGCTTTACCCTCTTCAATCACGGACGCGAGGCGCTTCATCAAGCGGTCGACGCCGTCGCGCAGCACGACACGCATCTCATCCGACAGATCGCCGACTTCCGCGCTCAGCTTCACCACCAGACACTTTTCGTCGCCGTCCTGGTCGAGTTGTTCCTGCTGCCACGCGGCCCAATAGCTCAGCAGCTTGTCACGACCGCTGACGCCCGGCTGGCCGAACAGCTCATCAAGCCGCACCGCGTAGTCGGCGACGTACTGTTGCAGCAACTCGCTGCCGAACGATTCCTTCGAACCGAAGTAGTGATAGAACGACCCCTTCGGAATCTCGGCAGTCGTCAGAATCTCGTTCAGCCCGACCGCGACAAAGCCTTTGCGCGCGATCAGGGCGCGCCCGGCGTCGAGGATGTGCCTGCGAATGTGGGGATGGCTAGCTCTCATAGGAACCGGATTATGGTCTCAATTAGACCAGTCGTCTAGAAATTCCGTGAGGGAGAGAATGACCGGCTATTTGTTAACACGCTAACCCGCGGGTAGATCACAACGCCAGGCCACAATCTGGAACTGCACCGCAATCTTGCCGGTTTCAGCCCTGTTCTGGTCACCCGGTTCATCTCAACGCGCGTGGTCGGTCTGCTGACGATCTACGCGGTCAGCGCCGGCCTGATCGTGATCTTGCTCGCGGCGGGATTGCTGAAGCGGCCGATCCAGAAGATGGCCGCCTCCTGACCTGCGACGTCCCGCTCACCCCACCCCACGCATCACCCTACCCGCTGCTTCGCCTTCAGATCGTCGAGATGAAAACCGGCGACCGTCTTGTACTGATTCGCGATCTGGCTGAGTTCTTCCGCGCTGACCACATCTTCGATCCGCTCAAAGCGCTGCCCCTGCGTGCGCTCGTAGACCACCTGCAAAATCCGGTCCGGCGGCGCCTTGCGGTTCATCAGCACGACATCACCGGTCGCCTTGACGCGCGCCTTGTCGTAGGCAAGCAACGCTTCCTCGCAGACGCCCAGTTCCGCGCAACGGTCCGCCAGAAAGCGTGCGTCCAGAATCGCCTGCCCGGCACCGTTCGAGCCACGTGGCACCATCGGATGCGCCGCGTCCCCCAATAGCGTGATGCGGCCGAATGTCCAGCGCGGCAGCGGATCCTGATCGACCATCGGATATTCCAGAATCGTCTCCGTCGCTTCAATCATCGCAGCGACGTCCAGCCAGTCGAAATGCCAGTCCGCGAATGCAGGGAAGAAATCAGCGAGGCGCCCTTTTCCGTTCCAGTCGCGGCGTGCGGGTTGCGGCGCCTCGATTTCGGCGACCCAGTTCACCAACTGATTGCCCGCGGCATCCACGTTATCGCGGATCGGATAGATGACCATCTTGCCGTGCGTCAACCAGCCGGCACGCACCATGCTGCCACCGGTAAGGAACGGCGGCGCTACGATCGTTCCGCGCCACATGTTGAAACCGGAATAGCGCGGCGCGCCTTCGTTCGGATAGAACTGTTTGCGAATCGCCGAGTGAATGCCGTCGCACGCCACGATCGCCGCGCCGCTAACGAAATGATCGTTGCCGGCGCTATCGGCAAAGCGCGCGATTGCGCCTGTTTCGTCCTGGGT
This sequence comes from Paraburkholderia sediminicola, assembly GCF_046030555.1. Taxonomy (GTDB): domain Bacteria; phylum Pseudomonadota; class Gammaproteobacteria; order Burkholderiales; family Burkholderiaceae; genus Paraburkholderia; species Paraburkholderia sediminicola_E. The sequence continues at coordinate 33,009 of NZ_JAQQCH010000008.1, read as the reverse complement.
TGCGCTGATACAGCGACGGTCTGTCACGACGCTGTCCGGCCCCAGACGTTCAAGCACCGCCTTGAGCAATACGCTCTGCAAGTCCCCGCGATGAATCGAGAACTGCGGATGATCGTAACCGGCGAAACGTCCAGCCGGCTCGCGATAGATCAGTTGCCCATGGCGATTGAAAAACACCGATTCCTGTGTCGTCACACCCGCCGCAGCCAACTCGGCGAGCAGATCGAGTTCCGCCAGTTCACGGGTTGCATGCGGCAGCAGGTTGATCCCGACGCCGAGCGGCCTGATTTCAGGCGCTGCTTCGAAAATTCGACTCGCAATGCCAGCCTTGTGCAACGTCAGCGCCAGCGTCAACCCGCCAATCCCCGCACCAACGATGACGACCTCACTATCCTTTTTCATCTGTCTCCTCTTTCGTGATGAGCGCGGAGCAGCGCGCCATTGAATCCGTCTCCGGCGCTGCATGGTTATTTGCCATTTACGCAGACGTCTGCCGAAATATAGTGAGCCATTCCCGCTTCGTCAAGCAGTTCATCCGGACAACGGAATTCATTTGACACGGTGGTCGAGATTCAATATCTTTTGACATACGTCTGCCGATTATTCGTCAGAACACCGTCACACATTCTCACGTATCGCCGGACATACCTATGCCGTTCGACGAGACACGGTGGTTCCAGAAAAGGACAGGAGACAAGCAATGAACACCGGCCTTCCCACGTCAGACAGGAAAGCTTTCTACGAGCAGATCCGCGAACTCAACATGATTCCCCTGTGGGAATCGCTTAGCACGCTGGTGCCGCATCAACCCAATGGGCCCTGTGTGCCCGCGCTGTGGAAATGGCGCGATGTGCTGCCCTACATCGAGCAGGCCGGCACGTTGATCACCGCTGAGGAAGCCGTGCGCCGCGTGCTCGTGCTCGAGAACCCCGCGCTGCCCGGCCATGCCAGCGTGACGCAATCGCTCTATGCCGGATTGCAGCTGATTCTGCCGGGCGAGGTAGCGCCGGCCCATCGGCACGTGCAATCGGCGTTGCGCTTCATCGTTCATGGCCAAGGCGCTTATACGGCGGTCGACGGCGAACGCACGACCATGATGCCGGGCGACTTCATCATTACGCCGAGCTGGACCTGGCACGATCATGGCAACGACGGCATTGACGGCCACAGCGAACCGGTCGTTTGGCTCGACGGCCTGGATATTCCGATGATTCGCTTCTTCGACGCGGGCTTTGAGGAAAAAAGCACGGCCATGTCGCAACGTGTTACCCGTCCTGAAGGTAATGCGCTCGCGCGCTACGGACACAACCTGCTGCCGGTCGACTATCAGCCCTCATCGCCGACCTCGCCCATTTTCAGCTATCCGTACGACCGCACGCGCGAAGTACTCGAGCGCCTTTATCGCGATGGTGACGTCGACGCATGGCATGGCGTCAAGCTGCGCTACGTCAATCCGGCAACCGGCGGCTGGCCGATGCCGACGTTGGCCACGTTCATGCAGTATCTGCCGGCCGGCTTCTCAGGCAAACCGTTCCGCAGTACCGACGGTGCCGTGTATTCGGTCGTCGAGGGAACCGGGCGTGCGGTCATCGACGGGAAAAGCTTCGAATTTGGCCCGAAGGACCACTTCGTCGTGCCGTCGTGGAAAACGTTCACGCTGCACGCAAACGACGATGCGGTGCTATTCAGCTTTTCGGACCGCCCGGTGCAAACCGCGCTCAGCATTCTGCGCGAAGAAAAGCTCGACGCGTGAGCGCGGCACTCGCGATCGCAGCGATCAGCACACAACACAATCACACATGGAGAATATTCAATGAATCTGGTCTTTGAGTCCGCGCCCGCGGTAACGGTCCCGGTTGCCGGTTCGAACGACGCGTTTCCCGTCCGGCGCATCTACTGTGTCGGGCGCAACTACGCCGCCCACGCGCGCGAGATGGGCTTCGATCCGGACCGCGAGCCGCCATTTTTCTTCTGCAAGCCGGCTGACGCGATCGTCCATGTCGCGCCGGGAACGGTGGGCGAATTTCCGTACCCGTCCGAAACGGACAACTGCCACTACGAGATGGAACTGGTCGCTGCAATCGGCAAAGGGGGGAAAGATATCTCCGTCGACAGCGCGCTCGATCACGTGTTTGGCTACGCGCTCGGACTCGATATGACGCGCCGCGATCTGCAAATGGAGATGCGAAAAATGGGGCGCCCATGGGATATCGGCAAGGCGTTCGATCACTCCGCGCCGATCGGTCCACTGCATCGCGCTGAACAGACGGGGCATCTGAAAGACGGTGCAATCTGGTTGAACGTCAACGGCACGTCGAAGCAACGCGCGGACGTCTCGCAACTGATCTGGTCGGTCGCGGAAACGATCGCGTATCTGTCACGCTTCTTCGAACTGGTACCGGGCGATCTGATCTATACCGGCACACCGGAAGGCGTCGGCGCAGTGGTCAAGGGCGATACGATGCATGGCGGCATCGACGGTCTCGGCGAACTCCAGGTCAAAGTGGTCTGAACGACTCATGTCACAACGGAGCACAACGCTCGTCATGCTCCGTTCATCGAGGATATCCCGTGCAGCTTCACAATTTTTTCCGCAGCTCCGCCTCGTATCGGGTGCGGATTGCGCTAGGTCTGAAAGGCCTGCCTTTCGACTACCTGCCCGTGCATCTGTCGCGCGACGGCGGCGAGCAATTCGCGCCCGTCTATCGCTCGCTCAGCCCGGAGGCGCTCGTCCCGGTGCTCAGGGACGGTGAGGTGTCGCTCCATCAGTCGCTTGCGATCATCGAGTACCTGGACGAAGTTCATCCCGAGCCGCCGCTCCTGCCGAGCGATCCGCCCGGCCGCGCCACCGTGCGTGCCATGGCGCTGGACATCGCGTGCGACATCCATCCGCTCAACAACCTGCGCGTGCTCAAATACCTTGGCGATACGGCCGGGCTGACAAAAGAAGCGCGAGACGCGTGGTATCACCACTGGGTCCACACGGGTTTTTCCGCGCTGGAAACAAGGCTTGCACAAAGTCATGCAACCGGTGAATTCTGCTACGGCGATCAACCGACGCTAGCCGATCTCGCGCTCGTGCCACAGGTTTTCAACGCACAACGTTTTAACGTCGATCTGAGCGCCTATCCAGTGCTCAGCCGCATCGCACGGCGCTGCCTGCAGTTGCCCGCGTTCGCAGCGGCTGCCCCTGAGCAGCAGCCTGACGCACAGTAACCTGCGCGGATGACGCCCGTCATCCGCCCCACTTCGCAACCAGCCGTCCACACTGCGCGATAATATCGGCCAGTCACGCTTGCCGCCCGAACGCGGGCGGCCCACTTCCAGATACGAGTCCATGGCAAAGAACCCCGTGGCGCGCGAACCGCGTCAGACTCCGCTCGACCGTCTGTACGCCCGCCCCGGCTTCATGATCCGGCGTGCCCACCAGATATCGACCGACCTCTTCATCGAAGCCTGTGCTGCGCTCGACATGACGCCCAGCCAATACGGCGTGCTGTATATCCTCTTCCACAGCGGCCCGCTCGAACAGATTGGCATCGCCCGTCTGATCGGCCTCGACCGTTCGACCACTGCCCTCGTCGTCAAGATTCTGAGCGAACGCGGGCTGCTCGAAAAAGCAAAAAGCGAAGCAGACCAGCGCAAAGTGGAAATCTCGCTGACCGAAGCCGGCCGGGAATGCTTCCGCCAATGCGAGCGCTACGCGCAGAAATCGGTCGAAGCGTTGCTCGCGCCGTTCGAACCGGCCGAGCGCACGCAATTTCTCGCGTTGCTCGACAAGTTCGTTTCGCATTTCAACGACAACACACGCGTGACATTGGGGTAAAACGGATCGGCGAACCCATGCTCGCCGATCCGTTCGCCGCTCTTGCAGCTTCGCTAGAGACACACAGCGGCACTCACCGATTACTTCGCCGGTGCGGCGTCGAACCCGTACATTTGCGAATCGACGCGCGGCACGATATGAATCCCGTTACGCGCGGCGAAAGTGGAAACCTGCAGATGCGTCGGGATGATACCCACCTCATCGTGCAACACCTTCGACGTTTCCTGGTAAAGCGCCTCACGTTTCGCATCGTCGACCGTTGCCAGCCCCGCATTCAACGGCTTCCAGAAGTTCGGTGAATCGTACGTCTGGATGTTGATCTTGCGGAACGGATTGTTGGTCGGATTCGAGAACAGCGATTCGAGCTGCACGCCCATGTCGCCCGCATCCGCGCCCCAGCCGATCATGAAAAAGCCCAACTGCAACTGGTTCACACGCGAGATGAACGTTCCCATCGGTTGCGTCTCGACCTTCGTCTTGCAACCGATGCGCGTCAGCATTTGCGCGACGCCCTGTGCCAGTTGCGAATCGTTGACGTAGCGGTCGTTCGGGGCAAAGAGCGTCAGCGAAAAGCACTCGGGATAGCCCGCTTCGGCCAGCAGCTTTTTCGCTTCATCGGGCTTGTACGGATCGGGCGGCAACGCCGGGTTGTAGCCGAACATCGTGCTCGGCACGCTGTTCTGCGTCGCCACGCCCAAGCCTTGCAAAACGCGGTCGACCAGCACTTGACGGTTGATCGCGAGCGAGAACGCACGGCGCACGCGCACATCCTTGAACGGATTCTTGCCCAACGGTTTGCCGTTGTTGTCCGTCACATACGGCGCGTTGTCGTTTAGCTGATTCATCACCCAAAAGACCATCAGCGTGCTGGGCTTCGTGTAGACGGCAAGCTTTTTGTCAGCCTTGATGCGCGTGACATCCGCGCTTGGCACGTCGATCACCGCATCGACGTCGCCCGACAGGATGGCCGCCACGCGAGCCGCCGCATTCGGCAGGATACGCACCGTCACCTTGTCATAGGCCGGCTTGTCACCCCAATAAGCATCGTTGCGGACAAGTTCGACGCGGTCGCCCCGCAAAAAACGGGAAAACTTGTAAGGCCCGGTGCCGACGAGGCCTTTGCCAGTTTCGAAGTCTTCACTCTTGAGTCCCTGCGTGTCTTTCTTCGACAGCATGAAAATCATCGACAGATAGTTTGGCAGCACAGCCAGCGGTCGGGCCGTCGTCAGCTTGACCGTGTATGGATCGATCACCTGCACCTTGGTGATGTCTTTCGTGAAGACGCCGAACGTAGCCGGCGAATTGGTCAGCGTATCGGGACGTGCGAGCGAATAGACCACATCGTCTGCTGTGAACGACGAGCCGTCCTGAAATTTGACGTTCTTGCGCAGCTTGATTTCCCACGTCTTGTCGTCGAGCGGCTTCCACGACTCGGCGAGTCCGGGCTGCAACCGGCCGTCTGGCGACATGTCGATCAACGGCTCGAACACGTTGCGCGCCACGTTGCGGTTGCCCGGCAAGTTGGCGAACTGCGGATCAAGCGACGTTACGTCTGCGCTCACCCCATACCTGAATTCCGCTGCACCTGCATTCTGCTGCACGAACACGCTCGCGGCCAACGCACCGGCCAAAACTGCCAGCCGACCCCAGCCCCGCAATGTTGTTCCCATCTCCGTCTCCTATTTGTGCAGAACCCGCAAGGGTACCTGCTTTATTGAGGGAACCGTCAACGGCTCCCATCTGAAAACAGCGCATCGAACTGAGCACCCGCGCAGTAACGGCAAGTGTGCGGCCGCGTCACTTCGTGTTTACGAGCATCTGGGTCGCGCCAAAATGCCTTCTGTATAACTATATTATCGTTATACACTTCCATCGAAGTCAAGCACTGCTCAAGTTGATGACGGGCGATGCAGGACCGCCGTGCGGCCCTTCGTTCACACAACGAAATGGTTGCGCGTGCAACACGATGCGAGGCCGGAAAAACTGCGAACGAAGCCTCGTAAAACATGCGGCATCTTCAACAAAACTGGCGCAGACTATTCATGGAAAGGAGACAAACAATGAGAAAGACCCTCGCCGTACCACTTGCTGCCGTGTCACTTTGTGCTTTTGCAGCAGGCGCACAGGCGCAGAGCAGTGTGACGATTTACGGGATCGTCGACTCGGGCATCAGCTACGTTAGCAACAGCAACGGTCATTCCGCGTGGGTCTTCGACACGGGTGTCCCACAAGGCAACCGGCTCGGCTTCCAGGGTACGGAAGATCTCGGTGGCGGCATGAAAGCGCTGTTTCGCCTCGAGAACGGCTTCAACCTGAACAACGGCACGCTCGGACAAGGCGGCATCTTTGGGCGCCAGGCTTACGTCGGCCTGTCGAATCAGATCGGTACGCTGACGATGGGGCATCAGTACGACTTCATGGGCGACATCATCGGCAACTATTCGATCGCCTACGTCGCCGGCGTATATGCGTTCCATCCGGGTGACTATGACCGCGTGTCGGGCGACCGACTCGATAACACGGTCAAATTCGTCAGCAACAACTTTGGCGGTTTTACCGCTGGCGCGATGTATGGCTTCGGTAATACGGCGGGAAACTTCCATCAGAACAGCTCGATGAGTTTCGGCCTGACCTACGACCATGGCCCGCTCAGTCTCGGTGCAGCCTATACGGATATCAATAACTTCCGCATCGATCCGATCAACGATCTGGGCGTCAACACGTTGTTCGGCCAGCCGCTGACCGGCCCGATCGTGGCGGACAGCATGAAGACATGGGGTCTCGGCGGCAGCTATTCGATCGGCAAGTTCGGCATCATGGCAAATTACACCGGCACGCGGATCTCATACATGGGCAATGCGTCGACGCTGAGCACCCTGGAAGGCAGCTTGCTGTACCACTTCACGCCAGCGTTGGTGGGTGGCGCGGGGTACACATGGTCGAAGCTCGAGAATTCGCACTGGGGCCAGACGTCGGTCGGGCTCGACTACTTCCTGTCCAAACGCACCGATCTGTATGCTCAGGTGAACTATCAACAGGCGAGCGGTGACGGTACGCGTGCGGTTATTCTGACGCTGCCAACGTCGAGCACCAACAAGCAGGTCGTCGCAGGCATTGGCATACGCCACAAGTTTTAACCGATTGATCGCGAGACGCACCGTTCGATGGCGAGAATCGAACGGTGCAATTTTATGCCGGCGAAAGCCGGCTTTTTTGTGCCACCCGATTGGGGTCTCACGCGGATTCAGTGACTCCCGCTTGCGCCGCCCATAAAAAAGCCCGGTGCGAACCGCCAGCATCGCTGCTGTACGATCCACACCGGGCTATGCTTCAAGCGTGCCGGTGACGTCAGTCGATCAGATGACATGCCGCGAATTGCCCATCGGCAGCGCGCTTCAGTTCGGGCGCGATCTCTTTGCAAACGGGCAATGCGTGTGGGCAGCGCGGATGAAAATGACAACCCGAAGGCGGATTCATCGGCGACGGAATCTCACCCTTGATGGCATAGAAAGTCTTCTTGCGCTTGTCGAGTGAAGGCACTTCCGCCAGCAATGCCTGCGTGTACGGATGCCGCGGATTCTGATAGACCTGCTCGGTGGGTCCCGATTCGACAATCTTGCCGAGATACATCACGACAATGCGATCCGCGACATGGCGCACCACGCCCAGATCGTGGCTGATGAACAGATACGTCAAACCGAGCTCTTCGCGCAGTTTGATAAACAGATTCAGCACCTGTGCCTGAATTGACACGTCGAGTGCCGCCACCGATTCATCGCAAACGAGAAACTTCGGATTCACCGATAGCGCACGCGCGATACCGATACGTGCACGCTGGCCGCCCGAGAACTGATGAGCGAAGCGATCCATCGAATCCGGATCGAGGCCCACCCGTTCAAATAGCGCGCCGACAAAATCGCGCGTATCCGCCTTACGGATGAAACCATGCACGTGCGCCCCCTCCGCAACGATATCAGCGGCCCGCATACGCGGATTCAGCGAGGCATACGGATCCTGGAAGATCATCTGGATATCGAGTTCGGCGCGATTGCGCTCGCGCCGTCCGAGCGCCGCCATATCCGTGTCCTGCCAGTAGCGTTTGCCGCTTGTCGGCCAGTAGACGCCGGCCGCCAGGCGGCCGACTGTCGATTTGCCACAGCCCGATTCGCCAACCAGCCCGACCACCTCGCCGGCGCTCACACTCAGGCTCAGATCGGTGACCGCATGTACGCCCTTCGGCGGCTGCCGTCCTGTGACTGCCCGGACGAAGCGCCCGGTTGCATCCTGTCTGGGTGCGAACGTCTTCGTGACGTTACGCAATTCGAGCAGCGGGGTCATGCAATCTCCTCGTGTTCATTGACGACGGGCCGGATACAGCGAACCATGTGGCCGTCGTGGTCAATCGATTCGGCAATCTCATGCGCGCATTCGGGCACCGCGGATGAACAGCGGGTGCGGAACGCACAGCCGCCGCCTAACGCGAGCAGCGAGGGCGGCGCACCGGGAATTTGCCGCAGCATCACGCCTTTGGGATTGCGGCTCGGAATTGAGTTCATCAAGCCGCGCGTGTACGGATGACGCGGCGTATCGAGCACCTGATCGACACTGCCGTATTCGGCGATCCTGCCGCCGTACATCACGCACACGCGATCCGCGAGCCCGGCGACCACCGACAGATCGTGCGTGATCCAGATCAGCGCCGTGCCCGAGTTGCGGCAAAGCTGCTGGATTTCACCGAGAATCTGCGCCTGAATGGTGACGTCGAGCGCGGTAGTCGGTTCGTCCGCGATCACCACCTCGGGCTTGTTGATCAACGCAATCGCAATCGCAACGCGCTGGCGCATGCCGCCGGAGAATTGATGCGGATAACACTTCAGACGCTCGTCCGGTGCCGGTATGCCGACCTGCGCAAGCGCCGCGCGCGCTTCGTCGAGCGCCGCGCGACGGCTCATCGGCCGGTGCGCGAGCACCGCCTCGACCATCTGTGTATCGATACGCAGCACGGGATTGAGCGTCATCATCGGATCCTGGAAAATCATCGAGATCCGGTTGCCGCGAATCCTGCGCCATTGCGCTTCGGTGCATGCGGCCAGCTCCTCACCCGCGAGCTTGATGCTGCCGCTCACCACCTTGCCCGGGGGATCGATCAAACCCATGATCGAATAACCGGTCTGCGATTTACCGGAACCGGATTCGCCCACCACACCCAGAATTTCGCCGCGTGCGACGCTGAAACTCACACCGTTCACCGCTTTCACGATGCCGCGCGGTGTCGTGAAATGGGTGCACAGATTGTCCACCTGCAATGCGGGCTGAGTCATTTCTTCAACCTCGGGTTGAGCACATCGCGCAGGCGATCCGCCATCAGATTCAGGCACAGCATCAGCAACAGCAGCGCGACGCCGGGGAAAACGCTGATCCAGTAGGAACCGGACAGCAGGTAGTTATAGCCGTTCGAAATCAGCAAACCGAGCGACGGCTCCGTGATAGGCAGCCCAAGACCCAGAAACGACAGCGTCGCCTCAAGCGAGATCGTGGTCGCCATCTGCACAGTTGCGACGACCAGCAGCGGCGGCACGCAATTGGGCAGCACGTGGCGAAAGATAATCCGCGCGTCGCTCAGTTTCAGGCAGCGCGCCGCCTCCACATACTCCTTGCGCAGCTCGACGAGTGCGGAGCCGCGCGCGGTACGCGCATACACCGCCCATTGAACCAGCACGAGTGCGTAAATGATCTTGTCGACGCCTTTGCCGAATGCAGCGATGAACACCAGTGCAATCAGAATCGAAGGAAATGAAAGCTGAATGTCGGCGATGCGCATGATCAGCGCATCGACCTTGCGTCCATAGAATGCGCCGACGAGACCCAACGCAACGCCGATGAACAATGCGAGTACGGTACAGGCGAGGCTCACATAGAGGCTCGTGCGCATACCGTAGAGAATCGCGGACAGCATGTCGCGCCCCTGGTCGTCAGTGCCGAGCCAGTAGATATGCGTGCCCATCGACGCATGCGCCAGCGGCGGCAGCTGCGAGTCGCCAAGATCGAGTTGGGCAAGGTCATAAGGATTCTGCGGCGCAATCCACGGCGCGAATACTGCCAGCGCGGCAATCGCGACAAAAAGCACGAGCCCAATGAGCGCGAGTCGGCTCTGACGGAATTCGCTCCATAGCGCGCTCAGTTGGCCACCCATGCGTGCAAAGCGATGCGGACGTTTCACCGGATTAGCGGCGGAAACGGTGGAAGCGGCGGACGCCGCAGTTTGGGCGCGCGGTTCAGCCACGGTCGTTCCTGTGGTAGGTCCCATGTCAATTCACCTCCGCCGTCACCGAGATGCGCGGATCGAGCAGCGAATACAGAATGTCGACGACCAGATTGATCAGCATATAGATCGCCCCGACGGTCAGCAGATAGGCAATGACGACCGGACGATCGAGCGCATTGATCGAATCGATCAGCAGCTTGCCCATGCCCGGCCACGCGAACACGGTTTCCGTGACGATCGAAAAAGCGATCAATCCGCCCAGGTTGATACCAATCACCGTCACGAGCGGAATCATGATGTTCTTCAGGATATGCACACCGACGATGCGTGATGAACTCAGCCCTTTGGCCCGCGCGAATTTTACGTAGTCGGTCAACGCGGTTTCCCGCGTCGACGAATACGCGAGCCGGATGATCAGCGCGATATTGAAGAGTGCGAGATTGAACGCCGGCAACAGCAGGTGCTTCCAGCCGTCGAGCGTCAGAAAGCTCACCTGCATGCCGAGCCATGACGTCGTGGTACCGCGTCCGCCTGAAGGCAACCAGCCAAGCAGCACCGAGCAGACGAGAATCAGGATCAGGCCGACCCAGAATGTCGGCAGACTGAAACCTATCGTCGACGACGCGGTAATGATGCGCGAGGAGAGTTTTTCAGGGCGCAATCCTGCATACATGCCAAGCGGAATACCAATGACGATTGCCATCAGCATGGCGATCATCGACAACTCGAGCGTTGCGGGCATCCGCGAGACGATCATCTGCGCAACCGGTGCGCCCGTCAGAAACGACGTGCCGAAGTCACCGCGCAACGAGTGTGTGAGGAAATGCCAGTACTGGAGCCACCACGGCTGATCCAGTCCGAGCGAGGCAATGATGCGTGTGCGCATCTCGGGTGTGGCGCTGTCGGGGACCATTAGCGCAATCGGATCGCCCACTACGTAGACGCCGGCAAACACGAGCAGCGACATCGCCCAAAGCGCAAGGACGCTCTGGAACAGTCTCCGCAGAATAAACTCAAGCATGGATTGTCTCGCTCCAACGGGGGAATGACTTCAAGCGACAGGACTTGTGTTTGCCTGCTTGTGGCCACGGATGCTGCGGGCAGTCCGTGGCCGGGCTTTGTCTCGAAAGTATAATATAGTTTAATTTAGGTGAGTTTCTATCTCACGCGCTGACCACCACCAGTTCACGTAACGCCGTAAAGAACCTTTCGTTTTCCTGCGGCAATCCGACCGTGATGCGCAGCCACTCGCCAAGCCCGTAGTCCACGACCTTGCGGACGATGATGCCGCGCCTGAGCAGCGCATCGAACAGTTCGACCGAATTACCTACCTTGATAACGACGAAATTACCCTGGCTTTTCACATACGGGAGCCGGAGCGCGTCGCAGACTTCGTAGAACCGCTCGATTCCTTCACGATTCAGCCGATACGATTCGTTCAGATAGTCGTCGTCGTTCAGCGCGGCGATAGCGGCTGCCTGCGCCAGCGAATTGACATTGAACGTCTGCCGCACACGATTCAGAAGATCGGTGACGTAAGGCGTAGCGATTGCAAAACCGACCCGCAGACCGGCCAGCCCGAACGCCTTCGAGAAGGTTCGCGATACAACAAGATTCGGATAGCGCCGTACGAGTTCGGTACTGTCGTAACGATGGTGCGGTTCAAGATACTCGTTATAGGCCTCGTCGAGCAGCACAACGACATTAGCCGGGATGCGGTCGAGAAACGAAGTTAGTTCGTCGACGCTGAAGAACGTTCCGGTCGGGTTGTTCGGATTCGCGAGGTACACCACGCGCGTCGCAGCGTTGACCGCTAGCGCCATGGCGTCGAGATCGTGGCCGTAGTCTTTGGCGGGCACGGCGACCATCCGCGCGCCTGTTGCCTTGACCGCGTTCTGCCACGCCATAAATGCATATTGCGACGACACGGCATTGCAATCGCTATCCGGTTGCGCGGCCTGCAGGAATGCACGTGCAACGAGTTCGAGAATATCGCTCGAGCCGTTGCCAAGGGTGATCCAGTTGCGCTCGACGTTGTACTTCTGACCCAGCGCCACTTTCAGCGCATGGCCGTTCGGATCGGGATAGCGCGCACCGCTGTTGACGATCGCGTCGATTGCCGCGCGTGCCTTCGGCGGCATGCCGAGCGGATTTTCATTCGATGCGAGCTTGATGATGCTGGCTTCCGGCAGCCCGTACTCGCGCGCCGTTTCTTCGATGGGTTTGCCTGCCTGATAGGGCTTCAACGAGCCGATGTAGGCCGGAGCGACAGGACGCAATTCGTTTGTCATGGGAACACCTTTGCTGAGTTCGATAGTGGAATGAGGATGAGTGGCGCGCCGCCGGCGCACCATTCGCAGCCGCTGGGCTATTACAGGAACTTCGTCGGCCAGATCATCGCGCGCCAGATATGCGCTGACGGACTGCCGTCGAAACCGAGTCCTTCCTTCGGCTGCCGGAAATTGCGTCCGATGATGTCGACGAAATCGTCGAGGCTCACTACCGCATTCGGATCGAACGAATAGATGTCGTGCAGCGTGATCGAGCGGCTCGACATGTACCACTTGTGATTACGCGCGTACTCGTAGTCACGCTGGATATACGGCTCCGGCTCGTAGTCCTTGCCGAAATAGCGCAGATACGCGTCCGGATACCCGTAACCCACCGACTCATCCGCAAAAAACCGCAGTGCCTGGTGATACTGGATGGCCCAGCTAACCTCTTCGTCCACGTACGGCGCGATCATCTGCGCGCCCCAGTAGCCATGATCGCCACGAATGAAACCGGCCACGCTGATGTCATGCAACAGGCAGGCCAGCACGATCTTCTCGTTCTGCCCGGCCTTCAGTGCGTGCGTCGCGCTTTGCAGTACGTGATTGGCCGGCCCGAAGCGGTACTTGAAGAAGTCGATCAAGGTGGGCTTCGACGGCATCTTCTGCAGACGCGGATCGTCGCCCATCATGAAGTGTCCCGTGCCTGGCGGCGGTGGAATGGCCTGCGTGGGGTCGCGGTCGCCTGACGTGTAGATCACCGATTTCACCACGCGCCGGTCCAGCTCCGCGATCATCTTGTGTTCAAGCGCATCGGCGCGCTCGGAAAGCGTAGGCTCGTGGCCGCCCGCGGTTTGATTGCTCATTACGATTGCTCCTCTGTCTCTTCTGTCTCTTCGGTGTCGAATCGCGCGTCTAGCGATTCCATCCGTAAATATCGAGCGTCAATTCGCCTGCGGCGATGCGCGCAAGTATTTCCGCTTCCTTGTCCTCGCGTTCGCGCGCGGCAAGCAACGTCGTGCGGACCGATTCCTGGGCGAGCACCACCACGCCGTCCGCGTCGCCCACCACCAGGTCGCCCGGCCGCACGGCGACATCGCCGATACGCAGCGGATGATTGATCCAGCCGCGCGCCGCGAAATCCTTGGTCGTGCCGCGAATGCACAAGCCGCGCGAAAACACCGGGAAGCCGATACGCGCGAGCAGTTCGGCATCACGAACGCAACCGTCGATGACGAGGCCCGCCACACCGCGCTCTTTGGCTGCCGTCGACATGACTTCACCCCAGTAGCCGGCTTCGTAGTAGTCGCTCGTGTACACCACCAGCACGTCACCCGGCTGCGCGACGACCAGCGCGCGATGCAACCAGAGATTGTCGCCAGGCGGCGAATGCACGGTAACCGCCGGGCCGCAGACACGGAATGCCGGACTGACCGGCTTGATCGCCGACGGCAGCGCGCCCAGTTTGTTGGCCGCCTCGAGCAGGGTCGCGGCCGGAAAGGCGCGGGCCGCCTCGATCACTTCAGCGGCCGGCCGCTCGATCGAAGCGGTGACCAGCGGCGAATCGATGAAAGGGTACGACATGGTGTCTCCTGATGGATATTCTGATGGCTCGCGTGGCGTAGCGTGGCGCCGTGAGAGCCGGCGCTCAGGCGCTTACTTTGCTCTGCAGCGCGTGATAGCGATGCTGCTGGCGCGCCTCGTCGAGTCGCATGCCTTGCCGCGCCGCCTCGCGAATCGCGTGCTCCGCTGCGTGGATCTCTTCGGCTGCGGCCAGCACGCGGTCTTCGTGAGCGCGCGGAATCACGATTACGCCATCCGCGTCGCCGACCAGCAGGTCGCCCGGCAACACACGCGCGTTGCCGATATTGACCGGCACCTGCGTACTTTCGACTTGCACACGGTCTTTGCCGGTCCGCATCCAGTGTCCCTTGCTGAACACAGGGTAACCCAGCGACAGGCACAGGCTCACATCGCGGCAGATACCATCAATGACGGTGCCGGCGATTTTCCGCCGATGCGCGATTTCCGTGAGAATGTCGCCCCACACCGTGCAGTCTTCACGCCCTGCGTTATCCAGCACGATCACGCCGCCTTCCGGGACGTCGTCGATATAGTCGCCGACGGTGCCGGGCGGTGTTGTCGGCGGTCCGTAGAGAATCGTGAACGCACGGCCGCACAGCCGGAAACTCGCATCACGCGGCTTGATCCCGGTACATTGACCGACAATGCCGAGGCGATCCAGCGCATCGCTCAATGTCGCGGTATCGAGGCGCTGTGCGCGCTGCGCATTCGTGTCGTTCGCCTTGTTCGTGTCGCTCATTTTTATCCCCTGTCCTGCAGCATATATTCGTAGTCCGCACCCATCACTTGCGCAATGGGCACACCATTCAGCAGTTTTTTCGCCATCGCCGCTTCCTTGCCGGCGATCTGCTCGGCAGCGGCCAGCACGCGCTCGATGTCCGCGGCGGCAATGAAGATCACCGCGCTGTTGTCGGCGATCACGTAGTCGCCCGGATTGACGCGAACCTGTGCAACCGTGATCGGCACATTGGTGCCGGCTTCGGCGACGCGATTGCGCGCGGTGAACGCCGTCAATGCCCGCGCGAAAACCGGAAAATCGTATTGCCGCGCTTCATCGATATCGCGCACGGGGCCGTCCGCAATCACGCCCTCAATTCCGCGCAATGACGCGCCGAGCGAGAGAATGCCGCCCCAACTGCCCGCGTCGAGCCCCGTGTGCTGTTCGACCACGATGACATCGCCGGTGCCGGCGGATTCGACGGCCGTCGTGCCGAGATGACGCGGCACACCGGTATGAGCGGCGGCGCTCACCTGCGCGGCCTCCACCAGCTTCACGGTCACGACCTTGCCGGCAATGCGGCGCGAGGTCGAACGTTGTGGCAAGCCGGTAACGGTGCCGGTCAGACCGAGCTTGTCGAGTGCATCCGATACTGCGCAACAGTCGAGCCGCTGCAGGCGTCGAGTGGTGTCATCTGCTTTTTTCATGCGTGTCTGCTCCGTTCCTCATATTCGTTTTTTGCCGCTATCGCCACCGTTGCTGCTGTTGCAGCTCATTCCCAGCAGGCAAACGCCATCCCTGAACCCGTCCCGGCTTCCGAGCGATAACAGGCGATGTAGTCGATCAGCTTCATCTTCAGCGACGCACTCGCGGCAAGGCCGACAAGCGGCAGCCAGCTCTTGATCTCCGACGTATTGCCGTTGAAATACGACTCCGGAATATCGCGCAGCGTGGCCTCGTCGCGTTCGGCAAGCGCAGTCAGCACGCGCTCGTCGAGCGCTTCGTCAACCACGAAGTGACTCATGCCGCCAGAGGCGACCACCACCACGCGCAGCTCGGCTGGCAAGCGCCGGATCGCCGCGCCGAGCGCGTGACCGAGCGCCAGGCAGCGCGCCACGCGCGGCTGATTCGGCGCCACGCCGACGTTCAGAAACACCGGCACCGACGGCGGCGGCGCATCGCGCATTACGCGTCGATAGACGAAACCGAACGCGTGCGGAATGCCGTGCTGGCGATCCTCACCCTTGGGCAAGCGGTTCGAAACGGCGATATCGAAATCGTCATCGACTAGCGACTGCACCAGCTTCAGCGCGTGATCCGGCGCACCAGGATAAACCGCCCCTTCCGGCGGACAGTGCCCGTCCTCAGCCTCGGCGACTCCCGGCGGCAGACGCCGGCGCTGTTCGTCAGACAGCGGCAGATTCTCGATCTGTTCACCACCGAATATCGTGATTGCCGGCGTCAGATCGTCCTTGAACACCTCGCGCTGATCGTTGCCGAGCACGATGACGAGATCGGGTTTCATCGCGTGGAAGCGTTCGGCAAGCGTATCGAGTGCTCGCTGGCAAGCTGCATAGCGTTCCTGCTTTGATGCATCGGTGACCGCCGCTGCAAAGCCCGGTGCGCGCGCTTCCAGCAGCGCCGCGTAGTCGTACGAGCGCCCCTGAAACCAGTGTGATGGATTTTTCAGGTCCGCGCCGGCCCGCAAGTGCCAGAGATCAGGCGGCATCGACAGCAAGGGACCGTGCGATGTGGCGATTGCGCCGATCATCGTTGCCATGCCATGCTCCCGTTGAATGTGTTTTTCATGGCCGATGGGTTCAACGTGCTGCGGCTGTGCCAGCTGGCTGGTCGAGCCGGAACACCTTGCGCGCATTGCCTTCGAAAATCATCCGTTTCTCCTCACCGCTGAGCCATTCGAAGCTTTCAATGACCGGGCGAATGTCATCCAGCCAACGGCCCGTCTGCGGGTCCTTCACCGTGCCGACACCCGGCCGCTCCGCACCGAAGATGCAGCGATCCGCGCCGACCGTCTTGATGAGCAAACGCAGCGCCTCTTCCGAATACAGCACCGTGTCGTAGTAGAGACGGCGCAAGCTGTCGAGAAACGGTTCGCTTGCGCGTCCCGGCCGCAGCGACGGCGCCTGGAAGCGGCCGAACTGATACGGCACCGCGCCGCCGCCATGCGAGACGACGATCTTCAACTGCGGAAAATCCTTGAACACGCGCGAACGGGCGAGCGCCATTACCGCAATCGTCTCTTCGTTGATGAAGTGCAGCGAATAGTTGTGCCGTTCCGAACGGCATCCCGCCGAATGCAGGTACGCGGGCACATCGAGTTCGACGAGCTTCTCATACAGTGGATACCAGTATTCGTTGCCGAGGTCGGGCACCTCATTGGTTGCCAGCCCTTCGCTCGGATCGGTATTCAGCAGTACGCCGACGAGACCGAGTTCCTTGATGCAACGTTCCAGTTCCGGCAGACATCCGCTGACCGGCTCGCCCCACGCCTGCGGCAACCCACCGACACCACGAAACGTCTGCGGCATGAGCCGCGCCTGTTGCGCGATCATGTCGTTGGTTTCCTCGGTGAACCAGTGGACGATCTTCGTGGGCTTTTCGCTATGCATCATCTGATACGGACGCGGCGAGATCAATTGCAGGTCCGTGCCGATGTCACGCAACTGCTCGACGTGCGATTTGGTGCCGAATGTCGGTGCATTGAGCACCGCAAGCATTTCGTCGTCACTGATCTGCGCAGTGCCACGGCCATGCGCGCCGCGATGGGAAACAAGACCGGACTTCCAGACGTAGAGAGAATCCGGCGCGGTAACGTGCGCGTGCGCATCGATGATCATGAATGTCTCCATTAAATAGTGTGAGTTCAGGCCCGGATCGCTTCCGGATCGGGCTGGATGTATACCGCTGGCGTCTTCGGAATGAAGCTCGTGCGAACGATCTGGATCCGCTCCTGCATCAGGCGGCGAGCCAATTCCACTTCGCCGCGGCACACTGCGTCGAATAAACGTCGATGCGAAGCGATCACGCGATTCGCTATGTCCGCACTCGTATAGGTGGCGAGCAAAGGCGTCAGCACAAAACGCAGCGCCTTGAATTGGGCGAGCAGGACCCGATTGCCTGAAGCTTCAACGAGTGCTTCATGAAAGCGCAACGACGCATCAGTGAACGTATCGAGATGCTTGCGTGCGTCTTCCACGCCATGCAACGCGTCACGCAGCGACGTACGGTGCGCCACCGTCAGGTTCTCTGCCGCTTTCTCCGCTGCCAGCACCTCGATCGCCATTTGCGCATCGAACACTTCGCGCGCTCCAGCGCCAATGAGGCTCAGCTGTATCGACAACGCGTCGGCAAAGCGCTCCAGGTTCGCACCGGCAATCCACACGCCGCCTTTCGCACCCATGCGGATTTCGACGATGCCGACCGCTTCCAGCGTTCTCAGCGCATCACGGGCGGCAGTACGGCTAACGTTGAATTGCTGCGCAAGCGACGCCTCACTACCGAGAAAGTCACCCGCCCTCACCTGCTTCGAAAACAGCGCGGCGCGCACTTGAGACGCCACGCGCCATGAAAGCTTTTCCGTTTGCACGGACTCCCAGACTGTCGAAGTCCGAGCGTGTCTGGCACCGTGCGGGATATTTTCTTTCATTAGTTATACGAATCGTATTGGCTAGTCCATAAGCAGACTTCGAACGGCACTCAAAGGCTTCACTGCTTCTGGGGATCTCTGTTAACTATAATATATATAACTTATCTGAGATTAGCCAGCGGCGATCGACGTTTCAATCGCCGCTTCCGCAGGACGCTCAGGACACGGCTTGTTGAACGAACTTCGTGACCAGGTACGCCTGCAAGCCCTCAATGCCGTTTTCAGAGCCAATGCCGCTCTCCTTGACGCCGCCGAAAGGCACTTCAGGCCCTGACACCAGCATGCTATTGATGCCGATCATGCCGGCCTCGAGGCCATTAGACAGTTGCAACGCGCGCCGGTCCGAGCCGGTGAACGCATAGGCCGCAAGTCCATATTTCAATCGATTGGCACGCTCGAGCACTTCTTCGACGGTCTTGAATGAACTGAAAGGCACCACTGGACCGAACGGTTCTTCATTCATGATCCGCGCCGCTTCGGGCACATCGGCCAGCACGGTCGGCGCGTAGAAGAAGCCGGGGCGATTCAGGCGCTGCCCGCCGAGCAACAAGCGCGCGCCGTGCGACACCGCGTCCTTGACGAACTCGTCTGCCGCGGCGAGCCGGCGTGCGTTGGCAACCGGACTCGCCTGTGTGTCGGGCTCGAAGGCCCCGCCGACCTTCAGCTTCGCGGCCACTTCGACGAACCTGTCAATGAAGGCGCCATACACGCCCTCCTGAATGTAGAAGCGCGTCGGCGAAATGCAGGCTTGCCCGGCCTGGCGAAACTTGGCACTGGCGGTCATCGTGGCAATACGCGCCACGTCGACGTCGTCACAGACGATCATTGGGGCATGACCACCCAGTTCCATCACCAGCTTCTTCAGACCGTGCGTTGCAGCCAGGCCCGCGAGATGCTTGCCGACGGGAATCGACCCGGTGAATGCAACTGCCTTGATGACGTCCGACGCGATCAGATATTCCGATACCTTTGCCGGCACGCCGAACACCAGATTCAGCACACCGGGCGGCAAACCCGCATCCTGAAAGCATTGCACCATCGCTGTGGTGGATCCGGGCGTTTCTTCGGCGGCCTTCAGAATCACCGAGCAACCTGCGGCGAGCGCGGCCGCCACGGTGCGCGCGGGAATCCGCACGGGAAAATTCCACGGTGTGAACGCCGCTACCGGTCCAACCGGCACTTTCAGCACGAGCTGACGCGAATTCGGCAGTGGACCAGGCACCACGCGCCCGTAGGCTCGACGCCCCTCTTCCGCAAACCATTTGACGATATCGGCTGAACTGTGTGCTTCCTGCAGGCCGTCGGCCAGCATCTTGCCGTGCTCGAAACTCATCAGCGTGCCGATTTCGTCGGCGCGTTCGTGCATCAGCGAAGCGGCTTTGTCGATGATGGCAGCCCGCTCGGACGCGCTCATGCGTGACCATGTCGCGAATCCGGTCGCAGCCGCGGCGAGTGCGTCGTCAAGGTCGGATTGCGTGGCAAGCGGCAAGTGCGCGAGCACCGTTTCGTCAGCAGGATTGATGACGGGCCGGGTGTCGCGCCCCCCGGTACGCCACTCCCCGTTGATGAACAGGCCGAGTTGAATGTCGTAACTTCTGGTATGCATCTACGTCTCCGATATCTGATATCCGGTCGGCGCGCAGCGCCGCCGTGTGCTGTTTTCGCACCGTTACTGTAGCGCGGACGTCAGGGCTCCATGCCCATTGCATCGAGAAAAGCCTTCCTGACATGCTCCGGCTGCCCCGCCTGAAAGCGGAAATCCTGCAGATGGTGCTTCCACAAAGGATGATTCGCGATCTCCGCGCGTGTCATGCCCTCAACGAACGTAGCGCGTGCGGCAATCGGCAATTGCACGCATTCATTGAGCTTCGGATCGCGGATGATGCCTTTCGGTTCACCGCCGTTCGCAACCACTTCCAGTTCCTCGAAGAAGCGCCGGCGCAGCATGACGATGCCGCGATCGCTGCTGCCCAGATTCTCCTTCGTGCGATCAGCCACCACGCCCTGCCCCGCCCACGCGACAAAATCCTGGTTCATTACATGGCTCGTGATCCAACGGCCGGTCTGCGGATCGGTCACCGGCCCGTGCCACGTCGGCACGCTCTTTTGTTCGTACGGCTCGCTTTCCTTCGGCACGCGGGTGAAAGCCCACGTCACGCTCAATGTGCGCGAATCGTCGACCGGCACGCGCCACTCGAAATGTTCGCCGAGAAAGAACGCATTCGGCCACAGGCACACACGGCCGATCGACCAGAGCGGATCGTTTTCGTCCGCATCGCCGCGCAGGCGCTTGTAGATGAAACCGTAGTCGAATTCGTCGAAATCGAGCTGTTTATGAGCGGGTGAGTACGGGCCCGTCTGTCCATTCAGGCGTGCGGTCCAGTTGTTGTGCATCCATTCGAAGTGGATGGGATCGATCGAGTTCTCCTGGCATTGCAGCCAGTTGCACGGCACCTCGGAGATCACGATTTGCACGAAGCCGTTCTTCCAGGAGAACGGCTCCCAGTTCGGTACGAGCGGCGCAGGTTGCGGCCCAAGGTATGCCCACAGAAGACCCGCCCTCTCCTCTACCGGATACGCCTTGATCTTCACGCGCTCTTTCAGCTTCAACTGCGGATTCGCAACGTCTTCATAGGGCTGCTCCGTGCATTTTCCGCCCTGATCATAGAGCCAGCCATGATAGTTGCAGCGCAGTCCGCACTTTTCGACGAAACCATAGGCGAGATCGGCGCGGCGATGCGGACACTGGCGATCGATCAGTCCGAAATTGCCGCTCAGGTCCTTGTACAACACGAGATCTTCACCGAGCAAACGCACCGGTTTGACGGCTACTTCGTCGAATTCGCTCACACCGGCAATCGGCATCCAGTAACGGCGCAGTAGTTCGCCCATCGGCTCGCCCGGCCCAACCTTCGTCAAGAGTTCGTTCTTTGCTTGGGACAGCATTCTTCAAGTCTCCATTGTTATCGCTCGGCCGATGCGTCGGACACACAAACGCTTCGGCAGCCTCGGCCGGCTGTCATTCCTGACGCCTTCTTCATCGGTCTAATGATAATACACATTAGATATTATAGACGTATTCATCCGCTCGATCGACTTCCGCCTCATGCTTGTCGATGTTGTTTCGATAATATATATTACACATCGAAGCGTGCGCAACAGAATTTGCGTCTGCGCGGTGAGACAACTCTGAACGAGTCAACATGAAGAAGACTATGGATACGCTACAGGTGCAACTTCGCGCGATCAGATACGAGGCGCCCACCATCAATACGTATGAGTTTCACGCACCTGATGGCTCGCCGCTGCCGGGCTTCACGGCCGGCGCTCACATCGATCTCCATTTGCCCAACGGCATGATCCGTAGCTATTCGCTTTGCAATTCCCCGAAGGACACGCACCGCTATGTGATCGGCGTGAATCGCGATCCGTCGAGTCGGGGCGGCTCATCCTGGATGCACGAGACGCTGCGCGTCGGCGCCGTGCTGACGATCGGCGCGC
This sequence comes from Paraburkholderia sediminicola, assembly GCF_046030555.1. Lineage (GTDB taxonomy): Bacteria > Pseudomonadota > Gammaproteobacteria > Burkholderiales > Burkholderiaceae > Paraburkholderia > Paraburkholderia sediminicola_E. Next base: position 11,178 of record NZ_JAQQCH010000008.1, on the reverse strand, counting down.
CCGCCAATAATTTCCCGCTGGTCGAGGAGGCTGCGCATACGGTGCTCATCGCGGGGGGAATCGGCATCACGCCGCTCATGGGCATGATCCATCGTCTGGAAGCGCTGGAGCGGTCGTGGGAGCTGCACTATTGCACGCGAACCCGCGAGGCCACCGCATTCGCCGATGCGTTGCGTCAATACGGATCGCGTGTACAGTTTCATCACGACGGCGAACCAGGCGGAAAGCGGCTCGAATTCGCCACGGTATTAACGCAGCAAGACGACCGCACGCATTTCTATTGCTGCGGCCCGACGGCCATGCTGAATGCGTTCGAAGCAACGGCTGCGAGCTGTGGCAGCGGCACACGTTGTCATGTCGAGTACTTCGCCGCGGGCGAGGCGCCCGCAACGTCCGGCGGCTTTAACGTGCAACTCGCACGCTCAGGCCGCCTGATTCAGGTAAGCGCCGGCAAGACGATTCTCGATACGCTGATCGACGAAGGGATCGATGTCAGTTACTCATGCTCACAGGGTGTGTGCGGCACTTGCGAAACGCGTGTGCTCGCAGGCGTGCCGGACCATCGCGACATGGTGCTGACAAAGGGCGAACAGGAGGCAAACCAGTCAATGATGATTTGCTGCTCGGGCAGCAAAAGCGAGTGTCTGGTGCTCGATTTGTGATCGTCGGATAGTCCGAGCACACATGCGAATTGTATAACCGTATGATTATTCAACGGCTATGCTAACATCGCGATCAGTCTTTCGGGGTCGCACCACGCTTGTCGTGCGGGCGGCCTCGGCTCACCCGTTGCAACGCTCAGGTCCGGAGATCCGAATTGAAAAAAGGTACTGTCGAAACTATGCCGCTGTGGGAACCGGTGCAGACGGAAACCTTATCCTGGCGCATCGTTTCACAAGTGCGCGCCGCCGTCTTTTCCGGTCAGATCAAGACGGGGGATTTCCTCGGCAGTGAAACGTCGCTGTCCGCCCAATTCAATGTGAGCCGCATGGCCGCTCGCGACGCATTGCGCACGCTCGAAGCAGTCGGCATCGTGGAGATCCGCATGGGCGCAAAAGGTGGCGCATGGATTGCGGAGGGCAATCCGGAGCGCTTCGCGGACGCGCTGGCCATTCAATTGCATCTGATCGGTGTCACCGGCGAGGAAATCTTCGACGCGCAAATGGCGATTGAAGTCACGTCAGCAGAACTTGCGGCGCAAAACGCCACCGAGGAAGACCTCAAGAAGCTGAGCGGAATCCTGGCCGAACTCGACAAACTGCGCGACGACCCGCTTGCGTTCACGGATGCCTCGCTACGCTTTCATGAAGCGATTGTGGAGTCGTCGCACAACCGGGTTCTGCTCGCGCAATTCCGTGCGCTGCGTTTTGTGTTGCAGCCACTACTCGCGCCGAACACCACGCACGCAATCGCCGCACGCGTGATCCGCTCGCACAAGTCGGTGCTGAATGCGATCGAAGCGCGAGACGGCGTCAAGGCACGCGAAATCATGCAGCAACGGGTGAAAGTGATCCGTGCGCGTGTATTGTCAGGCACCGCCGCTCAACACGCTGCAGACGACGAATAAGTTCCGTCCGTCACCTGCCAGCAATATGGCGATGTCATGATGCTGCTTCGTCCCCGCCCTTGCGGCTCGAGAAATTGCAGCCGGATGCGCTGCAGTCCGACACCATCCGGGCGGGTACGACTTCGGTCAAACCTTGCATCGAATCACGATGCCGGGTTTAGCCCTTCGCGGGGCGCCCCGTCTTCACCGTCTCGAGCGACGACACGGCAGCAAGCAGGCGCTGCGGCGCTGCTGATTCCAGCATCAGCAACCCGGCTCGCAGCAACTCGCTCTTCTTGACCGACACGCCGGCTTCGAGGCACTTCTGCTTGAGCGACGCAATCCTGTCGTAATCCGATTTCGGCATCGTGAAGCTGTCGCGCACAACTTTCTCTTTTTTCGGCTGCCTGGCTTTCCTGGCTTCAGGAGCGCTGACAGGCGCGGCTTCGGCAGTGGCCGAACGCTTCGGTTTAGCCGCCTTCCTGGCGGCGGGCGGCGCGTCCGCTGCTGCCGAACTCTTTGCTTTGGCCGTTTTCTTAACAACAGGCGCAGCTTCCACCGGTGCCGCACGCTTGGCTTTGACGGCCTTCTTGACCGCAGACGCGGCTTCGGCGGTTGCCGGGCGCTTCGCTTTGGCTACTTTCTTGACGGCCGGCGCCGCTTCTGCCGCCGCTTCTGCCGTCGGTTCCGGCGCGGCTACCGGCTCTGCGCCATCCGCCGCGTGCTTGCCCGAACTCTTGGGGACATTGAATGCTTTCTTGGCGTGCTCTGTGGTGACGGGTGCCGACATGGTTACCTCCGTAGTTATAATGGTATAAACAGTATATACCGTTTATTCGCATATCGGAGCGGACGGCTCAACGCCTTTCCAGTCACGCATTACCGGTTGGAACGATGCCCGCTTCCTCGACCATCAGGATCACCGTCTTCTCCGGCGCACGAGGGCGATGCAGCAAACCTTTACGCACCACAAACGCTTGTCCCGGCCGCAGATCGACGACCCGGTCCTCAAGGTCGATCAGGAAGTGTCCGCTGACGACGTAGAAGAACTCGTCCTCGGCATCATGCTTGTGCCAATGATATTCACCTTGCACAACGCCCAGGCGGACCACCGACTGGTTCACCTGGCACAGGGTCTGGTTATACCAGGGGTGGCTGTTTGCCTCGACGAGGGCTGGAACGTCGATGACTTCGCCGACGGCGTGCAGAATATCGAGGCATGTCAAATACGGAAAGGCTTCAGTGCTCACAGTGATCTCCAGAGGGTCACGAGGGTTGGAACGTGTGAGCAACTCTAGGCCGTAGCAGCGCCACCGGTCTTGCACCGAAGCGTCAATCTTTGGAACAGGAACGATCTTCACGCAACTGCGCGCGGTATGCGGCCGGCGTCAATCCCATCTTGCGCCGAAAGACGCGCGTGAAGTGGCTTTGGTCCGCAAAACCGGCTTCCTCCGCGATGGCTGCCAGCGACTTGCGTCCGCTAGCCAGCTGCGCGCACGCCGAATTGATCCGCAGCTGGCGCACATACTCCCCGACCGTAACGCCGAAATGCTTGCGGAATTCACGTGCGAGGTGGTCCGCGGAAACGTGGCTGTCGGCAGCGATTTCATCCAGCGTCAGCGCCTCGTTAAAGCGCTCAAGCAGTAATGCTTCCACGCGAGCCAGCCAGCGGCGCGAACCTGCCAGCGTGGCAGCGCCCCCGACCGAGCGCTCGCAGGCTGCGAGAAGCTCGAGTATCAGTCCTTCGACCGCCAATGGCGTAGCCGAATCCTGCTCACGGCATTCACGGACCAGACGCTGCATGAACGACACCGGCGCACCGCCGGCAAAGTCGTCCGGATTATCGAGAACCCGGGCCCGGCCACCCAGCCTTTGCAGCCATAGCGACGAAAATTCGACGTGGAGTGCCCTGCCGTCAGCCCCATACCAGCAATTGGCATGCGGCATGCCGGCGGGGAAAAGTGTCAGCTGCATGGGTCCTTCGTTGCCACGGCGAGTAGCCCAGGAACGCGTACCGCGGCCTTCCAGCACGAAACAAAAAAAGGGATTGATGTGTTCGTGCTGGGGAATGATCAGATCGGTCGCGAAATGGGTTTCCGCGATCTGTATGCCGTCGCCACCGTATAGCTGGGTGGTAGCGCCAAAATAGTCGCCCGGTTCAAGTACCCTCAGCATGGGACTGCTCCCGATAAAACGTTGTGGTCGTCCTTACTCGTGCTTGCTCGTTCTTATGTTACCCGTGTTACCCGCTCACCTTGAGAACGACACAACCAGTGAGATTCCTCGACATGCCATTAGCGGCATGTCGCCCCCTGAGCGGCCTTTCGATCGGAGGGGCGTGTTAAGGTCGCAGGCAGGCGTCACAACATCGAGGAACACGATGGCAGCAGATCAACAAATCACACTACGGCTTACGATTGGAGAACCTGTGCCTGGGGTGGCGTATTCATTGCAAAACAAGAAGGGCGAGCCCGTAGGCGCGGTCATAGCAGAAGACCAGCCGCTGTCGTTCGATGTGCGAGTGGATGTCGCGCCCGGCCCTCGCTTTCTGGACGACCTGGTGCGCCGCGAGGGGCCCACGCGGCGCTTCGTCTACATTGCCATCGGCGAACAAGCCGGCGACTCCTCTTCCCCGTGGAATCGGCGCGCCAAGATCGATATCCACGATCTCCCGGCCGAGCTGCTGGAGAAAGCGCTTGCTGGCAGTGTGCTGGAGGCCCTCCTCCCGGCCAGGGCCGCGGACGGTGGCCCCGCCTGTGCGAGCGTACGTCCGCTGGCGCCCTGGAAGGTGGCCGAATAGCCGAACAGCAGCCACAGGGACGCAAACGACAGGCGAGAGAGGACGCTCGACAGCGGCTACCTCGACGCGCCTGCTGTCGTAGCCGAAGCAGCTTTCTTGCGATCCGTATTTAAGCCGTCATCCGTCAAGGCCTGCACCCCCGTCTCCAGAGCCGGATCGCGTCCCCGCTCGATATCACCGCGCGCGAACACCGGAATCCTGACATCGGGCGGCACCCCGACGAGGTCATAGGCCTGATCGTCCTCGGTCAGATAGATTTCGTTCGGTACACCGAACGTCCAGCCGTTCGGCAGAATACGAGTCAGGACATCGGAAAACACGCCCTGAGTGTTCTCGCCGACGAAAACGGTTCTGCGGTAACGTCCCTGCAACGCCATAGCGAACGTTTCCGCCGCGCTGACGCTCTCGTGGCCGATCAGCAGTGCCACCGGGCCGTAAAAGCCCGGACGCCGCGACGCCTTGACCATGATTCGTTGCGGACGACTGAACCGCGACGGCCGTTTGGGATCGATGCGATAGATCTTCGAGTAGGCCAGATACGGAAGCCGCGTCAAGCGCCCGGCGAGGATCGTGCCGAATTCGTCTGCCCCGCCACCGTTCAGGCGAACGTCGATGACCAACCCTTTCATATCCCGCGTCTGCCTGAAAATAGTATCCAGCGCAGTTTTCAGCACGTCGATCTGCTTGTCGAAGCTGGCATCGTCCGCATAGCCCTCGAACGAGCGGACGCGCAGATAGCCCACCTTGTCCGGCAACACCCCGAAACCGATCTGTTCATTGCAATACCAGGCACGCGGCGTGACGAGGTAACGCTGGTCGATGATCGCATGCGCCCGCAGCCGCGCATCCTTGCTGATCGCCGCGGGCGGCCGCCAGCCGTCGAACGACTTGCCCAACGCAGTCGTGAAGATGCTCGAATAGTTCGGGATCCTTTGTGTCATCGCGGATTGCAGCGCGATGCCTCGCCACGACAGCGTCCGAGTCCATGTGGCGCAGCTTGAAGAATGCGTACTGCTCACGGAACGTATTCGCAAAGATGTCGAAGTTGGCGAGCGGGGTACTGGCAGGCTTGCCGGCACACCCGGCGGGTAGCCTGCCGTGCTTCAGACCTAAGTCGGCGGCCCACAGAAACCAGTAGGTCCATCCTGTGATGAAACCGGCCAGCGGTCCCAGATAGAAAGGACACTTCCCGGCAGGCGAGTCCGGCCATGATGGTGTCGAGTGCACCGCGCGCCGCGACGGGATGTCCGGCCCGGGCACTGAGTTGCAGACAGTTCGCGTGCTCGGGTTCGCAGACGATCAGCTTCGGCACAGCGGCGCCGAACCGCTCCCAGAAGAACGAACAGAGCGCTGCGGCGAGACCGCCGACGCCGCCCTGCACGAAGACGTGAGTCGGCAACACACCCGGCGGCAGTTGCTCGCACACTTCGTCCGCGATGAGCGCATAGCCTTGCATCACCTGCCGTGGTGCGTCGCGGCTGGCATCGCTCGACGTATCGGCCACGACATGCCAGCCGAGCCGTCCGGCCACTTCCGATGTGCGGTCCGCACAGCGTCGTCGTAGTTGCCTTCGACCACGCGCACTTCCGCGCCGTATGCCGCGATGGCCTCGCGGCGAGCTTCGCTTACGCCGGCGTGGACGAAGATCACGCAGCGACAGCCGAACGTCTGAGCGCCCCAGGCCACCGATTTCCCGTGGTTGCCGTCCGTCGCGCAGCTCACCGTGACGCGCGACACCACCCGTTCGCACCCATGCGAACCTCATACCTCACCTGTACCGGACACCATCCCAAAAACCGTACAGGTACTGTACCGGCATGCTTCGTTAGAATGCTCTTACGGTTTTACTGATCGCCACCGGAGCCACCCATGTCTTACCTCAGCCTCAGCGCGCTGCCCGCCGGCATCCTGTTCGCGCTCGTCACCACCATCACGCCCGGTCCGAACAACACCATGTTGCTGGCCTCGGGCGTCAACTTCGGCTTTCGCCGCACGCTGCCGCATCTTTCCGGCATCAGTGCCGGGGTCGTGTTGTTGATGCTGTCGGTCGGAATTGGTCTGGGCGAAGCCTTCGTGCACTTTCCCGTGCTGTACACGGTGCTCGAAGTCGCGAGCGTCGCGTACCTGCTGTATCTCGCGTGGAAAATCGGCACGTCGGGCGAACTGAAGGTCAAGAAAGGCAATCGCCGGCCCATGAAGTTTCATGAAGCGATCGCCTTCCAGTGGGTCAATCCGAAAGCGTGGATGATGGTGCTGACCGCCGCCACGACGATCCACCTGAGCGAGAGCAGCAGCATGAACGCCATCGCGATGGCGGTGATCTTCTACGTGATCGGGTTTCCGTGCATCTGCCTGTGGGCCGGATTCGGCACCGCGATGCGGCGTGTGCTGTCGGACCCGAAACGGCTGCGCATTTTTAATGTGGGGATGGCGCTGCTGCTGGTGCTCTCGCTGTATCCGATCGCGCTGAAGCTGATCGGCCAGGCTGCTTAAGATTGAGCGCAGCCGCTAGATCGCACCCTGCCCGACTCGCTCGATAAAGCGCCACAGCGCGTCGTCAGTCGAGTACGGCGCGTTGAAACGGAACCAGGCACTCGGCGCATCGTCGGGACGGAAATAGGAGCCAGGCGCGAGCCAGATGCCGTGCGTGAGCGCCGCTGTCGCCACTTCACCGGCGCGCTCCGCTTCGATCGGCAGCCGCGCCCACAGAAACAGGCCGGCTCGCGGCCGGTGAAACAGTTCGAGGCCGAGCGAGTCGAGCCGCTCTTCGACGGTCGCATGCGCGAGCTTGAGCCGCTCGTTGACGGCTTCCACGTGACGCGCATAGCGCCCTTCGAGCAACACCTTGTCGACGATCCGCTCGATCGCTTCCGACGACGTCAAGCCCACCGCCATCTTCGTGCGCGCCAGTTCGCGCAACACCGCCCGCTCGGCGACCACATAGCCGCAGCGCAGGCCCGGCGTTACCGTCTTCGAAAAACCGCCCACGTAGAGCACGCGCTGCAAGCCTTCCATGGCGGCGAACAAAGGTGCACCAGGCGGCGCCAGTTCCCGGCTGACATCGTCTTCGATCACCCACATGCGCTGACGCTCGGCGATCTGCAACAGACGAAAGGCCGCCGACATGCCGAAGGTCGCGCCGGTCGGATTCTGCAGCGTGGTGTTGACGAAAATCGCCTTCGGCTTGTGCTGCGCGACCAGCGCTTCGAGCACGTCGGTATCGACACCGGCCGGCGTGCGCGGCACGCCATGCACCACCAGCCCCGCCAGCTTGAGAATCTGCAGCAGATTGCAATAGCCGGGATCTTCGACGATCACGGCGTCGCCCGCGCGCAGCAGCGTGCGGACGATCAGATCCAGCCCTTGGGTCGCGCCCTGCGTGAGCAGCACGTTGGAGACGTCGACCGGCAAACCGCGCCGGTCGAGTTGCTCGGCGATCCGCTCACGCAGCGGCGCGAAGCCGTACGGATGCCCGTAGTCGCCGAGACGCGCGGCTGGCACCCGGCTCATCGCACGCAGCGCGTGCTGCAAACCCGTCTCGTTGATCCACTCATTCGGCAGCCAGCCGCCACCCGCCTTGATCGGCACCGAATGGTCGGCGAACACGTCGGACAACAGCCAGGTCGCGGTCAGGCTCGGCGGTTGCCAGTCGGTCGGGGCGACCCGCGCGGACTGCGCGCGCACCGCCACGCGATAGCCGGATCCGCGTCGCGCCACCACGAGACCCATCGAAACAAGACGGTTGTACGCCTCGGTGACCGTGAAGGTGCTCAGTTCGTGGCTTTGCGCTAGCGCCCGCACCGACGGCAGTAGCGCGCCGGCGCGCAGCGACTGCGCCTCGATGGCGCGCTCGAAGCCTTGCACGACCTGCTCGACGAGCGTCGGTGCGGCGCGTCGGTCGCGCTCAAGTTGTAGTTCGATCATGGTCTGCGCTGAAAGGCCGATCGGGCCGGCCGGCTAAATTGCCAAATGGACGGAGAGACGGCGAGGCAGGCGCCAGGCAAAGTGCCGAATTGCATCACCCCGCGATCGACACAGTTATCGCCATTCCACCAACACAGTTAGCGCCACACTGCGTCAACTGTTTATGCCGCCATTAAACCGCGGGCGCTACAGTTTCGCAACGCCCCGAAGGAAGCCCTTGGGGGACCACTTCGAGGAGAAAACCATGACTTCGCGCCCCGTCATCGACGACCTGTCGTCTTTCTGGATGCCCTTCACCGCCAACCGCCAGTTCAAGGCCGCGCCGCGCCTGCTGGAATCGGCCAAGGGTATGTACTACCGCACGACGGACGGGCGTGAAGTGCTCGACGGCTGCGCGGGCCTCTGGTGCGTGAACGCCGGCCACGGCCGCGACGAAATCGTTGCCGCGATCACCCAGCAACTCTCGACGCTCGATTTCGCGCCGACCTTCCAGATGGGCCATCCGTTGGCATTCGAAGCGGCGACGAAAGTCGCCGAACTGATGCCGGACGGCCTGGACCGTATCTTCTTCACGAATTCGGGCTCGGAATCGGTCGATACCGCCCTGAAAATCGCGCTGGCGTACCACCGTTCGCGCGGCGAAGGCCAGCGCACGCGTCTGATCGGCCGCGAGCGCGGTTATCACGGCGTGGGCTTCGGCGGCATTTCGGTCGGCGGCATTGCACCTAACCGCAAGACATTTTCCGGCGCACTGCTGCCGGCGGTCGATCACCTGCCGCACACGCATAATCTCGAACACAACGCGTTTTCGAAAGGCCAGCCCGCCTGGGGCGCACATCTCGCCGACGAACTCGAGCGCATCGTCACGCTGCACGATGCCTCGACGATCGCGGCGGTAATCGTCGAACCGGTGGCCGGTTCGACGGGCGTGCTGATTCCGCCGCAAGGCTACCTGCAAAAGCTGCGCGAGATTTGCACGAAGCACGGCATCCTGCTGATTTTCGACGAAGTGATTACCGCTTTCGGCCGCATCGGCAAGGCGACGGCGAGCGAATACTTCGGCGTGACGCCGGACCTCATCACGATGGCCAAGGCGATCAACAACGCCTCGATCCCGATGGGCGCGGTGGCCGCGAGCCGCACGATCCACGACACGATCGTCAACGGCGGCGCACAGGGCGCGATCGAACTGTTCCACGGTTATACGTATTCGGCCCACCCGGCCGCAGCGGCTGCCGCGGTCGCGACGCTCGACCTGTATCGCCGCGAAGGCCTGTTCGAGCGCGCGGCGACGATGGCGCCGAAGTTCGAAGCCGCCGCTCACTCGCTGCGCGGTGCGAAGCACGTGAAGGACGTTCGCAACCTTGGCATGATTGCGGGCGTCGAGCTCGAGTCGCGCGACGGCGCGCCGGGCGCGCGTGCTTACGAAGCGTTCGTGAAGTGCTTCGAGGCAGGCGTGCTGGTGCGCTTTACCGGCGACATCCTCGCGTTCTCGCCGCCGCTCATCATCGACGAAGAGCAGATCGCCCACATCTTCAAGACGGTTGGCGACGTGCTGGCGACGGTGCAGTAAGACTGCTGGCGAGATGCGGCGCGCATGGGTCGCGCGCCGCATTGCCGGCGGTGCGCCTCGCGAACGCTAGCGTTAGTGATGCGCACGCGAAGCTCTTGTATGCGCGGCCTTCTTCGCTGCGGCCGAGCGGCCTGCCGCACCCTTCGTCGCGGCGGCTTTTTTCGCGGCTGCGGAGCGGCTAGCTGCCGGACGTTTGGCTGCTGCCGACTTGGTCTGCTTCGACAAAGCCTTGTGCGACGCACCGGCACTGCCTTCACGCTTCAATGCGCTGGTTGCGGCACGTGAGCGTCTGGCAGTCGACTCGCTGCTTGCACTTTTCTTCGCTGTGCTCTTGTGCTGGCCTGCGGCATTGTCCTTGTCCGCTTTCTTCCGGGTGGCCTCGCTCGTCGCCCCCTTCTTCGGCGACTTTACGGCGACCCCTGCGCGACGCGCTTCCGACAGGCCGATTGCAATCGCCTGCTTGGCCGACCTCACGCCATGTTTGCCGGCGCGCACCTTATCGACCTGTTCCTTGACGAATTCCCCGGCCTGAGTGCTCGACGACTTGCCGGCACGTTTGTCGGCTTGGGCACGCTTGATGGTTTTCTGTTCGGGCATGACGGTCCTCCAGTTAGCTGTTAGCTTTATGAATGCAGCAACGCGTGTGCCGGGGTTGTTCGCGGCGCGGGCGGATGCGGCTGGAAAGGCCGTCTGATGGGGATGTTGGCGCTTTTGGTGCGGCGTGGGTGTTTGCGAAGGGCACTGCCGGTGGTGTGGCGAAACTTCAGGGCAGCTCCACGCGGCGCACCGAAAGCTCAGGAAAATTGGCTGACAAGGCTCGCGCCCGGCAGCTGGACGGCGTATGGTGACAGTTAGGGTTGGCGCCGTGGTCCGACCTGACGGGAGACGTCCATGAAGATACCTACCGTTCGCGCAGGTGCGCATATCGAAGGCGTGCATTGGATTGCCGAGTACGCCGAAGACGTTCACGAGATTCGTGTGTTCCGCGAAGGCCAGGAAGTGGATGTGCATAATGCGCCGTCCACGTTGTTTGGCGATGAGGAAAATTCAGGATCGAAGAGTACGGCTGACCATCGGGCGGTTGAAGCCGCCGTGCTGGCTTATTTGAGGCGGTTTGTGATTGAGCATGATGCGGAGGAGTAGGGGGTTTTTGCCTGTGCGGCGGTTTTTTCTGTATTTTTTTCTGTATGACTGTGGCGGTGGGGTTTGATTGATTGGGTTTGCCTGCGCGGCGCTTGGTCGACTGTATGCCTGCGGCGTTGGGCTTTCCTTGATCTGGCTTTTTGGTCCTTCCTTGATCTGGCTTTTTGGCCTTTTCTTGAATTGCTATTGGTC
>NZ_JAQQCH010000007.1:0-280169 GCF_046030555.1 Paraburkholderia sediminicola | reverse complement strand
AAACGAAGGGCGGCATCGGCGACGATGCCGCCCTTCGCTTTTGCAGCGGCGCTTTCCGTTTGTGCCTGGTCGCTATCGAATCGCCGCACAGGTGAAGCCTGGTCGCCCGCCAAAGTTTATGATGTGCGCTTTGCGCGCCAACTCTACCAACCGCTCATGTCCACCACTTCCCTGCTCGTCCAATCGCTTCCTGTGCTCGCACAGGGCGCCCTCCTGACGGTCAAGTTCGCGGTTCTGTCGATGATCTTCGGCCTCTTTGCCGGCGCCGTGCTCGCGGTGATGGGTATCAGCCACAACCGCGTGCTGAACTGGATCGCGCGCGTGTACGTCAGCCTGTTTCGCGGCACGCCGCTGCTGGTGCAGATCTTCGTGATCTATTACGGCTTGCCGAGTCTCGGCATTTCGCTCGACCCCACGCCCGCCGGCGTGATCGCGTTGTCGGCCAACGTGGCGGCATATCTGTCGGAGAGCATGCGCGGCGCGATTCTCGGCATTCCCAGCGGTCAATGGCTAGCCGCCTATAGCCTGGGACTCTCGCGGCGTCAGACGCTGCGCTATGTGATTGCGCCGCAGGCCTTGCGCATTGCCGTGCCGAGTCTGTCCAACAGCCTGATCAGCCTGATCAAGGACACGTCGCTGGTGTCGGTGATTACCGTGACCGAATTGCTGCGCAGTGCGCAGGAGATCATCGCGTCGACCTATCAGCCGCTGCCGCTGTACCTCGCGGCAGCCGCGGCCTACTGGGTGCTGTGCCAGGTGCTCGAGTGGGTGCAGCACTGGTATGAAAAGCGCCTCGCGCTGCCGGCGCGTCACTGAGGGCATCACTGAGGACGTCACTGAACAGGCCACTGAGCACCGTCACCGGGTGCGCCGCAAGGCCCCCGCCTGACACCCCACTTCGCCCGGCGCTAGCAGCCTACCGGCTGGCGGCGAGCGACGCCTTATCCAGCGGCGCGCCGAAGCGATCGAAGCGAGGTTTGTAGTAGTGGTCAGGGTCGAGCGAATACGCGACGTGACGCGTACGGCCCATCAGTTCCTTGCGCGGAAAGAAACCAAAGTAACGCGAGTCGGCGCTGTCGTCGCGATTGTCGCCGAGCATCAGATACTCGCCTTGCGGCACGACCACCGGCCCGAACGAATTGCGCGGACTCGGTGCGTCGGGCGCAAGCCGTACCGTGTGCGTCACGCCGTCGAAGCGCTCGGTCAGATAGTCGCCCGGAGACGTAGCATCACCCGGAAGCGGCTTCAGGTGCAGCGACTGATAATCCGCGCGCACACCGTTCACGTACAGCACGTTGTCGCGCATGGCGACGCTGTCGCCAGGCAAGCCGATCAGACGCTTGACAATCAACTCGTGCGCCACCGAGGAATCGATCGTGACGATATCGCCGCGCTGCGGATCGTGCAGGTGCGCGATCGTGATGTGGGTGAGCGGCACGCGCAGATCGTAGGCCATCTTGTCGACGAAAATCCGGTCGCCTTCGCGGATGGTCGGCAACATCGAGCCGCTTGGCACGACGTTCCAGTCGGCCACGGCGCTGCGGAACAGCACCATCAGGAACAGAAAGGCGACGAGGCTCTTGTTGTCGCGCCACAGTTTTCCAAGCATGCGCATCGCAGGCGGCTCCAATGGAAGGTGATCGAAAGCTATGGGTGCGCGGGCCCTTTTTCATTCGCGTCCACACGCCCGCGCAAATCGTACCACCGCGGCTGGAAGCAACGCGGCAACGGGCCTTCACTCTCCCGCGAACTTAAGCCCCAACGCGGCGCGCGCGGCATCGGACATCTCGATCATCTGCAGCGACTTGCTGTGCGGCATCACGGGGCTCTCAATGTGCCCCGCTCGAATCAGCTCGCAGAAATGCGCGGTCTCATAGTTCAGACCACCGCCTTCGAACGGCTCGTCGAGTTCGACCACACGACCGTCGGTGTACCGGATCGTCGCGCGCGCCGGATTCCACCACGGTTCATGAATCGTGACATGGCCGCCCTTGGCCATTAGCAACGCGTCGCCCTTGCCGTGCAGATCGAGCCCGCAAAACAGCTGGGCGATGCCACGCTCATGCTGGCTGTTCAGGCTCGCGAACGTATCAACGCCGGTCGAACCGAGCCGCCCGAGCGTCTGCACCTCACGCGGCGCGCCGAGCCAGTCGACCGCGAGAAACATCTCGTAGACGCCGATATCGAGCAGCGCACCACCCGCATGCTCGAACGACAGCGACGGATGATCGTCCGGCACACCCGGCACCGAACAGCCCGCGCGCACGAGACCCACTTCGCCGATCGGCTCGGCGTCCAGGTGTGCACGCAACTTTCTGTAGAGCGGATAGAACGGCGGTTTCATGGCTTCCATGAAAAGCCGTTGCTCGGCGCGCGCGACATCGAGCACACGCTCGAGTTGAGGCTTGTTGATGGTGGCGGGTTTTTCGCACAGCACGTGCAGACCGGCTCGCAGCGCGGCGATCGCGTAATCGGCGTGACTGTCCTGGACGGTGGCGATATAAAGCGCGTCGATACCGCTCGCGAGCAGCGCGTCGAAACTCGCGCACACCTCGCCGCCGAATTCTTCGGCGAAAGCCATGGCCGGTTCGGCGCGACGCGACCACAGCGCGGTCAGTTGCGCTTGCGGCACATGGGTGAGTCCCTGAGCAAAGCGACGGGCAATGCGGCCCGTCCCGACGATCCCCCAGCGAATCATGCCGTCCGTGGAGGCTTCTTGCATTGCGATTGTCATCGTTCCTTCGAGTCCGTGCAGTTCAGAACAGGCGCCATTGTGACGCAAGCCGCGCGCGCGTGCGCGAGCACGCTGCCGCACCGTTCGTTATGCCACGTCTCTGCGGGAAGGCAAGCTGGGCTGCCGCCGTAGCGGCCGCGCTCAGCCGCGCACCGGCGGTTCCGACGTAAAGCTGCTGCCGATCTCTTCCGCGGTGTAGTCGATCATCGCCAGCGAGGCGATTTCCGCTTCCTTCGGATCGCGCCGCTCGATCGCCTCGACCACGCGTTGATGCGTGCTCACCGCCTTATCCCCCGCTCCATCGTTCCGATTGACGATCGGGTTGACCGTCGACAGCGCGCCGCGAATGATGGCCGCCATCTGCTTGAAGAACTGATTGCCACTCGCCACCACGATGCGTGTATGGAACAGTTCGTCGGCAGCCTGATAGCCCGGCTCGCCCGGCTGGATTACGCGGAACGCCTCGAACGCCTCGCGAATCGCCGCGATGTCAGCCGCACTGCCTCGCGCCGCCGCCTGCGCCGAGGCACGCGGTTCGATCAGGATGCGAAACTCGATCACGTCGCGCAGAAACAGCGGATCGGGCTTCGCGCGAAAACGCCAGTTCACGACGTCCTCGTCGATCATGCGCCAATCGCTCATCGGCCGGATGCGCGTGCCGATCTTGGGCCGCACGTCCAGCATGTCGCGCGCGAGCAGCATCGACAGCGCCTCGCGCATGACGGTGCGACTGACGTCGAACTCCTTCGACAGCACATCCTGCGGTGGCAGTATGGCGCCGTACTTCTCTTCGACGATGCCGGTCACGAGTCCATCCATGACCTTGCTTACCAGTGATCGATCCTTGTTTGCCTGTTCCATGACACTCTCCCCGAAGCGGTGTTTGCCCCCGCGTAGCCTGTTGATCAAGCAGCCCTAACGTGTCGTTTTATCGATATGCATCGGTTCTTTTACGATACGTTGCTAGCTTCGAAACGGTTGCGCCAGTTGGGAAACGTCCTGAGAGGGTTATCCCTCTGAAGAATTGTTTCGTTCGTGTAACGCCGCATGTTTTGATGGGCCATAAGCTTGCGTCTCAAGCGTGCCTGCGCGGCAAAATTTGCATAGTGCGAAGACGCACGTAGTGAATCGAATTGTCTGATTTTCACCCGCTGGGGGCGCGCCGGGCAGGCGCGAAGAGACCGGCGCGACGATACGGCGCTTCTGGCGTCGAGCATCGTCGGCCTTCGAATGTAAAGAACGCGGGCGAATTGAAAGAAAACCCACCGAACTCACCGCTTGAGCAGGTGCAAATCGTGACGGACGTTGTGGCCAACGTTGAGCTGAATTGCAAGCGGCGCCTCAAAGCGACTCGGCTACCGACGCATAGCGCCCGCCGAAAAAAATCAGTGGCGCGTGTTCGTCGAGCGAGAACACTAGCACCTCGCCGACAAAGAGCGTGTGGTCGCCGCATGGATGCCGGTCCACCATGCGCGCCGCGAAACGGGCCGCGGCGTGTTCGAGCAGCACCACGTCAGGCAAACCGTCCACCGGCGCGAAGCGTGGCGCGAGCCGGCTCTGCGGCTCGCCGGCGAAATGGCGGCTATGGGGCTCCTGGGCATCGGACAACACGCTCACGCCGAACGTCGCACTGCTCATCAGACGTTCGTGCATGCGCGCGCGGTGTCCGACCGACACGACGATCAGCGGCGGTTTGAGCGAACCGGACATGAAGGCATTGGCGGTCATTGCGTGCATCCCGTCGCCACTGCCGGTTGAAATCACCACGACGCCGGTGGCAAAACGCCCCAGCGCGTGGCGGAAGCGGCGCTCGTCGAAAGTCCCCGCACCGGACGCTTCAAGGCCAGCCGCGCAGAATCCGGCATCGCTACGGCCGCCCACAGCGCAAGCCACCGGCGCTTGCAACGTCGTGGCCCCAGCCTCCTCCCGCTCGTCAGCGTGACGTACCCGCGCCTGCATGGCCGCTCTCCTGGTCTCGGCCATATTGATCGTCGAAGCGCACGATGTCGTCTTCGCCGAGATAGCCGCCTGATTGCACCTCGATCATTTCAAGCGGCGTCTTGCCCGGATTTTCGAGCCGGTGCGTGACGCCGAGCGGAATATACGTCGACTGGTTCTCCGAAAGCAGGAAGCATTCTTCGCCGCGCGTGACACGTGCGGTGCCGCGCACCACAATCCAATGTTCCGCGCGATGGTGATGCATTTGCAACGACAGACGCCCGCCCGGTTTCACGACGATGCGCTTCACCTGGAAGCGCTCCCCGCGTTCGAGCGACTCGTAAAAGCCCCACGGCCGGCCGACCTTGCGATGCTCCCGCGCCTCCGTACCCTGCTCCGCCTTCAGCCGGCTCACGATCGCCTTGACGTCCTGCACGCGATCTTTCGAGGCGACCAGCACGGCGTCGGCGGTCTCGACCACCACCACGCCGCTCACGCCGACGCATGCGACGAGCCGGCCCTCGGAGTGCGCGAAGCTGTCGTTCGAATCCTCGAACATCACGCGGCCACGCGCGACGTTGCCGCAAGCGTCCTTATCGGACGCCTCCCATACCGAGTCCCACGCGCCCACATCCGACCAGCCCGCCACAAGCGGCACCGCGACGCCGACGAGGCGCGCGTCGGTAGCGACACGCTCCATCACCGCGTAGTCGATCGAATCAGAAGGACACGCGGCGAACGGCTGACGCGCAAGATGCAGCGCACCGTCGCCATCCACGGCGGCATGCTCGAAAGCCTCCGCGCAAACCGCCGCGATCGCGGGCCGGCAGAGCTCGATGGCCGCCAGCCACACCGAGGCGCGCACCAGAAACATGCCGCTGTTCCACCAGTACTCGCCAGAAGCCACATAGCGTTTGGCGAGTTCCGCATCCGGCTTCTCGACGAAGCGTTCGATCGAGCGCGCCCCGTGCACGCCGAGCGTCCTACCTGTGCGGATATAGCCATAGCCGGTTTCCGCGCGCTGCGGCGGCACGCCGAGGGTGACGATCGCACCGCGCGCAGCGTGAGAGATCGCTTGCCTGAGCGCCGCGCCGAACGCCGCATGATCGGCAATCAGATGGTCCGCCGGCAATGCGACGATGATGGGATCGTCACCGGCCTCTGCGCCCGCGCGCGCGGCCAACGCGGCAATCGTTAGCGCCGGCGCGGTATTGCGCGGCACCCGTTCGAACACCATCCGTACCGGCCGGCCGCACTGTTCGAGACGTTCGAGCGTTTGCAGACGCAGGTCCTCGCAGCAGACCACGAGCGGCGTGGCCATGCTCAGCGGCGTGTCTGTCGACATCCCGGTCGCCGTCCTGTTGCCCGCAGTCGCGGCGAACCCAAGGTCGAGCCGGCGCAGCGTGGCCTCGAGCAGCGATTCGTCGCCCATCAGGCCGATCAGTTGTTTCGGATTGCGCTCGCGTGACAACGGCCATAGACGCGTGCCCGACCCGCCCGCGAGAATTACCGGCTGGACCGACAAACGCGTGGCCTTGCCGGTGATGCCCGCAGCCGACACGAGCGGATTGCCTGGTTCAACGATGCGATTCATGTCCGCTTCCCGTTAGTGTTCAATCCGGTCTATCGATGTTTTTTATGTGTGCGACGCACGTAGTGCGCCGCCTTCGCCCAAGCAGCGGCGGTCAGTCAAACGGACCCGCGGCAACCGGTTTGCGCGCGATGAAGTGAAACCACCACGTATCGCTGATTTCCACGTCGTCAGCAATGCGGTTGCCTTCGCAGCTACCGAACACCGCATCGCTCTGAAAGCCGATCTGCGCGAGTTGCCGGCGCTGCTCACTCAGCGTCGTATAGACGATCACAATGCCGAAGTTGTGTGCCGCCGCGGTCTTCACCGCGTAGCTACCGTAGTCGTGGTTCAGCTTGACGTGGCGCACGTAATTCAATGTGCCGAGCTGAAAGCGTCGCATCGAGCGCAGCGTGCGCCAGCCGAGCTTGAGCGGATTGAAGGTGAATTGCGGCAGCAATTGCCAGATGTTTTCGCGGTAGCCCGGTCCGCCGCGGTTATGCGATGAGAACAGTACATAACCGCCGGGCTGCACCACGCGATACATCTCCTTGAGAATCGCTACGCGATCGTCGTAGTCCACACAGTCGATGCCGTTCCAGCTGAACTCCGCAAGCCCGTAATGCCCGGACGGCAGCGCTGACATGTCGCGCGCATCCATATGCCGCAAGTCGCGTCCGGGATAGTTCGACTTCGCAATCTCCAGCAGTTTCGGCGTGTAGTCGACGCCGATATAGTCGTTCGAGATCGCCGTCATCAGCGGGATCGTGCGGCCCGTGCCGACACCGATATCCAGCACCGGCGTACCGGCGCAGCGCGGCGTGAGCCACTCGAACGCAGCCTGTTCGCCCAGGTCCGAGAAGGTTTTCTCGAGCGTGAATACGCGGGTCGCATCAGGTGAATTCCATGCGATACGGTTGACGCGGTCCAACTCGGATTGACTGTTCATTGCCTTGCTCCATCAAAGTGGAAGCGCACTGGATCGGCAACCCGATGCGTTCATTACGCTTCGCCTGATAGACGAAGTGCGCGCGCACGTTTTAGAAGCCACTGTATGGTGCGCGCATGGCGCCAGTCGAGCCACGCGCGGCGCGACCCGCCGCCAACAGATGACTCAGGCTGACGGGATTCGTCGAAGGTGCTTCGAAAAAAATCTTCGAAGTACGACATCACGTTTTCTTGTGCACGGGCTGACAGAATGGCGTGATCGGTGCGCTCGCAGAAGGCCACACCGATCCGGCCGAAGCGCCGCAGCCGCCCACCACGCGCACCGAAATAGCGTTCGAGTTCCTCGACGCCTTCGTCCAGCACGCCGTATAAAAGACGCGTATCGACGCCTTGCGCATGCAGCGCGGTGAAGAGACGTTGCTCGTCTCTCGATCCCAGCTGGACCCCGCAGATACGTTCGACACGGTCGGCGAGCGCCGCGCCGAATCTGGCCACGAAGCGCGCCGCAAGCTCGCGGGCAACCGGCAGGCCGCCGGTCTGCCCTCGAACGACGCGAATCCATTTTCGTGGCTGGCACATCGAGCGCAGGTAACTGCGCGTCGAACCGAAGGCCGCCACCGGGACGGCCGGCTTACCGTGTTCATCGCAGATGTTCTGCCATGTGAACTTCTGCAAATTGACCAGCACGGCGCCAATCACCGCCGGTTCACGTGACGCGGCATGCAGACCGACGAAGGCGCCCGCGCAAATGCCGAGCAGCACCGCGCCGCGATGCCCTTGCGCTGTCAGCCAACGCGCCGCGCACGCGGCATCGTCGGCGCCTGCCTGTGAATACAGTGCATCGAGACTCACCGCATCTTGCGATGGCTGGCTGTCGCCCAAGCCGCCGAGATCGACACGCAGCGACGCGACCCCCTGGCGCGCAAGACGTCGCGCGAAGCGCACGCCGAGTCGCGCATTGCCGATCCGCGACACGGCACCGGTATTCAGCATCAGTACCGCGGGCGAGGCGGTAGCGTGCGATTCAGGCGTGCAGTAGATGCCAAACATCCTGCCGCCGTCGAGCCACACCGGCGTTTCGATCACACCCGGCTCGATGAGGTGGCTCACGCGATCCGCCGTGCGCTCAGCCATTTGATCGGCCATTTGATCGGCGAGTGAACCCGCTTCGCTATCCGCCGCCATGCGTGGAAGCGTAGCCGGATTTTCAGCGCCGCCTGCCAGCCAGTTTTCGATCGACTGAAACGCCGCCTGCGGAATCTCGCTATCGAGCGCCTCCATCATGAACCTGGCGTATTCGTCGAACGACTGTCTTTCCACTTGCACGCCTTGTTCACGATAATGCGCGGCCAGCGCGTCAACCCGCACCGGGTCCAGCGAATCGAGTATCAGCACGCGGTCGGCCGGGCGAACGGCGTCGCGCCGCAAATCGACCGCACGCAAGCTCTCCAGCGCATCACCATAGAGACGAAAACCGTATGCTTCGACGAACGCATCGGTATCGGGCTCGGCTTCGCAATCCATCGCGGCGGGCATCAACAGCCACTTGCGGTAATGCGCACGCAATTCGCGCTGATAATTCTTGCCCGACAGAACGGGCGCGAGCAGCACCAGGCCATCCACGCCGCCGAGTTCCTGAGCGGCCAGCGCCGCAAGCGTACCGCCAAGCCGCAGCCCGCACAGCGTCACGCGCTCGACACCCGTGGTTTCACGCAGCAGCGCCACGGCCTGCTTGATGCTGTCGATCCACGCGCGCCAGCGGCCTGGTTCGCTCGCGTCTCCCGCCGCATCGCCGGTGCCTGGGTAATCGAACCGCAGCACTGGCACGCCGCGCGCGGCGAGCCGCTCGGCCAGCCTGCGCATGCCGCGATAGGTGCACAGTGCGTCGTACCCGAACGGGTAGCACAGCACCACGCCACTTGGCCCCTCCGCCGGATGCAACCATCCGAACCGGCCATCGAACACTACTGGCCTCACGCTACACTCCTCAGCGGTTCAACGCCGCTTTCGATCACTACAACAAACGCCGTCTGATTAATCTGTACGCCCTCCCACACTGGGTCGGACTCCGATGCTTATGCGGCTTGATGCACTACATGTCGCGACGACCGATTCAACTCAGATCGACGCACCGTTCAATTGCCGTGCGGCGCGCGCGAGGCAAAGGTCGACCGGGTGGCAAGCAGCAGGTGATAGAAAAAGCGCGCACGCAAGCGGTCACGCATCGGATAGTGCCGCGACAGCAGCACACGCCATGCGGCGGCTGACTCACCGGCGCGTGCGTAAGCGGACGCGGCGCGCGGCGCCACGCGCCGAAGCGCGTCCTCGCGCGCCGCCTGCGCCGCCGCGGGCACGCTGCTCGCGCGCAATTGCGCAAACGCGTGCATGGCCGGCAGCGCGTGGGTCGATATCGACAGCGCCGTTTCACGCGAAACCGACACGAACGCATCCACGAAACAGATCGCGACAGCGTCGACACTGAGCCGCAAGCCAAAATCGAAGTCGCACGCTTCACCGACCTCGGCGGCCGCGCGATACGCGATCCGGCGCGCCGCCAGGGTATCCACCAGATAGCCATTGTTCGGGAACATCTGATCGATACCCGCCAGCGCCGGCACGGGCAGACGGCCGGCGCGTTCGGGCACACGCAGATAGTCGTGGTTCAGGCGGTCGGTGGCTTGCTGCCGCGGCGTGCCGTCGTCGGCGATGACACGCTGCTTGCCGAACGCGGCGGTCAACTCGGGATGCTGGTGCCAGCATTCGTCGAGACAGCTCAACGCGTTCGGCTCGAGCAGATCGTCGTCGTGCAGCAATACGAGCCGAGCGCCTTGTGCGCGCGCAAACAGCCGGTTCACGTTGGCCGCCTGTCCCAGCCGGGGCAGATTACGTTCATAACGGATCGGAATCGGCCGCGGGCTGCGCAAGCGGCAATGCTCCACCACCTGCCGCGCGCTGTCGTCGTTCGAATCGTCGCCGATTACGATTTCAAACTCGTCATACGTCTGGGCATGGCAGCTGTCGAGGGCCTGTGCGAGCAAGGCGGGCCGATTGCAGGTCGGAATGCAGATGGAAATCAGACGTGCGGATAACGCGCCGCCACTGCCCCGGACGGCCTCGTTCGTGGTGTCGATCATGGGTGCTCCGAAAACCGTAACGGATTTCATTTAACCCTGCCGGACCATGACTATCTGTACGGCCACACACACATCAATAAAGGGCGGAGGTGCAATATCGACACCTGCGACAGGCCGGCGTCATCGTTTCAAACGCGCTGCTGGGTGCGGCCGCGCACCGACAGCGTCCACGATCGATCACACCATTCAATGACTTCACCTGCCGGAAAAGCGCACCATGGAAAGAAGTATCGTCAAGAACATCTTCATCAATTTTGCAGGAGCGATCGCTCCGACCTTCATCTCTCTCGTCACCGTGCCCGCCTATATTCATCTGATGGGCGTCGAGCGATATGGGGTCATCAATCTGGTGTGGACGCTTATCGGCTACTTCAGCGTGCTCGATCTCGGCACGAGCCTCGCCACCGAAAATCAGATATCGAAAGCGCGCGCCGCCAAAGACGACTCCATCGAGTGCATCTTCTGGAGCGCCTGGTTCATGAATCTGGGGACCGGCATCGTGGGTGGCCTGCTGGTATACCTCGGCGCGTTTCTCTACATCACGCACGGCGTGAAGATTGAGCCCGCCTTCCAACGCGAAGTGATGGCGAGCCTGCCGTGGATCGCGGTGGCCGTGCCCATCGCGAACGTCTCGTGGGTCTTTGCCGGCGCCATCAACGGCGTGGAGCGCTTCGCCAGTTTCAATATCAACCAGACGTTGGGCACGGCGCTGTTCCAGTTGCTGCCGCTGGCGTCGATCTTCTGCTTCTCGCCCTCGCTTGCGGTGGTGATTCCGGCCGCGGTCGTAGCCCGTCTGATCGCCGGCGTGTTGCTCGGCGCGGCGGCGTTCCGCGCAATCGGAATTCGCCGCGTACGGATGCCGCAATGGCGCGTGATGGTCGAACTCTTTCGCTATGGCCGCTGGATGCTGATGTTTTCAGGCGCCAACATGATTGGGTCGACCCTCGACCGGGTACTGGTCGGCGCGCTGCTAGGCGCGCGCTTCGTCACTTACTATGCGACCCCGCAAAACCTCATCACGCGCCTGAACCTGCTGCCGATCGCGATGGTGCGCACGCTCTTCCCGCGCCTGTCAGCCGTCTCGCGCGCCGACGCCGACGCACTTGCGCATAGCGCCCTCGCATTTCTGAACGGCGCTTTCACGCCCTGCGTGATCGTCGCGCTGTTCGCACTCAAACCCTTTCTGACGCTGTGGCTCGGACCGACGTTCGCGGCCGCGGCGCCGGTCGCCGGCGTGCTCGTACTGGGCGTGTGGCTGAGCGGTCAGTGCGGCATTCTGGGAATTCTGATTCAGGCGCAGACAAGCCCCGCCTATGTGGCCGGCGTGAGCTGGCTCGAACTGCCGGTGTTTGCCGGTGCGCTGTGGTGTGGTATTCACTGGTTCGGGATCATGGGCGCGGGTGTCGTCGTCGTGATGAAGACGCTGTTCGACTACGCCGTGCTGCTAGCATTCGCGCGACTGCATGTCTGGTCCATCGTGCGCAATATGCTGGTCCATCTCGCGTTCCTGGTCGTCGCGCTGGTGCTCTCCGAAGAGATCACCGCATTGCCGACGCTGATCGCCGCGGCGCTTGTCATGGCGGCGGCGAATCTGGGATTGTCGCTGCATGGATCCAGTGAGCTCAGGCGCGTCGTCTACAAACTCTGGACGCGTGTGACGCTCTCGGTGAGTTAAGCCGGCCAGGTTGAAGCGGGCCGGGATTCAGGTCCGCTTCACCGCCTCTTTGCATGCCCCTGCACGACCGCCTCACCGTCTGTTCGCCGATGTTTCCCGGCGCCACGCCTCCCCTTGCGCGTCACAACGTCGTCTTCCGGGACACAGCGTCCCGCACGGCGATTTCAGGCGCGGCCAGGTTGGCCGTCGTGGCGATTGTGGCAAAGCGGCGCGGCTGGCGGCTGGCGAGCGCACGCTCATAAACCAGCTGGTAATCCTCTCTCACGCGTTGCACGCTGAATCTCTCGCAGTTTTGCCGCGAGCGCGCCATCAGCGCGGCATGCGCGACACGATCGGTCAGGAGCAGGCCAAGCGCCTGCGCAAGCTCAACCGGATTCGCGGGCGGCACCAGCAGACCGGCTTCGCCGTCATCGAGCATCTCTGGAATGCCACCCACCTGAGTCCCGACAATCGCGCGCCCCGCCTCACGGGCTTCGCACAACACCAAAGCACCCGGTTCAGCGTGCGAAGCCAGAGCGAAAACGTCGGCTTGAGCAAGATAGGCACGCGGATCCGCAACGAAGCCCTTAAAGTGCGCATGCTCCGCCACCCCGAGTTGCTGGGCCAGTGTTTCCATCACGGCGCGATCGGGCCCATCGCCGACCAGATACAGCACCGCGTCAGGCACACGCTCGCGCAGGAGCGCGAAAGCCTGTAGCAAATCGCGGATACCCTTGCGTTCGTACATGCCCGCCACTGTGACGATGCACGGATGGGCCAGCTGCGGTTCGTCAGGAACCGGTGTGTTGGCGAGGCGAGGCGTGCCGATCGTCCCGTTGCCGACGACAGCGAGACGTGCGCGTGATATGCCGCGTCGTGCCATCGCCACCGCCACGGCGTCGCTGACCGCTACGACACGGTCGCCCACGCCCATGAGCGTTGCACTTTTCTGAAACTCGTTGTGTACGGTGGTGACCAGCGCGAAACGCCGCGGCAGGAAGCTGAAGCGTGCAATCAGCGCGCCGGTGATCATGTGTGCGTGCACGACGTCGGGGTCGTACTTCGCGACCAGCCGGCGGAAACCGGCCACCATCGCCGGTACGCGCGACGGCCGTGGCGATTGCGCGAGCAGCACGTGACGCACGCCCTGCTGCGCCAGCAAATCCTCGTGGCCGCCACCCGCCGACGCCACCGTCACGTCGTGGCCGGCACGCGCCTGCATACAGGCGAGGTCGACCATCATATTGACGATGCCGTTGCCGACGTTCTGCGCATGGTTGGCTAGATGAATAATCTTCATGGGATCTGTGCAGTATCCGTTAAGTGAGGAGCGGCAACCGCTGACGGCGCCGTCTGTGGCGTGAAGCGATACATCAACGCTTTGCCGTGTGCGTCTTCCTCGACCAGCACGAGGTATTCGCCCGACGCGAGGCGATGCGCGGTAAGCGGCATCGGCACATCGATCCAGCCGCTCGTCGAGCCAACTTCCTTGCCCGGTTCGAGCCGGCCCACATCGCGGCCGGTGGCCCGGTCGTAGACACGCACGATCGCGCTTCGGGTTTCGATGGCAAACACGTAATCGCCCGCCACCGCGAAGCCGCTGATCGACGACCAGTCGGGCGCACCGCGGTCGGGCAAGCCGATGACGTAGCGCAGCACCGGCTTGCCGCTCTTCCAGTGGTCGTAACGCGCCAGTTGCGAACCCGCGCCATTCCAGTTGTCCTGAACGAAGGGATGCGCCGGCGTCGACCCGGAGACGAACATCGTGTCGTCGGCGGGAAAGTAATTCAGGCGCGCGATACGGTAGAACGGCGCGGGCGGCGGATACTGCCGCATCGCGGTATAGCCGTAGACCGGATTGCCGACCCGGTCGAAACCCTGCAGCGCAAACGAGCGGATTCCCTGCGACTCGGTGCCTTGCCAGATATCGCCCTGGCTGTCGACCCACCACGCGCGCATCTGCGGCGCATCGGTGCTGCCGGTGTTCTGGTCGAACGCGCTGGCGGAAAAATCACCCTTGCCGGTCGCGTCGCGCCAGATCCATTCGCCTTGTGCTGGCTGGTTGGGCGGCCACGCGCCGTCGATGTGCGACTGCGCGAAGAGACCTGAAGGAATCGCCGTCTCGCGATCGGCGGTGAAGCGGTAGATGCGCAGAAACGACGAGTACATGTCCGTCGTATAGAGCAGCCGGTGTCCGTGGACATCACGCACGAGCGGCATGCCGCGCTGGCCGCCGAGGTACAGATGAAAATACGGATCGTAGGGATAGCGGAACCGGTCAGCGGTATAGCCGGCGTAAGACCACTCCTCGCCGACCGGGCGTGTCAGATCGAGCGTGAAGCGTTTGCTGCCGCTATAGACCGAGGGCGGCTCGCCATCGACGAACTGCGCCCCGTCGACGAACAACAGCCCTTGCAAACTGAAGCGCTGCTTGCCGTCGGGCGCATAGCTTTCGATCAGCGCACCGTCGTAGGTGCTCGGAACCATGCCGATGGGACGTGGCCCCGCGCCGTTCATCGACACATAAATGTTGCCGGCCCGGTCCACGCCTACGCCGGTCAATCCATTGAAGCGCCGCGGCCCTGGCGCGCCGGCGCGGCCCGCGTAAATACCGCCCTCTTCTCCGAAGCTCGCCGACCGTTGCATGCCCGCCCCGGGCTGTCCGGCGCCGGATGCCGTTGCCCCAGGATTCGCTGGATTTGCTGAATTCGCCGTGAAAATCAGGATCTGCTGATGCGCGCCGTTGTCGGCGATCAACAACCGTCCGCGTGTGTCGACCGTCAGATCCGCGGGCACCACGCCGCGCGGCAATGCGAGTTCGCCAAGACGTGCGCCATCGCGTGCCCGGTGGACCACGCGCCCGGCGCCCTCAGTGCGGCTGTTCTCGACGATCCACAGTGAGCCATCGGGCGCGAGCGCGAGGCGCCCCGGTTCGTGGACCGGAAAACTGCCGACGGCCTGCATCGTCTGGGCGTCGAAAATCTGCACGCGGTTGTCACGCTGATTCGACACGAAGAGGCGCGTCTCGTCCGCGGCGAGTCCGCGGATCGCGTAATCCTCCTTGCTCGAAAAAGTCGAGACCAGCAGAAACGCCAATCGGCTGCCGCCCGGCCAGCTCACCTGACCAGCGAACGGCACGCCGTCGCGGATATCGGCGCGGCTGCGGCGAGCGACGCCCGTCCACTGCTCGCCCTCGCGCGGCATGCGCCGGTGCTGAGTCATCTCGTTGCCGAGACTGACAACCGTTTGCGCGACGAACACGTATTCGTCGTTCACAGCGATGGCGTCGCCGCCCATCATGCCCCAGCCGTGCGACTCGCCACCGTAGCGAACCAGTTGGCCGTTTCGGTACTGACCAATTTCGCCACCGCCTTCGTCCCAGGGTGCGTTCGTGAAGACATCGCCCTCAGGCGTGACAGCGAGCGCCTGCACGTCGATCTGCACCCAGCGATGATCCGCGTAGCCCCAGGTATTGCCGATCCACGAGGTGCGGTACGACAGAGACGGATGCGCGACAGCCGCGCGCGCTTCGGCAGCTGGCTTACCGGCAGACGCCACGAAGTTCGCACCCGGCGCGACGCGGGTTGTCTGCGCCGGCGCAAGTGTCGCGCCGCCCCCCGGGTCGCTCGCCGCGATCAGCACGAGCACCGGCAACGCCAGAGCGGCTACGCATACGAGGCGTTCGAAGGATTTGCGTGCAAGACGTTGCATGATCTCTAACGCGTCAGAACGCGTCGATCGCTTCGCGGTAGATGTGCGCAACCTGCGCGGCGACTACCGGCCGATCGAAATGCTGGCGCGCATACGCGCGGCACGCCTGCGAATCCGGCACCACACGCCGGCCGAGCAGGACATCCGTGATGCCGTCGCCGATCGCCTTGAAGCCACACGAGGGCAACACCAGCTCGGCCGATAACGGCGCGACCGCTTCCGGCAGACCGCCCACCGGCGTCACCAGCACCGGTGTGCCGGCCGCGAGCGATTCGATCGTCGTGAGCCCGAAGCCTTCGAGCGACACGGTCGGTACCACCGTCATATCGGCGGCGCGATACCAGAGCGGCACCTTGTCGTCGGGCACGTAACCGGCGAGCCGAACGTGGCGCTCGAGCCCACGCGCCACGATGCGCGCCTGTAATTGCGCCTCCAGCGGCCCTTTACCGGCGATCGTCAGGAGTACGTCGGGCAGCACGGGCTTGACGATGGCGATCGCATCGATCAGATCCTCGAGCCCCATGCGCGACACCAGGCGCCGCATGCAGAACAGCAGCGGCCGATCCAGCGGCAAACCGAGGCGCTCACGTGCCTGCCGCTGCGTCACGCGCGTGTCGAATTGCGCGACGTCGACGCAGCCGGGCACGATCCGGATGCGCTCGTCACGCACGCCATAGGTCTCGCGCAGGATCTTCCCGAACGCCTGCGACAGCACGATGTGACGCGTGCCGCCCCGGTACACGAAGCGCTCGAGCGCGACACGCATCGCGCGTGACCAGCCGCCCTCACCGCCCGGATACGACTCGGCGGCCCACGGTCCGTGAAAATGCACGACCTTCGGCACGCTTCTGAAGAGGCCCGCGGTCGGCGCGGCATACAGCGCAAAATGCGTGGCGACGACGTCGGGCATCTTCGCCGCCCGCAGCGCCCGCGACTGCCTGCGCGAACCCCACAGGCGCGTGCCGAGCGGCGCCTGCGCGCCGGCGAAGGCCAGCACGATGCCGCCCGACGCGTCGAACACCCCTGGGGTGCCCGCCACCATCCCGCGGACATTGACCCCCTGCGCCGGCAGCGTATCGATCAGCGCCTTGAACATGCGATCGAGGCCGCCTGGCCGTTCATTGAACCAGTGCATGCCGATCTGCAGCGAATCGATCGGCGCGCTCATAGTTCCACCGACGCGGTAGCACAACCGGCGGGCAACGATTGCGCCGTGCGCCGCGCATGCACCTGCTCGTAGAGCGACAGATAGCGCTCCGCCATGGCCTGCCAGCTCAAGGTTCCTGCGACTTCGCGCGCCGCCTGCCCCAGGCGGTGGGCGTATTCGGGATCGCTCGCGAGGCGTTCGATCGCCGCGGCAAGCGCAACCGCATCGTTGGGATCGTCGAGCACAATGCCGCTTCTGGATGAAATCACTTCAGCGCCGCCCGCGGTCCGTACGGTAATGACCGGCAATCCCGCGGCCAGTGCTTCGAGCAGCACTAGTCCCATCGGTTCGTAGCGCGAGGGAAACACGAACGCATCGACCGAACGCATCAACGCGGGCATGTCCATCACCATGTCCGTGAAGTGGACCCGCTCCGTCAGCCCGAGCGAAGCCGCCAGCGCCGGATAGGGACTGTTGTGCAGAATCCCCGCCACCGCCAGATGCACATTGGCCGAGGTATGCGCGAGCGCGTGCAGCACCGTGTCGAGATTTTTGCGCGACATGCGCAGGTCGCCTGCGAACAGCAGCATGAACGGCGCCGACGGCAGATTGAAGCGGGCCCGCTCAGGCGCACCGGGCGTGAATTCGTCGACATCCACGCCGTTATGGATCACTTGCACCTGCGCCGACCCGATGCCGAGCGCGCGCACCTCGGCGGCGACCGTATGCGACACCGGCACGATGACTTCCGCATGCCGGAACGCCCATTTTTCGCAGCCGATATTCAATAGCGTGTAGATGACCTGATACGCGTCGTAGAAGCTGCGTAACAGCCGAAACGGATAGAAACCGCAGCGATACCAGCCGTCATGAACGAAATGCGCCGCATTGATATCGGCGCGTGCCCATGCAATGAATCCGTTCACGTGAATCACATCGAATTCCTGACGATGTGCACGGATCCACGCACCGCAACGCCACGCGAACATCTGGTACTGGGCGAGTTTGCCCGGCAACCTGCTCTCGCCAATCTGCACAAAGCGCACGCGCGGGTGCTGCACCAGTTCAGGCGCGGCACCCGCGGCGAGCAGCGTCACCGAATGACCGGCCGCGAGCGCCGCCAGTACGATCTCGTAGTTGACGCGCCCTTGCCCATCGTTCTTGCGCACGACATGAGTGACGATCAAAATCCGCATCCGGGTGTCCTTCATCTGGATATCTTCTAGGGTCGTGCCGGGGCCGCGGTGACCACGCTGTGGCGTTCACGCGCGTAGCGCAGAGAAATCACCGGCAAGGTCACGCCAATAAAGAAAAACATGCCCGACACCGCGGTCAGCGTGTTAATGAAAACCATCATTGAGAAAATCGCCACGGCCACGCCGACGCCGGAGATCGCCAGCAGATCGGTCGGGTGCTGACGGCTCGCGCGATACGCGCGCCACAGCAGCATGACGATGCCGGTGGTGTAGAGCAGCGTGCCTGGCCACCCCATCACATAGGGCACTTCCATCAGGCCGCTGTCGAAATTGAGCATCGCCTGCGCGCCTTTGTCATCGGACAGCTTGCTGCCAAGACCGGTGGTGCCGAGCCCCTGCCCGGCAATATCGGTGAGCGCCGACGACATGAATGACTTGTAAAACTCCGCGCGCGCCTGGTAGCTGTCGTCCTGGGTGAGATCCTGAATCGAGCTCAACCGCTGCATCACCGGCTCCGCGACCTGATCGATCATCATCAGCGGCGCGGCCACCACGGCCAGGCCGAGTACGGCCGCCATCAGCCGCCTACGGCTTTTACCGTCGAGCATGGCGAAGGAATACACCAGCGCGATCGCAAAACCGCCCCACGTGCTGCGCGCGCTGGTGAGCAGCAGCACGGGAACTCCTACGCATCCGAGTACGATGCGTGCTTTACCGCGCGCGGCCAGTGACATCAGCAAAACCGTCATGAGCGTGACCGCGAAGGGCCCGCACGAATTCATCGTGCTGCTCACACGCATGCCGAACGGCACGGGCTGCCCTTCGGACAGCATTTTCGAGGAGATCAGCCAGAACGCGTCCCACGGCATGGGCGAAACGAACTCGAGCAGACCGTACACACTCATCAGGAGTCCACCATAGACGAAGGTCTTCAGCAGAACCCGGTGATAGTCCGGATAGTGGCGCCACGTCACGGTGAGATAAAACGCCACCATCACGGGATACAGCCAGTTGATGAGCGTAAATGTCGCCGCCGCCGGACCGACCTGCGCCATACCGACCACAAAGGCATAGAGAAGCGCGATCACGATCAACACCAGCGGCGCCGCGCGGCGCTGCCCCAGCAACGACACATGCTTGAGCAAGGTCAGGCCGGTCAGCGCGACGGCGAGCAACGTCGCCACCATGATGGGACTCTGCTGATTGAACGAGCCGTTGACGAAGTCCGCGAGGCGCCGTACTTCCGGCGTCAGAAAAAACAACCAGCAGACGAAACCGACGTAATGCGCGGGCGAGCGCCAATACAGCACCAACGCCACGCCGAACGCGCCGAGCGGAAAGAAATATTCAACCAGCCTGCCTTGATGCAGAACGATCAAGCCCAGGGTCACGGCAAACAGGAGCAACGGCAAGCTCAGCGGATAACGCAAGCCTTTGCGCCGCGTGCGCGCAGCCGGGGCGGGACGTGCCTGGGGTCGGCCCGGCAGGTCCGGCGCAAACGCCGCACCGGGCAGGACTCGCGGCTGGCGCGGCGATGCCGGCTGTTCAACCTGCATGGAAGGCGTGATCAACATTCGCGCCATTACAGGAGCTCGAACGTATTGACGAGCGCCACGCCATCGCGCTCGCGGCGGCGCGTACCGAAGAGCAGCTGGCCGCCGCGCACCTGACGCGTCAGTCCGATGAACGGCACGCCATGCTCGAGGTACGGCCCTTCCGTCTTACGAAAACCGAATTGCTCGTAGAAGTCGCGCAACCCGAGCGGCGCGCTGACGCGGGCCGCGTGTCCCGGCCAACGCTCGGCAATTGCCTGCAGTACCCGTTCGAGCAATAGTTCGGCGGTGCCGTCGCCGCGCCGCAATGGGCTCGTCAGCACCTTGTCGATGGTGATTTCCGGATCTTCGGCGTCGCCGGGTTGCACGCGTGCGTAAGCCAGGACCGGCATGGGCCGCGCCATGTCCTCGACGGCGAAGACGTGCAGCGCATGTTCGTCGTGGCCGTCGGCGTCAAGACAGACATGCGATTGCTCGACCACGAAGACCGCACTACGCGCCCGCAAGATCAGATACAACTCGCGTGCCGAAAGCTGCTCGAATTCCAGCGTTTTCCAGTTCATCACGTTCCCCAGCGGTAAATAAGTTCAGCGAGCACGGCATCGCACGCCGCCCTCGACGGCCTGGCTCAACATGCCGGCCTGTTGTCATGACTACACGGTACTTCTGCGAAACGCGCGTTTCCGTGCGCCATCGCACTGACGCTGGGCTTTCACAATCCTTAAATACGAGGCGTCGGAACACGGCGCCGCAGGAAACCGTAGAAATCGGTCTCGGGGCACCGTGCAAGTGTGGCAACGAGGCGCGTCAGTCCGCCACCAGACGCGCCGCGATGACGCCATGCGCTGCGATAAACGCCAAAAACGACGATGTCCGTTCGTTTTACGACAGCAACATACGAGAGACCGTTGACCAACAAGGGGGCACCTCAACATGAAAACCGCACTGCGACGCATCCTTTCCGAATCGGCCCGCCTCGACGTCCCGCCGGACGCCCTGGCTGACGACGCCGATCTATACGCCGCGGGCCTATCCTCGCTCGCAACAGTGCATCTGATGCTGGCCATCGAAGATGAATTCGACATTGAAATTCCGGACCGCATGCTGACGCGCCGGTTGTTCTCCAGCATCGATTCGATGGCCGCCGCGGTCGCCGAGTTGCAACAGGCGAAGGCGGCAGCATGAACGCCCCATTGCTGGACACGGCCGCGGCAGCGCCGCCGCTCGCCGCACCCGACGCCGCGCAACCCGCCGGCGCGGCCGTCATGCTGAGCGCGGTGGAAACCGAACCCGGCTGGCGCGCCGCGGCGCAGCGCTGCGCGGCCGTGGCTGCGCAGTTCGCCGATTCGGTGGACCACGAAGCGCGCTTTCCCGTTGAGGCTTTCGACGCGCTCAAGCACGAACATCTGCTGTCGGCGATGGTGCCGGCCGCGTTCGGCGGCGCGGGGCTCTCGCTCGCGGATGTCGCCGCAATCTGCGACACGCTCGCGCAGGGCTGCGCCTCCACCGCAATGGTGTACGCGATGCATCAGATCCAGGTGGCCTGCATCGAGGCGCACGGCAGCGAGTCGGCGTGGCATCGGAAGTTGCTCGCGCAACTGGTTGAACATCAATGGCTGCTGGCGTCGGCTACGTCTGAAGAAACCATCGGCGGCAATATGCGCACCAGCGCCTGCTCGGTCGAACTCGACGGCGAGCCGGGCAAGCAGCGCTTTCGCATCGAAAAGCTCGCGCCGACGATCTCGTACGGCGCACACGCCGACGGGATTCTGGTCACCGCGCGCCGCACCGCCGAGTCGGCCGCGGCTGATCAGGTGCTGATCGTCGCGTTACGCGAAGAAACGCAGCTGGAAAAGCGCGGCGGCTGGGATTCGATGGGCATGCGCGGCACCTGTAGCGAGGGCTTCCGGCTCGTCGCCACGGGTCTCGCCGAGCAGATCCTGCCGACGCCCTTCGCCGATATCGCCGACCAAACCATGCTGCCGGTCTCGCACACCCTGTGGGCCTCGGTATGGACGGGCGTCGCCAGCGACGCGGTCAATCGCGCGAAAGCCTTCTTTCGTGCGCAGGCTCGCTCGAAGCCCGGCTCGATTCCGCCGGCCGGCCTGCGCCTCGCCGAAGCGGTCGGCCTGCTGCAGATGATGCAGGCGCGCCTGTCGGTCGCGCTCGAAGCGGCCCGTACCGCGCATCACGCGAAACACGGCGGCTGCCAGGCCGATGCGCCACTCTCGGCCATGCTCGGCTTCGCCTCCGACATGAACACCCTGAAAACCAGCATCTCGACCACCGCGCTGCAAGTCGTGCAGGAAGTGCTGATGATCTGCGGCATGGCGGGCTACAAGAACGGCACGGAATACAGCGTGGGACGGCACCTGCGCGACCTCTACTCCGCGCCGCTGATGATCAACAACGACCGTATCGCGCAGAACACGGCGAGCTTGTTGCTCGCACAGCGTCCTGCCGCCCCGGGGAGAGCCTGACATGAACACGATGACCGATACCGCCGCGCTGGCTGCCGCAACGGCCACTACGGCCGAGGAACAGGAACCCGCGGCGCCGACGTTCCGCGACGAACTGCTGGCCGCCGGCCTGCTGATCGATACCGGCGAAAACGGCCTGTATGGCCGCAGCCAGATTTTTGAAGACGTGGTGGAGCGCCTGAACGTGGCGATCACCCATCTCGGCGCGGACCAGCAGCCCGAAGTGCTGCGCTTTCCGCCCGCCATGCGCCGCACCGATTTCGAAGACAGCGAGTATCTGAAGAGTTTTCCGAACCTGGCGGGCACGATCCACTCGTTCTGCGGCAACGACATGGGCCATCAGCGCCTGTTGCGCGCACTCGACGACGCGATGACCGAAAGCGACGAGGATCGCAGCGAAGAATGGATGGCGCAGCAGAAACCGACCCGCGTGGTGCTGACGCCGGCCGCGTGCTATCCGATCTATCCGGTGATGGCGCGGCGCGGCCCGCTTCCCGCCGACGGCCGCACCATCGACGTGCTCTCGTATTGCTTCCGCCACGAACCTTCGCTCGATCCGGGCCGCATGCAGATGTTCCGGCAGCGCGAATACGTGCGCCTCGGCAGCGCCGACCAGGTGATGGCGTTCCGGCAGATGTGGGTCGAACGCGGCTCGCTGCTGATTACGCTCCTGCACCTCCCGGTGGAAGTCGACCTCGCCAACGATCCGTTCTTCGGCCGCGGCGGCAAGATCGTCGCCGATAGCCAGCGTGCTCAGGCGCTCAAGTTCGAACTGCTGATTCCGGTGGCCGACCCGCGCGGCAAGACGGCGTGCCTGTCGTTCAACTATCACATGGAGCACTTCGGCGCGATCTGGAAGATCGCGTGCGAAGACGGCGCGGTGGCGCATACGGGTTGCGTGGGCTTCGGTATGGAGCGCATTACGCTCGCGCTGTTCCGCCACCACGGGCTCGACGTCAATGCATGGCCGGACGACGTGCGCGCGCTGCTGTGGGGCGATACCGAGGCGCGCGTGGCACAAGGCATGCAGTCCATGCAACCGGCTTCCATGGTGACCGCAGAGGGTGCCGGAGACAGCGCATGAATCCATCCGTGATCCCCGCGCCGAAGGGCGTGCAATCCGCCTTACCGTTACCGCGCCGGCTCGACCTGCCGGCTCAGGGCGGCGTGGCCGTGCCCGCAGCGCCGTTGCGTCAGCATGCGCCGCACGCGTTGCATCAAGGCGAGCGCGTCTGGCAGGAGACCAACTGCTACGTCGACCTGTGGATCGAACTGCTGCACGGTTTCGGGCTCGATCCGCGCGCGGCGTTCGGCTTTACCGTCACGCAGGACTTCGAAGGCGATCAGTTCACGTTCTTCAAGTTTCCCCTCGAAGACCTCGAGCGGCTCTATGGCACCCAGGTGCAGGAACTGGCGATCTACGACTCGCTCGAAGCCCGCGTGCTCGCGCAGACCTTGCGCGGCCATACCGTGCTGGTGGAAGTGGACGGCTATTACCTGCCGAATACGCGTGCCACGTCGTATCGGCGCGAGCATCCGAAAACCACGGTGGGCATCGACTTCATCGATCCGCCGGCACGCCGCCTCGGCTATTTTCACAACACCGGCTATCACCTGCTCGAGGGCGTTGACTACGACGGCGTGTTTCGCAAGCTGCCGCAATTCGCGCAGCAACCGGATCTGCTGTTTCCGTATGTTGAATTCGCCAAGCAGACGCGGCCCGCGCTGGAAGGCACCGCGCTCGCCGAAGCGTCGGCGGAATTGTTGTGCGCGCATCTGGGCCGGCGGCCGCTGACCAATCCGATCTCGCAGTGGCGTGTGGCGTTTCCCGCGCATCTCGAGACACTGCTCGAACGCGGCGAGGCGTTCTTCCACCCGTACTCGTTCAACCTGATGCGGCAGCTCGGCGCGAATTTCGAATTTCTCTCGAAGTATCTGCTGTGGCTTTCGGCACAAGGTTTCGAGGTCCCGGCGTCGATCCCGGCGGCGGCGCAGAGTATCGCGTCGGAATCGATGGTGATGCAGTTCCGGCTTGTGCGGGCCATCGCGCGCCGGCGCCGCGATTCGTGTGAAGACTGCTTCGACGTGCTCGAAAGTGCCTATGAAAAGACGCTGCCGCCACTCGCCGCGCTTGTGCTGTGACGAGCTCGTTTCGAGCTTCAGGAAATCGCCGTGGATGCGCTGACGACTGACCGGGTACCGGATGAAGGTGGGGTGCTTCCGGCTGCGTTCGCTGAGAGGGCCAGTGAAGCTGCCGAAGCTGCCGAAGCTGCCGGCATTATCGCCGCCGTTGCAGCGGCCAACGCTATACCCGAGGACCTCGGCCCGCAGCAGCTCGACGCGGGCTGGCAGTGCGTCAGCACGCCGCCGGGCGCATGCGCGTCGCCCGCCGACCTGCCCGCACAAGGCTGGCTCGCCGCGCCCGTACCGGGTACGGTAGCGAGCGCGCGCCGTGCAGCGGGCCTGCTGGACATCGCCAATCCGCCGCCGCTCGCCTTCGACGATCACTGGTACCGGCTCACGCTGACAGGCACAGGCAAACGCCGCTTGCGCCTGCACGGCCTCGCCACGCTCGCCGAAGTCTGGCTCGACGGCATCAAGCGCCTCGACTCCGATTCAATGTTCGTCGCGCACGATCTGGACATCGAACTACACGGCGGCGCGACGCTCGCACTGTGCTTTCGCTCGCTGACTCCGGCACTGGCGGCAAAACGCTCACGCGCCCGCTGGCGGCCGCGCCTCGTTACACCCTCCACCTTGCGCAACGTGCGCACCACCTTGCTCGGCCATATGCCCGGATGGTGTCCATCGGTGCAAGCAGTCGGCCCATGGCGGCCCATTGAATTGTTGAGTGACGCGCCGCACGCATTCGACACGATTGATCTGACCAGCCGCCTCGAAGACGAGGGCGGCGTTGTTTCGCTCACGCTACATTTCGTTCATCCGCACAATGTCGACACGTGTGCAGCCTCGTTGAATTGCGGTGGCTTTGTTTCGTCTTTGCAATGGCGCGATGCATATACACTCAGCGGCAGCGTCTGCGTCCCGCATGCCGAACGCTGGTGGCCGCACACGCACGGCAATCCCACTTTATATCCTCTGACGTTGCAGCTTGATGACGAGCGCACGACTTCCCATCCTTTGGGATCGATCGGCTTTCGCAGCATCGAAGTGGATCGCGGTGCGGACGGCACGGGCTTCTCCTTGCGCGTAAATGGCACGCCGGTGTTCTGCCGCGGCGCGTGCTGGACCAGCGCGGATCTCGTCACGCTGACCGGCACCGCGACGCAACTGCGCCACACTTTCGCGCTCGCCCGCGATGCGGGCATGAACATGCTGCGCGTAGGCGGCACGATGGTGTACGAGTCCGACACCTTCTACGCACTCGCTGACGAATACGGTCTGCTCATCTGGCAAGACTTCGCATTGGCGAATTTCGACTACCCGAACGATGCCGCCTTCAGCGCTTCCATCGAGCGCGAAGCGACGCAATTTCTAACCCGCACGCAGCGCTTTGCGTCGCTCGCGGTGCTGTGTGGCGGCAGCGAAGTCGACCAGCAGGCGGCCATGTTCGGCCTCCCCGTTTCGATGCGTGCACAATCAATATTCACCGAGCAGCTCCCGGCTATTGCCGTGCGCGAGCGGTCAGATGTACCGTATGTGAGTAATTCGCCCTCAGGCGGCGCGTGGCCGTTTTCAACTAACGAGGGTGTTACTCACTATTACGGCGTGGGCGCCTATCAACGCCCGCTCGACGACGTGCGCCGCTCGCAGGTACGGTTTGCCGCTGAATGCCTCGCGTTCGCCAACGTGCCCGACGACGCCACCTTGCGCGACGCACTCGGCACGATCCACCTGCACGACCCGCGCTGGAAAGCGGCGGTACCGCGCGACCCCGGCGCCGGCTGGGATTTCGACGACGTACGCGATCATTATCTTCAGACGCTCTACGGTGTCGAGCCGGCGCGGCTGCGTTACGAAGACCCTGAGCGTTATCTGGATCTGTCGCGCGCGGTGGTCGCCGATCTGATGGCCGACGTATTCGCCGAATGGCGGCGCGCGGGCTCGACGTGCGGCGGCGCGCTGGTCTGGCAGCTCCAGGATCTGCGCCCCGGCGCAGGCTGGGGCTTGATCGACGCCACAGGACGGCCTAAAAGCGCCCTGCACGGGCTCGCGCGCACGCTGCAACCCATCCAGCTGCTCATGACCGACGAAGGCCTCAACGGCCTCGATATTCATCTACTGAACGACCGTGCGGAGCCGTTCCACGCCCAACTGGATCTGGTCTGCCTGCGCGACGGCAGCGTCAAGGTAGCGTCGGCCAGCCGCGCGGTCGAGCTGCCGCCGCGCAGCACACAGCGTATCGGCGCGGCCGAGTGCCTCGGCCAGTTCTTCGACTTCACGCACGCCTACCGCTTCGGCCCGCGCGCCCACGATGTCACGATTGCGACGCTGCGCGATCCGGCGAGCGGCCGGATCGTTTCAGAAGCGGTTCATCTGCCGGAGCGGCGTGCCGGCGAGCGTCATGACCTCGGCCTGATAGTGCGCGCCGAGCGCACCGCCGACGGCTGGCAACTGATCATCGAAGCGAAACGCTTTGCGCGCTTCGTTCATATCATTGACACGCATTACCGTGCCGCACACGACTGGTTTCATCTGCCGCCGGATCGCCCCTGTGTCGTGCCGCTCATCGCCATCGCGAAACTCGTTGTGCACGCATCTAACGCGACGTTTAAAGCTGACGCAACATGGGAGGCACCCGCCGGCGAAGTGCGCGCGATCAATGCGATATCCGCCACCTTCTACGGCTGATTGTCGCCCCTGAACTAGCCGCCCCCTCGCAAGCCGCATAAAACCTCGCTCTGCGGGAATCCGCCTGTCTGGTCTACAGAATCACTGTTGGTTCTTTTACGACTTCCCGAGCGTCAAAACGGGCACTTCGTACGGCACCGTACGCAACGTATAGAACACATCTGAATCAATTCCGGCACACCTTGGACGGCCGCCAACAAGGCGCGCATAGGCGCTATTTCATCTCTGAGACATCGCCTGCAAAGATATGCTGATCAGCCGCTAATCCAATCCGATCAATGACTTGGCTCGAATAAAAATACCCGTCAAACGAGGTGCGCGTTAAGCAGGCGTTGTACAGAATTGAAACAAAAAGCCACGTTTGGCTTCGCGCACCGCCAGGGCTTTCTTCGCTGCGCCGCACCAGCACTCGTTTCCCCTATGGTTGGCACGCTCCTCGCTAAAGAGAAAGTGCAACATCGCGTCGCCGCAACGAAATCTACAAAGACCGCTGCGACGCATCAGGCCAATACGGGGCCGTTCCTGTTCATCCCTCGCTGCTCGCCAAGCAGCACGTCGTTTATTCAAGGATGCGGGCATCGGATCAAAAACACGAAGTCACGCAGCGCGCGGCTTCAGCGAGGACCGATCATGTTGACACTTCAATCAGATCTGCACGGCAACCATTTGCTCGGCGCATTGCCGTCACACGAATGGCAAGCTCTTGCCCCTCATCTCGAACTGGTTCATCTGCGCACCGAGCAGTTGCTGTGCGATTCAGGTCAACGCATCCATCACGTCTACTTCCCGACCACGGCGATCATCTCGATGCTCTCGACGATGGAAGACGGCAGCTCCGTCGAAATCGCCGCGGTCGGTCGCGAAGGCATGACCGGCGTGCCGGTGCTGACCGGCGGCGAGACCATGCCGAATCGCGTACAGGTGCAATGCGCCGGCTTCGCCTACCGGATGAGCGCACAGGCGCTCAAGCAGCAATTCGCACGCTCGGACTTCCTGCGCCGCCTGATGCTGCTGTACATGCACGCTCTGCTCACGCAGGTCGCGCAAACCGCCGCCTGCAATCGCCACCACGCGCTGAACAAGCAGTTGTGCCGGTGGTTGCTGATCGAAGTGGACCGCGTGGCATCGAACGAACTGACGGTCACCCAGCAACTGATCGCCGACATGCTCGGCGTACGCCGCGAAGGCATCACTGAAGCAGCCGGCAAGTTGCACGACGAAGGCCTGATTCATCACAGCCGCGGCCACATCAGGATCCTCGATCGCAAAGGTCTCGAAGCCCGCGCCTGCGAATGCTACGGCCTCGTCAAGCGCGAATTCGACCGCCTGCTGCCCCGCCTGCGTCAGGCTGAAACGGTCGAGTAAGCAGTCAACCAAAGGCTGCATCGTTCGATTACAAGGTAGATCATCATGTTCAGGAATACTGCGCGATGTCTCGACGCACTCTTTGTGATTGCGGGGGGGCTGCTCGCTCACGGGATGCGCTTTTCGACGCCGATTGCATTGTCGGACACCGAGCGGCTTCTGATTGCCTTCAACTGCGTGCTCGTGCTGCTGATGTTTCCCGGCTTCGGCGTCTATGAAACGTGGCGCGGCAAGGCGCTGCCTGCCATGCTGTTGAGAGTTGCCGCCGCGTGGCTGGTGGTGGTCGCCACCGCCCTCGTGCTGGCGTTCACCTTGCACCGCATGGACGCTGTTTCGCGGCTGTGGTTCGGTTACTCGACGCTGATCTCCGGCGCCCTGATCATCCTCACCAAGTGCTTCGTGCATGTGGCCTTGCGCAGCGTGCGCCGGCGCGG
Source organism: Paraburkholderia sediminicola (assembly GCF_046030555.1). Lineage (GTDB taxonomy): Bacteria > Pseudomonadota > Gammaproteobacteria > Burkholderiales > Burkholderiaceae > Paraburkholderia > Paraburkholderia sediminicola_E. The sequence continues at coordinate 251,493 of NZ_JAQQCH010000007.1, read as the reverse complement.
CATGAACTTCCGCACGGTCGCGATCGTGGGCGCGCCTGGTTTCTCGCGCACGCTGCTTGCCCATCTGGACCGTGCGCCGCAAGCCGGCTTCAGGCCTGTCTGCGTCTTCGACACCAGTATCGAAGCGGCCGGCACGTACGGTGCGCGCCTCAATCGCCTGCCGGTGCTGACCGATCTGAATGCGTTCGCCGCCAAGGTGCGCGAAGAACACGTGAACGAAGTGTGGCTCGCGTTGCCGCTTTCGGAAGAACATATGATCTATCGCTTCACGCGTATGTTCAGACATGACTTCGTGAACTTGCGCTTCATCCCCGATGTACGCAGCCTCTCGCTGTTCAACCACGCGCTGGTGGATGTCGTCGGTTTACCGACGCTCAATCTGAGCGCCACGCCCGTCTCGCCGCCGCAGATGTGGCCGAAGCTGATTTTCGACCGCCTGTTCGCGGCGGCCGCGCTGCTGGCGCTCGCGCCCGTGTTCATCGTGCTCGCGATCGCCATCAAGCTGAGCTCGCCAGGGCCGGTGTTCTTCCGCCAGACCCGCAAAGGCGTGGACGGCCAGCCGTTCGCGATCTACAAGTTCCGTTCGATGACCGTGCACCACGAAGCGCACGGCCAGCTCACGCAGGCCGCGCGCAATGACGTGCGCATCACGAAACTCGGCGGCTTCATGCGCCGCACCAGTCTCGACGAACTGCCGCAATTCCTGAACGTGCTGCTCGGCCAGATGTCGGTGGTCGGTCCGCGTCCCCATGCAGTCGAACACGACGATCTCTACAAGGATCAGGTGTACGGCTATATGAACCGCTACCGGATCAAGCCGGGTATTACCGGCTGGGCGCAGGTGAACGGCTATCGCGGTGCCACCACCAAGGTCGAAAAGATGGAGACGCGTGTCAAGTTCGATCTCTTCTACATCCATAACTGGTCGTTCTGGTTCGACATGAAAATCGTGTTCGTCACGATCTTCAAGGGTTTCGTCGGCCGCAACGCATTCTGACCATGCCACTCCGGGAACCGTTTGTGAAAATCTCCGTGATCGTGCCGACGTACCGGCGCACCGCAGATCTCGCACGCTGCCTCGCGGCACTCGACGCGCAGGAGCGCCGCGCCGACGAAGTCATCGTGGTCGCACGCCACGACGATTACGCGACACTCGACTGGCTGCGCACGCGCGAAACGAACCGGCCCGACCCGCGCCGCTGGATCGTGCTGGTGCACAAGCCGGGCGTGGTCGCGGCCTACAACCTCGGCGTCGACAGCGCGAGCGGCGACGTGCTCTGCTTCACCGACGACGACGCCGCACCGCATTCCGACTGGATCGCGCGGATCGCCCGCGCGTTCGAAAACGATCCGGCACTCGGCGGCCTGGGTGGACGCGACATCGTGCATGAACGCAATGGCATTCTTGAGGGGCAGAAGCCGCGCGTAGGCCTCGTGCGCTGGTACGGCCGGACCATTGGCAATCATCATATCGGTCACGGCGCGGCTCGCGAAGTGCAGGTGCTCAAGGGCGTCAACATGGCGTTTCGCCGCAAGGCGATCGGCACGCTGCGCTTCGACGCCCGTTTGCGCGGCACCGGCGCGCAGGTTCACTGCGAGATGGCCTTCAGTCTGGACGTGCAACGGCGCGGCTGGACCCTGATTTATGACCCGTCGCTGCTGGTGGAGCACTTCCCGGCCCAACGCAGCGACGAAGACCAGCGCTTCACATTTAACGACGCCGCTTTCTATAACGCGTCATTTAATCTCCGACTCATCATGTGCGAATACCTGACGCCATTCGGCCGATGGGCGTTCGTCGTTTACTCGACGCTGATCGGCGATCGCGCGGACCCGGGGTTCCTGCGCGCATTGTCGTTGGCATTCGAGCGCGGCGGCGTGGCACTCGCGCTTCGCAAATGGAGAGTGGGTTTACGCGCAATGCGCGGGGCATGGCAGGAGGCGGCGCGCTGATCGATCAGCGCGCTACTTCACGCGAGGGACCACCAAAATGACTATGAAAACGATTGCCGCAGGGCTCGCGGCCGCATCTCTATGTGCCTGTTCACTGGCGCCCGGACCCTATCTCGACACCAAGCGGCTGGAGCCGCCTGCTCCGCCGGAGCAAACCGCTGAGAAGTTTCCAGTGCACACGATCGACGTCGGGTATTTTCGCCAGCAACGCGCCGCCGCCGTACCGGCCATCTGCCCGCTGTCGTGCCTGACAGCAACGACGCGCGGCGCTTACGACTACCGGCTCGGCATCGGCGACCAGTTGAGCATCATCGTCTGGGATCACCCGGAACTGACCGGTGGCGGCGCGGGCGTAAATATGCCCCCGCTTCCCTCTACCAGCAGCGGCTCAACACCTTCGCCTGGCCCCACGCAGACGCAAGGCGCGACACCGATCGCGCCGGCGCTAACGGGCGGCGGAGAAGGTGGACTAACCGTGCGGGTCGCCAATAACGGCACGATCTTCTTTCCGCGCGTTGGCCGCATCAAGGTGCTCGGCATGACCGCGCAACATGTCCAGGAATCGCTGACGAAGGGGCTCTCGAGGACGATTCGTAATCCTCAGCTCGACGTGCGCGTGTCGGGCTTCAACAGCCAGTCGGTGCAGGTGACCGGCAATCTGCGCACGCCCGCCTCCGAAGCGATTACCGATACGCCGCTGACCGTGCTCGATGCGATCAATCGCGCGGGCGGCGCGCTGCCCGACGCCGATCTGCAGAACGTCGGCGTAACCCGCGACGGCAAGCGCTACACGGTCGATGTCGCATCCCTGCTCGAAACTGGCGATCCGCAACAGAACGTTTTGCTGAAAGACGGCGACATCATCGACGTGCCGGATCGCTCGAATAGCCGCGTCTTCGTACTGGGCGAAGTGAACAAGCCGACCTCGCTGCCGATGAACCGCGGCCGCCTGACGCTCGCCGATGCACTCACGGGCGCCGGCAGCCTCGATGTCAAAACCGGCGATCCACGCTTTGTGTACGTGGTGCGCGGCGCTGACAAGACGCTCACGCCCGACGTCTATCAGCTCGACATGACGCAGGTCGACGCGTTGATGCTGATGACCAAGTTCGAACTACAGCCGAAGGATGTGGTGTATGTGCAGGTCTCGAGCGCGGCACGCTTTAACCGTGCACTCGAACAGATCACGCCGACCCTGCAGTCCATCTTCTACACGGTGCAGTTGGGCCGGTAAAAAAACACTCGCGACGGAGTATCTCTATGAGTACGTACGACATGCTGGACCATGGACCAGCGCCCAGCAGCGACGAGGATGCGGTGATGCGCGACTTGCTGCGCATGATCATGGATCAGATCTGGTGGGTGATCGGCATTGCCGGCTGCGTGATTCTCGCTGCGGTGATCTATACGAAGATTGCCACGCCGATCTATTCCGCCGACGCGCTGCTTCAGGTCGACGCACAGACCAACGGCATCGGTTCGCAAAGTCAGAGCGCGCTGTCGCTTATGCCGTCGATTGGCCCGATGCGCACCGACGCGGAAATCGAAATCATCAAGAGCCGCGCGGTGGTCGAGCCGGTGGTCGAGCAGTTCAAGCTGAACTTCAGCACGTCTGCGAAGACCATGCCGGTGCTCGGCAAGATTTCGTCGTGGTTCGCGCATCCGGGCCGGCCGCTCGGCGCCGCGTTCGGCATGAATTCGTATGCGTGGGGCGGTGAGGAATTCGAGGTCGGATCGATTACGGTGCCGAAATCGCTGGAAGGCGCGCGCCTGACACTACGGGTGCTCGATTACGGCCGGTATGAAGTGACTGACTCGTTCGGAACGCAGATTCTCACCGGCGTGGCGGGTCAGCAGGCAAGCGGCAGCGATGTCACGCTGTTCGTCAAAACACTGGTGGCCCGTCCCGGCACCGAGTTCTACGTGACGCGCTTCAACCAGCTGGACGCGGTCGCCGGGCTTTCGTCCGGATTGCAGGTAGGCGAAAAAGGACGGGACACCGGCGTCGTTCAATTGTCATACATGGGCCCCGATCCGCATGCGATCACCGCGATCACCAATGCGGTGGCGGCGTCGTATCTGGCGCAACGCACCGAACGCGCGCAGGAAGAAGCGAGCCACATGCTGAGCTTCCTGAATAGCGAATTGCCACGTCTGCGCGCCGAGGTGAAAAAAACCGAGACCGCGTTGTCGGAGTATCAGTCGAAGGCCGGTTCGTTCCAGCCGACTCAGGAAGCAGGCGTCTATCTCGCCGGTGGCCTCGACTACGAAAAGCAGATTGCAACGTTACGCATCCAGCGCGCGCAACTACTGCAGCGCTTCACTGAAGAGAGCCCGGAGGTGCAGCAGGTGGACGCGCAACTGGCCGCGATGTCGCGCGAAAAGGCTCGTTTCGAAGATCACTTCAGCACGCTGCCGAGCTCCGAACGCAATGCCCTCTCCTTGCAACGCGACGCGAAAGTTGCCGAGGAAATCTATGTGGCGCTGCTGAACAAAACCCAGGAGCTGTCGATTTCGCGTGCCGGTACGATCGGCAACGTGCATATCATCGACGAAGCCTTGCTGCCGTCCCAGCCGGTGCGGCCCAAGTCTGTTCTGATCATTTCGGCTGGCACGCTGCTCGGCATCATCGCGGGCATTCTGTTCGCGTTCTGCCGTCGCACGTTCTTTACCGGCGTGGCCGATCCCGAGTTCGTCGAGCGACGTTTCCAGTTGCCGATCTTTGGCTCGATCGCCTTCAGCCCAGAACAGGCACGTAGCGACCGGCAGCTGAGCGCAGCGCGCGCCGCTGCGCTGCCCAACCCAAGGTCAACGCCGACCGAAGTGTCAGCGCAGTCGTCGGGCATGACGCGAATGCTTCGGCCTGGTTCGGCGGCGGATCGCCACGACAGGGTGCAGGTCGGTACGCAAACTGTCGTTGCGTCGCACAAGACACCCATGCGGCCGCTGCTGGTGAAGACTCATCCGTACGACTCAACGGTGGAGAGCCTGCGCGGATTGCGCGCCACGCTGCAATTCGGCCTGATCGATGCGCCCAACCGCATCGTGGCGATCACAAGCCCGGCACCCTCGGACGGCAAAAGCTTTCTGTGCGCCAATCTGGCTGCACTGATTGCGGAATCGGGCAAACGCGTGCTGCTGATCGATGCCGATCTGCGGCGCGGCCGCCTCGCGCAGTATCTCGGCCGCTCACCCAATGGTGGCCTGACCGAACTGCTGACGGGGCAGGTTGATCTTGAAGTCGCCGCTCGCGCTACGGGCGTAGATGGCTTGCACTTCATCGCAACGGGCGCTTATCCGCCGAATCCCTCGGAAATTCTGACGTCGGCGCGCTTCGGTGAAATCCTCGCGCGCTTCGAGCAGGAGTTCGATCTGGTGATCGTCGATACCCCGCCACTGCTGGCGGTGGCCGATGCGGCGGTGATTGCCCATATTGCCGGTTCGACGGTGCTGGTGATGCGGGCCGGCGCTCATACAGAAGGCCAGGTGGCCGAGGCGCTGAAGAAGCTGCGGCGCGCACGAGCCCGGGTAGTGGGCGGCGTGATGAACGCGGTGCCGCTCAAGAGCCACAACAAGAACGGCACGTACGACTATGCGTATGCGTACACCTACTCCGCCAGCGATCCGCTCGATACTCACGGACCACGATAGATCGGATTAAAGGCTGGTCAAAGAAAAAGGGCTGTGCCGGATCGAGGCACAGCCCTTTTGCATTGGTGTGAGGTTCAGGCGTATAGAACGCGGCTCTGCGGTGCCGCTCTTACAGAAACGCGCTGACGTCGGTACGAAAACGCACGGCCAGCGCCTTCGCCACCTTTTTGCTGATGGCGCGCCGGCCTGCGAGGATATCGCTCACCACGGTGGGCGATGCGATACCGATCAAATCCTTCTGCTTGAGCCCGTGCGTCTCCAGCAGATGCCGCAACACCTCCCGCGGCTCCGCTTTCGGGATCGTCACGTTGTGCGCTTCCCAGCTTTCGATCAGGTCGGTGACGATCGCGAACAGATCGGCCAGCGGATCCTCTTCGTTACCGTTCAGGTGATCGGCGAGCGCGTTGGCGAGCCGCACCATCTTCTGATAATCCTGCTCGTTGCGAATAGGCGTGATCGGCAACTGGCTTTGCAGTGCAGCCCAGGTTTGAGCGATGTCGGGAAAGGCTCCCGGAAGGCGATCGGCATTCATGAGTTTAAATTCTTCCTCGTCCAAAGGTCGTATTCCGCATGCGTCAATACATGACGAACGAACAACGACTGCCTGTTGTAGTGAATCGCCGCGACGATCCGGAACCGGTTGCCGCCTACATCGAAAACGGTGTATTGCGGTGGCACGTAGTCCACGCCCGCGAACGTCTGCTTCAGGTCGTTATAGCCATACGCGAGGCAAGCCTGCGCCAGTGAGTACCACGTCAACAACGCACTGCGCGCCTCCGGATGTCGCTTTATAAAGTCCAGCAATACTTTCTTCGAAATGACCCGCATCGAATTTCCTCACACGTACACGCGCACTGAACATGCACGCTCTACCTGTAAGGCGAAAGGGATGGGATCGACACCGATAGCCAGCCGGATGGCATAGTCCGAACAGCTAGCGACGTCTTGCTGCAGTAAGACAAAAACCATTTTATTCGCATAGCGAGAAGTTCCCAATATGCGAATAAAGAGATATTCGATTGTGCTTTGAGACTCTTTCGCGAACTCACGCCACCCGTGTCACGGCTGCACTCGAACTCGCCGGCGTCAGCGTCCCCAACTGCCGCCCTGCACGCGTTCGGCGGGCCACGCGAGGTCTTCAGCGACCAGATCGTGTTCGATCCGCTCGACCGCCGCGACCCGCAGACGCCAACCCGACGCCGCGATCGTGCGCGTCACCTCGGCCATGAAGGCGCGCCGGAAAACCGCCGCGGAAAAACGCTCGGCATTCGCGCGGCATGCCGCCGGCGTGATCTGGTCACGCTGCCGTTCGAAGCGGTCGATCGCGTCGAGCATCGACACGACTGTTTGGCGTCCGAAATACACGCCGGTAGGATGCGCCTCGCCGACCGGTATCACCGTTTCGAGCGCCCCACCCTTGCCGAACGCAATGACCGGCGTGCCGCACGCCTGCGCTTCGAGCGCGACAATGCCGAAGTCTTCTTCGGCGGCGAACACGAAGGCGCGCGCGCGTTGCAGATGATCCTTGAGAACCTTGAACGGCTGATAGCCGAGGATCGTCACATTCGGACCCGCCTTGGCGCGAATCGCCGCCATCTCGGGGCCATCGCCAATCACGATCAGCTTGCGGTGCGGCGTCGCGTTGAAGGTTTCAACGATCAGATCAATGCGCTTGTACGGCACCATCCGCGAGGCGGTCAGATAGAAGTCGTCCTTGTGCGTGCACAGTTCGAATTTGTGCACGTCGACGGGGGGCGGAATGACCGCGGCATCGCGCCGGTAAGTCTTCATCACGCGTCGCGCAACGAATTGCGAATTCGCGATCAGACGGTCGACGCTGTTCGCCGAGTGCGAATCCCAGCCACGCAGATAGTGAAGCAACGCACGCACGGCCCATGACTTCGGCCCGCGCGTCAGCTTCGCTTCGCGCAAATACTGGTGTTGCAGATCCCACGCGTAGCGCATCGGCGAATGCACGTAGCTCACGTGCGTCTGATCGGGGCCGACCAGCACACCCTTGGCGACCGCATAGGAACTCGTGATGACGAGGTCGTAACCCGAGAGATCGAACTGCTCGATCGCCAGCGGCATCAACGGCAGATACGCGCGATAGCGACGCCGCGCAAACGGCAGGTGCTGGATGAACGACGTCGTGACGGGTTTGCCGCCAATAGGTCCGCGATCCTCGAGGAAATCGACGAGGCTGAAGAGATCGGCATCGGGAAAGCACTCGATGATCTGTTCGAGCACTTTCTCCGCGCCGCCGGGTGCGACGAGCCAGTCGTGCACGATCGCCACTTTCATGATCTCCCCACCTATTAGTAAACGACCCATGGCCATAGCAACGAGTGTATGTGCCACATCATTTACGTTGCGTGCGTATGCCCACATTCGACGCGCGACAGTCCGCGAATAATGAGGACTCGCTATTCGCCTCTTGCGAATGGTGTGTTCAATCACTTCGCCCGACTTCGCACTTTATGCGCCCGACGATCGACGCTTCTCCACTCGCCCATTCTTTGCCCCTGGTTCAGCCAGCTCGGATCGATGCATCTGCTGCGCCGGTATCATCAGTACAAACGGCGCCATCGGCAACGCTCTCGCCGACGATGCCGAGCGTGCTATTCGTCGACCAGAGCGGACAGCTCGGTGGCGCCGAATTCGCGCTCCTGCAACTGGCCGGAAGCTGCATCGCACGCAGCGAAGTCGTGCTGCTTTCCGATGGCCCATTCCGCAGGCGCCTCGAAGCGCTCGGCGCTCGCGTGCAGGTGCTGAACGACGCGCGCGTGTCGGGCATCGTTCGGCAAGCATCAGGATTGAACTGTCTGCGCGTCGTGCCAGGCATCCTGCGCCAGGTTCGCGCGATCGCGGCGCGCGCCAAAACATTCGACGTGCTGTTTCTCAACACACAAAAAGCACTCGTGCTCGGTGCGCTCGGCAAACCGCTCCATCGCAAACCGGTGATCTGGTATCAGCACGACATCCTCACGCGCGAGCATTTCGGTCGCGTGCAGTTGAGCGTCATCAAGTGGCTGGTGCGCTTCGCTGTTGATCAGGTGATAGCGAATTCGCAGGCATCGAAGCGATCGCTGACGGCGCTGACCGGTATCGCGGCCGACTTGGTACCGGTCATCTACAACGGTATCGACGCCGGCGCGTTCAAGCGTATCGACGGCAGCGACATGGCCGCGTTGCGCCGCAGTCTGGGCCTGCCCGAGCATGCATGGCTCGCGGGTTTGTTCGGGCGTCTCGCGCCGTGGAAAGGTCAGCACATTGCGCTCGAGGCAATGGCGCGGCTGCCCGACGTGCACCTGGTGCTGGTCGGCGCGCCGCTATTCGGTGAGGACGCGTACGCGCAGCGTCTGCATGAGCAGGCCGGGACGATGGGCGTAGCGGATCGCGTACATTTCGTCGGCTTTCAGGACGACGTGCCCGCGTGGATGAAAGCGATGGATGTGATCCTGCACACATCGACCGAGCCGGAGCCGTTCGGGCGAGTGATCGTCGAAGGCATGGCGGCAGCGCGCCCGGTCATCGCCGCGGCCGCGGGCGGCGTGACCGAGATCGTGCGGCATCAGCGCAATGGCTGGCTGGTGAAACCGGGGGACGTGGCCGCGCTGGCTGATGCAATAGGCGCATTGCGCGCCGATCCGGCAATGGCGCAGCGTCTCGCGGATCAGGCGCTTGCCGATGCGCAAAACGAGTTCTCAGTGGATCAGTATTTGCAGAAGATGACGCAGGCGATCGGGCAAGCCGCGCGCTAGGGCTAGTTGAGGTTTGGTGCGGGTTCAATGCAGAAGCGCGAGCCCGCCAAAGCAGGCTCGCGCGTCACGGCAAAAGCGCTGCGGTCAGCTCTTGCTGTATTCGATCGTCTCGACGCCCGTATCCGTGCCGAGCATGCACAGATTCGCGCCACGGCCTGCGAAGAGGCCCGCCGTCACCACACCCGGCCATGCATTGATGTGCATTTCCAGCGTGCGCGGGTCGCTGATGCGCAGACCCTTGACGTCGATGATCTCGTTGCCGTTGTCGGTAATGAACGGCATGCCTTCCTTGGTCACGCGCACCACCGGCACGCCGCCGAGCGCCGTCACACGACGGCCGATCGCGGTACGTGCCATCGGCACGACTTCGATCGGCAGCGGGAAGTTGCCGAGCGTGTCGACCAGCTTGCTCGCATCGGCAATGCAGACGAACACGTCCGACACCGAAGCGACGATTTTCTCGCGCGTCAGCGCGCCACCGCCGCCCTTGATCATCGCGCCGCTATGGTCGATCTCGTCGGCACCGTCCACATACACCGGCAGCGAGTCGATTTCGTTCAGATCGAGCACCTTGAAACCATGCGACTGCAGACGCGCGGTAGTGGCGAGGGAGCTCGACACCGCGCCGCGATAGCGGGTCTTGCTGGCGGCCAGCGCGTCGATGAAACAGTTCGCGGTTGAGCCGGTGCCGACGCCGATCACGGAGCCTTGCGGCACGTTGGCGTTCACATAGTCGGCGGCGGCCTGGCCGACCAGTTGTTTGAGTTCGTCTTGGGTCATGGAAAATGCAGGCGAGCAGTAAAAACGATGAGTTTACCGGAGTGGCGCTGACACGGTGCCAGCTTACTTCTTCTTCACCGACCGCTGACGCACCGCTTCGAACAGGCACACACCGCTCGCCACGGAAACGTTCAGGCTTTCGACCGTACCCGCCATCGGAATCTGCATGATCATGTCGCAGGTTTCGCGCGTGAGGCGCCGCATGCCCTCGCCTTCGGCGCCCATCACCAGCGCGACCGGACCGTCGAGTTCGGTCTCGTAGAGGCTCTTGGTCGCCTCTTCGGCGGTACCGACCACCCACACACCCGCATCCTTCAACTCACGCAGCGCGCGCGCCAGATTCGTGACGGTGATGTACGGCACGGTATCGGCTGCGCCGCTCGCCACCTTCGCGGCCGTCGCGTTCAAACCCACCGCGCGGTCGCGCGGCACGATCACCGCGTGCGCGCCGGCCGCATCGGCCACGCGCAGGCAAGCGCCGAGATTGTGCGGATCGGTCACGCCGTCCAGCACCAGAATCAACGGCGAACCGTTAATGCCGTCGAGCAGTTCGGCCAGATTCTGCGCGAGCGGCATGTCGGTCGCACGCGCGACCACGCCCTGGTGACGCTCGGTATGCGCGAGACCCCACAGACGCGTTTCGTCGGCGGCAATCAGACGCACGCCGGCTTCTTTCGCTACGTGCAGGAACTCGGTCATGCGACGGTCTTTGCGCGTGGCGTCGTAGTAAACCTCTTCGACCGTCGACGCGTCGTGCCGCATGCGTGCGGTCACTGCGTGGAAACCGTATAGAACCTTGAGACGTGACATGACTGAAAAACCTTTGATTGAGCGCGCCTTGAAACGCGCGCTGCTGTGATGAATACGAGCTTGCTTGCTTTGCTGCCTGCTGTGTTGCCGTGTTGCTTAGGCACCCGCTTCGGCACCTGACTTGATCACGATGAAACGAAGACCGCGCGCACCCGGTACGTATCAACGTACCCGATGCGCGCGGTTCAAGCCGTTATGCGACTTCAGCGCTTCTTGCGGGCCTGCGGTTTCGATGCCGGCTTGGCCGGAGCCCCGCCATGCTTCTTCGCCGCGCCGCGTGCCGCGCGCGCTTCCTTGACGGCCGCGGTTTGCGCCGGCGCGGCCTTCTTGCGCCGTCCCCCCGCACCTGCCGCCGCGCCGCCTGGCCCGCCTTCCACCGGCGGCAACGAACGCACGCGTGCGCCGCCGCTTTCGGCTGATGCCTTGTCGGCGAGAGCCGGCCGATTCACCGGCGGCTTGATCGGCGTATCGCGCACGAGGCGGAAGTCGATCTTGCGCGCATCGAGATCGACGCGGCTCACCTGCACCCGCACGCGATCCGACAGGCGGTAGCGAATGCCGGTGCGTTCGCCGCGCAACTCGTTCTTGATTTCGTCGTACTGGAAGTAGTCCGAGCCCAGTTCAGTGACGTGCACGAGACCTTCGATGAAGAGCGAGTCGAGCTGCACGAAAATGCCGAACGACGTCACACCGCTCACCATGCCGCCGTACTCTTCACCGAGCTTGTCACGCATGAAGTAGCACTTGAGCCACGCTTCGACGTCGCGCGATGCTTCGTCCGCGCGGCGTTCGTTAGCCGAGCAATGCAGGCCGAGCTCTTCCCAGATCGCCACGTTGTTCGAACGCTGGCGGCCACGCTTTTCGTCGTCGGCTTGCTGCATCGCGCGGGCGCGCGGCGAAAGCGCCGTATTCAACTCGACGCCGTGCGGCGCTTCCGGCTGATATTTGCGGCCTTGCAGGATCGCGTAGATCGCGCGGTGCGTCAGCAGATCGGGATAGCGGCGAATCGGACTCGTGAAGTGAGCATAGGCTTCGTACGCGAGACCGAAGTGGCCGATGTTGTCCGGGCTGTAGACAGCCTGCTGCATCGAACGCAAAAGCATGGTTTGCATCATCTGCGCGTCGGGCCGTTCGCGGATTTGCGCCATCAGCGCCGCGTAGTCGCTCGCATGCGGCTTATCGCCGCCGCCGAGCGAAAGCCCCATGCCGCGCAGGAACGTGCGCAGATTCTCGAGCTTCTCGACGGTCGGTCCGGCGTGCACGCGGTACAGGCCCGGATGCTTGTTGCGCTTGAGGAAGTCGGCCGCGCAGACGTTCGCGGCCAGCATGCATTCCTCGATCAGCTTGTGTGCGTCGTTACGGGTGCGCGGCACGATCTGCTCGATCTTGCCCTGCGCATTGCAGACGATGTATGTCTCAGTCGTATCGAAGTCGATCGCGCCGCGCTTCTGGCGCGCGGCGAACAACGACTTGTAGACGCCGTAAAGATTCTGCAGTTGCGGCAGCAAGGCGGCGCGGCGTGCCGCTTCCGGACCCTTGGTGTTCTTCAGCACCGCGGCGACTTCGGTATAGGTCAGGCGCGCGGCGGAATTGATCACGCCGGGATAGAACTGATACGCCTTCACTTCGCCGCGTGCGGTGACGATCATGTCGCACACCAGCACGCAACGATCGACATGCGGATTCAGCGAGCACAGTCCGTTCGACAGTTTCTCCGGCAGCATCGGAATCACGCGGCGCGGAAAGTACACCGAGGTGCTGCGTTCGAGCGCGTCCGCGTCGAGCCCGCTCTTCGGATGCACATAGTGCGAGACGTCCGCGATCGCGACGATCAGGCGGAAACCTTCGCCGCGGCCGACCTGAACCGGCTCGCAATAGACTGCGTCGTCGAAGTCGCGGGCATCTTCGCCGTCGATCGTGACGAGCGGCACGTCGCGCAGGTCGATGCGATGACGCGCGTCGACCGGACGGACTTCGTCGGGCAGCTTGGCGGCTTCGTCGAGCGCAGCCTGGCTGAATTCGTGCGGCACGCCGTATTTGCGCACCGCGATTTCGATTTCCATGCCAGGGTCGTCGATATCGCCCAGCACTTCTACCACGCGGCCAAGCGGCTGCGAATGACGGCTCGGGAAATCGGTCAGCTCGACCACCACCACCTGGCCGACCTTGGCCTTCTTGGTGTTCTGCTGGATCAGAATGTCGTGGCCAATGCGCTTGTCTTCAGGCGCGACGATCAGCGCGCCGTTCTCGTTGAGCAGGCGGCCGATCACGCGCTTGTTGGCGCGATCCGTGACTTCGACGACATGCCCTTCCGGACGACCGCGCCGGTCATAGCCGACGATGCGCGCGAGCACCCGATCGTTGTGCATGACCTTCTGCATTTCGCCGGTGGGCAGGAACAGATCGTCCTGACCGTCGTCGCGAATGAGAAAACCGTAGCCGTCGCGATGGCCCTGCACGCGGCCCGCGACAAAGTTCGACGGATGGGTCAGTTGATAGAGATTGCGCTGATCGAGCCGGATCTGGCCGTCGCGCTCCATGGCGCCCAGGCGCTTGAAAAATCCTTCGCGCTCCTGGCGTTTGATCGACAGGGCTTCGGCGATGTCGTTCGCGGCAAGCGGCGCTTCACTCGTGCGCAGGACGCCCAGGATTTCTTCGCGGCTTGGGATCGGATAAGGAAATTTGCTCAAGGGCTTGTCGATGATTTTTTCTCGTTGCATGGACGTCGGTCGGCGATGTGGCTCGGCTTAAGAAGCGTTCAGGTTGCGCTTAAGTTGCACTTGCGATTGCACTGGAATGACTGCTCGGGTCCGGCTCGTTCAAGTCTGAGTCCGACGGGCGTGTGCACCGTGCCAACGAACTACTGCGAGGCATTCTAACACCCGTCTTGCGCGCCAAGCGGCCCGGCAATAATCGCTGTGAGCCGCCCGCAGGCTCGCTGCGGCGATGTTGAAGCGACTTTTGAGAAACGCTTGACAGCCCTGAATCTGTCGCTATAATGGCGTTCTTCGCTGTTCATCACCTGCCCAGGTGGCGAAATTGGTAGACGCACTAGGTTCAGGTCCTAGCGGTGGCAACACTGTGGAGGTTCGAGTCCTCTCTTGGGCACCAGATTCAAAAGTAAAGCCGCCTCCGGGCGGCTTTACTTTTTGTGTGAAGCTATGTGATGCGGTTCTGATTTTTTCGATCGGATCATGTGGCTGGCAGGACGGTTGTGTCAGCCTGAGTTGGCGTGAATAAGCAGTGAAGTTTTGCTTCGCTGCATGGCACAACCGGGCGGTGGGTGAAGCGGTAGTTTGTTTGCATGCAGGGATTGACACGCTGCATCATCACGCTAAAATATTGATCTAGCTTGAAGACGTGCCCAGGTGGCGGAATTGGTAGACGCACTAGGTTCAGGTCCTAGCGGTGGCAACACCGTGGAGGTTCGAGTCCTCTCCTGGGCACCAACAGTTGTTCCGGCTTAGTTCCAACTCAAGCCGAAGAAGTCCGAGAAACCCCGTAAGATCAAAGTCTTACGGGGTTTTTTGTTGCCTGCAGTTCCTGTGCGTTCCACTGGCATCGGCGATTTTTGCGCATACCGTTGCGTATACCAGATTCGAGGGCAAACCCATGCCCAGACGCGTCGAACCGAAGTCAGAGTTGGTGTTCCGTGCCGCCAAAGCACGCGGCCGTCCCTATCTTCTCGCGGACGGAAACGGGCTCACCTTGCGGGTCCAGCCGAACGTACCAAGACCTGGCTGTTCCGCTATCGGGACTTGGACCTCCGCGAGCTACCGAAACGTGCATCACAAAGTACGGTTCTCCGCGTCAAGCGATGCACGTCTCATCAACATGCCACGTACTGCACCGCTTTCGGCGCGGGGCTTCTACTTGGTGGACAAAGCCGTTGCCGAATTTCTCGCATCGGCGCTGATCGTCTCGTATGTCGCGCAGGCTCAACTAGAAGCGCAGTACCCGCGCTCTGCGCAGCTTATGACCCGGCCGGGAAACCGTGGCCGTGTTTGAGTGATTTCGGTTTCTTCATCGTCCCTTGTTACCCGGCTGCCGACCTAATAACCTGACAACGGTCTGACGTTTCATCGCCTTTTTCAATATCCCACGCAACCATCGCACTTCATCCGGATAGTGACTGCGCTCATGCCAAAAATGATGATAGTCAACTGAAGGGAAGACGATTGGCGAATGAAGCACCTTCAACGGAAGCAGTCGTGCGAAGTGCTCTGCGAACAGGCGGGTCGTAGTAAAGATGAGATCCGAGTTCACCAGTGCATAGGGTGCCAGATTGAAATGGGGAAGCTTGATCACAAGCTTCCGCCTTAACTTTTCCTTGGCAAGATGTACATCGATCACGCTTTGCGGCCCTGCCGAATAAGGTGATTGGGCGATATGAGCCGCCTGCTCATAGTCCTCAACAGTGATTCCCCCCCGCTTTGCCAAAGGATGGCAGTCGCCAACCAGGCACACGACTTCGTCACTCAACAAGATGGCCCGACGAAGCTGTTTTGGCGGTGCGGGCCAGGTTCCTACGACAAGATCCATTGCTCCTTTTTCGATCGCAGATTCAACGTCGAACGACAGTCCCGGAGAAACGAGTTCCAGCGAAGCCGCAGGCGCTTCGCGCCTGAGAATCCTGACCATATCGGGCATGAACGATGCGCTAAGGTAATCGGGGCAGCCGATACGAAAGCACCGAACGCAATCAGACGGCGAGAAAGTCGCCCGCTGAATTGTAATTTTCTCTATCTCGCCTAACGCCCGGCGGGCAGGCTCCAATAGCTCCAAAGCGTACTCAGTTGGAACCACGCCCGATTTTCCACGCACGAACAACGGGTCACCAATCGCGTCTCGCAGTCGCCGTAATGCCGCGCTGACTGCGGGTTGCGATTGATTCAGCTGGATTGCCGCCCGGGTGACGCTGCGCTCATCGAGCAACGTCTTCAACACCCGCAATAGATAGGTGTCGATCACTTGACCTTGCTGATGCATTCAGAACCTTGTCGTTGGAAAGTGACGGACAATCGGTCTTCAGACCTGAAGTGCCTCTGTCGCGCGGCCCAGCGCATTGATGGCGCCGTGACTGGCAAGCCATTGTCTGCGCCGCTCGAACAGCCCCGGTGTGAGCCGGTTAACGCGGTCGATCAAGCTACGCAGGTTGGCACTTTGCAACTGTCCGGCGTCGACGAGGATACGGCCATCCACCATGGTCAGATCGACGTCGCCGCCTTGCACTGCGTGCACCAGATTATGGTGAAGGTTGAGCAACGATCCCGTTACCAGGGGTGTCATCCGGGGCGTGTCGGTGCGCACGGCAATCAGGTCAGCGGACTTACCCGCCTCGAGCGTGCCGGTGACGTTGTCCAGCCCCAGTGCGCGGGCACCCATGGCGGTGGCCATCCGGCAGATAGTCCAGCTATCCAGTGCGGACGCGTCGAGTTTCGAGAGCTTGGCGAGCAGCGATGCAACTTTCATCTCTTCGAAGACGTCGAGATTGTTGTTTTCCTTTTCGCCATCCGACCCAAGCCCTACCGCCACGCCAGCGGCGAGGAGTTTCTCGACCGGCGCCGCACCGCTGGCAAGCTTCATATTGCTGACCGGGTTATGCGTCACACCGACTCCGTGCCCGGCGAGCAACGCAATTTCGCGGTCGTCCAGCCATACGCAATGCGCGAGCAGCACGCGGTGCGCGTCGAGCAGGCCGAATTTTTCCAGTGCTTCGACGGGGCGTATTCCGTAGCGACGCTGCGTTTCTTCCACGTCGAAACGGCTTTCGTTGCTATGTGTGTGCAACCCGACACCGTATTCGCGGGTGATGGCGACCGCACGTTCCCACGCCGCCGGTACGGCGTAGAACATGTGCTCCAGCCCAACCCATGTCTGGATGCGGCCATTGGCCTTGCCGTGCCATTGGCGGATCAACGCCTCATTGGTATCCAATGTTTCGAAGTAGTCGTGGTCCGGGTGCTCGCCGACGTACGGCACCAGTACGGCCCGGATTCCCAATTCCTCCGCGGCGTGAGCGCTGCCGTCCATGAAACGCCACATATCGACGATTGTGGTGGTGCCCGACAGCAGCGCTTCCGCATAACACAACCAGGAGGCGGCTTCGGCCTCCTCGGCATTCAGTACGCGGTGCATCGGATCAATGAACTGCTGCAGCCAGTCCCACACCGGCAAGCCTTCGGCCGTGCCGCGCAGCAAACCGGAATGGCAATGCGCATTGATCAGTCCCGGCATCAACAGACGATCGCGCAGGAGCCTGACGGAGGCATCGGGATAATCGCGCTGCATGATGTCGCCTGCGCCGACGGCAACGATCTTGCCGGCGGTATCGATCACTACCGCGCCATCGACGATGACTGCATTGTCGGGTGTCATCGGCACGACGTAGTCGGCACGCAAAAGAGTATGTTTCATTGCTTTGTCCTTCTTTGAATGGATACGGGGATGTGCGATCAGGCGTCCGCCGTTCTGGCGGCGCGCTCGATCTGGGCTTCGACTTCCTCTGATTTTCCAAAGCCATTGAAAAACAGGTTGAGCAACATGGCGGACAAAACAGACAGCACGATGCCGCTATCGGTGAATACGCGGCTCCATGCCGGCAAGTGATCAAAGTAGCTGGCGGATACCATCGGAATCATGCCGACTCCCACGCTGATGGCGACAATCACGAGGTTGTGATGTTGCCGCTCGAAGTCGATGGTGGCCAGAATCCGTACCCCCATCATCGCCACCATGCCGAACATCACCATTGCAGCGGCGCCCAGCACGAATTCCGGCGTAGACGCAACGATGAACGCCAGCTTGGGGAACAACCCCATCGCAATCAGAATCACCGCACCGGCGGCGCAGACGAAGCGGCTCTTGACGCCGGTCATGGTGACAAGACCAATGTTTTGCGAGAAGGAGGTGTAGGGAAAGGCGTTCATTACACCGCCAATGACGGCGCCCAGGCCATCGGCCATCAGGCCGCGGACCAGGCGTTGCCGCGTGGTCGGACGCCCGACGATTTTCCCTAGTGCGAGGAACATGCCAGTAGACTCGACCAGCGTGACCAGCATGACGAGACACATCGATACGATCGCAACCGGATCGAATTTTGGCAGTCCGAACTGGAATGGCCGGATCACGGCGAACCATGGCGCTTGTGCGAGTCCTCGCAGGTGCACTTCGCCCAGTGCCAGCGCGGCACAAAACGCAGCCAGCACGCCAAGCAGCACGGCGATGTTGGCGAGAAAACCCTTTGCGAAGCGGTTGACGGCGAGAATCAACACCAGTTCACCCAGGGAAACCGCCAGATACAGCGGGCTTCCGTAGTGAGGATTGGGAGAGCCATCGGCCATGACCGGCTGGCCTCCCGCCGACCAGTCGATACCGACGCGCATCAGGCTGATTCCGATCACAAGCAATACCGTGCCAGTGACAACCGGCGGAAAGAATCGTAACAGCTTGCCCATTACCGGTGCGAACAGGATGCCGAAAATTCCCGAGACGATGATGGCTCCATACACGCCAGGCAACCCTAAACCCGGAGCGGTGGCGATGGCAATCATTGGCGTCACGGCCGTGAACGTAACGCCCATCATTACCGGCATGCGCATGCCGAAAATGCCCAGACCGAGCGACTGCACCAGCGATGCCAGCCCCGCCGCCATCAGGTCGGCATTGATGATGATGGCAAGTTGTTCTTTGGGCAGATGCAGTACTGCCCCAAGAATGAGCGGGACTACGATGCACGCCGAGTACATCACCAGCACGTGCTGGAATCCGAGGATGGCAAGCAGGCCGAATGGCAAGCGCTGGTCTACGGGGTGCGGCTGAAGGTTCATGGGGTTGTCTCCACCAGAAATGGACAGATGCCGGGCTGATTTGCTCCTGTGCGTGACACGACCGGCTTTCGCCGTCATGCCAATCGCAGCTTGGCGGTTGAAAAAATATCCGTAAAATCGGGATGTATCTGGTTTCTAGATAGAGGCGGAATGCGCTTTTCTTTTGAACAACTCGAGGCTTTCGTCACGACCGCGCAGGAACGCTCGTTTTCCGCGGCGGCGCGCCGCCTGGGCAAGGCGCAGTCGGCCGTCAGCACGGCGGTGATCAATCTGGAAGTCGATCTGGGGGTGACGCTGTTCGATCGGTCAGGCCGATATCCGGTACTGACCGTCGAAGGCCAGGCGCTGATGTGCGAGGCGGAGGCGGTGCTGTTGCACTGCGTGTCGCTACAGGACCGCGCCAACAATCTCAACATGAATCTGGAGCCGCGCCTCGTAATAGCGGTCGATGATGCCATTCCGTATGCCGCAATCGCCGGCACGCTGCGGCGTTTCGAGGTCGCGTTTCCCGATCTCGAGCTGGAAATCCGGCATCCGCCGCAAGACGATATTCTGCGCGCCGTGCAGCGCGGTGAAGTGATGCTTGGGCTCACGTTCGCGCAGACGCACTACCCCAAGGAAATCGCCTTTCGGCGACTGGGCAATATCAATCTGACGCACGCCGTGCATCGCGACCATCCTCTCGCAAAATCGGACCGCATCAGTTTTGCGCGACTCAGCGACTACCGACAGATCGTCGTGACACATGGCCGAAAACTGCCTACGGGTGAATATCTGAAGGTGCCGCGCTGCTGGTTTGTGGAGAGCTATCTGATGCTGCTGGAAGCAGCCAGGGACGGCATGGGATGGGTAACGCTGCCCAAGCGACTAATCGCCAACGAGCTCGCGTCGGGCGAACTCGTCGAACTGCGGCTCGAGGCCTATCCGTTTACGGAATGGACCGTAGGCACTGACCTCATCTGGAATACCGCGGTCGAATCCGGCAAGGCTGCCGTCTGGCTGCGTGCGGAATTGAGCCGTAACGAGATCAACGTTTGACCCTTACCGATCGAACTTCTCCTCGAACGCATCGGCGCCGCAATCGGCTGCTCCGTGCGAATCGAGAGCGCGAGACGAACACGGATGGTAGCGACTCTGTCCGACCGGTTCTGGTGCAAATGGCCGCCAATACAGCAATACGTCTTGCCAGATATCCCATGACGCTGTCTCCATGCACCTGTGTTGTTCTGTTCTGCCTGTGGGTAGCGCGACCTGACTCTGTCTGACCGGCCGCCCTGTTATCGATGAGTCGCGTTGACAATCAGCCCTCCATGCCATTCGCAACAGCCGTGTGGCGGGCAGACACTGCCGCGTTTTCGCGCGAATCTGCGCCGTTCAGATAGAGATTCAGAACGAAGGCCGACACAGCACCGAGCAGGATGCCGCTGTGTGTAATCGGCGCCAGCCATTGCGGGAAGCGGTTGAACATCGTCGGCGCGACCAGTGGCACCATCGCCATTGCGCCGCTAATTGCGACGACGAGCTGGTTGTTGCGGTTGCCAGTAAAATCGACGGTAGACAGCATCCGCACACCCGCCGCAATCACCAGCCCGAACATCACGATGCCAGCGCCGCCGAGCACGTACATCGGAATCGACGCGATGACGTGCGCCAGCTTCGGCAGCAGCCCGAGTCCCACCATGAGCGCACCGCCGACTGCGCACACGTAGCGGCTCTTCACGCCAGTGATCGTCAGCAGGCCAATGTTCTGCGTGAACGACGTGTAGGGAAACGTATTGAAGATGCCGCCGAATACCGCGCCCGCACCGTCGGCCATCAGCGCCCGGGTCATCAGGCGGGGCGTCATTGGACGGCCGACGATATCCCCCACTGCCAGGAACATGCCGGTCGATTCGACCAGCACGACCGTCATGACGATGCACATGCTCAGAACCGCGCCGAGCTGGAATGTGGGCAACCCGAACTGGAACGGCATCACAAGACCGATCCACGGCGCGTGCGCCACCGAATCGAACGATACTTTGCCTAGCGCAAGACATACGACGTACCCAACGCCGATGCCGATCAGTACGGAAATGTTACGCACAACCCCTCTGCCGAAACGCTGCAACGACACGATCAATGCGAGTACACCGAAGCAGATCAGCAGATTGACGGGATCGCCAAAGTTCGTTGAGCCGACACCGCCGCCGGCCCAGTTGATCCCGATCGGCACGATGGAAATGCCGAGCAGCAGGATGATCGAACCGCTGACGACCGCGGGAAAGTAGCGCAGCAACCGGGTCATTACCGGAGCGAGAGCCATCGCGAACAACCCACCGGCAATCACCGAGCCGTAGATTCCAGTAATACCGATGTTGGGGTTGGCCGCCATTGCGATCATCGGCCCCACCGAGACAAACGACACCCCCATCATCACCGGCAGGCGCGCACCGAGCTTCCACAGCCCCAGCGTTTGCACCAGCGTGATGACACCTCCTGCAAACAGGTCGGCGTTGATCAGCAGCGCCATCTGATCGGGCGAGAGTTTCATCGCGCCCCCGACAATTAACGGCGGCACAACCGCCCCGGCGTACAGCACAAGCACATGCTGCAACGCCAGAAAAATGAGCCGGTGCCACGGCATGATCTCGTCTACGGGTTCAATTTGACCGGACATAACTCCTCCTTGTCGACATAACGCCTCCTGATTGCGATGACCGCCGTGCGGATACCTAGTCTGCGCAGTCGGTGTTTGCGGGGATGCAGCCCGCTGTGGTGAAGAACTGCTTCAGCGCGTCGGTCAGTTCCATGGGTCTTTCGAGCGGAACCAGATGCCCACTGCCGGCGATTTCGACAAACTCGCCGCGTCTGGCCGACTCGGCCATCTGCCGCATCACGGCCCCACGTACAAAGCTGCGCTCGCCATGGACGAAGAGCATGTGGCGATCGATCTCGCGCAACGCGTTCCAGTAGTTGTCGCGCCGGAACGGCCAGCAACTGAAGAAGAACGGATCGTGCTTGCGCTCCCAGCCACCGACGATAGGCCGAATCGAATGGAAGGCGACCATGTCGAGCAGCGCATCGGATGCCATGGGATTGGCCTTGCGCTCATAGTTCAGCGCCGCGATGCGGTGCTGAAAAAACGTCGGACGCGCATCGACCTCTTTCTCTCCGCGTTCGAAATTCGGCTCGACGTCAACCACAGCAAGCTGGCGCACGCGCGCCGGCGCTCGCGCGGTGTATCCGATCGCAATCAGCGCGCCCCACGACAGACCGGCCAGATCGAACAGCGGCAAATCGAGCGACTGCACCAACGTTTCGAGATCGTCGATGTGGTCATCGGTCAGGTACGCGTGCGATTCTGGCCAGTAGCTTTCGCCGTGACCACGCAAATCGAGCGCGATCACACGCCGCGTTTTGCCTAGTTCCTGCGCCACGTCGTGCCACAGCCACGCGCTGCCGGTCACCCCGTGAAGGCAGATCAGCGGCGGATACTCGCCGGTGTCCCTGCCGAATTCAAGCGCGTGCAATGCGCCCGTGCTGGCCGGCACGAACAGTTCGCGAATCGCCCCGCTCACGGCCGCCCTCATGACATCCCCGCTTCGTTCAGGATGTCGAACAACCAGCGCCGATATTCGACAGTAACCACATCTGCGCCGCGCACCGGCGTCTCGCGTTCGTTGGGGTTCCCGCTTGAAAAGCTGAACCAGATGGGTCGCTGCGACTCGATGATCGGTTTATCCTGATCCAGCACCTCGGCTTCGAAATCCATGAAGAACCGGTCGTAGGTCGGATCGGTGCCGAAATCGCGCGCCTGCCACCAGAAACTGCGGGTATGCGTCTCATCGATCGGGGACGCCGCCATGAACAGCACGTAGCGCTTGCCATTCGGAAAGGTCCGTTTCAGATGGACCGTATGCGGCATCGTCACGTGATATTCATTGACCGGTTCGATCCACTCGTCGGTGATGCCGAGCAGCTGTTTCTTGAGGCCGACACCGGGTTCCTTCACGCCACTGCGGTCAAAGCGCAGCACGTGCCCTTCGCGCCATACTTTGACCGGCTCGACGCGCGGGTTGTCGCGGCTGCCGATGGTGCCGTCATGCACATAGGCGAAGTGACCGAAATCGACGAAATTTTCGAGGCGACGCGGCGTACTCGTTGCCCAGTCATACGCGGAGCCGCGCAACACCCGATACTCTGAATCGTTGAGTTCGGGAAAGTCGGGCAATGGCATGACGGGCGTTTCGAGCGCAACCCAGATCAATCCGGCGTGCTCGGCTGCGTGATAGCACGCGATCGATGCATTGATCACGCCCGTCATTTCCTCCCGAGCGGGAATTCGCACGCACTTGCCGCCGTCGTTGAAGCGCCAGCCGTGATAGGGGCATTCAATCGTATCGTCAACGATCTCGCCCAATGCGAGCGATGTTCCCTTGTGCGGGCACCGGCCATGCATCGCCTTCACCTCGCCGTTCAGACGGGCGACGACCAAGGATTCACCGAGCAGTGTCACGCCGACGGGCTTGTCCAGTACGTCACCCGCATAGGCGACCGGGTGCCAGTATTTGCGCAATGCCTGATAAAGCGGCGGTCCGGCGTTCACGCCTGAAGCAGATTCGACGGAGACGGGGATGTCAGCAAGACTTGTCATGATGGGCTCCTGTCGATGGTTACTGGAAGTACGCGCCGCCGTTGACCAGCAAGCTTTGTCCCGTGACGAAATCGGATCCGCTGCCCAGCAGATAGAGCGCCGAACCCACCATGTCTTCCGGGGTCTGCGTGCGCTTCAGGCAGCGCTGCGCGACCGTTTTTTCGTCGGCTGCGGTGCCTTGTTTGGCAATGATGTCCGGATCGGGAATCAGATCCGGACACAGCGTATTGACCTGAATGTTGAATTCGCCCACCTCACGCGCAAGCGCGCGGGTCAGGCCGATGACGGCCGCCTTTGACGACACGTAATGCAGGAAATTGGGTACGCCCTTATAGGGCGTATTTGACGACACATTCACGATCTTTCCGCCACCGCCCTGTTTCATGTAAGGCACCGCCGCGCGACAGCACAGCCATACGCCGCGCACGTTGATCTGGTAGCAACGGTCCCACTCGTCCACCGGAATGTCCATGAACGAACCGAACGTGCAGCCCTTGAAAAATCCGGCGTTGTTGACGATGCCGTGGATCGCGCCGAAACGCTCGAACGTGGTTGCCGCCATCGCTTCGATCGAATCGGGATCGGCAACATCGACCTTGACCGCGATAGCGGAGCCCCCTGCGGCGCAATATTCCCTGGCGAGCCCGGACAGATCCGCCAGATCGGCCAGCACGACATTGGCGCCGATGCGGTTCAGTTCGTCACAATAAGCACGGCCGATGTTGCCGCCTGCGCCGGTGACGATGATGGTTTTGTTTTTGAGTGAGTCGGACATGGGGATACTTTCCTCCTGGTGTGTCGGTGTCAGATATCGAGGGTCAGCGCATCGCTCTTGCAGCGCGATACGCAAATCATCATCGTGCGGTTTGCCGCCCTTTCTTCGGGGCTGAGCACCCTGTCCCGATGATCGGGTTCGCCGGCAAGCACGGTGGTCTCGCAGGTGCCGCACACGCCTTCGCGGCACGAGCACATCACGGCCACGCCGTGTTCCTGCAATACGTGGAGAATCGAACGGTCAGGTTCGATCACGAAACTTTTTTGCTGGCGTGCGAGCGTGACCGTGAAAGCCTTACCGTTTGCGGGCGCACTGATTTCCGGCGCCTTGAAGTATTCGAGGTGGACTTTTTCCGGTGGTACGTCGGCGAGCGCGGCTGTGAATGCATCCATCAATGGCGTTGGGCCGCAGCAATAAAAATCCGACTGCGCGCCGTGCTTCGCGAGCACAGCTCGAATGTCGAGCGGCTCCGTGCCGGGCACACCGTCGAACACGCAGTGGAGTGCGCCGTCCGGACAGGTATCGGCTAGCTCGCGCAATTCGCGCAGGAAGGCGGCACGGCTTTCCGTACGGGCGCAGTAGTAGAGATCCCAGCTACGTCCGAGCTCGCATAGGCGCCTGACCATCGCCAGCAACGGCGTGATGCCGATACCGCCGGCCACCAGCACCGAATGAGCGGCCGTTTCGTTCAGCGGAAAGTGATTGCGGGGCTCGCTGACGGTCAGACGACTGCCGACCGTCACAGCGTCGTGCATCCGGATCGATCCGCCCCGGCTTGCGGGATCGCGGTTCACGCCGATCACATAACGATGGCGCTCATGCGGATTCGTCAGCGAATATTGCCGCACGAGATCGCCTGACACATGTACGTCGAGATGCGCGCCCGGTTCGAACGGCGGCAGTTCATATGCCTTACCGGATTCACCGACTAAAGGCCAAAGCTCGAACGAGCGCACGGTGTCAGCTTCCCTGCGGATGCCGCGCACTTCAACATCGAACGTGTTCCCTACTTTCATCACCCTCTCCGCATCAACTGAACTTCGTTGATACGTATTTAAGGGCCTCAATTTATGCAATACAATCGTTATAAATTGAACAATTATTGAGAAAATCTGATGAATCTCACTTTCCGTCAGTTACGTGCCTTTGTCGCGGTCGCCGAGTGCAGCCGATTTGCACTCGCCGCCGAGCAGCTTCACCTCTCTCCGTCGGCGTTGAGCATGCTGATCAAGGATCTGGAAGGTGAACTCGGCGTGAAGCTGCTCGACCGGCACACGCGCATGGTTCGCGTGACCGAGATCGGCAAGGAGTTTCTGGCCAGTGCGCGGCGCGTGTTGCAGGACATCGACATGGCCGTGCAGAATTCACGCGAGCAGGTCACCTACAAGCGCGGCCGCGTGACCGTCGCAAGCGCGTCGGTCCTGAGCGTCACACTGCTGGTGCCGTTCATGCGCGAATTTCAGGCGAGTTATCCCGGCGTGCACGTCGTGCTGCGGGATACGGCAGAAGAAAGCATCCGGGATGCGTTGATCGCCGAGGATGCGGACATTGGCATTGGTACGTTTCAAGAAGCACAGTCGGAAATCACAGAAACCGATCTGTTCAGGGACACGTTCGTGGCGCTCCTTCCCGAACATCATGTGCTCGCACGCAAGCGTGTGGTGACGTGGTCCGCACTGGCCGAGTGGCCTTTCATTGCCCTGTCGCCAGGCAGTCCGATCCGTCGCGACCTCGACACGCACCTTGCCACGCAAGACATCCGGCTCAACGTGGCCTATGAGGTGTCTTTCCCGTCAACGGTCTTTGCGCTTGTGTCGAACGGCATGGGGATCTCGCTGCTGCCGGCCAATTCGCGGCATCTGATGAATGTGTCCGGCATCGAATTCCGGCCACTCGCCAAACCAGCGATCATGCGGCGCGTCTGCACGTTCCGGCTTAAACACCGCGCGCTGTCGCCGGCGGCCGAGTTGTTTCACACATTGCTGATTGATTACGTCGAGGCTAACCGGACGCGGCTAGCGGTCGAACGGGCCTGATCGGCGAGCCTACGTAACGCCCCGCGCAGTCCAGGCGAAGCGCTTCGGACGCCCAAGGTTTTTTCCTGGTCCAAACAGACCAAGCGTGCGAACGTTGCATGCGGTCGGCACGGAGTGGAATGATGGGTGGCTCAGCTCGCCCCGGAGCGGCCGATGGCATCTCAAAGTCCAATGTCTGCCGATACCCGCAAGAGCAACGGCCAGTGAATCCTTCGTTTGCTCCGTGCACACAACTCAGATCCGACGGGCTTGCGAAGCGCACGCCGCGACTCTTGCCTCCACTGCGGCGAAGCAGTCGCGAACGATCTCGAATGCCTGCCCGGTCGGCGTGATGCACGATACCCTGCGTCATGTCCATCACCAATGGTGGGTTCACGTTGAGCGCCACCACATCACTGCCTTCCAGGATCGACTGGACGGTGCCGACGTCATCTGTCGTAAAGGCGAAATAGTCAATCACTGGTACTGCTAATCCGTAGAGTTCACCGAAACGGCGCGCAAGTGAGGGCTCGTAATATCCTGCTGCCCGCAGTGGATAGGGACGAATATCGTCAATTGTCGCTTGCCGCTTGCCGCTGACCAGCGAGTTGATGGCCACGCCGGGCATACCACGCGAAGGTGAGGCTCCCCGGGAAAAAGTGGACGCCAACATTCCGTAAAATTGAGGAATGGCGGCATACATGAATCGAATCCCCAAAGCCGTCTATACGAAGGAATTCCGTGAAGAGGCAGTAAAGCTTCCAACTTGAACATGAGTGTGTATTGCGCTCGCTTTGTCTCGCCGGTCATCGTTCGTCCTTGCTTCAGCTTACCTGTTCGGCAAAAAGATGGCATCCATCTAAATGTCCGTTGTCCGACAACATTGTCGATATTCAAAATAGTTGAGGGTATACGTGCACTTGATGGCTAGCTACTCAAGTCATAGGATGACGGACATTGATTGGTGCTTTAAAAAGCCGCGACAGCACAACTGCCGGAAAGCAACGAACGAAGAGCTAAAAAGCAGCAAAAAAGAGTTAATGACGCGGAGTCAGGAATGCCCTTCGTTGCGATCAGGACGGATGATGTGGAGTTAGCTGCCGCCTACTGGGCTGCTCTGCGGCACAACGTCGACCGTCTTACTGCGAATTTGACGCCGGGAACTGCCTGCTGCGGCTCAGCCTCTGGCCGTTCGATGCGCTCCGTGGGCATCCGGGCCGCATGCTGTCCCAGCTCGCCGAAGTCAATTGAGACCGTTGTGCGAGACGAGGCCCAGAGTTCGGACTTCGGAAGGTCGTCCTGTTACGGAGATGTCGACCCATGGCTCCAGGCCTCGCCATCGAAGCCCGAGCATCGCACCGCGGGCAACGATGCCATTCATGCGTGCGGCAGCCTTCCATCTCGAGAAGCGAGCCGTGATCCACCCTACCATTCGCCCATGCGCAGAACATATTGGCCGAGGCGGCCGACCTTCAGCAGGCGAATCGCCGAACGGCACAATCTCGAGCTGCGCAGAGCTTCTGTCGACGCCGATGGCTCGAACCTTCTGCAATGCGTCAGAGGGAGCAGTCAGTAAAGACGAGATGGGATTTGCTCGAAAATATCTTCATCTAACACTCACTAAGGATACCTAATCAGCATCCCTTTTACTTGCACGGAACTTGGCTCGATCGAACCTCTGTAGCGCAATGAGGAGGCTGCGCGCATCGCTCACACAAAACGAGCGGCTTGACTGGTAGACAGCCTATTGATCGTTGAAACAAAAAGTTCCTGAGGAACAGTGTTTGTTTTGGAATTTCAACTAAATCGGAGACTTCATCATGGGAAAGCGCTTTTGCTGCCTCGCACTCCTGGCATTGACGATATCACTATCGGCATGCGGAGGCGACAACGTCGGCTCGCCAGCTGCTACGACGACAACTAGTGGCACGACACCACCTGCTGGCACGACGCCGCCTGCCGGCACGACGACAAGTAGTGGCACATGTCCGGCCACCCCAACTGATATTGATTTGACGTAGCGATCCGAACAGCGAGTGTTTCAGAAAAATATTAACAAACACATTTCATTGGAGGAGCAGATGGATAGTAAATCATCAATTGATAAGTTCGCGGCACATGCCCAACCCGTTTCGAGTACAAGAAGGTCGTTTCTCAAGAGCAGTATTGCGCTCGCGTTACTGCCAGCCCTCCGTCCCGGACATGTCTTTGGACAAACGGCACCGGCAACGCCGACCAACTACACCACAACGATTCCAGATTGGGTGCCGACGCTGAAAAGTGACCTGCTGGCGATGGCAGCGACGCTCGAATGCACAGTATTGGCGTGGACAGGGCCCACTCTCAGCGCTACCCCAGAGCAGTTCGGTTATACGGTCTCCAGTACGCCAAGCCAGACCGCGACGTCCATACAGGCCGCAGTTGATTACGCCAGCGGCAAAGGGGGTGGAACGGTCAATCTGTCGAACGGCGACTACCTGTCTGGAACTATCATTTTAAAAGACAACGTTCGGCTCTCGATTAACGATGGCGCTCGCCTCCTGGCAAGCACCAATCAGAGCGATTATCCCAAGCTGGTGCCGATTACCCAGACTGAGATGGACACGTATTACCAGCAATTCTATTCCTTGATTTATGCTGAACGGGCCACCAACATAGCGATCACGGGTGGCGGGATCATTGATGGCCAAGGAGAGGAATACCCAAGAGTCAACAACGAGTTCGGAACGGTGTTTCGCCCGTTTATGATGCGGATCATCCAGTGCAATAAAATACACGTGAGCAATATAACGCTAATCAACTCGCCTGCCTGGATGCAGCTCTATCTGCTCTGCGACAACCTCCTGGTCGAAAACATTACGGTCTCCAATATCTCAAACATCAATAACGATGGGATCGATATTGACGGATGTAAGTCGGTCATCGTGAGAAATAGTGTTTTCAACACTGAAGATGACGGAATCTGCTTTAAAGGTTCCGGCGGAGGATTGCTGCAGAATGTGCTTGTCAAGAACTGTCAATCCTACAGCAGTACGAACGCCCTCAAGATTGGAACTGACACCCAAGGTTCCTTTGACAGTGTCCTTGTTTACAATTGCATCCTGGGCGGCCCAAAAACTGACCGCACTACGCTGTACAAAGAGCTAGGAATTAACACCGATCCGCTCCACGTCAAAGGTGGGGTTTCCTGGGAGAGCACCGATGGCGGCTCCCTCTCGAACATTCTGGTCTCCAAATGTACGATTAACAATGCGACAAGCCCACTCTTTCTCGCACTGGGCGACCGATTCCGGCTAATGCCTGGTCAGGCAATACCTCCGGTCGGTAGCATTCAGCGGATTGTGTTTGACCAGATCTCCGGGGAAAACAACGGCCCCAATGGTTCGTGGTTTTCGGGCTTTAAAGACAAGCCTATTACCGACGTTGTGTTGAGCAATATCAATCTGGGCGTTAACGCGTACACGGGGAGCGTGCCCAAGGACCCAGGCGAAATCGGTGCTGGATATCCTGACCCAGGCGCTAGTCCGCTTCCCGCCTACGGATTGTGGGGCCGCCATATCACGAACCTCACGATTTCGAATTGCAGTTGGAGAGTCACAGGCACGGACACTCGTCCCATGATTCAAATCGAAGCAACATGAACATGATGATGAACCCATTTTTTTTGAGCTAGGCAAAGACCGGAATGGCGCGTTGGCAGTGGCAGTTGCGTCGCCCTTGTTGCAGATCTCGATAGCAGCTGCCTCCGTGCGTCCCCGTTTCGCCGCAGGAGCGCCCACGCACGCCGATCGCCGTAAGCACGCTACCTCACTAGCTGACGTGGCTTCCGCTGTTAGCTGGGGCGTACTCGCGTATCCCAGGCATCATCGTGCCCAGGAGGCTTCGGCCGCTGATGACGAGGCGCAACTGTTCGCCGGGGTAAAACGCAAGTCCGATCGGGAGCAAGTCGATCTCGAGATCGACGATTTCTCCCGCTGAGAGCTTCTCGATCCGGTCAAAGCTGTGGGCGGGCACAGCATCCGTCGCCAGCGCCTCGTCCAGATGTCGCAGTGAGGCGCGCAGGCGTCCGTCGGAACCTTTGTAGCGGAGAATCGAGGCGCCGCGTTCGGTACCGTCATCGAACATGGCGTAGCGCACTAACGAGCATCACGCTGCGTTGTTAGCAGCGTCCATCCGCTCCAGTCAACAGATACCCGGCCCGCTGCCCCTCGCGGTGCGGCTGGATGACGAAAGCAGGGAATGCCTTCTCCATCTCGAGGGGAAAGTGCTGACGCCAGATCAGCGCTTCCTGTCTGCATTTCTGCTCCTGCAAAACCGATCGATCACAGCGCCCGACTCAGATCAGAAGCCGGTCGCCCCGATGCCACCGGGACCCACGGTGTAATGACCGACGGTCGCTCCGATGCCACCGGGCCCGACCGAGTAGTGGACGCTGTCCCCTTGTTGGCCCGACGGCGCGGCACATGTGTTCTTGCCCATGGGCGACAGGCAAGGGTCCGGTTTTCCATTCCCGAATGCGTTGGCAATGGCATTGTTCCTGGCCATGGCTTTGGCGGTGAACTGTTCGGTGACCTTGTTTCGCGCTTCGACAAGGGCATTCATTTTTTTCGTCCAGACACGGGCCCTGGCCTGATCGTGAGAGGCCAGAATGTCCTGACCTTCGGGAATCATCTTTTCGATTTGAAGATCGTACTGGATCACTTCTTTCGGCAATTGGCCTGCACGTACCGACGCGCGATCGTTTTCCGTGACCTTGGTCCAGTCGGCACTCGACGGCGACGCATCCGATCGTGTCGCGCTCGAGCCGCGGTTCTGTGGGGGAACCATACACCCCGCGAAGGTGGTGGCGATGAGAACGGCCAAGAGGCATTTACATGGATTCACTTTCATGGGTTCCTTCCAAAGAGGCGCCGCCGTCGGTACCGACCGTCACCGAACCATCCTTGACAGTTCTGTTGCCGTTGTTGAATTCGAACGGCGTCGTGCCAGGCTTGCTGGCGCTGTACACCCATCCGCAATTACCATCGACGTGAGCGGGTTGCCGACCAGGCCAAATGGTTTCCTGCAACTTCATCTCACCAGTTCCGCGCTTCCGCCCACCATAAATGGTCAACGCAACCTGGACCCTCGGTGGATGCGCTCACGACCGTATTGGCTCTGTCGGTCTTCAGCGTCAGCGAACATCGATAGGCGTTCGTCTGGTAGTAGCCCGTCGGAGCATACTGATTCTGGAGAATCGGCATTCCAGCCACGCCATTGCCTCCTGGGCGGCACAAACCGCGCAAACCCGCGATAGCTTCCCGTTGAGATAAAACATGATGCGTCTTCCCGGTGATTGACAATGCCGATGTGCTATTCGCGAAATACAAATAACCCGTCTTGCTTCGGCTTCCTGACGGGATGTCTCCAGGTATGGTGTGATGCGCCGTCGTGTTAGGACAATCGCCCGGCCAGCCTTGATCGAATGCTGACCGTGATCCCTGCCCTGTCATCACTTCGGATGACATTCCCAGTCGTTGTAGGTCGGGG
Organism: Paraburkholderia sediminicola; assembly: GCF_046030555.1. Taxonomy (GTDB): domain Bacteria; phylum Pseudomonadota; class Gammaproteobacteria; order Burkholderiales; family Burkholderiaceae; genus Paraburkholderia; species Paraburkholderia sediminicola_E. Next base: position 219,751 of record NZ_JAQQCH010000007.1, on the reverse strand, counting down.
GATTGATCGGCGTAAGTCCCGGGATCATGAAAACTTTGCACGTAAAGCGACGCCCCTTGCCGGTCGTCGCGTCGTAGCTGACCTGCTGCCCGCCGAGCGCATTCTTTTGTCCGTACCGGATATTGGCGATCGTGATCTCGTCCGATGACCCGAGTCCCAGCGTCTTCGCGGTGGAGTTCTGGACATTGATCATGTTCATCTGTGTCGTCCCGCAGGCCGACAGGATCAGACCGCTGGTGGCGATCCCCACCGCGATTCTGATTGCCTTGTGAATTTCCATTTCCCGCTCCCGTTTCTTTTTAATTGGGTCTGCGTCGCACTCCCGCGACGCAGACCCGACACGTCGACGATCGACCTCACGCCGCGCGCGATACAGCCGGTTACGAACCCGGCGTATAGAAGCTCGTCTGCACGATGTCGCCCACGGTGTTGTCCTTGTACAGTTGCCAGATGAGCGCTGTAACGCCCGATGCGTTGACAGCCAGCGCCGGCCAGGTCGCGTCCTGCGGCTGCTGACCGAACAGCGTAGGCGTACCCCACACACCGTTCGCGTAGCGGTTAGCGACGATGTCAGTCGAAGTCGCGGTACTCGTATCCTGCCAAACCACCGTCGCATTGCCTGTCGCGTCGACGGCTATACGCGGCTGGCGACTGTTCAACTGGTACACATGCGCGGTCATCTGCTGCGTCGGTCCCCAGGTACCGTTCGCATCGGTCACGCTGGCCTGTAACGTGCCGTCCGGCCGGATCCACGTCACTGCGGCGACGCCCTGGTCGTTCGTGGCCAGTTGCGGGTAATAGCCGATGTCCGCCGTGTCGACGAACGGCGTCACCGGGAGCACGGCCTGCCAGCCCGTGCCCGCGACGTAACGCTGCGACATCGTCGTGGTGTGCGCCCCTTTACTGTCGATATCGACCTCACCCCAGACCAGCATGATGTTGCCTTTCGCATCCATGCCGGCGGCCGGCGCGAAGACCGCCTGACTTGCTGGACTACCCACTTCGAGTACCACCGGATTCGCATTGGCCCAGCCGTTGCTCGGGTCGTAGGTTGACGCCCACAACGCCGAATGCGTTTTGTCCGTTTGCCGCCATGCGAGTACCGCATTGCCCGACGGCGTCACCGAGAGATTCAACTCGACATTGTCGATGCCCTCTCCGCTGACCCCGGTGACCGCGCCCGGGCCCGTCTGCACAGGTTGCACGATCTGCTCGGGAGCCGACCACGAGCCGCCGACGGTATAGCGGCTCGTGAAGACGACCGTATCGGCCACATCGGCCTTCTGCTGCCAGGCCACGATCGCGTTGCCCTTCCCGTCGATCCCCGCTGTCCACGCGTAGCTGGTCTCGTTCGGGGACAGCTCCACGGCCGTACCCCATCCGCTCGCCGGATCGTAGGGCCGCACCCACAGCCCGTACCCTGTGCCCCCAAGGAACTGTTGCCACAGTGCCAGCGCGTGACCATCGGCGTTGCCGACCAGCAGCGGCGCGCTCGCGCCGGGGCCGCTCATGTCGACTGTGCCGTCGGACGTATCGACGCGCGTCGGCGTGGCCCAACCGGTACCGGGAACATAGCGGCTCGACCACATCTCGTTACCGAGGCTTCCGTTAGGGCCGTTCGTCATCCATAACGAAAGCGCGTTTCCCTGTGCGTCGATAGCCACCGATGGAGAAAATTCAGGACCTTTCCCGTCCACCGCGGCCGCGGCCGACCAGCCCGCCTTGACGCTCGTGCCGCCACCCGGATTCGACGGGTTGCCGGGATTGGAAGTCGTGCCTCCCGAGCCCGTCGATGCATTGCCGGAAGATTTCGACACGTCGTCGCCGCCACAGGCCGACAACACGAGACTGGTTGCGAGGGCAACTGCCGCAACCGCTGCGATAGATTTCATGCATATCCCCAGAATAAAGTCACGTCCTTGCGCTAATAAAAATGGGAATGACAGCGCATCCCCTCCCCACGATCGAATTCATTCGTATCCGATTTACATCTGGGCACCGCGAATTCATTTCGGCGTGAAAGAAGCCCGCACGCGCCCATGCCGGTGCGCGATGGCGCCGTTGTTGGCATGAGATGAATAAAACGGCGATCCGGTAATACCGGCACAGCATCCTGAGACCAGATTCACACCGACCCGGAATACGCGAACAAAGCGTTCACCGTCATGTCATATTTTTAGTGGACGCCTCGCGATATACGTCGTCGCAACCCATGGAATTCACACCGCCAGTTCCGTCGATACGACGGCAAGGATGCCAGCGGCCGTCTGTTTGCGGCCCCATACGCCCGACACGGACATGTTGGGAAGCGATGACCTTAAAACCCATGATCGTTATCAAATGAATCGTTGACGGATTCTAAGTTGATCCACAGGCATCGTGGGTATAGAGATGTCTCAAATTGGGTGGACTTTTGTTTCAACCCACATTAATGCGCTCGACGAGCCATCGGCGCAATATTGAGGTAATCACAATGAACAGACAGGTCTTGTTAATTCTATAAATCGCTGAATATTTTTAATGTCGCCTTCAATTTTTTAAGCCGCACCACTCGATATCACACCATCCATTCGTATAAACCCCGGTTATTTAATGACGCCCATCCCATGACAATACAAGCGCGTTTTCTCTCCCGTGCCACGCGCGCCCCCTTTTGATAACGCGTACCCCGTCAGCAAGGAGCCGCCGCGTGCGCGAACTTTCCGCCCCAAACGTTCACCGTTTTTCGACCCGCGATGCCCCGGCCGACGAACGATTCGACGCATGGGTCGCCAGCAGCACCTTGTGCGATTTCGTCGTTGCGTATCAGTCGGACCTTCCGTTCGACGCCCACCGCGAACATGTCCTGATCGGCCCCATTGTTCTCGCACGTCGCACCTGGCGACACCCGGACCCGTCAGTCTCGTACGATGCGAAACGCACGGCGGCGCGCATCCGCGCCGATCAGCGCGACGTCCTGAGCTTCAGTCTGCAACTGAGTGGTTCGGTCGCGCTACGCTCCGACGCGTTCGCCAGCATCAAGCCGCCGGGAGAGCTGTATGTGCTGGATTTCGCGAGCGTGTTCGAGCGTGCGATCACGCCGGGTAGCGAAATCTCGCTCTCAGTTCCGCGCGATATGCTCCCGGCCGGCGCTGATTCAGAGCATGGCCGCTCGCTGACCCGGGGGATGGCCTCGCTCTTTACTCACTACCTTTCGCAGCTGTATCACGCACTGCCCCGGCTCACCGCGCGCGACCTGCCCTACGTGGCTCAGGCGACGATGCAACTGCTGACCGCGACCCTTCAGCCGGGCCGCGATACGCTGATCGCTGCGGACGAGCCGATCCAGAACGCGCTGATGGATCGCGTACAGCGCTATATCGATACTCATCTGCTGCAGCCCGATCTGAGCGCCGACCGGATATGCAGGGACGTCGGGATATCGCGCGCAACGCTCTATCGATTGTTCGACCACACCGGCGGCATCATGCGGGAGATCCGCCACCGGCGCCTTTATCGGGTCCATCAGGTTCTGTCGACACCCGGCCGTTCCTGGGAACGACTCCGCGACGTGGCATCGCGGCACGGTTTCGTCGACGAGAAATACTTCATCCGGATTTTCAAAGCGCACTTCGGCTATACCCCTCGGGAGACCTTCGAGCGCGGGCAGCGCCAGGGCGAGACGGGCGATCCCCTGGTCATGCCGAAGAAAACGACAAGGGGCGCTTAAGCGTCACCACGTCGCAGACAAACGCTGATTCCAGGCCGCGGTATGCACGAGGCACCGCAACGGCGAACTGTTGTCCCGCGCCATGCTCGCCCTCGACCCGGCCAAAAAGAGCGCGGAGGCCGCACCGAAAGGCTGGCGCGGCGGGCTGCGATGGGCCCTGCGCCCGGGCCCGTGGCAGGCTCGGTGCGTCAGGCCGCCAGCGCGTCGCCAAGTTGATCACGCATTGTCTCCAGCACGACCGCTTTGAACTGGGCCAACGCCGGCTCCATCGTCCGGTGTCGTGTATGCAGACAGGCCCGGAGGGGTCCACTCAAAATTGTTGGCAAACCACCGACATCACGCCATACGCGTAGCCGATCCGGCAATCCCAACGGCGTGCGCACCGTAACGCCGAGACCCGCTTCGATGGCCGCCCATAAACCATGGAGACTCGGGCTGGTGAATGCGATGCGCCATGCAATTCCGGCCTGGTCCAGCGTGTCGAGTGCACGTTTGCGGAAAAAACAGGGCGCCTCAAACGCGACGAGCGGAACCGGCTCGCCCGGCCCCCAGATCGGTGTCGGCGCGGCAGGACCGATCCAGACAAACGGCAACGCGGCAACGACTTCCGCGTCCTTGCGGTTATCGCTTCCGAACGCAAGAACCAGGTCCAGGTCCTCGTTGTCGAGACGCTCAAGGAGCCGTCGGTTGGCGTCTACCACGACGTCGATCAGGACCGATGGATGTGCCCGCTTGAAACGTCCCAGCGCCGCCGGCAGCCAGGTTTCCGCAAAATCCGGCGGCAGGCCGAAGCGTACGCGGCCGGCCACGGCCCGCCCGCGGATCGCCGCCACCACCTCGTCATTCAGATCGAGCATGCGCTGCGCGTACGCCAGCATGACATCGCCGGCTTCAGTCAACACCAGCCCGCGTCCCTGCTTGACGAACAGCGGCACCCCCACCTGCTCCTCCAGCTTGTGAATCTGCTGGCTGACCGCCGATTGCGATCGCCCGATGTGTTCCGCGGCCTTGTTGAAGCTACCGAGCCGATGGGCGATGACGACGGTCCGCAGAACGTCCATGTCCAGATTGGTATGACCCATCGTTCAGTTATTCCGATATGTGTGAACGGAATAATTGTATTTTATTGTTTATCGGACTGGCGTAATTTTCTGAGCGCGGATGGCGTGATTCCATCCGGATCCACTTCGGCCCCTAATAATCGCGATCTCTATGGATTCGTCATGCAGTGACGTAATCCCCATATTATTTAGAAGGATTCCTGATCATGAACAGCCAGGCATTTTCCAGGATCGGTTGCGCTGCCGCCTTCGCGTTGCTGGCGATCGCAACGGGACCGGCCCGCGCAGAGATGGATGCCATCGAATCGCCCCTCGTCGGCACCTGGACCCTGGTGAGCGCCGACGTACAGCATAAAGACGGGACGCGCACCCACGACTACGGTCCGGCGCCGAAAGGCATGCTCTTCATCGACGGTCAGGGACATTATTCCCTGCAGATCTTCAACAGCGAACGGAGGCCGTTCGCGTCCGGTGACAGGGAAACTGCGACGCCGGACGAATACCGGGCGACTGTGCTCGGCCTCAGCACGCATTTCGGCATGCTCAGTGCCGATCCGCTTCGCAAGGCGTTGACCTTCCATATCCACAAGGCGTCGTACCCGAACTGGGAAGGCACCGACCAGGTACGCAGGTACGAACTGAAAGACGGCACGCTGAGCTATACCGTTCCCGCACGACCCAACGGTGATGTCCCCTTGTCGGTCTGGCGTCACGTGAACTGATGCGGCGCTATCGCGCATCGCGCCACCCGGCATGGCCCGGGCGGTACCCCTAAGCCATCCACACATCGCCGCCCGTATGAATGCACTGCTCTCCCCCGCGTCGCTGACGCCCGGCCTCGGCACCCGGATTCGCACACGCCGACGTGTCATCAACCATACGCTGGAGCAGATCGCGACAGCCGCGGGTGTTTCGACCTCGTTCCTGTCACAGGTCGAACGGGATCTGGCGACGCCGTCGGTCAGGTCGCTCGCGAAAATCGCCCATGCGCTGAACCTGCCGATGCAATACTTCGTCGACACCGCCGACGCCTCCGTATCCCGTTCGCAACTGCGGCAGTTCTTCGGACTTGCCGGCTCGGGCTGTTCGTTTGCGCACCTGACGGCGGCCCTGCCGCACGGTCAGCTACAGAGCATCCTCGTGCGGATGCCGGCGGGATCGCAACAACCGGCCGTCACAACCGATGCGCTCGAAGAATCCCTGTTCGTGACCGCTGGCGAGTTCACGCTTTCGCTGGAGAACGAAACCCTCGTCCTGCACGCGGGCGACGCAGCCTACTACCGGTCGAATCAGGTACATCACTGGGCGAACCGCGGGACCGTGGAAACCACCGTGGTCTGGACGGGCACCCCGCGGCTCCTGTAGCGCGACGGCATCATCGCATCCAGCCATGACTCGTCACCCTAACTGGCTATCGCCGCCGCATTGGCCCGCGCCTTATGCAGTTTTGTGTAGCTGTCGATCAGGCGGTGGTGCCTATCGAGACCCTCCAGTTTCATACTCGTTGGAGTGAGCCCAAAGAAGCGCACGCTGCCGTCCACTGCCCCCATGACCGCGTCCATCCGGGCGTTGCCAAACATCCGACGGAAGTTGACCGCGTAGTCGTCCAGTTCCAGGTCGTCATCGAGCAGCACCTCCAGCACCACATTCAAAGCCTGGTAAAACAATCCGCGCTCAACCGTGTTGTCGTTGTACTGCAGGAAAGCTCCCGTCAACTCTTGCGCCTCCTCAAATTGCTGCAAGGCGAGATGAATCAGCAGCTTCAACTCGAGAACTGTGAGCTGCCCCCAGTCCGTATTCTCGTCAAATTCGATGCCGATCAAAGTGGCAATATCGGAGTGCTCGTCCAGCTCACTGTTCTCCAACCGTTCAAGCAGTGCTGCCAGGCCGGCATCGTCCAGACGATGCAAGTTCAAAATATCGGCACGGAACAACAGTGCCTTGTTGGTGTTATCCCAGATCAAATCCTCTACCGGGTAAACTTCCGAATAATCGGGCACCAGAATCCGGCAAGCTACGGCACCCAGCTGGTCATACACCGCCATGTAAGCTTCTTTGCCCATGTCTTTGAGAATGCCGAACAAGGTTGCGGCTTCCTCGGCATTGGAGTTTTCACCCTGGCCGGAAAAATCCCACTCAACAAACTCGAAATTCGCTTTGGCGCTGAAAAAGCGCCACGACACGACACCGCTGGAATCAATGAAGTGCTCAACGAAGTTATTGGGTTCAGTCACGGCGTTACTGACAAAGGTGGGCTGAGGTAAATCGTTCAAGCCTTCAAAACTACGCCCCTGCAGCAATTCCGTCAGACTCCGTTCCAGCGCCACCTCGAAGCTTGGATGCGCGCCGAACGAAGCGAAGACACCGCCTGTCCGCGGGTTCATCAGTGTGACGCACATCACCGGGTAGGTTCCACCCAGCGACGCATCCTTCACCAGCACCGGAAAGCCCTGCTCTTCCAATCCCTTTATCCCGGCCAGAATGCCAGGATATTTCGCCAGCACGTCGTGCGGCACATCAGGTAAAGCGATTTCACCTTCCAGAATTTCGCGCTTTACCGCCCGTTCGAAAATTTCGGACAGACATTGCACCTGCGCTTCGGCCAGCGTATTACCAGCACTCATGCCATTGCTGACGAACAGGTTTTCGATCAGGTTGGACGGGAAATACACCACTTCGCCGTCCGACTGCCGCACGAACGGCAGCGAACAGATACCGCGCTGCACATTGCCGGAGTTGGTGTCGATCAGATGCGAGCCGCGCAACTCGCCATCGGGGTTGTAAATCTCCAGGCAGTACCCATCCAGAATCTCAGCCGGCAGCGCATCCTTACGGCCGGGCTTGAACCAGCGCTCGTTCGGGTAATGGACAAATTCCGCATTGGCGATGTCTTCGCCCCAAAACGCACCGCCATAGAAATGGTTGCAATTCAGGCGTTCGATAAACTCTCCCAACGCTGATGCCAACGCGCTTTCTTTGGTCGCTCCCTTGCCATTGGTAAAACACATCGGCGAGTGAGCGTCGCGGACATGCAGCGACCAGACATTGGGAACGATATTGCGCCACGAAGCGATTTCAATCTTCATGCCCAAACCCGCCAAAATGCCCGACATATTGGCGATGGTTTGCTCCAACGGCAGATCCTTGCCCGCGATATAGGTGCTGGCGTCAGAAGCCGGCTTCAACGCCAGCAAGGACTGAGCATCGGCATCCAGGTTCTCTACCTCTTCAATTACAAACTCCGGTCCGGCTTGCACCACTTTTTTGACCGTACAACGGTCGATGGAACGCAAAATGCCCTGGCGGTCTTTGTCGGAGATGTCCGCCGGCAACTCAACCTGAATCTTGAAGATCTGCTGGTACCGGTTTTCCGGATCAACAATATTATTCTGCGACAGGCGAATATTTTCGGTAGGAATATTGCGAGTTACGCAGTACAACTTCACAAAGTAAGCTGCACACAAAGCCGATGAGGCCAGGAAATAATCGAAGGGGCCAGGCGCCGAGCCATCGCCCTTATAACGGATAGGCTGGTCGGCCACTACCGTGAAGTCATCGAACTTGGCTTCAAGGCGTAACTTATCGAGAAAGTTGACTTTAATTTCCATGGGGAAATTCCAAAAATGGTGCTCAAAACAAAATATAAAGCCCTGTAAAAAACAGGGCTTTAATGGTCAATCAACTAGCGCATGATGTTTCCTGGCAGGAATTCTACTCCATCGCCGCCTGCCGTCCTTCCGCTAGCACGCCTCGAAGCGCCACCATTTGAAGGATGCGCTATACGACCTGCGCGCCCGAGTCCACGTCTTCACGCACGCCGGAGTAAAGCGAAATCACGAGCGTGTGCGCCCCCCCATCAAGCGGCACGCATAGTCGTCCATCGCCACATTCGACACGCGTGCCGTCGAGCACCGCACGCATCGCACCGCGCTCGCCAGCGGATTCAACGCGGATCTCATACCGCGTCGAATGCATCGTCACGGTTGCTTCGAACCCGGGCCACGTGTCTGGAATACACGGATCGATCACCAGAAAATCGCCTTCCCGACAAATCCCGAGAATTCCTTCGACGCCCGCCCGGTACATCCATCCAGCGGATCCCGTATACCAGGTCCAGCCACCGCGTCCGACATGCGGCACCACGGAATAGACATCAGCGGCAACGACGTAGGGCTCGACCTTGTAGCGGTCGACTTCCATCGGTGTGCGCGCGTGATTGATCGGATTGAGCAGTGAGAACAGCGCGGCGGCCTTGTTGCCGTCGCCCATTTTTGCGAACGCGAGAATCGCCCACATTGCCGCGTGGCTATACTGCCCGCCGTTTTCGCGCAGCCCCGGCGGATAGCCCTTGATATAGCCGGGATCGTGCGACGTTTTATCGAACGGCGGTGTGAACAGCAAAGCAAGCCCGTCGTCGCGTCGGATAAGGTGCTTTTCCAGCGATGTCATCGCCAGCGCCGCGCGTGCCGGATCTGCTGCGCCTGACAGCACGGCCCACGACTGCGCAATCGAGTCGATCTGACACTCGTCACTGTCTTTCGAACCAAGCCACGTGCCGTCGTCAAACGTCGCGCGGCGATACCATTCGCCGTCCCACGCGTCGCGCTCCAACGCCTCGCGCACCGACGCCGCATGAGCGTGCCAGCGCACAGCGCGCCCAACCGAAGCCACGTCGCGCGATTCAGCCAGGGGGGCGAACAACGCGATAGTCCGCAATAGCAGCCAGCCGAGCCACACGCTTTCTCCCTTGCCGCCCGCGCCGACGCGATTCATCCCATCGTTCCAGTCGCCCGTGCCGATCAGAGGCAAGCCATGCTCGCCGGTCAGTTCTATGCATTGATCCAGGCCGCGCGCGCAATGTTCGAACAGCGACGCCGATTCATCCGCGATCATCGGCTGGAAAAACGCATCGTGCTCGTCGGGCCGCAGTGGCGGCCCATCGAGGAACGGCACGATCTCGTCGAGAATCGCGACGTCGCCCGTGCAGTTGATGTACGTCGCCGTCGCGAACGCGAGCCACACGCGGTCATCGGAAATCAGCGTACGCACGCCCTGCCCCGACTGGGGCAACCACCAATGCTGGAAATCGCCTTCGACGAACTGCCGCGCCGCGGCGCGCAGCACATGCCGCCGTGTCTCGCCCGGCTGCGTATGGGTCAGTGCCATGCCGTCCTGCAACTGGTCACGAAACCCGTATGCACCACTCGCCTGATAAAAGGCCGAACGCGCCCAGGTACGGCATGCGAGCGTCTGATACAACAGCCAGCCGTTTAGCATCAGGTCCATCGCGCGGTCGGGGGTCTTCACCTGGACGGCGCCGAGCACGTTCTGCCAGTGCCCCGTCACTTCGGCGAGGATACTGTCGAGATTGGCCTGGCGATAGCGCCCGATCAAGGCCCGTGCCTCTTCGACGCCAACGCACTGCCCGGCGAACCACACCACTTCGACGATCTCGTCCACGCCCAGCTCAATCACGCGCTGCAATGCCGCGCATGGATCGAGGCCCGCGCCGGTTGCGCCAGACAGCGGCGCGTTGCCGGTCAGCGCGGCGGGAGCCGCGGTTCGCCCGTTGCGGCCGAGAAATTCGGTGCGATCCGCCGTCCACGCGGTCTGCCGCCCGCCGAGGTCGGCGAACGCCACGCGTCCCGCGAACCCCATGCTCCACGGATTGCGCGCCAGCATTGCGCCGGTCACTGCATCGATTTCCGTCACGATGAAGGGTCCCGATGCGCCACGCGATGTGCCGAGCACCCATTCCATCCACGTCGTCACGGACAGGCGGCGCGGCACACCGGACAGATTGCGCAACGTCAGCCGGGAGATCTTCAGCGGGTCGGCGAGCGGCACGTATTGCAGCAAATCGAGCGCGATGCCATTCGCCTCGTGTTCGAAGCGGCTGTAGCCATACCCGTGACGCGCGATATACGTCCCGCCATCGCGGATCGGCAGCGCGGTGGCGCCCCACACATCACCGCTGACTTCGTCGCGCACATAGATCGCTTCGCCGGCTGGATCTTCCACCGGATCGTTCGACCACGGCGTGAGTTGATTCTCGCGGCTGTTTTCGGCCCACGTGTAGCCGCTGCCTTCTGCCGCGACCTGAAAGCCGAAGCCGGGGTTCGCGATCACGTTGATCCACGGCGCAGGCGTCATCGCATCCGCCGCGAGAACGGTCACGTATTCCTGGCCGTTTTTATCAAAACCGCCCAGACCGTTGAAAAACTCGAGTCTCGACGGAACCGAAGAAAGCGCGCGCGGCAGACGAGGCGCCGCGGACCACGGCGACGACGCCGGCGGTTTCTGCCGGCGCAGCGCCGACGGCTGGCCCTGCGACTGCGGCAACCGGGCGAGCTGGTCGGCGATTGAACCACGGCGCGCAATCAACGCGACACGCGCGACCGATTGCAACAGCGCCCGCGCCTCCTGACTCATCAAATCGGCGCGCAGTGTAAAGACCGCTCCTTGCGCGAGTTCTTCGCCGAACCGCGGTCGCGCCTGGCTGCTGCGCACGGCTGTTTCGATCGCACCCTGCAATTCCTGGATATACGACGAAGCCCGCTCGTTGATGATGACGAGATCGACGCCCAGCCGCTTCATCCGCCAGTACTCGTGCGCCCTCAATAACTGCCGGACTTGCGCAATATCTTCGACGTCGTCGATGCGCAGCAGCACGATCGGCAGGTCACCGGAAATCGCGTGCGGCCAGAGTCCAGACTGCGCGCCGGCCCCGCGAACGATCGTGTCCGACGGCGCCCTGAAACGCGCATCGGCGTAGATGACGGGCGCGGCAAGGCGCTGAAAATCCGCCGCCTCTTCGGCTTCGACATCGAGATGGCGCAGTTGCACCTGGGCCTGCGTCCAGGCGAGTGTTTTGGCGCGGTCGAACGCATTGCGGTCATGGTGTTTGTCGACCAGATCGAGCAGCAGTGCTCGCGATTCGGCCACCACGGTCCAGAACGTCACGCGTGCAACCTTGCCCGGCGGCACCAGCACGCGATACCTGAGCGCAAAGACCGGATCGAGGACGGTCCCGGTGGTGTTGGTCAACGGCAGATCGCCGAAGATCGCCGCCGCCGTGCCGGCGTTGCGCCCACGCTCCAGAAAGCGCGCGCGATCGGATTCGTATTGCGGATCGGCGACGATCTCGCCGTCGACAACCGCGAAATGCGCAGCCCACACCTGTTTTTCGTCGTGCGAACGCGGACGGCGCGTGGCCACCAGTGCGCCGAATTCCGCGAGGTGTTCGGTCTGGACAAACATCCGCGAGAAAGCCGGATGCGCGTTGTCGGCGGCGGGCGTCGCGAGCACGATTTCGGCGTAAGAAGTCAGTTCAATCTCGCGCGCGCGGCGTCCGCTGTTCGCCAACGATACGCGACGCACTTCGCCGTCTGCTTCACCGGAAACCAGCACGTCCATCGTCGTGGTCAACGAGCCGTCGCGGCGGATGAATTCCGCATGGTCCTCGCCGAACACCACCTCTTCGTACTCGGCTTCGCTGCCAGACGGCTGTTCGGCTGCCGACCACACGTGACCGCTCTGCGTATCGCGCAGAAAGATGAAGGAGCCCCAGTCGTCGCGGGTTGCATCTTCACGCCAGCGCGTCACGGCCAGGTCGCGCCAACGGCTGTAACCGCCGCCGGTCGCAGTCAGCATGACCGCGTAGCGTCCATTCGACAGCAGGTGTGTCACCGGCGCGGCGCCGGCCACAGCCGACGCTGCGAGGCGCCGCACGGTCGGCGGCACGACGCCGGCGACGGCTGCTGACGTATTCACCTCTTCGGCACGCGGATGCGCAACGGCGACATTGCGCGGCATGCGCTCCTGCAGCAACAGTTCGCTCGCCTGGATCATGGGTTCGCGATGAAAACGTGCACGCATCTGCGCGTCGAGTAACGTGTTCGCGATCGACACGATCGTCATGCCCTGGTGATGCGCCATGAAATTGCGCACGATCGCCACATCCTCGTTGTCTGGCAGCCGCGAGCGGGTGAAATCGAGTGCTTCGTAGAAACCGTAACGACCCAGCGCCCCCAACGCGGCGAGTTGTGCGTAGTTCTCCCGGGCGGCTTGCGGGTCGACCATCGCGGCAAGTCCCGTTGCATACGGCGCGATCACGCGATTCTCTGACAGCCCGCGCTTGAGGCCGAGACCGGGCACGCCGAAATTCGAATACTGGTACGTGAATTCGATATCACGCGCGTTGTACGCCGATTCCGAAATGCCCCAGGGAATGCCAAGCGAATGCCCATACGCGGCTTGCCGTTCCACCACCAGCCGGCTCGTCTGCTCGAGCAGGCTGCCGACCGGCGCGCGCATGACCAGCGAGGGCATCAGGTATTCGAACATCGACCCCGACCACGAGATCAGCGCCGAGCCATTGCCAACCGGCGTCGCGGCGCGGCCCAGACGGAACCAGTGGCGCGTCGTCACGTCACCTTTCGCGATGGCGAACAGACTCGCGAGGCGCGCTTCGGACGCCAGCAGGTCGTAGCAGTTCAGGTCGAGGCTGTTGTCGGATTGCGAATAGCCGATCGATAACAGTTTGCGTTCCGGATCGAGCAGGAACGCGAAGTCCATCTCGAGCGCCATCGCTCGCGACGTATCGGCGAGCGACTGCAAGCGTGCCTGCAGAAGATCCGGCGCTTCGGCGAGTTGTTGCCGGTCGCGCGCATGTTCGGCCACACTTTTGCTCAACGCGTCGATCCAGAACATCAGGTCGGCGGAACTGTCGTCGCCGGCGGCGGGCGCGAGTTCACGCGTTGCCTTCGCAGCCTTTTCCGTCAGCCGCGTAAGCGACGGCGACAGCGCGTCGAGCGTCTGCGGGCCGTGCAACTGCGTGCTGATCTCTTCGAGGATCGCAATGAGCTGCTTGCCGCGCTCACCGCCCGCTGCGGGCAGCGTGTCGATGGCTTCGCGCGCGAGTTGCAGATTGTCCACCATTCCGGGCCGCGCAGCCGGTGCGAGCAATTCATGCGGCCACTCTTCGCACGCGTTGGCGAGTGCAATCAGATGACCGGCCAGATTGCCGCTATCGACCGAGGACACATACGCCGGCGCCAGCACCTGGAGATCGAGCGTCCCGTACCAGTTATAGAAATGGCCCTTGAAACGCGTGAGCTTGCGCATCGAAGCGAAAGTCGCTTCGAGCCGTTCGACCGTTTCCGTCGTCCCCGCCCAGCCAAAATCGCGTGCGGCAATCGCCGACAGCAGATAGAGCCCAAGGTTGGTCGGCGAGGTGCGATGCGCGACGACCGGCTTCGGATCTTCCTGGAAGTTGTCGGGCGGCAGCATGTTTTCTGCCGGTGTAACGAAGGTCTCGAAGAAACGCCACGTGCGCCGCGCAATCAGGCGAAGGCTGCGCGCGTCCGGGTCCGCCATCGCGAAACGCCCTGCGACGGTTGGCGAACGGCTCGACCATAGCGCGAGCGCTGGCGCCGCGAGCCATAACAGCGCGCACGGCAGCACGATCGGCCAGTGAGCCGGTGCATACGCGATCGCACCAGCCGGCAGCACGAGGCCGAGCGCGACGCCGCCTGTCATCTGCCGATAAGAGCCGCGCAGATCGAGACGCGGGCTGCCCTTCGACTGCGCAGCGGTCGTCCATTCGAGCAGCCGGCGATGCGTCACGAACAACCGTATCAGCGTCCGGACGATTGCATCGCCCATGCGCCACGCCTGGTCAGTGAGGAACGCGGCCGACAGAAATGTCTGCAGGGCGGCGAGCCGCACGTCGGCGGCCAGCACGTCCAGATGATTGCGCAAATGGACGCCGCTGCGGCGCGGCAGGATCGCGAACAACGTCGGCAGAAAAGCGGGAATCGCGAACGCGCCTAGCACCAGCAGCGCGCCTGCTATCCCGGCGCGAATCGGCATCAGCCAGCATAAGCCGAGCGCGGCGACCATGAAGGGGGCGAGCAGCGAACGGCGCAAATTGTCGAGCATCTTGAAGCGGCCGATCGACGGCATCGCGTGCCGGTCGCGGCCACGATGGCCGACGATCCACGGCAGCAATTGCCAGTCGCCACGCGTCCAGCGATGCTGCCGCTTGCCAATCACGTCGTAACGCGACGGCACTTCCTCGACCACCTCCACATCCGACGCCAGCCCGGCACGCGCAAAAATTCCTTCGAACAGATCGTGACTGAGCAGCGCGTTTTCAGGCACGCGTCCATGCAACGCCGCTTCAAATGCGTCGACGTCGTAGATGCCCTTGCCGGTATACGACCCTTCGCCGAACAGGTCCTGATAGACATCGGACACGGCCGCCGCGTATGGGTCCATCCCGCCGGGGCCGGAGAAGACCCGCTGATGCAGCGACCCTTCCTGGCCGACGGGCAGCGACGGTGTGACACGCGGCTGCAGAATCGCGTAGCCGTTGACGACGCGTTGTTCGGCATCGCTGAATGTCGGTCGGTTCAGCGGATGCGCCATCTTGCCGATCAGCCGCAGCGCGGCGTCTCGTGGCAGACGCGTATCGGCGTCGAGTGTGATGACGTAGCGCACGTCGGACGGCACCTGCGGTGCACGGCCGGCAATCGGCATGAAGGTCGTATCCGTCGCACCGCGCAGCAGGCGGTTGAGTTCGTGCAGCTTGCCGCGCTTGCGTTCCCAGCCCATCCATTTGTTCTCGCTCGCGTTGAACACGCGGCGGCGGTGCAGCAGCAGAAAGCGGCTGCCGCTCGGGCCTGGCTCGTAACGGCGGTTCAGCGCCTCGATGGCATCGGCGGCCACGGCGAGCAGATGCGCGTCGCCCGCCAGCACTTCCTGATCCGCATCGAGTCCGTCCACCAGCAACGCGAACGACAGGTCGCCCCCGGCTCCCGCGAGGTGATGCACCTCCAGACGTTCGACCTGCTCGCGCAGATCGGCTTCGCTCGTCAGGAGCGTCGGCACGGCAACCAGTGTACGCAGCGACGACGGCACGCCCGCAGTCAGTTCGAGACCCGGCAACGTGATTGCGCCGAAACTCCATGTCACGGTGCGATTGATGAGCGCGGTCGCGATCTCGGTGACAGGCAGAAATGCGCATACGGCAAAGAGCGTGAGTACCTCGACTTCAAGACCGCGCGGCGCCAGGGTCCACAGTGCCCACAACGCGAGCGCCAGCAACGTCGCGGCGAGCGTCAGAATCATGCCGACGTAGCCACCAATGCCAAGGCCGACGTTGAACCGCATGATCCGCAGGCGCGGCGGCGGACGGAATTCGATCGCCTGCTCCAGTGCGCGGCGCCCTTCGGCGATCAGGTGATAGCCGGGGTCACCGGCACGTTCCGCATGCGCGACGTCGCCTGTCTCCAGCATGGCCGCCTGCGCCGATTCCAGCGCCAGCCCGGCCACCTCGAGTTCGGTGAAGGACGAGCCGCGCGCCAGTTGCTCGATCGCGCTGCGATACAGATTGCGCGTCGGAAAATCCATCGTGGCAAAGCTGCTGTCCGCGCGCAACCGGGCGTCGACCAGACTCACGCTCTCGAACAGTTCCGTCCAGTCGATGTCGGAAATCAGCCGCATGCTGGTGATCACATTGCGCACGGTGACGTTCGACGCGCCCTGCCGCTGCTGCGCGTGTTGCACGACGTCATCGACGGAGGCACCCTGAAGCTTGAGCCGCTCTTCCAGCCAGCCAAGTGCCGGCGTGGTGCGCGGATCCTGGTCACGCAGCCGTTTTACGAGTTGTGCGGCGAACAGCTCCGACAACAGGCCCGATGAACGCGTGGAGATGTCCGCTTCGAGCGCCGAGCGGGCGCTGCCTGATTCGAGCAGACGCTCAGTGAGTGCATCGGCGTCGGCGCGGGCACTGCGGCCAACGGTGATCTGGTCAGTCAGGCGTCGCAGGTTTTCGATCAGCACGATGCGCAACGTAATCGCCACGGCCCACAATTCGCCGATCGTCAGTGGCTGAACCCGCTGATACGCGCTGATGAAACGCCTCAGGATCTGCGGGTCGAAGTGACTGTCGGTGTGCGCAACGAACGCCCACGCGAGACCAAATACGCGTGGATAGCCGGCGAAGGGGCCAGCGGCGAGCTTGGGCAACTGACGGTAGTAGCCGGGCGGCAAGTCGTCTCGAATCTCGCGGATCTGCTCTTCGACGAGGTGATAGTTGTCGAGCAGCCATTCCGCGGCGGGCACCACGCCCCGGCCGCTCTCCAGTTCTTCGGCGCTTGCGCGATAGGCCGCGAGCAGGACGGCGGCATTGTCGTTCAGTCTCGTGTGCAGCGATAAAACGGTAGGTGGTGTCTTCGTTACCGGTTGCGCGGCAGCGAGGCTCTCCGCGTGTTGCTCGAGCCGTTCAACTCCGAACAGCTCTTCGCGCACCGGCGCGCTGTCGGTCCATAGCGGCGATAGCGAGCGATGTTTCGCGACATATCGAAGGATCGCGTTCACAGAAGCACTTCCTGCGATGTCGATGAGTTCAGTGAGGTGGACTGGTCGCCGTGGCGTGTCACGTTAGCGGCGCGCATATCGTTCGCCATCGTTGTATCGGCGGACAATTCATTGAGTTGAGACATGATCGGATCTTCCTTCGGGGAGGCCGCGCCGCACGTGTCGCGTGCATGCAAGCCTCCGGGGTATGGCTTGATTCACGGGTGCGTGTCGACGCGCGAGGGAACCGTCAGGAAGGGTGCAGCAGAGAGGGCACGGATCCGTGCCCCGGGTGCCTACTATTTCTTCTTGGCCGGTGCGTTGGCCGCGGCGGTCTTCGGCGCAATCGCCGAGGACACAGCCGCCACAGGAGAGATCGCCTTTTTGGGTTGCTTAGGCTTTTTGGCCTCGCGATTACCGCGCATCGTGCTCTTTGCCAACATGTTTCCCCAGATTTGCCGGTCGCGAAAGCGACAGCCGTATCACGCAGTCTGGGCGCATCTGGTCACTCTGTCGCGATTTATATTTTTTATTCACGGTGCCTGGCTGCTCCGCTGCCAACGACCGGGCGCGGACAAAGAAAACGTTCCCAGCCTCGGCCCCTACCCCGATATCACAGTCGTTGACGCGCGACAGCGGAATGCGCCCTGCCCTCCGTGCCCATCACGGACGCATTCAATCACGTGATCACCTATCTGCCCTCGCTCGATCTCTACGCGGACACGACCGCACCGGAGGTTCCGTTCGGCGTGCTCCCCCTACGTCGACACAGGCAAGCCCGCGCTGCTGGCCGGCGAACGCGTTGGTTTGACCCGCACACCGCTTGCGACGACGTCGGACATGAAAGAAATCCGGTCCACCCAGATCACCGTGCGGTCCGACGGCTCGGCACAGGTCGAGACCGTCGTGACGGCGTCCGGCGTGGCGGCCAACAACCTGCGTTCACAGGCGCGCCAGCTCGGCGCGCCAGGCGACGGCAAGTGGGTCAAGGCGACCATCCATACCGGCCGATACGACGGCTTCGCCGACTACGCGTTCCGCTTGCCTGCTTCGGCCGACGAGCCGGCGCGCGAATGGGTACGCTCGCACGTCACGCGGTTCCTGCCGTCGACGCACGGCGTGGTCTATCTGAACACCTTGCCGACCGTGGCAGGCCCGTCACATGCCTGATTGACGAGTTACCGACGGTCCTCGACGGGCGGGACGCGCGGTCGAACGGGTAATAACGCCTCTCGAATAATTTCAACAAGCTTTCGGCGCGTATTCCCGTTCGCTGTCACCGCGGCTCAAAGATACGCTCCACGGCCACCCATCCGTCGGCGCAGGCGGCGGGCCAAAACACGCCCGACGGAGCCGTTCCGATCCCGACATGTTTCACGCTGGTAACTCAAGCCTTGCGCACACCTGGTACATTGATGCCATGCCTCGTCCCAATCGCTGTCCACCCGCTTCCACCAAGGCGAACATGAGCAACGCACGGTCTATCAGCAAGGCTCTCCCGGCAGTCGGCGACTCGCCGCACAGTCTGCCCAGACGGGTCATTTTGACAAAACATTACCGCCGATTGCAAAGCGTGCTCATCGTCATGGACGCCATTGCGAGGCCATAACGTCGCCTTACCGGTCACGACGTGATGCATTTTGCGCAATCGCTTTGCTTGCGATTAGCTAACACCATGCCAGAAACTCATTGAGTTGTGACAACGCACGAGAACCGTGGCATGTTCCCAAAATCCCGGCAGAGAATGACTCCCCGCCCGATCATCAACGGCAGCATCTGTTTTCGGAGATACCTATGAGCGAAGCCGTGTCCAAGCAACCCAAGCGCTCCCGACGCGGGCTCATTCTGTTTGCGATTGTTGTGCTGGCGCTGATCGCGCTTGTCCTTGTCCACCTGTTGACCCAGAAGAAACCCACGACCAGCGTCGCGCCCATCGTCGTCACCGTGGCGAGCGCCACACTCGGGTCGATGCCGGTTACGTTGAGCGAACTCGGCACGGTCACGCCGACGGCCACCGTTACCGTGCTGCCGCAGCTAAGCGGCTACCTCACTGCCGTCGGATATCACGAAGGCCAGGAAGTACAGAAAGGCCAGTTCCTCGCCCAGATCGATCCGCGTCAGTATCAGATCAGCAAACAGCAGGCTCAGGCGACACTCGCCAAAGACCGCGCGACGCTTGCCCAGGCGCGTGCCGATCTTGCCCGCTACACGCAGTTGAACGAGCGCAAGTCGATCGCCCAGCAAACCTTCGCGGATCAGCAGTTCCTCGTGCAGCAGGACGAGGCAGCGGTCCAGTCCGATCTCGCCAACATCGCCCAGTTCGATCTCGACCTGACCTATTGCCGCATCACCGCGCCGGTCGCCGGCAAGGTCGGCCTGCGTCTGGTCGACCCGGGCAATTATGTGACGGCGTCGTCGTCGACGGGGATTGTCGTCATCACCACGATCAAGCCGACTACCGTGCAGTTCACGGTGCCGCAGGACGCACTGGCCTCCATCGTGCAGCGCCTGAATGGCGGCGCGACCTTACCGGTCACCGCCTATTCCAGCGACAACGCGCGCGAAGTGGCCACAGGCGCGCTCTACGCAGTCAGCAACCAGATGGCCACGGCGACCGGCACCGTCACCTTGCGCGCCACTTTCGCCAACGATGACGAAGCGCTATTCCCCAACGAGTTCGTCAACGTCAAGTTGCTGGTCGATACGATGCGGAATGCCGTGCTGGTGCCGACCGCCTCCGTGCTAACCGGCGCGCCGGGCGACTTCGTCTATCTGGTCAACGCGAACAATACGGTCTCCGTGCACAAGGTCAAGCTCGGCCCAAGCGACGGCAAGAACACGGTCATTGTGTCGGGCCTTTCCGCAGGCAATCAGGTGGTCACGGACGGCACGGACCGGCTGAACGACGGCGCCAAAATCCAGGCGGCCAAACCGAAGCCTGCCGCGGGCGCCTCCGGCACGGCCGCCGCCAGCGCGCCGGCCAGCAGCGCCGCCGCCGAGCCTGCGACCTCCGAACCCGCTGCCGCCTCCGCGGCGGCGTCGGCCAATGCTGCTTCGTCGTAGCAGGCTCACGCGCCGATGAATATTTCCCGCCTGTTTATTCTTCGACCGGTAGCCACGCTGCTGCTGATGATCGCTCTCGTGCTGGTGGGCCTCGTCGCCATGCGCGTGCTGCCGGTTTCATCGCTGCCCAACGTCGACTATCCGACCATCCAGGTACAGACGTTCTATCCGGGCGCGAGTCCGGACGTGATGGCCACCACGGTCACGGCGCCGCTCGAAGTGCAGTTGGGTGAGATCCCCGGCTTGCAACAGATGACGTCGTATAGTTCGGACGGCGCGTCGGTCATCACGCTGCAGTTCGATCTGTCGCTGAACCTCGACATCGCCGAGCAGAACGTCCAGCAGGCCATCAACGCCTCCAACAGCTACCTGCCCTCGGGCCTGCCGGCGCCGCCCACGTATGCCAAGGTCAATCCGGCCGACCAGCCGATCCTGACACTCGCGGTCACGTCGAAATCGATGTCGCTGACCCAGCTTGAGGACGTTGCCAACAACCGTCTCGGCACCAAGATTTCCGAAGTGTCGGGCGTGGGCGTGGTCACGACGAGCGGCGGCAATGTGCCGGCCATCCGCGTTGAAGCGGACCCCCACAAGCTGGCCGCCTACGGCCTGAATATCGACGATCTGCGCACGCTGCTCAGCTATGTCAACGTCAGCCAGCCAAAGGGAAATTTCGACGGCCCGGACCTCGACTACACGATCAACGGCAACGATCAGATCACCGATCCCAAGGACTATCTGGACACGGTGATCGCCTACCAGAACGGCGCCCCGGTGTTCATGCGCGATGTCGCGCGGGTCAGTCAGGCCGCTCAGGACGTCGAGCGCGGCGCCTGGTACAACGGCACACCGGCCATCGTGCTCAACGTGCAGCGGCAACCGGGCGCGAACGTGATCGCGACCGTCGACCAGATCATGAAGCAACTGCCGCAGCTCGAATCCACGCTGCCGGCCGGCATGAAAGTGACCGTGGTGTCGGACAGCACGGGCGTGATCCGCTCATCGGTCCACGACGCGGCGTTCGAACTGATCCTCGCCATCGTGCTGGTGATCGCGGTGATCTTCGTGTTCCTGCGCAACGTGCCGGCCACGCTGATCCCGAGCGTCTCGGTGCCGGTCTCGCTGATCGGCACGCTGGCCGTGATGTACCAGATGAACTACTCGATCGACAACCTCTCGCTGATGGCGCTCATCATCGCCACCGGCTTCGTGGTCGACGACTCGATCGTGATGATCGAGAACATCGTGCGTTATCTGGAGGAGGGTAAGACACCGCTCGAGGCCGCGTTGGAAGGCGCGGGGCAGATCGGCTTCACGATTCTGTCGCTGACTATCTCGCTGATTGCCGTGCTGATTCCGCTGCTCTTCATGGGCGGCGTGATCGGGCGTCTGTTCAGCGAATTCGCGGTGACGCTTGCCGTCACCATCGTGATCTCCGCGATCGTGTCGCTGACCGTGGTACCGATGCTCTGTGCGCGCATGTTGCGCGCGCAGGCCGAGCGGCATCCGAGCCGTTTCGAGCGGATCAGCGAGGGCCTGTTCGACAAGACGCTCAACGCCTACGAACGCGGCCTGCGCTGGGTGCTGGATCATCAGGTGCTGACACTGATGGTGGCGATCGGCACGGTGGTGCTGACTGGCATTCTGTACGTGGTAATTCCGAAGGGCCTGTTTCCGGTGCAGGACGTCGGCGTGATCGAGGGGATCAGTGTGGCCGACAACTCGGTCTCGTATGCCGCGATGGTGAACCGCCAGGGCGCGCTCGCCGATGCGATCCTGAAGGATCCGGATGTCACCTCGCTGACCTCCTATGTGGGGATCGACGGCACCAACTCGACGCTGAATAATGGCCGCTTCCTGATCAATCTTCGCGACCGCGACAAGCGTTCCGACACAGCGCAAGAAGTGGCGCGCCGTCTGCAACAGGAAGTCGGCAATGTGCCGGGCGTCAAGCTCTACATGCAGCCTGAGCAGGATCTGACGCTCGATACGACGGTCTCGCCGAACCAGTACAGCTTCGTGTTACGCGGACCGAGCCAGCAGGCGTTCCAGAAGTACGTGCCGGAACTTGTCGCGCGCCTGAAGAAGATCCCGTCGCTCGCCGACGTGCAAAGCGACATGAATACCGACGGCCTCAGCGTGAACGTCGAAGTCAACCGGCAACTGGCGGCGCGCTTCGGCATTACGCCCGCGACCATTGACAACGCGCTGTACGACGCGCTCGGCCAGCGGATCGTCTCGACCATTTTCGAACAGTCGAACCAGTACCGCGTGATTCTCGTCGCCAAACCGGAAGCGTTGCCGAACGTGGAATCGATCGGCAACCTGTATCTGCCGAGCCAGACCAGCAGCACGGGCCAGGTGCCGCTGTCGGGCATCGCGAAGATCCAGATCACAAAGTCGCCGCTCGTGATCAGCCATCTGGCGCAGTTCCCATCGGTCACCATCTCGTTCAATCTCGCGAAGGATGCCTCGCTGAGTACGGCGGTCAAAGCCATCCATCAAGCCGAGCAGTCGGTGAACCTGCCGCCGTCGATCACCTCGTCGCTGCAGGGCGCGGCCCAGGCATTCGAGGATTCGCTATCGAGCGAGGTCTATCTGCTGATCGCGGCGCTGGTGGCCGTGTATATCGTGCTCGGCGTGCTGTATGAGAGCTTCATCCATCCGGTGACGATTCTCTCCACGCTGCCCTCGGCGGGTATCGGCGCCCTGCTCGCGCTGATGATCGCCGGCAGTGACCTGGATGTGATCGGCATCATCGGTATCGTGCTGCTGATTGGTATCGTCAAGAAGAACGCCATCATGATGGTCGACTTCGCGCTGGATGCCGAACGTAATCACGGCAAGCCGCCGCGCGAGGCGATCTTCGAGGCGTCACTGCTGCGTTTCCGGCCGATCCTGATGACCACGCTCGCCGCCATGCTCGGCGCGCTGCCGATGCTGCTCGGCTCCGGCACCGGTTCCGAATTGCGCCGGCCGCTGGGGATCGCGATCATCGGCGGTCTGACGCTGAGCCAGATGCTGACGCTCTTCACCACGCCCGTGATCTATCTGTTCTTCGACAGAATGGCCGAGCGCGTGAACCGTTGGCGAAACCGCAATAATCCGAAGAGTTCGCCTCCCGGCGATGCGGAGGAGACGCCTTGAATATCTCGGCGTTATTCATCCGGCGGCCCGTCGCGACCACGCTCCTGGCCATCGCGATCCTGATCTCCGGGGCGCTCGCCTACTTCCGGCTGCCGGTTGCGCCGTTGCCGAACATCGCCTTTCCGGTGATCGTGGTGCAGGCGAACATGGCGGGGGCGAGCCCGAACATCATGGCGTCCACCGTGGCCGAGCCGCTCGAGCGGCGCCTCGCCACGATTGCCGATGTCGAAGAACTGACTTCGATCAGCTACGTCGGCTCGTCGATGATCATTATCGAGTTCGGGCTGAAGCGCGACATCAACGGCGCCGCACGCGACGTCGAAGCGGCCATTCAGGCGGCGCGCGCCGACTTGCCGACCACGCTGCGCAGCAATCCGAGCTATCGCCAGTACAACCCCGCGGATGCCCCGATCATGGTGCTCTCGCTGACGTCGGACACGCTCACCAAGGCACAGCTCTACGATTCCGCGGATTCCGTCATCCAGCAGCAGCTCTCGCAGGTCAACGGTGTGGGCCAGATCACGCTCGGCGGCGGCGCGTTGCCCTCGGTACGCGTCGAGCTGCAACCGGGCAAGCTGAACAGCTACGGCATCGGACTGGAAGACGTGCGCGCGGCGATCAGCGCAGCCAACGCTAACAGCGCGAAGGGCCATCTCGACGTGGGTGGCCAGCGCTACGTGGTCACGTCCAACGACCAGATCAGTCATGCCGCTCCGTACAAAGATCTGGTGGTCGCCTACCGCAACGGCGCACCGGTTCAGTTGCGCGACGTGGCTCAGGTCAGGGATTCGAACGAAAATATCCGCAATGCCGGGCTCTTCAACGGCAAGTCCGCCATCCTCGTCATCGTCTATCCAATGCCCGGCAGCAATGTCGTGAGCACCGTCGCGCAGATCCGCAAGGTTCTGCCTTCAATCGAAGCGACACTGCCGAGCAGTGTGCACGTGGACATTGCGGTCGACCGCTCGGAGTCGGTCAGAGCGTCGGTGGGCGACACGGAGCGCACGCTGTTCATCGCCGTGCTGCTGGTGGTGGGTGTGGTGTTCATTTTCCTGCAATCGCCGCGCGCCACGCTGGTGCCGGCCGTCGCGCTGCCGCTGTCGATTGTGGGCACCTTCGGGCCGATGTACCTGCTCGGCTACAGCATCGACAACCTGTCGCTGATGGCGCTCACCATCGGCACCGGCTTCGTGGTCGACGATGCGGTGGTGGTGCTGGAAAACATCGTGCGTCACATGGAGTTGGGGCTCAGTCCGAAAGAGGCCGCCCTGAAAGGCAGTGGCGAGGTGGGCTTCACGGTGATCTCGATGAGCCTCTCGCTGATCGCGGTGTTTCTCCCCATCATGCTGATGCCGGGCGTCGTCGGCCTGCTGTTCCATGAGTTCGCAGTCACGCTGTCCGTCGCCATTCTGATCTCGCTGGTGATTTCGCTGACAGTCACACCGGCCATGTGCGCCTATGTGCTGAGCCGCGACAACGCCGGGCATTCGAAAGCCCGTTGGGCGACGTGGATCGAAAAACAGTTCGATCGCTTCAGGAATGCCTACTCGCGCTCGCTCACGGCCGTACTGGACCATGCACTGCTGGTCATCCTGCTGTTGATGGGTCTCCTCGTAGCCAACGTGTTCCTGTTCAAACTGGTGCCGGCCACCTTTTTTCCCGAGCAGGACACGGGCATCCTGATTGGCCAGATCATCGCGGACCAGAGCATCTCCTTCCCGGCGATGCAAAAGAAGCTCACGCAATTGCAGGAGATCGTGCAGAAGGATCCGGCCGTGGCCTCGGTGGCTGGCTTTACCGGCGGCCGCGCGCTCAATAGTGCGAACGTGTTCATCGAACTCAAGCCGCTGGCGCAACGCCATGCCACGGCCACGGAGGTCGTGAACCGCCTGCGGCCCAAGCTCAATGCGGTCTCGGGCGCCCGGCTCTTTATCCAGGCCCAGCAGGATCTGCGCATCGGCGGACGGCAATCCGCCGCCGAGTACCAGTACACACTCACCAGCGACGATTCCGCCGCGCTGTTCAAGTGGACGCCCCTACTCGTCGCCGCGCTCGGCAAGGAACGCGCGCAATTGCTCGACGTGAACTCGGACTTGCAGCAAAACGGTCTGCAGACCTACGTCACCGTCAATCGCTCGACGGCGGCGCGCTACGGCTTTGCGCCGAACCAGGTCGACAACGTGCTGTATGACGCGTTCGGCCAGCGGACGGTATCGACCATCTACAACGCGCTCAACCAGTATTTCGTGGTGATGGAAGTGGCGCCGGATTACTGGCAGTACCCGCAAGCGCTCAACCAGATTTACCTGAGCACGGCGTCGGGCAACGCCACCGGCACGGCGGGTACGCAGATGCCGGGTGCCACGGTGTCGGGCGTGACGGTGGCGACCGAAGCCGGTACCACCACGTCGTCGGGCACAAACACGCTCAACTCGAATGCGCAAGCCAACGCGACCACCAACAGCATCGCCAACAGCAAGGGCGGCAGTTCGACCGGCAGTGCGGACAGTACCTCGGCTGAAACCATGGTGCCGCTGGCGGCGCTGGCCTCGTACTCGAACAGCCATACGTCGACGCAGGTGAACCACCAGAGCGGCCTCGTGGCCGCGACGATTTCGTTCAACCTGCCGGCGGGCGGTTCGTTGAGCAAGGCGGCTGAATCGATCAACAACACGATTCGCGACATCGGCATGCCTGCCAGCATCCACGGATCGTTTGCCGGCGCGGCGGCGGCCTACTCGCAGTCCATGGGGACGGTGCCGCTCCTGATCCTGGCCGCGCTCGGCGTGGTGTATATCGTGCTCGGCGTGTTGTACGAAAGCTCGATCCACCCGCTGACCATTCTGTCGACGCTGCCGTCCGCGGGCATCGGCGCGACGCTGGCATTGCTGATTTTCGGCACACCGTTCTCGGTGATCGCGATGATCGGCATCATCCTGCTGATCGGTATCGTCAAGAAGAACGGCATCATGATGGTCGACGTCGCGATCCACTTGCAGCGCAGCGAAGGCATGCCGGCGAAGGAGGCGATTCACTCGGCCGCCGTGGTCCGTCTGCGGCCGATCATGATGACCACCTTCGCGGCCGTGCTCGGCGCGGTGCCGCTGGCGATCGGCATTGGCCAGGGCGCGTCGCTGCGCCAACCGCTCGGTATCACGGTAATGGGTGGCCTGATCCTGAGTCAGGTCTTTACCCTGTACACGACGCCGGTGATCTACCTCTACCTCGACCGCTTGCGTTTCAAGCTGGTCAGATGGTCCGCAAACCTGCCATGGAATCGCGACGCGCAGCAACCCGGACAACCGGATACGAGGGCATGACGATGAAAATTTCCCGTAACCGCTTTGGGTCGCCGGGTGAGCCGCCTGGTGGACCGCTTGATGGACCGCCCGGTGCCCCACTGAACCGCCTTGGCCGCCTTGGCCCGCTTCGGCCGCTGACCGTCGCGACGCTTGCCCTGCTGGCCAGCGGCTGCATGGTCGGCCCGGACTACCACCGGCCGCAGGTCAACGTGGCCGCCACCTACTCGGAGTTGCCGGGTTGGACGCAAGCCGAGCCCGCGGCGGAGAAACCGAAAGGCGACTGGTGGACGGCATTCAACGATCCGTTGATGGATCAGCTCGAACCGCTGGTGTCGGTGTCGAACCAGACCGTACGCGCGGACTACGCGAACTATCAGGAAGCGCTGGCGGAAGTGCGGGCGGCGCGTGCCGGCCTGTTCCCGACCATCGGCGCAACCGGTTCGGGGACCAAGGCGCGCAGCTCGGTTGGCAATGCCGCCCGGGTGGTCAACTCGGCCTCGCTGGAAGGCAACGTCAGTTGGGCGCCTGACCTGTGGGGCCAGGTGCGGCGCACGATCGAAGAAAACGCCGCGACGGCGCAATCGAGCGAAGCGACGCTCGCCAATGCGACGCTCTCCGAGCAGGTGGCGCTGGCCACGGCGATCATCCAACTGCGCACCAGCGACGCCAATATCGACCTTCTGCAGAAGACGGTCGTGGCCTATCAGCACTTTCTGGGCGTCGTGTCCGATCAGGATCAGGCGGGCACCATCCCGCCGTCCGACTTGATCTCTGCCCGCACCCAGCTCGAGACGGCGCAGTCCAATCTGATCGCGCTCGGCGTGGCGCGCGCTCAAGACGCGCACGCGATCGCCGTGCTGGTGGGCAAGAATCCGGAAGAGCTCTCGATTACGCACAGCACCACCATGCCGACGCTGCCGGGCGTGCCCGTCGGCGTGCCGTCGACGCTGCTCGAACGCCGGCCCGACATCGCCGCCGCCGAGCGCAAGATGGCTGCGCAAAACGCGGCGATCGGCGTGGCGGTATCGGCGTACTACCCGGCGATTTCCCTTTCCGGGCTGGCGGGCCTCACGCAGTCGCCGTTGTCCGGTTTGTTCAACGTGGCCAACTACGTCTGGTCGCTCGGCGGCAGCGCCACCGAAACGCTGTTCGACGGCGGCTTGCGCAGCGCCGACGTCGACGCGGCGAAAGCCGCCTACGACGCAGCCGTCGCCAACTACCGGGGCACGGTGTTGACGGCGTTCCAGAACGTTGAAGACGACTTGAGCGGGTTGCGAATCCTGACCGAGCAATCGGGCGTCCTGGATGCAGCCGTGAAAGACGCAACCCGTGGCGCCGAGATCGCGTTCAACGAATATCAGGCGGGCACAGTGGACTACACAACGGTAGCGACCGCGCAGGCCACACAGTTGAGTACTCAACAGACCGCGCTGAATGTTCAGGAGACGCGCCTGCTAGACGCGGCGTCGCTATTCGGCGATCTGGGCGGCGGTTGGTCGGCAGACCAGCTACATGATCCGCGGCACCCGGACAGGCAGGCAGCGCCTGCACAGACGGGGGATGCGGCGGCGGGGACAACTGACGCGAAAGTGCCGTAATTTTGGGGGGTCGCGGGGTTGGCTTCTCCGAAGTCATCATCTCCGCTGCCCGTTTACGCCGCGAATGCCCTGGCACACGCGTGCCGCACCTCTTCGATAACCGTAGGCCATGTTCCGCCCAACGGTTGCCGGAACAGGCGAATCGTATCGGGATACCAGGGAGAGTCGGTGCGTTCGTGCATCCAGCGCCAGTCGACCTCCTCTGCCGGCAGCATGACCCAGCACCGCGTACCCACCGACGCGGCGAGATGCGCAATCGATGTGTCCACACAGATGACAAGATCGAGTTGCGCGACGATCGCGGCGCTGTCGGCCATATCCGCTACGTCAGACCCGAGATGCAGCAGCAGCTGGCCACCAGGCGGCAATTGGGCTTCGTCCTCGCCCTCCCCCTTTTGCAGACTCACGAAGCTGACGCCGGGGATGCGCCAGAGTGGCGCCAGCATCGCAAGGGATCGCAGCGACCGGTTTGCATCGTTCTGATGCTGGGCGCTCCCTTTCCAGACGAGACCAATCCTGCGACCCGGAGGAAGTGCCGCGAGGCGCACGCGCCAGGATTCGACGAGCGACCGGTCCAGCTCAAACCGGACGGGCGGCGGGATCGTTTCCAGCGTGGCGCCCGCATACAGCGGCGCGCTCAATGGGCTCGTCCAGTAGTCGTAATTCGCCGAGGCCGCCCAGGCAGCCTCGTGGGTCAGCACCACGTCGACGCCCTCAACCGTAGCGAAGAGCCGGTGCAATGCGGGCGCGCAGGCGAATGCGATTTCGGCCGCCCCTTGCGCTTTGAGCCACGAAAAGTAGCGGCCAAAATGAATCGCATCGCCGAGGCCGCCCTCCTGCCAGACCAGCAGCCTTTT
This sequence comes from Paraburkholderia sediminicola, assembly GCF_046030555.1. GTDB lineage: Bacteria > Pseudomonadota > Gammaproteobacteria > Burkholderiales > Burkholderiaceae > Paraburkholderia > Paraburkholderia sediminicola_E. The sequence continues at coordinate 190,651 of NZ_JAQQCH010000007.1, read as the reverse complement.
TCCTGTCAGTGCTTCGCCACGCCAACGGGGACGGTTAACGACTTTCTGCGTCTTATGCTGCATCGACGCGGGATCCGCGTGACGCTCGTCATATAAACGCCATCCTTCCTGGAAGCGCCCCATGCTGATTAGCAGGATGGCCAGAGCGAACTTCGCCATGGGGTAATTTCCGCGAATCGCGAGTGCTTGCCGGTAAGCAGCCTCGGCCTCCGGCAAGCGTCCGAGCTCTTTCAGTACGTTGCCGAGGTTGCTGTAGCCCATGACGAAGCCAGGGCTTATTTCAACTGCCCGCTGATACGCTTGCGCGGCTTCACACCAACGGCCGAGCGGCCTTAGCACGACGCCGAGGTTGTAATGAAACTCCGCGCGATCAGGCTGAATGAACGCCGCTTGCCGATAGGCCGCCTCTGCTTCGGACAGGCGCCCCTGCTCCTGCAGCATCGACCCGAGCTGGTTGTGGACATCGGCAAGATCTGGGCGGACTTCCAGCAATTGCCGAAAAAGCACCTCCATGTCGTGCAGGCGGTTGAGTCCTTTCAGCAGGGTGCCGAGATTCATGTACGCGTCCACGAATCCTGGGGCCGCTTCGATCGAACGGCGCCAATACGACTCGGCATCACCAAGCAGGCCCAGCCCGAGCGAACTGACCGCTGCCATCTGCAACGCCTCAGCCAGCAGATTGTCAGCTAATGGCGGCTGCATCTCGAGCAGCGGCTTCACCTTCTCCAGGGCATCGGTGAATCTTGCCGATTGATCTGGCTGCACTGTCGGCCCGTTATTACCCGAGTCGGACGGCTCACCATCAGATAATGAACGCATAGTGGATAAGAGCGATTAGGACGCTGCCGTGCGGCAAAGCGTTCACCGAATTATTTGCGGTGAAGCGACGCACGCAGGAGCGGCACTTCACATTCCGTTAAGTAACGAGACTCAGTGTAAGCTGTTCAAGAATTCATTAGCCGGGAAATCGCTATGAAGCGGCTAGCCGGTTTGAGCAAGTTGACGTTTTTTCTCTTCACGGACCTGGCGCCGCAATGGCAGACTCAAGCGTCGGTCCTTCGTCGCAGGGCATGAAATTGTACGAGGTGTCACCGTGATTGAGTCTTCCGATTTCCGCAGCAAAACGATAGCGCTTGATCACGGAGGCGGCCGTATGCCCGCGCTCGGATTTGGCACGCTGATTCCCGATTCCGCTACGACTACCCGTGCTACCCGAGACGCACTGGAAGCCGGCTATCGACACTTCGATTGTGCCGAGCGATATCGGAACGAGCGCGAGGTGGGCGAGGCGCTGCGCATAGGGGTTGCTGCCGGAGGAATCGCGCGCGAAGACATCTTCGTGACCACAAAATTGTGGAACTCCAATCATCGACCGGAACGTGTTGAACCGGCTTTCGAGGCAAGTCTTGAAAGGCTCGGGATCGACTATCTTGATCTCTATCTGATACACACGCCGTTTGCGTTTCAGCCAGGCGACGAGCAGGACCCGCGTGATGCAAACGGCGATGTCATCTACGATAAAGGCGTAGCTTTGCTGGACACGTGGAGGGCGATGGAAGACCTCGTCGACCGAGGAAGATGCCGGGCCATCGGACTGTCCGACATCGGCCTGAACGAATTGCAGCCTCTCTATGAATCGGCGCGAATCAAGCCGGCGGTGGTGCAGGTCGAAGCCCACCCGTATCTTCCAGAAACGGAACTTCTGGAATTCTGCAAAGAGAGAGAGATCGTGTTTTTGGCCTTTGCGCCATTGGGGCACGGAATCAGGCCTGGGCCGGTTGAGGATCCAGTTGTCTCGAAGATTGCCGCGCGAATCGGAAAGACGCCAGCACAGGTGCTGCTTGCCTGGGCGATCCAGCGTGGCGGTGCTTTGCTCACAACCCCCAAAACCGCGGCACGCGCGCGCGAGAATTTCGATATCTCCGCACTTCCGGCAGACGCGTTCGACGAGATCAACCGGATTGAGACGAGGCAGCGGTTCAACGAAGTCGTCAAGACGGGCAGTCCCGGGTTTATCCCGCGACGGACGTAATAGATCAACGTGAACGGTATCCGGAGGTACGCCATGCAGGAAGAAACAATACGTGAAGTCCTGAATGCGCACTGGCTCGCGTCGGCGGCCGGCGATCTCGACGCGGAACACGATATTTACGATGACGATGCCATCTGTGACTATCCCCAATCAGGCGAACGAATCCTCGGTCGAATTAATTTGCAGGCGCTGCGCAGTCATCATCCAGGCAAGCCATCCGGTTTCGAGGTCAGGCGAATTCAAGGAGCGGGTCATCTCTGGATCACGGAATACACCATCGCTTATGAGGGGCGAACGGCTTACACGGTCAGCATTATGGAATTCCGCAACGGCAAGGTCGTTCACGAAACCCAGTATTTTTCGGATTCCTTTGAGGCACCGGCTTGGCGGAGTCAATGGGTCCAGCAGATCACGTGACGTCGCGTTGCGGTGAGACAAGCCCAATCCATCAGCCCGATCCTGTCTCGGTGTTGATGGCGATATCGACGTCGGGACAGGCGCGGTTGAGCAGGAATCCGTGGCGGTGCTGACACGTATCGCTCGCGCCCGACTGCGCAAGACAATCGGGCACGAGCAGGGCTTCAACCGTTCTTGAACAAAAAGCTATAAGCGTTCAACGCGGGCACCCCGCCGAGATGTGCGTACAGCACGCGGGAGCCATCGGGAAACTCTCCTCGCCGAACCTTATCGATCATGCCTTGCATCGATTTGCCCTCGTACACCGGGTCGGTCAACATGCCCTCCAGCTTCGCGCTGAGTCGAATTGCCTCGAGCGTGCCTTCGGACGGAAGTCCATATTCGGGACCGCCATAGCGCGTGTCCAACACCACGTCCTCGTCGCGAATCGGACGGCCAAGCTCCACGAGTTCGGCAGTGTGGCGCGCAATGCGCAGAATCTGATTACGCGTCTGTTCAGGCTTTGCCGACGCATCGATGCCGATCACCCGGTCCGCACGGCCATCCTTCGCAAAGCCGACTACCATGCCGGCCTGCGTGCTGCCCGTCACCGAACAGACGACGATGTAGTCGAACCTGAAGCCAAGTTCGGCCTCCTGCGCCCGCACTTCCTCCGCGAATCCGACGAACCCCAGTCCGCCGAGCGGATGTTCGGAACATCCTGCGGGAATCGGATAAGGCTTCCCGCCCGCATCGCGAACGCTTTGCATCGCCTGCTCCCAGCTGGGACGGATGCCGATGTCGAAGCCGTCGCTGACCAGTCGCACATTCGCGCCCATCATGCGCGACATCTGGATGTTGCCCACCCGGTCGTAGACGGCGTCCGAATAGTTGACCCAATTCTCCTGGACTAGCACGCACTTCAGACCAAGATGAGCAGCGACGGCGGCTACCTGCCGGGTCTGGTTCGACTGGATGCCGCCGATCGAAACCAGTGTGTCGGCGCCCTGCGCCAACGCATCGGGAATGATGTATTCCAGCTTCCGTGTCTTGTTGCCGCCGAATGCCAGACCGCTATTGCAGTCTTCCCGCTTGGCGTAGAGGTGAACTTTGCCGCCGAGGGATTCGCTCAGGCGAGGCAGAGCATGGATCGCGGTAGGACCGAAAGTCAGCTTGTGACGAGGGAAACGATCAAGGTTCACGCAAGTTCTCCGAATGGAAAGGACGATGGACTTCGTCGCCGGACATCTCGCGTCGACGGCACACCTTCAAATCTTAGAGAAAATCCCGCGAAACGTGGTTGCGAAGATTGTGGCTACGACCATCTAGTGATGGTGCTTTTTCGCGATTCAGCGAACTGAAATTTCTTATAAAATCTTTGATACGAAATAAAATTGTGCACGCAAATTCGTTCGTCAGACGTGCCCCATGCTGACACGTTCGTCACCCGTATGCCCTGACACGGTCGTCACCCCTCTGATTAGCAGGATATGTTGGGCACGCTGTTTCGCGTAGCATCAGTCCCTGCATACCGGCTTGACTGTGTCGTCGGTGATTTTGGAAACGCGACCGTTAAGCCACAATAATTCGAAAAAGCCGGAAACCTGAGAGAACAACGTGAGAGCCCGAAACCGCGTGTAAAAGCGGCGCGCTCTGTATGGGAAAAGCCACTCGACAAAACTGACTCGCGTGGCTAGCAAGTAGCGCCGCGCGCGGGCGGTCGTCCCGCGTGGGAGCCGTCGCGCCTACCTGACGCCCGGTTGGGCGATGCCGTTGGAAAGATGCTTGAGCCACAGGCTCATCAGGCCCGCCCGTCCTCGCACGCCGTATTTGCGAAAAATCCCGGTGATATAGGAATGAGTGGTCGATGCAGCGAGGCCAAGTCGCTCCGCGATCTGTTTCTCAGTCGCCTCGGTGAGCAACAGTTCAACAACCTTGCGTTCATACGGCGCGAGGACAGACAACAGCGCTGAAGGCCCGGCCTCCCGGCGACGGAGCTCTGTCACGTCGCGGGCTACTCCGACGCGCAGGCGCTCGTGCTCCAGCCAGCGTGCGGACCACGTGACGTAGACGTCGTTTCCATTCTTATGACGATAACGGTTCTCAAAACCTACCCGCTTGCGGCCGGCCAGTACTTCCTCGGCTTCCTTGCGCGTGGCGTCCTGATCGGCTGGAACCACGAAATCGATGATGAACTGATCGACAAAATCGCCCGGTACGTAGCCAAATATATCCTCGCACGCAGGACTGGCATGGCGTATACGTCCCTGCTCATTGACGAGGAAGATTGCGTCGGGCGAAAAATCCGCGGCAGCGGTGACAAGATCTTCGATGAGTTCTCTTTTCATGGCCGTGTACTGACTCCTGCGCATTCCGGATCATGCCTGCGGCGCCACTTCGCGTGATGCGTAAGAAATGGAAAGCAGGCTGCGTTGGAGCGTCAGGGTAACGCGATACCAATATATGGTCAATTTTACTTGGCGAGTAGGCGGCCCGCCTGGAAATCGAAGAAATTTCCGATTTCCGACTCACAAATTGTGGCAGTTTGACTAAGGCTCCCCGGCCACGGTATTGCATTAGCGATAAGTAAAGGGCGGGAGGCCCCTGGCTGGACAATGAAATCGTAGACGTTGAGCCGATGGCCCCAAAACCGCGCATTAGCCCCCGGCGCCTGGAAATGGCGCGGGATGATGATGGCCCGACCCGGTCGGATGCGGTGCTCAATGGCCCGAGTCGCGTGCGTTCGCGTACGTGTCCCCCACCATCAGATGCACGATCTCGTCGCCATTAGTCCCGGCTATGAGCCGCTCGCCGGCCACCTCGCCGCGTCGCAGCACAACGACACGATCGGCAATGGCAAAAATGTCGTGGAGGTTATGCGAAATCAGAATCACGGACACGCTCTGCGCTTTCAGCGCGGCGATTAATTCCATCACCTTGCGTTGTTCGGGTACGCCGAGCGCGGCGGTCGGCTCGTCCATGATCAGCACACGCGCATTCCAGTAAATCGCACGGCCGATCGCAATCGCCTGCCGCTGGCCACCCGAGAGCATCTTCACCGGACCGCTGAGCTTACGCTCGGGAATCACGATATCGAGCCGCTCAAGCACTTCCCGTGCGACCTCAGCCATGCGCGGCCGGTCGATCACCTGAAGCCCGAATTGGCGGCGTGTCGGCTCGCGCCCGAGGAATATGTTGCTCCCGACATCGAGGTTGTCGGCGAGCGCGAGATCCTGATAGATCGTCTCGATCCCTTGGGCGCGAGCGTCCTGCGGGTCGCGCATCTGCAAGGGCACGCCGTTGAATAGCAAGTGGCCCGCGTCGGCACGGTAGACACCGGAGATGATCTTGATGAGGGTCGACTTGCCCGCGCCGTTGTCGCCTGCGAGCGCCAGCACTTCGCCTGGCATCAGTCGCAGCGAGACGCGCCTGAGCGCCTCCACGCCGCCGAAGCGGATCGAGATGTCGCGTGCCTCGAGGATCGGCGTGCTCATTGGGCACCTCCGAGGCGTTCCTTGTACTGGTCGATCAGCACCGACATGATGATGACAATGCCGACCACGATGAATTGCCAGAACGCGTTGACATCGATGAATACCAGCCCGAATTCGATCACTGCAATGATCAGCGCGCCAATCAGCGTGCCGATCACATTCCCGGTACCGCCGAACAGACTCGCGCCGCCAATCACAACCGCGGCAATCGAATCGAGAAGCATCGGCTCCCCGGCGTTGGCCGCGCCCGCAGCAAAGCGCGCCGTATAGACGATGCCGCCGATCGCGGCAAACGCCGCGGCGATCAGATAGATCACCAGCAGATGGCGCCTGACATTGATGCCGGCGCGGATCGCCGATTGGGGATTGCCGCCGATTGCGTAGGTGTACTGGCCGAACCGTGTCTTTGACAGCACGAAGTGCATGATGACCAGCAAAACGGCGGTCAGCGCCACGGGGATCCAGCCGCGGCCGAGCCACGCGAGCCCGACATTGTCCACCGCCACGGTCATGCCGCTTCCCGCCGCCAGAAAACCCGCCCCTCGGGCGACGCCATACATGCCGAGTGTGCCGATGAAGGCCGGTACGCCGAGCCGCGCGATCAGTACGCCATTGACGAGGCCCGGAATCGCGCATACCGCGACGGTCAGTGGAATGGAAAACAGCAGGATCCACGGCGAGCCGCTGCCCAATATCGTGAATTGCGCGACACACACGGCGGCCAGCCCCATGACAAACCCCACCGACAGGTCAATGCCCGCGGTGATGATCACGAACGTCTGGCCGATTGCGAGCAGCAATGGCGCACTGGCCGCCAGCCCGATCGACTGCAGGTTGTAGACGTTGAAGATAAACGAGCGATGATCCGATATCCGCGCCCAGACTTCGAAAAACACCAGTAGCGCACAAAGAAAAAGCCAGGGCCAAACCTTGCTGACCAGTGCGATCCGGTCGAGCCGTGAGCTGTCCATAAAGTCGTCCGGGAAATCGGCAGCGGTATCCACGTGCGCGCATCGGCGCACGCGGGGATAGGTCCTCGTTCGATAGCGCTTGCCTAGTTCGAATAGATGTACTGCTTCATGTCCGGCTGGTCGATGTTCGTCTTGTCGAGCACTACGAAGCCCGTGCTCTTGAATGGCGGAATCTTCTTGCCGCGAATCAGGTCTGCCGCGAACTTCACGCCGTAATAGCCGATCTCATCCGGGCGCTGCGCGATCGCGATGTCCACGAGGCCGCTTTTGATCTGCTGGTCGATGCCAGGCACAGCGTCGAACACCACGACCTTGACGACACCCTGCTTGCCGGCCGCCTTGACACCTTGGGCTGCGCCGCTGCCGGAGAAGGTGTTGGCGCCGAACACGCCAGCAAGGTCGGGGTTGCGCGCGAGCACTGCGGCGACATGCGATGCAGCGCGGTTCGCATCGTCCTCGTTATATTGCGTTTGCAGCACCTTGATGTTTGGGTGCTTTTTCATCTCTTCCTGGAAACCCTCGGCGCGCGCATCGGTACTTGAGATGCCCGGCTTGTTGTTTTCGCAATAGACCGTACCCTTGTCGCCGATGGCTTTTGCGAGCGAGCGCGCCGCAACGCGTCCGCCTTCCAGGTTGTCCGAAGCAATGTAGGACAGCGGGAAATCCGCATCACCCTTGCCGGTCTGATAGTGGCCATCGCCGATATATGTATCGACCGTGATGACCTTGATGCCGGCGTCAGCCGCTTCCTTCAGTGGTCCGATCAATTGCTGCTTGTCGACGGGAGAAACCAGCAGCACATCAGGGTGTTTGGCAATGAACGCCTTGAGGATCGGCACCTGCTCGGTGGTGTTCCACGCCTTGGGCACCTGGAATAACAACTGGACGTGTTCTTCATTCGCGGCCCGCTCGGCGCCGCGGTGCATCGTGAAGTAGAAAGGATCGGTGACGCCTGGCAGCAACGCGACGACGGGATGCGCGGCATCCGCATGCGCCGGCCCCGCGAACGAACAGGCCATGGTCGTTGCGAATGCAACCAGATAGTGGGAAACGAAGCGCTTCATTTTTGTCTTCCTCCTGTTGAGTCCGACGAACGGCGCCCGACCTGATTCGTTCTGACCTTCCCGAGGTGACGGCGTCCGGCAGTTGGCCAGTATACTGGCGGGTGTCAGCAGCGAGCCTGGTGTTTTCCTGCATCGCTTCCGCATAATTGCGCTGATCGACCCGGATTGCCGCGGTCTCGCAGACGCGGTCTCGCATGCCAGGCACGGTAATCGGACATGCGCGTGTTGCGCACCGATGCGTTGCACTGGAATTCTCTTTGCCAATTGCTTTACTTATTGCAGCGCGCCCGGGAAGTCGTATGCTTTTGCATATCTGGAATCGGCTCCGCAATCTGCCCGAGTGAACATACGCAGACGGAAAGGCGACACGATATGACTCATGATCCATCGACAGCGCCACAATTTCGCTGGTGTGATTCGAGCGACGTCCCATGGATACCGTCAACGCTCGCAACGGGCGTCGACGTGAAAAACCTGGTCAAGGCGAACGGCCGCGCAATGCAGCTCGTGAGGTTCGAACCTGGCGCGGCGTTTCCTGATCACCTTCACACTGGCGCTGAGTTCATCTATGTCCTGGAGGGCGAAGTGACCTGGAACGGTCGATTGCTAGGGAGCGGAAGCGTCGGGGTGGCGGAAGCGGGAACGGTCGAGCGGGGATTCCACAGCATGACCGGGTGCGTGTTCCTGCTCGCGTACGACCTCGATCAGATTTTCGATTCGGCGAGGTCGGGATCAGGTCAATAAAGGTCGCACGGCACGGACTATATGAACACACCCGTCGTCGTGCTCCTGTCCCTGCCCTTGAAGTTATGCCGCGGTTATGCCGCGCGCGCTCGTACGAAGCGTGACTGAATTCAACGCGCATCCGCAATTCGATCTTTGAACGCTGCCTGCCACACCGCCAAAGGCAAAAAGTCTATCGCGCTTTGCCCGCCCCACTCCAGTTAAGGCCCAGACCAACCTGCATCGCCGGCACCCACTTCACGCATCCCTGAAAACCCAATGCAGCGCCGCCGACGGCGAACAAAACCGGAATCAGAAAGTCGTGGCTCACCCGGGTGAATTCGAAGACCAGAACAACAGCCGTAATAGGCATCTGCATCGACGCAGCCAGAAACGCCGTCGCGCCGACAACGGCAAAAGCGCCTAAAGAAGCGCCTGGCCAAAACAGGCTCCAGGCCCCGCCGAGCACGATTGCCAGCAAGGCGCCATTCGCGAGCCCGGGCGTCAACAGACCGCCTTCAGCGCCCGCTCGCAAACTACTCGTGGTAATCACCACCTTCAGCACCAGCAACATGGCCGCGAGACTCATCGTCAAGCCACCATCGAACGCCATTCCCGCGGGCCCTTTGCCATTGCCGGGCAACTGGGGAAAGTGCATCGCCAGCACGCCGATAATCGCGAAGTTCAACAGCGACAACACAGGCAGGCGCCAATCCTTGGGCGCTTCCGCACGCGCGCGTTTGGTCAGCTCTGAAAAGCCCCACGCCGCAACACCGAAAATCGGCCCGCACACCACGGACCACACCACCAGCGATGTGCTCAAGGTCAACGACGGCACCAGATACTGATGTTCATTGCCCAGACCGAGTTGCGCGACCAGCGCCGCGACCGCCGACGTCACCACGGCAGGTACCAATGCCTTCCAGCCAAACGTACCCAACAGAACCTCAAGCACGAACACCGCGCCGCCGAGTGGCACGTTGTAGACAGCCGCCAGGCCCGCTCCGGCTCCGCACGCAACCATGATCCGGCTCTGCTCGACCGATAACCCCGCGCGATGTGAGAGCCAGCCGGCCAGCACCGAACCGATCTCGCGCGGCGCGACTTCGCGCCCAAGCGGCGAGCCCAGTGCCACCGTCACAATCTGCAGCAACGCATGCGCGATGGTGCTCAGCACAGGCATACGCGGATCATCGGACTTGACGGCCTGACGAATGCTGACGAGCGGCCGACCGAAGCGATACAGCAACCACCAGCCGAGTCCCGCCACCAATCCGCACGTCGTCAGGACCAGCAGACGCCGCTCAGGCTCGGCGCCAGTGACACCTTGCAGAAAACTCTCGCTGCTGATCACGTGGGTCACACTGTAGCCGTATGCGAGGTGCTGAATGGTGTGCAGCAGCAAGGCAAGCAACATGCCGCCGAGACCGGCGCCAATGCCGGTCAGCAACGTGACCGTGGCCAGCACCGCTAGCGGCTTTTGTGCGCGCCGCGCAGGCGCTGAAGTGAGTGATTTGAGTGACATGGCGCGTCGAGACCAGCGACATTAATGGGATGGCAACCATATTATTCCGCGTCGCAACATGAGTCTAATTGATTTTTCTGCTCGACTGATGCGCTATACGCATATGTAGCGCGTACCCGTCCCCCTCAACGGCAGGGCAAGTGCCGAGGTCCATCCGGATCGCGGGAGCGACGGACGACGCGCGCATCCGCCAGCATCGCCCCACGCTTCGCCTTACCTCAGTTCACTGATACGAAAAACATCGACACCACGCACGCGACACCGACAAACCACACCACTGAACGCAACGACGCCAGGTTCGCCACATACAAAATGCCGTGCAGCACCCGCGTGACGACAAAGGTAATCGCCATCCAGTTGATCCACGGGCTCGATCCGCCCGCCTGCCCCGCGACGACAACCGCGGCGGTGAACATCGCCAGTGCTTCCCACGCGTTCTGATGCGCGGCGTAAGCACGCGCGCGCCAGCCTTCGAGGCCTGAGAGATAGGTGCGCGGCGCGCCGTTGTCATAGCGCTTGCTGACCTTCGCCAGCATGATCCACGGAAACGGCAGCACTACCACGACGAGCAGGCATAGATGCGGAATTGTCATTCGTTAGTCCCTTTGTATGCACGGCGCGAATGCCGCGAGCCGCTGTTATACCTGCAGGCATCCGCCACCGCCAACCGGAATCCCGCGAGTGCCCCCTCTACCCGACACTCGAAACCAGGAGCCGGATTGACCTGATTAGCGTTCGCACACACGGAATTAACATTACAAATAACAAACAAACTGGCAAACATGATTAATACGATAATTACATTTGCCAAACATTTTCCATGCATCGAGATTCAGTATGAAATCCGCTCCAGGGATTAATACGGATAAACGCCGGTTCAATCATGCAAGCGTTTAACGCTCGGCGTACACTCGCTCGAAGCCCACACCACGGGGCGCACGGGGCTGCAGAGCCACCCGTCGTCAAACACGGGTTATCGGAGACTCAGGAGAACAATCAATGAGCTGGACACGGGAACAGAGAAACGTCACGATCGCCGCCTATCTGGGCTGGACCCTGGACGCATTCGATTTCTTTCTAATGGTGTTCGTATTGAAAGATATCGCGGCGGAATTCAATACAAAAATCCCGACGGTTGCCTTCGGCATCATGCTGACCCTGATAATGCGTCCAGTCGGTGCATTGATTTTCGGCTGGCTCGCCGACAAATACGGCCGCCGCCCGACGCTGATGGTCAACATCGCGTGCTTCTCGCTGCTGGAATTGCTGTCCGGCTTTTCGCCTAACCTGACCACCCTGCTCGTGTTGCGCGCCCTGTTCGGTATCGCGATGGGCGGCGAATGGGGCGTGGGCGGCGCACTGACCATGGAAACCGTGCCGCCGAAATCGCGCGGCATCGTCTCGGGCCTCCTGCAGGCCGGCTATCCGAGTGGTTACCTGCTCGCCTCGGTCGTGTTCGGCGTCTTCTATCAATACATCGGCTGGCGCGGCATGTTCTTCGTCGGCGTGCTGCCGGCGCTGCTGGTGCTGTATGTGCGTGCGCACGTGCCGGAGTCGCCGGCCTTCAAGACACTCGAGAAGAAAACCCGTCCGGGTCTGATCACCACGTTGAAACAGAACGTCGGGCTGTCGCTCTACTCGATCGTGCTGATGACCGCGTTCAACTTCTTCTCGCATGGTTCGCAGGATCTGTATCCGACCTTCCTGCGCGTGCAGCATCAGTTCGATGCGCATACGGTGTCGTTGATCACGATCACGTTGAACATCGGCGCGATCTGCGGCGGTCTGTTCTTCGGCTTCATCTCGGAGAAGATCGGCCGCAAGCGCGCGATCTTCATCGCCGCATTGATCGCATTGCCGGTGTTGCCGCTGTGGGCTTTCTCGTCCACGCCCGTGCTGCTCGCGGTCGGCGCGTTCCTGATGCAGATCTCCGTACAAGGCGCATGGGGTGTGATTCCGGTGCATCTGAATGAAATCTCGCCCGATGAAATTCGCGCGACGTTCCCAGGCCTCGTCTACCAGCTCGGCAATCTGATCGCGTCGGTGAACGGCCCGCTGCAGGCGAGCGCCGCCGAAGCGCATGGCAACAACTACGCGCTGATCATGGCGGTCGTGATCGGTATCGTGGCGGTGGTGATCGCAGCGCTGATTCCGTTCAGCCGCGAACGCCGCGGCATCGATATGACGCAGTCGGCGAGGCAGGTCGCAGCACAGCTTTAAGCGTTCGAACTAAACAGCTATTTCGCCGCGGCGTTATCGGGCACAATAGGCACAAAGGCGGCTCGAACCGCCTCAAGCAAAGCAGGCGCAAAGCACAAGCAGCAATGCGCACAAAGCTGGCGGCAGAAAGCAAACGCAAGGCCAAACAGGTAGCAAGCAATACGAGGCCGTTCCGATTTCGATCGGAACGGCCTTTTTTATTTCCGCGCGGTTTGACGCGCCCGCGCCCATTGGAAAGACGGACCTTCGTCAGGTCTTCTAGAGGAGTTAGTCCACACAGAACCCTTGATCGCAGTCCCTGTCCTTCTTTATCCTGAAAAAAACGGCTGTTTCAAATGATCATTTGAATCGCTTGTTTGCGGGCCGGATGCCCGGCAACTGGGAGACGCAAAATGGCAGTTCGCACAACAGGCCGGCACGCCGGCGACACGAAGTCCCGCATCCTCGACGCCGCCGAAACACTCTTCATCGAATGCGGCTATGAGGCTATGTCCCTGCGCCAGATTACTTCGCGTGCCGAGGTGAATCTCGCGGCGGTCAACTATCACTTCGGCAGCAAGGAATCGCTGATTCATTCGATGCTGGCGCGCCGGCTCGACCGGCTTAACCAGGAGCGGCTCAAGCTGCTCGACCGCTTCGACGAAATGCTCGGCGCGCGTCTGACCTGCGAGCACGTGCTCGGCGCCATGTTCATTCCCGCGCTGCGGCTGTCGCGCGATCCGCGGGTCGGCGGCAAGGCGTTTTTGCGCTTGCTGGGCCGCGCTTATACCGATCCGTCGGCGTTTATCCGGGACTTTCTGAATGCGCACTACGAGTCGGTGGCGATACGCTTTTTCGATGCCTTCCAGCGTGCGTTGCCGCATCTGCCCCGTGAAGAACTCGGCTGGCGTCTGCACTTTGCGATCGGCGCGCTGTCCGGGGTGCTGGCCGGCACCGATACTGACAGCCTGATTTCGGAGTTCTCACAGGGCAAGTCGATGAACGACCTGCAACTGATCGCGCGTCTCGCTTCGCTGATGGTGGCCGCGCTTAAAGCGCCGCTGCCCGACGGCTCGCAACTGGCCACCTTCGCCGCCGTACTGGGCGACGCCACTGAAGGCGGTCCGGAAGGCCAGGCGGAAGGCGACAACCCGGCTGCGGGTGCGCAGTCAGCGTCAGGCGGATTTGAATCGTCAGGGCCGGCAGTGTCGGACGGTGAACGACGCGGTGACAACATGGAGGCGAGTTCGTTTCAGCCCGCGTTGCACGGCACGGCTTGAACCGAACGGCGCGGGCGGCGCTGCCATAGGCCGTCCGTGCGCAAACAGCATGAATACCGCATACCCGAGCAGCACGTCTAAGTCCCGCACCTAAGCGGCATCACGCTGTCGAACTGCCAGCTAGAAGATCAACAGAACGCGAGCCGTCCGCGACCCGTGGATGCGTTCGCACGCACTATCGAAACAGGAGGAAACGTCATGCCGTGGTTCATCCTAGTACTCGTCATTGCCGCTCTCGCACTCGTCTATGTTCAGGCGCGCGCCTCATGGTGGCTTGCCTTCATGATCGTCTGGGTGGCGGCCGCGCATGTCAGCGGAAGAGCGGGTCCGGTGGCGACAACGGTACTCGCGATTGTCTTCGTCCTCCCTGCCCTCGTACTTACGATCAAACCGTTGCGCCGTACGTGGCTCACGAAACCGGTGCTCGATATCTTCCGCAAGATCCTGCCGGAGATGTCGCCGACCGAGCGCGACGCGATCGAAGCCGGCACCGTCTGGTGGGACGCTCAACTGTTCTCCGGGCGCCCGCATTGGGACACGCTGCTCGGCTACGGCCCGGCTACGCTCTCCGCCGAAGAACAGTCGTTTCTCGATGTCGAATGCGAGCATCTGTGCGATCTCGCGAACGATTGGGAAACCACCATGGTGTGGCAGGACCTGTCGCCGAAAACCTGGCAGTACATCAAGGAACGCGGCTTTCTCGGCATGATCATTCCGAAGCAGTACGGCGGCAAGCAGTTCTCCGCTTACGCGCATTCGCAGGTCATCATGAAGCTCTCCACGCGTTGCTCGGCCGCCGCCGTCTCGGTGATGGTGCCGAATTCGCTCGGCCCGGCTGAGTTGCTGATGCACTACGGCACCGAAGAGCAGAAAAACCACTACCTGCCGCGCCTCGCTCGCGGCGACGAAATCCCCTGTTTCGCTTTGACGAGCCCCTACGCCGGTTCCGATGCGGCAGCGATTCCCGACGTCGGCATCGTCTGCAAAGGTACGTTTGAAGGCCGCGAGACGCTGGGTTTTCGCGTCACCTGGGACAAGCGTTACATCACGCTCGGACCGATCGCGACCGTGCTCGGCCTCGCGTTCCGTGCGCTCGATCCCGATCACCTGCTCGGCTCCAATGACGAGCCCGGCATCACCTGCGCGCTGATTCCGACCGACCATCCGGGCGTCAACATCGGCCGGCGTCATTGGCCGCTGAACGCGGTGTTCCAGAACGGTCCGAACTCGGGTAAAGACGTCTTCATTCCGCTCGACTGGGTGATCGGCGGCCGCGCACAGGTCGGCAACGGCTGGCGCATGCTGATGGAATGTCTCGCGGCGGGCCGCGCGATTTCGCTGCCGTCCTCGAATGTGGGGATGGCGAAGATCGCCGTGCGCGGCACCGGTGCCTACGCTGCGATTCGCCGTCAATTCCGCACCGCCATCGGCAAGTTCGAAGGCGTGCAGGAAGCGCTCGGCCGCATGGGCGGCAATCTCTACGTGATGGACGCGGCGCGCCGCCTGTCCGCGCATGCCGTGGACCTCGGCGAAAAGCCGTCGGTAATTTCGGCGATCGCGAAGTATCACATCACCGAACGCGCCCGCATGGTCATCAACGACGGCATGGACGTCGCCGCCGGCAAGGGCATCTGCATGGGGCCGTCGAACTTTCTTGCGCGCGCCTATCAACAGGTGCCGATTGCGATCACCGTGGAAGGCGCGAACATTCTGACGCGCTGCCTGATCATCTTTGGCCAGGGTGCGATTCGCTGTCATCCGTATGTGTTGAAGGAAATGGCGGCCACGCGCGAAACAGATCACACCAAGGCGTTGCGCGATTTCGATGCGGCCTTTTTCGGCCACGTCAGTTTCACGCTCTCCAACGTGGTGCGCAGTTTCGTTTATGGCATCACGGGCGGCGCCTTCATCGCCAAACCGCGCACGGCGTACGCACCGCTGCTGTCGTACTACCGCGCGGCGACCCGTATTTCGACCGCATTCGCGTTGCTCGCCGACGTCTCCATGTTCGTGCTCGGCGGCGATCTGAAACGGCGTGAACGCATTTCCGGGCGTCTCGGCGATGTGCTCTCGCAGCTCTACCTGATCTCGGCAACGCTCAAGCGCTTCGAAGACGAAGGCCGTCAGGAGGAGGATCTGCCGCTGGTGCGCTGGGGCGTCGAAGATTCGCTGCACAAAGCGCAATACGCGCTCGACGGTGTGCTTGCGAACTATCCGAACCGCCTCGCCGCCGGTCTGGTGCGCGTGCTCGCGTTTCCGTTCGGCCTGCCGTATCGCGAGCCGTCCGATCGACTTGGCACCGAGATCGCTGAGTTGATGCAAACGCCTGGCGCGGCGCGCAATCGCCTGGTATCCGACTCGTACGTGCCGCATCCGGACGTCGATGCGCTCGGTTATGGCGAGCTCGTATTCGAGTTGAACCCGCGTTTCACGCAGATCGACCAGAAACTGCGCGACGCGGTCAAGCAAGGCCTGCTCGACCCGATGCCTCAGAACCTGCCGCAACTGGCCGCGTGGACCGAAGCGGCACTGCAGAAAGGCCTGATCGATGCCGACGATCGTCGCGTGCTCGAAGATTATGCGCGGTATGGCGCGCTAGTCGTGCAGGTCGACGACTTCCCGCCCGACTTCGACATGCTCGCCAATTTGCAGAAGCGTAAGGACGCGCTCGAAAAAGCCCTGGAACTCGCGGCTTGAGCGCCTTAAAAAAACATCCAGGCGGGGCTCTCCCAGATGTCCCAAACTGGGTGCACACTGACACACGTCCGAGGTCCCCTATGGGGACTTCCTTCGGGGCGTGGCCAGCGGAGCAACGAACGATATGAACGACTCTTATCTGAACTTCGTCAACTCGCCGTTCGGCGCGCGCCTCGCGCGCTCGCTGGGCTTGCCGAAGCCCGAGGTGCTGCACCGCTATCGCGCGGACCGGCCCGAGTTCGATGGGCTGGTGGCGATCGGTGCGGGCCGCGAACCGCATCTGCTCGAAGCACTCGCGAATCTCGTCATCAGCATTGGCGTGACCAGTGTGGCGCATGAAAGCGCGGGGCTATGGGTGCCGCTCGCGAATCGCCATGGTCTGATGACCGGCCGTTTTGAGCCGGCAGAGTCCGGTTCGCACGGCAAGCTCAGCGCCCTGCTGTTCGATGCGAGCGGTATTGAAGACAGCAGCCAGCTCGAACCGCTGCACGGATTCTTCCACGACACGTTGCGCTCGCTCGGCAAGTGCGGCCGCATCATCGTGTTGGGGCGTCCGCCGGAAACCTGTGCGAGTCCGCGTCAATGGACCGCGCAGCGCGCGCTCGAAGGCCTCACGCGTTCGCTCGGCAAGGAAGCACGGCGCGGCATTACCGCCAATCTTGTCTACGTGGAGCAAGGCGCCGAGAACGGCGTGCAAGCGACGCTGCGATTCTTTCTATCGCCACGTTCCGCCTATGTGTCGGGCCAGGTGGTGCGCATCGGTGTGCGCGCCGGCACCGATGCCTTGCCGGCGTTCGACTGGCATCAGCCGCTCGCGGGCCGGCGCGCCGTGGTTACCGGCGCCGCGCGTGGTATCGGCGCGTCGATTGCGAGTGTGCTTGCCGCGGAAGGCGCGCACGTCATCGGCATCGACATCCCGTCAGCGCGCGACGCGCTCGATTCGACGATGCGCCAGTTGAACGGCACGGCGCTCGCCTTCGACATTGCCGCGCCCGAAGCACCCGCGCAGATTGCCGCGGCGCTCGACGAACAGGGCGTGGATATCTTTGTACACAACGCGGGCATCACCAAGGACAAAACCATCGCGAAGATGACCGATGCCGCGTGGCAAAGCGTGATCGATATCAATCTGTCCGCGCAGGAACGGATCGACGACGCCTTGCTCGCAGCCGGCATTTTGCGCGACGGCGGCCGCATCGTCGCCGTGTCGTCGATCAGCGGTATCGCGGGCAATCTCGGGCAGACCAATTACGCCACGTCAAAAGCCGGTGTGATCGGCCGGGTGCAAAGCATGGCGCCGCATCTGCGCGCACGCGGCATCACGATCAACGCGGTCGCGCCTGGCTTTATCGAAACGCAGATGACCGCGAAGATTCCGCTGACCATTCGTGAGGCGGGCCGCCGGATGAATTCGATGAGCCAGGGGGGCCAGCCGGTGGATGTCGCGCAGACCATCGCGTGGCTCGCGCATCCGGGATCGGCCGGCGTAAGCGGCCAGGTCGTACGCGTGTGCGGACAAAGCCTGATTGGAGCGTGAGCATGGGTGAGCCGGGTGATCCGTTCAGGAGTGGTCACGCCGCGAGCGCGGGCCGTCCGAAGACCATCGTCATCGAGCAGTTGCCCGCGCCGGCAAAGCTGTATGCCCGCGCGTTGTCCGGTATCGTCAAACGCGGGCGCGACACGCACTTGCCGGCATTGCGCCTCGTACGCCCGGCCGTGGTCCTCGACCCCGGGCCGATCTGGCGTTATGCGCGGGTTTGCGGCTTTATTCCCGAGCACGGCGTGCCGCTCACCTATCCGCATCTGCTTGCGTTCCCGCTGCATCTGTTGATGCTGACCGACCCGGCGTTTCCGTGGCCGGCACTCGGCCTCGTGCATCTGGCGAACCACGTGCGGCTGCGCCAGCCGCTCGCTTACAAGGACATGTTGCGCGTCGAGGTCGAATTCGGCGCGCTGCTGCGTCATGACAAAGGCCAGGCGTTCGTGCTGCATACACGCATGTACCGCCGCGGCGAAGCGGTGTGGGACGGCGACAGTGTCTATCTGAAGCGCGGCGTGCCGGCAAGCGGCGGTCCGCTCGAACCGCTGGAACTTGGGCACGACGCGCTGCAGCGCATCTCGCGCTGGCAACTGGCGCCGCAACTGGGCCGCGACTACGCGAAAGTATCCGGCGACTACAACCCGATTCACCTGACCGCGCTATCCGCGAAGGCATTCGGCTTTCCGCGTGCCATTGCGCATGGCATGTGGACGCTGGCACGCGCCGCCGCCGCGCTGCAACCGCCGAAACCGCTGGCCGAGGCCACGTTGAGTGCCGAATTCAAATTGCCAATGCTGCTGCCGGGCGAAGCAACGCTGTGGAGCGCGTCACCCTCGCTGATCGAACGCGACATCGAAGTACGTGATATTGCTGGGGAAAAACCGCATTTGCGCGGCCGAATGCAGTGGAAGCTGTTATGACGCCCCGCAGACACGCCTATGTTTTCTTCATTGCATGGAATTGAAGCTGCCTGAGAATCGTTGTTGAGCCAGCAGAAACACTCTGGCAAAGAAGCCGTACTCACCATTCGCACCGTTCAATAACCAGGGAACGACCCAAAGGAGCCGAGCATGTCCAACCCGCTGCCCGCCGTGCGCCGCGTCGCCATCATCGGCGGCAACCGGATTCCGTTTGCCCGTTCGAACACCGCCTACGCCACCGCGTCGAATCAGGACATGCTGACGTTCACGCTGCAAGGCCTGATCGACCGCTACAACCTGCACGGCGAACGCCTGGGCGAAGTGGCGGCCGGCGCCGTCATCAAGCATTCGCGCGATTTCAACCTGACGCGCGAATCCGTGCTGTCCACCACGCTCGCCAGGGAAACGCCCGCCTATGATGTGCAGCAGGCCTGCGGCACCGGGCTGGAAGCGGCCATTCTCGTCGCCAACAAGATCGCCCTCGGGCAGATCGAGGTGGGCATCGCGGGCGGCGTGGATACGACATCCGACGCACCGATCGGTGTCAACGAGCGCATGCGCAAGATCCTGCTCGAAGCGAATCGCGGCAAGAGTACCGGCCAACGTGTCGGTGCACTGACCAAACTGCGGCCGGGCATGTTTTTCAAACCGCTTTTGCCGCGCAATGGCGAGCCGCGTACCGGGCTGTCAATGGGCGAACATTGCGAGCTGATGGCCAAGCGCTGGAACATCTCACGCGAAGCGCAGGACGTGCTCGCTTACGACAGTCACCGCAAGCTCACCGAAGCGTATGCACGCGGCTTCGTCAACGATCTGATGACCCCGTATCGTGGCCTTGCACGCGACAACAATCTGCGCTCCGACCTCACGCTCGAAAAACTCGCCGGTCTGAAGCCGGTATTCGACCGCGACGCGGGCACGCTGACGGCCGGCAATTCGACGCCACTGACGGACGGCGCGTCCGCCGTACTGCTCGCAAGCGAAGAATGGGCGGCTAAACATGGCCTGCCGGTGCTGGCGTATCTAAGCTGGTCCGAAACCGCCGCGGTCGACTTTTTCGACAAGAAAGAAGGCCTGCTGATGGCGCCCGCTTATGCCGTGCCGCGCATGCTGGCGCGCGCCGGGCTCACGTTGCAGGACTTCGATCTGTACGAGATTCACGAAGCCTTCGCCGCGCAGGTATTGTGCACGCTCACGGCGTGGCAGGATGACGAGTATTGCCGCACGCAACTCGGTTTGCCCGGGCCGCTCGGCGCGATCGATCGGGCAAAATTGAATGTGAACGGCAGCTCACTCGCCACTGGTCATCCGTTTGCGGCCACCGGTGGCCGCAT
Source organism: Paraburkholderia sediminicola (assembly GCF_046030555.1). Lineage (GTDB taxonomy): Bacteria > Pseudomonadota > Gammaproteobacteria > Burkholderiales > Burkholderiaceae > Paraburkholderia > Paraburkholderia sediminicola_E. Next base: position 170,476 of record NZ_JAQQCH010000007.1, on the reverse strand, counting down.
CGTCGCCGGCCTCGCGAAAATGCTCGCGCAACTCGACAAGCCGGCCGGCACCGCACGTGGGCTGATTTCGATCTGCGCGGCGGGCGGCCAGGGCGTGGTGGCGATTCTGGAACGCTGAGCGCCGCGGCTGGCTCAGCGCGTGCTTCAATGAATGCCTTGTTTCGAAAGCTGCTGTAATGACCGCTTTGATTAGTTCATGACTGGCTGCAAGACCAGCACACAAACAGATGAAGCCACCGCTTCAGGAGACGACCGATGACCCAGCCCTCGCAAGCCCCGCTCTCGCCCGCCGCCGGATCCGCACCCCTGACGAATACAGTAGATCAGGTGCCCAGTCAGGCGGCGAGTCACGCGCCCAACACCGACGGCATCTGGTACGCGTCATATCCGGCAGACGTACCGCGTGAAATCGACGTCAACCAGTATGAATCGGTCGTGCAGTTCTTCGACGAATGCATCGCGCAGTTTCGCGAGCGTGTCGCGTATGTGAGCGTCGGCGCGAACATGACGTACGGCGAACTCGGCCGCAAGGCGACCGCGTTCGCGGCGTATCTGCAAAGCATCGGCGTAAAGCCTGGCGAGCGCGTCGCGATCATGCTGCCGAATACGTTCCAGTATCCGGTGTCGCTGTTCGGCGTGCTCAAGGCGGGCGGCGTGGTCGTCAACGTGAATCCGCTCTACACGGTGCGAGAACTCGCGCATCAACTGAAGGACAGCGGCGCGCAAACCATCATCGTGTTCGAGAACTTCGCGAAGACCGTCGAGGACGCGCTGCCCGGCACCAAGGTACAGAACGTGATCGTGACGGGTCTCGGCGATCTGCTCGCCGACGGACTGAATCTGAAGGGACGTCTGCTCAATTTCATGCTGCGCCATGTGAAGAAGATGGTGCCGGCCTACAACCTGCCCAAAGCGGTACCGCTGCTCGAAGCGCTTTCGATCGGTTACACGCGGCCGTTGACGCCCGCGCGCCCCACTCACGCCGACATCGCTTTCCTGCAATACACCGGCGGCACGACCGGCGTGGCCAAAGGTGCGATGCTCACGCACAAGAACATCATCGCCAATCTGTTGCAGGCGAAGGCGTGGTCCGAGGGGCAGTTGAGCGGCGAGATCGAAACGGTGCTCACGCCGCTGCCGCTCTATCACATCTATTCGCTGACCGTGAACGCGCTGATCTTCATGGGGCTTGGCGGCCGCAACATCCTGATCGCCAATCCGCGCGACATGAAGCGCGTGATGATGATCATCCGTCACGAGAAATTCACCGGTATGACGGCAGTGAACACGCTCTACAACGCGTTCCTGGACAACGAGGAGTTCTGCAAGCGCGACTTCTCGAACCTGAAGCTCGCGATGGCGGGCGGCATGGCTACGCAGAAGTCGGTCGCCGATCGCTTCAAGGCGGTCACCGGCAAGCCGATCATCGAAGGCTACGGGCTCACAGAGTGCTCGCCGATCGTGTCGATGAATCCGGTGGACCTGACCAATCTGCGCGACTTCGAAGGCTCGATCGGTTTGCCCGCGCCGTCAACGCAAGTGCGTTTCAAGAAGGACGACGGTACGTGGGCGAACATCGGCGAAGCCGGTGAACTGTGCGTGAAGGGCCCGCAGGTCATGAAAGGCTACTGGAATCGCCCGGAAGAAACCGCCAAAGTGATCGACGACGACGGCTGGCTCGCTACCGGCGACATTGGCGTGATGGATTCGCGCGGCTTCATCCGTCTGATCGACCGGAAGAAAGACATGATCCTGGTGTCGGGCTTCAACGTCTATCCGAATGAAATCGAAGACGTGATCGCGGCGCTCCCGGACGTGCGCGAAGTCGCCGCAATCGGTGTGCCCGACGCAGCGCAAGGCGAACGTGTGAAGGTGTTCATCGTCAAACGCAACGCTTCGCTAACCGCGGAACAGGTGATCGCCCACTGCCGCAAGAACCTTACGGGCTATAAGGTGCCGAAGCTTGTCGAATTCCGCGACGAACTGCCGCAAACCAACGTCGGCAAGATTCTGCGCCGCGCGCTGCGCGACGAGGAACTCGCGAAGCAAAAACCTGCCTGACAGGAGTACGGCGCTTGACGCCATGCCTTGCGCCATCCTTTCGGAGAGATTCATGAAGCACAGCCTGTCCGCACGCTCACGCCGCTTGTGCCGGTCTAGCCAGTTGAATAGCTCGACCCGCGCGTCGGCCTTCATGCGCCTCGTCCGTTTTTCGTCGGAGGCCGCAACCTTGAGCGCCTCCCTGGCAGCTTCATTGCGTGCGGTTTCGTCACGGGGACTGCTCATTGGCGCGCTCGTGGCCGGCGCTGTTGCGGTGGCAACGCCACCGGCGTTCGCGCAGAACGACGACACGCCACCCGCGCTCGACACTGCCAGTGACGTCAAGGCGCCCACCGCGCCGGTCTCGCAGGTCGGCAAGCTCACGCTGGATCAGCAGGTCAAATGGCTGCGCGCCGAGCAGCAAAGCGGCGCAATGGAAAAGCTCGACGACGCCCAGCTGGTCGCCTTGTTTCAGTCGCTCGATCCGCTTGCGTTGCCGCGTTACATCAAGGAAGGGCCGAACGGTTACCCGTCATACGAGTTCACCATGTCGCGCTCGGAGCGCATTCACGGCCAGTGGCCCGACAAGCCCGATCACATGCTGGTGCGCATCGCCCACGATCCATTGCGGATCTACGCGAAGTGGCTGCCCGACGGCGCTCACGCCGGTCAGGAAATCATTTACGACGAGTCCAAACGTACCGACGAAATGTATGGCCACCTCGGCGGCATCATGAACGTCATGCCGCTGTGGACCTCGCTAAACGGCGCCCTCGCCCGTGCGCAGTCGAACCACCAGGTGCGCGATCTCGGCACCGAGTACATTGCCAATCAGTATCTCGCCGAAGGCAAGAAATACATCGAGGCAGGCTTGCCGCGCTCGACCCAGGTGGAAGTGAAAACCATCGACGGCGTGCGGGTGGTCGCCTTCACCTTCGAAACGCCGGACGGCCAGCCCAAGTTCTATGCGAAGAAAGAAACGCTCGGGCTGGATCTGCGGCATCCGTATTTCCGCACGGTCGAGTCATATAACAATGACGGCAAGATTTTCGAGAAGATCGTTTTCGAAAGCATCACACCGAAAACCTTCGACGACTCGACCTTCGATCCGAAGAACAAGGCTTATAAGTTCTAGCGGACAAGGCGCGGCGTCAGCGCGAAGGCGACATGCGCAATGGGTCCCGCGCTCTGCTCGTAGCTGTGTTCGGCCATGTGGCCCACGCGGGTGGCAAGTTCCTTGAGCACGAAGTAATCGGATACGCGTGTCAGGCCGATCAGCGACGCAGGCGATTGCGCAGGCATTTGCCTGAGGCGCGGCGCAAGTGTGGTGTACCAGAGCGCGCCGATGTCGTCGCCGGTTTCGAAGGCGGGCAGTTTCATGTGTGCGACGTAGTCGGCGAATGCGGGGCCGTACGCGAGGGTGGAATCGATCACGGCGAGCGTGTCGCCACGAGCGGCGGCTTGGGCGAGCCACGGCCAGGCACCACCTGCCGCGGTGGAAAACCAGGCACCGGTCATCATGAAAGCGCGTCTGTCCATTGCTTGATCACACCATTATGTGGCGCGCGTCATTCGCATCACTCTCATCATGCACGTCACGCACGTCATGCCCACGCGCCTCACGTATAACCCCGCCGGTCGCGCCATGCCGTCGGCCAGATCCCCTGCTTGCCCGGCGCGAGAATACCGTTCGGGTCGAGTGCATCCTTGATCGTTTCCGAGAGCCGCAGCAACGCGCCGTCGTTGAAACTGTACTGCGCCGCGGCGAAATCCATATACGCGAGATGCGCGCGATATTCGCCGTAACCCGCCGCGCGCGCGTCGCTCATCAGCGAACGGAGTAAAGCACCCGCCTGCTCGACCTGATTCGCGTCGTCGCGGTCGAAGATTGCCGCGAAAATGTGATGCAAATGACGCACGCCCGCCGTAAAGCCGCCGTAGTAATCGAAGCCGTACTCCGCGGCGCGCGTCTTGACCATCATGTATTGGCGCAGCGCATCGCGCCCGGTCGCCGGGCACACCGGTGCGAAGTCCACATGTGCGCCCGCGCCGCCACGCCAGTCGAGCATACGGAACGCGCTCATCGCCGGGATGCCGGCCAGGTTGCGATCGCCGCCCGCGGTGGGTTGCGCGTCGCCCGTATAACGAGCCGCCGAGAATTTTGCCTGCGGTACGCGGGCGAAAGCGCGCTTTACGATCGCATAGCGGACGTCGATCAATTCAGGCGTACCGTACAGCGCGAAATGCAGATTCCAGCGGCCCACGTTCAGCTTGTCGAGCATCGCCGTCACCGCATTTTCGGGCATCGCGCCTTTGCCTTCGTACCATTGTTGACGTGCCGACAGTCCCGCGGCCCGGCGCAAACCGCCCTCGATCACCGCGTTATTGCGGATCGTTTCATCGAGCCGCAACGGCCGCAAGATATCGACGATCGCTTCGAGATCCTCTTCGTGCCGAAACTGGATTTCACCGAGCAGATACGCAGGCGGCGCGGGCATTAGCCAGACACCGAGCTTGGTGACGATGCCGTAGTTCGACTGCATGAACATCGCGTCGAAGGAAGGTCCGTAGCCTGGTTGATACAGTTGCCACGCAGTGCCGATTTCGATGCCGCCCATCCCGGTGCGCAGCACGTCGCCGTTGGCAAGCACCACTTCCATGCCGCACTGCGCAGCCGCGTGATCGCCGTACGCGGTATAGCCGAAGCCGCGCTCGAGCGTATTGCCGACCACACTGCCCCAACCCGCCGCGGGTGGATCGACCCAGAGCTTGTAGCCTTTCTCGCGCAAATGCGTATAGAGATCGAAGTAGCTGACGCCCGGTTCGACCAGCGCGTAGGCGAGCGTTTCGTTCACTTCGATGATGCGGTTCATCCGCTGCAGATCGAGCACGACCGAACCCGTCAGCCGCGGCGCAGCACCACCGTACGCGAAGTTGCGTCCGGTCGAGACCGTCCACAACGGAATGCGGAATTGATTGGCAATCCGCAACACTGCGCGAATTTCGTCGACGGAGGCAGGCCGCAGCGCAGCGGACGCAGAAAACGCTTCGCGCTCACCCGGCGCGAACGGATCGAGGTAAGCAGCGAGCCCGGCGGCCGAGGTCACCACCTGCGGCTCACCGACAATCGCGCGCCAGGCAGCGAGCGCGCGATCGAACTCGGCGGCGGAAACTTTCGGCGGCAAGCTGCGCGTCAAGATGTCTCCTTTGCGGCCACACGTGCGGGCGGCGCCACGCTAGCGGCGCATTCCACCGCCACCTCCGCCGTGCGACATGCCGCCGCTCCACATGTGCATCGAGCCGCCGCCGTGCCAGTTGCCATACGATCCGTGTCCATAACGCACGTGGTCCATGTGATGAAAATGATGGAAGCGGTCGATGAATACAAACGACACGCCAGCACCGAATACCACCGGCGGTCCCCAATACCATGGATCGTAGTAATACACGGGGGCCGGGCCTAGGGCCTGCGCGGCGGCATCGTCTTCGACGATCTGCCAGCTGCCGTCCGGCTGCAGGCACGCGCGGCCGCTGATCTGCTGCATGACGCCGTCGATCTCCGCCTGACCCACGACAAAACGGCACGTCGAAGCGTCGTTCGTCGACGCGTTCGCGTCCGATTGCGCCTCGGCCGGCGCCGCGCAAACGGCGCACACACACAGACACACTACGCCGGAACATAGCCCGGTGCCGAACTAATGAAAAGTAAGCATGATTTCGCTGCCTCGACGCGCCGGCGTTGCGACTCGCAAAAAACGTGTCGACACCGTAAAGACCCCGTCGGTTTGCCTCGCACGAGACCCTGCCGTCCACCGCGCATGCAAAGCGGCACGGCATGATCCTGCAGCAAGTAAACGAAGCGTCGCGCGATGCTATTCCGACGGCGCGCGTGGGCCGCAACGCTTTTCTGTTACCGCGTGTTGCAGGCAGCTCGCGGAGCGGGCCGGCGCCGGGCATGTCCAGATGCCCGGCGGGCTTTGAGCGCTACTGCCAGCTTTCCGGCTTGCCGCCGAGCGCACTGCATACGTCGATAGCGATGCTGCGCAGCTTGCCTTCCGCAATCGGCCCGGACAACGCGTAGCCCATACGGTCGTTGACCCAGTAGAAGGTCCGGCGGTTTCCGTCGCGGAACAGGCGGAACGCGGTTTCGTCGCGAGAAATACCCGTGATGTACAGCGTGAGCCGTGCACCGCTGGTATTTTCGTACATGAACTGCGCGGCCGGTCCCGCTTCGCCGGGCAACAAACGCCCGCCCACCAGCGAGTAACCGTATTCCTGCAATGACGGCACCGACAGCGGCCGGTTCAGCCGTTTGGACAACCAGTTGATCAGATGTTCTTCTTCACTCGCGGCGACTTCGACCGGATGACGCCGTTCGGGCGTGTACACCGCATAGGCGATATCGGCGCGCTCGGCGAAGCTCGGCGGCTGCCCGCCCAGACCGTTCCACGCGCCGCCCGTCAGACGCGGTGCGAGTGGCCCCAGGGCGAGCGCGAGACCCGCGCCGGCTGCAAGCCAGCACGCCGCGAGACCGACGCGTTGCCACCACGGCGTCGGCCGCCGCACCACGATGAAGGCCGGCTCGTCGGCCTCGCGCTTCCCGACGCTTCCACCGTGCTCGTTATGCTCCTGACGCTCGTTGCGCTGTGGCGCACCGCACAGCGCCTGCAGCGCCGCTTTCTGCGCGCGCCATGCGGCCACTCTTGCGGCAGCCTGCGGCTGCTGCGCCAGTTGCGCCTCGATCGCGGCGCGCTCCACCGGCGGCAACTCGCCGTCGACAAACGCCGACAGTGCTCGCAGATCGAGCCCCTCAGGCAAACTGGAATCGTGGTCGTTATTCATCACGGATTTCTCACTACTTTCAGCGGCGGGACTTTACGCGCCAACCCCACAGCGCCCCCTTCAACCGGCCCCTCCGTCATCAGCACGCGCATATGTTCCCGCGCGCGCGAGAGCCGCGACATCACCGTGCCGATCGGCACACCGAGCGCCTTCGACGCTTCCTGATAAGACAGTTCCTCCACGCAAACGAGCAGCAGCACTTCGCGTTGCTCGACCGGCAGGCAATACAGCGCGCGCTGCAGATCGCGCAACACCAGACCGTCGACCTCGCCATGCGGCGCTTCGAGATTGCGCCACGGCGCGCTTTCATCGTCGACGGCGATTTCGCGGCGGCCACGCAACTGATCGATATAAAGGTGCCGCAGGATCGTCAGAAGCCACGCACGCAGGTTGCTGTTCGGACGAAACGCCGCCCAGCGCGCGAACGCGCGCTCCGCCGTATCCTGCACGAGGTCGTCGGCCCAGGCGCGGTCGCCCGTCAGTGCGCGCGCATAGCGGCGCAACTGCGGGAGCCACGAAATCACTTCCGCTTCGAAATTCACCCGGCGCGGCGACGCTCAGTAGCCGCCGCTGCTGCCCGAGCCACCGCTGGTGCCTGAGGCGCTGCTGTCGGTCGCGGAGGTGCAGGCGCTCGTTGCGAGCGAGCCCAGCGCGAGCGCCAGCAGCATGAAGGCGGCAGAAAGAATACGGGATACTTTCATAGTGAGTCTCCTGATGAGTGTCTGGCCGGCGCGTGCGAGCCGGGGACCCGACCAGCCACGTGCGGCATGCAGCGCTGCCATACCTGATTTAACGTGAGCGGGCTGCGATTTATTCCGCGCACGGCACCGGCACGAGCGATTTTTTTCCGCGATCCGCGCCGGCAGCGCTCGAACGTGGCCGAAGAACGCGCAATTCGTCCCCAGATTCGTAACTCAACGTTACAGTCAATAGTTATCAGATGCTTATGTGCGCGCAAGCCGTTATAGTGGACGCAGTTCGGCCGCCAACGCGTTCCGCCCTCACACAGGGTAGAATCGCGGCGAACACCCGTCTTACTAACCTGAATTGTCCATGGCTTCCGCAGAATCGCATCCGCAAAACGACTTCATGAACGCTGCGCGCAAAGAACGAAAGCGCGTCGAGATCTACCTTGTCAACGGCATTCGCCTGACGGGGTGTATCGAGTCGTTCGATCAGTATCTGGTGATGCTGCGCACGCCTGTTGGCCTGCAAGGCATCTACAAGCGCGCGATCTCGACGATCCAGCTCGACACCGGCACGCGTCCGGCGCCGCGCGCCGGGCGGCCTTCGCACGGCGAGCACACCACGCGTGGCCCGCACGGTTCGCGTGAACCGCGCGACCATCGTGAGCCGCGCGAACCGCGCGAGTCGTATGGCGCGCCGTCATCGGACCGCCCTGCGTCCGATCGCAGCAGCAGTACCTCCGACGGTCCGGTGGTGGTAACACGCCGCAGGCGTCTGTTCGGCACGGGCGGCGGCGACGGTGGCAACCATGGCGGTGGCAATCATGGTGGCAACGGTGGCACGAGCGGCGGCACCGAATAAACAGCCGCGGCGGCCGGCTATTCCGACGGATAGCCGAGCCGCTGCAAAATCTTCTCCAGTCGCAACCTCTGCAAGTCCGTCAGCTCGAATCCGCATTTGACCGCCAGCACGCGGCGCCGCCAGTACAGGGCGTCCAGCATGCGCAGCGCCGGTTGCCGTGTCGCCCAATCCAGATGTTCCAGTTCGGCTTCCACCACGTGTGACGCGTTGAAGCGCTGCGCGCGCGCAGGGTTTTTTCGGTCCATGTCGTTCGCTGCCCTATTGTTCGCTGCTCTTGTTGTTTGCTCCCCTCCCGAGCTGGAAATTGCCGGTGCACGGCACGGCATGTCGTGTGGCCTGCCGATCGGTGCTGCTTTTGTTTTTAAGCGACACACTGAAAACGACTTGATGCGGATTGGTTTTAAGTTTTGCTTTTTTGTCTGGTGGTTTCTGGAGTTGGTTTTTAGGATTTGAAGGGGATGCTTACAATCTGGGAGTGTTGGTCGCTCGGCTGGTGCTCGCCTGGGGCCGCTTTGCGCTATGCTGGATTGTTGATTCTCTTTCTAACTGGAGCACGTCATGGCCAAGCAGAAGCAACCTACCTCTCACCCTAAGGATTCGGCGCAGCCCGCTGGGTCTGCCGAGAGTCGCCTCGATGAGGCGCTCGAGGAGAGCTTTCCCGCCAGTGATCCGATCGCCGTCGATATGAGTGAGCCAAGGCACTTGCCAGTGGAAGAGGAGCCTTCGGCTGGGAAGAAGCGGCATTGAAGGTGCCGGTTTTTACCCCGCACGGCGCGGAAAATTACTTTTTATTCAAACACTTAGGGTTGGCTTTAGTATAATTTGGCGCGGGCTTAAATGGTGGTAACACGTCGCACGGTCGCAAAAATTCCTGTGATGTAGCTCACACTTGCTCCAGACAACGGCGTCACTCGGGTCGGCTGGGAGCTCCGCTGATACTTCGGCTCCTCCAGAACCTCCATGTTCAGATATTTTTACCAATGGTGTTGCGCGACAGGCTTGTGAGACGCCCAGTCTCGCGTACCGACTTGGTCTGGCGGTGGAACATCCGCCACACCTTGCCAATCATCGTCGTCGGGATCACCCCCAAACACCCCGCCGGAAAAACCAGCCGGATAGGTTGATTACCCGGCTCAATTTTCAATCGGCGCGATCCCTACAAGGGGCTCATTTCTCGGTCGGCGTAAACAGTTCGCGAGTGGCACACGCGATTGTTTCTCCGATTTTCGCGGGCGGGACGACCGTTCGCTGACGGTTCGCGACTCTTAGGGCTTGGATGATTAGAACAGAGAGGAGCAATCCTGCGATTACGTCGACTAGATAGTGTCCCCCCTGCGTCAGCGTTGAGACGATCATCGTCGTATTAATGACTATCGCCAGCCCAAAAAGCAATCGGATTCGTCGAAGCGAGTAGGTGAACAGAACGGCCAACATGGTGTGAAAGGAGGGTATGGACACAAGCCCCTGCATGTTCCGTAAGTCGAATATCCGCATTGTCCCATCGCGCAATATCGCAAAGTCTGACACAGTTGACGCGGTATTCGGATCGGCAACCTTAAAGTATATGAACGCACTTGTCGCAGGGAACGGCGTCGAAATAATTAAGAGCAGAATCACCGACAACATCAACAGAACAAAGAATTCTGATAAATCTTCATGGCAACCCGATATCCCTAGAATGGCTGGAATCGCGAGTAATTGCCAAAATCCGCTCTCGTATGCAAGTGCAAGGATTTGCTGAACCTGTGAGTGAGACTTGACCCATAGGTATACTTCGGGCCAATCGAAGCCGAGTGCGCGATCGAAGCGAACCAGACTATTGTCTACAAGCGGCGCATTGATTGACACGCACAGGTAAGAGAGGATGCTGGCCGACGACATAAAACATAGAAATAGAGAAAACCACGCTGCAGTATCTGAGACTTCCGCATAGCGCAACTTTGCAGTTATTCGCTCGTAGCGTGGGATGCGCCGTACTGCCCGTAGTACGACGACTGAGCAGATTAAAGCGCCCACAGCCTTGCAAACATGCTCGATGCCTGTCCATCGCACAGAACGGTTCGTCAAATGGAGCCACGTGACATCGATCAGCAGGATCATGCCTACCACGGCCCATCCGCACAGATATCGTCTCAAGAGCGACGGTGACCTCTGCTCGAAGGACACGCCAGCATCTTCAGGTTGTCGCATGGGTAAGGTCTCAGGAATATCTACCTAATATCTTATTCAACGTTGCGTGGCGACGAAATATCCTGTCCGCCGAACGTGCCGAATGGATGCTCGACAGTCTGTCGCCGGATGCGCATCATCTCAGGTACATGATCAAATCGCACCTGCATCTCATCAAGAACAGCTTCGTGTTCCCAGCGTATCACGCGACGTTGAGAACCTCGCGTGCAGTTTCCTTTTAGCGGATATTGCTGGTAATTCAAACTCCAATACTTACGTCGTTGCACTTGACGTCACCGTCTTTGAAACGAACACAGTTATTCTTCATCGAACGGGCATCCGGATTCGTGAATGATATCTGTCTGTCGGGTGCCGCGTTGAGTTGAACCTCGAGTCAGGGAAACCAATGGGCTTGGACGCGCCGCTTGTACGGCAGGCGGAGTTGCTTTGCAGATGGGGTTACCGCGGGGATTGCTACTGAGGGGTTACTGCGGGGCTTCGTACCGTCGTACTGCGGGGATAGGTGACCTGTATTGCGACAACGGCTTGAACGTCGGGTGGGGCGCGCGGTGCGTTCAAAGCCGCCTCGCCCTCCCCACCTTCCGGTTTCCCGGCCGTCGCGTTTAGTGCGTCGGCAGGCCGGTTTCCAGTTGACGCTGCAGTTCGCGAACCTGGCGTTGCGCGGCGCGCAGCTGGTCTTGTGCGGCAGACTTCTGCTGCGCCAGCGCCGTTGCTTCGGCACGGGTCTGCTGCTGCTGATTCGCGACAATGGTCTGCTGCTGATGCGCAACGTCGAGGTCAGCCTGCAAGCGGTTTGCACGGTCCTGCGACAACGCGATCATGCGCTCCGTGAACGCCTTCTGCGCTTCCAGTTGCGTACGGCGAATCTCAACGTCCGACAGTTGCAGCGTCTGACGCACAAAATCCTTATAGATCATGTCCGCGCGCGTGGCGTCCTGCGTCTTGATGACGCGCCAGAAATTCTTCTGCTGGAACAACGCCACGTAGTACGTCATCTCCTTGCCGTAAAACAGCAAGCTCGCACCGTAACTGCCGTTGTACGTCGTGCGCAATTCGCTCAGATCCGAGCCGCGGATCATCTGCTGCAATTCCGCAACGTTGCCCGCAGCAGATTGCTTGGCTTCGTCCGGCGTCAACGCGTTCGTCTGCGCCTGTCCATTCTGCCCAGCCACTGCATTGGCCGGCAAGGCCGTCGTCGTGCCCGGCTGGGAAATGACGCCAGCGCTCGATCCGCTATCCGGCAGAGCCTGCGCATTCACGCCCTGCACGGCCCCCATCGCGATGAATGCGGCCAGGGCAATCTGCCGTAGTTTCGACTTTCGGTCCATGTAAATCCTGCTTGAACAGTTTTTGTTTTAGTACAACCGTCTCATTATTACTCACTTTCGCGTGTTTCGGGCTCTTCGTCAAAAATTTGGTACTTACGCATCTTCTCCCACAAAACCTTGCGGCTAATACCTAGATAAAGAGCCGTATCCTGCCGACGCCACCCATTTGCGTCGAGCGCGGCCAACACACGGTTTCGCTCCGCCATATCCCATTTGCTGCGATCCACCAGCACCTCGGCCGCGCTCTCGGCCGGCACCGGCTGGCTGCTGCGTGCAAGCGCGAGCAGCCGCTGCAGGCGCGCCGCGTCCCACGCGCCGATCTGACGCACCGTCACGCCGATCCGCTCGGCCAGGTTGCGCAGTTCGCGCACATTGCCGGGGAAGTAGGTGTCGGCCACCGCGTCGGCCAGCCAGTACGGCAAGTCCGGCAACGCGGAAAGACGCTCGCTGCCGACGATCTGCGCGATGAACGCCTTGAAGATTGCAATCTTGTCGACGGCGCCCCGTTCTTCGAGCGACGGGATTTTCAACTCGATCACGGCAAGCCGATAGTAAAGGTCGGCGCGGAAGGTGCCATCCTTTACCAGTTGCGGCAAATGCTTGTTGGTCGCCGCCACCAGCCGGAAGTCGAGTTTCACCGGCGCGGCCGAACCGATTCGGGTGACCGCGCTGTCTTCGAGCACGCGCAGCAGCTTGACCTGCTGGTAGAGCGGTAGGTCGCCGATTTCGTCGAGGAACAGTGTGCCGCCGTCCGACTGTTCGAAATAGCCCTTGTGCGCGACCACGGCGCCCGTGAACGAGCCTTTCGAGTGGCCGAAGAACAGCGACTCGAACAGACCGTCCGGAATCGCGCCGCAGTTCACCGCGACGAAAGGCCCCTGGCCGTAGCGGGTATGTTTTTCGTGCAGCAGTTGCGCGATGCGCTCCTTGCCGACGCCGGTTTCGCCTTGCACCAGCACGCTCGTGTCGCAGTCGGCAAACGTGTCGACTTCGTGCAACAACGCCTGCATGCACTCCGAGTTGGCGATCATCGCGTCCGACTCGTGCGTCTTGGCGCTGTGCGCGCGCAGTTGCAGCACGAGCTTCATGACCATGCCGCGCAATTCGGCGCAGGTGAAGTCGAGCGGCAGGATGTGCGAATAGTCGGACGGGTAAGTCGCCGGGTCATGGTCGCGCGGCGCGGCGCCGACCCACACGACGGGAATGCCGTGCGCGGCCTGCCAGTCGCGCATGAGCAGCGCGCCGCTGTCGATCACCGAGACACTGATGATCGCGAGCGACGGCCGTTGCGCCGTCCGTTCAGGCGAGATCGCGATATCGTCCGCGCGGATCACTTCGACGTCGAAGCTCGCCATGCAGCGCGCGACCCGGTCGACGATATCGGCCTTGCCCTCCCAGACGTAGATATCGAGTTCATCGATTTTGGGGTTGGTTCTCATCTTGTCTTGGTTATGCTAGTTGACCAGGTGCGCGACGCCGCACTTCAGCGACATATTGTGGACCGTGGCGGTGCCGACCTGAACGCCCAGCAGCGAAAGCGTCGGGACGAGCACGGTGTCGAGCAGGTTGAACACTGGCTGCAGCAACGATGTCAGGACGCCGGCGACCGCAGTCAGAATCGAATTCAACAGCGACGAAATATCGATCAGGTTGTTGAGAAGCGAAATGTCCAGCGCGCCGGGCAACGCGTTCAGCAATTGCGAACTGAAGATGGAGAGCGCGCTGCCAACCTGGTTGGAATTGGCGCTCGCCACCACGTCGAAGCTGCCCGACGAGCCGTTGATGACAATCGGCGTGTGACCCGGCGTCAACGCCAAGGGACCGATGCCGTGCACGATGACGTTGGCCACCTGCACCGTCAAGCCGAACAATGTCGCCGTGATGGAAGCCAGTTTGATCGGGGACGAATAGACTGCCGCAGTGACGGGCGCGGTGACCGGCACCGTACACTGCACACTGCCGCCCGACAGACAGGCCGCCGCGATGCCCGGCGTCACCTGCAGCGTTGCGTTGGTGGTCGCCTTGGTACTTTCGCAATCGACCGCCGTGAGGCTCGCGGTGCCGGGCGCGACGGCCAGCGTGACCACGAGCGGCGTGCTGAGCGCGGAGATCGACGCGGATACCAGCGGCGGCAAGCCCACGGTCAACGTCGGCAGCGGAACCGGCGCCAACGTGACGGTCGCGTTGACCACGGCGGTACGCGCAATGGTGCGTGACGTGGACGATCCGTTGACGACCGTCGTCCCGCCCTCGCCCACCGCCAGCACCGGCGGATTGATGACCTGCAGCGAGAGTCCCAGCACGCCGGGCAAGGCAGCCGTCACGTTGATCACCGGCGCATTGCCCTGCGAGCCGTCCGGACTGCGCTGCGCGATTTGCGCGGCAACCATCAACGCATCGAACGCATTAATCGTTGCCGTCGCTGCGGAATCCGCATTGGCGAGCCCAAGCGCGAGCAGTCCTGGGGCGGACTGACCACCATCGCCGACAGTAATGTTCTGACCGCCAGGAATCGTAACGGCCAGCGTTCGCAGAATCGCCGCATTGACGGTATCGCCCCCGGCTTGCAACGCACTGACCATCGCGAGCATCAGGTTCTGATAGGTCACAGTGGTCGCGAGCAGGCCTTGCATCGACGATGCACCTAGCGCCACCATCAGATCCGAAAGCTTGATATGCGCCGTTGCGAGACTTTGCGTATCGCCGACACTCAGCGATACGTTGGTCTTCAGTAAGCCTCCCAGAATCGCGTTCAGCAGTGCCGATTGTTGCGTGTTGATCGTGGCGATGCCGGTACCGAGCGAGAACGCGTCGATGTTGGAGGCCAGCGCGGTGGCAGTTGCAGTCACGTTACGCGACGGTCCGAGGAATAAATAGGGCACTTGCTGCGAAACCTGGACTTGCACCGCGTTGAGCGGATTACCGCTCGTGCCGAAATAAGTGCTGGTACTGGTATCCCAACGCCCGCAGGTCGTCGTGAGCGTTTGGGTAGATCCGTTAGCCGTGAATCCATTGGCCGTTGCATTCTGCTGCGCGACGGTCGTTACCGACGAGCAACCCGCGGGAGTGCTGATCACCTGTACACCGGCCATCGCCGCCATATCCGCCGTGCGCTGCAACTGCCGGCGCGCATAGTACGTGTTGCCGACATCGAGTGCCCCGAGCGCCGCGAGCGCCAGACTCAGGAAGATCGCGGCCATCACCGCAACCGCGCCATGCTGCCGCCGCGGCGCAAGCGCAGCCGCACCGCCGGCACGACGTGCGTAGCCCCCACGCGTCCGGCGTCTGGCTAGGACCACTGGGAATTGACGTCCGGGCATGTCATCGCTCACCGGCTGCTGCCACTCGAGCCAGAGCCGAGTTGCGAACCGCTGCCGCCGCTCCCGCCAGAACCCAATGCCGACTCGTAAAGATCGGGAATCCTGCTCTTGAACGATTCCAGATAACGACGGTATGCAAGGCCTGCTTCCGCACCCAGCATCGGCAGCGCGGGCGCTGCTTCCGCGTTGCTGCTCTGCAGATTGGTCCAGGCACGTGCCGAATGACCGATTTCGCTCGCAGCCGGTGCCGTCTCCGTCGATGTGCTGGTCTGTGCAAGCGCCACGTCGACCAGGCCCGCGGTCAAGCCGAACGCGAGCCCCGCCCCCATGACAATGCGTACCACCGATCCCATGCAACCCCGTTCCATCTGTTTGGTTTTCATATCCCTTCCCCTGATTGCGCCGTTGCTCATTGCGCGAAGCGCTGCAATAAGCGCGGCGCCGGCTCGATCCCCTGCGCGCTCGCCATGGCGCCAGCCGGTCCACCTGACTGCTGCGCCGGCGCTGAAGATTGCGACTGCGATTGCGCGCGTTCCGCCACGGCCACCTTGGCCGCGTCGCCGCGAATCGCCGTGCGCACTTCGGGCGTCAACTTCTGTTGATTCATCACCGCCAGCGCCTGCGCCTGCTCCCCGTTGACAAGCAGAAACAGCACGAGATTGCTGACGATCTTCGGATTGTTCTGATCGAGTTGAGCCGCCTGCATCAGCGGCACGCGCGCGCCGCTTACATCGCCGTTACGCATGCGTGCATAGCCAAGATCCGACAAGGTCACCGCATCGGTCGGCGCGAGTTGCGCCGACTGCTCCAACTCCTGCGCGGCGCGCGCGAATTCGCCCGCCCCGCCGGCGAGCAAACCGAGGCCGCGATAACCTCGTGCGGCCAGCGGCGTCTTCAGCAATTGCGTGTATGCGGTCGCGGCGGCCGCCGGTTGAGCGGTCATCCGCAGCGCGTCAGCGCGCAACAGAATCGTGTCCGGCGTCACACTGTATTGCTTTTCATAGGCGTCGATATGCGCGAGCGACGCGTAGTAAAGTCCCTGCGACTGCATCTGATCGATCAGCCCGAGATACATGCCCGGCGTATCCGGCGCGGGATCGCGATTGGCCTGCTGGGCGAGCGCCGCGCGCTCGGCTTGCGGGCCCACGCCGTACCCGAGATCCTTCGACGCGCACCCGCCCAGCCACATCGACACCGCCAGCGACACTGATAACAAGGCCGCCACGCGCACGTCCCGTGGCTTGATGCGCGTCTGATACCCGATCGGAAAACTGTGAGCCATTGCAAAATCCTCAGTGTGGCGTCGAGTGCAGCGACTTCGTGACGGCAAGCACGCCCGGTCCGGCGGTGACGATCATCAGAGCCGGCAACAGCGTGACGATCATCACACCGGTCATCTTCACAGTGAGACGGCCAATGCGTTCGCGCAGCATCGCGCGGCGCGCTTCACGCAAGCGATCACCGAACTGTTTGAGCGGCTCCTGCACCGCGCCACCGTGCCTGTCGACCTGTATCAGCAGTCGCACGATCGCACGCAAATCCTCGTTGTCATAACTCGCCGCGAGGCGATTAAGCGACTGGTCGCGCGAGCGGCCGGCCGCGAACTGCCGCTGCGCAATTTCCAGCTCGTGAGACAGCACCGGCAGCACCGTACGAAAATCGCTCACCATCACCTGCAGGCTTTGATCGAGCGAGAGACCCACGCCTTGCAGCAAACGCAGCAGATCGACCATCAGCGGCAATTCGTCAATCACGCCGTTGCGACGCCGGCTGGCGCGGCGCGCCACGTAAATCTTCGGCACCATGAAACCGGCCAGGGCGGACGCAATAACGATCACCGCCCAGGTCGACGCCGAAACATGCTCGCGTGCAAGCGTGCCCGCCAGCAACGGCAGGATGGCCATGCCCAGCAGCCGCGCCATCAGAAACAGGCCACGCATGCGCGTGTCGACGAATCCACATTGTTCGAGCAGACGGCGGTCTTCCTCGGCGACGATCAGCCGACCGAGCGGTGTATCGAGCCAACGCACCCCGGCGTGTGCAAAACGCTCGAACTGGCGCTTCCAGCCTATGGGCCGGCCACTTCGGGCAGAGGCGCCGGTGTCCGCCCGCTCACCACCGCGCGCCGCGGCGGTGAGCGCCGCGCTCTGCAGCGCACGCTCGTCGAGGGCATGTGTCAGCGTGCGTTCGCTACGCCGCGCCGCCGCGAGCCGCAAGACCAGCACCCCAGCAATCAGCAGGAGGCCGAGTGCTGCGAGAGCAAGCGCGATGGCGGCAACGTGTTGAGCTTGCATCTTCAGTTCCTCAGCCTTGCCATTCGATGCAGCAAATAGGAGCCCAACGCCTGCAACGCAAACGCCAGGTAGACGATATTGCGGCCGGTCGGGTCGAACCACATCGATGCGAAATATTTCGGATTCGACAGAATCAGGAAGCCGCCAATACCGACCGGCAGTAAGCCCAGTACCCACGACGACATGCGAGTTTCCGCCGACATCGCAGAAAGCTCACGTTCGGCCTGTTCGAGATCACGCATGAACGATGACATCCGGTCGAGCATCACGTCGGCACGGCCGCCGTATTTGACCGACAGACGCAGTACCGCGCCGACCAGCTCCAGCTCGCGCGCGTTATAGATCACGGCGACCTGAGAGAGCGCACGATCGATTTCAACGCCGCTGCGCAACATCCGCGAGACGTGATCGAGACATTCGCGCAATGGCGCTTCCGTGGTCTGCAGAGATGCCTGAAAAGCAGCCGGCACGCTGTTACCGAGCGTGATCAGGCGAACAATACCGTCGAGAAACAGCGGGAGCTGCCGCACAATCTGTTGACGGCGTTTGTTGGCGCGCATCGTCACCAGAAAGTAAATGAACGCCCCGCACGTCACCAAAACGGCACCGGCGGCCAACATGCCACCGACGCTCGCAGCCCAGATACACAATACGAGCACGACCATCCCTATCAGGATGGCCGGCACGCGGGCATGGGCGATGCCCGCGCTGGTCATCGCGTGTTGCAACATGAAGCTGCCACGCGCTTTCAGATAGCGTGCGCGGGCAAACCAGCCAGCATCGGCCAGCGGTGCTTGTGGCGTAGCCACGTGGGGCACACCAGCGCGCGGCGGCGCCACGCGGGGGCCGGCCACGGGGCCGCCTGCGCCAACGGCGCCCGGCGCCATGCGGCTATCGATGAAACGTTCGGCGCTCATCTGGTCTTTACGGTGTGCGCCGCGTTGCCATAGCAGTAACGCGCCTGCTGCGCACAGCAGCGCGAGCGCCGCGAAGACCAGCACCGAGCTAGACATTGAAGCCTCCGCCGAAGCCGCCCGTGCCGCCGCCTCCGAAACCGCCGCCGCTGAAGCCCGCGTTGCCGAATGCATTGGCTTGTGCCCCGCCGCCCAAGGCTTGACGGAAACGCGCCAGTTTCGACGAGTGCGGATGGATACCGAGCGACACCCAGTTATCGAGTTCATCGCCCTCTGCGGTTGCGATCGGCTCGTAGCGATACAGCTCCTGGGTCGCGATAATGTTGTCCGACAGACCCGTCACTTCGGTGATCGACAGAATCCGCCGACGCCCATTCGATAGGCGCCCGATCTGCACGATGAAGTCAATCGCATTGGCGATCTGACGGCGCAGGCTCGATTCCGTGCCCTGGAAGCCAGCAAAGCCCGCCAGCATTTCCAGCCGGTACAGACACTCGCGCGGCGAGCTCGCGTGGACCGTGCCCATCGAACCGTCATGGCCCGTATTCATCGCCTGCAGCATTTCGAGCACCTCGCCGCCGCGCACTTCGCCGACGATGATGCGGTCGGGACGCATCCGCAAGGTGTTGCGCAGCAGATCGCGAATCGTCACGAGGCCCGCGCCGTCGAAACCGCCTGGCCGGCTTTCGAGCCGCACCACGTGTGGATGGTTCAGCGACAGTTCGGCGGTGTCCTCGATCGTTACGACCCGCTCCGGTTCGGGGATGTGGAACGCGAGCGCGTTCAGAAGCGAGGTCTTGCCCGAACTCGTACCGCCCGACACCAGCACGTTGCAGCGTGCCGCCACCGCTGCTTCGAGCAGCGCGCCGACTTCGGGGCTATACGTGCCATTGGCGAGCAGATCGTCAGGGCGCAGTGGGTCCTTGCGGAATTTGCGGATCGAGACGATCGGCCCGTCGATCGACAACGGTTCGATCACCACATTCACGCGACCGCCGTCCGGCAAACGTGCATCGACCATCGGATTCGATTCGTCGAGACGACGCCCGATCGGCGCGAGAATCCGCCGCACGATGCGCAGCAAGTGGGCGTTGTCGGCGAAACGCACCTGGATCTTCGTCAGGATCCCGAGCCGCGACACGTACACGTCGTTGTAGCCGTTGATCAGAATATCTTCGACGGCCGGATCGGCGAGCAGATCCTCGATCGGGCCGAACCCCGCCAGTTCTTTGGTCAGCGCCTCGGCGATCAGCCGCACTTCGCCTTCGTTGATCGGAATCCGGCGCAGCCGTACAAAGCTGTCCATCTCCAGATCGACAAATTGGTTGATCGCGTTACGCGACCAGCGGCCGAACTCCGAGCCAAGTTCCTCGATACGCGTCAACAGATGTTCGTGCGCAGCGTTCTTGATGTCCTGGAACTGCTGGCTATGCGCGAACGAAGGTGCGTCGTCGGCAAATTCAATCTCTTTTGCCATCGTTTATGACCGCTTTTGAGTGGTTGGAATGAAGCGCTTGAGCGCACTAAGCGCGGATTTTCCGCCTGGCTGCGCGGCCGTTCTCGCGGCACCGCCGAGCCGTTCAATCAACGGCTCCAACGCACGCACATAGGGGTCGCGTGCCAC
This sequence comes from Paraburkholderia sediminicola, assembly GCF_046030555.1. Lineage (GTDB taxonomy): Bacteria > Pseudomonadota > Gammaproteobacteria > Burkholderiales > Burkholderiaceae > Paraburkholderia > Paraburkholderia sediminicola_E. The sequence continues at coordinate 150,376 of NZ_JAQQCH010000007.1, read as the reverse complement.
GGTGTCCGCCAGCAGATGTCCCTGGTTGACAGCCTGGCCGAGCGCTACGCGCCGCTCCGGCAATGTGGTCAGCAACGGAATCTCGAGACGCTGTGCGATCTGCGCGGCGGCTAGCCCGAGATCGCTGTCGAACTTGTTGACGATCAAGCGCACGTTGGCGGTATCGATGCCCTCTTCGCGCAATCCGTCGAGCACACCCACTGCCGATACGATCGAGGCGACACCCTGATCGCACATCAGCCACGTTTCGTCCGCGGCCTGCACGACATGGGCGATGAATTCGGCATTGCTGAATCCGCCCAGATCCACGATCTGCTGGTCAAAGAACGCCCGCAGCCGGTTCAGCAAACCGATCGACGACGAATACGATACTTCGCGCATGTCGGCAAGATTCGGCGGCAACGTCGTGAGCGCGAGGCCGCTCGTGTGGTGCGATAGCGCGGTATGCACGAAGGTCTGATCGAAGCGGCGCAAATTGCGCACGGCTTCAACGAAATTGAACTCGCTGCGGGTATTCAGGAGCAGCGAACCGTCGCCCGCCGGCAAGCCGAGATCGAGCAATGCGGCTTGCCGCCCTTTCGCGACATCACGCCGCTGCAACATGACCGCGAGGTTCGCGGCCAGCGTGCTCACACCCATGCCGACGCGCGCCCCCAGCAGTGCGGTCACCTGACCATGGCGGCTGACCGGCTCGACCAGGTTGTCGAGCACCTGGCGCGTGATGCGCAAAGCATCTTCAGCCGGTGCCGACAGATCGATGAAATCACGCACGCCGACACGCAACGCGGCCAGTGCGCTTTCCGGCTCCGTGAGCGAACCGAGCGCGACAATCTGCATACCTGGATAGGCGCTGCGCACCGCGCTCGCGGCAGCACTCGCCGCTGCGGCGCGGCCGCCGGAAAAGTCGACGAATACCAGCGACGGGTGGAGCACCCCGATGCGCTGCATGAGCATTGCCGGATCGAGCGTAACCGCTTCGACCGTGCCGGCGCCTACCAGCGTGTCGGAGAGCCAATGCACGTGTTCGTCGGCTAGCGAAGCGAGCACGAAATAATCGGTGACCGCCCGTTCAGTCAATGAATGCGTTCTCGCGTTCATGTTGGACATCCTTTTGCGGCATCGGCAGCCAGGCCGCCGCGTCGTCCTGCATACTGCCGCGCACAGGCCCTGTGCGCGTGCCTCTGTTTGCTTCGCGTAATCCGGTTACCGCGTGCGCCGAGCGAAGCTTCGGCGCCCTCATTTCGAAAACCCCGGCGCTGCATCGCCCGCGATAAAACCACCGACCAGTGAGCGCCACACCGGACCGTTGCGCTGCTCGGACTGTTCGCCCGGCGTCGTCGGCACAGGTGCCCCCTTCGCCAGCGGCGACACCAGATGCGGTGTCACGATGATCACCAGCTCTTTCTCGTTCTGCTGGTAGCTCAGCTGTTTGAAGAACGTGCCGATGATCGGCAGATCGCCCAGCAAAGGCACCTTGGATATATTCGACGTGGTCTCGCGGTCAACCAGGCCGCCGATGACAAAGCTCTCGCCGTCTCCGAGTTCGACCGTGGTGTCCGTGCGCCGTGTCGTGAACGCCGGCACCGACACGCCGCTAATCGTCACCGCGTTCGCGAAGTCGAGCTGGCTCGCCTCCGGCGCCACTTTCAGCGCGATGCGTTGCGGGCCAAGTACAGTCGGCGTCAACGTGAGACCAATGCCGTAAGGCTTATATTCGATCGAGGTCGTCCCTAACCCTTGCGGCACCGGCACAGGAATTTCGCCACCGGCGAGAAAGCTTGCACTCTGTCCGGACAACGCGACGAGCGTCGGTTCGGCCAGCACACGCGCCATATTGTTGCTTTCCATCAGGCTCAGGTCGGCGAACAGACCGTGGGTCGCCGAATTGAACACCAGATTGAACGCCGACGACAGCGGCGTCGTGCTGGTCATCTGGGGCGCCTGCCCCGCCGTCGCCGACACTGAGGTCAGTGCCGATGGTGCGAACGAGCCGAACGTGAAACCGTTGTTCTGCTTGAAGAAGTTGAAGCCGATCTGCTTGAGCACAGAACGGCTGAACTCGACGACGCGCACATCGACCTGCACCACGGCACGGCTGGCAACCGTCGACGTATCGAACACCGCGCCATTTTTCGCCGTTGCACCGTCCTTGCCTGCTGCGGCATCCCTTGCAAGCGATCCTTCCGCCGCGACGACGGCGCGCTGATGCGCTTCCATCGTCGCCGCCGAACCGGACATCAGCGCAGTCCCCCCGAGCACCTTGACACTCGGTGTATCGGGTCCGAGCAGCGAGGCCGCCGCTTGTGTAATGACGTTCACCGTGTACGTCAACGGCGTATCGCGGCCGCGCTCCCACAGCATCAAACTCGTGGTTCCCGCGGCCTTGCCGACCAGCAGCACGCCGCCGCGGCCGCTCCCCTTCATGATCAATACGTCGGCCACCGACGGGTCGCCGAGTGCTATGCGCTGCAGCACATGGCCTGTCGCCACCTGTTGCTGGCTGCCGACCGTCAGTGCGATGGTTTGGCCGCCCACCAACTGCGCAGGTTCGGCGGATGAGGCAGGTTGTGCCGGGCGCGCCTTCCGCGCGTGCTGGGTAGGATCGGCCGCATGCGCCGCGCCTGACGCAGTCAACAACACAAATCCGACGTAGGCCACCGTCCCGAATGCAAAAATCCGTTTTGTCATGTAGTCATGGACGCGTCCGGCCGCCCGCTCCCTAAAACTGCTACCAGGCGACCGTTTCGGCGCGCCCACCCCGTATCACTTCGATACCGCTCTTTGTACTGTTTGTATTGCCTGCAACACGAGTCGGCGCAACCGGCAGGTGCTGCGCCGGTGCGAACCGCGGCGCGACGCCTGGCAAGTTGCCAGCGCCAGACAAGGTGTCGAGTGCGACGCCGGCCGCGGCCTTCGTCGAGTCCTGCAGCGCATCGCTGGAACCGGGGTGCGCGGAAGTCTTCAACACACCTGGCTGCGCGGGAAAAACGCTTTCGTCAGCCACTTCAGCATCTTTTGGATTGCGCAGCGCGAAAACCAGCCGGCCGGCACTCTCCGCCAGCGTCAGCCGATCGACATCGGCAACCGGCACCGCCAGTACCGCCGTGCGCACCATGCCGTTCGGGTCGCCCGCGGTATCGCCACTCGCGGTCGCATTACCGAACGCGAGCACACGGACTTTCGACATCAGCAGGCGCGCCTGGGTACGGTCGATTTCGGAGCTGCCGACGCCGGCGTTATCGCGTTTGAGCGTAAAAAACACGTCGACGAAATTGCCGGGCCGCAGCCGGTTCGCCACCGCATTGCTTTCGTCGACGCGTACCGCGAGGGCACGCTCACCCGGTTCGATACGCTCCGCCAGGCCGGACGACAATAGCGTTTCCAGCACCGGGGAGTCCGCGCTGATATCCGCGTTCGGCACACGGCCCGTCAACTGGGCCGGATCCGTGAAGGCGCCATTCGGATTGATCGGCAGCGCCTGTACGCGCAAAGCATCGACGGTAATTGCCTTGCCCGCCGGCAGCAGGCGGGTCGCCACCACGACCGGAAAAGTCGCTTGCGTCGCGGGCGTGACGGCCACCGGCGCCGGGCGACGCGACAGCGTCCAGGCGAACAGGCCGAGCAGCAACGCAACCGCGATCAGCACGCCGGCGATAATTTTGGTCAGATTCGGCATGATGACTCGCTGCTTCGATTGAACAATGCCCTACAGTGCGAGCGTTCACGCGCGCGTCGACGGACAGGAAGGCTGAGAACCAGCGCGTACGTCACTGAATATTCTCCGGATTGAGTTGGACGGTCGCGCTGCTCGTCAGCGTCGTCGGCAGCGCGATACTCACGAGCGCTATCGATGGCACGATCGGGTGGCTCTGGTAGTTGTAGGCCATTGAGACTTGCACACATTGCATCCCGTTACTGGGACTACAGGCGCTCGCGGTCGACGTGCAGGTCGCGGCGCTGACGATCGAAGCCACCACCGCCTGGGCCGCGACGCAGGCTGCCGCGGCGCGATTGGCGAGCGCACTTTGCAACGACGTGTTGGGCTGGTAATTCAGCGCGGCGCGCGCGCCCTCTTCGGCCGCCAATGTCAGGTTCTGCTGGGCCACCATCATCAGGCTGAAGGTGATGATCATGTAGACGATCGTGAAGAACAGCGGGAACACCAGCGCGAATTCGATAGCCGTGGCGCCACGTTGGCGGCGCGCAAGCGCGGGCCCTTTCCGTGATTTCATGGACCGGGGCATGGAAAGTCTCATCGCAGCACACCCGTCGACATTTGCAGCGCCAGCCATGCACAGGCCGCCACTGTCAGACACGCCGCATAGGGGGTCGACGCTTTACCGCCCACTTCGAAGGTCGGACCGGCGTGCCGCCCGATCGTAGCGAGTCGCGTGCGGGTCGTGACGAGCAACCAGAGCGCATGCATGCCGGCTGCGAGGCTCGCGGCGACCCAGAGTCCGAGCAGCGTGTGCATACCGCACCAGGCACCTAACGCGGCGAAAACCTTGACGTCGGCTGCGCCCATTGCACCTAGCGCAAAAAACGGCAGTAACGCGGCCAGGCCGACGACAGCGCCCAGCGCTGCCTGTCCGGCCGAAATATTAAAAGGGCTGCTCTGAAATAGCGCGCACGCAAATGCCGCCGCTAATCCAACAAAGACAAGCGAATTGGAAATGCGCCGGGTGCGGCAATCACATATAGCAATGGCCGCTGCCCACGCGACAAATAAAATGTCGGCGACTGGTAAATTCATAATGGACTCAACGGGCGAGATATATCAGTGCGGACTGCGTAAGCAGTCCGCACTGAAAACTCAAGTGGCCTTGTTCCAGAAAGGGCGAGACTAACCGGCTCGAACCGGTCACACCTCGATTCCGCCTACAGGAACTGCCGCCGCCAGACCCTTAGCCTTTAGCCTTTAATCAAGCCGGCAATGGTTGAGAATGCGGTCGTAAGCGCGCCGGTGATAGAGCCGACCGCGGTCACAAGTGCCACCGCCATCAACCCCGCGATGAGCCCATACTCGATGGCCGTAACGCCCTTGTTATCTCTCAGGAAGCGTTGTGTGAACTTTTTCATTTTTACCCTCGGACTTTCATTTATTTCGTTTGTTTACGTGCTGCCTCGGATGACGGAGTCTTCAGCGCTGCGGACCATTGGTCTCTCATTCCTGGCCCTGCGTGTTGCACTGCAGAAGCACCGCCTTGCAGCCGGCTTCAATAAAACAGATGTCTATGAGTTTTCTGTTCGATAACCCACCTCCCTCGTCAATCCATGATGCTTTCGGGTTTTATAGCTGAACAATCATATTTAAGCAATTGTCCGCTTCCCTGAGCCCACACCATATGCGTTTTGGCGGTGTACTCAGGTTAACGGCAGTTCGTGCGTTGCAGCACATAGGAATAACCATGAGTTAGATTCGCTGCACTAATTATTTGTTTGAACAGAACGTTTCAAGCGTCCGGAGCGCTCTCGTTGCGCTTGCGTTACGTCGTGTTTCGTAACGGCGCGGGCGGCTCGTTACGTTACGAAACCCCCGCAAACGTTTAGCAATGTCATTTGCTCGCGGTATATCTGAGTTAGCAGACACTCCATCAATTCCTCTCAAAGCCATATCACATATGGCTTTGCGCTCTTCAGCATAAAAATAATCCGCATTGCTCAGTCGAAATGGCACGGCTCGTGCAGAGATAGGCACGCAGCAACACCCAAAAACACATGCGATCCGAGGGCGACATGAACATTCAAACGGCCAACACTACAGTACGAACAACCCTGATTGCTGCCGGCGTGGCAGCGATGCTTTCTCTTGGCGCTTGCGGAGGCTCCGGAAGCCTGAGTTCCGGCACCGGCAGCAACGGTAGCGGCTCCGCCGGCGGCACACTTTCGACCGGCGGCAGCAGCAGCGGCAGCGGCAGCGGCAGCGGTTCGATGGGTTCAGGCGGTTCCGGCACGGGCACTTCCGGCACGGGAACGTCGGGTACGGGCACTTCCGGTACTGGAACCTCGGGTACGGGAACCTCCGGCACCGGCACTACCCCCGTCTCGAATGCGCTCGGCACAGTCGTCGGCAACACCGGTGGCGTGGTCGGCGATCTCGGCTCGACGGTCTCGGGTATCGGTAGCGTGATCGGTTCGCAATCGCTGCCAGGCGTCAGCTCGCAAACCACCCAGGCTGCCGGCGGCATCGTGCAGCAAGTCGGCGCGGCGGTCACGACGCTCGGCACCGGTGTGACGCAAGGGCTCGGCCAACTCGGCACCGGCAGCAACGCAGTCGGCACAACGGTCGCGAGCCTCGGCGGCGTGGTCGGTCATGTCGGTGGCGCAGTGACGGATGCAGGCAACCTGGTGACGAGTCTCGGCACCGGCCCGCTCGCGCCTTTGGCAGCCATCACCACGCCGCTCGGCGGTGTCGTCGATACGCTAGGCGGCGCAGTGACCAATGGCGGCACCACGCTCACTTCCGTGCTCTCGACGGGTCCGGTTCAGCAAGTCACGCAAACGCTCAGCACGGCGATCACGCCGATTACGTCGATGGTCGTCGCGACCACGCAGACAGTCGGCAACACCACCGGCCTCGGCGCACCGCTCAACAACCTGCTCACGACCCTCGGCGGCGGCCTCGGTAAGGCCGGCACGCTGATCAGCGCAACCGGCGGCAATCCGATCACGGCCGCGCTTGGCAATACGGTCACAGATACGGGCACCACCGTCGCATCAGTGGGTGGCCTGCTCACCGGCAGCACGACTGGCAATCCGCTGGCGCCGCTCACCAGCCTGCTCGGCGGCCTGGCCGGCGGCACCGGCACCAGCACCAACCCGCTTGCTCCGCTCACCAGCGTACTCGGTGGCTTGACCGGCGGCACGAGCAGCAGCGGCACCAACCCGCTCGCTCCGCTCACCGGCTTACTCGGCGGCTTGACCGGCGGCACGAGCAGCAGCGGCACCAACCCGCTTGCTCCGATCACCGGCTTACTTGGCGGCCTGGCCGGCGGCACGAGCAGCAGCGGCACCAACCCGCTCGCTCCGGTCACCGGCTTACTCGGCAGCGTAACGGGTGGCCTTGGCGGCAGCTCGAGTGGCAGCCCGTTGGCGCCTGTCACCGGGCTGCTTTCGAGCGTGACGAGCGGCCTGAGCAGCGCGAGCGGCGGTAGCAGCGGCCCGCTCGCCCCGGTCACCGGCTTGTTGTCGAGCGTCACCGGCGCGCTCGGCGGCGTCACGACAACGACGACCACGACGACCACCGCTTCGGCCAGCACGAGCACGGGCCCGTCGCTGTCGGCCACCAGCGGCAAGGGAACGGGCAGCAACCTGCTCGCCCCCGTGACATCGCTCGTCGGCGGCCTGCTCGGCGGTTTGACGAAGAAGTAAGGAATGCAGTTGAAGTCATCGAAAGAAGTGCAGTAACCGGCAACCCGGCGTCCGGTAACCCGGCGTCAGGAAACCCGAAGGGCGGCCCGCGAGCCGTCCTCCGGCTCTGCCGGACCCTGACTGAACTGAACCGCGCCGCTCAGACATCCGTAACACCGGCGCACGGAAACAACGCACACGACACCTAGAAGACACTGAGGAGCACACATGTCCACACAACGTTTTTTTACTCTCCATGCGGCGTGCGCGACCGTGTCGTCGTTGCGCGCACCGTTGATCGCCGTAGCGATCGCCGGCTTGCTCGCGGCGTGTGGCGGCAACGGCGTCACTGCCCCACCGAGCGCGTCATCCGGCAGCGGTAGCGCCGGCGGCGGCGGTTCGACCAGCGGCGGCCCGACCACCACCACGACGTCGGGCACATCCGGCGTCGTCACCACCGCTGCGAAGACCACGAGCGACCTCGGCAATACGATCGCCTCGCAAACGATCCCAGGTCTCAGTCCGCAAGTCACGCAAGGTCTCGGCAACGCGGTATCGAGCACGAGCAGCACGCTCAACTCGCTGGCGGACGCAGTGAGCGGCGGCGTCGGGCAGATCGGCACGACGTCCAATCCGGTCGGCACCACGGTCGCCGGCCTCGGCTCGGTGGTCAGCTCGACGAGCGGTGTCGTGCAAGGTCTGAGCACCGCGGTCGGTGGTCTCGGCACCGGCAATCTCGCGCCGCTGTCGCCGCTCACCACACCGCTTGCAACCGTCCTCTCGACGACTGCAGGCGCACTTAACGCCGGCGGCGTGACGCTCGGCAATTCGCTGGCCTCCGTGCCGGTGCAACAGATCACCCAACCGATCAGCACCGCGATCACGCCGATCGTGCAGACGGTCGGACTTGTGACGCAAACGGTCGGCACACAGACCGGTCTCGGCGCGCCGGTGGGCGGCCTGCTCGCGCAAATCGGCGGCACGTTGAGCTCGACCAGCTCGCAAGTCGGCGCCGCAACGAAGAACCCGATCGGCGCCGATCTCGGCACGCTGGTCGGCTCGCTCGGCAACACGGTCACGAACGCCGGCGGCCTCGTCAATCCGAACGGCCCGAATGGCGCGAATCCGATTCCCGGTCTGATTACGAGCCTTGTCGGCAGCACGAACGTGGCGGTCGTCAATGGGCCGCCTGCCAACGGCAGCCCGTTCGGCCCGCTGCAAAGCACGCTCGCGAGTCTCGGGCTCGGCAGCAACCCGCTCGGCTCGCTGTCGACGCTGCTCGGCGGCACGCCACTGTCCGGCCTGACCTCGGCGCTGAGCGGCACACCCTTGAGCTCGCTGACTTCGGGCGGCTCGCCGCTGAGTTCGCTGACCTCAGTGCTGGGCGGCTCACCTTTGAGCTCGCTGACCTCGGTACTCGGTGGCACGCCCTTGAGTTCGCTGACTTCAAGTTTAGGCGGCACGGGTAGTACGTCGAATCCGCTGTCGTCGCTGACCAGCGTGCTCGCTGTCGTCACCACCAGCACATCGGGCAGCAGTAGCAGCAGCCCGCTCGCCCCCGTAACCGCCCTCGTTGGCCAGTTGACCGGCACGCTCACCTCGGTGGCCGGCTCGACGAGCAGCTCAAGCGGCTCGAGCAGTGCGACCGGCGGCTTGACGACGCTCCTCGGCGGCCTCGTGCCGGTGAGCCATAAGTAGTCCGCATAACCTGGACGTTTGATGCGACGCGCATAAAACGCCGCATCAAACGTCCAGTCACGCAGTATGCATAAGCAGTCCGCCTCATCACGTGCTCCGCGCTTTTGCAATCGATGCTCAAGCCCAACGGAGCACGTGACGTAATACATACAAGCATGGCAGTATGCGTCGAGCCACACATAAGCGATCGCGACCAGCCCGGCCAGGCGGCGCGTCCGCAAGACAGAACGGCATACGAGGAAAATCCGATGAAACTCGGGTACGGTAGTAAATGGACCCTACTGCTCGCTGCAATCGCAGCCAGCGCGATGCAGGTAGAAGCACAAGCGCAGTCGCGGCCAGTAGTCGGCGGCAACCCGATGGATTCGCTGCCGCAGATCAAGGCGCCCGATAAGGGCCCGAACGTGACCCTGCAGGTCACGCCTCAAGCTCCCCAACTTCAGGAACTGCTTGCCCGCCACCTGACGCCGTCAAAGATTCAGGTCGAGGGCGTGAAGTCCATTCCATTCGACGAAGTCGCACAACGCTTCACGCCGCTCGTCGGCAAAGACACCACCATCGGCGATCTGATTCAGGTTGCCAACGGCGTGACGAAGCTGTATCAGGACCGCGGCTTTGCGCTCTCCTTCGCGTTCATTCCCGCGCAGACATTCGAGGGCGGCGTAGTACGCGTGACGGTGGTGGAAGGTTATGTGTCCGCGGTCAAGGTGACCGGCGAGCCGGGCGTGCTCGAAGACAAGATCCGCGCGATCGCCGACCACATCGTCGCCGACCGGCCGTTGCGGCGCGCCACCTTCGAGCGCTACATCAACTTGCTGGGTCTGTTACCCGGCGTGAAGGTCGCAGCGAACGCCGCGCCGCCACAGAACACCGACGGCGCCACCACGCTCGAGCTGAACGTAACGCGCAAAAAGTTCGACGTCAGCACGGGTATCGACTTCAATCACCCTGGCGTGCAAGGCCTGCTGACCGCAACCGAGAACGGCCTGACCGCGCTCGGCGAACAACTGAGCGTGTCGGCCTTGCTGCCGAAGGGACGCGACAACGTCACCTATCTCGCCGCGCACGCTACGGTACCGATCGGCAGCGATGGACTGACCGGGAAGATCGACGCGTCGCACTATCGCGGCAATCCGACCGACAATCCCGGCCTGCCCTCTTACATCTCGCGCACGGTCATCAACGACAAGGTCAGCGGCTCACTGACCTATCCGGTCCTGTTGAGCAACACGCAAAGCTTGATCGGCACCGCCACGGTCTATGCCTCGCACGACGAAGACCGCTACAACAACCAGGACACCGGTGCGCAGATCGGCTTGCGCTCGCAAGTACGGGTGATGCAACTGCAAGCCGATTACGCCAGCGCGGAACCCGGTCAGGTACGCCGCGCGAGTATCAATGTGGCGAAGGCATTCGATATCCTGGGTGCGTCGAAAGCCGGCGACTCGAACGTCCCCGGCACAACGGTCACGAATCCAGCGTCGATCAACTTCGTGCGGACCGGCGCAAGCTTTTCGCAGACCAACGAGTGGCCGCTGAAGATCGGCACCGCGGTTTCGTTGACCGGCCAGTACAGCGCCGTCTCGCTGCCGACCTCGGAACAGATCTCGTTCGGCGCGCAACGTTTTGCGCAGGGTTATCAACCGGGCGAGGCGTCGGGCGATTCAGGCTGGGGGGCGATGTTCGAAGTCAACCGGGCATTTACGCCGGGCTTCACCTACCTGCGCACCCTCACGCCGTATGTCTCGTTCGACATGGCGCGTGTGTACCTGCATGCGGGGACGCCGTCGCCGTCGAGGCTGTCGTCGATTGCCTTCGGCTTCCGGATCTCGGACGCGAAGTATTACAGCCTGGATTTGTCGGTCGCCAAAGCAATCGGCGACGCGCCGGTGGAAAGCGCGTCGCGCAGCCCACGCATCAACGCAACGTTCTCGTATCAACTGAACTGATATTCAGAAGTGCCGCGTCCTGATTAGAGGTTCCACTATCAAACGGCGCGCGCACTTTCACGTATTCTCCGCAGAGGATGTGCGATTCGCGGCACGCAGGCCACGAATCGCAGACCGATGTAGCCGAAGTTGAACCTGAGGGGCAATACCAGGCATACGAGGCGTCACGGCGGTCGGCTATTGGTGGCCGCCCGAGATGCCAATAACGCCGCGCGACCATGATCGCGCCGTCTTTAATCAAGGAGGAAGACAATGATGCAATTCGCTCAACGTGCACGCGCAATCGCGCTTCGCACCGCCAAACATGCCGCCCTCGCCGGCGTACTGCTCGCCAGCGCCGTCACGGCAATGGCGCAGACCGATTCCCCACTCGGCACGTGGCAAACCATCGACGATCACACCGGCCAGCCCAAAGCACTCGTGCAAATTACGCAGGACAGCGGCGGCGCGCTGAGCGGCAAGGTGATCAAGGGCCTCAATGCGAATGATCAACCGGATCGCCGCTGCACCGAATGTACGGACGCGCGCAAAGACCAGCTGATTCTCGGCATGACGATTATCAACGACATGAAAAAGGACGGCGACGGCTGGGATCATGGTCAGATTCTCGACCCGGAAAACGGCAAGATCTACAAGTGCAAGATGCACCTGGAAGACGGTGGGAACAAGCTGATCGTGCGTGGCTATATCGGCGTTTCGCTGCTGGGCCGCTCGCAGACCTGGATTCGTCAGCAATAGTCATAGTAGGCGGGCAGTTCAGGCGCCGATGCCTGACGCGCGAATGAAGTGTTCCATCAAGGCGGCTACCGCTGCCAGGATGGAACCAGAAGAAACGGCCGGCGATCGCAATCGTCCGGCCGTTTTTTTGTTTGAGTCTGGCTGGTTGGGGTTGTCATGCAGCGTGCTTGAAGGGCGACCCATAGGAAAACGGCGAAGACGGTAACGGCTTGACCGATGCCGGGCTATACGCCGTGGGCGCAGTGGCCGGAGCCTTCTCTACGTCAACACTCTTCTGTTCCGCACTCACATGCGTGCGCATGCGCGCTTCCATGAGGTTGCAGAGTTCTTCGCTCGCCGCACCGAATAGCTGATCCATCACGCGCTTGAGCACACCGGATTCATACCACGCCTTGAAACGGCGATGGCAGGTTTGATACGACGGGTACCTGCGCGGCATGGCGGACCAGGTCGCGCCGCTGTACATCACCCACAACACACCATTTAGCACCGAGCGCGTGTTGGCAAGCGGCCGGCCACGCAGTTCGGAGCGCGGACGCAGCTCAGGAAGCAACGGTGCAACACGTTGCCATTCTTCATCATTGATATCACGGTACGGATTCATGGTTTCTCCTTTGTTAGAACCATGACAAAGAAGATATCCAGTCGTCCGCGGCCGGAATATAAGACCAGTCCGAATCTTGAAAATACGCCTTCGGACCCCGCCTCTTAGGCGAGCGGACCGTGATCTATCGCAAAAGCATCCGCACCCACGTCACACGGGCGCTTACGTCAACGACGTATCGACGAGCCGGCGCGGCGCGTCGAGATATTCTTTCGATTGCATTTCAACGATACGCGAGACCGTGCGCGTGAATTCGTTGGCCATCGGTCCGTCGACGTACAGTTGATCGGGCGGCACCGCTGCCGACATCAGCAGCTTGACCTTGTGGTCGTAGAACACGTCGATCAACCAGGTGAAGCGGCGTGCCTCCGAAGCCATGCGCGCCGACATCTGCGGCACACCGGACAGAATCACCGCGTGAAAACGGCTCGCCAGTTCCAGGTAGTCGTTCTGCGAACGCGGGCCGCCGCACAACGTCGCGAAATCGAACCACACGACGCCGTCAGCGCGCCGCAGCGCCTTCAGCTCACGCTTTTCGATGTGGAGGATAGGGCTCTCATCGGGGACCGCCGCCAGGCGCGAGAATGCATCGCGCAACGCTTTGTCCGAAGCCGCGCCGAGCGGCGTGTGATACACCTCGACCTGGGCCAGCGTGCGCTGCCGGTAGTCGATACCCGCGTCGACATTGATCACGTCGAGCTTCGACTTGATCAGTTCGATTGCCGGCAGCATGCGGTCGCGATGCAGACCGTCTGGATACAATGTGTCCGGATCGTAATTGGACGTCATCACGAATTGCACGCCGTTCTCGAACAGTTTGTCGAGCAGGCGGTACAGGATCATCGCGTCGGCGATATCCGACACGTGGAATTCGTCGAAACAGATCAGCCGGTAGCGCCTGGCGATACGGCGCGCGAGTTCGTCGAGTGGATCGGCCGTGCCTTTCAGGTCTTCCAGCTCGCGGTGCACCTCGCGCATGAATTCGTGGAAATGCAGCCGCGTTTTGCGCTGCACCGGCACGATCATGTAGAAGCTGTCCATCAGGAAGCTCTTGCCCCGCCCTACGCCGCCCCACATGTACACGCCGCGCGGAAGGTCCGGGTGGATGATCAGTTTTTTGAACGCGTTCGAGCGGCGCGATTTGTACTCGACCCACTCGTCATAACACCGCTGCAGACGGTCGACCGCCGCGCGTTGCGCCGGATCCGATTGATAACCCCGCGTCTGCAGTTCTTTTTCGTAGTATTCGGTGACGTTCATTGTGTTGCTGCAAAAAGAAAGGCGGGAGGGAGTGAACCCGCCCGCCTTTGTGGTAATGCCAGAGTTGCGTTCAGTCAGGCGTGCGCGTGATTACATGTTCAGCGCGCGCTTGTCCACGGCCAGAGCCGCTTCGCGCATGACTTCCGACAGCGACGGGTGCGGATGGCAAATGCGGCCGATGTCTTCCGACGCCGCCTTGAATTCCATCGCCACCACGGCTTCCGCGATCAGGTCCGATGCGTTGGCAGAGATGATGTGCACACCCAGCAGTTCGTCGGTCTTCGCGTCGGCGATCATCTTGACGAAACCATCCGCCTTGTTGATGCCCAGCGCGCGGCCGTTCGCCATGAACGGGAACTGGCCCGTCTTGACTTCGCGGCCTTCGGCCTTCAGTTGCTGCTCAGTCTTGCCGACCCACGCGATTTCCGGTTCGGTGTAGATCACCCACGGAATGCAGTTGTAGTCGATATGCGGCTTCTGACCGTCGATGATTTCGGCCACCATCACGCCTTCGTCTTCAGCCTTGTGCGCGAGCATCGGACCACGCACCACGTCGCCGATTGCGTACACGCTCGGCACAGCCGTCGCGCAGTGGTCGTCGACGTCGATGAAACCACGCTCGTTCGCCTTCAGGCCGATGGCTTCGAGACCGAGGTTGTCGGTGTTCGGCACACGGCCGATCGACACGATCAGGCGGTCGGCTTCGAGCGTTTGCGCGTTGCCGTCCTTGTCCGTGTAGGCGATCGTCACGCTCTTGTCGGTCGTCTTCACTTCGCCGACCTTCACGCCGACGTGGATGTCCAGACCTTGCTTCTTGAATTGCTTGGCGGCTTCTTTAGCCAGCGCCTGATCGGCAGCACCGAGGAATTCCGGCAGCGCTTCGAGCACGGTCACGTCCGAGCCCAGACGGCGCCACACCGAGCCGAGTTCCAGACCAATCACGCCTGCGCCGATCACGGCCAGTTTCTTCGGCACGGAGTCAAACGTCAGTGCGCCTTCGTTGTCGGCAACAATCTTGTTGTCAACCGGAATGTTCGGCAGGTGGCGCGCCTTCGAACCCGTCGCGATGATCACGTTCTTTGCCGTGACCACTTCGGTTTCGCCTTCGCCGCTGACTTCGATCTGCACGCCGGCGTCCGTCTTGCCGGTGAACTTGCCATGGCCCTTGAGCCACGTGATCTTGTTCTTGCGGAACAGGAATTCAATGCCCTTGGTCATCTTTTCGACGATGCCTTCCTTGCGGGCCAGCATCTTCGCGATATCGACCTTCACGTTTTCCACACTGATGCCGTGGTCAGCGAGGTGATGCGACGCGTTTTCAAATTCTTCCGACGACGCAAGCAGCGCCTTCGACGGAATGCAACCCACGTTCAGGCAGGTGCCGCCGAGCTTCAGCGCGCCAGCCGGGTTCTTCCACTTCTCGATACATGCGACGGTCTTGCCGAGCTGCGCTGCGCGGATAGCGGCGATATAACCGCCGGGGCCTGCGCCGATCACGACGACGTCAAATTCTTTGGACATGACAATCCTTTTGATGACGGAGCAACGCACGGCCACGCTTCGCGGCGCGCGTCGCTCCAGTACTACGGAGTGCTAGATGCTTGCGGCTTGCTTTATATGGCGCCGGCTCGTGCGATCACAAGCCGGCGTCTTTGCCGTACCGACGCTTACAGGTCGAGCAACAGGCGCGCCGGGTCTTCCAGCGCATCCTTCATCGCGACCAGCGACAGCACCGCTTCGCGACCGTCGATGATCCGATGGTCGTACGACAGCGCCAGGTAGTTCATCGGGCGGATCACGATCTGGCCGTTTTCGACCACAGCGCGTTCCTTCGTGGCGTGCACACCCAGAATGGCGGATTGCGGCGGATTGATAATCGGGGTCGACAGCATCGAACCGAACACACCACCGTTCGAAATCGAGAACGTACCGCCGGTCATTTCTTCGATCGACAGCTTGCCGTCTTTAGCCTTCTGGCCGAATTCTGCAATCTTCTTCTCGATTTCGGCGAGGCTCAGCTGATCTGCGTTACGCAGGATCGGCACCACCAGGCCACGCGGCGAACCGACCGCGATACCGATGTCGAAGTAACCGTGATAGACGATGTCGTTACCGTCGATCGACGCGTTGACGAGCGGGTATTTCTTCAGCGCGTGAACAGCCGCCTTCACGAAGAACGACATGAAGCCCAGCTTCACGCCATGTTCCTTTTCGAACTTGTCTTTGTACTTGTTGCGCAGGTCCATCACCGGCGCCATGTTCACTTCGTTGAACGTGGTGAGGATGGCGTTGGTTTGCTGCGACTCGAGCAGACGCTCGGCGATACGCGCACGCAGACGCGACATCGGCACGCGTTGTTCCGGACGGTCCTTCAGCCACTGGTCGGCCGATGCCGGCGCCTTGACGTCTGGCAGCGACGGCTTGGCAGCCTTCGGTGCGGCAGCCGGTGCCGGCGCAGCAGCCTTGGCAGCCGGTGCGCCCGCGGTCAGCACGTCACCCTTGGTGATGCGGCCGTCGCGGCCCGTGCCGGCGACGTCGCCCGAGGCCAGGCCCTTCTCGGCCATCAGCTTGCCGGCAGCCGGCGAAGCTGCGGTGTTCGCACCCGTCGCGGATGCAGCCTGAGCGGCCGGTGCAGCAGCCGGTGCCGGTGTGGCGGCGGGTGCCGGTGTGGCGGCAGGTGCCGGCTTCACTTCGGCTTCGACAGCAGCGGCGCTTGCCGTGCCTTCGGTGTCGATCTTGGCGATCACCTGATCCGCGACGACAATGTCGCCGTCGTTCGAGATCACTTGTGCGAGCACGCCAGCGGAGGGCGCCGGCACTTCGAGCACGACCTTGTCGGTCTCGATTTCGATGAGAATTTCGTCTTGTGCAACAGCCTCGCCGGGCTTCTTCTTCCACTGCAGCATCGTGGCTTCCGAGACCGACTCGGAAAGCTGGGGAACCTTGACTTCAACAATAGCCATTATGAATATCCTGAATACGTATCGGGTGACGGCGCAGTGAACGACGACCGCCTGCGAACCTCGAATGCCGCGAATGATCTTTCAGACGCGGCACGGGAAAGCGCCCTGCGCTTTCCCGGTTCGGCTCTAGTGTTTATTTAGCGATCGACGCGCTCTTGAGGCGGCCGAAAGCGCCTTCGATCAGCGCCTTCTGCTGCTCGTAGTGCTTCGCGTAGTAGCCGACTGCCGGCGAGGCCGAAGCCGGACGGCCGCTGTATGCCAGCTTCTGCCCTTCCTTCATGCCTTCCTTCAGGTGGTGCTCGATATAGAACCACGGGCCTTGATTCTGCGGCTCGTCCTGCACCCAGACCACTTCAGTCGCGTTGTCGTACTTCTTCATTTCCGCTTCGAACTGCTTGTGCGCGAACGGATAGAGCTGTTCGATACGGATGATCGCGACGTCGTTCGACTTCGATTCACGGCGATGCGCCAACAGGTCGTAGTACACGCGGCCCGAGCAGGCCACGACGCGCTTGACCTTCTTCGCTTCGATCGCTTCGTCGATTTCGCCGATGATCGGCTGGAACGCGCCCTTCGCCAGTTCGGACAGATCCGACACGGCTTCCTTGTGGCGCAGCAGCGACTTCGGCGTAGCGACGATCAGCGGCTTCCTGAACAGGCGGATCATCTGACGGCGCAACAGGTGGAAAATCTGCGCCGGCGTGGTCGGCTGAACGACCTGCATGTTGTGGTCTGCGCACAGTTGCAGGAAACGCTCGATACGTGCCGACGAGTGCTCCGGACCTTGACCCTCATAGCCGTGCGGCAGCAGCATCGTGAGACCCGAGACGCGGCCCCACTTCACTTCGCCCGACGAGATGAACTGGTCGATCACGACCTGCGCGCCGTTCACGAAGTCGCCGAACTGCGCTTCCCACGCAACGAACGTATTCGGTTCAGCGGTCGAGTAACCGTATTCGAAGCCCAGCACCGCTTCTTCCGACAGCACCGAGTCGATCACCGTGAACTTCGCCTGACCTTCGGCGATGTTCTGCAGCGGCACATAGGTGCCGTCGTTCCAGCGTTCGCGGTTCTGATCGTGCAGCACCGCGTGACGGTGCGTGAACGTGCCGCGGCCCGAGTCCTGACCGGTCAGGCGCACTGCGTAGCCCGACGCGACCAGCGACGCGAATGCCAGGTGTTCGCCCATGCCCCAGTCGAGCTTCGTTTCGCCACGGCCCATCGCGCGACGGTCGTTGATGACGCGCTCGACCAGCGGGTGAACCTTGAAGTTTTCCGGAATCGTGGTGACGCGCTCAGCAAGGCGCTTCAACTCGGCGAGCGGCACTGCCGTGTCGGCTGCGTCGGTCCACTTGCGGTTCAGGAACGGAACCCAATCCACCGCGTACTTGCTCTTGTAGTTCGAGAGCACCGGGTCGACCGTGTGATGACCTTCGTCCATCGCCTTGCGGTAGGCCTTGACGAACTCGTCGCCTTCTTCCGCGGTGATGACGCCCTGTTGCACCAGCTTTTCGGCGTACAGTGCGCGCGTGCCTGGGTGCTTCGCAATCGTCTTGTACATCAGCGGCTGCGTAACAGCCGGCGTGTCCTGCTCGTTGTGACCCAGCTTGCGGAAGCAGACGATGTCGACGACGACGTCCTTATGGAACTGCATGCGGAAGTCGATGGCCAGCTGCGTAGCCAGCACGACCGCTTCAGGATCGTCACCGTTCACGTGCAGCACCGGCGCTTCGATCATCTTGACGACGTCCGAGCAGTACAACGTGGAGCGCGAGTCGCGCGGGTCCGACGTGGTGAAGCCGATCTGGTTGTTGATGACGATGTGCAGCGTGCCGTGCGTGCCGTAACCGCGCGTTTGCGCGAGGTTCAGCGTTTCCATCACGACGCCCTGGCCTGCGAAGGCCGCGTCGCCGTGGATCTGCACGGGCAACACTTGCAGGCCGCTTTCGTCACCGCGACGGTCCATCCGCGCCTTCGACGACCCTTCCACCACCGGGTTGACGATTTCAAGGTGCGACGGGTTGAATGCGAGCGACAGGTGAACCGGGCCGCCGTCGGTCGAGACGTCCGACGAGAAACCCTTGTGGTACTTCACGTCACCGGCCGGCAGGTCGTCGACGTGCTTGCCCTCGAACTCGGCGAACAGGTCCGCCGGCATCTTGCCGAGCGTGTTCACGAGGACGTTCAGACGGCCACGGTGAGCCATGCCGATGATGATTTCCTGGACGCCGTTGGCGCCACCATGACGCACGACTTCGTCCATCGACGCGATGAAGCTTTCGCCGCCTTCGAGCGAGAAGCGTTTCTGGCCGACGTACTTGGTGTGCAGGAAGCGCTCGAGGCCTTCAGCGGCCGTCAGGCGATTCAGAATGTGTTTCTTCTTGTCATTGGAGAAGTTCGGCGTCGAACGGATCGACTCGAGCTTCTCTTTCCACCAGCGCTTCTGTTCCGGATCGCTGATGTACATGTACTCGGCGCCGATCGTGCCGCAGTACGTGTCACGCAGGGCCTTGACGATCTCGCGCAGCGAAGCGCGCTCGAACCCGAAATACAGATTCGTTGCGCTGAACTCCTGGTCCATGTCGGCTTCGGTGAAGTCGTAGAACGCGGGTTCAAGTTCGGGGATAGCGGGACGTTCGCGGCGCTTCAGGGGATCGAGATTGGCCCATTGCGAGCCGAGGAAGCGATATGCGCCGATGAGGGACTGCACATAGACCTGCTTGCGGGAGGTAGCGAGATCTTCGCCGCCAGCCGCCGTGCGCGGGATAAAGGCATTAGCCTTGGCCCGTTGCGCAAACGATTCGACGATCGGGCCGTGGGCCACGTCGTTGGCATTGCTGCCATCCGATGCAGGGACGTTCTGCAACGCGTCGAAATAGCTGCGCCAGTTCTCGGGCACTGACGCCGGATTGTCGAGATACGCTTCGTACATTTCTTCTACGTACGGAGCATTGCCGCCGAACAGATAGGAGTTCGACTGGAATTGCTTCATCATTTTTACGCTCACCTTTCTTCGAGTTTCTCGAGAAATAGCGGGTTACAGAACCTTCCGCGACACGGCCTGACCGTTTGGCGGATTGCGCGAATCAAGTCTTGCTTGGAAGGACCTAAAACTTTGCACCCGGGGAGCATATCACAGAACGGATAGTGCAGATAGCAGACAGATTGCCGCTCGAGCCCGTCGCGACGGGCTTTCAGCGGCATTACCAGCATTCGCAACAGTCTTCTGCGAGAAACGGGGACAAACGGGAACAGACGGGAACAGACGGGAACAAGCGGAACACCAACCGCGAACAACTGCACCCAACGGCTGCAGGCGGTCCGCAGGAGCGGGCGCAAACTATCGGCCGCCGCGCCCCGGACGCCACAGGAGCCAGAAATGGCAAAAGCCACCCGGAGGTGGCTTTTGCCTGACATCGCGCCCCGTGGGCCGGTGCCGATTTAGTCCACTGCGCCCTTACGGCTGGCGCTGCGACGCTCATGTTCCTTCAGGTAACGCTTGCGCAGACGAATGGATTGCGGCGTGACTTCGACCAGTTCGTCGTCGTCGATGAATTCGACCGCGTATTCCAGCGACATCTGGATCGGCGGCACGAGGCGCACCGCTTCGTCCGTACCCGACGAACGCACGTTGGTCAGTTGCTTACCCTTGATCGGGTTCACGACCAGATCGTTGTCACGGCTGTGAATGCCGATGATCATGCCTTCGTACAGCGGCTCGCCCGGCGACACGAACATACGGCCACGGTCCTGCAGCTTCCACAGTGCGTACGCGACTGCCGCGCCGTCGTCCTGCGAAATCAGCACGCCGTTGCGACGCTCGCCGACACCACCTTCCCTGACCGGCTGATACGAGTCGAACGTGTGGCTCATCAGGCCCGTGCCGCGCGTCAGCGTCAAGAATTCGCCCTGGAAGCCGATCAGGCCACGCGCCGAAATACGGTACTCGAGACGCGTCCGGCCGCGGCCGTCCGACGCCATGTCGAGCATTTCGCCCTTGCGGCGACCCAGCTCTTCCATCACGCCGCCCTGGTGGCCGTCTTCCATGTCGACCGTCAGGTTTTCATACGGCTCGTGCTTCACGCCGTCGACTTCCGTCATCACCACGCGCGGACGCGACACGGCCAACTCGTAGCCTTCACGGCGCATGTTTTCGACCAGAATGGTCAGGTGCAGCTCGCCGCGGCCTGCCACTTCGAACGTGGTTTCGTCGCCCGTTTCTTTCACGCGCAGCGCGACGTTGTGGTTCAGTTCCTTCATCAGGCGGTCGCGGATCTGACGGCTCGTGACGAACTTGCCTTCGCGGCCGGCCAGCGGCGACGAATTCACGAGGAAGTTCATCGTGAGGGTCGGCTCGTCAACCGTGATCATGGGCAGCGCTTCCGGTTGTTCCGGAGCGCAAATGGTCACGCCGATACCGATTTCTTCGATACCGTTGATCAGCACGATGTCGCCGGCTTCAGCCGACTCAACCTGCACGCGCTCAAGACCCTTGAACGACAGCACCTGGTTGATCTTGCGGTTCAGAATCGCACCGTCCGGACCCGAACGCACGGCCACCGCCATGCCCGGCTTGATACGGCCGCGCGTGATACGGCCCACGCCGATACGGCCGACGTACGACGAGTAGTCGAGGGACGTGATCTGCAGTTGCAGCGGACCTTCCGGATCGGCCGGGCGGACCGGAACGTGTTCCAGCACGGCGTCGAACAGCGGACGCATGTCGCCTTCGCGCACGTCCGGCGTCAGACCGGCGTAGCCATTCAGACCCGATGCATAGACGATCGGGAAGTCGAGTTGTTCATCAGTTGCGCCCAGCTTGTCGAACAGGTCAAACGTCTGGTTGATCACCCAGTCGATCCGCGCGCCCGGCCGGTCAACCTTATTGATCACGACGATCGGCTTGAGGCCGAGCGCCAGCGCCTTCTTGGTCACGAAGCGCGTTTGCGGCATCGGGCCTTCGACTGCATCGACCAGCAGCAGCACCGAGTCGACCATCGACAGCACACGCTCCACTTCACCGCCGAAGTCGGCGTGGCCCGGCGTGTCGACGATGTTGATGTGCGTGCCTTCGTACTCGACCGCGCAGTTCTTCGAAAGAATCGTGATGCCACGTTCCTTTTCGATGTCGTTCGAGTCCATCACGCGCTCGATAACCTGCTGGTTGTCGCGGAACGTGGCCGTCTGGCGGAGGAGCTGGTCGACGAGCGTGGTCTTGCCGTGGTCGACGTGGGCGATGATGGCGATATTGCGTAGGGCGCGAGTCATAGGAACCTGGAGACAGTTGAGTGCGCCAGCAGCAGCATTGTGTATGAAGCCAACAAAGCCCAAAGCGCACCTTTGGGAACCCAACATTATAGCACGGCGAAATGAAGCTTTCTGGTATTCCCTGATAGGCCCACTGTTTTTCCTGCAGTGGGGCATCAGAAATAGGCCTCGTCCGCACCGGCAACACCCTACGCAAAGCCGCGCGCATTCTGCCTTGAGCTGGAAAAGTTCCTTGCCTAAGCTGTAATAACGCTTGCCGCGTCAATCAACCGCCCCCTATAATCCTGCCTAGTCAACCATTGCATTCGCACGAGAATCATGACGGAGCCGTCCTCTACCCCCACGCCTGATCTCAGTGAGTACCAGCTAGGCGAAAGCGTCGGCTATCTGATCTCGCGGGTGAAATCGACCATGTCCAACCTGGTCACGCAGCGCAGCATGGCTGAACTGGGCATCACCAGCCAGCAAGGCAGCATCCTGTTCATGGTGGCGAGCGGCAAGTGTCTGCTGGCGGCCGAGCTGGCGCGTGAATACGGCATTGACGCAAGCGCCGTCACCCGTCTGGTCGACCGGCTGGAGAAGCGTGGCCTGCTGACGAGGGTGCGCAGTAACGAAGACCGGCGGGTTGTGCGACTCGCGCTGACACCGGAAGGTCATGCGATCGCGGCAAAAATGCCCGCTATTTTCAACGGCGTGCTGGACAACCTGCTGGGAGGTTTCACCCCTGAGGAAGTCGGTTTCCTGAAGAGCATGCTGCGCCGTGTACTCGTCAATTCCGGTGAACAAACGGGACTAACCCGTGATGCAACAAGCAATTTTGACAGCAAATCGTAATAAATTGCTTGCAGTGTCCATCATTACATTCCACTCAAAGAGTCGAGCGATGAAATCCCTTTCCCTGTCCGCGCCCGCGCTTTCGAGCCGGGCCGCTGTCGCCGCCGCGGTGACGGCGCTCGCCCTCACGGGGTGCGCGAACTACTTCGGCATGAAGAGCGACAAGCAGATCTCGTCGCCGGCTCAGTACGAGTCCACGCAGAGTCTGTCCGGCCAGGGCGGCCAATGGCCGTCGCTCGACTGGGCCAACCAGTTCGGCGACCCGCAGTTGCCCAAGCTGATCGCGGAAGCGCTGGAAGGCAGCCCCTCGATCGCACAGGCTCAGGCCCGCCTCGCCAAGGCTTCGTCATACATTGAAAGCTCGCGCTCGGCGCTGTACCCGAAGGTCAACGGCAGCTATTCCTGGACCCGCGAACTGTTCTCGGGCAACGCGCTCTACCCGCCTCCGTACGGCGGCACCTGGTATAGCGAGAACAACGTGCTGGCGAGCGCGTCGTGGGATCTGGACCTGTGGGGCAAGAACCGCCAGCGTCTGGGCCAGGCCGTGTCGCAGGAAAAGGCGGCTGAAGCCGACATGCAGCAGGCACGCGTGACGCTCGCTGCGTCCGTGGCGAGCACGTACAACCAGCTTGCGCAGTTGTACGCGTACCGCGACATCGCCGCGCGCGAAATCGCCAACCGCCAGGATATCGGCCGCATCACCAACGGCCGCGTGACCGCCGGGCTCGATACCAACGTGGAACGGCAAACCGCGAACGGCAACATCGCGACCAGCCAGTCGAATTTGACGGATCTCGACGGCCAGATCACCGTGGTGCGCTATCAGTTGGGCGCGCTGCTCGGCAAGGGTCCGGATCGTGGCCTGCAGATCGCCAAGCCGGTCCTGACCACCGGCGACGCGGTAGTGCTGCCGGACAACCTGCCGGCCGACCTCGTGGCACGCCGCGCGGATATCGTCGCCGCGCGCTGGCAAGTGGAAGCCGCGATGCATGACGTGAAGGAAGCGAAAGCGGAATTCTTCCCGGACATCAACCTCGCCGCCGGCATTGGTTTCGATGCGTTCGGCTGGGGCCGTTTCCTTAAGTCGGGCAGTCGCCAGATGCAACTCGGCCCGGCAATTCACCTGCCGATCTTCGACGCCGGCGCACTGCGCTCGCAGTTGAAGGGCCGCTACGCGGACTTCGACCTCGATGTGGCGAACTACAACCAGACGTTGATCAGTGCCCTCTCGGACGTCGCGACGCAAGTGTCGTCGATCCGTTCGATCGACCAGCAATCGGGCGACGCCCAGCGCGCGCTCGACGCGTCGACCAAGGCCTATCAGCTGGCGGTGATCCGCTACAAGGCCGGTTTGTCGCCGCAGTTGCAAGTATTGACCGCCGACCAGAACCGCCTTAGCGCGGAACAGACGGTAACGGGCCTCAAGATGCGCCGCCGCGATATGCAGATCGGCCTCATCAAGGCGCTCGGCGGCGGTTTCGATGGAACGCAGACCGGCCTCGTGGTGCCGACCGATGCTCCGGCATCGGCCGCTGCCGCGACCGCCGCTGCAAACTGAAGCCATATCGACGCGAGCCGCACCCGCACGAACATCCGAATAAACGACGACGCTTGAGAGAAACCGGAGCACATCAATGAGCACCCCCCAGCAGCCCGCGGCCCCCGCACAACCGGCGAACAACGGCAAACGCAAGCGCATGATGACGCTGCTCGTCATCGTGATCCTGATCGCCGCGGTCGCCTATGGCCTTTACTACTTCCTCGACGCACGCTTCCATGAAGACACCGACGACGCGTATGTGAACGGCAACGTCGTACAGATCACGCCGCAAGTCACCGGCACGGTTGTCGCCGTGAACGCGGACGACACGCAAACGGTGAAGGCCGGCGACCCGCTCGTCGTACTCGATCCGGCCGACGCGCGCGTCGCGCTCGAACAAGCCGAAGCGAACCTCGCGCAGACGGTGCGCCAGGTGCGCGGCCTGTTCGCCGACGACAACCAGTATCAGGCGCAAGTTGCCCAGCGTCAGTCCGATCTGTCGCGCGCGCAGGACGACCTGAAGCGTCGCCTGGCGGTCGCGCAAACAGGCGCCGTGTCGCTGGAAGAAATCTCGCATGCCCGCGACGCCGTGAAGAGCGCGCAAGCCTCTGTCGATGCCGCCCAGCAACAACTGGCGTCGAACCGCGCGCTGACCGCGAACACCACGATCGCGGATCACCCCAACGTGCAGGCTGCCGCCGCGAAGGTCCGCGACGCGTACCTGAACAACGCGCGTAACAACCTGCCGGCGCCGGTCACGGGTTACGTCGCGAAGCGCTCGGTGCAGGTCGGCCAGCGCGTCTCACCGGGCACCCCGCTGATGGCCATCGTGCCGCTGGGCGGCGTATGGGTCGATGCGAACTTCAAGGAAGTGCAGCTGAAGCACATGCGCATTGGCCAGCCGGTCGAACTGACGGCCGACGTGTACGGCTCGTCGGTGGTGTTCCACGGCAAGGTGGTCGGCTTCTCGGCGGGCACGGGTTCGGCGTTCTCACTGCTGCCCGCGCAGAACGCAACCGGCAACTGGATCAAGGTGGTGCAGCGCCTGCCCGTGCGGATCGCCCTCGACCCGCAAGAACTTGAAAAGCATCCGCTGCGCATCGGCCTGTCGATGCAAGCCGACGTGACCATCAAGGATGACAACGGCGGCCAACTCGGCAACGCGCCGAACACGGTCTATCAGACCAACGTGTTCGAGAAATACGGCGACCAGGCCGACGCGGAAATCGCTCGTATCATCTCGGAAAACGCCGGTCCAAACGGTGGCTCGCAGAAGTCGGCTCAAGCCGGCGCCGTGAAGCCCGCTGCGAAGTTGATGTAAGCGGCGCGACGATTCATATAAGGTTTTTTGATTAATGGCTCAGGCTCAGGCGCAAGTCCCTCATCCGCCGCTCGAGGGCGCGCAACTGGTGATCGGCACCATCGCGGTGTCGCTCGCCGTTTTTATGAACGTGCTCGACACGTCGATTGCGAATGTGTCGATCCCGTCCATTTCGGGCGACCTCGGTGTGTCGTCCGACCAGGGCACGTGGGTCATCACGTCGTTCGCTGTGGCGAACGCGATCTCCGTGCCGCTGACCGGCTGGCTTACCGACCGTATCGGCCAGGTTCGCCTGTTCATGGCGTCGATCATTCTTTTCGTGATCTCGTCGTGGCTGTGCGGCCTCGCACCCACCCTGCCATTCCTGCTCGCCTCGCGCGTGCTGCAAGGCGCCGTGGCCGGCCCGATGATTCCGCTGTCGCAAACGCTGCTGCTCGCGAGCTATCCACGCGCCAAGGCGCCGATGGCTTTATCGATGTGGGCGATGACTACGCTGATCGCCCCGGTGGCGGGGCCGATTCTCGGGGGCTGGATCTCCGACAACATCTCGTGGCCATGGATCTTCTACGTCAACATCCCGGTCGGCGCGATTGCCGCCATTGCGACGTGGACGATCTTCCGCAACCGCGATTCGGTCATCAGAAAGGCGCCTATCGACGGCGTCGGTCTCGGTCTGCTGATTCTCTGGGTTGGCTCGTTGCAGGTGATGCTCGATAAGGGCAAGGACCTCGACTGGTTCTCGTCGACCACCATCGTGGTGCTGGCGCTGGTCGCGGTAATTTCGCTCGCGTTCTTCATTGTGTGGGAATTGACGGCCGAGCATCCGGTGGTCGATCTATCGCTCTTTAGCCGGCGCAATTTTACGAGCGGCACGATCGCGCTTTCGATCGGCTACGGGCTCTACTTCGGCAACCTCGTGTTGTTGCCGCTGTGGCTGCAAACCGATATTGGCTACACCGCCACCGAAGCGGGTCTCGTGATGGCGCCGGTCGGCCTGTTCGCGGTGCTGCTGTCGCCAATTACCGGCAAGGTGTTGCCGCGTACCGATCCGCGCTATATCGCGACCTTGTCGTTCCTCGTGTTCGCGCTGTGTTTCTGGATGCGCTCACGTTACACGACCGGCGTCGATACTTATTCGCTGCTGCTACCCACGTTGATTCAGGGGATCGGCATGGCCGGGTTCTTCATCCCGCTGGTGTCGATCACGCTATCGGGTTTGCCAGGCAACCGGATTCCGGCTGCGTCGGGCTTGTCGAATTTCGTGCGGATCATGTGCGGCGGTATTGGCACGTCGATTTTCCAGACCGCATGGGATCACCGCACCATCATGCATCACGCGCAACTGGCCGAACAGGCGAGCGCGTACAACCCAGTGTTCGATCAGTCGATCCGACAGATGGGCGCGGCGGGCTTCAGTCAGCCGCAGGCGTACGGTCTGTTCAATACGATGGCTACGCAGCAGGCCGCGCAGTTAGGCGTGAACGATCTGTTTTTTGTATCGGCGGGGATCTTTGTCGCGCTGATCGCGCTGATCTGGATGGCAAAGCCGGAACGCGCCGGTGGTGATGCGGGTGCGGCGGCTGCTGCGGCGCATTGAGGCTTTCGCTTCAGTTCGCAAAGCGGGCTGTAGATAGGAAAAAGGCGGGACCGCTCGATAGCGGTCCCGCCTTTTTCGTTGCTGGTGCTGCGCAAATGCCGATGCGCTCGGCCTAGCTCGCTGCCGTGACCACCAGCCGCTCGGGCGCCAATACGCCCTCGCCTTGCTTTGCGACGCCTAGCAGGCGGCCTTCCGCGGCATACACTCTCACGCGCGGCGCATTCACCGCATCACCGACGATGGTCAACTCGGAGAGCTTCAGACGTTGACCATGCAGGAAGCGACGGGTCGCGTCTTCATCCAGTTCGACAAGCGGGAATGTGGACAGCAATGCATCGACCGGCTGCAACCAATTATCACGCTCGCTATCGGTCGCATCGGACAACGCGTCGAGTGTCACCGAATTCTCGAGCGTCAGTGCGCCAACGCCGGTACGCCGCAATGCCACCAGATGTGCGCCACAACCAAGCGCTTCGCCGATATCCTCGGCTAGCGTGCGCACATACGTACCTTTGCTGCACGTCACGCGAAACGTCACGTCGGGCAACGCACAGGCAAGCATTTCAAGCGCGTGAATCGTCACCTGACGCCCTTCCCGCTCGACCGTCTGACCGGCGCGCGCATATTCGTACAACGGCTTGCCGTCGCGCTTGAGCGCCGAATACATCGGCGGAACCTGGACGATATCGCCGAGAAAATTCTGCATCGCCGCCTGGACTGCGGCCTGATCGCATGTCACGTTGCGCGTATCGATTGCTTCGCCTTCAGCGTCGCCGGTGGTCGTGCGGATACCGAGGCGCATGGTCGCCTCATAGGTCTTGTCCGCCTCGAGCAGATCTTGCGAAAACTTGGTCGCTTCACCGAAACACAGCGGCAAGAGACCCGTGGCGAGTGGATCGAGCGTGCCGGTGTGACCGGCCTTTTTGGCCAAATAGAGACGCTTCGCGCGAATCAGCGCGTCGTTGCTCGACAGGCCGAGCGGCTTGTCGAGCAGCAGCACGCCGTCGAGCGCGCGACGCGGCACGCGGGGGCGTTGAGGTACGGTCATGTCAGAAAGACAGGGTCTTCGAAATGGTCGGAAACAGCGCTAAAAGAGCCGCAACGGAGACATTGCGGCCACGAACGCGGAGCGGCGCGCTCAGTCTTCTTTCGCGCGATTGGCGTTCGCCTCGTCGATCAGACGGGACATTTCGACGGCCCGTTCGATCGTCTGGTCATAGTGAAAATGCAGCGTCGGCACGGTATGGATGTGCAGGCGCTTGAACAGCTGATTGTGCAGATGGCCGGCCGCGTGGTTGAGCGCTTCGAGCGTCTGTTGCGGGTCGCCGGTCAGCGTCGTGAAGTAGACCTTCGCGTGCGCGTAGTCGGGCGTCAGCTCGACGCTTTGAATCGTGACGAGGCCGATGCGCGGATCCTTGACCTCGCGCAGCAGCTCGGACAGGTCGCGCTGGATCTGATCGGCGATCTGCACATTGCGATTGGGGGAAGAACGTTTTTTAGGCATGGTGTTTGTGTGCTCCGTTCTGACGGATGCAATAAAGTTGTTCACGCGAACCGTGGCGATTCATGGCTCTACAGCAATGAGCTACTTGATAGCGACTGCTAACCGCCGCGGGGCGCAATACGCAAATGCTCAGGCCCAAAAACCAACGGGCGGAGCGGGCGCTTAAGCCCGCTCCGCCCGTTGAGCCAATGCCGCGTGAATTACAGCGTACGCGCGACTTCGGTAACTTCGAAGACTTCGAACTGATCGCCTTCGACGATATCGTTGAAGTTCTTGATCGACATACCGCACTCGAAGCCCTGACGGACTTCCTTGACGTCGTCCTTGAAGCGCTTGAGCGAATCGAGTTCGCCCGTGAAGATGACGACGTTGTTGCGCAGCACGCGCACCGACGACGAGCGCTTGACGAAACCATCCGTGACCATACAACCAGCCACCGCGCCAATCTTCGGTACCTTGAAGACCTGACGCACTTCGACCGTACCCGTCACGATTTCGCGCTTCTCCGGTGCCAGCATGCCCGACATCGCAGCCTTCACTTCATCTACTGCGTCATAGATGATGTTGTAGTAGCGAATATCGACGCCGTTGGTTTCCGCCAGCTTGCGCGCCTGTGCATCCGCACGGGTGTTGAAGCCGATGATGACCGCTTTCGAAGCCGTAGCCAGGTTGACGTCCGACTCGCTGATGCCACCGACTGCGCCGTGCACGATCTGCACGCGGACTTCGTCGGTCGACAGCTTGAGCAACGACTGGACCAAAGCTTCCTGCGAACCCTGCACGTCGGCCTTGACGATGAGCGGCATGTACGCCACTTCGCCTTCGCCCATCTGCTCCAGCATGTTCTCGAGCTTCGCGGCCTGTTGCTTGGCCAGCTTGACGTCGCGGAACTTGCCTTGACGGAACAGCGCAACTTCGCGCGCCTTGCGGTCGTCCGGCATGACGATGACTTCTTCGCCTGCTTGCGGCACTTCAGACAGACCTTGAATTTCAACCGGGATCGACGGGCCGGCCGACTTGGTCGGCTTGCCGGTTTCGTCGAGCATGGCTCGCACACGACCGTAAGCGCTACCTGCCAGCACGACGTCGCCGCGGTTCAGCGTACCCGACTGGACCAGGATCGTTGCAACCGGACCCTTACCCTTATCGAGCTTCGCTTCAATGACGAGGCCCTTGGCCGGTGCTTCGACCGGTGCCTTCAGTTCCAGCACTTCGGCTTGCAGCAGCACGTTTTCCAGCAGCTCGTCGATACCCGCGCCGGTTTTAGCCGACACCGACACGAACGGCGAATCGCCACCGTATTCTTCAGGCACGACGCCTTCCGCGACGAGTTCCTGCTTCACGCGGTCCGGATTCGCATCCGGCTTGTCGATCTTGTTGATCGCGACGACGAGCGGCACGCCGCCTGCCTTCGCGTGGGCAATTGCTTCCTTCGTTTGCGGCATCACGCCGTCGTCGGCCGCAACCACCAGAATCACGATGTCGGTTGCCTTCGCACCGCGAGCACGCATGGCCGTAAATGCTTCGTGGCCCGGCGTATCGAGGAACGTGATGACACCGCGCGGCGTTTCGACGTGATAGGCGCCGATATGCTGCGTAATCCCGCCCGCTTCACCCGCTGCAACCTTGGCGCGGCGGATGTAGTCGAGCAGCGAGGTCTTGCCGTGGTCGACGTGACCCATGACCGTGACGACCGGCGGACGCGGCAGTGCTTCTGCGTCCGTGATTTCGCCTTCGACCAGCATCGCTTCCGGATCGTCCAGCTTGGCCGCAACCGCGTGGTGGCCCAATTCCTCGACGATGATCATCGCCGTTTCCTGGTCCAGCATCTGGTTGATCGTGACCATCTGGCCGAGCTTCATCATCGACTTGATGACTTCCGAGGCCTTCACTGCCATCTTGTGCGCCAGATCGGCGACCGTGATGGTTTCCGGCACGTGCACTTCACGCACGATCGGTTCGGTCGGTGCCTGGAACGTGGTGTTCTGATCCTGATGCTTGCCGCGACCCTTCGGGCCACCGCGCCAGCCACGATCCACACCGCCGCTCGAATCGCCACGCGTCTTGATACCGCGGCGCTTCGCTGCGTCGTCCTGCCAGCCGCCCTTGCCACCGCCCGGCTTCTTCTTGTCACCAGCCGATGGTGTGGTCGTTGCAGCCGGAGCCGCAGCAGCCGGTTTCTTGGCTGCCGGACGTGCCGGCGCTTCACCCGCCGGACGCGCCGGCTTGTGCAGCGTGCCCTTGGCTTCCACGGGCTTGGCTGGCTCAGCAGGCTTCGGTGCCGGTTCCGGCGCCTTGACCTGCGCCTTGCGCGGCGTGTTCATCATTTCGCGAATCGCACGCGCTTCGGCTTCTGCCGCCGCACGGCGCTTGCTGATTTCTTCCTGCTCGGCGCGCGTTTTCTCGGCGGCCTGACGCGCTGCGTCTTCCGCTTTCTTCGCCGCTTCGCGTTGCGCAGCACGTTCTGCCGCGGCGCGCTCGTCTTCCTGCTCGCTTTCCTTGGCAACCGCCGGCTCCGCAGCCTTGGCCGCTACCGGCTCAGCCTTCGCAGTTGCCGCCTTGGCAGCCCGCGCCGGCTCTGCAACTTGCGCCTGCTCGCGAGCAGCCGCTTCGGCAGCCGCCGCGCGCTTCTTCGCGGCTTCTTCTTCCGCACGGCGGCGCTCGGCTTCAGCAGCCTGCTCGCGCGCCTGACGTTCCGCTTCTTCGCGCTCGAGCTGCTCCTGACGCGCCTTCAACTCCTGAGCCTGCTTTTCGAGCAGCTCGGCTTCGTGACGAGCTTCCTCTTCACGGCGCTGGAGTTCCAGATCGTCGACGTCGGCCTCGGCCACATGATTCGATGCATCACCGCCTTCACCGGCGGCTTCGTCGCGGCGGACGAAGGTGCGCTTCTTACGCACCTCGACCTGAATGGTGCGAGCTTTGCCCGTCGCGTCGGATTGCTTGATCTCCGACGTATGCCGTTTCGTCAGCGTGATCTTGCGCTTGTCCGCATCAGTCGAGCCGTGAGACTTGCGCAAGTGGTCGAGCAGACGCGCCTTGTCCGTTTCGGACAAGCTGTCGTCTTCGCTCGCTTTAGTGACGCCTGCTGCCTGAAGCTGCTCAAGGAGCACGCCTGCAGGCATTTTCAGTTCCGCGGCAAATTGGGCTACGTTGTTACTCGCCATTCATTCCTCTTAATGCAAGGACCGATTCCTTGCGGTTAGCATCTTGTCATGCGGCCTAACGGCCGCGGTCAATTTAGTGCGCCATGGTCATTTCTCACTGGAACCAATGTTCACGTGCTTTCATGATCAACGCCTTAGCGGCATCCTCTTCCATTCCGGTCATCTCGACCAGTTCATCCACAGCCAGCTCGGCGAGTTCGTCGCGCGTCTGGATCTGATGTTCGGCAAGCTTGGCGAGCAGGTCGGCATCCATGCCGTCCAGGCTCTTCAGGTCGAGTGCAACATTCTCGACCTTTTCTTCATTCGCGATCGCCAACGTCAACAACGCATCGCGCGAGCGATTACGCAGTTCGTGAACGGTGTCTTCGTCGAATGCTTCGATCTCGAGCATCTCGTTGAGCGGCACATAAGCGATCTCTTCGAGGCTCGTAAAGCCTTCGTCGATCAGGATGTCGGCCACTTCTTCGTCGACATCGAGACGCGCCATGAACAGGTCGCGCAGTACGCCGCGTTCCTGATTCTGCTTTTGCGCAGATTCGTCCGGCGTCATGATGTTGATCTGCCAGCCGGTGAGTTCGCTGGCAAGACGCACGTTCTGGCCGCTGCGGCCGATCGCGACCGCCAGTTCGTTTTCGTCTACGACGACGTCCATCGAATGCTTTTCTTCATCGACGACGATCGACTGGACGGCTGCCGGCGCGAGCGCGCCGATCACAAACTGAGCGGGATCTTCCGACCATAGCACGATGTCGACGTTTTCGCCACCCAGCTCATTGCGCACGGCCTGTACGCGCGAACCACGGATACCGACGCACGTGCCGATCGGATCGATGCGCTTGTCGTAAGCGACCACGCCGATCTTGGCGCGCACGCCCGGATCGCGGGCAGCCGCCTTGATTTCCAGCAAGCCCTGTTCGATTTCCGGCACTTCCATTTCGAACAGCTTCATCAGGAATTCGGGCGCCGTACGCGACAACTCGATCTGCGGACCGCGAGCGGTGCGATCAACCTTGGCGATGTAGGCGCGCACGCGGTCACCCACGCGCAGGTTTTCCTTCGGAATCAGCTGGTCACGGCGCAGCAGCGCTTCGACGCGGCCGGTTTCGACGATGAAGTTGCCCTTATCCAGGCGCTTCACCGAGCCGGTCATGATGTGCTCGCCGCGCTCGAGGAAGTCGTTCAGGATCTGCTCGCGTTCAGCGTCGCGCACCTTCTGCAGGATCACCTGCTTGGCAGCCTGAGCGCCGATACGGCCGAATTCGATCGACGGCACCGGTTCTTCGATGAACTCGTCGAGCTGGATTTCCGGCTTCTGTTCGCGCGCTTCGAATAGCAGGATTTCCTGATCCGGCTCTTGCAGGCCAGCTTCGTCCGGCACGACTTTCCAGCGGCGAAACGTTTCGTGCTCGCCGCTTTCACGGTCGATCTGGACGCGAATATCCGCGTCTTCTTCGAAGAGTTTCTTGGAGGCCGAAGCGAGGGCCGCCTCGAGCGCGGCAAATACCACGTCTTTATCGACGTTCTTCTCGCGTGCCAGCGCATCCACCAGCATCAACACTTCGCGACTCATTGTTTGCGGCTCCTAAAGTCAACTTTCGGAACGAGGCGTGCCTTATCGATATCCGCGACGGTGAAATCGAGCATCGCGGCGCCTTCCTTCCCTTCAAATTCCAAACCGATCGTCTCGCCTTGCGGAGCATGCAGGATGCCCCGGTACGATTTCCGTCCGTCTAATGGCTTTTTCAATGTGATTACCACTTCGCTGCCTGCGAAGCGTTCGAAATCCGGCAGTTTTTTCAGCGGGCGGTCGAGCCCCGGCGACGACACTTCAAGCCGCTCGTAATCGATATTTTCGACTGTCAGAACGTGCTGGAGCTGACGCGTGACTTTCTCGCAATCTTCGATCGCAATGCCGGCCGGCTGGTCGATATAAATGCACAACATGCCGCGCCCGGTGCGCTCGAGATCGACGAGCTCGTAGCCGAGTCCCACGACCGTGGTTTCAAT
Source organism: Paraburkholderia sediminicola (assembly GCF_046030555.1). Taxonomy (GTDB): domain Bacteria; phylum Pseudomonadota; class Gammaproteobacteria; order Burkholderiales; family Burkholderiaceae; genus Paraburkholderia; species Paraburkholderia sediminicola_E. Next base: position 116,579 of record NZ_JAQQCH010000007.1, on the reverse strand, counting down.
CAGTTCCGTCAGTTGCACAGTGCCCTCTAAGATGTTCGCGCGGCGAGACCTGCCGGGTTTGTCTGCAAACACCAATGCGGGCCGCGCGCCAAGCTGGCGCACGTTCGTGCTACCCGAGATGCCGAACCACCTGGAACTGAGCGGCAAAAAAAAATGGGCTAAACGCCCATCATCTTATTACCGGTGGTCGCACCTGAGCCGCACATGAAAAGCCGCACGCCCAGCGACTTCGCGATTGTAGCCATTTTTCGGGACAAACGCAAACCGTGGAACGCGGCGCGAAGCGCATTTCAGCTTGATTTCATGGGAATCTTTCGACGATATGACGGCGCTCCGGGCCTTTTGCAAGGCGGCTCGCGCCGCCCCAACCAGGCGCCGGACAAGCAGGGCCCGGAAACTCTGCCCCTACTTATGCGCACGCCGCGGTTTTATGCGTTAGATGAAACCGCGGCACTCGTCGATTGATTCTGACGGTAATGAGCCGTAAATCGTTGAAGAACGATCAGCGGTCAACCGTCATGCTTATTGCGTCGATTACTGCTCAGCGGCCGCGCGAGCGACCGCGCGGCGCGCCCGTACCGCGATTGGCGCCGCCCGCGTTGGCGTTACCGCCGCCGGTGCGGTTGGCGTTACCGCCACGATTGCTGCCCGGCCCGCGGCTACCGCCGCCACCGCCCGGATTGCCGCTCGGGGCGCCAGCGCGCTTACCGCCGCCAGCCGCACGATTGCCATTGCCCGAGGGCGCCCGATTGCCGTCGACGTCACCACGGCCGCCACGCGGGCCGCCCGTGCTGCCCGTGCTACCGCCACCGCCGCTCATCGGCCCGCTAAAGCCACCCGCGCTGCGTCCAGCGCCGCGGCTACCGTAGCCACCACCACCGCCAAACCCACCACCCGTGCCACCGGCACCACCGCCGAAGCCGCCACCCGCTGCGCCGCGGCGGCCTTGGCCGCGCGGCTGCTGCTGGTCGAAGCGACCATGCGACATCAATACCGGTTCACGGTTAATGAAGCCCATCGACGTTTGCATCGGATCCGGCTGCTTGCGTTCCGGCGCCTCTCTGCGGCCGCCCTTTTCTTCCGACGGCGCCTTCAGGCCGACCGACGCCATCAGCGCGCGCACCTGATTGTCTTCGAGTTCTTCCCAGCGACCGCGCTTCAGACCCTTCGGCAGCGAGATCGAGCCATGACGCGTGCGGATCAGACGGCTGACCATCAGCCCGGCTGCCTCGAACATGCGGCGCACTTCACGATTACGCCCTTCGGCGAGCGCGACGTGATACCAATGATTGGTGCCCTCGCCGCCGCCATCGCGGATGCGCAGGAAATTCGCCGGGCCGTCTTCCAGCTCGACGCCGTGCAGCAGCTTCTGACGCATGCCTTCAGCCAGCTCGCCGACCACGCGCACCGCATATTCACGCTCGACGCTGTAACGCGGATGCATGAAACGGTTGGCCAGATCGCCCGAAGTGGTCAGCATCAACAGACCTTCCGTGTTGAAGTCGAGGCGGCCGACCGCAAGCCACTTGGCGGTCTTCATGGGCGGCAGTTTGTCGAACACCGACGGGCGGCCTTCCGGATCGGCGTGGCTGACGATTTCGCCAGTCGGTTTGTGATACAGCAGCACGCGCGGCGGTTTGTTGGCCACCTTGCGCTTGACCGGCTTGCCGTTGATACGGACCTGATCGGTCGGCATGATGCGCTGGCCGATGTGAGCCGGCTCACCATTCACCGACACCCGGCCGGCAACAATCAGCTCTTCCATGTCGCGGCGCGAACCCATGCCGGCTTCGGCCAGCACTTTATGCAGCTTCGGCGCATCGTCGTCCGCGGCCAGGACGCGCTTGGGCGCGACTGGCTTGCCACGGCGCAGCATCGGGGCGCGCACGCCGCCAGTGGCGCTGTTGTCCGCATCGAACGCGGGCGAAGTGACGTACGAGAACAGGTCGTCCGGGCTCGCTTCAGTTGCGGCAGCGACCGGAGCCGGTGCTTCACCGCCACGGCGATTCTGACGCGGACCGCCTTCGCGCGGCTGACGCTCACGCGGTCCGCCATCGCGCTGCCCTTCGCGGGGCGCGCCTTCACGTTGACCACCCTCGCGCTTCGCGCCGCCCGCATTGCGGCGCGGGCCTTGGGCCTTGGCGCCCGCATCCTTGCGCGGCATACGCACCTGCGCGACCACCTCGCCGTCCGGCGGGGCTTCCGTGACAACCGGCGCGCCTTGCGCGGGCGCGCCTTCGGCGCCCTTCGTCTTCGCTCCGGCGCGGCGCCGCGCGATCAGGCTGCGCGGCCCGCGACGCAGGCCGCGGCGCGGACGGTCTTCGCCGTCTGCTTCCGTGGTCTGTGCCGGGCGCTCGCTTTCGCCTGCCGACGCTTGCGTGGTGCGCGCTTCGTCGGCGCGCGCCGACGGCACGGCGCGCTCGGATTCGGACGAATCGGTGTCGTGGGTATGTGTCAAAACAACCTCAAAATGTCAGGTCGCGCGCGCCCATTGCGGGCGCGGCAAAAAAAGTTCGGTTACGTCAGGCGCTGCGCGACTCGGGTTCGTCGTCGGTCAGAATGCCATCGTCCTGCGCGGCATCACGACGATCCTCAGGATCGCCGTGCGCCGCGGTGGTCGGGTTCGGCTCGGCGGCGTGCTCCGTATCGCGGAGCACGCCCGAGTCGTGCGCGGATGTTGCAGGATCGGCCTGGGAGGCCGGATCGTGATTCAGTGCGGGCTCGGGGGCGCCGGCCTGCGGTTTAACCTGTGTTTCAACCTGTGTTTCAACTTTTGCCGCTTCAGCATGTTCGTCAGCGATTTCCGTTCCTGCCGACACGCCCGCTTCTTCGATGTGATCGCTACCGGCAGTCTCACCGGCAGGCTCGCCCGCTTCAGCGGCTGCCGCGCCCGAATCCGCCTGCTCTTCGGGCACGCCGCCTTCGGCCGAAATCAATGCCTGCGCTGCCTCGACCTCTGAAAATTCGATCGCATGCTGACCGAGCAGATCCGCGTTCAGCTGCGCCGACGGATCGGCGAGCGGCGGCAATTCGTCGAGCGCCTTCAAACCGAGGTCGTCGAGAAATTGCCGCGTGGTCGCGTAAAGCGCCGGACGGCCTGGCACATCACGATGGCCAATCACCTCGATCCAGCCGCGATCCTCGAGCTGCTTGACGACTTGCGTATTCACCGTAACGCCGCGAATCTCTTCGATATCGCCACGCGTAACCGGTTGCCTGTACGCAATGATCGCGAGCGTCTCGAGCACCGCGCGCGAATATTTCGGCGGCTTCTCAGGATGCAAACGATCCAGGTACGAACGCATCGCGGGCTTGCTTTGAAATCGCCAGCCCGATGCCAGCCCGACCAGCTCCACACCGCGCCCAGACCAGTCCTGCTTGAGGTCTTCGAGCAAATTCCGAACAGTGTCTGCCGACACGCCGTCGGCAAAGAGCTTGCGCAAATCGACGAGCTTTAACGGCTCCTGCGCGCAGATCAAGGCAGTCTCGAGGACGATCTTCGCCTCTTGGGTATTCATGCAGCTAGGTCAGACCCTGTGGTCAAAGAACCGGATCAAACAGACGATGTGGAACTGAAGACGCGCTCGCCCGATTCTGATCGGTCATATTGATGGGAGCACGCACCGGGGGGAGGCGAAACAGGCAATCGAGCCAAACCCAGCCGGACGGAGCAGCGATATTCCTGAAAGGAATCGCGTGACTGAACGCCATATTACGCAAAAACGACCAGTGCGTAAAGACGAAATCCCCGGCGCATTTTTTAGCAGTGCGCTGGCCTGCGTGCTTTCGTGAAAAAGTAGGCGGAAAAGCACGGGAATCGGGCTGAAAAGGGCCCATTAAGCGGGCCAACCGCCCTTTCCGCCACCGCTCAATGCGTGCCGTGTAGCGTCAGGAATCTCTTCAGGCGCTCCACACCCGTGTCCAGCCGCGCCGTGTCGCAGGCATAACACCACCGCACGAAGCCCTCGCCTTGCGGGCCGAACGCGCTGCCGGGCGCCACGCCCAAGCCCACTTCTCGCACCATTGCCTTGCATAGCTCGAGACTGCGCGATGCGCCCGGCATCGAGAAAAACAGGTACATCGCGCCGGGCGGCACCTTCACGTCGACACCCGGCACGGTGGACAGCGCATGCACCAGGTGGTCGCGCGACGCCTTCAGGTCGAGCACCAGTTCCTGCGTGAAGCGCTCGCCCTGCTGGACAGCCGCGATGCCCGCCTGCTGGACGAAAGCCGGTGCGCACGACGTGTTGTATTCGACCAGCTTACCGAGATCGTCCATCAGCGAGGCCGGCGCGACGATCCAGCCGAGCCGCCAGCCGGTCATCAGCCACGCCTTGGAAAACGAATTCACGCAGATCACGCGCTCGTCGCGCGTGGCCAGATCGAGAAACGACGGCGCCGTGCGCGAATGCGCGTCCGCATAATAAAGACGCTCGTAGACTTCGTCGGCAACGATCCAGATGCCATGGCGACGGCAATGCACCAGTACGGCGCGCTGCTCGTCACGGCTCATCACCCAGCCGGTCGGATTGTTCGGCGAATTGATCAGCAGCATTTTCGTGTCCGGCGTCAGCGCTGCCAGCAACTGCTCGAGATCGAGCTGCCACCCGCGTTCGCCGTAGCCCAGCGCGACCGTTTCCACCTGCGCGCCCAGAATCTTGGGAATCTCGACCAGATTCGGCCACAGCGGTGTTACCGCGACAACGCGATCGCCCGCGCCCACGACCAGCTGCGCAGCCAGCATCAACGCGTTGACACCGGCGCTTGTCACCGCGATGTGATCAGGCGACGTCGTCCCGTGCAATGCACCGACGTAGTCCGCGAGCGCCGCGCGCAGCGGCGCAATGCCAAGGTTATGCGTATAGAAGGTAGCGCCGGCACTCAAGGCGGCGCTGGCGGCGTCGCGGATGAAGGCCGGAGTTACCCGGTCGGACTCGCCGAACCAGAACGGCAGCACGTCGGCGACACCGAAACCGGCATTCGCAACTTCACGAATCTGCGAAGGACGCAATGCGCGCACGGCATCGCGTGCGTTGGGGACGAAGGGCACAGGCAGATCCGATTCGCTCATCGAGGCTTCCATACGGGTGATGGGTAAAAGCTGACGCTTGAAAGAGGCGACAGTTTAGCGCGGCGCCTCATTTGGGGACGGCGAACTCACCGACTCGCGAGGCACGCCCAGAAAACCGGCCGCATCAGCGTTCCGATTGACGGACGAGGCTTGAGGCAACGGCCGCGCTACACATCGCAACGGATTTGATCTCGCTGAGCCAACGGCACATGTCCGGGTGAGTCGTCAGCTCAAATCCTCCGCCCGCGCCGGCAATTGACGAATCAGGCTCCATACCGCCTCCGCCGCCGGCGACAGCGAACGGTCGCGCCGCCGCACCAGTTCGACTGTGCGCTCGGCGCGCGGCACAAGCGGCCGCGCCACCAGCGAGGCGCCCGCCGGCAGCGGCAACGCCAGCCAAGGCAGCACGCTCACGCCGACACCCGCCTCGACCAGCCCAAAAACGGTCGCGGAATGCCCCAACTCCTGTACCACGGTGGCGCTCACCCCGTGCTCCTGCATCACGGCGTCGATGATCGGCCGGCTGCCTGACGCGTAGTCGAGCATGACCAGCTCCTGGCCATCGAGGTCCGTCCATGCGACCTGCTTCTGCGCCGCCAGGGGGTGATCGTCGCGCGAGACGACGCAGAACGAGTCCGTCATCAGCGATTCGCTGAGCAGGTCGTCGGCGGAAAATGGGCCGATGATCACGCCGAAATCGACTTCACCCGACTTCACTTTGCGCACCACGTCGCTTTGCACGTCATCGCGCAGCCCCAATGTGATGTAGGGGAACTGGCGCCCGCACGACGCCACCACGCCGGGCATCAACCGGCAGGCGACCGTCGGGCTCGCAGCCACCACCACGCGTCCGCGACGCTGCTCGCCGATTTCGCGGATCTCACGCAACGCGTCGTCCAGATCCGTCAGCAGGCGCGACACGCTCGATACCAGGTTGCCGCCGACATCCGTGAGTTGCACCTCGCGCGTGGTGCGGTCGATCAACTTCAGACCGATTTCCCCCTCCAGTTCGCGCACGCAGCGGCTGACCGCCGATTGCGTCAGACCGATCTCATCGCCGGCCCGGCTGAAGCTCTGCAAACGGGCGACCTCAATGAAAACCCTTAGCTGGCGCAGCGTCACATTCATTTACCGACCTCATCAATAACCCCATTTAATGCGCATTGTATGACCAAACATCGCACCACAATCGCATTTAATGCGATCGCTGCAATGCAGCAATAAGGCGCAAACGCACGCTGGCCGGGCTTGATTGCACAAGATTGGTGATTGTCCCGATTTGCGAGATGGGTTTTTTGGATTCTTATACGCCCCTAGCTAGCGCCCGCGCTGGCCCGCTGTCACAGGGCTTTCAGGTAGTCGGACTCAACTTGGCACACTTCCTGCATTTACATGCACACAGGGTCGGCGCCATGACTTCTAACTGAATAGCAGATCGTGGCAAGCCCGACCCCCCTTGGCACTCGCCTATCGAGTGCATGGAGAGTGCGCGGCGCGGGGCAGCGCACCGGAGTTAGCTTCGCTGAGGTGAAACATGATGCTGTTCGACGATTTGAGAGACAACGAGTGGGCGCTGGTCGAGGCGTTGTTCTGTGCGGAGCCAGCACGGAGCGAACGTCGGGGTCGACCACGCGTGGAAGCGCGCGCAGTAGTCAATGCCGTGCTTTGGGTGCTGTCGACGGGAGAAGGCTGGTCCAAACTGCCGGGCCGCTACCCGTCGCCGCCGACTTGCCGCCGTCGCTTCGACGAATGGCAAGCCGATGGTACGCTCGCCGAAATAGTTAAGCGACTCGGCACGAGCGGTCGTGAAATTTCGCTGCGCGGCCGGATTGGCGCGACGGCGGCCAAACCGCCGGCACCGCCGAGCCGCGACCGTTTGCGTGGCGCATTCTGGACCAATCCGGAATCGTGGCGCGCGCCGGTCAAGATGGCCTGACGCGAATTGTTTTGCCTCCGGGCGCCTGCGGGCGCCCGGCGTGTATCTGGGCCGCCGTGCGCCGTGTATCGACGCCCGCCCGACCTGCAATGGGCACCGCTCCTCGGCGCGCCCAATGCAGTCGTCCCTCTCCGCTTTGCCGGCTTCATCATCGAGTCGCTCCAGACATCTGAAGCGACTCGATGGTTGCGTGTGAAACATCCATTTACCATTGCTTACAGCGTGCTTTCGCTACTCGGCATACCGTGTATGTATGCAAACAGGCCTTGAGTCAATCGGCTTGACGGGAGCTCAGCATGAAACCAATGTCACTGCTTCTGTGCGGCATTGTCGTTTCATCAATGGCCGCACCGGCGCTCGCACAAGAGCGCCCACAAGGTTGGAACTGGCGGCCAGACCACACGGCCAGCGTTGAAGCCTGGCAGCAAAGCGGAACACGCGGCCGCGACTTCACGCCGCCCGCGCCTCGTGGCGACTTGCGCGGCGATATCGCGAGCAATGTCCGTCCGCGGCCGGAACCGCCGCGCGAAGACACGCCACGCCGCCGCTAGGCGCGCGTCAACGCGCCGGCGACTGGTTGTGCGCGAGTCAAATCGTGTGGATTGGGATCGTCATCATTGTTCGCTGTTGTTATCCGCGTGAGCGGGTAACTGTGCGAGGCAATACGCTGGATGGCGAATTAACGATCGGAGGGAACCACCCGACGACACGCCAGTCTGATTTAACGCCATCAGCACAGCGTGGCAGTAGTAATTCCGGTATGCCCGTATCCTCGCGATACGGGCTTTTTTTTGCGTCAACGGGATGGGCGGCGCGCGCTGTACGCAGGCGTTCAGCCAGGCAATGAAGTGAAGCAAAGAGCACAGCAACAAGCGAAGCGATAAAGCCACCACCGGCCGTGCAAAGCGGCCGGAAAAACAGCGCCCAGTTGCCCGCCGCCCCTAAGATCGGGCTTCGAGAGCGGCTGTGGGCCGCGTTTCGGGTGTCGCGACGACGTAGTCGTTCATTCGCTGTGCGCTCCAGCTCAACAGACGCTCGTCGTGCTCGAGTCGTGCAAACTCGGCTCTGCCCCGCTCGGTGAGCACGGCAATATCGACAGGCGCGTGAAAACCGGGAGCCGGTGCGACCGTGCGCTGCCGAACGGTGTCCATCAGGCCGAGCGCACGAAGATATTGGAATACACCCGGACGTCTGGCCCATGGGACCTGGCGATATTGCGCCCGCCGCAGCGCTTCAAGTACCGCTTCGTTGGAATACGTGGTCATCTCACTTCTTTCTTAAAGTGCAGCTATGACACATCTATGCCCAACACGTCACCGCGCCACCAGTGACGCGCATAGCACCCGCCCTTGGCTGGAAGTTCGCTGCATGCCATGCATGTCGAATTCCGCCAGGTGCTGCCTGGTCTCGTTTTCGGAACCCCCGTCTGAACGGCATGTTAGCGTTCTGTCTACGGGCCGACGATGCAACCGCTGCGGCGCGATAGCAAGCCCATAGATTTGTCCCGAAAGTCATACGTTACCGCATTTAAATTGATTCTATTCACTTTATTAGCGCTTTTTTTTGCAGCAATCGTGCTATGGAAACGCGGCCGCCGGCCCCTGACCATTGGCACGATCGCGCTGTTCTGGCTGCTCGCCGCCGGCTGGCTCACTGCTCCATTACTGGAATTTGCGCAGCCGCATCGGCAGACCGACAAGCCTGTCAGCTTCGCGTCACGCACCGCGATCATCATGCTCGGCGGCGGCACCATCTACGACGACGACAACATGCTCGTGCCACCGCGCGACGTGCTCGCGCGCATAGCGGTCAGCGCGGAAAACTATGCGGCCTGCAAGCGTACGGCAGCCACGTGCCAGGTGATCGTGAGCGGTGGCAACCCGCAGCGGCATAGCGCAACCGAAGCGGATACCTATCTGCCCTACCTGCTGCGCAAACAGGTACCGCGTGCGGACATCGTGCTGGAAAACAGCAGCCGCACGACTTACGAAAACGCACGCAACGTATCGGCTCTGCTCGACCGGTCACGTTACGACTCCCTGATACTCATTACCTCCGCATATCAGATGCCGCGCGCCTTGCTCGACTTCCATCGTTTCGGCCTTGCGCCGCAACCGTTGATCTCGAGCGCGCTGCGCGCATCGCTCGGTGTACTGCCACGCTATGACAATCTGGTGAATGCGGAAACCGCGCTGCACGAGCTGATTGGAATCGCACAGTTTCATGTCTACCGTGCAATTGGATGGTTTTGAATTTCAGACGCCGTGATGAGGAAATTTATTTAGAGATGCGAATATTTTCCGTATGTCGGCACCTATCTATCCAGCTTGATGCGAGATGGTTATCGACAGCGGCAGCGGTTGAGCGTAACGAGATGTAACTAATTGTCACTAGCGTTACAAAACGTCCGCTGGAGCGGATATTGCTGGCTAGAATGCATTGTCTATCCGATTGGACAGGCAAGTACTCGGATCCACAACCACTCTGCGGAGGTAACAATGAAGAAAGTGTCCCTGGCGATCCTGGTTTCCCTCAGTGCCGTAACGGGCGCGGCCTATGCGCAAGACAACGGCGTCATGATGAGCACCGATCCGGCCAAGGCCGCCGACGTCGAGCAACGCGCGCAAGATTTGCAAAACCGCCAGCAAGCAATGGAAAGTACGCCTGCTATGCCAGCGAAGCATCACAAGATGGCCCCGCACCATCATAAGAAGGCCGCCAAGGCCGACGCCGCCAGTTCGTAAGCGCAGCAGACAGCATCACCCGCGGCCTCGCCGCGAAGGTGAAAAGCCGAAGCCGGCACCGCCGGTTTCGGCTTTTTTGCTATCTAATGGACTTGCTGCAGGCCCGCTGCGCCCGGCCGACGTTATGCTAAAGTCGCGCACCGACCGGCGGCCGCCGGAATCCCCCTAACCTGTGCGCACCTTGGTGCGGAGGACAGCATGAGCAACATTCAGCTAGATATCGAATGGACTGAGGCAGCATCCCGCAAAATCGAAAAACTGATGCCGCGCGGCGGTCAGGAAGCGTTCCTCGCGCTGCCGCCCGTCGAATGCCTGCCGATGGAAGGCGACGTGCTGTTTCTTGGCCCGGACGGCAAGCAGCAACCGTTCATCGTCGCAGAACGCCAATATCACCACGATGGCGATGCCGACTGGACCATCATCCTGATCCTCGACGTCCCGCAAGCCACGCACTAAAAGATAAACGGCGAGCGCCGCACAGGCCGGATCCGGCCTGGTAGCTTACTCGCCGTTGTCCGGCCCTGCTGGTCGGCCCTGTTGTTCGGCCTTGCTGTCGGGCCTAGCTGTTCGGCCCTCAAACTCCGACTTTCAAACGCTTACGCGATCTTCGACACGACGCGAATTTCCGCGTGCTCGACCCAATCCGCCACCGCTTTCTTATAAGCCGCAATGTGTGCGGATCTGGCATGCGCCGCCAGCGCTTCCTGGCTTTCCCAACGCTCGACAAACACGAACCGGCGCGGCTCCTGCACGTCACGATGCAGATCGTATTGAAGCGCACCCTGTTCCTTACGCGTCGGCCCGACGATGCCTTCGAGCGCTTCGCACAGTTGCTCTTCATAGCCCGGCTTTGCCACCGAGATTGCGACCACCGCGATTTCCGCCATGCCTGCCCTCCGTTTTTTCACGAAAAGCAGCAGCATACCCGCCGTCCGCCAAACCTGCAGTCGCACACGCTCAGGGCTGGCGCTCGGGGCTGGATTAACCCTGATGCACCGCCTCCCGCGTGCGCGAAACGTCTGAGCACCGTCCTTGCCTGGAGTTTGGCGGGCGGCCACCCACCGCCCTGCTACCCTCGGCTTCATACGCGCGATTGGTTTCGTTTGAAACAAGCGACCTTGCGCGCGGCAATCGGGCGCGAAGCTCACGCGAGACGCCCGCAACGCCGGGTCAGCCACCGCGCCACGGCTGGTTTGCCGGACATCCGACATGTTCCGCGTTTGTGATAACCCGCACATTCAGGCGAAGTGCGAACTGCTAGACTGGTTTTGATAAATCCCGCCGGAGTTCCGCATGGCTGGCATTGCTCTCCGCGTTCCCGGGCTGTGGCCGCCTGACGCTGCCGACGCCTGGGCTGTGCATCCGTTGCGCGCTGAATCTGTTCGCGCGCCCCGTCACCCGTTTGCCGCGATGTCACTATGCCCGCTCTCATGCCCGCCCTTATGCCGACCGTCAGCGAATTGACCCTGAGCGGCCTGCTCCCGCATCTGGTCCGGGACGAGTCCGGCTGGACCGCGACATGGCGCGCGCTGACCCTGCACAGCGTGTTCCAGCCGGTGCTGTCCGTCACGCACCAGTGTGTGGTCGGCTATGAGGGCTTGTTGCGTGCGGTCGATCCAGTCGGCTTGCCGGTATCGCCGGAAGTGCTGTTCTCCGGCACACGCTCAGCTGCCGACGCGCGCGAACTCGACCGCATCGCGCGCTGCCTGCATGTGGCGAATTTCATGGAACAAGGCATCAGCACAGGGTGGCTGTTTCTGAATACGCGCCCGCAGGTGTTCGAAACCGGCTGGCCGCAGCGCACCTTTATCGATGAGCTCTCGGCGCACTTCGGCCTGCCGCAGGAGCGCATCGTCATCGAAGTACTCGAACAACCCGCGGACGATGAATCCGCCGTCGCCAGCATGCTCGCGGCGTCACAGCCACGCGACTTCCTGATTGCAATCGACGACTTCGGCACCGGTTTTTCGAACTTCGACCGTGTGTGGCGCTTTCGCCCCGATATCGTGAAACTCGACCGCTCCCTGGTCGCACGGGCAGGAAAGCGTGAAGGCGACGATTCGATGATCAGTCATCTGATCGCCATGCTCCACCAGTCCGGTACGCTGGTGTTGGCCGAAGGCGTCGAAACCGACGAAGAATTGATGATCCTGATGCAGGCCGACGTCGATTTCGTGCAGGGTTTCTGGCTCGGCCAGCCGAAAAGTTCGGTGCAGGCCGCATGCGCCAAGGTGCCGGCGCTGATCGAGTCGATGTGGACCAAGTTCGCCGCCTACGAACGTGCCCGCGCCGGCCATCAACGGCTCGGCTTCGAAGGATTCGCCGAAGCCGTGCTCGCCGCCGCCGAAACCTTCAAAACCACCGGCGATCTGCGGCAGGCTGCACAAAAGATATGGCATCTGCCCGAAGCGCGCCGGGTGTTCGTCACTGACGGTCGAGGCGAACAGACGCAAGCGTCGGTCATGGCCGCCTCCGTCCCGCCACCTCCGCTGCGACTCGCGCCGCTCTACACCGATACGCGCAGCAACTGGTCGCGGCGCGCGTATTTCAAGCATGCGCTCGCCGCGCCGGGGCGTGTCGCCATGATGGGGCCGCACTATTCGCTCGCCGACGGCGAGGACTGCTATACCGCGGCAATCGCATTCGACCGTGACGGCACGCATGTGCTGTGCGTCGACTTTGTGCCGACGACGTCGCCAACCGCTAGCCGTTCTGGCGGACGCGGGGGCAAACGCTGAGCCTGAGCGGCTCCTGCCCTGCATACTACGGCGAGAGACGCTTAGGACGCGTGTGAAACGCCGCCAGGTGCATCTTCATGATGCTTCCGGGGTTGATAGCGCCTTGGATCCGCCTTTAATCCTCCACCCGTCCGCGCCCTGATTTAATCTCACTACGCTGGGCCTTACTGTCGAGACGGCGCCGATTCGAGGCGCGCGTTGGCCGGGTGGCGACGCGAGGCTTGCGCGTCACACTGACGCTTTCGATCAGTTCATCGAGCCGCGCCAGCGCCGCCGCACGGTTCATCTCCTGAGTACGATGCTGCTGCGCCTTGATGATCACCACCCCGTCGCGCGTGAGCCGATGATCGGACAGCGCGAGCAGGCGCATCTTCAGCACTTCCGGCAACGACGAAGCGTGCACGTCGAAACGCAGATGGATAGCACTCGAGACCTTATTGACGTTCTGACCGCCCGCTCCTTGCGCGCGCACTGCGGTCAATTCGATTTCGTTCGGCGGGATGGGATAACGGGCTGTCATAACTGGATTGAGCTAGGAGACGCAAGTGTACACAGGGCGCAGCCGATTACAGACTACGGGCTATCGGGCGCGGCCGCCGATGCGAAAAACCATTTGCAACGACACAGCGGGTTCGCCGATACTGCCGTTTTCGCTTACAGCGTAAATTCATATGAAACTCCGCCCGGGTTTTGTGCTGGAACTGGCCGTCAACTTTCTGCTGCCGTGGCTTGCTTACCGCCTCGCGCTGCCGCACCTCGGCGAAACCGGCGCGCTAATCGCCTCTGCCGTGCCGCCGATCGTCTGGAGCCTGATCGAACTGATACGCTTTCGACGCGTCGACGCGCTCAGCATGATGGTCGTGGCGGGCATCGTACTATCGGTCGCGGCGATGGCGCTGGGTGGCAGTCCCCGCATGTTGTTGCTGCGAGAGTCGTTGGTGTCCGGCGCGGTAGGCGTGGTGTTTCTGCTGTCCTTACCGATGCGCCGCCCGCTGATCTTCTATCTCGCGCGCGCCACCGTCGCCCGTGAAATGGAAGGTGGCGCCGCGCGCTTCGAGGCGTTGTGGCGCGAGCGGCCGGCCCTTGTCAGCGCAATGCGGCTCATGACGCTGGTATGGGGCGTCGGCCTGACAGGTGAAACAGCGCTGCGCGCGTGGATGGCGCTCACCTGGCCGATCGAGCGCTTTCTGGTGGTCTCGCCGTTCATCGGCTATGGCATTTACGGCGCCCTGGCGCTGTGGACGCTCTGGTACCGCAAGACTATGCGCAGCCGCGTCGAGGCGCATGTGCAGCCGGGTGGGATCGCAAGCTGAGCACGACTTGCGCGCTCTGGAGCGCTCGGCTAATCGATCTGCTTGAGTAAGCTCGACCGCTTGAACACGCTTGAACTCGCCTGAAATCGCTTGAACTGCTTAGGCAGGCGTCGAACGAATATGCCCGCGGCTCACGCCATACCTGACGCCATACATAGGCGACGTGTCACGCCGCCGCAAACCCGGCGACGCGATACGCCTCGGCGATCCGCGCGGCCAGGCCCGAGTCGCGCTGGGTCGGCGTCGCAATGGCCTGTGTCAGCACGGCGCGCGCGCCGATCACCTCCACCCGCTCACGTGCGCGGGTAATTGCCGTGTACACAAGTTCACGCGACAACACGCGGCTGAACACCGACGGCAACATCAACACCGCGTGCTCGAACTCCGAACCTTGCGACTTGTGAACCGTGAGCGCGAACGCCGTATCGTGCGGCGGCAGCGCCGCAGGCGATACGGCACGCAAACCGCCGTCGCCCGTACGGAAATACACGCGCAACGCGCCCCCCGCACCTGGCAGCGCAATACCGATGTCGCCATTGAACAGACCGAGCGCGTAATCGTTGCGCGTGACCATCACCGGACGACCGGCAAACCACTGCGCGCCGACAGCCAGCGTCACGCCCGCCGAGCGCCGCACCTGCGCGGCCATTGCGGCATTCACCTGATCGACGCCGCGCGGCCCCGAGCGCGTCGCGCACAGAATTCGAAAACCGTTCAGTGCATCGAAGAGCGGCAATGGATCCGGTGCATCGGTGCTTAGCGCTTCAGTAAGCGCATCCGCGTACGCTGCAAAACCTGCGGCAAGACGCGCGACTGTGCGATCGGTGAGCGTCGCATGCGTGTCTTCATACAGCGCCGCTGCGCAAGGTTCAGCAGGGTCGATGCGCAACGCTTCGAGCGCTACGCCGGCCGCACCGTTGCGAATCGCGAGCGACAAGCGGCCGATCGGCGATTCGAGGCCGAATCGATAGTTACGCTCGAGCCAGACGACGCAGTCGGCGAGCGGGTTTTGAGCCGGCGATGGCCCTTCGTCGAAGCCGCTCGATGCACCGGGCAATGCTTGCGACAACCGCGCCGCTTCAATGCCTAACCCCCCCGCGATCCGCTGCAGTCCGCCTGGTGTGAAAGCCGGTCGCGCGCTGAGCTCGGCGAACACCGCACCGGCCTCGACGGCGGCGAGTTGGTCCTTGTCACCCAGCATCACGAGACGTGTCTGCGGCGCAATGGCATCGAGCAGATGCGCCGCCATCGCAACGTCGATCATCGACGCCTCGTCGATCACGACGACGTCATAAGGCAGCGGGTTGTCGCGATGATGCCGGAAGCGCCCGCCCGGCCCGGAACCCAGCAGCCGATGCAAGGTGTACGACGTCTGCGGCAAGCGCGCAGCGAGTTCGGGCGGCAAATCGCCGGCACGTGCAAGCAGGGCTTCCTGCATCCGTTGTGCGGCTTTGCCGGTGGGCGCCGCCAATGCAATCCGTAGATCGGCCCGCGCATCCAGCAAACAGGCGAGCACACCGACCACCGTCGTGGTCTTGCCGGTGCCCGGGCCGCCGCTGACGATGGTCAAACGTCCGGACAGCGCCATGACTGCCGCGACACGTTGCCAGTCGATATCGTCGTCCTGCGGTGGGCCGAAGTAGCGCAGCAGACGCTCGTGTAGGGTTTGGGCGTTGGCGTTGGCGTTGGCGTTGGCGTTGGCGTTGGCGTTGGCGTTGGCGTTGGCGTTGGCGTTGGCGTTGCCACCCTCGCCGGCATCTGTCTGTGTCTCTGAAGATCCACCCGGGCCGGAGCTCCCACCCGCATGCGCAACCAGCGAGCGCGCGAGGCGCCGCTCGTAGTCGTAGTAACGCGCCAGATACAGCCGCCCTTGCCCGTCGATCACAAGCGGCCGCAACGCCGCCGCGCTTTGCGAGCCGTCGCTAGCCATGCCGCTTGCGAACAGCGCCGCGCGCACTTCCGCGCTCGACGCATCGAAACGGCGCGCCAGCACGGCCAGTGGCAAGCACACATGCCCTTCGGCCGTTGCGCGGCTCGCGGCAAAGGCGGCCCGCGCCGCCCACTTCACCGCCTCGCCTGACGCGCCGCCGCGCCGCGCCAGTGTAGCGATGCGGCGCGCGAATCCTTCGGCAAGCGCCGTGCTGAAATCGGCCGGCGCCGGCAAATTCACCCCGATGTCGTCGAGCTCCGGCGGTGCGGACGATATTCGCTCGAATGTGCTCATGCAACACCTCCGATCATCGCCGCGTCAAGCAGCGCCACCAGTTCAAATGGAGGCCGCCGCATGTGCACGCCGGCCGCTCCGTCGGTATCACGCCACTGCGGACGCACACCCCGCACGAACAGATAGAGATAGCCGCCGATGTGCGTGTCGTACGCATAATCGCGCACACGCGTTTTCAGATAGCGATGCAGCGCTACCGTATAGAGCAGCGCCTGCAGGTGATACGCGTGGCTCGCCATAGCCGCTTCGAGGGGCGCCGCGGCATAGTCCGCAGCGATATCGCCCAGATGGTTCGATTTCCAGTCGACGATCCAGAAACGCCCGTCGTGCTCGACGATCATGTCGATAAATCCTTTGACGAAACCGCGCAACACGCCCGCTTCCAACGCAACGTCGGGATAGCCGTGTTCGATCAGCAACGCGCGCAACGCCGGAAAATCGAGCGAAGGCGCAGCAAACAGAAATTCAAGTTCGTTCAGACGCCGCCGCGGATTCAGGCCGGCGAGCGCCATGCCGGGCACGAGCTCGGTCGTCACGACGTCCGCGATCAGCTTATGCATCATGGCGGGCAAACGTGCCGCGAGTTCGGGCACAGCCGGCGCCGGGCGCTCGCGCAGCGCGCCCCGGATGGCATCCGGCCACGTATGCGGATCGGTGAAATCCGCGAGTTCGAACATGCGATGCAGACAGTCGCCCGCCGCCGCGCCGCGTGGAAACGCGAGAATGTCGTCCTCAGCATGGGACGGTGCTTGCGGCACCGGTAACAGCGCAGGCGCGACCACATCGGCGATCTCATCGTGATCGGGGCGCACTTCTTCAACCGGCGTATGCGCTTCCTCGGCTTTGCTGCCGGCGGCGATCAGGCCACTGAAACTCGCCATACGCCACTGATCGCGCAACGGCCGCCGATTGGCGCGCGCCTGCATCTGCGCGCCGCTGTCCTGGAGGCTTTCCAGCGGCACACGCCGCTCCACCTTCGGCAACGCCTGCAACGTGATTGGGCCGCCCGCCAGCGCGCGCCAGCGCTCGGACAAGGCGGCTTCGTCGGGTGGGTCGGTGAGCCAGTCGTCGAAACTGTGACCGCTGCCACCCACCAGCCAGTTCAGCACACTGCGGCGCGACTCCTTGGTGGAACGCGACGAAAGATAGGTGCCGGCGACCAGATAGCAGCGGTACACCGCACGCGTCAGCGCCACATAGACGAGCCGTGCCCGCTCCGCCGCCTGTTCGCGCACCGCGTAACGTGATGCGCGCTCGGCTTCTTCGTCATCGCAACCGTAATGCAGCACTGCGTCGCCCGTTTCGTCGTGGTACTCGCGCGCATCGGGCAAGCCGGAGGATGGCGGCTCGCGCAGCGCACCGTCGTTCAGAAACGGACAGAACACGACTGCGTATTCCAACCCTTTCGATTTGTGGACCGTGACGATCTGCACGAGGTTGCGATCCGACTCGAGCCGCAACTGCGCGTCTTCGCCACCACCTTGCGCGCGCTGCGCGGCGAGCCAGCGCAAAGTCGGTGCGATGCCTGGTTGCGTGGCGGCACGCGCCTGCACAAGTTCAGCCAGATGATTCACGTTCGTCAGACGACGCTCGCCGTCCGGTCCGGCCACCAGCCGCTGTGCGACTCGCAGCTCGCGCATCAGCGTGCGCCACATCAAGGCGAAGCCGCGCTCGTGCCATAGCGTGCGATAGCGTGAGAAACGTTCGACCCACCCCATCGCATCGGCGGCATGCGCGGGATCGTCGGCCGGGGCCGGCGCGTCGGCGACCTGCTCGAGGCGCCACAGCGCGGCAGCGTCCATACCGAGCCAATCGGTGGCGAGCGCGGCGCGCAAACGGCGCAGATCGCCCGGCGTATCGACCGCAGCCAGCACGCGTTCGATCTGCTCGGCGTCGAGCGTCGCGAACACCGAGGCCTGCGCCAGTTCCACGCTGCCCACGCCCCACGACGCCAGCACGCGCTTGATCAGACTGCCCTGCTTATGCGTTTGCACGAGCACCGCGATATTGCCCGGGGCGAGCGGTGCGTCGCCGATGGTCACCGCCCCCTCGCGCGCACCGCGCAGGAGCCGCACGATCTCGGCGGCGCAGGCTTCGCTCGCCGCGCGCTGCGCTTCGCGTTTGGTCAACGCGGCATCGCCTTGCGGCAAGGTCCAGATACGGAAATCGCCCGCGTTCGCATCGGGTTCGCAAAAAACCGGACGACGGCGCTCGCCGGCCCGCACCGGCTGATAGCCGAGACCGTCGAGCACGAACGCCTGTGGATTGGCTTCGAACAGCCGGTTGCAGGCCTCGACAATCGGTGCGGTCGAACGCTGATTGACCGCGAGCGTATAACACGCCGACGCCGCCGCGCGCGCCGCCAGGTAGGTGTGCAGATCCGCCGCGCGGAAGCTGTAGATCGCCTGCTTCGGATCGCCGACCAGAAACAGCGGGCCGGTTGGCGCGAAGATGCGGCTGAAGATCGCGAACTGCAACGGATCGGTGTCCTGAAACTCGTCGATCAGCGCGGCGGGATAACGCGTGCGCAGAGCATCGGCGAGCCAGGGGTTGGCAGCGAGCGCACGATACAGGTTGGAGAGCAGATCGTCGAATGACACCACGCGGCGAGTGCGTTTGCGCGCCACCAGCTCGGCGGGTGCATAGTCGAGCCAGGTTTCTACGAGCGAGAGCCAGCGCGCACGTTTCGCGGCTTCGGCCGCGATCACGGCTGCAGCCAGCGCTTCTGCGTGCTCGAAGAACGGATGCTCGGGCGGTTCCAACTTGACCTTGGTGGCTTTTTTCAACGCCGAGGCCGTCAATTTCAAGGCAGCCTTTGGCGGCGGCGCATGGTAGTCGCCTTGAGCGAAGTAGTCGGTCCACGCGGCGATCGCGGCGCTCACGAGATCAGGTTTGTGCGAGGTCTTGCTCAGACGGTCTTGCGCTTGTCCAAGCAGACTCACGATCCCGTCGCGCTCCGCCTGCCAGACTGCGCGGGCAGCGTCGAAACCCGCCTGCGGATCGGCATGGTTTCCACTTGTATCGACCTTGCCCCAGCGCAACTGCGCCAACGGCTTCTTCAACCGCCGCGCGAGTTGCTCATCGAGCGACGCGGGACCGGCACGTTTGGCCACCAGCCATGCGGCGAAAGCAGGATGCGCGTAGGCCACCGGTTCCACTTGCTCGCGCCAGAAATCGGCCGCCATTTCGAAACGCAAGGCTGCGTCGTCGGCCTCCATTTCGAATGCGAACGGCATGGCTGCGGCGAACGGCGCTTCCTGCAACGCACGCTGACAGAACGCGTGAATGGTGTGAATCGCGGCCTGGTCGAACGTACGCAGTGCGCGGCGTACGACCTTCAACGCTGTCTCGCGATCGATGCCACGCTCCGGCGCCAGCGTCGTTTTAAAGAGACGCTGGATAAACGGGTCGCCGCCGTCGTCGTCCGTATCGATAGCCCGATCCAGTTCCGCGAGCCGCCCGCGGATCCGCTCGTGCAACTCCGCAGTCGCCGCCTTTGTAAAGGTCACGACAAGAATCTGATCGGCGTTCAGGTTCTTTTCGAGCAGCAGTCGCACGTACAACGCGCAGATGTTCCAGGTCTTGCCGGTTCCGGCCGATGCCTCGATCTGATTGACGCCGTCGAGCGAACACGCGAAGACGTCGAGCTCTTGCGCGACCAGCGCGTGATGGTGAACGGCGCCGCTCATGATGCGCTCCGAAGATGCTGCACGAGCGGTTTGAAAACGATCGAGGCAAGACTGCCGAACGGTTCGTCGAGCGTAAGCGGCGTGCCGCGCAGCGCGATGCGCAAGGCGGGGTCGTCGGACTCGCCGCGCACACGGTCATTGATCCACACGCCCAACGCCGCGGAATCGCTCTCGCTGACCTTCACCCACGCGCTCTTCGGGAAAAAGCGCAGCGGCAGCATGCGCCCTGCTCTGAACAACGCGGCAAGCGGCGCCAGTTCATCGAGTGGCGCGGCGACCGGCGTGAGCTCAAAGCTCTCCCCGCTACCATGCCAAACCGTGCGGCGTGGGCCATTTGGCTGCGCCGCGCAATAGACCAGATGCGCAAGCCACGCCGACAGATAGTCGCGCGCAGTAGGCTTGGCGTAGCGGAAAATCACCTGTCCTGTTCCGGTCAGCAAATTCAAGGTGCCGTGCAGTTGCAGCGGTGTTTCGGCCGCTTTGCGGAGCGTCGCATCATGGGGGCCGAAGAGCGCATCGGCGATGTCGGCGCGATCGGGCCAGCGCGGCACGATATCGAGCACGAACGGCAAACGCTCGACACCCGACGCGACTTCGCGGCGCACGCTGTCGGCGAGTTGGCGCAGCGCACCGAGTTCGCGCGAGCGCCATACCGCGCCGGTCGCGCCGCCCGGCAGCTCGGGACTGGCCGCGGCAACACGGCGCACGCGATCGGACATGCCGTCGTCGTCTTCGGTATCGCTATTCAACAGTACCGGCAGGAGCCGCTCCGCCAAGGCATCGCGGCCTGCCCAATCGAGTTCGAACGGCTCAGTATCGAGCAATTCGCCCTGCGCATCCGACAAGACGATACCCAGGCGGTCACGCAACAATGCACGCGCCGGATGGCGCCAGAAGCGCACAAATTCGTCGAAAGCAACAGACGCCGTATCTTCCGCGGGCAATGGTTGATCGAAGAATGGCGCGGCGGCCGGATGCTGCGGCGCGGCCAGCAAACTGGCCAGTTCCGCACGATCCCTGTCATACGTGAAGAGGCCACGCTGCGACGAGAAATAGTCCGACGCAAACGCCTGCAACGGGTGATCGATGATGAAGGCATGCCGCGCGGCTTCGACCTCCGCGGGACTCGCCCCTTCCCCCGCCGACACTTGCGCGAGGTGATCGAGCAATTCGTCGACCAGCGCGGCCGGCGGCAACGGCGCATTGTCGCGAATGCTGCGGCCCGTATAGGCGATAAACAGCCGGTCGCGCGCAGCCAGCAGCAGATCGAGGAACAGATTGCGTTCGTCGTCGCGGCGCTGCCGGTCACCTGCTTTACCGAACGCGGCCATCAGGTCGAATTCATCGGCGCGGGCGAGACTCGGCAGCACGCCGTCGTCCATGCCGAGCAGGCAGACGATGCGATACGGCAAACCGCGCAGACTGGTCAGCGACGAAAACGTCACGCTCCCCCAGGGCACGCCGCCGCGCGCCGGGTCGTCGAGCGCCTCGGTGAGCGCGCCGCGCACCACGGCGGCCGGCAGTACGACGTCTTGCGCGCCGGCCTGCATCGCGTCACCCATCTTGTCGATGGCGTCGCGCACCGCCGCCAGCGAGTCGGCAAACGCCACGCCGCCGTCGAAACACTGCGCGAGCGTTTCGAGCAGCAGTTGCGCCCATTCGGCGGGTGTCTGCTCGACCGCGCAGCGCTGTGCGAAGGTCTCGATATCGTCGACGAAACGCGACAGGCGGCCGAGAAGCTCAGCGTCCGAACCATCGGCGCCTTCAACGGGTAACCAGGCATCGACCGGCTCGCCGCCGTCCGGCATCGCGTAGCCGAGGTACAGACGGGTCAGCGCATCGGCGAACGTATGACGCGCGACAGGTACGTGTTCGCCCGTCGGCTCGTCCGGCACAAGCCCCCGCCGCGCGCCGGCTGCCGCGAGCCATTCCTGCGCGGCTTCGAGGGCGCTTGCATCGATCCCGTAACGCTCAGCAATCGCATCGACCCGCAGCCATTCGATCAGATCCGGCGCACCCACACTGCGCTCAGGCAACGCCAGCCAATCCAACAGCAATCGCGCGACCGGATTGGCCTGCGAGGGCGGCAAACCGGTGATCCGATACGGAATGCGGCGAGTGTCGCCTGGGGGCGCGGTGCCGAACACCGCGTCGATCAATGGCCCGGCAGCCGCAAGGTCGGACACGGCAACCAGCACGTCGGATGGCTGCAGATCGTCGAACTCATCGAACCAGCCGAGCAGGCGGTCATGCAGCACTTCGAGCTGCCGCGACAGGCTATGGCACACGTGGACTTCAATGCCGTTCTCGATCGGCAGTTCGTCCGTGTCCGTCTCGGCCCGCAGATCGAGGATGCCGTTCTGCACGGCGGCGAGCCAGCTCGGTTCCGGATTCTCGGTGAAGTCGCCCGTCTCGCCGGATGCTGCACTCTCGGTCAGCTCGTGCAGCATGTGCAGTTGCGCCTGGGTCTGGCGACCCCACTCGGCCAGCAACGGATGACCCACTTCCTGGTAGTCGAACTGGCCTGCGACATCGAGCGCTTCGACGCGGCCCGCGCTGACAACGTCGAACCAGAACTCGCGGCATGGGTTCATCACATACAGACGCACGTCGACCCAGCGTGAAAGCGCGCGCAGCAAAGCGACGTGCAGCGGTGGCATGGTCGGCAATGCGAACACGCTCACCGCTTCTGGCCACTGCGCATTCGAGATGGCTTCGAGATCGAGCTCGCCGATTTCCTCAAGAAAGCGATAAGCGGGTGGCAAAGCGGCGGCGGGCGTTTGCGCGTCGCCCGCCACTTCGGCAAGCACGGCACGCCACAGTGCGGCTTGCCAACGCTCGTCCTCACGCGCCGCAACGCTTGCGCCGACGAGACGTGGACCGTTGTCGTCCGCCGCGCCGCTCGCGAAAATCGAACCGCCCTTTTGCCATTGCAGCAGCCATTCCGGGCGATAGGTCAGATAGTGGTCGAGGACGGTGGCCACGCGGCGCGCCAATTCGTAGCGCATCGACGCATCCGCCGCGTCGAGATAGGTACGCAGACGCGGCGAGGCATTCCACGGCAGTGCTTCATCCGCCTCTCCCAGCAGCCGGTAGCAGCGCCAGACAAGCCGGTCCGGCGCGAACGGCGAATGCTTGGGTACCTCGATCACGCCGCCGATTTGCGCCCACAGCCACTGCGCGAGATAACCAAAATTGACATTCGCGCAGATGCCCTGGCGCGCCGCGATGTCGAGCTCGAGCCGGCGCCTCACCGCCGCGCTCGGGACGATCACGGGCTGCGCGGTCCAGGGATCGGACGGCGCTTGCGCCAGGTCGTCGAGCAGCGCGCCGACAAGGGTTTCGTAGCGGTTCGAGTAGAAGAGTTGGAGCATGGATCCCGGAAAAGCATGCGACGCGAGCGGAACGCCCGAGCCGCGACAGACATTGAAGCGACAGCATAACAAACGCGCTCCCAGGGCAGAGCCTGGCCAAACGGACGAGGTCAGATCAAGCACAAAATCAGTTAGACTCGACGGCAGTTTGGGTCTGCCCCGAGTCGGCGCCGGGGTCAGGCCGGGTCGACCTATTCAACCGCGTTTTCTCAGTGAATGGAATCCAGGCAGTCGATGCGCTATTCGGTTGAAATAAAAAAATTCCTCTACAGCCAGTACTTCTATGGCGGCCTGCGCATCGCAGTCGGCGTGTCGTTACCGGCCATATTGTGTTTGATCGTATTTCACGATCGCGAACTCGGCTTCACGATCGCGACTGGCGCACTCGGCGCATGTGTGGTCGATATGCCGGGCCCGCTCAAGTACAAGCACAACGAGATGCTGGCGTGCACGGTGATCGGCTTCCTGTCCGCGCTCGCCACCGGTCTTGCCACTGTCAACCCGGTGGCGCTGTGGTGTACGGTCGTGCCGCTCACCTTCGTGCTCTCGTTGATCGTCGTGTATGGCAACCGCTGGCCGCAGATCAGCTTCGCCACGCTGTTCATGATGATCATGACGCTGGAAGAGCATTTCACGCCGATGCAGGCGCTCATCAATGCGTCGTGGATTCTGGTGGGCGGTCTCTGGTACACGTACTGGTCGACCTTCGTGAGCCGCTGGATGATGCATCGCATCGAACAGCAGGCGCTCGCCGAAAGCGTGTTCGCGTGCGCGGACTATCTGCTCGCGCGCGCCGCCTTCTACGATCTCGATAACGATCTCGACGAGTGCTATCGCAATCTGGTCGACAAGCAGATTACCGCGGTCGAACGTCAGGATGCCGCGCGCGATATCGTGCTGCGCAATCTGCCCAAGCTGAAAGCCGGCCGCCTCGAACCGCGCCGGGCGATGCTGTTCAATCTGTTCATCAATACCGTCGATCTGCACGAACTGTTTGTCGGCACGCATGTCGATTACTCGCTGGTACGCACCACGTTCGGCGGGTCTGACCTGCTGGTGTTTTACCGCGATCTGATTCGCAAATCCGCAGCCGATCTCGAAGAAATTGGACTCGCGGTATTGCAAAACCAGCCGCCGCGTATCCGCGTGAATGTAAAAGCCGAACTGCGCGCCATCGAGTTCGAGATCGAACTGATGCGCAAGCAGGACCTGGCGGCCAAAAACCCCGAGGCTTATTCGGCGATATCGTCCACGTTCCGGCGCATCTGGAGCGCCACGCGCCTGATCGACAAGATGCGCAAGAGCCTGTCGAGCGATCCCAGCGCGACCGAGACCGAACTGCGCCTCGACCAGGCGCTTTCCCGCTTCGTATCGAGCCGCCGCGTGCCGTTCGGGCAGATCTTCTCGAATCTGACGATGGCCTCGCCGAGCTTTCGCCACGCGCTGCGCGTGACGATTGCTGTCGCCGTGGGTTTCTGGCTCGGCCGCCTGCTGCCGCTCACCAACGCATACTGGATCGTGATGACCACCGTCATCATCCTGAAACCCGGCTATTCGCTGACCAAGCAGCGCAATGGGCAGCGGATAATCGGTACGCTGATCGGCTGTGCGGCGAGCATCGCGTTGATGATCTTCGTCAAGGAGCCGCACATCCTGATGGTGGTGATGTTCGCGTCGATGGTGATGAGCTACAGCCTGTTGCTGTTCAATTACACGGCGAGCGTGGTGTTCACGTCCTCGTATGTGCTGCTCATGTTCCATCTGCTCGCGCCGGGCAGCATGCGCATCATCGGCGAACGCGCAATCGACACCGTGGTGGGCTGCGCGATTGCGATTGCGGCGAGCCACCTGTTCCCCTACTGGGAATACCGGTTGATGGGCAAGCTCGTCAACAACATGATCAATGCGACGCGGCAGTATCTGGAAGCGAGCTGGTGGTGGAGCGGCAAACCGGCCGCCGCGGTTGCCGCTACGGTAACTGAAGCCGGTGCATTCGCACCCGCTGCGGCGATGGCTGATCCGGCGATCGAATTCGCGAGGCCAGCGCTCGCGGCGGCCAGCGCCGGAGCGAATGCGGGCGGCAACGCTGCGTCCAAAGTTGGCGCAAACGCTGGCGGGACTGCTGATGCAAGCGCCGGTGCAACCGTTGGCGCAAGCAGCACCGGCACCGCCACGGTAAGCAACGCGACCGCCAAGCCGACCGGTGGTGCGTCCCCTGCCGCCGTAGCCGCTGCCACGGCGCTCGATCGCGATTATCGCTACCGGCTCGCGCGCAAGAACGTGCACGTGGCGTTCGCCAATCTGGGCCAGGCCTTCCAGCGCATGATGCTCGAGCCGAAGTCCGCGCAGAAGTTCGTGCCGGAATTGAACGACCTGCTGGTACGCAGCCACGTGCTCGCCTCGCAGATCACGGTGGCCGCGCCCTTGCTGCGCACCTCCGCGCAGCAGGCAGACAGCGTGTCACTACAGCCCTTGCAACGCGCTCTGAGCGCGATCCGCGACAATCTGACCGAAGCCGAAGCGGGTAGCGCGCCTGCCGCTGATCAGGGCGAGCAGGTCAAACAATTGGCGCGTGAGCTGGATGCGATGGTGGTCGAGACGGAGAAGTCGCCGGACCACTCGGCGGATGCCGTGCACGACATGAAATTGCTCGCCCATCAGTGCAAGCAGATGCTGACGGCGTCGGCACTGATTCGCAAGGATGCGAGCATGATTCGCCTGCCGGAAGAGTGAAACGTCGAGGGCCGCGCAAAGGGACCGGGCCCGTCGTGTGCGGCGCGATTGCAGCTAGCGTTCTGTGCACGCCAGCTATCAACGTTGCGCCAGGCGTCGCCGCGAAATCAGGCGCGACGCCGGACCATCGATCAATCGGGTTGTCTTATTGCGCGGTGGCGCTTGCGGGCTTCGCTACCGTTGCCGCGGCCGCTGCGTCCGATGAAATAGTCGGTGCCGGCGCGTTCTGGCGGTCGAAATCGCGCTTCTCCGTGATGGCGTTATAGAAGAGCGTGGCGATCACCAGCATTACCGCGACCACGATGAAAATAGCAATGCCAAAGGTCGGGTTCTTCTTGCGCGGCGGTTTGTTCATGAGGCGGGCTCGGTTCGCGAGGCAGTCGCGAATAGTGTCTGGGAAGGCGGCATTCTACGCCCACTGAGCTTGCACACGGCTTGCAGTCAGCGCCCCTCCACCACCGCCGAAGGCCGCACCGGCAGCGCCGTCGAATACTTGATCTGCTCCATCGCAAAACTCGAACTCACGTCATACAGCGGCACGGCGGCGATCAATAGCTTGTAGACACGATCGTAGTCGTCGATATCGGACACCACCACGCGCAGCAGGTAATCGGTTTCACCGCTCATCCGGTACACCTCCACCACCTCCGGAATCGCCTGCACCGCACGCGTAAAAGTCTGCGCCCAGGCCTCGGTGTGCTGGTTCGTGCGCACCGCGACAAACACGGTCGTGCCCACGCCGAGTTTGCGCGCATCGCACAGTGCCACCTGAGCCCGAATTACGCCTGTCTCTTTCAGGCGCTGCAGCCGCTTCCAGCAGGGCGTTTGCGACAGATTCACGCGCTGCGCCAGCTCGGCGATCGGCATGGTTGCGTCTTCCTGCAACAGCTCCAGCAGCTTCCGATCGATGATATCCATTCCCATCATCACACCTCTATAGGAAATTATTCTACTTTTAAGACTCCAGGGGGAATTATATGGAAACTCTTTCTCCAGGCAAACAGGTATAAATATGTCTATCCAAAAATAGCCGATAAGCAGCCATAGCGCTGCTCCGCGATCATGAGCCAAGACCTCCGTTCAGCCCCCGTCCCCCGTTCCTCTGCCAACGCCGCACAGTTTGCCGGAGCGAGTGAAGCACCCTCGCGCGCGCGCCACAGCGCGCCGCTCGCGCATCTGTGCGACGCGCTCGACGCGATGTTCGAAGCCTGTGTGAAATTCCCCGAACCGTCGGATTCGACCTTCTTCGCGCGCAGCATGCGCATCGCGCTAGCCGAAGCCGCGGCGAATCCCGGGTTGCTCACACCGGCGCAACGCGAAGGCTCCGCTGAACATTACCGCCGTCATCTGCTAGCCGCCGATCCGCAAGGTCGCTATGCAATCGCTGCGCTCGTGTGGCAGCCGCAGCAGGCGAGTCCGGTGCATGCGCATCACACGTGGTGCGGCTACGCAGTGCTCGACGGCACGCTGAGCGAAACAGTCTTCGAATGGAATGGCGCACGGCACTGTGCAAGCGCCACCCGCACACAAGCGCGCAATACCGGCGCCGTATCGTTTGTGCGCGGCGGCAGAGGTGGCATTCACCGGCTAGGAAACTGCAGCGACGCGCCCGCTGTGTCGCTGCACATTTACGGTGTCGCGGGTGCGCAGATCGCCACGCACGTCAACGACATCGTGCGCACGGCCGAAACACCCGCGCTCGTCTGAAACCCGCATGTAGCGCAATCAGCTTTTGCCGCCCGCCTCACCTGCCGTCGGAATCTGCGGTGGAATCGGCGCAGTCTGGCCGGTCGGCGGCGGCGCGGGACGCGGTTCGTGCGACACATCGCGCGCCACCGCCGCGGCAGCGTGCGCGGCCCGCGTCGAAGCCGCTGTCTCAACATGCGCGTGCCCATGCACATGCGGCCCGATTCCTGCCATTTCATCGTCCTGCAAAGGCTGTCCTTCGCTATCCTTCGACGACGTGTACACACGCATCTGCGGCACCGGAATCTCAATACCGGCTTCGTCCATCTTGCGTTTAAGCCTCAAATTGAAGGCGCGCGCCACGCTCCATTGCTGCAACGGCCGCGTCTTGATCTGTCCTTTCACGACCATCCAGTTCGGATCGAAACGGTCGAGCCCCCACACCTCGATCGGTCCGAGCATTTCGCGGCGATAGCGGAAGTCGGCCATCAAGTCGGCGCCGACTTCGCGAATCAGTTGCGTGATCTGATCGACATCGGTCGAGAACGACATCCGCACTTCGAACACCGCATAGGCGAAGTCGCGCGAAAGATTCTTGACGATCTTGATCTGCGAGAACGGAATCGCGTGAATCGCGCCTTGCCCATCGCGCAAGCGGACGGTACGGATCGACAGATGCTCGACGGTGCCCGCGTGACCACCGTCCACATCGATCCAGTCGCCCACCGAAATCGTATCTTCGATGATGATGAACAGGCCCGTGATCAGGTCGGTCACGAGCGACTGCGCGCCGAAACCGATCGCGAGGCCGATCACACCGGCGCCTGCCAGCAGCGGCGTCACATTGATACCCAGATTCGCCGCCGTGACGATGCCGGCAATCGTCATGATCGTCACCAGCAGCACGTTGCGCAGCAGCGGCAGCATCGTGCGCGCCCGCATGCTGGGATTGCGCGACTTGTTGCGCGGACCGCCCGGATTGACGGCCTCGGTAATCGCGGTGTCGACCAGAATCCACAGCAGCCACGAAATGAACACCGTCGCGATGATCGCTGTCACCGCATGCGCAATCCCACGCGCTGCAACGTTTTCCTCGACGACTTCAGCGAGCGACACACCCCACAAACGGGCCGCCAGTTCGAAGAAGAACAGCCAGATGAAAAGCGTCAGCAGCGTCCCGCAAAAGCGCAGCAAGCGCGTCAGA
The DNA here is from genome assembly GCF_046030555.1 of Paraburkholderia sediminicola. Lineage (GTDB taxonomy): Bacteria > Pseudomonadota > Gammaproteobacteria > Burkholderiales > Burkholderiaceae > Paraburkholderia > Paraburkholderia sediminicola_E. The sequence continues at coordinate 87,867 of NZ_JAQQCH010000007.1, read as the reverse complement.
TACGGCGAGCGGCGGCGGGCACGCGGGCTGCGCGGGCGCGTCACGCGCAGCACGATGGCCGACAGGAAGAATGCAAACACCAGCAGGAGTGCGGTCACCACCGAAATCTGCAGCACGTTTTCGCTGGAGCCCGAGCCGCCGAGCGTGGCCACCACCGACGCGGCGGCGAGCACCAGCACCGGCACGTGCCAGAGCGAAGCGAGCACGTCAAACGCGTCGGTCGCGGCCCTGTGATCGTGGCGCTGCTCGTAAGGCCGGTTGCGAATCAGATGCGCGACCGGCCGGCGGAATGCCAGCGCGAAATAGCCGGTAAGCACGGCGGCCGTCATGTTGGCGGCCGTCGAAATCAGGGCCGCGAGATTCGATCCGAGTTGATGCGCGACGTCATAGTTGACGGCCGCATCGCCAAGCGCGGCGCATACGCCCACCACGAACAGCACGCGCCGCGCGTGATCGATCAGCAGGCGCACCGCAACCCGCCGATGCCCCGAGCCGAACAGCGAAAACATGATCAGACAGATCGCCGAAAACACCGCGCCCGCGACGATCGCGTAAGCGACCACCATGCCGAGCGTGCGGCCGAGCGCATCGGGCATGGCGCGCACGAACAGCAGCGCCGCGAGAAAGGCCACGATCCACGGGCCGACGCGGCGCAGCGCGAAGATCAGCAGCTCGCGCGTACTGGGATTCGGATTGAGTCCCATGAGAATACCGAAGCGCCGGTATAGCCGGTGTTGCACGTAAATCAGCGCGCCGGCGCAGGCGCCCCAGCCGGCCAGCATGGCAATCATCGAAAAGACGACGCGACCGAAGCTCTCTTTCCCCTGACCCGACACGATCGTGTAAAGCTCGTTGGCGGCCGCATTGAAGCGCCCACCCCAATAGCGCACCGGCGTGCGGCCCTGATGCACATCGGATTCGAACGACGCGATGCCTGACGCGATCGCGCCGAGCAAGCCAGGACTCGGTTGCGCGGGCGCGGGCGGCGCGACGTTTTGCGAGACTTCGCGCAGCTTTTTGAGTTGGGCGACGAGCGCCGTGCGCTGCCGGTCGTTGTCGAGCGTGGCGATCACGCTGTCGAGCGAGCGTGCCAGTTCCGCCTGGCTCGCGGGTGACGGCGCGGAGGCCGCTTCCGCGGCAGAAGCGGCCGAGGCGGCAGACGCAGGCGTCGCCGTCGCGCTATTGATCAGGCTCTGCAATGCCGGAATGACCGGCGTGCCGGTGCCGGCAGCCTGGGCAGTCGCGGGCATCCATCCAATGCCGAGGATCAGCGCGAGGCAGAGCGTGGCCGCCCATGCGCCGAACCACGCCGTGATATGAATGCGAACGCCGCGCTGAATGCGACATCCGGCATGACTGGACGAAAAATGAAAGTCGGCGTGAGTCGCCGGTTGGCCGCCGTTGGCCAGCGCGGCCCCGGACTCACGCCGCAACGGGCATGACTGCATGGCGATCCGTGAGAAAACGGGAGACGCCAGTGTAGCCGCAGTTTTACCGCCAGCAACCGAACATGCGTAACCGATTGTTAGGATGCTTGCCTGAATTCGAGGATTGGCGGGTCACCGTCATCCCCTCGAACGACCGCTACGACGCACGCAACGGGCCACGCGGGGCGCGAGCCGCGCGCGAACCCGCTCCGAGGCTCAATAAGCCACCGTCGCGAGCTGACGGACAAAACGACCCTGCTCCAGTTCATCGACGAAGGCAATCGCATAGTCTTCCGCGGAAATGCGGCTATTGCCCTCGGCGTCGGTCAGAAGCGTGTTTGCGCCCGTGCGGAACGTGTCGGTGCGCTCGCCCGGGGCGATCAGCGCGGCCGGTGCGAAGACAGTCCAGTCGAGATCGGTGACGCCGCGGTAGTAATCGAATGCGTCGCGGTGGGCCAGTGCGATCGGTTTGTAGGCATCCGGGAACCCGTCCGTATCGACCAGTTGCTTGCCCGGCGCCACTTCGAGCGAACCTGCGCCACCCACCACCACGAGGCGCTTGAGGCCCGCTGCGCGTACGCCGTCGACAAGCGCATGGGTCGCCTTGGTCAGCGCCGCGAGATCGTCTTGCGGCGGCGCATAAGCGCTCGCCACCACATCATGCCCGCGCACCGCGGCGCCAACGCTCGCGGCGTCGAGCAGGTCGGCCTGCGCGGCTTTCAGATTCGCCACATCCGCCGGCACGCGCGCCGGATTGCGCGCCAGCGCCGTGACCTGATGTCCGCGGCGAGCCGCTTCCGTGGCGATCCGCGAACCAATCGTGCCAGTGGCGCCAAACAACGCGATTTTCAACTGTTTGCTCATTTCGATACTCCAGTTATTAGCTTATATGTAACTACATTGATTACATATAGTGGGAAAAAAAGAGGGGCTTGGGCCCCCGTCCATTCTCAAGCACGCGCGTCGACTACATCACACGCGCCCTTCTGTACTGCTTCCTGACTACGTCACGCATGCGAACGCCGTTTGCTTTCACGCGTCCGTTCGGCGCGCACCACGTCGGCAGTGGCATCGGCCAGCGTGCGTGCGCCGAGCGATGCTTCCATGGCTTGCTGCGCTTCGTCGATGATGCCGCGCAGCACGACCTGGATATTGCGCCCCACCATGCACGCCGGATTCGGCTCCTCGCGATGCATGGCGAATAATTGTGCGTCGTCCACTGCACGATACACCTCAAACAAGCTGATGTCCTCAGGCGCCCTGGCAAGCAGCGCGCCGCCGCCCGCACCGAGTTGCGAGGTAGTGAGACCCGCCTCCGCCAGCATGGTCAACAGACGCCGGATCAACGCGGGATTCGTATTCACGCTGCCCGCGATCATCTCCGACGAAAGCGGCACACCCTTCTGCAACGACAGCAGCGCGAGCACATGGACCGCAAACGCAAACCGGCTACTCGTATTCACAGCAAACCTGCCTGGCGACGACAATGTGTAACTATAGTAATTACATTTAATCCGGCTGTCAATCTCGCTGTCAATCTCGCTGTCAAACCGGACGTCAAACGGCGCGGCGCGCAGCCCGCCATCTCATTTGTCCATCTGCTTTTGCGCATCGCTGGAATCGCTCGACGTCGACGAAGAAGCTGAAACGCTCGCCGACGACGCCGAACTTTGCGCCGACCACTCCTGCAACTTGCGCCCCGCCGTCTCGAGGCCCTGGCCGGTCAGCGCCGCCGCCTTGCCGAGTTGCGCGTTCGTCGCGCTCGCCGCACCTTGCAGATTGGCTTGCGCGGTCGATGCCAGTGAAGCCGGCTCGATCGTGATCGACGGCGCGGACGCCGATTCGAGGTTCTGCTGGGTGGCGGCCTTGGTCGCATCGACCTGCTGGCCGACGTAGCTGGCCGCCTGATCGAGCTTCTGGCCGGCGGCTTGCGCCGCATCGTTAAGCTTGCCCGCGACCTGTGCCGACGCATCGTTCTTCTGACAAGCCGTCAGGCCGCCGAACACAAGGGCGACAACAGCGACGCGGCGCAGCAACGGTGAACGAATAGATAAAGTCATATTTAAATGTGAGCCGCGTTGAGCGGCTTCCGCATACGAAAACGCGCCAATGATACGCCGTCGCGCGTTACGGTCTGCGCGGCGAGCATCTGGAAGCCCGCGGACTCGAAGCTGCGACGCGCGCCGCGGCGTCGTAGTCAGCAGCCGCAAGCTGTCCCACTGCGGCTCGAAACCGTTGCGCCAGCGTCGCCGTGTCGTCCGCGTGCAGCGCGCGCCATTCGAAATGCTTCATCGCATACTCCGTCGCGGTTCTGTCAAAGGCGTTGGAGTAGACTGCCTGAGCGTTCGATGTGTTCCGTTGATCAATTGGAGGCATGCGATGGCAGCAAAGAAGATTCTGTTCCTGACCGGCGACTTCGCCGAGGATTACGAAACGATGGTGCCGTTTCAGGCACTGCAGGCGATTGGCCACGTGGTTGACGCAGTCTGTCCGAACAAGAAAGCCGGCGACAAAATCAAGACCGCAATCCATGATTTCGAAGGCGACCAGACCTATACCGAAAAGCCTGGCCATCAATTCACGCTCAACGCAACGTTCGAAGACGCCGATCCCCGTCAATACGACGCGCTGGCAATCGCGGGCGGCCGCGCGCCGGAATATCTGCGACTTAATCACAAGGTGATCGAACTCGTGCGGCAGTTCGCCGAAGCGGGCAAGCCGATCGCCGCGATCTGCCACGCCGCGCAACTGCTGGCCGCCGCCGACGTGATTCGTGGCAAGCGCATTTCGGCCTACCCGGCCTGCGCGCCCGAAGTCAAGCTGGCCGGCGGCGAGTACGCCGACATTCCGGTCGACGCCGCGATCACCGACGCCAATTTCGTCACCGCCCCCGCATGGCCCGCGCATCCTGAGTGGCTGCGTCAATTCCTCGTGCTGCTCGGCACGCGGATCGAACTCTGATCCAGAGGCGAGCGCCTTGCCCTCGCGGCAACGCGCGCTCGCCAACCCTCACCCGCATTTGAGACTAGTCCGATAGTTCGCAGCGGAAGGCTTTCCTATAGTCGCCGGTTGACTTGGGAGCCTTTTTCGATGGAACTGACTGATTGGATCGTCATTCTCGCCGTCACCTTGATGGCGATTGCTTTTTTCTGCGCGCGCACACCGGCCAACTGGTCGCGAGAAAACCGCGCACGACGCCTGACCGGCACGCGCATGCTGGTACAAGCGGCGTGCGCACTGTGGGCAGCGCTATTGATTATCGCGCGCGGACTATTCGCGCTGGACGGCTTGCCCGGCCTGCACCCCGCGCCGCTCGAGGCGCTCACGGGCGTTGCGATCCTGATCGTTTGCGGCTGCTACTGGTCGATTCGCGGCAGCAAACTGCTCAAACCGCGCCGGCTCTTTACCGCGTACTGATACGGGGCGTGGCATTGGCGGCCTGCGCCTGCGCGCCGCCGCCAAGGCCAGGGCCAGGGCCATCACGATCAGCGAGGTCCGCGCGCACTTCGCGCACATCACGAACCGCGTGAACACCCCCCGCTAACGTGACATGCGTTTCGACAGCCAGTTGCGCCGTCCGCACCCCGGCTTCGGGCAGCGACAGATAAAACGTCGTGCCCATCCCCTCTTTTGACTCCGCCCACACGCGCCCGCCGTGCCGCTCCACCACGCGCCGCACGAGCGCAAGGCCAATGCCCTCACCCGCCGCCACATTGCCGTGCAGACGCTGAAAGGCGTTGAAAAGCCGTGGCAGCGCGACGGCCGGGATGCCGAGGCCATTGTCCCGCACGTAGAAAATCCGCAGTGAATGGACGCCCGGCGGCGCCGGCGTCGTACCGATTTCAATCTGGCCTTCGCGGGCCGGGTCCAGATAATTGACCGCATTGCCGATCAGGTTCGCGAATACCTGTTCGAGTGCGGTCGGATCGCCCCACACCGCCGGCAAGTCGTGCACGATGACGTGCGCCCGGCGCGCCCGGATCGACCCTTGCATTGCATCGACCACGCGCGGCACGATATCGCCCACTTCGACCTTTTGCTGGCGGTACTCGACCCGGCCGACACGCGACAGCCGCAACAGCGCGTCGATGATGTGCGATGCCCGCAGTACCGCCGTCTGCAGGAAGTGCAACGCCTCGCCGATATCCTCGTCCACCACCCGCTCGATGCGCTGCCGCGGTTCTGCCGCGAGCGACGACCGGCGAAGCATCGCGCGCAGTTCGTCACATGCGCGAATCAGTTCTTTCGAGAAGCCTTGCAGATTCACCAGCGGCGCACGCAGGTCGTGCGACACGCTGTAGATGAACATTTCGTTTTCCTGGGTCTGTTGCCGCAAGGTCTCGTTGATGCGCGCCAGTTCACCGGCACGGCGCGCGAGATCGGACTGGAAACGCGCCTGGATGCGCTCGGCTTCGAGCAGGCGCCGGCTGGTTTCATGCAAGGTCAAATCGAGCCGGGCGATTTCGTCGCGGCCCGGCCCGATCGGCGCCAGCGGCTCGTTGCCCGCGAGGCGCCCGGCGTTATCGGACAGCAGTGCGAGCCGGCCGCGTACGCCGCGCGTGAACAACCAGACAGCCAGCGCGACGAACAGCAACGAGCCGAACACGGCCGCGACGATCAGCATCTGTTGCCGCTCACGCGCCGCTTCGGCGGCGTTCGAGCGCAACGTGTCGAGGCGCCGCTCTTCCGCCTGGAAAGCCGTGACCTGCTGGCGGAAGCGATCGAGCACGTCGGCCGAGGCCAGTTCGCGGAATCGATCGAGCAAATCGCGTCGCCGCCCCGAATGCAGCATGTCCTGAATGCGATCCGACCACTGGCGATATCCCTGCACCGCCTGGCGCACCTGCACCACGCGCTCGACCTGCGCCGGGTTATCGGCAACCAGCTCGGCCAGCTGGTCGATGCGACGGTCGACGTCCATCCACAAGGTAACCGGTGTCGTAAAGCGGGTATCGTTGGCGAGCACGGCGCCGCGCAGCGCCACGGATTCGCCCAGCACCGGATCGAGAATCGCGGTGGTCTGGCGCAGCACGTCTTCGCTATGGATGGCCCACTGCTCCGCTTGCGTCGCGTCGGACTGCGCCTTGATCAGCCCGGACAGCAGCGCCAGTTCGAAGAAGGCCGGAATCGCGATCAGCAACAGGCCTTTGGTGGTCAGTCTCATGCGTACGCATTGGAGGTCGGTGGCCGGCAGATCGTGCACGGGGACGGCACATTATGTCGGCCTTTGGGCAGGAAGACAAAGACGACACGCCACGGACCAGACTTCTTCCGCCAGATTCAGCCCTCTTTGCAACGAATGCGCACACAACGTCAGGCTTTTGAATTAAACGTAAATAAAATCGAATGTATTGCCCATGTTTGGATCATGACGCCCGTTATGGACCTGATGTGCACCTACATCGTGCTTTCTCTACTGTTTACGGTGCAGAACGTGGCGCGTCGCCCGGTCGATTGCTAACGACATGGAACCCATACCGGTGCGGGTTTGCACCTGATCGACGCTTTCCGGCACAAATTTGGCCCGCTTCTTGCATCCAATGCCCGCTTTTTTGGCATAAGCGGGACACATCGATGGAAAGTCTGAAAACCGGCACCGACACCCTCTTCCTTTTGCTAGGTGCCGCGATGGTGCTGGCCATGCACGCGGGGTTTGCATTTCTCGAACTGGGTACGGTGCGCAAAAAGAATCAGGTCAATGCCCTGGTCAAGATTCTGGTGGACTTCTCGGTCTCGACGATCGCGTATTTCTTCATCGGCTACACGATCGCCTATGGCGTGCAGTTCTTCGGCAGCGCCGAGTCGCTGGCTGCGCACAATGGCTATGCGCTGGTGCGTTTCTTCTTCCTGTTGACCTTTGCGGCGGCGATTCCCGCGATCGTGTCAGGCGGTATCGCGGAGCGCTCGAAGTTCAATCCGCAACTGTTCGCCACTTTCGTGCTGGTCGGTTTCATCTATCCGTTCTTCGAAGGGATCGTGTGGAACGGCCGCTTCGGCATTCAGAACTGGCTCACTCAGGTATTCGGGGTGCCGTTTCACGACTTCGCCGGTTCAGTCGTGGTGCATGCGTTCGGCGGCTGGGTTGCGTTGCCCGCCGTGCTGCTGCTCGGCGCGCGCCACGGCCGCTATCACCGCGACGGCGGTATCGCCGCACACCCGCCGTCGAATATTCCGTTCCTCGCCCTGGGCGCATGGGTACTGGCGGTCGGCTGGTTCGGCTTTAACGTGATGAGCGCGCAGACCATCGACAAAATCAGCGGCCTCGTGGCAGTCAATTCACTGATGGCAATGGTCGGCGGCACACTGACCGCATGGCTCGCGGGTCGCAACGATCCCGGCTTCACGTATAACGGCCCGCTCGCCGGGCTGGTCGCGGTATGCGCCGGCTCCGACGTGATGCATCCGCTCGGCGCGCTCATAACGGGCGGCATTGCGGGCGTGCTGTTCGTCACCATGTTCACCTGCGTGCAGAACCGCTGGCGCATCGACGACGTGCTCGGCGTATGGCCGTTGCATGGTCTGTGCGGCGCATGGGGTGGCATCGCGGCCGGCATCTTCGGTCTGCATGCGCTCGGCGGCCTGGGCGGCGTATCGTTCGGCGCGCAACTGGTCGGCACGCTGGGCGGGGTCGTAGTGGCGACGCTGGGCGGCACGCTCGTGTACGGGGCCATTCGCATGACGGTGGGTTTGCGGCTCGATCAGGAGGACGAGTACAACGGCGCGGACCTGTCGATCCACAAGATTTCGGCAACGCCGGAACGCGAAAGCGTCGGCTGACACGTTACCCAAGACACACCGCTAGCGGCGCGCCGGATGCTTCGCGTCCGGTTGCCCACCGAGCATGCAGCGCCCACCTGTCCCCCAATGGGACCGCCGATGCTAGACTTGCGCGCTGGAGATGGCATTCTCCCTTAACCGCCCTTGTGGCTGATGATGCCTGCTTCGCCCGGATGACGACGGACGCGGCATCGCGCGTCCCCTCAGCCCGGTTCGTTGACCTTTCGCTTCGCCAGGGCAATTTTCATGTATTGGTCCATTCTCGCCGTCGGCATCGGTGGCGCACTCGGCTCGCTGCTCCGCTGGTTCCTCGGTATCCGTCTGAACGGCCTGTTCGCCGGCTTGCCGCTTGGCACGTTCGCCGCCAATGTGATCGCCGGCTATGTCATCGGCGTCGCGGTCGCGGGATTCGCGCGAGCGCCGCAGATCGCGCCCGAATGGCGGCTCTTCATCATCACGGGCTTGATGGGCGGCCTGTCGACTTTCTCGACATTCTCAGCGGAAGTCGTGCAGCGCTTGCAGGACGGTCGGCTCGGCTGGGCGGCAGGCGAGATCGTCATTCATGTGGGCGCCTCGCTCCTGATGACCATCCTGGGCATCGCAACCGTTTCGTTGCTGGCGCGCTGAAAACCGGGGCATCCAGATGCGTCAGGCGATGCCCAACTGATCGGCAACGTTCAGGCCGCCGCAGCCATACATCTGTCAGGCGCGATCGGCAGGTCATGCGCAGTTGGCACTCAATGGAACTGGGCGCCCCGTTTGCAAACACGCCTCCTTAGGGCGAGCCCATTGGCTAGTAGTCCGATGCTTTGAATGTCCGCAGGAAGTCGAGGAGCGCCGCCGTCACCGCTTGCGGCGCCTCCTGCTGTATCCAATGACCGATGCCAGGGAGCAGTGTGCTGGAGACAAGGCCTGGCAAGTTCTCCGAATGGGCCCCATAGGCATCGCGTCGCCAATTCAACACGGGGTCCCGCGCGCCCGCGAGAAACATCGCCGGTTGTGTGATGCGTGCGCCGGCAAAGGCGCCGAGCAATCCCCAGTTCCGGTCAAGATTGCGATACCAGTCGAGCGGCGCACGAAAGCCACGGGCGAAAGCCGCTGTTTGCAGGCTAAGGTCTTCCGGCGTCAGCCAATCCGGCAGGCCGGCGGGCGCTGGGAAGGTAGCAAGAAATCCGCTCCCGGCGACCATACCGTTCCAGAGCGGATCGGGCGCGCCGCCAGAGAGGCCCCAATAAATGCGGCGAAGGCTTTCCGCCGGATCAGCGTCAAGCTCCGCCTCGGCGCGCCCCCGCGGTTCGAACCAGAGCCAGTAGAAGTGCTCCCGCCCGAGGCGGCGCAGGGTCGCGAGCGGCGGAGAAGACGTGCGGGGGATGAACGGAACCGAAAGTCCAGCGACGCCGATAAACCGGTCAGGCCGCAACATGGCTGCCGTCCAGGCGACGACCGCGCCCCAATCATGACCGACGATCACTGCTTTCGGATGCCCAAGCGTATCGAGCAACCCGACCATGTCGCCCACCAGATGCAGGATCGTAAAATCCTCGATCGTTTCCGGGGCGCTACTGCCGCCATATCCCCGCATATCAGGCGCGATCACACGGTATCCCGCTTCGGCGAGCGCCGACACCTGATGGCACCAGGAATGCCGCGATTCGGGGAATCCGTGGCAGAGCAGGACCGGCATACCGCTGCCGGCAATGTCGGCTCGCAGCTCGATCCGGTTGGTGGAAAAATCCCCTGTCTCGATTCGCATCATTTGCAAACCCACCTGCTGATTTTCTCGGCGCAGCGTAGCATTCTGCGCATGCGCCGGTATGTGGCTGAAAACCCTGATTCAATCCTGGTCGGCATCGTAGTTTTTTCGCCCGACACCTGACTGCGCTAATGCCTGGGCGTGTGGCACGCGGTCATGATCACATGACCGAGCACAGTGCGTGGCGAGTTCGTTATATTCCATGTGACATAACGAGGCCGGCATGTGCAAATGGCATCTGCCGGTACCCGGGAGCGCGATGTTCATCCGTCAACTTCATTATCTGGTTACGCTGGCGAGCTCGAAACGGATTCCTTGCTCGCACTGTATTCGAACGTCCAGCATGCTGGCCTATACAGCATCCTGCCGCACAGCCTGTTAAGCGTGCTCGACACCCGAACCAGCACGTCGTAATGACAACGCTTGCCCTGGTGCGCAACTATCTCCCGTCGTACGACTGGGTTATCAGGGGCGGCTGGAACATCGCCGATTGCGTCGAACGCTCCTATGACCTTGAGGCGATGAACGTCGGCACCGTCGCCGCCGGCCGTATCGGCTTGCGCGTACTGCGGCTGCTCAAGCCCTTCGACGTGAAGCTGCACTATCTGGATCGCCATCGCCTGCCGGAGTCGGTTGAGAAGGAACTCAACCTCATCCACCACACCAGTCTCGAGAGCCTGACCAAAGTGTGCGACGTCGTGACGCTGAACTGCCCGCTGCACCCCGAGACCGAGCACATGATCAACGCGAAGACGCTGGCGAATTTCAAGCGTGGTGCTTATCTGATCAATACGGCACGCGGCAAGCTGTGCGACCGCGATGCCATCGCCGCAGCACTGGAAAGTGGTCAGCTAGCCGGCTATGGGGGCGACGTCTGGTTCCCTCAGCCGGCACCGGTCGGCTGCTCGATCGCGACGATGACCCTGGACATGTCCCTGCCCCCAGGCCAGCCCTTCCCTCTGTCGACTTCAACTTTCGCACGCAATACGTCGTGGGGTGCGTTTGTACCCCACGCACTTCCAGCGCTCGCCCACCGCGCGCCGCTCCAATCAAATCCGCGTTGATTCGTCAGGGTTAACGTCGCTATCCGAGCGATTTCCGACAACTTATGCTGCACCTCACTTACAAAACCGACCGGTCGGTTAATTAATAAAAACAAAAATTGTTGTCCTCAACCAGGAGATATGAATGGCAAATCAGAATGTCAGAGGCTCGGACGGCGCGCACAGGCGGATCACCCAGTCGTGTCTGGTCTGGGGTATCGCCAGTCTTTGCAGCGTATTTGTCGCTGCATGCGGAAGTGGTGACGTGACACCCCCCACAGTCGCTCAGACCAATGCGTCCAAATGCACCACGCTCAACGGCCAAACCATCGGTGGGATCCAGATTACGGCCACGAAGCGCACCGAAGCGAGCGGCGATGTGCCCGCCTACTGCAAAGTTAGCGCGACCGGCGCCCATGGCACGACGCTCGACATCGAGGTCGATCTTCCGGACAACTATGCGAACCGGTTATTCCACCAGGGCGGGGGCGGTTTCGACGGATCCATTCCAACCATCGAATCTGTCAACCTGACCTACCCGCTCACCAAACCGTTGCAACGCGGCATGGCGTTCACGGCTTCAAACGGTGGTAACCGGGACGGCAACCCTGCCGATTTCATCACCAATGCGACCCAAAAACAGGACTACTCGTACGCCGCGCTCGGCACCACCGTACATTTTGCCAAAGCGGTGATTAGCGCCTTCTACGGTCAGGCACCCAAGTACACCTACTTCGAAGGCGCATCGAACGGCGGCCGCAACGCTTACCTCGTCGCGCAGGATTGGCCCGGCGATTACGACGGCATCATCGCCGGCTCCGAAACAATGAATATGGCAACGCAAACCATGGCATGGCTGAACATGGCCTCCAAGGTCGGAACGCCCGCCATGCCCAGCAGCGCGCAATGGACGGCGGCCTATCAGGCAGCGCTGCAACAATGCGGGAACGCAAACGGCGTGATACTGAACCCGGACGCGTGCACCTACGATCCCGCTTCACTTCAATGTGGAACCGCAGGCGCGCCCGCAGCGACCTGCCTCACACCGGCTCAATTGCAGACGGTCCGGCAAGAAATCGGTGCACTGGATACCGGTGGCGGAACGTTGCTCTATTCCGGTTACTACTGGGCCGACTTCGGCAGCTCGCTCGGTGTCGGTGCGTATGCAACGCTGGGCGGTGGATTCGCCGGCATCGCGACAGGTGATGGCAATTGGCTCTTACCGGCCACTGCCGCAGGCAGTTTGCAGGCCACCTTCAACGTCGATAGCGCCTATCCGGTGATCGCCGCAGGTTTGCAAAGCGCGGGAGCCGATCACAGCCTTCAGGCTATCGCCCAGTATCTGGCTTCGGGCAAAAAGCTGATCTCGTTCCACGGCGGCGCCGATCCGCTGCTGTCGGCTCGTGACCATATCCGCAACTGGCTGACAATGACGCAACTCGCGGGGTCGGCGGCCAGTAACGCGCGGTTCTACCGCGAGGCCGGTGTGGGTCATGTCGAAGGTGGCAATGGACCAGATCAGTTCGACTACATTGGTCCGATGATCGCCTGGGTCGAGCAAGGTGTCGCACCGGGTCAACTAACTATGACCAAACTTGACACGAACGGCAATGTGACAGCAACACTGCCTGATTGCCCGTATCCGACCGTGCCGCACTACAACGCGGGAGACATCAATCAGGCAGCCAGCTATAGCTGCGCAAGCAGTTAAAAGCGGACGACTCGTGGTGCGGACGAGAGCGGACTACACGTGTCACGCGTCCAACGCATGGGTCGTTTCCGCTTGCCAAAGCGGCGTGCGCTGAGGTCTGGGCACATCACTACTTGCGCCAAAATATCCGCCATGCGGGCCGCGCTGCATGTACTTTGGTTTCAAGACTGGGCGAGCCGAGCCAAAAAAGCGTCAACCTGATGTTCCCCGCTGGCCCAGGACGTGACGAGGCGAATCACAGAATGATCGTTATCCGCCTTTCTCCAAACGTAGAAAGCAAAGTGTTCCTTCAAAGCGGAAATGCCGAATAATTCCTGAAACTGCGTTGCCTCGATAGAGTACGAGTCGTCCCCGTACGCTGCCTGCTGGACGTAGTTGGATTCCGTCAGGGCACGCAGAATGTCTGGATGTGCGCCGATCATCTGCGACGATGCACGGCGTGCGCGCTCCGCTCAACGTACCAGGAATCCATACTTGAGTGGATCGCGCTCGTCGATGATCCAGTTGGCGAATCCGCACACATGGGCTGAACCTTCGATCTCGGGAATCACGGCCCGGAACACACCGAGTTGCGTCTCAGCTACGACACGTGCGCGAAACACGGTGCCAATCACCGACTCATTCACGAGTACGTCGTCCCGACCGATCTCTCCACGCAGATACAGTTGCGCCACACGGCCTGCAGTGCCTGACCCCGTCGGAGAACGGTCCACCTCCCGGTCCGCGAAAATGCAACAGTTCGCCTGAGTCGATTCGGGAAATCTTGGCGCGCCGTGAATGATCGTGCCGTAGATATGGTTGATTTCCGGAATCTCCGGGTGCACGAGCGGAAACGCCTGATTGGCGGCAATCTTGACTTCCGCACCGAACTGTTTGAGCGCATCGACCGACGACTCACGAATAGTGAGGCCATGCGGCGCGCTGTCTGTGTAGAAATAGAACGCCCCGCCGAATGCAATGTCGCCGGTCACCGTCCCATAGGTCGGCGTCTCGACGCTCACGTCGCGCCGGTAAATGAACGAGGGCACGTTAATGAATCGCACCCCGTTGGCGTGCATGCCGTCCCACTTGACGAATGCTTCGATAAAACCACACGGTGCGTCAATGCCGACACGCGTCTCGGGCGATTCGCGCTGCACCCAGCCGAGTTCCACCGCGGCCGTTGCCAGGGCGATCACGCCATGTCCGCAGTGGTCGCTATATCCTTCGTTGTGCAGGAAGATGACACCGAAATCAGCCGTGGGTGAAACGGGCGGCGTGAGATATCCCCCGTACATGTCCGCGTGTCCGCGGGGTTCGAACATCAGGGCCTGACGAATATTGTCCGCATGTTCGCGTACCCAGGCACGGCGCTCCACGATCGAGTTGCCTTGCAGGCGCGGAAGGCCCGACGTGACGATCCGGAACGGCTCCCCGCCGGTATGCACCTCGACGGTACTGATTGTGCGACTGACCTGCATATTCCTGTCTCCTCCGGATGATGTCTGCGCGTCATTATGGACGCCTTGCGGCGTGCGTTATGCTGCAACGGGCACGAGCAGTTGCCCCCTCTTTCGTGCGAGACACTACGCACTCACTTTCAGCAACACCGGATCGTTGCGATACAGATCGGGGAACATCCGCTTCAGTTCGCTCACCTTCGGCAGATCGTTAATCGCGATGTACGGGGAGTCGGGATGGAGAGCGAGGAAATTCTGGTGGTAGTTTTCCGCCGGATAGAATCCCTTGAAGTTCTCCACGCGAGTAACGATAGGCCCTGAAAATACGTGCGCCTTGTCAAGTTGCGCGATATACGACTGCGCAACGACACGCTGCTGAGGGTTGGCCGGAAAAACCGCTGAACGGTATTGCGTCCCGTGGTCGGGTCCCTGATAGTTCAGCTCGGTGGGATCGTGCGCGACCGAGAAGAAAATCTGCAACAACCGTCCGTAGGTGATCTGAGTCGGGTCGTAGGTAATCTGCACCGACTCCGCGTGTCCCGTGTCGCCTTCGCTGACGGTTTCGTATTGCGCGGTGCCGGCCGCACCTCCCGTGTAGCCCGAAGCAACCTGCTTCACGCCGCGCACGTGTTCGAATACGCCCTGAACACCCCAGAAGCAACCACCTGCGAACACAGCCGTTTCGCTATGCGTCGCGCCAGCTTTTTCATCCTGGGCTGGCGGTGGAATCCTGATCGCTGCTTCAGCCGAATTCGCGATGCGCTGCGCGGCGAAAACACTCGCCGCAATGGCGACGCAACCGGCAAGTCTGGCAAAGGCCGAACGCTTGCTTCGGGGAGCCTGACGGGTAGAAGTCGTGTGCATGACATCGGTCCTTCAAAGAGTGGGTTGTTTCACGCCGCCCGGCTTGGATTAGCCGAACGTAAAGGCATACGCTTGCACGCCGGGATCCAGAAACTCGATCGAGAACGTGTGATCCGCGACATCGCCGGTTTGCCGCACGAGCTGGTAAAGACGCTGTTCGGTCACGGTGCCGCTACCGTCGGCGGCAACGTCGGTACCGTGTGCAGCGCCCGGTGCGGCGCCATCGACACTCACGCGAAAGCGAACCGGCTTGCCGTCCTTGCCCGGACCCAGCACGAGGTGCAGATCGCGAGCATGAAAGCGATAGACGATGCGCCCGGACGCGGCCGCGAGCGTCGCATGTTCGGCGCCGACCTTCCATGCGCCGGCCAATCCCCAATCGTTGACGGCGGGTTGCGACGGCGCCGAATAGGTGTGCACCTTGTCCTGCGCTTCACCGCCCGGCGACGCGAAATTCTCCGCGCGCTGATAACCGACATAGGTTTCCGGCGACTGCATATCGGCGTTGTCGGCCGCGGCCTGTACACCTTGTGCGCTGGCACTCGTGATGCCCAGCGCGACCTTCGACACGCCTGCATGACCCGCTTCCGCCAGCAGTTGCTGAATCACCTTTTCCGATTCCGCATAGTCGCCTTCGCCAAAATGGTGATAGCGAATCTGCCCTTTCGCATCGACGAAATAGTGCGCCGGCCAGTACTGATTGTTCAGCGCGCGCCAGATCGCGTAGTTGTTGTCGATAGCGACGGGATAGTCGACGCCGAGATCGTGAGTCGCCTTCTTCACGTTGTCGATATTGCGTTCGAACGCGAATTCCGGTGCGTGCACGCCAATCACCACCAGGCCTTGGTCCTTATATTTCTGCGCCCACGCCTTGACGTACGGCAGCGAACGCAGGCAGTTGATGCACGAGTACGTCCAGAAGTCGATCAGCACGACTTTGCCGCGCAGACCCTGAACCGTCAGCGGCGGTGAATTCAGCCATTGGACAGCACCATCCAGCGTCGGCAATACACCTTCGACCGGCAACGGTGCCGCGCCGCCCGGCATGCCCTGGGCGGCGCGCATCATCGCACCGGAGCTTGCATCGGCGGCGGGATTGGCCGTCATCACAGCATCATTGTTCGCTGCATCAGCCGGCGCATTAGACGCCGCATTGGCTGCGTTAGCTGCTGCCCCTCCATTAGCCGGCGTCGCACCGGGCGAAAGCGTGTCCACCAGTTTCTGTTCGATGCCTCCGGTGGCGATAGTCGAGATGCGTGTCAGCACACCCGTGTCGAGGCCAAGCGCAATCGCCACCACGCCGCATAGCATCGCCGCCCCGATCCCGCGGCGGATCCATTCCCCTGCACCCAGCGAGCGTTTCATCGCCGTGAACACGCGCCCGCCGATCAGCAGCGCCACCGCAAGCGAAGTCGCGGCACCGGCCGCATAGGCCGCCAGCAACAGCGTAGTGCCGACGCTGGCGCCCCGCAGTGCCGCACCGGTCAGCACCAAACCGAGAATCGGACCGGCGCACGGCGCCCACAGGAGGCCGGTCGCGATGCCCAACAGAAATGACGAGCCCGGGCGAACCTGCTGACCGTCGCTCTGGGCGAAGTTCGACAGGCGATTGCCGGCGCTCACCAGCGGTCGCATCAGATGATCGGCAAAACGCGGCAGCAGCAGCGTCAATCCAAAGACCGCCAGCAATGCGATCGCGAGCCAACGGCCATACTGGTTGGCCTGGGTGACCCAGCCGCCGCCGACGGCTGCAAGGGTCGCGACGATCGCGAACGTGAGGGCCATGCCGGCGAGCAAAGGCAGCCCGCTGCGCACGAACGGCTGATCGGCGCGCGCGAAAACGAACGGCAGCACCGGCAGGATGCATGGACTGAGAATCGTAAGGGCGCCGCCAAGATAGGCAAGAACGATAAGTAGCATGTCGGTTCCAGACGTGGGTGCAGGACTCTGCGGAAAGTGGCCCCATCCTAAAGCGCGGAGGATGTCGAAGTCCTCACGGAAAGTTAAATTAAATGTGATAACTCGCTGCCCGAAAATTCTGCACAATGGCGCAACGGCCCGCTTTTTACCGGAGCGCGTTTCTTCCTCCGTTCTGAACCACGCCCTAGCCCGCAACTAAAGCCCTCCATGGACCACTCGAAGCGCATCCTGATCGTCGAAGACGACGTCGACATCGCCAACGTGCTGAGCCTTCATCTTCGCGACGAGCGTTACGAAGTCGTGCACAGCGCCGACGGTAACGAAGGGCTGCGATTACTGGAGCAAGGCGGCTGGGACGCGCTGATCCTCGACCTGATGCTGCCGGGCGTCGACGGCCTGGAAATCTGCCGGCGCGCCCGCGCGATGACACGCTATACGCCGATCATCATCACCAGTGCGCGTTCGAGCGAAGTGCACCGGATTCTCGGCCTCGAACTCGGCGCTGACGACTACCTGGCCAAGCCGTTCTCGGTGCTCGAACTAGTTGCGCGCGTCAAGGCGTTGCTGCGGCGCGTCGAAGCCATGGCGAAAGACTCGCGAATCGACGCCGGCAGTCTGCAGATCGCCGGCCTGACGATCGATCCGCTGACCCGCGAGGCCAGCGTCGAAGGCAAGGCCATCGAACTGACGCCGCGAGAATTCGATCTGCTCTATTACTTCGCGCAGCATCCCGGGAAAGTGTTCTCGCGAATGGACCTGCTCAATGCCGTGTGGGGTTATCAGCACGAGGGCTACGAACACACCGTCAACACCCATATCAACCGGCTGCGCGCCAAGATCGAAGCGGATCCCGCCCAGCCCGAGCGCATCCTGACTGTCTGGGGGCGCGGCTACAAGCTGGCCGTGCCGGGCGACGCGCCGCCGCCCGGCAGCGCACATCAGGACGCGCCGTGACGCTGACACTGACCCAGCGACTCTCGCTCGTTTTCTCCGCGCTTCTGCTGGCGTGCTGCGGTGCGTCGGCATGGCTGCAGATCCGTTCGAGCGATCTGCACGAAAAGGAAGTCGTACAAAGCCTGTCGCGCAACCTCGCCGACCATATCGCGCACCGCACCACCCTGATGGATGCGAACGGCTTGAGGCCCGACGCGGTGCGTCAACTGTTCGGCCAGCTGATGATGGTGAATCCGAGCGTCGAGGTGTACCTGCTCGATAACCGTGGACGTATCCAGGGCGACGACGCCCCCGCGGGCCACGTCAAACGCGAGCAGGTGAATCTCGCGCCGATCCGGCAATTCATCGCCGGAGACGCGTTGCCGATCCTCGGCGACGACCCGCGCAGCCTCGACGGGAAAAAGGTGTTCAGCGCCGCACCGCTGCAACTGAGTGGCCAGCAACCCTCCGGCTATATCTATGTCGTCCTGCTCGGCGAGGAGCACGACGCACTCGCCGCACGCGTCGCCGCGAGCTCGGTTCTGCGCACCACGCTGTGGTCGATGGCGCTAGTCGCGCTGCTTGGTTTGCTCGCGGGCCTGACAGCCTTCGGCCTGATCACGCGACCGCTGCGCCGCCTGACCGACGCCATGCGCCGCTTCGACGCCGACGGCGAGCCCGACACCCAGCCGGCCGTGCCGCGCTCGGCGCCGGCCGGACAGCGCGACGAAATCGCCGTGCTCGAAGCAACCTTCGCGCAAATGGCGAACCGCATCGGGGACCAGTGGCGTGCGCTGACGAGACAGGACCAGCAACGGCGCGAGCTGATCGCCAACATTTCACACGACCTGCGCACGCCGCTCACCTCCTTGCACGGCTACCTCGAGACGCTATCGCTCAAGGCCGACACGCTCGGCGAAACCGAGCGCAAACGTTATCTCGCGATTGCGCTCGCACAAAGCGTCAAGGTCGGGCGGCTCGCACAAGCGCTATTCGAACTGGCCCGGCTCGAACACGGCAACGTGCAACTCGCGCTCGAGCAATTCTCGCTGGTCGATCTGGTCCAGGACGTCTTCCAGAAATTCGAATTGCCGGCCGAGGCACGGCACATCCGGCTGCGCGCCGGTATTCCGCCTCGACTGCCGAACGTCTGCGCCGATCTCGGCATGATCGAGCGTGTCCTGACGAATCTGCTCGATAACGCGATTCGCCACACCCCCGCCAACGGGGTAATCGACGTCGATCTTGCCCACAAGGACGACCGCGTATCGGTCACGGTGAGCGACACCGGTCCCGGCATTCCAGCGGAACAGCGCGCGGGACTGTTCGAACGGCCGTTCAGCTCAGGCGGCGCGCATCGCGGCGGCGGACTTGGGTTGCTGATCGTGCAACGCATGCTGCAATTGCATCACAGCCAGATACGCCTGCTCGAGCGTGCGGGACCCGGCACGACATTCTGCTTCGACCTGCCGACAAGCGAGAAGCCGGCTGTCGCGAGCATCCCCCTTTGAGCGATCGAGCGGCCCGGCACCGAGGTGCCGGTGGTCACGTAAGGAGCGCGATCAGATCAGCAGGTCCTCATAGAACGCGCCGAACGGCCGCGTCGGATGGGCGAGCTGGATTTCAAGGATCCAGAGGCCGGCGTCCGGACACGCCGCGAAATCACCCAGATCGCCTGCTTTGTAGATAGCGTGCGGAAAGTCGCTGACGCGGTGGCCCTTGATGTCCAGATTCAGACGCCACCCGAGCGCCGTCGCACGCTGCTCCGCAAAGTCATAGAGCGCTTTGCCGCCCGCGCGCGCCGAGCGCCAGTGCTGCTCCACTTCGTCGAACACGGTCTTCGCGGCCTCCGCGCAGGCCTTCATCTCTGCATCGTTGCCGACCACAAAGGTCGCGCCCGCATCGCCCTCATGCCGATCCCAGACCACGCCCAGGTCGACGAAGAAAATATCGTCGTCCTTGAGTTGCGGGTCCCCGTCCGATCGTTGCTTGAAAGTCTTCAGCGTATTTTCGCCGAAGCGCACCAGCATCGGATGCCAGATACGATCCATGCCCAACGCGTTCAGCACGGTCTTGCATAAGGCCGTCGCCTCCGACTCGAGCATGCCCGGCTGGATCCGCCCGGCCAACCGCTCCACCACTTCCCATGTTTTGCCCTGAGCGTATTTCATCGACTCGAGCACGTATTTGCTTCCGACCGCCTGCTTTGCCGCGCTGTCCATCCGTCCACTCCGGTTATATCCCTCTGAATATAACGAGCGCGAGGCCCAGTGTCCACGACGCGCCTCAGCTTACGGTGTGTCATAAAGACTACAATTTCCCGCAAACTTGTTTACGGATAGACAACGGGTCGATATATTTCGACATATATAACGGGATAAGACGTCTCGGTTCGCCCGAAACCGCTTATACGCCAGACAGATTCGTCGTTGCTCCGACGCTTTTGTCGCCAGGCGGCGAGTACCGTCCACAACGCGGTTTTCGTCCCGCCCCCGTTCAATCGCATCCTCCAGACATTAATCTCTTTCCTGCGCGGCCTCGTGCGGCTTTGCCGTGGGCGCTCGATCAATGCCTGTACCGCTCGCCAACCTGGTTCGCGTAGCGCGTGATGACCACGCACCGCGCGGCCACCCTAAAAGAAGAAGGAAAAAATGAAGAAGACCCTCCTCGCCACCGCTGTCCTCGGAAGCCTCTCATTCAGCGCTCACGCACAGAGCAGCGTCACGCTCTATGGCTTGATCGATGCGGGTATCAGCTACGTGAACAACGCGCGTGCCGGCACGGGCCATGGCAGCCTCGTCAAATACGACGACGGCGTCGCATCGGGCAGTCGTTGGGGCCTGCGTGGCACGGAAGATCTCGGTGGCGGCCTGAAGGCGCTGTTCGTGCTGGAAAACGGTTTTAACAGCGGCAACGGCACGCTCGGCCAAGGCGGTGCGATGTTCGGCCGCCAGGCGTTCGTGGGCCTGTCGCAGAACGGGGTCGGCTCGCTGACGTTCGGTCGCCAGTACTCGTTTTCGACGGATTATCTGGGCGGCACGTATTCGACCGGTAGCCAGACCGTTGCAGGCAACTACGCTTATCACATCAACGACGTCGATCAACTGACTTCCAGCCGGATCAACAACGCGGTCAAGTTCAGCAGCGCGAACTTCTCGGGTTTCACGTTCGGCGCGTTGTACGGCTTCTCGAACCAGGCTGGCGCATTCGCCGGCTCGCCGGCTAGCGGCACGGCCGCTGCACCGGTGGCAGGTTCGTCGCGCGCCTACAGCTTCGGCGCAAACTACGCGAACGGCCCGATCAGCGTCGGCGCAGCGTACACGGACATCCGTTACCCGAGCCAGGCTGTGCCGACCTTCTCGAGCACGATCGCCAACGTGTCGGCGGGCAATGTGCGCGACCTGCGCACGTACGGTATCGGTGGACGCTACGCGATCGGCGCCGCTACGTTGTGGGCCCTGTACACCAACACGCGTTTCGAAACGCTGACGGGTGCTGCGACGACGTTCACCGCCTATGACGCAGGCGCAAAGTACGCGTTCACTGCGGCGTTGACCGTCGGTGCCGGCTATACGTATATGCATCTGGGCAACGCAAACAAGGGCCACTGGAATCAGGGCGACCTGAGCGTCGACTACGCGCTGAGCAAGCGCACCGACGTGTACGCACTGGGCATCTATCAGATCGCTTCGGGTCGCAACGGTACGCAGGACGTGCAGGCCCAGATCGGTTCCAGCACGAGCTTCTTCGGCCCGTCCGGTTCGGGCGCGGACAACCAGTTGGCATTCCGTGTCGGCGTGCGTCACCGCTTCTAAAGATCGGGTTTCGGGCGACAGCGCGCTGCGTTCAGATTTGAACGGCGCGCTGCATCGAAACTGAAAACATGCCGGCCGCCTGATGCGCGGCCGGCATGTCACAGTTGTCCCGGCCGCGGATCGACCACGAAACCACCACGATTCGGCATCACCACACGCGGCAGCGAGGCCGCGTCGAGCGTCGTATTCGCCGGTACGATGCCGTTCCGGTTGAGCAGAAATGCGCTGACCGCGTACACCTCGTCGGCGGAAAGCGACTCGGGTGCGTTGTAAGGCATCGCGCGGCGGATATAGTCGAACAGCGTCGTCGCATAGGGCCAGTAGCTGCCCACGGTGCGCTTCGGCTTCGCGCCCGTCAGCGTGCCCTGTCCGCCCACCAGTTGATCGCCGAGACCACCCTCGTCTTGCGCCCCGTGGCACGCCGCGCATTTCGTGGCGAATACATGCGCGCCGGTCGCGACATCGCCGCTGCCCGCAGGCAAACCGCGGCCATCCGGCGCGACGTCGATGTTCCACGCAGCGAGGTCCTGCTCCGTGAGCGGCGTGCCGATGTCGTGGGACGCCTCGGCGTGCTGCCCGACCGGCGCGATCGTGGAACACGATGCCAGCGCCGCGAGCGACAGCAGCGCGATCAGTGCCACTCGCGCCCGCGTGCGTATCGAACGGCCACCGTCACGCATTGCGCACCTCGCCGCTTGCGTCGACACGCCATTGCTGGATCGCGTTGTAGTGGTACTGCGAATTCAGCCCGCGCGCGGCAACGAGTTCGGCGCGTGTCGGTTGCACATAACCGGTCGAATCGGTGGCGCGCGAGAGAATCGCGGCAGCGCCACCGTCCCAACGCCAGTCCGCCTGAAAACGGGTGAGCGCGCGATCATGAATGGCGCCGTCCAGACGCGCCGGGCGCCACGTCGCGCCGCCATCGGTCGACACGTCCACCTTGCGGATCGTCCCACGCCCAGACCAGGCGAGACCGGTGATCGGGTAATAACCGTGCGTCGTGAGGCGATGCCCCGGCGACGGCCGCGTAATCACCGACTTCGCGTCCATCTCGAACGCAAACTGACGCGCGGTGCCGTTCGCGAGCAGGCTGGTGTATTTCGACGTTTCCTCGCGGGTTTGCAACGGCGCATCGACCACCTTCAGCCGACGCAGCCACTTGACGTTCGTATTGCCCTCGAAGCCCGGAACGATCAAACGCAACGGATAACCGTTCTCCGGGCGCAAGCGTTCGCCGTTTTGCGCGTAGACCACGAGCGCGCGATCGAGTATCCGTTCGAGCGGCAAGCTGCGCGCCATCACAGCGGCGTCCGCGCCTTCCGCCAGCAACCAGCCGCCGCCTGTGGCATTGCCGGATGTCGATACACCGCCCACCTCCTCCAGCAACGTCGACAAACGCACGCCGGTCCATTCGCAGCACGACAGCAGACCATGCGTGAGTTGCACCGGCATGCCGCTCGGGCCATTCCATTCGTTACCGGTATTACCGGAGCATTCGAGAAAATGAATACGCGATTCGGACGGCAGGCGCAACAGCTCGTCCATTGTGAACAGCTTCGGGGTACGTACGAGGCCATGAATGGCCAGCCGATGCTGATCGGGATCGATGTCAGGCACGCCGCCGTGATGACGTTCGTAGACCAGCCCGTTGGGCGTGAGCGTGCCGTGCAGATCGGCGAGCGGCGTCATCGACGACGCCGCGCCGGGCAGCGGCCACGTGCGCGCACTTCGGCGTACTACATCCGCCTCGTGCGGCGAAGGCACGCCGTAGGGATGCTCGAGGATGGGCGCGCCCGGCACGCGGCTCGATTGCGCCACCGCGAGCGGCTTAAGCAGTTCGCTTGCGGTGGCGGCTTGGGAAGCAACCAGGCCGCCGGCTGCCAGACGACCCAGGAGTCGACGGCGGCCGCGCGACGGCGGAGAGTTGTGCGGATTCATCATGGCGTCGGCACATCGTAGGCAAGCCGATTAGCCTAACGATGCCTACTGTCACGGCCAAACGATAAATTCGACTATCGATCGACGCAGACCGCATATCAGACGGATATGGCCCGCCGTTAAGCCAGCACGTTCGAGAACACCCGATCCGCCAGACGGTTCGAATCGGTCCCGCTATTGAGCACGCCGACCGCCTTCAGATCGTCGGCATACAGCGAGATTTCCTTCTTGAACGCATCGCCGACCGGATGATGGCGATCGGTATGGCTCTTGAGCATCGCCGTCAATTGGCCCACATCGGCGGACGGCGTATAGACCGAGAAAATGGCGGCCGCGTCAGCCGGATGATTGGCGGTCCACTCGGTCGCTTCGAGCAGCGCCTGCGTCAATGCCTGCGCGGTAGCGCGATCCTTGCGCACCAGCGAACCGCGCACGCCAAGCACACAGCATGAACGCGTCTGATATTCGCCGCACAGATTGTTCGACACTTCATAAAGGTGGTCGGATTCGCGAATCGACCAGATGGTCGGGTCACCATCCGCGATGGCCTGCACTTCGCCCTTCTTCAGCGCCTCGCCCAACAGGTTCGCCGGATACTGGCGCCAGTTCACATCGCGCTCCGGATCGACGCCGATCTTCTTCAACACGATGGCGAAGAAATTCTTGGTCGGACTCGCCATATCGCTGACGCCGATCGTACGGCCCTTCAGTCCCGCCACATCGACAATGCCCGACGCGCGGGTGGCCAGCAAACGCATGCAGCCGCCGTGAATCCCGGCGGTCAGTTTCACATCGAAACCCTGCTCCAGCGGTTTGATCCAGCGCAGCGCCATGCCGACGCCTGCGTCGGATTTGCCCGTCGCAATGGCCTCGAGCAACTGGTCCGTCGAACCCGAAAAATTCACGAGTTCCACCTGCAAACCGTGCCGCTCGAAGAAACCCTGCTTCACCGCGACGGCCACCGGCGCGGTACAGATCGCGCCCGCGTTCCAGGAAAGCTTGAGCGGCTTGAGCGGCGTTTGAGCGAAAGCGAGCGTTCCCGGTATCAACGACGCACCACCGAGCGCCGCGGCTCCCGCCGTCCAGGCTGTCCTGCGCAACCACGCGCGACGAGCCGGACTCAGCGGAGATTCATCGTAGGGATTCATGGGTGACTGTTCCTCAGGTCGTTATCGATTGTTTTATTCGTTCAGGTGTCCAGCCCGAGCTGGGCAAGCACCTCGCGGCGCAGCGCCACCAGTTTCGGATCGTCGCGATGGCGCGGATACGGCGCGTCGTTACGCACCTCGGCGACCACGCGCGCCGGGCGTTCACTGAAGACGATCACGCGGTCGGCGAGCAACAGGGCCTCTTCCACGTCGTGCGTCACCAGCAGCACGGAAAAGCGGGCGTCCTGCCAGAGCCGCGCCAGTTCACCCTGCATGCGGATGCGCGTGAGGGAGTCGAGCTTGCCAAACGGTTCGTCCAGCACCAGCAGCGCCGGATCATTGACGAGCGCGCGGGCCAGCGCGACCCGCTGCGCCATGCCGCCCGATAACTGATGCGGAAACGCTTCGGCAAAATCACCAAGACCGACCAGTTCCAGCACAGCATCGATTCGTTGCTGCACCCCGTCCTCTTGCAGATCACTGCGCCTCACGAAGCGTTTGCGCTGCGCCTGCGGACCGATCCCAACGTTGCCGCGCACCGTACGCCACGGGTACAAGGTCGGATCCTGGAACACCACCACGCGCGACGGATCGGGGCCCGTGATCACGGCGCCGTCCGCCTGCACCGTGCCCTGCGTCGGCGTATCGAGGCCGGCGACGAGCCGCAGCAAGGTGGACTTGCCACAACCGCTAGGGCCGAGCAGCGCGACGAATTCGCCCGGCTCGACCGCGAAGCTGACGTCCTGCAATACCGGCAACGCTGCGCCGCGGAGCGCGAATTGATGGCTAACATGGCGCACGTCGATGCGCGCACCGTCACGAACCGGCGCCGCAGCCGCAGCGGTGGTCTGATTCAGTATTTCGGGTACGGCTACCATTTGAGCAATCCTTTTTGCCACGCCAGCAAGCGGTCACGCAGGCGGAACAGCAACGTGATCAGACCGGAGCACATCAGCGCCATCACCAGCAACGCGGCATACATATTCGAATACGCGGCCCAGCCCTGCGCCCATTGCAGATACCAGCCGAGCCCCGCCTTCACGCCCATCATTTCCGCGACGATCAGCACGGAAAACGATGCGCCGAGACCCATGAACAGGCCGACGAACACCGACGGCAGCGCCGCCGGAATCGCGACGCGCAGGATCAGAAAGCCAGGTCTCGCGCCGAGCGTGCGCGCGATGTCGTAGTAGGCCGGATTGACGCCGGCCACACCCGACCAGGTCAGCACGGCAACCGGAAACGCCGTCGCCAGCGCGATCAGGAATACGCTGGCACTAAAGCTCGAAGGAAAGAAGAAGAACGCCAGCGGCAACCACGCGGTAGCCGGTAGCGGTCCGATCAGGCGCAGGACCGGATGGACCCAGTAGCTCACGGCCTGCGACCAGCCGATGCTCACCCCTGTCACGAAACCCGCCGCCGCGCCTAACGCGTAGCCATAAGCCAGCAAGCCAAACGAATGCACGACGCTCGACCCGAGCCGCGGGTAGTCTTCCACGAAGACGCCGATCAGCGCTTGCGGTGGCGCGAAAAAAGGCCGCGGCAGCCATTCGAGTTGCGCCGTGACCGCTTCCCATGCGCTCACGCCAAGCGCCAGCGCGAGCAGCCACGGCATTGCTCCAAGCCATGCGCTGGTGCGCGTGGGTGTCGCCGCCTGAATGGACGAACTGCGCCATCCCGCGACTGCCGTCGCGACGGCAAATGCCGCGAGCAACAGTTTGAGCGCGATGAACTCCTTCGTGTACGGCCAGTCGTCCAGACTCGGCCACCATTCGGTCAGCGCTGCGCTGCCGGACCACGCAATGGCAGCGAGCCCCGCGATCAGGACGCCGCGTGAAAGCCCATGCCGTGTTACGGCACGGTCGATGCCGCCGGTTTCCGCGCCGATGGCCGGCGCTCGTGTGGCGATCGATTCGAACTGAGTGGACATAACGGTTCCAGCCTCCTGCCTTGTTGACTTAGCGTGACGGCGTGCGGGAAGCCGACTTCATGCGGCGTCGACCTTGTCGCGCTGCCAGACGCTGTGTGCATAGACCGATTCATCGAAATCGGCGGCGATGTCGCCATGAATACGTGCTTCATGCGCGTCCAGATCGGCGAGGAATAGATCGCGGCTGATTCGCTGCACCACGGCGGGAATGTCGCGCTTCATGCTCGGCACGTCGCCGACCGGCAAACCGAAACTCACGAAGGCCGCCGGGTTGTAGACGTGGATATGCTTCAGGTAAGGCGCATCGCCCTCGATCTTCTCGAGGTATTCGAGCGCGGCGCCGAGATACGGATGGGAGCCGAGCGCGTCGTCGCTATCGCTTGCGGCGGGCACGTATTGATCGCGCCACAAGCGGATATGCCCGGCGATCGGCGCCAGTTCCGGCCGCAGCGCGGGATCGATAACGTAGCCCGTGCCGGCAATCACGAAATCGAATGCAAACGGCTCACCCGCCACGTCGGTCTCCACGCGCTCGTCCCTGACGCGTACATGTGTCCACGACGCGCCGGGATGCAGATGAAAGTTCGCAAAGCGTGTGACGCGCTCCACGGCGTCGAGCGGCGGCGTCGAACCGGCGCGGCGGAAACGCCGCGCCTGCGACCAACGAATCGCATCGGGCAAATGGAAATAGTTGTCGTACGCGCCGGGATAGGCGCGTGCGCGGGTTACCGGCACTGAAGCAATCTGCGCACGTCGGGCGAACAGGTGCACCTGACTTGCGCCGGCTTCGAGCGCCGTGGCCGCCGCATCGAATGCCGATGCCGCGGCGCCGATCACCGCCACGGATTGACCACGCAGTGCCGCGAAATCGATCGCCTCGGAGGTGTGGGCGAGAAGCGTCGTCGGAAGGCTTTTCAGCACGGCGGGAATGTTCGGTCCGCCATTGCCCGCCACACCATTGCCGAGGACGATCTTGCGCGCCGTCTCGACAACGGTCCGAACCGTCGCGCCGTCACGTACTTCCAGATGCAAACGAAAGTGCTCACCCACAGGTTCGATCCGCGTCAGACGTGTGCCGTAGCGAATCGAAATCTCGAGGAAATGCCGGTACCACGCGAGATACTCTGCCCAGCGCGTGCGCGGAATCCGGTCGATCTCCGCGTAAGACCCAGCACCGAAGCGCGCCTCGTACCACGCCTGAAAGCTCAGTCCGGGCAAGCCCGCCTCCGGACCCGCCAACGACTTCGGTGTGCGCAACTTATTCATGCGGGCGCGGTTCAACCAGACACCCGATTGGCCTTCGTCGGCTGCGGCGTCGATCACACTAACCTGACCGATGCCCGCGCGTCTCAGGGCGAACGCGAACGCTGTCCCGGTTTGCCCGCCGCCGACAATCACCACGTTATGGTCGATGCCATCGCGCGGCGGAACCCAGTTCTCGGGCGACGGACCGATCAGCCGTAATGTATCTAGCGCGTGTTGATCGGGGTGGATGGATTGCGTCATGGTGTCGGGTTCAGCCAGGATATTGGAAAGCAGGCGTATACGTCGAAATCGGATGGCACGGCCATCGGACAATCAAGTATCCGGGTGCCGCCGGCGTACCCAAACCAACAAATTTCGCTTTGCTTATTTGTTTTCCCCGAGTGTCACGATTGCGCCCTCATAGCCAGCCAGATGGCAGGTTCGAACTCCCGCAGATTTTCTTATCAGCAATGATTGGTTGGATTCGAGCGCACGCGAATCTAACGTGTAGTGCCGGAGATCAGCCCGCCTGAGCATTTCCACCTCGTTCCCTTCTCTCGATTGGTAACGCCGCATGCGCTATTTTCGTCTGCTGAAAACTTTCGTCGCCGTAGCGGCCCTGTCGCTCACCGCGGTCCACGCGTATGCCGATAAGCCCGCGGTGATTCGCATCGGCGTCGCGCAACAAGGTACCGGCGATCCCCCTTCTTTCGGCGGGTCGCCTGCCGCTACAGTGCAATTGCAGCAGTCGCTCGAAAAAGAGTTCGCTGCCGACGGCATCAAGGTCGAATGGCTGTTCTTCAAAGGCGCCGGCCCCGCTGTCAACGAAGCGATCGCCGACAAATCGCTCGACTTCGCCTTTCAAGGCGACTTGCCCGCGGTGCTGGCTCGCGCCAATGGCCTGAAAACCCACCTTCTGCTCGCCTCGGGCGTGCGCACCGGCATCAAGATCGCGGTCCCCACGGATTCGGACGTGCACTCGATCAAGGACCTCAAAGGCCGCCGCGTATCGATCTTTCGCGGTACCAATCTGCAACTGGTCGCCGACAACGCGCTCGCCGCCAATCAGCTCGACGAACGCGATCTGCGCGTGATCAATCTCGATACCGCCAGCTCGCTCGCCGCGCTGGCCTCCAAAGGTATCGATGCGTCGGTCAACGATTACCATCTGTATAAGCTGCGCGACCAGGGGCTGGCGAAAATCATCTACGAATCGCAGAACGATGGACCGCAATTCACGCGTCAATCGCATCTGCTAGTGCTCGACGACTTCGATCACGCGCATCCGGATGTCGTGCAACGCGTCGTCAACGTATTCGTCAAAGGCGCGCAATGGTCGTCCGATGAAGCGAACCGCGACGCGCTCTTCAAGCTGTGGGCAAAGAGCGGTGTGCCCTATTCCTCGTGGCAGGCCGAGTTCGCGAATCAAAGCCTGAAAGACCGCAATTCGCCGTTGATCGACCCGTTCATCGTCGCGCGCTATAAAGCCGTCGCGGCCGATGCGCTGAAACTCAAACTGATCCGTCAACCAGTCGAGGTCGATAGCTGGTTCGAGACGAAATATCTCGACAACGCGCTGCGCACGCAGAAACTCGACCACTACTGGACGCGCTACGACGCTGCCGGCAAGCCGCTCAGCTAAAACGGGAGCGATCAAGATGAGCGAAACCGCATTCCCGGTCGAGCGCAAACGGCTCGGCCCCATTGCAGAGGCCCCTGAGGTGCCCGAGGCGCCGCTGCATCGCAATCCCCGGTTGCGCGCATTCGCCTGGCAGCTTGCGCCATGGGTGTTGCCGGCCGTCCTGCTCGCCTTATGGGCGACGGGTTGCGAACGCGGCTGGATCGCGCCGCAAATCCTGCCGCCGCCCGAGCGCGTATTCGACACCTTCGTCGAACTGGCGAAGAGCGGCGATCTCACGCGCAACACGCTGATCAGTCTGCAACGTGTGCTGCTCGGCTTCGGTGCGGGCACACTACTCGGCTTCGTGCTTGGCGCGGCGCTCGGTCTATCGCGCACCTTCGAAGCTTATGTGCTGCCGAGCTTCAATGCGCTGGTACAGATTCCCGTACTCGGCTGGTTGCCGTTTCTGCTGCTGCTCGTAGGCGTTGGGGAGCCGCTCAAATACATTCTGATCGCGCACGCCGCGCTTGTTCCAGTGACCTTGAGCACGCTGCAAGGATTCAGGCAGACACCCGCCTCGCTCGATGAAGTCGCGCGCGTATTCGAATACAACCACTGGCAGCGGATCGTCTATCTCGTACTGCCCGCTGCCGTGCCGACGCTCGCCACCGGCGTGCGGCTCGCCTTCACCAAAGCCTGGCTCGCGCTGGTGGTCGTCGAACTGGTGGCGTCGTCGGAAGGGCTTGGCTATCTGATCGTCTACGGCCGGCAACTGTTTCAGCTCGACCTCGTGATGGCGTCGGTGGTCGTGGTGGGTGCGATTGGTTACGCGGTGAACCGATCGCTGGACGCACTCGAAGCACGTTTGCGGCGCGGACAGCCGTCAGCGTTTCGTGAGTGAGCGCGCCCACTGCTACACCGCACATGAGGAATCCACGATGAGTCTCTTCTCCTTCAAGCAGTCGACACCCCCCGCCGATACGTCCTGCGACTGCAACGTGCCCGCCGCCTTCCGCCGCGCGGCGCGACCACGCCGGTCGCTGCTCGCCCGCGTCGACGGGCGCGGCGCCGTATTGCCACTTGTCGCTATTGCGATCTGGTGGGCGGTCTCGGAGGCGCACATGGTCAAAAGCGGCTTGCTGGTAAGTCCCGCGCAAGTCCTTGCCACGGCGTGGCAACAGATCGTCAGCGGTGCGCTTTTCAAGGCCCTTTCCGCGTCGCTTGCACGCGAAGCGAGCGGCTTCGTGATCGGCACGCTCGGCGGCCTGCTGCTCGGCAGCGTGCTCGGCTTCTCACGGCTCGCCACACGCATGGTCGGTCCGAGCTTCGACACGTTCAAGCAGATCTCGCTGTTCGCGTGGATCCCCCTGATCTCGGTATGGTTCGGCCTTGGTGACGCGGCAAAGGTCGTGTTCCTGTCGCTCGCCGCATTGCTACCGGTCGCCGCTCATACGTGCGACGGCATCCATGCCGTACCACGCGCTTATATCGAAGTCGCGCGCGCCTTCCGTTATACGCGATGGCAACTCATCCGCGCCGTCATTCTGCCGGCCGCATTGCCGTCGATTTTCACGGGTATCTATCTCGCGCTGATCTATTCGTGGCTCGCCACACTCGGTGCCGAATATCTGCTGGTGGCCGGCAGCGGCATCGGTAACACGCTGATCGACGGCAGCGAGCAGTTCCGCATGGATCTGGTGCTGTTCGGCGTGATCGTGGTCGGTCTGACCGGCTGGGCGTTGAACGCGCTGGCACGCGCCGTGGAGCGTGCGGTTTTTGCACGCCGCTCCCCTGCCGCTGCTCGCTAGACACACGCCGAACACGCACTGAATACGCACTGATTACGCACTGAATACGAACGACAAGGACAGGACCGCACATGACGTCTTCCACGCTCTCCGAAAGCATCGACATTCTCCATGTCAGCAAGCGCTATGCACAGCAGGACGGCACGCCACTCGCGGTGCTCGACGACATCAGCCTGCGCGTGCGTCCCGGCGAGTTTGTCAGCGTGGTCGGCTCCAGCGGCTGTGGCAAGTCAACGTTGCTGCGGCTGATCGCGGGCCTGGACACGGACTACACGGGCGACATCGTCGTCGCGGGCGAAAAGGTGCGTGACACGTCGCTCGAACGAGGGATCGTGTTTCAGGACCATCGCCTGTTTCCCTGGCTCACGGCGTCACAAAACATTCTTGCCGCGCTGCGTAACGCCCCGCTATCGGCGCTCGAAAAACGTGACGCCGTTGCGCAACATATCGCGCTCGTCGGCCTGAACGGCTTTGAGCACGCGTATCCGCATCAACTGTCGGGCGGCATGGCACAGCGTGTCGCGATTGCACGCGGTCTCGTGAACCGCCCACGCGTGCTCCTGCTCGACGAACCGTTCGGCGCGCTGGACGCGCTCACACGCGGCCGCCTGCAAAACGAATTGCAACGCATCTGGGAACACGAACGCATCACGATGATTCTCGTCACGCACGACGTTGACGAAGCCCTTTACCTCGGCGACCGCGTCGTCACGATGGCGCCGCGCCCGGGGCGCATCAAACGAATCGTCGACGTCGCTTTGCCGCGCCCGCGCGAGCGTAACGATCCCCGCTTCATTCGTTTGCGCGACGAGGTGCTGGCCGATTTCGCGGAGCAGGATGGCGGGCGACGTGAAGCTCACGGGGACGATACACCGCCAGGTGGCACACGAATCCCAGTGGCTAGTCCGCCGATCACCGAATGGCGGCTCGCATGGTGACATGCACCGCCTCCCGCATACACACAAACCATTCAAGGAGCGCACGATGAGCAGTGAAAACCAGCAGAAGCGGCAGATCAGACTGGGCGCTTTCCTGATGGAGACGGGCCATCACATTGCCGCATGGCGGCACCCGGATGCGCACGCAAGTGGCGGACTCGACTTTGCGCACTACGCGGAACTTGCGCAAATCGCCGAACGCGCCAAATTCGACGCGGTGTTTTTCGCCGACAGCGTGAGCGTGCGCGACACGAATCTGCCGGCGCTCTCCCGCACGGCGCGCGCCGATCATTTCGAACCGTTGACGCTGCTGTCGGCGCTTTCAGTCGTGACGAAACACGTCGGCCTGATCGCGACCGTCTCCACGACGTTCAACGAACCGTACAACCTCGCGCGCAAATTTGCATCGCTCGATCATCTGAGCGGTGGACGCTCTGGCTGGAATCTCGTCACGTCGAGCACCGAATCCGAGGCGCTCAATTTCAGTTTCGACCGGCACCCGGATCACGCGGTCCGCTACGAACGCGCGCGCGAATTCTACGACGTGGTGGCGGCCCTGTGGGATAGCTGGGAAGACGACGCGTTTATCCGCGACAAGGAAAGCGGCGTCTATTTCGACCCGGACAAGCTGCACGTGCTCGGCCACACCGGCCGGCACTTCAAGGTGCGCGGACCGTTGAACGTCGCGCGCTCGCCGCAGGGATGGCCGGTCGTCGTGCAAGCCGGCGCGTCGGAGGCAGGACGTGAACTCGCGGCGCAAACCGCGGAGGTGATCTTCGTCGCGCATCAGACGCTCGACGAAGCGCAGTCGTTCTATCGGGACGTCAAAGGGCGTCTCGCGAAATACGGACGCTCGCCGGATCATCTGAAGATCATGCCGGGCATTTTCCCGATTGTCGGCCGCACGCAGGAAGAGGCCGAAGCAAAATTTGCCGCATTGCAGTACCTGATTCATCCGACCGTGGGCCTGTCTCTGCTGTCGAACATGTCGGGCGGCGTGGACCTGTCCCAGTACCCCGTCGACGGGCCATTGCCCGAGTTGCCGGAAACCAATGGTGGCAAGAGCCGTCAACGCCTGCTATTCGATCTCGCGCGGCGCGAAAACCTGACGATCCGCGATCTGTATCTGCGCATTGCCGGCGCACGCGGTCATCAGCAGGTGGTCGGCACACCGCAGAGCATCGCGGACCAGCTACAGCAGTGGTTTGAGGAGGAAGGCGCAGATGGCTTCAACATCATGTCGCCGTGGTTACCGGGCGGGTTGACCGAATTCGCCGACCTGGTGGTACCGGAGTTGCAACGGCGTGGACTGTTTCGAACCGAATACGAGGGACGCACGCTGCGCGAAAATCTCGGGTTACCACGCCCCGCAAACCGATATGCCGCCGAGACAAAGCAGGTACCCGCGGTAGCGGGTTATTGACGCGAAGCGTTCTCTTCATCAGGAGTCTCCCATGAGTGCAGCCGCATTGCAGGAAGTACAGTCGATTCAGATCAATCCGCTTTCCGCGCACATCGGCGCTGAAATTCACGGCGTGGATCTCACGCAGAAGCTCGACGCACGTCAGATCGCAGACATTCGTGCGGCGCTTCTGAAATGGCGTGTCGTGTTTTTTCGCGAGCAGTTCCTGACGCACGAGCAGCACGTCGCCTTCTCGGCACAGTTCGGTGAGCTGACCGTGGGGCATCCGGTGTTCGGTCATGTCGACGGTTATCCGGAGGTCTATTCGATCTCGAAGTACCGCAAGGCGACGCGTTTCGAAGGGCAGGCGCTGCAGCGGCCCTGGACGGGCTGGCACACGGATGTGACGGCCGCGGTCAATCCGCCCTGGGCATCGATCCTGCGCGGCGTGACGATTCCGCCCTACGGCGGCGATACGCAGTGGACCAGCCTGGTGGCCGCCTATCAGAAGCTTTCCGAGCCGCTCCGCGCGTTTGTCGACGGCCTGCGAGGGCTGCATCGCTTTGCGCCGCCTGCCGGCGCAAGCGGCACGGAGGCGTTTGCCAAAGTCGTCGAACAACGCATTCTCGTCACCGAACATCCGCTCGTCAGAGTTCATCCGGAAACGGGCGAGCGGGCGTTTTATGTGAGTCCGAGCTTCCTGAAGTCGATCGTCGGCGTGACGCCACGCGAAAGCCAGGCCCTGCTCGAACTGCTCTGGGAACATGTCACACGCCCCGAGTTCACCGTGCGTTTCAAATGGGAGGCCGGCAGTATCGCCTTCTGGGACAACCGCGCGACGGCTCATCTCGCGCCTACGGATATTTTCGATCTCGACTTCGACCGGCAGCTGTATCGCACGACGCTCGTCGGTGACGTGCCAGTTGGCCCCGATGGCGCGCAATCGGTGGCGATCGAAGGCTCACCGGTGAGCGCCGCAGCGGCCGTCGCGTTGAACTGAGTACCGGGTACCGGGTACTGAGTACGGCGCGGCTGGCAGATCCACGCGCCGGAAATCTCAGGCTGCTTCATCGAACACACGCCTTTTCATGCCGGTCGGCACGGATACTCACTGTGACTCACTCAACTCTGGCTGCGCCCTCGCCCGTGTCGACGGGTTCCGCCGAAGCCACGCGTGAAGCCTCCCCCTTCGTTCCAGTCCGCTCCCCTGCCGCATTCGCGGATAGCCCGGTATCGCGCGCATTGGAGCAGCCGCTGCTGCTCGGACTGTTCCTGCCGATTCAGGCTGGCGGCTGGAGCGCGTCGACACTTCCACGCACCACCGACTGGTCATTCGACTACAACCTGGCGCTGGTGCAAAAAGCCGAGTCACTCGGTTTCGATCTCGTCTTCGCGCTGTCGCAATGGCTGCCGAAAGGCGGCTACGGGGGTGTCTTCAACGGCGAAGCGCTCGACTCCTTCATGTCGCTCGCCGCGATGACCGCGCGCACTGAACGCATCATTCTGGTGGCAACCAGTCATGTTCTCTACGGCCCGTGGCATCCGCTGCATTTCGCCAAATTCACCGCCACCCTCGATCACATCTCGAAGGGCCGCTGGGGTATCAACGTTGTCACCGGTCATCGCGCGATCGAGCATGAGATGTTCGGCAGGCACCGTATCGAACATGACCGGCGCTACGAACTTGCCGCCGAGTTTCTCGATGCCGTGCAGCAACTATGGGCGCAACCGGAGAACTTCAGCTTTGCACCCGAGCTGTCCACGTGGAAACTGGACAAGGCCTTTGTGACACCCAAGCCGCGCTATGGGCGTCCGTTGCTCGTGAACGCGACCGGCTCCGACGCCGGTATCGACTTCGCTTCGCGCTACTCGGACATCGTGTTCATCACGAGCCCTGCCGGCTCCGAGATCGAGGCCGCGCTGACCGCCTTACCCGCGCACACGGCACGCGTGAAGGCCGCTGCGGCAAAGCACGGGCGCACGATCCGCACGCTGATCAATCCGATGGTGATCTGCCGCGAGACAGCCGCCGAAGCGCGCGCCTATCACGACGCGATCGTGGCGCATGGCGACGAGGCCGGTTTCCATCGTTTCGACAGCGATGCCCACGCATGGCGCGGCAATGCTGAACAGCGCAATCAGGCCGCGGCGCGCGCGGTGGGGGGCAACATCTCGATCGTCGGCACGCCGCAGCAGATCGCCGATTACATCGTGCGGCTGCATCAGGCCGGCGTCGACGGCGTGCAACTGAGTTTCTTCGATTTTCAGCCCGATCTGGAATTCTTCGGTGAGCGCGTCCTGCCGTTGTTGCGCGAAGCCGGCTTGCGGTATTGATTACGGGCTACTGATGACACATGTCACATTGCAGGCGGCAGTACGCCGTCACGGCAAGCGCATCTTTAACGGAACTTCCACAACGTTGGCGAAGGTCGAGCGGCCGTGCGAATGGTACTGCTTCGGCAGCCCGATCGTCACCGCGACATCTTTCGATGTAAACGGCTGGCCGTCGTGCCAGCGCACGCGCGAGCAGGTCGAGGATCCGGCGCGTGTCCGTTACGAAGCGCTTTTTGCCTAGCGCCTGGGCATCAGCAGGCGCGGGTTGTTCGTCGCCGAGAATCAACACCGGCAGACTCTGATGCTCGGCATCGAGCGCCTCCACGACCGCCGCGCGCGGACGCGGGAATGGCAAGCGGCGAATGTCGAGGCGTGCGTTGAGTGCCGTGTCGCTCGCCAGCAAACCCTCGATAGGTGCGCCATCCGGGCAGATAAAGCGCTCACCGGGATGGTTCGGATCGGCAAAGCCCGGTTCCAACAGCAATAGCAGGTCTCGGCTCATGGCATTCAGTTTGGACAATGGGTGAATGAAGCGTAGCGTTTTTTCCGAACCGTCAGAAAACGCGCCCCTCGGTCAGATGCGTGGTCACGCCGTTCAACTCGTAATCACCGATTACGCGTGCTTTATGCAGCAAGGGGTTGTGACTGAAAATCGTGCGCAGATTGCGCCAGTGACGGTCGAAATTGTGAGCTCGCCCTGTGGCCGATGCCCCGCCGATTTCAAACAGCCGCTCGCCCGCATAGAGCGCCAGCTTGCTGACCACCAGTTGAGTTTTGGCGGTAGCCAGCGATCCTTCCAGCACCAGCTCCTCCGCATTGGCTGCGCCGCTGCGGATTGCATTGGCCGAACGGTCCAGGGTGCGTGCATTCTGATTCACCAGCGCGTCGATCGACAGGCTGTGCGCCGCGAGATCACCCACCACTTGCTGCACGAAACCGTCCTCGCGTGCCGAGGGTGCCGGGCTATGCAGCACCGGGCGCCCGTATTGCGTCACGTAGCGTCGCGCGTCCGCAAGAATGTTGCGCACGATACCTGCCGCGACCGTGACCAGATGCAATTGCCGCACCGCGCTGCCGTGCCGGCCCGCGAGACTCGTATAGCCACGCGTGGCAATTTCATGCGAGAAAACCTGTACGTTGTCGAGTACGAGGCTGCCGCTAGCCGTCATACGCTGCCCCATCCCGTCCCAGTCGTCGAGTACCTGCAGGCCTTCGCGGGACACCGGGATAACGATCGACACCTTCTCGTCGTTTTCATCCTGCACGTTGATCCGCGCATAGTCGGAGAACGCCGTGCCGGTTGAGTAATATTTTTTACCCGTGACGCGAAAATGCTCACCGTCGCGCACCAGTCTGGTGACAATCTCACCCGGTCTCGACGTGCCGAGTTCCGTCGACGCACCGCCGAAGATTGCCCCCGACCGTACCCGTTCGATCTGCGTATCGTTGAAGGCGGAGCGCGGCGACAACAGCAACTGTTCGGTCAGATCGAAATGAATCCGCAATGCATGCGCCACATTCGATTCATGCCCGGCTAGTGTTGCGATCACATGAAAAAGATCTTCCAGCGAACCGCCGAGGCCACCCCACTCGACCGGAAAACGGAGCACGCCCAGCCCCGATTCGCGAAACAATGCGAAGCGGTCGAACGGCAACTCGCGCCGCACTTCACGTTGCGCGGCATCTTCGCCGATCGCTTCAGCGAGCGCCGGCAACGCGGCGAGTGCCGCCTGAAGCCGCGCACGCGCTGCGCTTTCCTGAGAAACCTGCATGCCTTCATTCCTTGTAAAAGCGCACGGATCTGTTTTGATCCGACTATTTGCCTGGAGAGCGTGTATCGGAATCCATCTGGGACGTGCCGATGCGACAGGCCAGTATAGAGACGCGGCACGCAGCGCAAAACCAGCGATTCAAGCTATGGATATGCGTGTTTCTGAAATGCGATTTGCCGATAAGGATCGATGAATCCGTTATTGGAGCGACACACAGCCTATTCCTATACTCGATTCCGGTCAGCACTCACCAATGACGAGTGCCAAATTTCAACCGCGGAAGTCGAACCATGAGCCTACGTCCCTTGCATGACCTCTTGATCGTCAAGCGTCTCGACCAGGAAACCAAAACTGCTTCAGGCATCGTCATTCCTGAGAGCGCCGCGGAAAAACCCGACCAGGGCGAAGTAGTCGCTATTGGACCGGGCAAGCGCGATAGCGACGGCAAACGCATCGAGCCCGACCTGAAAGTCGGCGAGCGCGTTCTGTTCGGCAAGTACGCCGGTCAGTCGGTGAAAGTAGATGGCAACGAATTGCTCGTACTGCGCGAAGAAGATGTCGTCGCAGTCGTCACTCAATAACGAACGGAGCGCTACACCATGGCAGCAAAAGAAATCATTTTTAGCGACGTCGCCCGCTCGAAACTGGTCGAAGGCGTCAACATCCTGGCCAACGCGGTCAAGGTCACGCTCGGTCCGAAGGGACGCAACGTGGTATTGGAGCGCAGCTTCGGATCCCCGATCGTGACGAAAGACGGCGTTTCGGTGGCCAAGGAAATCGAATTGTCGGACCGCGTACAGAACATCGGCGCACAACTTGTGAAGGAAGTCGCATCGCGCACGAGCGACGCCGCCGGTGACGGCACCACCACCGCGACGGTGCTCGCGCAAGCCATCGTGCGTGAAGGTCAGAAATACGTCGCGGCGGGTCTGAATCCGCTGGACCTGAAGCGCGGCATCGACAAAGCCGTGATTGCCGCCATCGAAGAGTTGAAGAAGATCAGCAAGCCGACCACGACCAGCAAGGAAATCGCCCAGGTCGCGACGATTTCGGCCAACGGCGAAGAGTCGATCGGCCAACGCATTGCCGAAGCAATCGACCGGGTCGGCAAGGAAGGCGTCATTACCGTTGAAGACGGCAAGTCGCTCGACGATGAACTCGATGTGGTCGAAGGCCTGCAGTTCGACCGTGGCTACCTGTCGCCGTATTTCATCAACGATCAGGACAAACAGGTTGCCGTGCTCGACAACCCGTTCGTATTGCTGCACGACAAGAAGGTGTCGAACATCCGTGATCTGCTGCCGATTCTCGAGCAGGTCGCCAAAGCCGGGCGTCCGCTTCTGATCATCGCGGAAGACGTGGAAGGCGAAGCGCTGGCTACGCTCGTGGTCAACAACATTCGCGGCATTCTGAAGACCGTTGCGGTCAAGGCGCCTGGTTTCGGCGACCGCCGCAAGGCGCTGCTCGAAGACATCGCGATTCTGACCGGCGGCCAGGTGATCGCCGAAGAAACCGGACTGTCGCTCGAGAAAGCAACCCTTGCGGAACTCGGTCAGGCCAAGCGCATCGAGGTGGGCAAGGAGAACACCACCGTCATCGACGGCGCCGGCGACAGCAAGAATATCGAAGCCCGCGTGAAGCAGATCCGCACGCAGATCGAGGAAGCGAGCTCCGACTACGATCGCGAAAAACTGCAGGAACGTGTGGCGAAACTGGCGGGTGGCGTCGCAGTCATCAAGGTCGGCGGCGCAACCGAGATCGAGGTCAAGGAAAAGAAAGATCGCGTCGACGACGCGCTGCACGCCACGCGTGCCGCTGTTGAAGAAGGCATTGTGCCAGGCGGCGGCGTCGCGCTGATTCGCGTGAAGCAGGCCATCAGCGGACTCAAAGGTTTGAACGCTGATCAGGATGCGGGCATCAAAATCGTGCTGCGCGCGCTCGAAGAGCCGCTGCGTCAGATCGTGACGAATGCCGGTGAAGAAGCCAGTGTGGTGGTCGCGAAAGTGGCCGAGGGCACGGGCAACTTCGGCTACAACGCGCAGACCGGCGAATATGGCGATCTCGTCGAATCCGGCGTGCTCGATCCGACCAAGGTCACGCGTACGGCACTGCAAAACGCGGCCTCGGTGGCGGGTCTGTTGCTGACCACCGACGCGACCGTACATGAAGCACCGAAAGATGCACCGGCAGCCGGCCAACCTGGCGGTCCGGGCGCAGGTGGCCCAGGACTGGATTTCTGAGCGTCAACGCCACAACTGCTCATGCCCGCCGGTATGCTTTTCACAGCATGCCGGCGGGCACTAATGGGTCACTCGCGCAACACTAGCGGGACACTGATGGGGCACACACGGTTCACACGGAACTACGCGTACCCATAGCGCTCATGTGTCTCAATGCGCGCGAATCAGCAACTCGTAGGTCGCATCCTGGCTCGCGGTCGACTGTCTTTCGCGCCCCCAGCCGATCGCACACCGGTAGTTTCCCAGGACGGGCTCGTCGGAACCAGCGAGGGACGCCGGTTCGACTTGCTGTTCGACTTGCGGTGCAACGAACAGCGCGTCTTCGGGACAATACAGTTCGCACATGAAGCAGGTCTGACAGTCGCCTTGACGCGCAATGCTTGGTGGACCGTCGCGCACCATGTCGAACACGTTGGTCGGGCAGGCGCGCACGTAGATGTTGCAGCCCGTGCAGCGCGCAGCGTCGACGATCTCGATCATGCCGTCACTCCTTCCGACTGCGCGGCAACCCGCGGCACCGCCAGCTTCCCGATCCACACTTCGTCCAGACCTCCGCTCAACAGGCGATGTCCCTGCGACGGATCCAGTGCGGCATGCTCGAGCCGCCGATGCATACCGCGCGTCTCGGTGCGTTGCTGCGCGCTGCGATACATCCAGCGCGAGGTGGCGAGCATGGCCGCGGCTTCACGCGCACGCACGGCGTCCAACGCGCTCCGGGCCGGAGCCGCACGGCGCACACGCTGCCACAGCGCGTCGAGCCGGAACAGCGAATCGTCGAGTAACGCACCATTGCGAGTCCAGTTGCGCTGCGTAGGGAACACCTCCTGCTGCACGCCGCGAATCACTTCATCGCTGTCGTACGGCGCCGTGCCGCCGCCGTCGCGAAGCCCTGCTCCTCCTGTACGCACGGCCCTGCTTTCACGGGCGGCGCGACCTCGTGAACGGGCGTAATCCGAGGCGCCCGCGCCGGCCCAGAATCCCGACGACATCGCCCACGCCGCGTTATGGTTGCCATCGCCCGTAAAACCGCCGCAGATCAGTTCACGCGTCGGCGCGATCGAGGCACGCAAACACGGGTTGGGTCTGCAAGGTTTGAGCGATCACACCGCGGCCGTGCGCCGAGCCTGCGCCAGGGATCACCGATCCGTCCCGGTAATAGAACCTAGCCCATTTATAGAACAGCGATTTCGTCACCGATGAAAACGCCGGACCCAGGCCATAGGCGTTTGAGAACTCCATGCCTGAAAGCGCAGCCCCCGCTTCGGCCGCCATCAGCTGGCCGTCACCGGTCAGAACGTTGCATCCGAGCGCGTTGCTGAGAAACGCACAACCGCCGGTCGCGATGACCACCGTTCTCCCTCATGTGAGAAGACTATTTCCTGACGAAGCGGCATACGCCGCGATCGTCGCATCACTCAAGCGTCGGAATCCAGTTCGCCGTCGCCGCGTCGCTCGTCCGGAAAGCGGGGAATTTCGCGCCGAGTTCGGCGATCGTCCGGATGTTGTTGTTCACGAGGTCGTCGCGCGTAATCAGGGTGGGCTTGACGACGATCCGGTGTCCCGGATCCTGTCCGGCCACCAGCAAAGCAGCGGAGCGCACGGACACCGCGCCGACAACCGCGGGGTTGGTTGCCGCCGTCGCGACCCACGCGCTGTTCGGGGCGCGGATCGCTTCGATGTCGGCCGTCGAGATGTCAGCGCTATAAATGCGGATCTTCGACGACAGCTTCGCCTCGTCCGCGGCAAGTTTTGCGCCGCGCGCGAACTCGTCATACGGGGCGAAGACCACGCGAATATCGGGGTGTGCGCGATACGCTGCCGCCGCCTGGTTCGCCACCGATTGCGCAATGGGATTGTCCACCGTGCCCCAACGCGCCTTTTCCTGAACTTTCGGATGGGCGTTCTTGAAGTCCCGCCATACCGCATCGCGCCGGTCGAGCGGCGCGAAGCCGGCCACGTACACATAGCCGGCCGAAAACGCGTCGCCGTTATCCTTCACCGCCTGATCGAGAAGCAAGGCCGCCAGATCGCGGTCGCTCTGTTCGATCTGCGGAATCTTCGGATTGCCCAGATCCACATCGAATGCGACAACCTTGATACCTTTGTCCAGCGCGCGCTGCACGACGTC
Organism: Paraburkholderia sediminicola; assembly: GCF_046030555.1. Classification (GTDB taxonomy): domain Bacteria; phylum Pseudomonadota; class Gammaproteobacteria; order Burkholderiales; family Burkholderiaceae; genus Paraburkholderia; species Paraburkholderia sediminicola_E. The sequence continues at coordinate 45,681 of NZ_JAQQCH010000007.1, read as the reverse complement.
CTTCAACGATTCCGGCAAGCCATGATTGACGATGATCGCGGACACGCCGAGGCTAATGGCCTGCTGAATCTGCTCGCGCTGCTCGGCCGCATCCTGACGCCCTTCGTAAATCCGCAGATCAATGCCGAGTGCTTTCGCCTGTTTCTGCGCGCCGGCTTCATACGCCTGAAAGAAATCGCCGGTCGACAGATAGTTGACGAGCGCAACCTTTACGCCGCCCTTGTCGAAGGGCGCGGGCGCCCCTTTGAGCGGCGCGGCGTACGCACTCAACCCGGCAAGTACCGTAGCGGACAGCAATGCCAACGCGCCGACAATGCGGGTCGCGGAAGACTTGTGACGAAGAAGCGATCTCATGAGTGAGTCCCAGCCGATGAATGATGTGGTGATGGATACAGCAAAAATGCACTATTCGACCTGCACCGCATGGCGCGCCCGATAACTTGCCCCGGGGTGGTTCCCGGACAGCCGCGCGCCCTGCCCATGCAGTTTTTCGCGCAGTGTGCCGTCGGCGTAATCGGTCTTGTACACGCCACGCCGTTGAAGTTCCGGCACGACGAGGTCGACAAAATCGGCAAAAGTCTCGTGCGTCAACGCGTATGCGAGGTTGAAGCCGTCGACATCCGTCTCTTCAACCCACGACTGCAACTCGTCGGCAATTTCCTGCGCACTGCCGACCGAGAGTGGCCCGAGGCCGCCAATTCCGCCCCACTTCGCGATCTCGCGCACCGTCCACACGCGCGTCGGGTCCGCGCTCGAGAGCGCCTCCACCGCCGACTGCACGGCATTGCTTTCGACGTGACGTAGCGGTTCGTCGAGGTCATACTTCGACAGGTCGATACCGGTCCAGCCCGACATCAGCGCGAGTGCGCCCTCGTCGCTTGCATAGCGGCGATAGTCCGCGTGCTTCGCGTGCGCTTCGGCCGACGTCTTGCCCGTTATCACCGTGTGCAGGTTGAAGATGAGCACGTCGTACGGATCGCGGCCGAACGACTTCACGCGCGCGCGGATATCGGCAACAAAGTTCTTGAGGATCGTGCGCGACGGCGCCGCGATGAAGATGCATTCGGCGTGCTGCGCGGCGAAGTCTTTCCCGCGTTTCGACGCCCCCGCCTGATACAGCACCGGCGTGCGCTGCGGCGACGGCTCGCATAGGTGAATGCCCGGCACGTCGAAATAGTGGCCATGGTGATCGATCGGATGCACTTTCGAAGGCTCGGTGAACACCTGCCGTACGGCATCGCGCACTACGGCATCGTCTTCCCATGACGATTCCCACAGCTTGTAGCAGACGTCGAGATATTCTTCGGCAAGCGCATACCGTTCATCATGGTTCGCCTGCGCCGGCAGACCGACGTTACGCGCCGCGCTGTCGAGATACGACGTGACGATGTTCCAGCCAACGCGGCCGTTCGTCAGATGATCGAGCGTCGACATGCGCCGCGCGAACGGATAAGGGTGTTCGTATGACAGCGAGCAGGTCACGCCGAAGCCGAGATGCTCGGTGACGTTCGCCATTGCGGACACGAGCAGGATCGGGTCATTGACGGGCACCTGGGCCGCCTGCCGGATCGCCGCGTCGCCATTGCCGTTGAAGACGTCATAGAGACCGAGCACGTCCGCGATGAAGAGACCGTCGAACTTGCCGCGCTCCAGCAGTTTCGCCAGATCGGTCCAGTAATCGAGATGTTTGTAGCGCCATGATCTGTCGCGCGGATGCGCCCACAGGCCTGGCGACTGATGCCCCACGCAGTTCATGTCGAAAGCGTTGAGGCGAATCTGTCTGGCCATGATCAGTTCCAGGGATGACGGGCCGGTTTGACGCCGTTCAGATAGTAGTTGCCGACGAGGTGGTACTTCCAGCGCACGGGATCATGCAGCGTGTGCGTGCGCGCGTTGCGCCAGTGGCGATCGAGGCCGTGCTCGGCGAGCGTCGCCTGCGTGCCGGCGAGTTCAAACAGCTTTTCGCTCGCGAGCAAGGCGATTTCAGTCGTCAGCACTTTGGCTTCGCCGACGGCAACCGATGCGCGTGCGACGTCGTCTTCCGTGGAATCGCCCTGTGCGGCGATCTCGTCAAGCACGCGTGCGGCGCGTTCGAGCAAGGCTTCGGCGGCATGCAGCTGAATGTGCAGATGACCGATCTCCCGCACGGTCAGCGGATCGTCGCTTGCGCGCTCGACGCCGCTATCGATCCATGGCCGGGAGCGTGCACGCACGAAGGTCAGGGTGTCGTCGAGCGCCGCCCTGCCAATGCCCGCGTCGATCGCGGCCTGGATGATCTGCGAGATCGGCCCGTTGAGCGTCGGAAAATCGGATACGCGATGCGCCGGAAACACGTGCGAAGCCGGCACGCTTATGTTCTCCAGCACCACGGTGCCGCTCGCCGTCGTTCGTTGACCGAAACCTGACCAGTCGTCGATCACGGTGAGTCCGGGTGTGCCCTTCGGGATGTAGGCGAGCCAGCCCTTGCGGTCTTCATCGAGACCGAGCACCGGCACGAAGTGCGCAAACAGGGCGCCGGTCGAATAAAACTTCGTGCCGTCAATCACATACTGGTCGCCGTCCGGCCGTACACGCGTCTTCAGATCGAGAACGTGTTTGGTGCCCTTTTCCGAAAAACCGTTGCCAAAGCGCTTGCCGTTCAATACCTGGGCGAAAAAGTACTGCTTCTGCGCTTCGGTCCCTGTCAGCGAGATCACGTCCACGAGACCGAAGTGATTCTGCGGGAGCTGCCCAAGCGAGGGATCAGCTGCGGCAATGATCTTGATGACTTCTGTCAACGTCACAAACGAGACACCCGCGCCACCATAGGTCTTCGGCACCGTAATCGCCCACAGACCGGATTGCGAAAACCACTCGATCTCCTCGTGTGGCAGACGGCGCTCGCGGTCGCGCTGCGCCGCCCCGTGCGCAAGACGGATCGCAAGCTCGTGCGCGACGGCAAGCGCCTCCGCGTCGTTGGCAATGACGCGAACCGCTTCGCGATCCGTCGGGGCTGTCTGCAATGAAGTCGCTTCGTCAAACTCTGGCATGGAAGTCTCCGTTCGAATTTCTGTTCGCACAATCTATCAGCGGGTACCTCGTGCGCAAACTGAACGATTCGGCAATCGATATTCCTTCGGATGGCAAACGACTTCCTGGCGAATCAATTTTCCATTCAACGATAAGCACAGCGGCGCGAACCTGAGGAAGACGGGGCCGCGCTGCGTGGTCATGACGGGTTCGGCTCAGACGCGCGAATCCGATCGCCCTCCGACGCTGAACGTGAATGCGAGCGCCAGCACCAGCAACACGCCCTTGATGAAGTCCTGCATGTAGTACGGCGCGTTCAGCATCGTCAGGCCGTTTAGCAGCACGCCGACAAAGACCGCACCCACCACGGTGCCGAAAACGTTGGGGCGTTTTGCGCCCCACACCGCATAGCCCACCAGCGAAGCGGCCACTGCATCGAGCAACAGCGAATGTCCCGCGCTGACATCGCCGCGCCCGACACGCGCGGCGATCAGCACGCCGCCCAACGACGCGATGGTTGCCGATGCGACATACGCCGCAATGCGGTAACGCGACGTCGGCGCACCGGCCAGCCGGGCCGCCGTCTCGTTGCCGCCGATCGCATAGATCACCCGGCCCCAGCGCGTCGTTTCCATCACGATCCACGCGAACACGGTCAGCACAGCGAGAATCAGCACGGGCAACGGCACGATGTCGAAAAGCCGCAGACGGCCAAGCGCGAGAAAAGCATCGGGGAAAATCCCGCTTGCTTCGGTGCCATCCGGCATGACCGTACCGGTTGCGAGCGAACGTCCTCCGGTAGGAATCAACTGCAGACCGGCCAGCAGGAATAGCGTGCCGAGCGTGGCGAGCTGGTCGGGCACGCGCAGGCGGGTAATCAGCAGGCCGTTGAACAGACCCGCTGCGACGCCGAGCACGACGCACGCCGCGACAGCCGCCAGCGCGCTGCCATGCCAGACGATCAGCACGTAGCTGGCAGCCATCTGGGCCGACGCGGCTACGCTTCCCACCGACAGATCGAAGCCGCCGGCCGCCAGCGTGATCGTCACGCCGATACCGAGCAGTGCGACGATCGATACGGACTGGAGAATGCTGAACAGATTGTCGACATTCAGAAACGCCGGCTCTCTGATCGCGAAGACGGCGACGAGAAGCGCCAGGACGACTACGATGCCAGTGCGTTCGAGGTGTTCGCGCACACGGCGCGATGCCGGTCGCGAACGATGGCCGGATGAGACGTCCTGGGCGATAGAAGATGTGCCGGATTTCATCAATGTACGAGGGGAATCAGATCGGTAGTGGATAGGCGATCGAGCGTCGCGCGATCGAAGTGAACCACGCGATCGGCGATCTCGAAGGCCTCCTCGAGATCGCCGACGAACACGATCGTTGCGCGTTCAGGCGCGTGCCGCCGCAGCGTAGCGACAATATCCGCGCGCGCGCCGGCATCCACGCCCTGAAAGGGTTCGTCGAGCAACAACAGCCGGGCGCGCTCCGCATGCCAGCGGGCGAGCACGACTTTCTGCTGATTGCCTCCGGACAGACGCGTCAGCCGATCATCGGGACCTGTGCAGCGGATGCCGAAATTCGCAATGGCATCGGCTGCCGCGTGGTGTTCCTGAGCGCGCCGCACCGTTCCGTTCCTGAACCAGCGCGACAGAAACGGAAAGCTGAGCGTGCCCGCGATCGAAGCGAAGGGCACGCTGTCGGGAAAGAGCGAGGTACGCCAACGATCCTCACCGGCAAGGAACACGCCGGCACGAATCGCGTCGGCAGGCGAGCGGGGCCGCCATGGTCTGCCATCGAGCGTCATTTCGCCCGAGATTGCGCGCGCCTCTCCGAAAATCGCGCGGGCAAAGCGTGACTTACCGCCGCCCACCGGCCCTGCAATCGCGACAATTTCGCCACGTTGCACGTCGAGATTGAACGGAACGCTATCGGCCGTCAGTTGCAAGTCGCGTACGCTGAAACACGGCGTGAGCGTCGCTGCATCCGACGGCGACGACGCGCGGTGCTTTGGCAGGGGTCTGCCGATCATCGTTTCGATGGCGTCTTCGAAGTTGATCGGCGGTTGCAGGTCGGCAACGATCCGCCCATCGCGCACAATCGTCACCCGATCTGCAATCCGGCGTAAATCGCCCATGCGATGCGACACGAGAAGGATCGCCCCCCCCTCGCTGCGTAATTGATCGAGTAACGCGAACAGGCGTTCCGCTTCTGGAGCGGACAGGCTGGCGGTCGGTTCGTCGAGAATCAGCAGCGTGGGATGACTGGCCAGCGCGCGCGCGAGCGTCACAAGTTGCTGTGCGGCAAGCGACAGCGACGAAAGCGGCGCGGACAAGTCGACGTCCAGCCCTACTCTTTGCGCAAGCGACCTGGCGGCGTCATGTCTGGCTTGTGGCGGCACGTGCCAGGCCGACGCAGTGTCACACAACCGGTCCAGAAGCAGATTGTCGGCAATCGATAGTGTCGGCACAACCGCGTCGGCGATCGATTGATGCACTGTCGCGATGCCGAGCCGTTTGGCAGTCTGCGTGGAAGTGGGCCGGTATGGTTTTCCACAGAGCGTTAGCGTGCCGCCATCAGCTTGATACACGCCGCTGAGAATCTTCACGAGCGTCGATTTGCCTGCGCCGTTCGCGCCCATCAGGGCGACAACCTCGCCCGGATGAATCGACAGATCGAGTTTCGCCAGCGCCGTAGTTGGCCCGAAAGACTTCGATACGGAGGCGGCGGTCAGAATCGGCAATGGCATCGGAGAAGTACCGGAAGCCTTGTTTCATGAGTATGGCCGGCCATGTTAGCGTCGCCGTTCGGACCGGCCAACGAAGCGTTGTTCATATCGTTAGGTGTCGCATGAATAGCGACGCTTCATTCCCAATTACTATCAGAATGGCATCCATGCCATGGGCTTCAAATCCGCTATCTCGTCCATTTCATTGCTACAACGACGCTCGCGTCTGCATAAATGCGCGAATCAGATAACGGTATGAAAAATCCTTGGTTCTTTCCGGCGCCACACATGCCGAGAATAGGCGATTCCGTATTCAGCCTATCCTTCCATGTTCAGCCGACCGACCCGCCCCACCCTCCAGCGCGCCGCATTCCGCACATTACGCGCCGTCATGCTTCTTGCAGCACTGGGCACCAGTGCCGCCCACGCCGACACAACGCTCGACCGGATTCATCAGCGGCACAAGATCGTCATCGGCGTAATCCTGTCGGGGCCGCCGTTCGGCTCGCTGGACCCGGCCACCCAGAAACCGCTCGGCTTTAATATCGATCTCGCGAACGACGTCGCCAGGCGCCTCGGTGTGGATGTAGAACTGACGCCAGTCCAGCCGTCGAATCGCGTGCAGTTCCTGCAACAAGGCAAGGTCGACGCCCTGATCGCCAACATGGAAGTCACGAAGGAGCGCGCGGAGATCTTCTCCTACCCGCCCACGCCGTTCGAGGAAATCGGCGGCGCCCTCATCACCCGCAAGGACAGCGGCATCAAAACGTGGAACGATGTGCGCGGCAAGCCCGTCTGCGTTTCGCAAGGCAGCAACTATACGAAGCCACTCGCCGAAGAATATGGCGCACAGGTGAAGGCATTTCGCGGCCAGCCAGAGTCGCTGCTCGCGCTGCGCGGCAATAATTGCGTCGCCGCGGTCCACGTCGCGCCGACTTTGCGCCTGCTGGTTGCGCGTAATCCGGACTGGAAGGACTACACCATCCCGGTATCGAACGAGCTGATTCCGTCGCCGTCCGTGATCTGGGTTCGCAAGGGCGAGACGGACACGCAAAGCGCGCTCGAAAAAATCGTGCAGGACTGGCATCGCAGCGGCTGGCCGATCGACACCGAGAAAAAGAACGGCATGCAGCCTTCGCAAGCGGTGCTCGATCTGCATGCGAAGTACAAGGCGCAAGGTGCATGAGCGCGCCGACTGAAGTGTTATCGCATGCCGCTGCGGCAGCGGTGAATGCGATCAGCAAGATCGGTCTGAACTACAGTTTCGTGCTCGCGCCTGACGAACTCGCGTCGTTCCTGCACGGCATGCTGGTCACGCTCGAACTGTCGCTTGTCACGATAATTGGCAGCCTTATCGCCGGCATTGCGCTAGCGGCGCTGCTCACTTCGCCGCGTCCGGCACTCGCGCGCCCCGCTCGCGTGTTCGTCGAAATCACACGCAATACGCCGACGCTCGTGCAGCTTTTCTGTGCCTTTCTGGTGATCAACATGCTGATCAGCGAGGCACTGCGCAATCTGGGCGGCAATCCGCTGACGCCGTTCATCTGGAGCGCGATCGTGATTTCACTGCACAAAGGCGCGTTTCATGCCGAAGCGCTGCGCGCCGGCATTGAAGCGGTGCCGCGCGCCACGCTCGAAGCGGCGCAGTCGCTCGGTTTCAGCCGTCGCCAGCGCCTTTGGGGCGTGCAGTTGCCGCTCGCCCTGCGCTTTGCCATGCCCGCGCTCGTCAACAACATGGTCGATCTGGTGAAGATGACGACTGTCGCCTCGGCAATCGCCGTCGGCGACATCACGTATGCGTCGATCATGATCTGGACGCAGCGCGACAACGTGCTCGAATTGATGATCCTGGTTCTGTTGTTCTTCGGTCTGCTGACCTTCGCGATCAATCGCGCGGGACGCTGGCTTGAAGTCCGCCTGAGGATGCCCGGCTATGGCCACTGAATCCATCACGGTACCCGCGCGGGACGGGCGGTACCGTTCCCTCCTCGCCCTGGCCAGTGTGGTCGGCTTCGCCGCCCTGCTGGCTTTGGCCGAACACGAGATCGTTCATGGTCCACGCTATTTAGCGCTTGCCGCGCTCATCACGTGGGCACCGGCGCTCGGCAAGTCTCTGTGGGTCAACATCGAAATCAGCCTGCTTGCCATCGCGCTCGGCACACTCATCGGCCTCGCGCTCGGCCCCTTGCTGCTGTCGCCAGTTCGGGGCATTCGCCTGATTACCCGCAGCTATGTGCAGGTATTTCGAAATGCCCCATTGCTCGTGCTGATCTATTTTTCGACCTACGTGTTTCCATTCGAAATCGCACTCGGCCAACATATCGTGCCGTTTCCCGACTGGTTCAAGGTCACGCTCGGCCTCGCGCTGCCCGCCAGCGCCAACTTCGCCGAGATCTTCCGCGGCGCGATCCAGTCGATCCCTCATGCGCAGTGGGACGCCGCACGTTCGCTTGCATTCAGCCGAACCCAGGTGTTCCGTTGGATCATCCTGCCGCAATGCGTGAAGCGGATGTTGCCGCCATGGATGAACCTTTACGCCAGCATCACGATGGCAACCGCGCTGGCGTCGCTAGTGGGCGTACGCGATCTGCTGGACACCGCGCAGGTTGCGAGCAATACCGTGGCGCGCGCGGATTTCACGGTCCTCGTCTATTTCACTGTGCCCGGCTTGTTCTTCGCTTACTGCTACCCGATCGCGCGCTTCACCCGCCTTCTTGAGAAACGCTATGCTTTCAGCTGATGTCTCGCTCGCCCCTGCAGCCGCTACTGCAGCCGCTGCAGCAGCCGTGCGCCCACTGGTCCGGTTGCGCGACGTGCATCTTTCATTCGGCTCGACACCGGTGCTCAAGGGTATCGACCTCGAGGTGTTCCGCGGACAAGCCGTGTCGATCATCGGGCCGTCCGGGTCAGGCAAGTCGACGATTCTGCGCTGCATGACCGGACTGTTGCGTCCACAACAAGGCGAGATCGAAGTCGACGGTACCCGTGTCGACCGGCTTGCCTCGGAACGCGATGAGATCGAATTGCGCAAGCGCGTCGGTTTCGTATTCCAGCAATACAACCTGTTTCCGCATCTGAGCGTATTGGACAATCTGGTGGTGGCGCCAGTGCGCATTCTGGGCCGCGACAAGGCCGGCGCCACCCGCACCGCTTACGATCTCCTGAAGAAAGTGCGCCTCGCGGACAAGGCCCATGCGTACCCGGGTGAACTGTCCGGCGGTCAGCAACAGCGCGTGGCGATTGCACGCGCACTCGCGATGCAGCCGGATCTGATCCTCTTCGACGAGGTGACCTCGGCCCTCGACCCGGAGACCGTAGGCGAAGTCCTGACCGTGATCCGCGATCTGGTGAAAGACGGAATGACCTGCGTGCTCGTTACGCACGAGATGCGTTTTGCCGAAGAAGTAAGCGACACGGTGTATTTCACCGAGGCCGGCGTGATTGTCGAACACGGCCCAGCTAACGCGCTGTTCCGCGCGCCGGTCAGTCCGCGTACACGCGAGTTTCTGGCACATACCCAGTCTGCGCCGGAGGCCGCACGCGCGGCCCCGGCTCGCGCGCCGCTACAACTGGATCTGCGCCACTTCGCGATCTAGGCAGGCTAGTACGACGCAGCTGGCGATACGAGCTTGAACGACGCGGCGTCTGCCCCGCAGACGCCGCGTTTTACTTTCCGTGCTTCAGTTTCCGTGCTTCACTGCCCCGCATACCGGCTCACGGGCCGCTGCAAACCGAGATGATCGCGCAATGTGGTGCCGCTATATTCGGTGCGGAATAACCCGCGCCGCTGCAATTCCGGCACAACGAGTTCGACAAAGTTGTCGAGACCGCCGGGGAAATATGGCGGCATGATATTGAAGCCGTCGGCCGCCTCGCCCGTGAACCACTCCTCGAGCGCATCCGCCACCTGCGTCGGTGTGCCCCATACGATGCGGTGCCCACGCGCGCCGGCCACCAGGTAATACAGCTCGCGCAAGGTCAGATTCTCGCGGCGAGCAAGATCAGTCAGCAGTTTGGCGCGGCTCTTCAACTGATCGGATTCAGGCAGCTCCGGCAACGGACCATCGAGCGGATACTTCGACACGTCATGCCCGAGCCGGTCGGATAGCAGTGACAATGCGCCCGATGTATCGGTCCACTCCTGCAACTGCGCGTATTTGTCTTTCGCTTCCTGCTCGGTTCTGCCGATCACAGGAAACACGCCCGGCATCACGTGAAGCTGTTCGCCTTCACGGCCGAACTTCGGCAGCCGGCCTTTCAGATCGCGATAGAAAACCTGTGCTTCTTCTATCGTCTGCTGCGCGGTGAACACCACTTCCGCCGTGCGCGCGGCCAGGTCCTGACCTGGCCCGGACGAGCCAGCCTGAATCACCACGGGATGTCCTTGTGGCGGGCGCGACGCATTCAATGGGCCTTTGACGGAGAAAAACTGCCCCTTGTGGTCCAGCGTATGAACCCTGGCGGGATCGAAGTAGAGGCCACGCGCTTTGTCCTTGAGAACCGCGTCGTCATCCCAGCTGTCCCACAGTCCCTTGACGACGTCGACGAATTCGCCCGCCATTTCATAGCGCAACGCGTGATCCGGGTGATTGCCACGCGTAAAATTCGCGGCCGTGCGATCGTACGACGTCGTCACGACGTTCCAGGCCGCACGTCCGCTGCTCAGATGATCCAGCGAAGCAAACGCGCGCGCAACGTGATATGGCTCGCCATACGTGGTCGAGGCCGTAGCGGCGAGACCGATGTGGCGCGTGCCCATGGCGAGCGCGGACAGCAAGCACAACGGTTCGAGCCGCATCGCCATCGACGGATGCGCGTCGGGGCCGCTAGTAAGGCCGTCGGCCAGAAAAACCATGTCGAACTTCGCGCGCTCGGCGGTCTGCGTGATGCGTTGCATCAGCGCCAGATTCTCGCTGCCTGCCTGCGCGTCAGGATGCCGCCAACCGGCGACATGGTGTCCCGCGCCCTGAATGAAGAGCCCGAGACGCATCTGCCTGCGGGTGCTGCTGTTATTCGTGCTCATACGTGGATCTGTGCGAAGACATTGAAAAGTGAAGCGAGGTCGGCGGTGCTCTGCATCGTGTCGATATGCGCCGGAATGAAAGCGAGGCGTTCGTCGTGGCCGGTGGCGTCCGCGAACTTCGCGTGCAGATCTTCCGCGCGATAGAGACGATCGGTCTTATGACTCAGCACCGTGCCGTTACGCAATACGATCTCCACGGTCGAGAAACGGGTAGCGGGATCGGTCGAGGCGCGCGCCGCGGTTTCATCGTGACGGCTCGCCACGCGTCGCGCGAGCGCGATCAGGTCGTCGCGCACGGGCACATCGGCAAAGGTGGCGAGGCCGGGCGAGCCATCCGTCAGCGCGGCCGCAACCGCGTAGGCGACGCTGAAACGCGCTTCGAGACCGGTGGAAGGTAAATCTCTGGACAGTGGCGTATCGCCGCCGGGCGGAAACGTTACCGTCACTTCGCCGATGTCATCGGGCGTAAGACGGTACGTGTCGCGCAACGTCAATGCGGCATGCACGGCGTAGTGCGTCGCGGTACAGCACGCCCACGGTTTGAAGTACAGGCCCGGCACCGTGATTTGCCAGGGTGCGCCCCACGCTTCGAGCACGCGTTCGGGTTGTGCGGCGCCGCCGCTGAACACGGCGAAAAAACCGATGGGTCCGTCCAACGCCTCGGGTGAACCCTGTAATCCTGCCGCCGCGAGCTCAGCGGCGAACACCCCGGCGCGTGCCGCGAGCCCGGCATGCAGGGGTTTCGCTTCGCTGCCGAACTGCAGACGTAGGCCGGCGGACTGCGTGGCGGCAAGACCCAACGCGTTCTCAACGGACGCCGCATCGAGCTTCAGCAGATAAGACGCAGCGGCGGCCGCGCCAGGCGCGCCCAACGTCGCGGTGTTATGAAACCCCTGCTCGTAATGCCGGCTGCCGAGTGCGAGACCGAGGCGCGCCATCGTTTCCACCCCTACTACATAGGCGTCGAGCAAATCGAGCGCGCTGCTGCCTCGTGTCTGCGCCAGCGCGAACAGTGCTGGCAGCAATACCGTCGCGGGATGGCCTCTTACGCTGCTGTGCACGTCGTCGTAGTCGAGCGCGTGCCCGGCATAACCGTTGAGCAAGGCAGCCTGCTGGGCCGATGCTCGAGCGGCGCTGCCGATCACCGATGCTTCGCCTCGTGAGTCATTGGCGCTGACCGTCAGGAGTTTTTGATAGCCGCTGTCGCTCGCACCGGCAAACGCGGCAGCGAGGAAATCGAGAATGCCGCGTCTGGCTGCGGCTATCGCGCTGGCGTCCCGGGAAGGCGATGCTTGCGTGATCGCGACGGCCAGCCGTCGCGTAATGCCGGCGGCCTGCTGGCCGACGCTGTGAGCATAAGGGCTTGGCATGTCGAAGGCGTGAGAGCGGTGAAATCGCATTGGGCAATGCGTTGCCTGCACCTCGCGCGACGACAGTCAAAAGATGCGCCGACTAAAGAGGCAGGACAACGACCCAAACGCCGCATGCTAACGAAACGCCTCGTCACAAACAAACAAGAATTCACGCTTTCGATATAGCATATTCTGCGATGCTGCAGCAGACGCCCGCCCCCCCCTGCCTGTTAGCGCAACCCGTCACTCAAAAGAACAACAGCGCGCGCAGTTCAATGCTTCGGCGCGGCGGCGCATCGGCCGGCGAAGTGGGGTCGTCGAATGCCGTATGGGCCGTCAGACGCGCGATTCCGTCGCCCGCCGAATCGTAAATCTTCAGCAGCAGGAATTCGTCGGGCGACATGTGCGGAAAGTAGTACCAACGGTGCCGCGGATTGAAGACCAACGCATACGTCTCGCCGACCTTGTCGGGATAAACCAGGTCCGATGCGACCAGGTCGTTGAGCGTAATACTGCGCGAATCGCACAACGCGAGCGGCGACGATTGCACCGTTTCTCCAATGGGACGCCACAGGTTGACGATCGCCACGCGGCCTTGCAGCAAACGCTCCGCTTCATCTGCCGGCAGATGATCGCGCACCCGCCGTGGCCCCGACACAAACGTCTGGTCGTTATGGATGTACTTGACCGGTTCTCTTACGCCCCGGGCGCGCTCAGGATTGCCGTCACGCAGCGTGTGATCGAACACGGCCACCCGGCGCGCGCCGGCGGCCTGTTTCAGAAGCTGTTCTGCTTCCCGATAGTAGACAGATTCGATCTTCTCCGGATCCGAGAAATCGCTTAATGCGCTAGCGTGCCGATGCAGTTCGAAGCCGTTACGATCGAGCGACAACACGCCAGGTGGCGGTGCGACGCGTGCATTTGAAATGCTCACCCGATGCGGCTGATACACGCCGCTACGCTTCGGCACGCCCGGCGGCGGTTCGTATTGGTACGAGACAGGCTTCTCGCCGGTGAACTCGAGGTAGTTCAATTCCGCCTGGACCGCCACAGCGGACACCGGTGTGTCGATGACGATATCGCTCATGTTCACGTCCTCATCACGTTAAAACGATTCGTTGTCAAAGCTGCGCACGGTGCCTGTGTACAGGCCGCCGCAACCCCAGGTTCTCGCGCAACGTGCGGCCTTCATAGTCCTCGCGGAATAGTCCGCGTCGCCGCAGCTCAGGCACCACCAGTTCGACGAAATCGGTTAAACCATCCGGCAGTACCGGTGGCATCACGTTGAAGCCGTCCGCGCCATGATTCACGAAGCGCTCTTCGAGTTGATCGACGATCTGGGCTGCGGTGCCGACGAGTTGCCAATGGCCGCGCGCGCCCGCAACCCGCAAATACAGCTGACGGATCGTGAGGTTCTCGCGGCGAGCCAGTTCGAGCGTCAACAACTGGCGACTCTTGCTCGCATTCGTCTCCGGCAGCTCCGGGATCGGGCCGTCGAGTGGATAATCCGAGAGATCGAACCCACCGGTCAGTCCGGATACCAGTGCAAGCCCAACCTTCGGATCGACGAGCGACTGCAACTGCTCGAACTTCTCCCTCGCCTCGCTTTCGGTTCGGCCGACAATCGGGAACACGCCGGGCATGATCTTCAGATCGTCCGGATCACGGCCATAGGTCTGCATACGCCCCTTCACGTCCGCGTAAAAATCGATCGCGTCCTGCAGCGTTTGCTGCGCCGTGAAAATCACCTCGGCCGTTCTGGCAGCCAGGTCCCGCCCTGCTTCGGACGACCCGGCCTGCACGACGACCGGATGCCCCTGCGGGGAGCGGGCAACGTTCAGCGGCCCCTTGACCTGAAAGAAACGCCCCTTGTGATTCAGCACATGCCGTTTGACGGGGTCGAAGAAACGCCCTTCAGCCTTGTTGCGAACGAATGCGTCGTCTTCCCAGCTGTCCCAGAGACCCTCTGTGACTTCCGCAAACTCGGTGGCACGCGCGTAGCGCTCGGCGTGATCGAAATGCCTGTCGCGGTTGAAATTCTTCGCTTCGTGCTCGCTCGACGAGGTGACCAGATTCCAACCGGCACGCCCTCCGCTAATGTGATCGAGCGACGCGAATTTGCGGGCAATGTGATACGGCTCGTTGAAACTCGTCGAGGCCGTGCCGACCAGACCGATGCGCTCAGTCACCGCCGCGAGCGCTGAAAGCAACGTAATCGGCTCGAACTGCGCTACGTAGCTGTGCGCCGTGCGGCTGAGAAAGTCGACGTTGTCGCCGCGGGTACCCACACCGTCGGCGAGAAAAATCAGATCGAACTTCGCGGCCTCGGCCGCTTGCGCGAGCCGGACATAGTGACGGAAGTTAACACCGGCGTCCGCCTGTGCCTCGGGATGCCGCCACGCCGCAATATGGTGTCCGGCAGGATAGAGAAAAGCGCCGAGGCGCAGGTGCCCGCTACGTTTGCTCATGGAAGTTCGCGATGGAAAATTGACGGGTAGATCCCGCACTGCGTCGATCGGCCAGCTGAACGGATTGAGTGGGCCCGGTACTAAACGGGTCGACGTTAGCGCGCTGCGTGGCGCGCGGCAACCAAGCAAAACTCATAACCTTATGAGCCTCGACCGGCGCGCGTGGCGCCCAAGGGAAGCGGCCGCAACCGCGTAGCGTAAGCGCTGCTTTGCCCGGCCCCGCTGCAAACCCGGCACCCGGGTTTGCGCTACCTGTCGAACGCATCGTGAAATAAGCCGACTTAATAGCCAATTTTCGGTTCGGCTATCTCACACAGAAAAAAACCGGTTCTCAGGCCGTGGCAATCCGAGATTTTCGCGCAGCGTTGCCCCTTCGTATTCGCGTCGGAACAAGCCGCGCTTTTGCAACTCGGGAATGACCTTGTCAACGAAGTCGTCGAGACCGCCGGGCAAATACGGGAACATCACGTTGAACCCGTCCGAGCCCTCTTCCACCAACCATTGCTCCATCTGATCGGCGATCATCTTCGCCGTGCCCACCATTTCGAGTCCCGAGTATCCGCCAATGCGCTGAGCGAGCTGGCGAATCGTCAACCCGTCGCGCTGCGCCCATTCGACCACCCGTTGCCACGCGGTGCGGCTCGCATTGGTCTCGGGGATCTCGGGCAGTGGGCCGTCCGGATCGAGGCCGGACACGTCGTGCCCCAATGCTATCGACAATGACGCGATTCCACTCTCGTAGTGAACGAATGTGTCGAGCCGCGCGCGGGTTTCCAGCGCCTCTTCCAACGTATCGCCGACGACCACAAAAGCGGCCGGAAGTATCTTCATGTGATCGCGTTGGCGTCCGAGTTTTTCCATGCGGCCCTTCACATCGGCATAGAAACGCTTGCCGTCAGCCAGCAGGCTTTGCGCGGTGAACACCACCTCCGCGGTTTCGGCCGCAATCTGGCGCCCTGCTTCCGACGAACCGGCCTGCACGATGACGGGCCATCCCTGAATGGGGCGCGCAATATTCAACGGACCACGCACCGAGAAGTTCTCGCTCTTATAGTTCAGCACATGCAGTTTTTGTGGATCGAAGAATGTGCCGCTTTCAACATCGCGAATAAACGCATCGTCAGCCCAACTGTCCCAGAGCCCGGTGACCACATCGAAGAACTCGCGGGCACGCCGGTATCGCTCGTCGTGTTCGACATGCTCGTCAAGACCGAAATTGAGCGCGGCATCGGGATTTGACGTCGTGACGAGATTCCATCCCGCGCGGCCACCGCTGATATGGTCGAGCGAGGCAAAACGCCTGGCTACGTGATAAGGCGCGTCAAACGTGGTCGACGCGGTTGCGATGAGCCCCAGCCTTTCAGTGACCGCAGCCAGCGCAGGCAGCAGCGTCAGCGGTTCGAACGACGTCACCGTGTGGCTATGCTTGAGCGCATCGAGCGGCATGTTGAGGACCGCGAGGTGGTCGGCCATGAAGAACGCGTCAAAGCGGCCGCGCTCGAGCGTCTGCGCGAAGCGCTTCAGATGGCTGAAATTGAAATTGGCGTCTGGGTACGCGCCGGGATAGCGCCATGCGCCGGTATGAATCGTCGTGGGACGCATGAAAGCGCCGAGGCGAAGCTGACGTGACATGTGGCGAGGCTCCATCGCAAAGGTCAAAGCAGTTTAATCGTCCTTCGCCGACGCTGCTTGCCCCCCACTCGCTACACCCACCTGTCGAGCCCGATGCGCCGGGGCGCCCGCGCCAACCGACACGCCGAAAGCTTTCCCGCAGAAAAGCAAAGCACAAAATCTTCGTTCGCGCGTCAAGGCTCCATCACTAGACTGTGACTCAACTTGTCATAACAAGTACAGAAAACCCCCAATCATGCTGAAACCCGACTCTGCCAACGTGCTTCCTCTGTCCGCGCCTCCGCTCTACGAGCAGATAAAGACGGCGTTGCGCTCACGTATTCTCGATGGCACGTATGCGGCCCATTCCCAGATGCCGTCTGAAAACGACCTCTGTGCGATGTTCAACGTCAGCCGCATCACCGTTCGGCAAGCGCTCGGCGATCTGCAAAAGGAAGGTCTTGTTTTCAAACTGCACGGCAAGGGTACTTTCGTCTCCAAGCCGAAAGCCTTCCAGAATGTCAGCGCGCTGCAAGGCTTTGCCGAAGCGATGTCGTCGATGGGATATGAAATCGTCAACCAGCTCAAACATATCCACTTCATTCCGGCCACCGCACACGTCGCCGATCGCCTCAAGTTGTCCGAAGGCGCGAAAGTTGCCGAAATCCATCGTGTGCGGATGCTCAATCGTGAGCCAGTCTCGCTCGAAATCACCTGGGTTCCGGAAGCCTTAGGCAAACGCCTCGCCAACGCGGACCTCGTCACGCGCGACATCTTTCTCATTCTCGAGAACGACTGCGCGGTGCCGCTCGGCCACGCCGACGTCTCCATCGACGCGATTCTCGCCGACGATGAAATCGTCGAAGCACTGAACGTTGAAGAAGGCAGCCCGGTACTTCGCATCGAGCGTCTGACGCATAGTGCGGACGGTACGCCGATCGATTACGAATATCTCTATTTCCGCGGCGACGCGTTTCAGTACCGCTTTCGCATCGACCGTCAGAAAGAGAAGAAGACCACAAGGAAGTCGAAATGAATACGCACGTGATCGAGTACGACCTGGTGGTCGTGGGTGGCGGCACGGCCGGTCCGATGGCTGCCGTCAAGGCAAAGGAACAGAATCCAGATCTGAAGGTTCTGCTGCTGGAAAAGGCCAACGTCAAACGCAGCGGCGCGATTTCGATGGGCATGGACGGTCTGAATAACGCCATCATTCCCGGCCATGCGACGCCCGAGCAGTACACCAGGGAAATTACCATTGCCAACGATGGCATTGTCGATCAGGCAGCCGTCTACGCCTACGCACAGCACAGCTTCAAGACCATCGAAGAACTCGACCGCTGGGGTGTGAAGTTCGAAAAAGACGGCACGGGCGACTATGCGGTCAAGAAAGTGCATCACATGGGTTCCTATGTTCTACCGATGCCGGAAGGCCATGACATCAAGAAAGTACTCTACCGGCAGCTCAAACGCGCGCGCATTGCAATCACCAATCGCATCGTCGTCACACGCGTTCTGACTGACGCGCAAGGGCGCGCCTGTGGCGTGCTGGGCTTCGATTGCCGTACAGCGGATTTTTACGTGGTGCGCGCCAAGGCGGTGATTCTTTGCTGCGGAGCGGCGGGACGTCTCGGTTTGCCGTCCTCGGGATATCTGATGGGGACCTACGAGAACCCAACTAACGCCGGCGATGGCTACGCGATGGCCTATCACGCGGGCGCCGCGCTAGCGAACCTCGAATGCTTCCAGATCAATCCGCTGATCAAGGACTACAACGGTCCTGCATGTGCCTACGTGACCGGCCCTCTCGGCGGCTTCACCGCAAACGGCAAGGGCGAACGCTTCATCGAATGCGATTACTGGAGTGGCCAGATGATGTGGGAGTTCTATCAGGAACTCCAAAGCGGCAACGGGCCCGTGTTTCTGAAGCTCAACCATCTCGCCGAAGAAACCATTCAAACCATCGAGCAGATTCTGCACACGAATGAACGCCCGAGCCGCGGACGATTTCATGCGGGACGCGGCACGGATTACCGGCAGCAGATGATCGAAATGCACATCTCGGAGATCGGGTTTTGCAGTGGCCACAGCGCGTCCGGGGTCTACGTGAACGAGCGCGCGGAGACCACGATTGCCGGTCTTTATGCGGCCGGCGACATGGCTGCGGTGCCGCACAACTACATGCTGGGCGCATTCACCTATGGCTGGTTCGCGGGTCAGAACGCGGCGCAATACGTCGAGGGTCGTGAGCATGCAGCGCTCGATAACGCGCAGGTGGACGCTGAGCGGACACGGATCTATGCACCGCTCGAACGGGAAACGGGGCTTGCGCCGGCCCAAGTCGAATACAAGCTGCGCCGCATGGTGAATGACTATCTCCAACCGCCGAAGGTCACGCGCAAGATGGAAATCGGCCTGCAACGTTTCGCTGAAATTGCCGCCGATATCGACCAGATCAAGGCCGACAATCCGCACGAACTGATGCGCGCCGCGGAAGTGCGGGCGATTCGCGACTGCGCCGAAATGGCGGCGCACGCTTCGCTGTATCGCACGGAGAGCCGTTGGGGTCTGTACCACCATCGCGTCGATTTCCCACAGCGCAACGACGCGGAGTGGTTTTGCCACACGCATCTGAAGAAAGACGCAGCGGGCCACATGGTCAGCGAAAAGCGCGCCGTTGAACCGTACGTGGTGCCACTCGACAACCGGGAAAGTCAGGCCTATCAGAACCTGCGAATCGGTGAGCCCGCGCTCGCGGACATCTAAGGAACCACGGAGCCACAGAGTCACTATGTCTACGACACCGCACAACATTTTCCAGCGCAGCGCAGCGCCAGTCACGATCGACGAAGACAAATGCATCGCCGACAAGGGCTGCACGGTCTGCGTGGATGTATGCCCTCTCGACCTGCTCGCGATCGACCTGACCAAGGGCAAGGCCTATATGAAATTCGACGAATGCTGGTACTGCATGCCGTGCGAGAAAGATTGCCCAACCGATGCGGTCAGGGTCGACATTCCTTATCTGCTGCGCTAGTAGCGAGCCATCCAGACTAAAGCGCTGCTTCCCTATCAATCCGGGTTTAACTCATGACCGACATTTCGCTTCCGCTTACGTTCGACCCCGATTCACTCGATCCGGAAGCCGCCGAACTCCTGCCGAGGTTGGCGTCCACGGACGCCGCCGTGCGCCGCATCGCCCTCCTCGCGCTCGCCGACCTCGAAGACGAAACCGTGCTCGGACCGATTGTCGCCACCTTGCGCAGCGACACGTCATCAGACGTGCGTGCTCAAGCCGCCGAGGTGCTCGGTGCGTGGGAGCGCGCCGACTCGGTCGAGGCACTGTGCGAAGCACTGGCGGATCGTGCGGAGGATGTGCGCGACGCGGCCGCGCAGAGTCTGTCCAATCTGAAAAGTCCCGATTCGGGACCGCTGCTCGCGCCGTGGACCACACATTGCGATCCGTTCGTGCGCCAGGCTGCGCTTCGTGGTCTGCGCGAATTACGCTACGCGGGCGCACTGCAACCCGCGCTAACCGCGCTGGCGGCAAGCGAAGATGTCGTGCGACTCGAAGCAGTCAGTGTGCTCGGCTGGTTGAAGAGCGAGCACGCACTGGGCCCTCTTACTGCTGTCGCCGCACACGATCCGAACGCCGCCGTGCGGCGCGCGGCAATCGGCGCCTTAGGTATCGGAGCAGCAGCAACCGAAGAAACCGTCGCCGCGCTATTGAGCGCCTTACGCGATGCCGCGTGGCAAGTCCGTGAAGAAGCGGCGGCCACGCTCGGCAAACTGCGCGTCTCGGGCGCGCAGGACGCACTGATCGCGGCACTTGACGACGACTACTGGCAAGTCCGTTTGCAGGCGGTCCGCGCCCTGGGCAAACTCGGTAATGCAAACGCAAACGCAACCGCGAGCACGGCGGTCGCCGCGCTGCTCACGCATGCAATCAGCAACCTGCGCAAGGAAGCGGCATTGTCGCTTGGCGAGCTGGGCGACGCAGCGTCGTTGCCCGCCTTGCACGCAGCCGCGGCCGATGCCGATGCCGATCCGGAAGTACGCAAGGCCGCACGTATAGCGTTGACGCAAATTGAAAGAGCGCAATGATGAACACGCCCGAACACGTGACGATTCATGCCGCGACGGGGCGACTGTCCGTGACGTGGCGTGATGGCCAAACGCAGTGGATCGACAACGCCACGCTCAGAGAACGGTGTCCTTGTTCAACATGCCGTCGCTTGACGCATACGGGCAAGGCGGCGCGAATCGAGCCGCACGTCGCGATTGTCGACATGCAGCCGATGGGCTACGGCGTGCAGATCGCGTTCAGCGACGGACACGCGCAGGGCATCTATCCGTGGGACTATCTGGCGGGGATTGCCTGAATGCAGGCGTAGGAAGGCGGCGGCTGTAATAAACAGCCGCCGCTTTTCGTTAGCGTCGTGAAGACAGCCGCCGCACCACCGACACCAGCGCATCGACTTCATCGCAGGTGTTGTAGAACGCGAGGGACGGCCTCACCGTGGCTTCGACGCCGAAGCGCCGCAGGATCGGCTGCGCGCAATGATGCCCCGAGCGCACGGCGATGCCCTCTTCGTTCAGCGCCTGCCCCACTTCCTCGGTCTCGTAGCCCTTCAACACGAAAGACAACACGCTGGCTTTATCGCGCGCCGTGCCGATCAGCCGCACACCCGGCACCGGCTGCAACACGCTCGTCGCATAAGCCAGCAGATCGTGTTCATAGCGCGCGATATTCTCAATGCCCACCCGCTGAACGTAATCGATCGCCGCACCGAGACCCACGGCATCGGCGATATTGCCCGTGCCGGCTTCGAAGCGATTCGGCGGCGGTTGGAACACGGTGCGCTCGAACGTGACGTCCGCGATCATGTTGCCGCCACCCTGCCAGGGCGGCATATCTTCCAGAATCGCGCGCTTGCCGTAGACCACGCCGATGCCGGTCGGCCCAAACACTTTGTGGCCCGAGAACACGAAGAAATCAGCATCGAGCGCCTGTACGTCCACACGCATGTGCGACACCGATTGCGCGCCGTCGACCAATGCCTTCGCTCCCGCGCGATGCGCCAGCTCGATGATCTCCTTGACCGGCACCACCGTTCCTAGCGCGTTCGACACTTGCGTGACCGACACGATCTTCGTCCGGTCATTGAGAAGCCGCCGGTATTCATCGAGCAATACCTGGCCGCTGTCGTCGACCGGAATCACGCGGAGCTTTGCGCCGGTTTGCGCGGCTAGCTGCTGCCACGGCACAATGTTCGCGTGGTGCTCCAGGTGCGAGACGATGATCTCGTCGCCCTCGCCGACATGCTTCACGCCCCACGTCTTCGCGATCAGGTTGATCGCTTCGGTGGTGCCGCGAACGAAGATGATTTCTTCTGGCGACGCCGCGCCGATGAAGCGCTGCACTTTGCTCCGTGCGGCTTCGTACGCGTCGGTGGCGCGGCCGGCCAGCGCATGGGCCGCCCGGTGAATGTTCGAGTTTTCGTGCGCGTAGAAATACGCCAGCCGGTCGATGACCGTCTGCGGTTTGTGCGTGGTCGCGGCATTGTCGAACCACACCAGCTGACGGCCGTTGACGCGCTCCTGCAGAATCGGAAAGTCGCGGCGAATCGCATTCACATCGAATGGCGGATGGGCCGACGGCCCGGCATGCGGCACGCTGTTAGTCGCACCGGGCGTCTGCCCAGGAAAACGCGACGCTTCATTCAGATGCAGAAAATAATGCGAGCCGCTGCCGTGTTCCGCCGGCGTCGTTCCCGGCGCCGCTTGCGACGCGGTTGCCCGGTCATACGGGAAACGTTGCTCCGCAAGCGGTTCATCAACACCTGGCAGACCGAGCGATTGCGCGCTCACGTCGTTCCAGCCTGGCACGACAATATCCGGCGCCGCCACACTCGAGGTCCGGGCTTGTCCCGTTTCACCCAGGAAATAATAAGGCGATGCGGACCCCGGCGAAACCGGCGACGCAGGCGACGCAGGCGATGCTCCGCCCGCAGACGGACGCTGTGCGCCATGCCCCTCAGGCACACCAAGCGCGGCCCCGCCAAAGCGCGGATCGAGCGCCGGCGCAACGGTCACCACGCTATCGGGCAACCCGTTCTGTGCGGCAGCATGGGGCGCAAGCGCGGGCGCCCGATTCCCCAGCGACAGGACGTGCGTAGGCGCCGAAGGCAGCAGGTTGCCGCCGGGCACATGTCCCTGCGGCAACGCTGCGCCAGGCACACCGGTACCCGCGCCACCCGGACCCGCGAGCGGCGAACCGGCCGGTGCCGGGTTGCTGATCTCGTTGAGTACAGGTGCCGTGAGCGGCAGCGTGCCGGCCACACCCGGCGTGCTGCCCGTCTGCGGCGCGTTACCCGGCAGCGCCGAGAAAAACGCATTGGCCAGCGACGCTAATGTCGCCGGATCAGGCAAACCCGCGGGCGGACCCGTCGGCACATCGTGCGGCAGGACGCTATCCATGTGCTTACTTGTAGGTGTCTGGGTAGTCATGGTACTTGCCGATCTCCACGTCATCGAGAACCGCCAGCGCGTCCGGCGAATGCACCGCGAGCGAGCAATAGAGCGAGATCAGATACGACGCGATCGCATGATTGTTGATGCCCATGAAGCGGACCGACAGACCCGGACCCTGTTCGCCGGCCACGCCCGGCTGGAACAGGCCGACTACGCCCTGACGCTTGTCGCCCACGCGCAGCAGCAGGATCTTGGTCTTGCCATCGGCAACCGGCACCTTGTCCGACGGAATCAGCGGAACGCCACGCCACGTCAGGAACTGCGAGCCGAACAGGCTGACGGTCGGCGGCGGCACGCCACGGCGCGTACATTCACGACCGAATGCGGCAATCGCGAGCGGATGCGTGAGGAAGAACGCCGGCTCTTTCCATACCTTGGTGAGCAATTCATCGAGATCGTCGGGCGTCGGCGCGCCGGTCAGCGGAAACACGCGCTGCTCTTCGGCCACGTTCGCGAGCAGGCCATAGTCAGGGTTGTTGATCAGCTGGCTTTCCTGCAACTCCTTGATCGTTTCGATCGTGAGCCGCAATTGTTCCTTGATCTGATCGTGCGGGCTGCTGTACAGATCCGAAATCCGCGTGTGCACGTCGAGCACCGTGCTGACCGCATTCAGGAAGTACTCGCGCGGTTGCTCTTCGTAGGGCACGAAGGTGCGCGGCAGAATGCTCTCATCTTCACGCGCGGTGCAGGCCGCCTTCACGGCTTCGGGATTCTTCACCTGGTTCAGGCGATAGATGCCCGCCTCGACCGGCAGCCATTGCAGCAGATGAGTGAGCCAGCGGGGCGTAATCGTAGCGAGCTGCGGAACGGTTTTGGTGGCATTGGCTAGTTGCCGTGCTGCGGTATCGCCGAGCGCCGTCAGGCCGCCCACTGTTGCTGTCATCTGTTGCTCCGGGTTTGATAGAAGAAAAACGGGAAAGCTTATGAACGAAAGTGATTATCGGAAGACGCCCCCAGCCGTTCAACATGCTATAGACGGCAATGAGGAGGTCTAACGGGCGGACGCCGGATCGATGAGAGCGGAACGCGAGAGTGCGGCCATGCTCACGTCGCCGGACGAATGGCCGAGCAGGCGTTCGACCGGCACGTTGAAAGCGCGGGCAAGCTTGTCGAGCGTGACAATCGACGCGATAGCGGAACCACGTTCGATCTCGCCGACATAAGACCGGTTGAGGCCGGCGTGCTCGGCTAATTGCTCCTGGGACCAGCCGGACGCCTCACGAAAACGCCGCACCGCGGCGCCGAAGTCCCTGACGAGCACGCTCATCGCGCCGCTCCGGCCACGGCGGGCTCCGCGGCGGCAGCCTCGCGCGGCGTACGATCGCGGAGCGCGGCGGCGGGGGTGCCTTCGTTGCGCGACACGGCCTGCGTCACATGCGAACCTGGCGCGACATCTTGCGTGAGCCACACATTGCCGCCGATCACCGAGCCCTGCCCGAGCGTGACGCGTCCAAGAATGGTGGCGCCCGCGTAAATCACGACGTCGTCTTCGACGATCGGATGACGGGCATGGCCTTTTTCCAGATGTCCCTGCGCGTCGCGCGGAAAACGCTTCGCGCCGAGCGTAACGGCCTGATAGACCCGCACGCGCTCGCCGATGATGGCCGTTTCGCCGATCACCACACCCGTCCCATGATCGATGAAAAAACCCGCGCCGATCCGTGCTCCGGGATGAAGGTCGATACCGGT
This sequence comes from Paraburkholderia sediminicola, assembly GCF_046030555.1. GTDB lineage: Bacteria > Pseudomonadota > Gammaproteobacteria > Burkholderiales > Burkholderiaceae > Paraburkholderia > Paraburkholderia sediminicola_E. Next base: position 21,261 of record NZ_JAQQCH010000007.1, on the reverse strand, counting down.
CTGCGCATGCGCGAGCTCGGCGATAATTCGCGCCAGCAGCGGCAGCCCCAGCCCATAAAGCTCATGCGCCAGCCGATGGTGGATCATCGCCAGCACGCCGGGGTAGCACAGCAAGACCTCATCCACACTGCCCGCCGCAGGGTCCCCGTGAAACGCAGCTAATACGTCGCTGTCGAGCAGGCTGCGAATTGCCGGCAGCCGCGCCGCGAAAGCGCGCACGGCGATGCCGGCCTGAGCCTCGATCGTGGCGGCGGGCGGCGGTTGATGACGGCTGCGGTAATGAAGTTCCAGACGCGCCTGACTCAACAAGGCATGCAGCGCGGCGTCGAGCGCGTGCCCGACATAGAAGTTTTCGCTTTCCTGACGCAGATCGGGCGGCCCGAGCCGCATTGGAAAAAGCACGCCCTTCAGCGTGTCGATGACCTCCGAGAGCGCTTCGCGCCCCGGTAATTCGCGCCCGCCCGGCTCGAGCGAGCGCTTCTGCACTTCGCGCCATTGCTGGCGGACCGTCTGAAGCGCGTGGACAATTTCATCGACATCAAACACAGCCACAGCGGTTTCTCCCCGTAAAGTGCAGCGTTGACGATCAGGCTGTCAGTCCTGAATCCACGGCAGCCCATGAAAACGCCAACCATTGCTGGCGCCGCGCCGTTGCGCACCGTCCAGCTCCCCTTCAAAACCTTCCAGAACGTTGAATACCTGCGTGAAGCCGGCTTTCGCCGCGGCCTCGGCGGCCAGCGCCGAGCGGTTGCCGCTGCGGCATAGCAACAGCACGACGGCATCCTTGCCGGTTTTCGCTTCCAGTTCACGCACGAAACGCGGATTGCGCGTCAGGCTGGTGCCCGTCGCCCATGCGACATGCAGACTGTCCGGCACGAGTCCGACGAATTTGCGTTCTTCGGCAGTGCGCACATCCACCAGCACGGCGTTGCCGGCCTGGACGAGCGCCCACGCATCCTGCGGTGACAGGCCGCCGGCGTACGGCAGACCGGCTTCGGCGGCGGCCGAACGGGCAGCTTCGAGCAGCGCGTAAGTGGGTCGTTCTGCGAGTTCAAGCGTCATGATGTCTCCTTCGATATCGCGCGATTCACTACGCGCGGGTCCAAGCCATCTGCGATTGCAACCGCCTATAGCCATCAGGAGACACTATGAAAGAGAGCCAGCCGAAGCCGAACCAATTAATTGTGATTTCTAAAGAAGCATCGGTTCGGACGCTCCGGCTTTCAACCAACCGGCTGCGCCTGCTCGCCGCGGATGTGCCGCATCACCGCCGACCCGCGGATTATTCCGGCGGAATCTTGAGCGGCACGACAAACATGCCTGCGGTGTATTCCATGTGGAAATAGCCGCAGCGCGCATAAGTGGCAATGCGTTCGAGCTGCTCGGGCGATTGGGGGGTATAGGTGGCGACAGCCGTCTTGCATGAGGATTGCTCAGACAAAACGAGCGCGCGTTTTGACAGTTGCTTCTGCAGACTTCGCACTGGATGCCGAAGTCCACCCCAGATAAGCGTCGCTGAAAGTGCGGCCATACGGCCTCCGTCGATTCATTGCGATACGAATGAATCTAGCGACCTGGATACAGAATCGCAAACAAACTTTTATGGATTGGTTTTCGGAGAACGGATCAAACCGTAATCAGTGTTTGCGCTTAAGCATCAAGGCGATGCAGTTTGTGGCGTTGGCGCGGGGTCTTCGGGAGGCTGGCGGCGACGCCGCGACTGCGCGGGTGTGAGGACGAATGGAACGGTATCAAAGCCGCATCAGCTCATCTTTCATCCACTCGTGGACGGCTCGCCCCAGCTCCTGCTGTGACAGGTCCCGAGGAGAGAATGCCGGGCCGACAACCACACGAATTTGTCCGCGGCCGCTGGGCCAGCCTTTCGCCGGCCAGACTTTGCCCGCGTTGAGAACCACAGGAACAGCGGGCACGCCAGTCGCGCAAGCCAGTCGAACGCCACCCGACGTCATCCTCAACGGGGCATCGTGTGGCACCCGGGTCCCCTCCGGGAAAATGACGATGACATCCCCCTTCGCCAACCTCTCAGCGCTTTCCTGCGTCACAGCCTGATGAGCCTGTCGAGCGGAGCCGCGGTTCAGGCTAACCATGTCAAGGCCACGCAGCACCCATCCAAAAAAAGGAATGCGAAGAAGCTCGTCCTTGAAAACAAAACTGATGCGCCGTGGAAAGAGCGCAAGAAATGCGAGTGTCTCCCAGGTCGATTCGTGACGGCACAGTAGTATTGCTGGCCCTTCAGGAATATGTTCAAGCCCTTCAATCGAACATGAAACTCCCGGCAGCCAGCGCATCATCGCCACCAGTGCACGACACCATTGTTTTGCCAACCAGTATCGTCCAGCCCTGCCGACGAAAGGGAACAGGAGCAGTATGGCCATTGAATATAGTGTCCCGCTACCGAGAACGTAGACGATGAACAGCCATTTGGTGAAAGTCGAACGCATCGGGGCCTGATTCAGATTGGTTTGCGGTGGAAATTTCACCGTTGACACGTGAGACCATGCCGCGAGAGATGCGTTCGCCAGACCAGAGAAAGCGAACCTCCATCGACCTTCTGCGGGCAGGACAAGGCGTGGATGGTTTAGCCGGAAAAGGGCTTGCGGGGATGAAACGGACGCGTTGGCAGACCCGGCTCGCGATGCCGGGCAGGACAAGCGCTTCCTCACAAGCCTACGCCGGCGAAAATATCACTGCCCCAACGTCAGCGATGTGAGTGAAGCTTCGAACGAACCGGTACGTCTGGTCGCCGACCATTATCCGGTTTAAGCCGGCGTGAGTCAGTTCGAGAATCTCATCCGCCACGCCCGCCGCGATGGTTCCGTGAGCCGTCAACTCGTTGTCCTCGTCCGCTGGGTCGCCGATGTAGACAGCACAGACGTCTGTACCGTGGCGCATCATGACGACGCATTCTCCCTCGTCCAACGAAAGCTCGAGATATCCAACCAGCGTCAGCAGCGACCCAGGTGTTTGTGCCTGCGGGTCGTAAGCCAAACCAGAATCGGCAGCCATATTGCCGTCCCCCATCAAATGCGTTGGTCCTGAAAAGGAAGTTCGCCCCTGGCGGGACGATGACTCCACTATAGCCCCCCGTGTTCGGATGCGGGACATATTGGAAGGTCCGGGTTAGGACCGCAACACGCCTTTCAGGCGCCACAGTCCAGTTGCTGCCAGCACACCGAGCCAGCATCTCAATCCAATTCTGCCGGCGCGCTATCTGGGCCGAGCTGCTGCCGTGCCTTTTTCCAGTATTCCTGGGAACATCCGTCGGGACTTCCTTCTTTCTTTGGGGATCCCTATGCTGAGGAGGTCTACGACGCGTAGGCTGCACTTCCCCCGACGCACCAATGACTGCGCAAGCGTATGCTGCTGTAAATCATCAGGAGACGATCATGAGCCTTGCTGGCAAGACACTATTCATGTCCGGTGGCAGTCGCGGCATCGGACTCGCGATCGCACTCAGAGCCGCACGCGACGGCGCGAATATCGTGATTTGTGCAAAGACCGCAGAGCCAGACTCGCGTCTCGAGGGTACGATTCACACGGCGGCTGCAGCTGTTGAAGCTGCTGGCGGCAAGGCGCTTCCGCTTGTTGTGGATATCCGCGACGAAGAACGCGTGAAAGCGGCAGTTGCCGAGGCCGTTGGTGTATTCGGTGGCATTGACATCCTCGTGAACAATGCCAGCGCCATTCGACTGACTGGCACGCTAGACACCCCCGTCAAACGGTACGACCTCATGCATGGGGTCAATGGCAGAGGCACGTTCGTATGCGCGCAAGCGTGCCTGCCTCACCTCCTCGATTCGTCGAACCCACACATCCTCACGCTGTCACCACCACTGGTCAGCGACGCGAAATGGTTTAGCGATTTTCCGGCATACAGCATTGCCAAATACACGATGAGCCTGTTCACACTCGCGCTTGCCGGAGAGTTCAAAGACCGGGGTGTCGCAGTCAATTCGCTATGGCCTCGAACAGCTATCGCGACCGCGGCTGTGCGAAATGAGATTGGCGGTAAGGACATGATTGCAGCGTGTCGCAAGCCCGAGATAGTCGCCGATGCGGCCCACTATATCCTGACGCGCCCAGCCAGGGAGTGCTCGGGAAACTTCTTCCTCGACGACGAAGTTCTACTGGCAGCCGGCGTGCGCGACTTTGCACAGTACGACGTGCAGGCTGGGGCTGCATTGCAAGCGGATTTCTTTGTGGAAGCGTTGCCGGGCATGTTGCCGGCAGACAATATGACGAAGCGTGCATCCCGCAACCCACTCCGCTAAAAAGTTTGCGTGTGCGGATACGGATGCAGTCACACACGCTGGAATTGCTAACTTCGCTCATACGTAGCAGCTCCAGTCCCTGTTGAATCCGGAGGAACCGTGAGTCGAACCGAAACAGCTTTAATTGTGGGCGCAGGAAAGGGATTGAGTGCTTCGCTCGCGCGACTGTTCGCGACAGAGGGCATGCAGGTTGCGCTCGCTGCCCGCGATACCCGCAAGCTGACGCACCTCGTCGACGAGACGGGCGCTCTGCCCATACGTTGCGACGCCAGTCAACCGGACGATGTCACCGCACTTTTTAACCGCGTAGAGGATGCATTCGGCACGCCCGACCTCGTTGTATACAACGCGAGTGGTCGCTACCGCGCGGCGGTCGAAGACATCGACCCGGAGAAACTTGAGGATGCGCTTAAAGTGACCGCTGTCGGTGGTTTTCTTGTAGCCCAGGCCGCAGCCATTCGAATGCTGGCGCACGGCAACGGCACTATCCTCCTGACCGGCGCGACTGCGAGTGTGAAGGGGCTGCCTGGTTCCACGCCATTCGCGATGGGCAAATTCGCTCTGCGGGGGATGGCCCAATGTATGGCGCGCGAACTCGCGCCAAAAAATATTCATGTCGCGCATTTCGTCATCGACGGCGGCATCGCGAGTAGCCGTCCTCAACCGGACGATGCCGGCAATGACGACAAATGGTTGGACCCGGACGCTATCGCTACCGAATACCTCCATATCCATCGCCAGCATCGTAGTGCGTGGACATGGGAGGTTGAGCTGCGACCTTGGATAGAAAAGTTTTAGCGCGTCTTTCGACTGCAGTTCAGTCTTTCGTGTCCGCCACCCTGCTCTCTCGAGATTTTCATGGCGACGATTTGTGTGTATGGCGCCGGGTCGGTCGGCTGTTATATCGGTGGCAGGCTGCTGGCCGCGGGAAGCGAAGTCAGCTTGGTCGGGCGCGCGCGGGCGGGCAGTGAATTGCGCGAGCATGGTCTCGCGCTGTCCGACTATCGCGCGGGACATTGGCATGTGCCACCGTCCCGCATTCATTATTCGACCAATGCGGCGGCAGCCGCGACAGCGGACCTCGTGCTGGTGACAGTGAAGTCGGCGGGCACACCCGTGGCGGCGGCAGAGCTGGCGACGGTGCTCCGCCCGGACGCCCTCGTGGTCAGCTTCCAGAATGGCTTGGGCAATGCCGATATCCTGCGTGCCGCATTGCCTCGGCATACTGTTCTGGCCGGCATGGTGCCATTCAATGTCGTGGGCAACGGACGAGGCGTCTTCCACCAGGGATCGACAGGTGATCTGGCTGTTCAGACGGCCCCGGCTTTACTGCCGTTTGTCGCCGACTTTCGCGATGCCGGCTTACCCCTCGCTCTGCATCCGGACATCCTGCAGGTGCAATGGGCGAAACTCCTGCTCAACCTCAACAACGCGATCAACGCACTCGCGAACCGGCCGCTCAAGGAAGAGCTGTCACAACGTGCCTATCGGCACTGCCTTGCTCTCGCGCAAAGCGAAGCGCTCTCCCTACTCGCCCAATCCGGCATACGGCCGGCCAGGCTAACGTCATTGCCCGCCAACTGGATCCCGCGTCTTCTGAACACACCCGATGCCCTGTTCGAACGACTTGCCAGGAAGATGCTGGAAATCGATCCGTTAGCGCGCTCTTCAATGTCCGATGACCTGGCGGCAGGACGCGTGACGGAAATTGACTGGATCAACGGCGAAGTGCTGCGTCTGGCCGAACGCCGCGGACGGCGCGCGCCGGTGAATGCGCGTCTGTGCGCGCTGGTGCGCGAGGCTGAGCAGAGTGCAGTTCGGCCGGCGTGGTCGGGAGAAGCGTTGCTGAAGGAGCTGCTTGCGGCCAGGAACGATCGGACTGCCCTCTCTCCTGGGCAGGCATGAGGTTGAACTGTCCTGCTCGGCCGAGGCAAACTTTGTTGTCACTTTCTGGCTGCGGTGCCAGAGCGCTGCTAGTTATAGAGCGGCGAAGATAGCGCTGCGCGACGCAGCGAATGACTTTTTGCGTTACAGGCATTCTGAAATTTAGCACCGCCTGCAGCTTGAGGACGATGGGCCACAAGCAATTTCAAGTCATTGCCCTTGTGGCCCGAGGCCGCCTTTTCCAGCAGGCAAGCAGGTACGAACCCTCGTTGACTTTGTGTCGCCCTTCCCGTAATGTGAAATTCGCCGCTGTGAAGAACGTTGCTCTGGTGACCGGCTGTCGAACCAGCAGTATCCCGGCATCCCGACCTTCGATCCTTCTCTATTTCTCCAGTCGCTCCGTCAGCCATGGAAAGCAATCGCGCGCCCAGTCACACGGATGAGCTCGCCCGCAGGCCGGTCCGCGCCGCAGATTATGCGGCCGAGAACCGGGCGCTTGTGGCACTCGCCCAAGCTCAGGCTGGTCAGCGCTCTGAATTTCTGCAAGCCATTGCGGACAGCGCTCTGGCACTTTGCCATGCTGGTAGCGCCGGCATCAGTCTTGTCGAAGGACCAGACGACAATCGGGTCTTCAGGTGGCTCGCAGTTGCCGGGCTCTGCGCTGGCCTGCGCGGCCATACGACCGCATGGGACGAGTGCCCGTGCGCCGTGACCCTGGAGGCGGGGACACCGCAACTATTCGTCAACCCGCAGGCTCGGTTCCCTTGCCTTGCGTTTCCGGGAGTCGACTTACCGGAAGGAATAGTCGTTCCAATCACGGCAGAGAATGCTGAGCTCGGGGCGATATGGGTGATGTCGCACACAGAGGATTGCAGATTTGACCTCGAAGACGTCAGACTGCTCTCCAACCTCGCCGTTTTCGCCGGCTCGGCGTTGACCATCGTCAATGCGCGCGACAGCGGCGAAGAGAGCGACCGGCGGCACAACGAATTCATCGCGATGCTCAGCCACGAGTTGCGAAATCCGATGACGCCAATCGATGGCGCCATCAGTGCAGCAAAACGACTGTGCGCCGACGACGAAAGAGCCGTTGAAGTGCTGACTATCGCGCAACGCCAGATGAGACATCTGCGCACGCTGGTCGATGACCTGCTCGATGCCGCCCGTCTGAAACATGGCAAGCTCGCGATCAAACACAGCGACACGTCACTCAGCGACATTGCGTTTGATGCCGTGACAGCAATCAGACATCACATCGCATCCCGCAGGCATACGCTCAAAATCACTGGGCTTGACGAGCCCGTCCCCGTGCGGGCCGACCACGTCCGCTTGAGCCAGGTGCTGGGCAACCTCCTTTCGAATGCAGCGAAATACACACCTGTCGGAGGCACCATCGAGCTCAACGTCCGCGTCGAGCCAAACAACCCGCGCGACGATGCACCCGGGATGATTGTTATTGACGTCACTGACAACGGCATGGGCATCGATAGCGCGGTCCAGCCCCACGTCTTCGAGTTATTCGCGCAGTCTGCCCGGGGCCAGGCGCGCGCCGAAGGAGGCTTGGGAATCGGACTCGCGGTGGCAAAGCGGATGGTCGAGCTTCACCAGGGAACAATCTCAATCAGGAGTGAAGGCTCGGGCAAAGGCACGGTTGTGACGCTCCGTTTGCCGATAGCCCGGACGACAGCGGATACAGACGTGGGCACCCCCCGCACAACTGTTGCGGCTCCCGAGCCGGCACGCCTCCTGCTCGTTGACGACAATCAGGATGTGCTCCAGGCACTGAGCGTTTTGCTCGAACTTGAGGGTCACGAAGTAATAACTTCGGACAACGGGCGCGATGCCATCCAGCTGATCTGTGCAAGGCGCCCTGAGGTTGCAATTATCGATGTGGGCATGCCGGAGATAGACGGCTTTGAGGTTGCACGAACAGTTCGGCTTGAACGAGCGCTCGACGGCATCGTCCTCGTGGCACTGACGGGCTATGCATCCGAATCCGACAAATCAAGGGCTTTGGCGGCCGGCTTCGATTTTCATCTGACCAAGCCCCTTTCGCTCGATAAGCTGCAGTACATCCTGGCGAATCGTGCCGACGGCAAATTGCGGGGCATTGTCTAAAGTCGGCGCGCCCTTGGTCGCGAACCTTGGTCGCGAAAGCAGGCGCCTTGCTAATCCGCTGCCGCGGTGCGCCCAAAAGCCGACATCATCGTCGCCGTTCATTTGCCATCACTTACATGGCCGGCGGCTCAATCAGTCGTGCGCCACCAACGCAGCCGGGTGCGAGTCCGCCCGGCACGTGCGGAGCCGATACCTCCACCGCGCTACCCGCCAATTGGACGCGCTACGTTGGGCGGTCGGCGCCGTCTTGCTGTTCCTGAAGCCACGAAACGCGCGACCGCCTGGCATCGTCAAAACGTACTTTTCAACTGCCACCCGAACCCGGATTGGTGGCTGAAGCCGGCGTGGCGGCGCTGGGCTTCTTGTGCATCTTCTTGTGCGAAGTACCACTAGCGGGCGCCATGGTGTTCGACCCGGACGCGCCCGACACCGTATCGGTTGAACCGCCCGCGTTCGGTTTGCTCATCCCCGTGCCGCCTTGACCGCCGGCCGCACCCCCACCACCCGCGCCTTGGGCATAGACGGTCCCTGACATACCGAAAATCAATGCAGAAATTAAAACTCCTTTCGTCGCGACTCGCATGGCAGTCTCCTCAAGCGAAGCGGTCGTTAGCACCGGAAGGTGTGAGCCCGCGTTATGTTCCGCGCAATTCGCGTACCGCAGGTCAGCCACGTCACCTCGGCATCAACGGAATAACGAACGCTCCGACCGGCCAGCCGCCGGGCTAGTCCGCCGAACCGCCAGGCAGCACCATGACGCGCCGACTCCCGAACGAACCGTCTGCAGGAGAGCGACAGCGGACTTAATCTGGCTTCACTGACTCCGGAAGACGGCCAGAAAGGCTACGAGAGCGCTGCCATTACGAAAGCGATGCGGCCCGCAGACGGGCTGGCAGGCACGGGTGTTGCGAAAAAATGGAATATCTCTGGGTTCACGATATGCCTACCATCCTGCTTGTCGATGACGACGTGGATTCGCTCTGGCTGCTCCAGGTTATCCTGGTGGGGCGCGGCTACCACGTACTTCTCGCAGAAGGCGGGGAGGCAGCCCTCAACAAAGCTGCGCAGTGCCTTCCCGACTTGATAGTCACTGACTGGAACATGCCTGGCATGGACGGAATTGCCTTGTGCGAACGACTGAAGTTTTACCCCGCACTTGCGCAGATTCCTGTGGTCATGGCATCCGGTCGGGTCCCGCCAAAAGAGAAATCCACGCTGTGGAATGTTTTCCTTTCCAAGCCCGTCGACCTGGGCGCCCTGGAGTCCGCCATTGACGCGCTGTTGGCGAAGCGTTTGTCGAGTCCCCAAACCCGCATCAATGCAGCCGCTCCGGCAGCTTGCCGGTGGCAACCAATATCTTCAAAGCTTTGGGTGTAGTTGGCAGTGTTAGCGTTTCAGGCTTCAGGCATTGCCAGCTCGGCCGAATACGTAGGATATCGGCTATGCACGGCCTTTGATGCGTCGCAGGCCAAGCGCTAGTACGGTTCGCCCCGAATGAAGCTAGTGGCCAAAGCCATGCGTAAGTATATAAACCACGCTCTCCATCGTGACCTTTTCAGTTGCGAAGCCGCCATGCGTTGTGGCAGCGCTGTTCAAACCCACCGGTGCACCGTCCGTGACTGACCAGACCGTTCGACGCGGGTCCGAGTCCAAAAAGCGTCTGCACATCTCGATATTCGGTACGCCGGCCGGGTCAAAAACTGTCGCGTCCTCTAAAAACCGTTGCATTCCGAATATCGGTTTGTCTTCAAGGCGGTCTCTCTCCAGCACCCCTGAGATAAAGTAGAGTAACGAGCGAATGTAGACCCCCGTCACCAGCTGGTCTTCAGACTCGTAAAGTTCGAGCATTGAGAACATTCGGAAATTCCGTATTCCCGCTGGATTTACACTCAACAGCCCGGAGAAATCGTCGTAATTGATGGCAGGCGCTAAAAATATTACATCAAACTCGAGGCTGGGCAAAACCGTAGCCGCATGCTTGATAAAATTACTCGCATAGATTGCACCGGCACTATGTCCGATAAGAGTAATTTTTTTAAACGAGCGTCCAGAATCAGCGCTCGTTATTAGTTGCTCCATCAACACAGTGCCTGCGAATTTACCGGGTTCAAAAGCACGCTCAGTAGATTTCTTCATATCCTCCCAAATATCAGCCCCAACTGCATTCAGGTACACCGCACACAGTATTTCTTCGACAATCGTAGGCTCCAGACCATGTGTGCGGTGATGGTGAATTCGCTCCAGATAATTGACAACAATTTCGGCAAGAAATCGAATCAGTTGCAGGTTTTTCCATAAAACACTATCGCCTGAAAGTGCGGCCCCCTCAGGGAACATTCTATTGAGGGCACTCGAATCTGGAAGAACGGCGATTGTTGTCGGCAGCCCCCTTTTAGCGCCGTATGCTGCTTCAAAGACTTCTTTCAGCGATTCCTGGAACGGACGGTCAGTTGCAATATCGGCGCTGATTTCGACCTCCAGCTCCACTATGTTCGGAATTTTGGCAGTCCGTTCCTGACCCACTGAGGTGCTTATATGCTTTGCAGACCAACGAGGGATGCGCTCTCTTAGAACTTTGAAATACTTCTCTTTAGCTATAAGAGTAAGTTTCCTTTTCAGCATGGCCTCAAGCGTTTCGACCAAGCCCGATTTCCACACGAAGAAGATAGGATAGGTTTTAGCCTCTTCATGGTAAGAATTTTTGAGTTTCTTGACAATATCAATTCCAGCCGACTCAGAATCGAGCCCGCCATGAAAGAAAACAACCAGTCCATTCTCCGGGCTCGCATCAACTGCGGCTCGAACCACTTCTGCCACGTCAGCGCTCGTAGAGAGTCCAGGAAGGTCAATGCCGCCTTCTGACGACAGCACGATGAACCGTCTAAGTGAGTCTGGAACGTCGGAAATTTGAGTAATAGATTTCTCGCCTACAGCCAGGTCAGTCATCGCAATGTCTCCTTTTTCACAACGACCGTTTTAGTCCGGTGCAAGCCTTTCCAAGGTTGTAGGTTATAGCGTCAGTCCTTGCAGAGAGGACATACCCTGTCGATAGCGGAAAGAAATTTTCGTATGGAACGGGCGCGACTATTGTCAGAGCATTTACCGCCATTACGCACTGACGTTGCCACGGCAATCACAAGTGCGTCAGTCACGCGTTGCGGACAATTTTCTCGATGCGAGCAATGACCTGATGTATATCCGAAATACCTGCGTCGGCCGACCGGCGACGCTCGCATGTCCATGAGTGAAGCACAACGACCCTGTCGCAGATTTCCGCCGCGTGTGGCGTACCGGCTGCAACGGTTGAACCACGCTCACTTTCTCTCGGAACCGCACATTTGCAATTCGTGCAGACTCTGTTGCGCGCCGAAAGGGACGAAAAAGAGACGAAAAAAAAGGCGTCACGTTGCCGTGACGCCTTAAAAAGTTCTAGCCATTCCGAGGGCCGTGCTAGAACCTGAGAGACAGTATTCGAAAGTGGGGCCGGCGCGCGATTGGCCGCGAGACAGATGCTGCGTGGACTGACAGGGGACTCGAGCAGGCACTCCGCGGACCACGGTGGGTTCAAAACTTCAAAATACAGAACCGGAAACCGTCTTTCGAAATGAGATTCCATTTTTTATGGTTATGCTGACTAAGTCAAGCAAAATTTCGAGAGGCTTCATTCATCGCGGAAAAATATTCCGATACAATGAATCTTCAAGTGAAAAAAGGACTTCGTGCCCCATTTTGGGGCTTTCGTCTGGTCTTTTCGAAACGCTTGCCAGCAGCTAGGTGAAGAGAAAACTGAAATATAGTTCCAGAAAAACGATATGAACCGACCTATGCCTTCCCAAACTGCCGCGGGCTCAGCCAAAGATAAAGACGGTCCGGGCGACGAAGTCACCGCGCTAGCACGCGGTTTGACGGTGCTGCGCTCGATCGCCGCAGCCGACGCACCGCTCAGCAACCGCGAGCTCGCCGAGTTGACCGGCATTCCAAAGCCCACCGTCTCGCGGATTACCGCCACGCTCGTCAGCGCAGGATTCCTGTTTCGCTTGCCCGACAGCGAGCGCTTCGTGCTGACCTCGTCGGTACTGGAGTTGAGCAACGGCTTTCTGCGTAATTTCGACATCCGGGCCCGGGCGCGCCCCTTTCTCATTGAACTCGCCGAACGCACCGCGTTGTCGGTGCATCTGGCCGTGCGCGACCGCCTCGACATGGTGGTGATCGACGCGATCCGGCCTCGCTCGGCGGTCCTGGTGTCGCGCCTCGAAATCGGCTCGCGCATGAACCTCAGCCGCACTGCGGTCGGCCGCGCCTATTTGTCGGCACTCGCCGAACCGGAACGGGAAAAATTGCTGGTCGGCCTGCAGGCCGCCGAGGGCGACGACTGGGGCCACGTCAGCGGCCGCCTGACAAACGCCTTGCGGGAAACCGCGGAGCAAGGCTTTGCGATCGCCACGGGCGAATGGTACGACGGCCTGAATGCCATCGCGTCAGGGTTCATCGGCCCTTCGGGTGAGCGCTATGCGGTCAATTGCGGCGGTTCCGCTGACCAGTGCCCGCGCGACTGGCTGATATCGCGCGCGGCGCCGGCCCTGCTCGAATGCGTCAGCAAGATCATGCTCGAGATCGGCGGCACGCCTGGGCGCCGCCTGGATAACTGAAACGCGCAGTTGCTCGCCAGTCGGTGGCCACGGCATTTTCAACCTGTCATTCTTCATTCATCCTGTAACCTTCGTAATCAAAAGAAAAAAACACGGGTGGACTGTTACAGAGCCCGCGACGTAGGATCATGCATTCCCGTGGCGGGACGCTGGCCCGGCTTGCCGTTATCACCTTCGATAACGTCCCGGCCGATCCGCCACGATGGCGCATTGGGCTAACATCTTTGCCCCGCGCCTCGGGTAGCATCGCGCTGAACATTCGCGGCGCGTCCGCTGTCGAAACCGCCTGTCATGCCGCCTGCGTGCCGGTCCGCCGAACTATTGAAGCGGCACGATCGCACGAGCGGCTCACATCAAAGCCAGCCACCTGACCGAACGATGGACGAACAACAAAAGCATTCGGAAACCTCACGCCCTACCCCCCCGGCTTCCCAACCCGGTTCGCAACCGCCCGCTACTGGGGGACTTGCTGGCGGCCCCGGGAACACCCCGGCCGCGGCCAAACGTCATCGCGGCCGCAACATCGCACTGATCGTGGCGGCGCTGGTCATCCTCGGGATCGTGTTGTGGCGCTGGCATCCATGGGGCGGGCCCGGCGGCGGCGCGGGCGCGGCTGCCGGTGCAAGCGGCGCGAGTGGCGGCCATGCGGGCCGTGCGGGCCGCGGTGGCGCGGGCGCCGGCGCCAACATGCCGCAGCCGGTTCACGTGGCGACTGCCACACAGGGTGAAATGCCGGTGGTGCTGACCGCGCTCGGCACGGTCACGCCGCTCGCCAACGTCACCGTGCTGCCGCAGTTGAGCGGCACGCTGCAAGACGTGTTCTTCCGGGAAGGCCAGATGGTCAAGAAGGGCGATGTGCTTGCCCAGATCGACCCACGCCCCTATCAGATCTCGCTGGAAAACGCGCAAGGCACCCTCGCGCGCGACCAGGCGCTGCTGCAGACCGCCCGCCTCGATCTGAAGCGCTACCAGACGCTGCTCGCGCAAGACTCGATCGCGAGCCAGCAGGTCGATACACAAGCCTCACTGGTCAAACAGTACGAAGGCACGGTGAAGTCGGATCAGGCGAACATCGATACGTACAAGCTCGACCTCGTCTATGCGCGCGTCACTGCGCCGGTGTCGGGCCGCGTCGGTTTGCGCCAGGTCGACCCGGGCAACTACGTGACGCCGAGCCTGACCAACGGCCTCGTCGTGATTACGCAGTTGCAGCCGATCAGCGTGATCTTCACGACCTCCGAAGACAATCTGCAGCAGATCATCCAGCAGACCCAAACGGGCGCGAAGCTCTCGGTCACTGCGTATGACCGCAGCAACACCACCTCGCTCGAGGGCGGCTCGCTCGAAACACTGGATAACCAGATCGACACCACCACCGGCACGGTCAAGCTGCGTGCGATCTTCCAGAACAGCAAGAATCTGTTGTTCCCGAATCAGTTCGTGAACACACGCCTGCTCGTGGACACGATCAAGGACGCGGTGATCGTGCCCACGCCGTCCGTGCTGAACGGTTCGATGGGTCAGTTCGTGTACGTCGTGAAGCCGGACAACACCGTCACCGTGCGTCCGGTCAAGGTCGGCCCGGTGGACGGCGAACGCACCAGCATCAAATCCGGCCTGCAAGTGGGCGAGCGCGTCGTGATCGACGGTTCGGACCGGCTGAAGGAAGGCGCGAAGATCACGATTCCGGCCGACCGGCCGCGCGGCGCTTCCGGCGCGCGTGGCGCAAGCGGCGCGGCGGCGGCTTCGGGCGCATCGGGTGCACACGCACATCATGGCAAACACGCGGCGCAAGCTTCGCAATAAAGGCACGGCAACTACCGCATGAATCCATCCCGCGCCTTTATTCTGCGCCCCGTCGGCACCGCGCTGCTGATGGCGGCGATCATGCTGGTCGGTCTCGTCGCGCTGCGCTTTCTGCCGCTCTCCGCGCTGCCCGAGGTCGACTATCCGACGATCCAGGTGCAGACCTTTTATCCGGGCGCGAGCCCGGACGTGATGACCTCGTCGGTCACCGCGCCGCTCGAACGCCAGTTCGGGCAGATGCCGTCATTGAATCAGATGTCATCGCAAAGCTCGGCCGGCTCGTCGATCATCACGCTGCAGTTCAGCCTCGATCTGCCGCTCGATATCGCCGAGCAGGAAGTCCAGGCCGCGATCAACGCGGCGGGCAACCTGCTGCCGTCCGACCTGCCCGCGCCGCCGATCTACGCGAAGGTCAATCCCGCCGACGCGCCGATCATCACGCTCGCGATCACCTCGAAAACGATGCCGCTGACCCAGGTGCAGGATCTGGCCGACACGCGTCTCGCGCAGAAGATCTCGCAGGTGGCGGGCGTGGGTCTGGTGAGCCTGTCAGGCGGTCAGCGTCCGGCCGTGCGGATTCAGGCGAACCCGCGCGCGCTCGCTGCGTACGGTCTGAATCTGGACGACTTGCGCACCACGATTTCGAACCTGAACGTCAACACGCCGAAGGGCAACTTCGACGGCCCGACCCGCAATTACACGATCAACGCGAACGATCAACTGACCGATGCCGACGCGTACAAGAGCGCGGTAGTCGCCTACAAGAACGGCCGCGCAGTGATGCTGACGGACGTCGCCACGATCGTGCAAGGCGCGGAGAACACCAAACTCGGCGCATGGGTCAACAACACGCCGGCCATCATCCTGAACGTGCAGCGCCAGCCGGGCGCGAACGTGATCCAGGTGGTCGACAGCATCAAGGCGCTGCTGCCGCAACTGCAACAGTCG
The DNA here is from genome assembly GCF_046030555.1 of Paraburkholderia sediminicola. Lineage (GTDB taxonomy): Bacteria > Pseudomonadota > Gammaproteobacteria > Burkholderiales > Burkholderiaceae > Paraburkholderia > Paraburkholderia sediminicola_E. The sequence goes on along the minus strand of NZ_JAQQCH010000007.1, from coordinate 5,564 downwards.
CTGCCCGCCGCGCTCGACGTAGAGATCGTCACCGACCGCACCACCACGATCCGCGCTTCCGTGCGTGACGTGCAGTTCGAATTGCTGATGTCGGTCGTGCTGGTGGTGCTGGTGATGTATCTGTTCCTCGCCAACGTCTACGCAACCATCATTCCGAGCCTGTCAGTGCCGCTGTCGCTGATCGGCACGCTAGCTGTGATGTATCTGTGCGGTTTCTCGCTCGATAACTTATCGCTGATGGCGTTGACCATCGCGACCGGCTTCGTGGTCGACGACGCCATCGTGATGATCGAGAATATCGCGCGTTATGTCGAAGATGGCGAATCGCCACTGGAAGCCGCGCTGAAGGGCTCGAAACAGATCGGCTTCACGATCATTTCGTTGACGGTTTCGCTGATCGCCGTGCTGATTCCGCTGCTCTTCATGGGCGACGTAGTCGGGCGCCTGTTCCATGAATTCGCGATCACGCTGGCCGTGACAATCGTGATCTCGGCGATCGTCTCGCTCACGCTCGTGCCGATGATGTGCGCGAAGCTCCTGCGCCACACGCCGCCGCACGAAAACCACCGTTTCGAAGCGAAAGCCCACAAGTCGATCGACTGGGTGATCGCCCGTTATGCCGTCGCGCTCACGTGGGTCCTGAACCGGCAACGCTCCACACTATTCGTCGCGCTGCTCACGCTCGTGCTGACCGGCGTGCTGTACGTATACATCCCGAAGGGCTTCTTCCCGGTGCAGGACACCGGTGTGATCCAGGCAATCACGCAGGCCCCGCAGTCGGTGTCGTATGCGTCGATGGCCGAACGGCAGCAGGAACTCGCCGCGCAGATCCTGAAGAACCCGGACGTGGAAAGCCTCACCTCGTTCATCGGTGTGGACGGCAGCAACATCACGTTGAACAGCGGCCGCATGCTGATCAACCTGAAGCCGCGCGACGATCGCAGCAACACCGCGAGCGACGTGATCCGCCAGTTGCAGCAGGACGTCGCGCATATTCCGGGCGCGTCGCTCTACATGCAGCCGGTGCAGGATCTGACGATCGACTCCACCGTCAGCCCGACGCAGTATCAATTCATGCTGACCGACCCGAACATCAGCGAATTCACTACATGGGTACCGAAGCTGGTCGACCGGCTGAAGCAGTCGCCGGAACTGGCCGACGTGGCCACCGATTTGCAGGACAACGGCCAGTCGGTCTACATCGAAATCGACCGGGCTACGGCGTCGCGTTACGGCATCACGCCCGCCACGGTCGACAGCGCGCTCTACGACGCCTTCGGCCAGCGCATCATCTCGACCATCTTCACGCAGTCGAACCAGTACCGCGTGATTCTGGAAGCGCAACCGCAGATGCAGCATTACACCGAGTCGCTGAACTCGATCTATCTGCCCTCTTCCACATCGTCGGGCGGCCAGGTGCCGCTGTCGTCGATCGCGAAGTTCATCGAAAAGCCCGCACCGCTGCTGGTCACACACCTGAGCCAGTTCCCGGCCACGACCGTTTCGTTCAATCTCGCGCCGGGCTCGTCGCTTGGCGCAGCGGTGAAGGCGATCGCTCAGGCGGAGAAGGATGTCGGTTTGCCCGCATCCTTCCAGACGCGCTTCCAGGGTGCGGCGCTGGCGTTCCAGGCGTCGTTGTCGAACGAACTGTTCCTGATCCTGGCGGCAATCGTCACGATGTATATCGTGCTCGGCGTACTGTACGAAAGCTTTATTCACCCGATCACGATTCTGTCGACGCTGCCGTCGGCGGGCGTCGGCGCCTTGCTCGCACTGTTGATCACCGGGCACGATCTGGACATCATCGGCATCATCGGTATCGTGCTGCTGATCGGTATCGTGAAGAAGAACGCCATCATGATGATCGACTTCGCGCTCTACGCGGAGCGCGAGGAAGGCAAGCCGCCGCGCGAGGCGATTTATCAGGCGTGCCTGTTGCGCTTCCGCCCGATCCTGATGACCACGCTCGCCGCCCTGCTCGGCGCCCTGCCGCTGATGCTCGGCACCGGCGCGGGCTCGGAGTTGCGCCGCCCGCTCGGTATCGCGATTGCAGGCGGCTTGATCGTGAGCCAGTTGCTGACGCTGTTTACCACGCCAGTGATTTATCTCGGCTTCGACTCGCTCGCACGCCGCGCGCGTGAGCGTTTCAATCGCGGCGATTCTTCCAAAGGCGCGACGCCGCCCGCCACCGATGCAGGAAACTAAGCGATGAACATGTCGCGTCCGTTTATTTCCCGCCCGGTCGCCACCACGCTGTTGGCGATCGGCATCGCGCTGTCCGGGATTTTTGCGTTCACCAAGCTGCCGGTCGCACCACTGCCGCAGGTCGACTTCCCGACCATTTCGGTGCAGGCCACGTTGCCGGGCGCGAGTCCGGACACCGTGGCGACGAGCGTCGCCAGTCCACTCGAGCGACATCTCGGCTCGATCGCCGACGTGACCGAAATGACGTCGCAGAGTTCGGTCGGCTCGACGCGCATTACGATGCAGTTCGGCCTGAACCGCGATATCGACGGCGCCGCGCGCGACGTACAAGCCGCGATCAACGCCGCACGCGCCGATCTGCCGGCGAGCCTGCGCAGCAACCCGACGTATCACAAGGTGAATCCGGCCGACGCGCCGATCCTGATTCTGGCGCTCACGTCGAAAACGCTGACCGCCGGCCAGTTGTACGACTCGGCGGCCACCGTGTTGCAGCAGTCGCTGTCGCAGGTGGACGGCGTCGGCGAAGTGGATGTGAGCGGTTCGGCCAATCCGGCGGTGCGTGTCGAACTGGAACCGCATGCCCTGTCCCACTACGGTATCGGTCTCGAAGACGTGCGCGCCGCGCTTGCCTCGGCCAACGCGAACAGTCCGAAAGGCTCGATCGAGTTTGGCCCGAACCGCGTGCAGATCTATACAAACGACCAGGCGAGCAAGGCGTCGCAGTATAAGGACCTGGTCATCGCGTACCGTAATGGCGCGGCGGTGAAGCTGTCTGACGTCTCGGAAGTGGTCGATTCGGTCGAAGACCTGCGCAACCTGGGTCTCTTCAACGGCAAGCGTTCGGTGCTGGTGATTCTGTACCGCCAGCCCGGCGCGAACATTATCGACACCATCGACCGCGTCATGGCGATGCTGCCGCAGTTGCACGCATCGCTGCCCGCCGACGTCGACATCGCGCCGGCCGCCGACCGTTCCACGACAATCCGCGCGTCGCTCAAAGACACCGAGCGCACGTTGATCATCGCAGTCGCGCTGGTCACGATGGTGGTGTTCCTGTTCCTGCGCAACTGGCGCGCGACGTTGATTCCGAGCATCGCCGTGCCGATCTCGATCATCGGCACGTTCGGCGCGATGTACATGCTCGGCTTCTCGATCGACAACCTGTCGCTGATGGCGTTGACAATCGCGACCGGTTTCGTGGTCGACGACGCGATCGTGGTGCTGGAGAACATCTCACGGCATATCGAGAATGGCGTGCCGCGCATGAAGGCCGCGTTCCTCGGCGCGCGCGAAGTCGGCTTCACGGTGCTGTCCATCAGTATTTCGCTAGTGGCCGTGTTCCTGCCGATTCTGCTGATGGGCGGCATTGTCGGGCGGCTGTTCCGCGAGTTCGCGCTGACGCTGTCGCTGGCGATCGGCGTGTCCTTGCTCGTCTCGCTGACCTTGACGCCGATGATGTGTTCGCGTCTCCTGCGCGAGCCGCACGAAAAGAAGGAAGAAGGACGTTTCGGCCTCTGGCTCGAACGCGGCTTCACGGCGATGCATCGCGGTTATGAGCGCACGCTTGGCTGGGCACTGCTGCATCCGCGCCTGATCGTGGCGATTCTGATCGCGACCATTGGACTGAACATCTGGCTGTATATCATCGTGCCGAAGGGCTTCTTTCCGCAGCAGGATACGGGCCGGCTGATCGGCGGCATCCAGGCTGACCAGAGCACCTCCTTCCAGGCGATGAAGGGCAAGTTCTCGGAGATGATGGAGATCGTGGGCAAGAACCCCGCGGTGGACAGCGTGGCCGGCTTCACCGGCGGCCGGCAGACCAACTCCGGTTTCATGTTCGTTTCGCTGAAACCGAAGAGCGAGCGCAAGCTATCCGCCGACGAGGTGATCCAGCAACTGCGCGCCCCGCTCGGCGACGTGGCCGGCGCACGGACTTTCCTGCAAGCGGTGCAGGACATTCGCGTCGGCGGCCGGCAATCGAACGCGCAGTATCAGTTCACGCTGCTGGCCGATTCAACGCCCGATCTGTATCTGTGGGGACCGAAGCTCACTGAGGCGTTGCAGGCGCGCCCCGAACTCGCCGACGTGAATTCCGACCAGCAGCAAGGCGGCCTCGAGGCGATGGTGACGATCGACCGCGCAACCGCGTCGCGCCTCGGCATCAAGCCGGCGCAGATCGACAATACCTTGTACGACGCGTTCGGCCAGCGCCAGGTCTCGACGATCTACAACCCGTTGAACCAGTACCACGTCGTGATGGAAGTCGCGCCAAAGTACTGGCAGAGCCCGGACATGCTGAACCAGATTTACATCAGCACGTCGGGCGGCAGCGCGAGCGGTGCGCAGACCACCAACGCGCCGGCCGGCACGGTTACCGTGCAGACAACCACGGCGGCCAGCACGAGCGCGACGACCGGCGGCACGGCGGGCACAACCGCGTCGAGCGTGGCGAGCATCGCCGCCGACTCCGCGCGCAATCAGGCGATCAATTCGATTGCGGCGAGCGGCAAGTCGAGCGCTTCGTCGGGCGCGGCGGTGTCCACGTCGAAGGAAACGATGGTGCCGTTGTCGGCGATCGCGAGTTTCGGGCCGGGGAATACGCCGTTGTCGGTGAATCACCAGAGCCAGTTCGTGGCTTCGACGATTTCGTTCAATCTGCCGCCGGGTGTGTCTTTATCGACGGCGACGCAGGCGATTTACGACACGATGGCGCAGATCGGCATGCCGGGGACGATACACGGCAGTTTCCAGGGGACGGCCCAGGCGTTCCAGCAGTCGATGTCCGACCAGCCGATTCTGATTCTGGCCGCGTTGGCGGCGGTGTATATCGTGCTGGGGATGCTGTACGAAAGTTATATCCATCCGTTGACGATTCTGTCGACCTTGCCTTCGGCGGGTGTGGGTGCGTTGCTGGCTTTACTGCTCTTCAAGATTGAGTTCAGCATCATCGCGCTGATCGGGGTGATTCTGCTGATCGGCATCGTGAAGAAGAACGCGATCATGATGGTGGACTTTGCCATCGAAGCCTCCCGGCAGGGGTTATCGTCGCGGGATGCGATTTATCAGGCTTGTATGCTGCGGTTCCGGCCGATCATGATGACGACGTGTGCTGCCCTGCTTGGGGCATTGCCGCTTGCCTTTGGGCAGGGGGAAGGCGCGGAGCTGCGGGCGCCGCTTGGGATATCTATTGTGGGGGGGTTGATCGTTAGTCAGATGCTGACGCTCTATACCACGCCGGTGGTGTATCTCTATATGGATCGGATTCGGCTTCGGTGGGAGAGGAGGAAGGCTCGGAGAGCTGGAATGGCGGCATCATAATGTTTTTTTGCCGTGCGGCGCTTGTTCGTCTGTGTTTTTAT
>NZ_JAQQCH010000006.1:0-332709 GCF_046030555.1 Paraburkholderia sediminicola | reverse complement strand
TCTTTGCTTATCTTTCTTTGCGGCGGCAAAGAAAGTAAGTGCCGCCCGCACAGGGGCAAACGCTAATAGACCACTAAGAAATCAGGCAAAGGCCAACGCCGCAGGAAAAACTCACAACCCAAGCCCAGCAAGGACCACAGCCCCCAAAACCTCAAAAAACCACCCTCATCCTGTATCATCACCACCAGCCGCCCAGCGACATAAAAAAACTGATACAAAAAACCGAAAAAAATTCCGAACCACCTCGCTTCCCGAGCCGAAGATAGAAAAAATGACCGCACCTCAGGCCGTCGATCAGAACCGTTTTCGCACCATCATCCGCCGCAACATCGCACTGCCTTTAGGCGTCGGCCTGGTGACGATGGTCATGTTCGTCGCATTGATCGCCTATCTGGTTTCGACCATGAACTGGGCGGAGCACTCCGAGCGCGTTATCGGTCAGGCGAATGAAATGCTGCGTCTCGCGGTCGATCGCGAATCGGCGATGCGCGGCTTCCTGATTACGGGTGACGAAAGCTTCCTCACGCCGTATGAAACCGGCGGTCCGAAATTCAAGGCGCAGATCGAAGCACTGCAGCAACTGGTCTCCGACAATCCTCCGCAAGTCGAAAAACTCAAGCAGATCGAAGCGATCCAGCAACGCTGGAGCAACTTCGCCGAGGGCATGATCGACGCGCGCCGCAGGAATCAGGACTTCGAAAAGGCGGTGGTGAGCGGTCGCGGCAAGATCGAATTTGACGAAACGCGCCGCGAATTCGGTGATTTTCTCGATGCCGAATTGCGCCTGCGGCAGGAGCGTGTCGAGGCGACGCGCCGCGTCACCATCACATTGGTCAGCGTATTCCTGCTCTTCAGCCTGAGCGTGAGCGGCCTGCTTGCATGGGCGGGGCGCCGCGAACTCATGGGACTGTCGTCCACCTACGATGGCGTGTTGCGCAAGCAGGCCGAACAGACCGACGCATTGCAGGGGCAAGTGTGGTTGCGCTCTGGCCAGCGCCTACTTGCTGAAAAGGTCGTCGGCCAGGTGACCCCGCAACTGGTCGGCCGTGCGATGCTTGACTTCCTCGCGCAATACCTCGATGCCGCCGTCGGTGCGCTCTACGTACGCGACAAACAGCACGGCACGTTGCGCCGCATCGCCGCCTATGGTTTCAGCCGCGAAAGCGAGCAGGCTGTCGCGCGCAATTTTGAAGAATCGGAAACGCTGATCGGGCAGGCGGCAGCCGCGCGTCGCACGCTAATTCTGCGCGACGTGCCGGACAACTACGTGCAAGTGGTTTCCGCCACAGGTAAAAGCGCGCCGAAGAATCTGCTGATCATGCCGATCGAAAACGACGGACAGGTCAACGGCGTCCTCGAACTGGGCTTTATCCGCCAACTGACAGAGCGAGATCAGGCGTTCATGGAACTGATCGGTAACAGCATGGGCGACTTCGTTGAAGCCGCGCTGTATCGCGAACGTCTGCAGGACGCGCTTGCCGAAACGCAACAGTTGAACGAAGAGCTTCAGGTTCAACAGGAAGAATTGCGCGTCTCCAACGAAGGCCTGGAAGAACGCGGCCGCGCGCTGATGGAGTCGCAGCGGCGCCTCGAAGCCCAGCAGGCTGAACTGGAGCAGACCAACGTACAGCTCGAGGAATATGCGCAGCGTCTCGAGCGGCAGAAGTCGGACCTGTTGCGCGCGCAGGACGATCTCGCTGCCAACGCGGCGCGCCTCGAGCAGTCGAGCCGCTACAAGTCCGAGTTCCTCGCGAACATGTCGCACGAATTGCGCACCCCGCTGAACAGTTCCCTGATTCTCGCGAAGCTGCTGCAGCAGAACCGCACCGGCAATCTCAGCGAAGAGCAGGTGCGCTATGCCGAGACGATTCACGCGTCGAATAGCGATTTGCTGGTGCTGATCAACGACATCCTCGATTTGTCGAAAGTCGAGGCCGGGCAGGTGACGGTCGAACCAGAAACGGTATCGGTCGACGCGACCCTGCAGTCGTTGCAGGAAATGTTCAAGCCGATGGCCGCCGCCAGGCATTTGAGCCTCGCCTTCGACCGTCTGCCGGGCACGCCCGACACATTCATCACCGACGGCCAGCGGGTGACGCAGATCCTGCGCAATCTGCTGTCGAACGCCGTCAAGTTCACCGAGCATGGCGAAGTGGCTCTGTCGGTCGCGCCGGCTGAAGGCAATATGCTGCGGTTCGACGTGCGCGATTCCGGCATCGGCATTGCTGCAGACAAGCTGGAAATGATCTTCGAAGCATTCCAGCAAGCCGACGGGTCCACCAGCCGCCAATACGGTGGCAGCGGTTTGGGCCTGTCCATTTCACGCGAATTTTCCCGTCTGCTAGGCGGCCGGATTACGGTATCGAGCGAGGTGGGCAAGGGCAGTGTGTTCACGCTCTGGCTGCCGCTCGACGCCGGGACGGCACTGGCGGGCAGGCAGGATGCGCGGACTCGGGCGCCCGTAGCCGTAGCGGCTTCGGTCCCGGCGGCGTCGGAGCCGCGGCTACGGCCACCCTTGAACAGCCCTCATCCGGCCGTCATAACTGCCGCCAATGGGCTGTCGGAAGGCAGAGCATCCGCCGCCACCAGCGGCCCGATTGCCGACGACCGCGACAACCGCACGCGTGCCGGCCGTCTGATCGTCGCCGTGGAAGACGATCTTGCCTTCGCCGAAATTCTGCGCGACCTGACGCACGAGCTCGATTTCGATTTCGTCCACGCGAGCAGCGCGGCCACCGGCCTCGCGCTGGTGCGCGACATGCGCCCGGCCGCGGTGCTGCTCGACGTCGGTTTGCCGGACCGCTCCGGCCTGACCGTGCTGGAGTGGCTCAAGAGCGATCCGCTCACGCGTCACATCCCGATTCATATCGTGTCGGCCACCGACCACGTCGACACGGCACTGCACCTGGGCGCCATCGGCTATACGCTCAAGCCGACCGCGCGTAGCACGATGGAAACCGCGATCCGCCGTCTCGAAGCGCGTCTGCAACAGCGCCTCAAACGCGTGCTGGTCATCGAGGACGATGCGCCGATGCGCGAAAGCATCCGCGCGCTGCTGCAGAGCGACAACACCGAGATCGTTGCGGTTGCAACCCTGGCGGACGCGTTCGAGTATCTGTCGAAATTCACCTTCGATTGCGTGGTGACCGACCTCGCGCTGCCCGACGGCACCGGCTACGATCTGCTCGAACGGCTTGCCGCGAACGCCGCGCATGCTGCGCTGCCGGTGATCGTCTACACCGGCCGCATGTTGTCAGACGAAGAAGAGCACCGCCTGCGCCGCTATTCGAAATCGATCATCATCAAAGGCGCGAAATCGCCCGAGCGCCTGCTCGATGAAGTCACGCTGTTCCTGCACAGTGTGGAGTCGTCGCTAGCGCCTGAGCAGCAGCGCATGCTGCGCACCGTGCGGCAGCGCGACAATGCCTTCGAGGGCCGCACCATCCTGCTGGCCGAAGACGATGTGCGCAATATTTTTGCGCTCTCGCACGTACTGGAACCGCTCGGTGCGCAACTGCAGATAGCGCGCAACGGACGCGAAGCGCTCGACGCGCTGGAGAACGGCCCTGAGGTGCATCTGATCCTGATGGATATCATGATGCCGGAGATGGACGGTTTGACCGCAATGGGCGAGATCCGCCGCAATCCGCGTTTTGCGCATCTGCCGATCATTGCGCTGACTGCCAAGGCAATGGCGAACGACCGCACCCGCTGCCTCGAAGCCGGCGCCGACGATTACGTTTCCAAGCCGATCGACGTGGACAAGCTGGTTTCGCTGTGCCGCGTGTGGCTGCGGCAACGGTAGTGGGGAAACAGGAACACGATGAGCCAGTCCGAGTTTGACGTGCCGCAGCGCATCAGCGATTTCGACATCGAGTTGAAACTGCTGCTGGAGGCGATTTACCTTAAATACCAGCACGATTTCCGGCACTACGCGATGTCGTCGCTGCGGCGCCGCCTTTCGCAGGCGCTCGATGAATTCGGACTGAGGTCGCTGTCGCAGTTGCAGGACCGCATCATGCGTAACGGCGACGAGTTTTCGCGCCTGTTCCAGTACCTGACGGTGCAGGTCAGCGACATGTTCCGCGATCCGTCATATTTCCTCGCTTTGCGCGAACATGTGCTGCCGCGTCTGCGTACCTATCCGTCGATCAAGGTGTGGGTGGCGGGATGCAGTACGGGCGAGGAATTGTGGTCGCTGAAAATCCTCTTCGATGAGGAGGGTTTGACCGAGCGTACGCTATTTTACGCGACCGACATCAGCCCTGATGCGCTGGCGCGCGCGGAGTCGGGCATCTACGCACTCGACCGGATTCAGGGTTTCACGCAGAATTATCTGGCGGCTGGTGGCAAGCGTTCGCTATCGGATTACTATCATGCGGCGTACGGCGGCGCGCGCTTCGCTGGTTCATTGAAGGACCGCGTCGTTTTCGCTGACCACAGCCTGTCCACCGACGAAGTCTTTCTGGAGGCGCACCTGGTGTCGTGCCGCAACGTACTGATCTATTTCGATCGCGGCTTGCAGGATCGCGCGCTGGGTCTGTTTGAAAACGCGCTCGTGCGGCGCGGTTTTCTTGGTTTGGGCAGCAAGGAAAGCTTGCGTTTTTCCCGTCACCACGAAGCGTTCGACGAGTTTCGTCCGAGCGAACGCATTTACCAGAAGCGCTAGCACGGACATCATGTCTCGCTCAATCGCCCAACCAGCCGTCGAGTCCCAGCCGGGTGCCGCCGAAGCACGCGGCTTCGAGCTCGTGGTGATCGGCGGCTCGGCCGGTGGCATCGAAGTATTGAACGTGCTGCTCAGCGCGCTACCCGCGAGCTTTGCGCCGGCGGTGATGATCGTCACCCACCTGCCGCCGGATTCGCCGAGCTATCTCGTGCACGCGTTCGCGCATCGTTGCGTGTTGCCCGTGCTCGAACCCGACGCGGGCGAGCGCATCATGCCGGGCCGCGTACATGTCGCGCCGCCTGGCTATCACATGCTGGTGGAAGTGGACCGCACCGTCGCGCTTTCGACCGACGCCGCCGTGCGTTTTTCGCGGCCGTCGATCGACGTGCTGTTCGAGTCCGCGGCCCCGGTATATGGCGAGCGTTTGCTGGCGATTCTGCTCTCGGGCGCCAACGACGACGGCGCAGAAGGCCTGAAGCATGTGCAGGCGCGAGGCGGTACCACATGGGTGCAGGTGCCCGATAGCGCCAGTTCTCCAGAAATGCCGCGTGCGGCGATCGAGCGCAGCGCGGCCGATCACATTTACTCCCCCGAAACTATGGCCCGGCGGCTTGCCGCATTGCCGGCCTCTCTCTGACCCGATGCCATGACGCATTCACCCGTGAAGATCCTGATCGTCGACGACATCGTCCACAACATTACCGCGCTCGAAGCCCTGCTGGCGCGGCCGGATCTTGCCGTGCTGGTAGCCGATTCGGGCACGGCGGCGCTCGATCTGCTGCTCAAGCACGAAGTGGCGCTGGCGATTCTCGACGTCAACATGCCAGGCATGAACGGCTTCGAACTGGCTGCCTTGATGCGCGGCAGCCCGCGGACTTCGCATGTGCCGATCATCTTTCTGACCGCTACGGCGCAGGATGCATCGCGCACGTTTCGCGGCTACGAGGCCGGCGCGGTCGATTTCCTTTACAAGCCATTCGACCCGCGGATTCTGCAATCGAAGGTCGATGTGTTCGTGCAGCTCGAGCAGCAGAAACGCCAGCTTGCGACACAGCTCGTGACGACGCGGCAGATGCTCGAAGCCAACGAAATGCTGATGGCGGTGCTGAGTCACGATTTGCGCACGCCGCTCGGCGCGGTGCTGGCGTCGGCAGAATATCTGATGCGTACGGCGGCCGATGAGCAATCGGTGACGGTAGCGACGCGTGTTAAAAATAGTTCGCTGCGCATGGCACGAATGGTCGATCAGTTGCTCAATCTTGCTCGCTTGCAAGGGGGGCGTTTGCCGTTACAGCCGCGCTCGATCGAATTGGCGAACTTGTGCAAATCGGTGATCGACGAGTTCGCTTCGCGAGAGAACGGCAAGCGGATCGTGTTTGCCAGCCGGGGGAATACCGCAGGTGCCTGGGATACGGATCTGATCTGGCAGGCGGTGTCGAATCTGGTCAGCAATGCGTTGCATCACGGTGCGCAGGGCGGGGATATCGGTGTGGAGGTGGATGGCGAATCCGTCGAGTCTGTGCGGTTGAAGGTCGCCAATCGCGGCACGATTCCTTCAGAGGTGTTTCCGCATCTGTTCAAGGCCTTTGGGCCAAATACCAGTGGTGCGCGGTCGCGGGAAGGGTTAGGGCTGGGCTTGCATATCGTGCAGGAGATTGCACGGATGCATGGGGGGAACGTCAGTGTCAGCTCTGACGAGCTTATCGGAACTGTTTTTACGATTGAATTGCCGAGAATGGTGACGTTGGTGCGCGGGTCCTTTACCGGGCGATAGTCGGTGTCTTCCGCGGTCGTTGCGCAGATAATCAGACCACCGCCCAAGGAGTAAAGCGGCTTAGCGCGCCAACCGCGCACCCAGAAACTGGACCATCAGCGCCGCAACCTGATCGACTGCTTCATCCAGCACGAAGTGCCCACCGTCAAGCAGATGCACTTCGGCGCCAGATACATTGCCGCGATACGCATGTGCGCCCTCCACCTCGAATGAGGGATCGTACTTCCCCCACAGTACGAGCAGGGCGGGCTGACGTTCTTCCAGATACCGCTGCCACAGCGGATATCGCTCGACATTCGTCCGATAGTCGTAGAAAAGCTCGGTCTGAATATCGATCCGGCCGGGCCGCGATAAAAACGCGAATTCATCCGTCCAGGTATCCGGATCGTAACGATCGACATTCGGACTGCGCCCAACATGCCGTAACCGCGTCGCCTCAAACGAGAGCAGATTTGCCCTTAGTGCCGCTTCATGCGCTGCGCGATCGTTCCAGAAGGCCTTACGTGTTTGCCATAGCGGACCGAGGCCTGCTTCGTGAGCAACGGCGTTTTGCACCACCAGGGCCTCGATTCGCTCAGGGTTTGAAAGTGCAAGCCGAAACCCCACCGGACCGCCGTAGTCCTGCATGACGAGCGTATAGCGTTTCAGTCCCAGTGCATCGGTGAAACGCGTCATCACCTCGGCGAGATGGTCGAATGTGTAGTGGAACGCGTCGGGCGAGGGTGCGCTACTGTGCCCGAAACCCGGGTAGTCCGGCGCGATCAGCCTGTAATTTTGCGCGAGCAGCGGCATCAGCGTCTCGTACATTCGCGACGACGACGGGAAACCGTGCAGCAACAGAATCACAGGCGCATCGCGTGGTCCCGCCTCGCGGTAGAAAATGTCGAGTCCGTCGATTTCGATGCGGCGATAGCGCATTCCGGTGCGTGTGGATGTCATGACCGTGCTCCTCCAGTCTTTCGTAAGTTCGTTCATGCGCCGCGCGAACTGTCACGTAAATGCAGGGCCGCTGCCGCGGCGAAAAAGCCCAGTGCCGCGATACATACACCCGGCCAGCCCCAATGCGCGAGCGCCGGCCCGGCGATGGTGGCGCCCACCGCACTGCCGATGAAAAAGAGTCCCGTATAGAGTCCGTTCACCCGGCCACGCGATTCGGGCGCAAGCAGATTGATCGCGCGCCGGCCGAGCGCCTGATCGGCAATGACGCCACCGTCGATAAAAAATGCTGCCACGGCGAGCATAGCGATCGATGCGGCGCGCGATACCCCCGACGTCAACGCGAATGCCGCCATCAGGGCGGCCGCGATGGCGACCGCGTGAGCGAGCATGCTGGCGGGCTTCGACCAGCCCCTGTCGCCGGCCCGGCCCGCTAACGGTGCGATGAACACGCTGCCGCCGCCGGCTAGCGCGAACAGTGCGATCGCGGTGCTGCTCAAGCCGAGCGGCGCGCGTGTCAGCACAATTGCGACGCTACTCCAGAACGCATTGAACCCGGCCATGAGCAGGGCTTGATATAGCGCCCGGCGGCGCAGCACGGGCTCATGCGCGACCAGGCGCGCCATCGACGCCAGTAACGCGGCATAGGGCGGCGCGCCGACAGGGCGAACATCCGGCAAACGCGGCACCACGGCAAGCGTGACAATGGCGAGCAGCAGGGCATCGGTGGCGTAAAACGCGCGCCAGCCGAATGCGCCGCCTATCACACTGGCGAGCGGTCGAGACAAAAGAATGCCGAGCATCAAACCGCTCATCACATTACCGACGACTTTGCCGCGCGAAGCCGGCGGCGCGAGCGATGCGGCCGCGGGCACCAGCATCTGCACGACGCTCGACGTCACGCCGACGGCGAACGAAGCCGCCAGAAACACGGGCGCCAGCGGCGCGATAGCGGCCAATACGAGACACGTGATCTGCGCCAACAACGTCGCCGCAATCAGGGGCCGATTGGGCAAGCGATCGATCAGCGGCACAAGTCCGACCAGGCCGGCCGCATAGCCGAGCAACGTCAATGCGGTGACGAGCGTGGTCCATGCGCCGAGATGCAGCGAGGTGTTGAGCGGGCCGATCAACGTTTGTGACGCATACAGGGGCAGCACAGCGACCGCGACCATCGCGGCGAACCGGGCGGTCGGAACGCTCTGTGCCGGCGGCGTAGCCGTTTGGGCAGTGCTCGGGCATTGAATCATGGGAGAGTCCATCGTCGGGCTGTCCATCAAGTGAAGTTGAATCGATGCTACTCTCACGTCAGACAAACACAATTCGCACTGAATTGGATACATCCTCACGAAAAACGGGAGAATCGGCGATGGATGCATTGCGCGATCTGGAAACTTTGGTGGCGATCGTCGAGGAGGGCAGTCTGACAAGCGCCGCGCGCCGGCTTGGCCGGTCGTTGCAGGCCGTCAGCCGGTCGCTGCAGGTGCTTGAGCGGGCCCACGGGTCAACCTTGATCGTGCGAACCACGCGCACTTCGCAGCCAAGCGCAGCCGGCATGCGCTTTTACGAACGCGTCAAAGGCGCGCTGACCGAACTGGAGCTGGCGCGCACGGAACTGGCCGAGGAAGCACACCGGCTCACCGGTCGATTGCTGATCAATGCGCCCACGCTGTTTGGACCGAAATTCATCGCGCCGCTTGCCGCGGAGTTTTTGCAGCGTCATCCGCAACTCGAGTTGTCGCTCGATCTGAGCGACGCGTATCGCGATCCGGTAGAGACGGGGGCGGACGTGACGATCCGCATTGGCGAAATGCCTGATTCACGGCTCGTGGCGCGACGGATCGGCACGCTTCGGCGAGTGGTGTTCGCCGCCTCGGCTTATCTTGCCGAGCACGGTAGACCGTCGCATCCGCGGGATCTGACGAGACATGATTGTGTCGTTCGAACCGGCGTGCCGCATCCAGGCCGTTGGGCGTTTACCTCGTCCGATGGACACGAGATTGCCGTGAACGTAGCAGGGCGCTTCGACAGCAATCAGGTCGCTGCGGTGAATGCGGGCGTGCTGGGCGGCATGGGAATAGGGGTCGCTGCTTTCTGGCAGATTCAGGAATGGGTCGAAGCAGGGAAGGTAGAGGTATTGCTGGCGGACTTTCAGCTTACGCCCTTGCCGTTGCATGCGATGTGGGCGAAGACGCGGCGCTTGCCACAGAGAACTCGGCTGCTGGTCGATTTCCTCGCTGTCAAACTGGGGACGCTGTAGTTTTTGGGTCCGCCGCAGGGTTTTCCGGGTGCCCTGACGGCGTGAGCGAGCTTTGCCATGAAAGCTGAGCGGCAGCAGATGTAATGCTTCATTGTGCTACGCTTGCCAGACCGAAAACCCCGTACCGTGACTCCACCATCATCATGCGTTCCTGGCGCATATCCACGCCGCCCCGCAGCGGGCACATCAACACGTCGCGTGTTACCGACCTCGTCATGTCGATCTCGCATGCCGACCCGGACGCGCTCGCCGCAAGCATTCTGAAAACTGTTGGCGACACGCTTCCTGTTTCGCAGTGCACGATCTTCGCTTACGAATTCGACGCGAGGCCGCGCACCGTCTCCGCCGCGGACCATCGCGGCGGCCGTTTTCTGCGTGACGTCGCCGACCGCTACGCCGCGCACTTTTATGCCCTCGACGGCAACCGCGCCATCGTCGGCGGCCCGCCAGCGAAACAGGCGCGCGAGGCATTAGTGCTGCATCAGCAGCAAAGCGTAGAAATCGAAAGCGAAGCCTATCGCGCCGCGTGCTACGCACAGCCCAACGTGTCCGACCGCCTATCGTTGCTGCTGCAACCTATGGAAAGCGTCTGGCTGTCGATCAATCTGTATCGCGATAGCGCCTACGGCATGTTCCAGCCAGGCGAACTTGAGCGCGTGGAAAGCGTGGCGCATCTGTTCGCGCACGCCGCGAAAAGCCATTACGCAATCAACGGGCAGCATCAGCAAGGTACGGCAGCCGCGATGCTGGCTCGTGTCAGACGTGCATGTCCGGCGCTTACGCCGCGCGAGATCGACGTGCTGCGCGGCGTGCTCGAAGGCGCAAGCGCCACCGAGATCGCCGAACAAATGGGCGTCAAGGCTGCGAGTGTGATTACGTATCAGAAACGCGCTTACGCGCGCCTGGGTATCTCGAGCCAGCGCCAGTTGTTCTCGCTATGTTTGCAGCCTGAACGGTCCTGATTCGACGCGCCGAAGTTGCGGCCGCAGATTCACCGCGGCGCAGCCAATGAGCATCCGAGGCTTAGTCGACGAACGGCCGAAACACGGTCGACGCATAATTCAGCTCGCACTGGAAATCACCCGCGCTTCGCCCGTGCATCGGCCTGCGTCTCACGATCCCAGCGCTTCAGCCACGGCATGATGAACTCCGCGAATCCGTCCGCGGGCGGCGACAGTGCACGCTCGGTCGAGCGATACACGCACACCTCGCGGATGGTTTCCGGATCGACGATCCGCTTCATCACCAGCCCGAAGGTTCGCGCGAGCGGCGCGACGTAGGCGGGCGCGAGGGTCACGGCAAGCCCCTGTGAAGCGAGACCGAACGCTGTAGTGACGTTGTCCACCACGTCCACGGGAATGATGCGCGCCTCCACCGGCAGATTAGCCAGCATCTGTTCGACTGCGCGTTCGTGATCGCGGCCGGTGGCGACAATCGGCACGTCGCGTAAATGCTGCCACTGCACGCGGCGCCGTGCGTTCAGCGGATGCGCCGGCGCGCACCACATCACCCACGGGCTTGCAAAGGCCGGATCGCAACGCACTCGTGTGCCGCTCTGGCGATCCGGGCCGATGGCGAGATCCACGTCGCCACTTTCCACGCGCTCCACCAGTTGTTCGACCACGGTGTCGCAAATGCGCACGACCACCTTCGGTTTGTCGCGTGCATATTCGGCGATGGCCGCCGGCAGCGCGGTCGCCGCGAGCACTAGCGGCGCGCCGACTCGCACGATGCCGGCCGCGCGATTGCGGATGTCGTCGGCGGATTGGGCCGCGGCGCGCACATAGCGCAACACGGATTCGGCGGACGAGAGAAAATCCTGCCCCGCGCTCGACAGATTGACGCGCCGCGTTGTACGGTCGAAGAGGCGAAAGCCCAGCTCCGTTTCCAGTTCGGCCAGCAACTGGCTGACCGCCGACGAGGTCAGCCCGAGCCGTTCCGCCGCCGCGCCGATACTGTGCAAATCGACGATGGCGAGAAACGCTTCGAATTGGCGAATGGTGACGCGTGTGAGTGGCATCAGGCGATTCTAAAGAAAAACTTACTAATCGTGAAAAATCGATTGATTGTATGTCGTGCGCCGTTGGCCGACACTTGTGCTGGTCGACGCGAAGCTGGAAACCCGCTTAGACTTCCGTCTCGTTCACGCGGCCACGATCAGGTTGCAGCAGCCCACCTCCAGGGTATACGTAGGCCACGGCGTAGACCACAGTTAAGCCCCATGCAGAGCCCCACTCAAGGAATTGCCATGTTCGACCACATTCCCGCCTATCCGGGCGACCCGATTCTGAGCCTGAACGAGGATTTTCAACTCGATCCGCGGCCCAACAAGGTCAATCTGAGCATCGGCATCTATTTCGACGACGCGGGCAAACTGCCGGTGATGGACGCCGTACGGCGCGCCGAAACCGCGTTGCTCGATTCGATCGGCCCGCGCTCCTATCTGCCGATGGCGGGCTTGCCGCTTTACCGCGACGCGGCACAAGCGCTGGTGTTTGGCGCGGACAACGAAGCGCGTGCAGCGGGCCGGATTGCGACGTTGCAAACAATAGGCGGCTCAGGTGCGCTGAAAGTCGGCGCGGATTTTCTGAAGCGCTATTTCCCGGCCTCACAGATCTGGATCAGCGATCCGAGTTGGGAAAACCATCGCGTGGTATTCGAAGGCGCGGGTCTCACGGTCAACACGTATCCGTATTACGACGAACACACCGGCGGCTTGCGTTTCGCCGACATGATCGACACGATCGGCCGCTTGCCGGAACAGAGCATCGTGCTGCTGCACGCGTGCTGCCACAACCCGACCGGCGTCGATCTGAGTCCGGCGCAATGGGCGGAGCTGGTGCCGGTATTGCAGCGCCGCAAACTGATTGCGTTTGTCGATATGGCGTATCAGGGTTTCGGCGCGGGTCTTGAGGAGGACGCCGCCTGCGTGCGCCTGCTGGCCGATGCGGGTGTGCCGCTGATTGCCGCCAATTCGTTCTCCAAGAATTTCTCGCTGTATGGCGAGCGGTGCGGCGCGTTGAACGTGGTGTGCAAGAGCAAGGAAGAGGCCGCGCGCGTACTCGGTCAATTGATGTCGACGGTGCGCGCCAACTACAGCAATCCGCCGACGCATGGCGCGCGCCTCGTGGCTAACGTGCTGTCGGACACGTCCTTGCGCGCTTTGTGGGAGGCGGAACTTGCTACCATGCGCGAACGGATTCTGGCCATGCGCGGCACGATTCACGAAGGCCTCGCAGGCCGCGTCGATGAAGTGATGCGAGCGCGTTACGTCGCGCAACGCGGCATGTTCACCTACACGGGTTTGAGCGAAGCCCAGGTCGAGCGTTTGCGCGGCGAATACGCGGTGTATGTGCTGCGGTCGGGGCGCATGTGTGTCGCCGGATTGAATGCGCGCAACGTTGACTATGTGGCGTCGTCGATCGCGGCGGTGGTGGCGGGCGCATAGCGGCCGTTACCCGCAACGTCGACCATAACGATAGCAAACGATAACAACGGAGACCCTGATGACGACTCTTGAAATGCAAGCCGTGACCCCGCCGAAGCGCGCCGCGATGCATCCCGACGAATGGCGGGCGCGCGTGCAACTGGCCGCGTGCTATCGCATCTTCGATATGCTCGGCTGGACCGAGATGATCTACAACCACATCACGTTGCGCGTGCCGGCGAGCGTCAGCGGCGGCGAGCGCCAGTTCCTGATCAATCCATTCGGTCTGCACTACAGCGAAGTGACGGCGAGCAATCTCGTGAAGATCGACGGGCAAGGGCGCGTGCTCGATAATTCGCCGTATCCGGTGAATCCCGCGGGTTTTGTCGTGCATGCGGCGATTCACGAAGGCTTGCCCGATGCGCACTGCGTGATGCACACGCATACTACGGCCGGCGTCGCAGTGGCCTGCCTGGAAGACGGCTTGCAGCAAACCAACTTCTATAGCGCGCAGTTGCACGACCGCATCGCGTATCACGACTTCGAAGGCATCACGGTGCATGCGGAAGAGGGGCCGCGTCTGCTCGAACACATCGGCAACAGGCAGGCGGTGATTTTGCGCAACCATGGCCTGCTTGCATGGGGCCACACGTTGCCGCAAACTTTCGCTGTTCTGTGGACACTCAACCGCGCGTGCGAAATCCAGATGGCCACGTTCTCGATGGGCCGCGCACGCGTGGTGCCGGAAGAGGTGGCGATCCGTTGCTCGCGCGACTCGTTGCAGTTCGATCCGCGTCACGGTGCGGGACAGGACGTGTTCGACGCGCTCGTGCGGCGGGTGGATCGCATTGACGCGAGCTACAAGGATTGACGCGAGGACTAACGCGAAAATCGAGGCAAAGATTGACCCGAGGATTAACGCAAGGATTGAAGCGATGAAAGTAGGAATCTACGGTGCAGGCGCAATCGGTGGCTGGATGGGGGTGAAGCTTGCACAGGCCGGCCACGACGTGAGCGTGGTGGCGCGCGGCGCGACGCTCAGCGCGTTGCAGCAGCACGGCTTGCGTCTGATCGAAGGCGGTGTAACGCACACCGTGAAGGTGAATGCGAGCGAGCAGCCGGCGGATCTCGGCGTACAGGACCTCGTCGTGGTGGCGGTCAAGGGCCCGGCGATGGCGTCGGTGGCTGCGCATATCGCGCCGCTGCTGAATCCGCAGACAATGGTGCTGACGGCAATGAATGGCGTGCCATGGTGGTTCTGCGACGGGCTCGGCCGCGATTTCGCCGGCAAGCGGTTGAAGTCGATCGATCCCGACGGTGCGATCGCCGCCGCGATTCCGACCGCGCAGACGGTGGGCTGCGTGGTGCATGCCAGCTGTCTGGTCGACTCGCCTGGTGTCATCAAGCATCATCAGGGCAACGGGCTGATCGTCGGCGAGGCGTCGGGGCAACCGAGCGAACGCGTCAAGGCGCTAACGGCTACGCTGGCCGCGGCCGGCTTCAATGCCTCGATGTCGGAACAGATTCAGCGCGACGTCTGGTACAAGCTGTGGGGCAACATGACAATGAATCCGATCAGCGCCATCACCGGCGCGACCACCGACCGGATACTCAGCGACGAACTGGTGCGCAACTTTGTCACAAGCATCATGCTGGAAGCGAAGGAGATCGGCGCGCGCTTTGGCATTCCGATCGAGCAGGCGCCGGCCGATCGCCACGAGGTCACGCTCAAACTCGGTGCGATGAAAACCTCGATGCTGCAGGACGTGCAAGCGGGCAAGGCAGTCGAACTCGACGCGCTGGTAGCCGCAGTGCGTGAACTGGGGCAACTGACCGATGTACCGACACCGTACACGGACGCGTTGCTCGGGCTCGCACGCCTGCATGCGAGCACGTTGGGCTTGTATCCGCGACAGTGAACGTTGCAGCGAAAAGGAGCCGCCCCGCGTTATCAACGGGGCGGCTTTTTTTGTCCTGTGTCTTACTTCTTTGTTCTTTGGCGTCGCGCCATACTTCTGCCGCGTTACGTAGCCACTGCGCAAGCGTGCGGCAGCTTCGCCGCGTCGATCAACGACAACGCTCGCTGCACGTCACCAAGTTCCGTCATGGAGAGCAGCGCAAGGCGAGCCAGATACAAGGGGGCTTGCGCTTCGCCTTCAGCGGTCAGCGTTTTGCAGAGCGTCGTGTAGACGAGGTCGAGTTCGCTATCGGTCATGGTTGGGGCTCCTCTTGCGTCAGTTCGTCAGGCAGGCCGTCACGGCGCTTTGCACGTTCGCCGCGCTGCCGCTGCGCCAGCGGGCGAGCACATGACCGTCCGGCCTGATCAGATAGACGGTACCCGGCGTCGCGTCGAGCATCTCGTGCAAGCAACCCTCTGGATCGACCACATAGGGGCAGGTGGCACGCGGCGCGCCGCCGGTCACCAGCGTGACCGCTTTGAACGGAATGCTGTGTTCGCCAAGCGCATGTTGCAATTGCTGCCATGCTTCGTCGTGCGCCAGGTCTGCGCCGAAGCGCAGTGCGGTGAAGCAGGGGCCAAGCAGATCGGTGAGGTGAATATCGATTGTCACACCGTCGCACCTGCGCTGAAGGCGGCACTCCGGCAGCACCGTGCCTGGGGCCGGGCCTGTGGCGAACGAGTCCGATGCCAGGTCTGCAACCTGATTAAGCGGTGACTGGGCATACGCAATCGCATGCGTCTGCCGCGGGTTGATCAGTGGCCGCACAGCAGGATGATGTTCGGCAAGTCCTAGCACTGCGTTACGCATCAGATCGAATGCGAACGAGGGCGGCGCCATGAACTCCGTGCTCTTCATCCCATAGCTCAGGTTTTCACGGGCCGCGAAAACGCGCTCGTCGCTGTAGCTATCGAGCAAGCGGTCCGACGCGATGCCGTTCACCACGCAACCGAGTTTCCAGCCGAGATTGTCGGCGTCGTCGATGCCGGAATTCGCGCCGCGCACGCCAAAAATCGGCACGAGATGCGCGGCATCGCCCGCGAACAGCACCGAACCGTGGCGGTAGCGTTCGAGCGTCAATGCGTTGGCCTTGTAGACGGTGATCCAGATCGGTGACCATTCGCCCGTTTCGCCCATGGAGTCGAGCACGCTCCGCACACGTGGCATCACGTTCTCCGGCTTGACCGCGGCCTCGGGATCTTCATCGTCGCGAAGCTGGTAGTCGATGCGCCAGACATTGTCGGGCTGCTTGTGCACCAGCACCGTCGAGCCGGGATTGGAGGGCGGATCGAAATAGGCGAGGCGCTCGGTGGCGCGCGCGCTCTTCAGTTCGATATCGACGATGACGTAGCGGCCCTCGTACGTCGTACCGGTGAGCTTGAGGCCGAGTGCCTCGCGAATCGTGCTGCGGCCGCCGTCGCACGCGACAACCCAATCCGCGCGCATTTTCCAATCCGTGTCGCCGGTGCGCAGGTCAAGTGTGGCGCCGGCCGTGCCGTTGCCGGTATGTTGTTCGATGCCGCTTACGCGGGTTTGCCAGCGGATTTCGATCAGATCGGCGTGCTGCTCCACTTCGTCGAGCAGAAACTGTTCGATCTGGTATTGCGCGATGTTGATCATCGGCGGCAGCGATTGCTCGTCGTCCTGATGCATGGCGAAGCGGAACACTTCGGCGTCGCGGTAGAAGCTGCGGCCGCCCGTCCATGGCAGGCCCTTTTGCAGGAAGCCATGCACCGCGCCCAGGCGTTTGAATATCTCCAGGCTGCGTCGTGAAATGCAGATCGCGCGGCTGCCGGTGCAGACGCCGTCGTCCGCTTCGATCAGCACGGAGCGCACCCCCTGGCGGGCCAGCGCGAGCGCCAGCGTCATGCCTACCGGACCGCCTCCGACGATCGCTACGGCGCGCCGTGCGGGGTCGCGCCCGTCGACTAGCGGCGGCACCACGCCCGGGTAGTGGCGAGGCGTGAACGGATAGGGTTTGAAGCTGCGGCTCATGCGTGTCTCCTGGATCTTCGATGCAGATGGATTGCCCGCCGGGGCGTGGACGCTCTTTGGAGGCGGTGCGAATCGACACATGAAGTATGAAGGAGGGGTGGCGCGCGGCTGTCCTCATTTTGGGTACGACGGGATGGGATTCCGGCCCGCCCAGCGGACCGAGCCGACCCGCCTAGTCCGCCCCAGCCGTATGCGAAGGCTGGCGTGTGTGCTGCAGGCTCGCTCCCACCTGACATTCCTCGATCATTGCGCGGAATGTCGGCGCCGCGTGCGAAGCGCCGGTCGCGCCCATCTCCGAGCCGCCTTCCGGCGCTCCGCCAACGCCGACCACTACCGTCGCCCTGGGCCGCCATTCCCGCGTGCGCCGCAGCATATTGCGCAGATACGGTGGCGACTCCGGCGCGTCGAGCGAGATGATGCAGATGATCGGTGCGTCCTTGAAGCTCGGTTCGTCGGCGTGCGCGCTGCGATAACCCGAGTGCGTGGCGATCATCGGCGCGAGCCCCTGGCGCCCGAGCAATTGCACGGCGATCGCGGCGGAAACCTCGTCGAATGCGCCGCGCCCAGGCACACACAGCACCGAGGTCTTTTCGGTTTCATGGCGCAACGGTGGGCGCGCCGAAATGTGGCTGTCGTGCCGCTCCGAAAGATCCGCGGACGCCGAGGCCAATTGCGCCTCGGCGGAGTCGCCCGGATCCGTGCGCGACAGGCGATCAGGCAGTCCGTCGGCGATTTCCAGGTTTTCCACAATGTCGACCAGCGCGTCATTGATGCGCGCCAACTGCTCAGGCATCAACACGCCGCGCATCGCATCGTTGCGCGCGAGCTTGAGGCCTTCCAGCGCGACGTTGTCGTAGTAATCGACCAGCGACATCTCGCGCAGCAGGCGCTCGGCCTGCACGATGGCTTCGTGCGGGTCGTCCGCCAGAAGGCGCTGATAAAAATTCTGCGCGGGCGTCAGCGCCGGCTGGTCGCCCAGCAGCACCGTGAGAAAGTTCAGACGGTCGGCGTAACGGCCCAGCGTGACCACGCACAACGTAAGCGGTGTGGACAGCACGAGGCCGATCGGCCCCCACAGCCAGCTCCAGAAAATCGCCGCCACCACCACCGCCAGCGGCGACAGCCCCGAACGATGACCGTACAATAGCGGTTCGGCAATCTGCCCGGCCACCACATCGACAACGATGAACAGGATCAGCGTATAGACCGCCATCGTCCATTGAGGCTGGATGGCGGCGGCGAGAAACACGGCAAGAATCGCGGCGATCCAGATGCCGATGTACGGCACGAAGCGCAGCAAGGCAGCAATCACGCCGAACAGCAGCGCGCCGGGCACGCCGATGATGGCCAGACCGATTGCAATGATCCCGCCCGCGCTGAGGTTCACACCCAGTTGCGCGACGAAGTAGCGGCTCAGACGTCCGGCGGCGTCGTTGATCGCGGTGGTGGTGCGGTGCAGGTCGCGCGAACCGAAAAGACTGATCAAACGGTCGCGCAGATCCTCGCGCTGCAACAAGATGAAAATCGTGACGACCAGCACGATGAAGGTGGTCTCAATCGGCGCGATCGCCGGCGACAGTGCGCGTTGCGCGAGTTGCATCGGCGTGGGCGACGGCTCGTGCACTTCGACGGGTGTCGGCACGGCGGGCGCATTGCGCGCCGCGCGTCCGGTGAGACGCGGCGGGGCCGGCTTGGTCGGCGCAACGCGCTGGAGTGTGGCGGCAGCGCGGCTCATCAGCGAATCGGCCCGGCCGACGGTTTTCTCTTGCACCGTCTCGATCTTTTGCTCGATCGCAACCTGATACTGCGGCAGATCGCCCGCCAGTTGCACCAGTTGCGCGCCGATCAACGCGCCAACGGCCAGCAAGGCGGCAAGGGCGAACAGCACGGCAATAAAGATCGATGGCAGTTGACCCATGTGCAAGCGCCGCAACGCCTGCACCAGCGGCGCGAGCAGAAAGCTGAGCAGCACGGAGAGCGTGATGGGGATCAACACTTCGCGGCCGAAGTAAAGCGCGCACACCACCACCACGCCCGTGATGATCGAGGCCAGGCCATGCAGACTGGGGGTGCCGGGCGGGTACACGCGGTTCGGCGTTCCGCGCGGCGGTAACGATATTTTCATGAGCACACTTCTCGATGTTGTGGCGCAGTCGCTTTTATTGAGGGCGCGCGTAGGGGGCGGCAGCAGTCAATGAAAGCGCGTGAGCAATTCATATGCCCGAATTGTAGGCGCTTTGACTCGCGAAAGACTTATCCCTCAGCCCATGTGCAAACGCAACAGCGCGAACAGCTGCGAGCTTGCATAGAGCAGCAAGCCAATAAAGCCGCCCACAATCGTTCCGTTGATGCGGATGTATTGCAAATCCTTACCGATATTCAGCTCGATTTGCCGTGACATTTCGCGCGCGTCCCAGTTCTTCACGGTATCGCTGATATGGCGCGTGAGGAACTGAGCGAAATCCGGCGCCATGGCGCGCGCCGCTTCTTCCAGGTGATCGTTCAGCGACTGGCGCAGCGCGGGATCGTGCGCCAGTTCG
Source organism: Paraburkholderia sediminicola (assembly GCF_046030555.1). Lineage (GTDB taxonomy): Bacteria > Pseudomonadota > Gammaproteobacteria > Burkholderiales > Burkholderiaceae > Paraburkholderia > Paraburkholderia sediminicola_E. Next base: position 313,150 of record NZ_JAQQCH010000006.1, on the reverse strand, counting down.
CGGCCGACCCATTGGCCCATCGCCATCACTCTCGCGTGCAGGGCCGAATCGCTGCTTTGCAGATCGCGTTTGAGCCATCCGCGCAATTCGCCCCACATGTCCTTCACATAGGTGCTGAGCGCTTCGCCTTCCACCAGGTAACGCTTCAGTTCCTCGCCTTTTTGCAGAAACGCCGGATCGCTCTTGAGTTTGACGATCAGCTTCTGCGCCGCGTCGTCGAATTTCTGCCGAAGCTGATGGGTTGGGTTCTCGCTGATCTGCTCGAGCATCCGGTTCACCGCGTTGGCGATCGCGTCCGCGCCTTTTTCACCGAGCCACGCCGACGGCAGGATCATCTCCATCTTGGGATATTCGCTCTTCACCCACTCGACGATGCGCTCGGCGATAAACTCGCGCGCCTGCGGTTCGCGCAGCAGCGCCACGACCTGTTCGATGCCGGCGTCGAGCAATTCCTGATGACGGCCGTCTTTGGTGAGCGTGTCGAGAATTGCACCCATCGATTGCGATAGATCGACTTTGGCGAGCACGTCGCGCAACGCGTCCTTGATGAAGACCTGGATGCGCACGTCGTCGGTCAATTCGAGAATACCGCCCGTCAGTTTGACGACGTAGTCGCCAAGACGGGCGGTATTGGCCGGCTTCGTCAGCCAGCCGGTGATACTTTGCGCCGGGTCGTGTTTCTGGATCAGGCCGACCAGCGACTGTACGTCCAGAAACTTGTCCTGCACGAACACCGCGAGGTTGTCGGCGATCTTGTGCTTGTTCTTCGGAATGATCGCGGTGTGCGCGGAGACGATTGGAATCGGCACGCGGCGAAACAGCGCGACCACGGCGAACCAGTCGGCCAGCGCGCCGACCATGGCGGCTTCGGCGACTGCCTTGATGCCGTCCACCCAGATGCCGCGCGGCATGAACGCGGTCACGACGAAAACACACGCGGCGGCCGCCAGCAGCAGTAACGGCGTGCGCTTGGCCTTTTTCAGTTCGGTCTCTTTGTTCATCGGCAGCAGGGCGGCGGGGTTCGATTAGATTGAAATGTTGCGGTGCGATTGGCGTGCTCACCTGGAAACGCGAGTGTAGCGCTGCTGTTCCAGCCGTGTGACACCGGTTTTGGACATTCGTTGGGCTGCCGGCGCGGTAACATCTACGGTTAGACTGCGAGTCGATGCAATTGAACGGAATGGAGGCACAGTGATCAGGTTTCTGCACACCGCGGATTGGCAGATAGGCACGCAATTCGGTCAGTTCGAACCGGACGAAGCCGCGCATCTCGCGGAGGCGCGCTTCGACACCGTGCGCCGGATCGCTGAGGAAGCGGCCGCGCGCAAGGTCGATGCCGTGCTGGTCGCCGGCGACGTATTCGACCTGCAGACCGTTTCGGACACGGTGATCCGCCGTTTGTTCGGCGCGCTGCAAGCGTTTTCCGGGCCGTGGATCATGCTGCCGGGCAATCACGATGCCGCGCTGGTCGAGAGTGTGTGGACCCGTGCGCAGCGCCTGAACTGCATTGCGCCGAACGTGCGGGTGGTACTCGAACCCGGTGTGGTGACGCTCGACGCCTGCCAGTGCGCTTTGCTCTGCGCGCCGCTCACACAACGTATCACTTACGACGACACCACGGGCTTCTTCGACACAACGCAGACGCCGGGCGGCTATCACCGCATCGGACTCGCGCATGGCAGCGTGAGCGGGATTCTGCAGGAGGGCATCGACTCGTCGAACCCGATTGCCCCGACACGTGCCGCGAGCGCGCGTCTGGACTATCTTGCGCTCGGCGACTGGCATGGTCATTTGCGCGTCGACGAGCGCACCTGGTACGCCGGCACGCATGAGCAGGACCGCTTCCGCGCCAACGATCCGGGCTTCATGCTCGACGTCACGCTGAGCGGGCCAGGCGCCGTGCCGGCAGTTGAGGCGGTGCGGGTGGGTAAATATCAATGGCATCGCTGGGAAGAGACGATCTCGGTGCCGACCGACGTGGATTCGCTCAAGATGCGCCTCGGCGCGTTAGGCAGTCACGACGTGCTGCGGGTTACCGTAAGCGGCACGACCGCACTGGCCGAGGCCGAAGCGATTCACGTCGCGGTGGAAGAGACCCGCGCGCGGGTGCGTGCGCTACGTGTCGATCTGAGCGGCCTGCAGGTGCTGCCCACCGCCGACGACCTCGCGGAACTCGGCGCGCAGAGCGGCTACCTGGCGAAGGTGGTGGCGCGATTGCGCGACCTGCAGGAGGATCCGCAGTCCGACCCGCAGCAGGTCAAGCGCGCGGCCGAGGCGTTATTGCTTCTGGCGCGTTTTCAACGTGAACTGCCGCGCGAAGCGAGGTCCGCATGAAGCTGGAAAGTATCGCGATTCAGGAGTTCAAGCAGTTCGCCGGACGGCTCGTGATCGACGATCTGCAACCGGGACTCAATCTCTTCACCGGCCCGAACGAGGCCGGCAAGAGCACGATCGCCGAAGCCGTGCGAGCGGTGTTCCTCGAACGCTACAAGGCTTCGCATCTGAAAGATCTGTTGCCGTGGGGCAAGGCGAGCGGGCAGCCATCGGTTGAAGTGACGTTCGATATGAACGGTACAGCGTGCAGGCTCTCGAAACAGTTCGTCACGCGGCAGCGCTGCGAGTTGAAGATCGGTCAGGCGGTGTTCGGCGAGGACGAAGCGGAAGACAAACTCGCCGCATTGCTCGGTTTTTCGCGTGCCGCGCGTGGGCCGCTGAAGGCCGAAAACGCCGGCGTTCCTGGTTTGTTGTGGGTGCAACAAGGCGGCACGCAGGAAGTGCGCGATTCCACCGGGCACGCGGCGCAGTATCTGCGCGATGCGCTTTCGCAACTCTCGGGCGGCAATGAATCCGCTGGCGAGGATGCGCTGATCTCGGCGGTGCAGCGCGAGCTTCGGCAATTGCTCACGGCGCGTACGCAGAAGTCCACCGGGCCGCTGGCCGAGGCGGAACAGACATTGACGGCGCTAATCGCGGAGCGTGACGAGCTCGAGCAGCAGCGTCAGCAGTTCGACGAGAATATCGGGCGTCTGGCCACGCAACAGGAAGCCTTCGACGAGGCGCAGCGTAAGCGCCCCTGGGAGGTTCACGAGCAGAAAGCCCTGCAGGCGCAAACGCGCGCCGATGCCGCGGCGGAACTCGAGCGTACGCTTCAGGGGCTCTCGCAGTCGCTGCAATTGAGCGAGGCCGAACTGGCGTTGTCCTTGCAACAGGAACAGGCGGCGAACGAACTGGAAGCGGCCGTTGCACGCGATCGGCAGCAACTCGACGCCACGCGGGTCAACGTGTCGGCGGTTCAGAACGAACATGCGCAGGCTCAGGCGAGCGTGGCGCAATTCGAGCAGGCGTACGCCGATGCCAGCCGCGCGCTCGAACTGGCGAACGCCGCGGTGACCGCGGGCGATCTGCGCAGTCAGATTGCGCTGCATGGCACCGAGAGCGAGCGGCTTGAAGCGGCTATCGCTGCCGCCGGCAAGGCAAACGAGGCCGTGCTGGAAGCGACGCGTGCCGCGGCGGCGGTCGAAATCGACGGCGCGCAATTGAAGCGGCTCCAATCGCTTGATGCTGAGTTGACTGTGTTGCGCGCGCGGACCGAGGCGGCGATGACACGTATCGAATACCGGTTGAATAGCGCGATCACCGTCGGCGATGCGAAGGTGAGCGGCGAGGGCGTGCTGCGGCTCGATGAGGAAAAGCTGATCGGCCTTGGCGAGCTCGGGGAATTGCGAGTCATTCCGGGCGTTTCCGATCTGTCGGCGCGATTGTCCGAGTTGGCGTCGCTCGAAACCCGGCATGCGCAGTTGTTGCAGACGCTGGGCGTGGCGTCGTTGGGTGAGGCCGAGGCCAGGCACGAGCAGTGGAAGGCGTTGGTCGCGCAGCAGAAAAGCCAGGCGAAGATTCTTGAGGTGCATGCGCCGCAGGGTAGCGACGCGTTGAGGGCTGCGCTGGCTTCGGCGGATGCGCGATTGCAATCCGCTAACGGACGGCTTGCGGCGTTGCCTGACGTCTCCGCCGCGCCACCGCTCGACGAGGCTCGCCGTAACGCCGATATTGCGCGAGATACATTGGAAGCCGCCAGAAAAGTACTAACGCAGACCGCGGAAAAAAAATCCACCGCCACGGCGACGACAGAATCGCTCGCCGCGCAATTGCAACGCAAGGAAGCGCAACTGGCCGACGAAGCGTTTTGCCGCAAGCGTGCGCAGTGGCAAACGAAAATCGTCGAACAGCGTGTGCAGGTCGAGGCGCTGAAGAGGCAGCGCGAAGGAAGAGCGCGCGAGCTGGACGCGGCGCGTCTCGACGACCCGGTGGCCGAAGCAAAGCGTTATCGCGCGTCGGCGGAGCTGGCGCGTAACGAACAGCACACGCGGCAACTGCGGATCGCTGAGTTGCGCAGTCAACTTGAGACGGTCGGCGCGTCTGGGCTCGGGGAACGTCTCGCCACAGTGAATGCTTCAGTCGAACAGGCTACGCGTCGCAAGGACGAACTCAGCTTGCGCGCGAGCGCTTTGAGTCTGCTCGACGAAGTGCTTGTCGACGAACGTGATGCAGCCGTGGCGCAACTGCGTGCGCCGCTAACGGAGCGGCTCGGGCACTATCTGAAGCGCATTTTCCCGCAGTCGACGATTGCACTCGGCGACGATCTGAGTCCCGCGACTTTGAATCGGTATGGGCGCGCGGATACGCTCGATGCGTTGAGCTTCGGCACGCGGGAGCAATTGGGCATTCTGACGCGGCTGGCGTATGCGGATCTGTTGAAGGCATCCGGCCGGCCGACTCTGCTGATGCTCGACGATGCGGCCGTGCATACCGATGCGGTGCGGCGCGACGCGATCAAGCGCGCGCTGATCGATGCGGCCACGCGGCATCAGATTCTGGTGTTCACGTGCCATCCGGAGCTGTGGGACGATCTGGGCGTGAGGCAGCGGGCGATTGAAGATTTGAAGGTCGCGGCCTAGCGAGCTTGCGACGCATTGAAAAAGGGCGAAGCGAGCAGAATGCTCACTCATACCACCGCGGCGTATAAACCCATTCACCACCGTCGACGCCGTTAGCAAACGCCCGCGTCGTCGACGATCCTACGATCACCATCGTCCGCATATCGACATCGGAAGAACGCAGTTCGCCGAGCGTGATCGTACGCAGCGAGCTGCCCGGTCTGCCGATGTCGCGTCCGAGCACGACTTTCGTGGCGGCGGTGCGGTGTTCGCGCACGATGTCCAGTGCCTTATCCAGTTGCCACGGCCGTGCGCGAGAGATGGGGTTGTAGAACGCCATCACCAGATCCGCTTCGGCCGCATGCCGGAGGCGCTTTTCGATAATGCTCCACGGTTTCAGATTGTCGGATAACGACAGCATGCAGAAGTCATGGCCCAACGGTGCGCCGGCTTGCGCCGCGGTGGCCATGGCCGCCGACACGCCCGGCACGATGGCGAGTTCGACCGCGCGCCAGTCTGCGTTCGTCGAACCGCCTTCTTCGAGCGCTTCAAGCACGGCAGCCGCCATCGCGAACACGCCGGGGTCGCCCGACGACACCATCACCACTGATCGTCCAGTGCTGGCGAGTTCGAATGCATGACGCGCACGCTGCATCTCTTCGCGATTGTCTGTACCGTGCACGCGTTGATCGGTGCGCAGGGGGCCGGCCATTTTCACGTAGGTTTCGTAGCCGAGGATATCAGTGGCTGCGTTCAGCGCTGTCCGGGCGGCGGGTACCATCAGGTCGGCATTGCCGGGGCCAAGGCCGATCACCGTCAGGCGGCCGCGTGCGCGGCCAATCGTGTCCGGGTCGATCGCCAACGCGGTTAACGCGAGCGCAACGCCCGCGTTTGCGTCGTCATGCAGCGTTTGGTAAGGAATACGCAGCGCGGCATGCAGCAAGTTGGCGGGTGGTTCGCCGTCTTCGGGACGCGTTTGTGTGAAACGCAGCGGCACGTTCAAATGCTTCGCGGCGTCGATCAGAGCCGGGTCGGGCATTCGATCGGCTGAAGCCAATAGTGCCGCTAGTGAAAGCGCGGCGAGCCCATGCGCGTCGAGCGCCTCGCGCACACGTGCTGCAATCTCTGCACCAGCACCAGCACCAGCACCAGCACCAGCACCAGCACCAGCACCAGCACCAGCCACCACCGCTGCCGTTGTAGCAGCACCCATCACCGCCGCCACCACACTCCGCGGATGAATCACTAACTCATCATCACGGCCATCCCAGGCACGCGGCGTCACGCGAATGGCCAAACGGGCCGATTCAGAGCGCGGCAGTTGCGCCTCGTCGAGCCACGGCGCTTCGCCTTCGATTCGCGTGCTTTCGCCCGCCAGCAGATCCGAAACAAAGCGCTTGCCTTGCGCTATATCCGCGAGCGCATAGCCTTCAGGTGGATTGAGCACGCATGTGCCGAAACGCAGTTCGCCGCTCGTCGTAATCGCCGGCGGCACAGCCAACGCAGCCGCAATTTCACGCGCCATCACGTTGACGCCTGCAAGTCCGCCAAGCAAGGGCACGACCGCGCTGCCATCCTCTGCGACGGCCAGCAAGGGCGGCTCGGTGCCCTTGTTCGACAACAGCGGCGCAACGCAACGAATTACGATCCCGGCGGCGCACAACGCGACAATCGGCGTGCCGCGTGCGTACAGATCACGCAGATGAGCGCCAAGCTCCGTATAAGAGACATCGGCTTCGACTCGCCCCTGCAAGGCGTGCACCTGGCAACCCGCATACAACGCCTGGATACGCCGTGCGGTCGCCAGCGCGCCCGCGCCGAGAATCACAATCGCGGGTGGCGTCATGCTTGCCATTTTTCCCCCGGCACGACGAGCAACGAAAAATACGGCGACGCCATCGGATCGACTTCGGCGAGCGGCACGATGCGCTGATTGCCCATCGTCGCACGTTCGACGTAAAGCGCGCGATGCGCGAGGCCTAGTTCGCCGAGCACACGCCGCACCTTATCGAAATTGCGGCCGAGTTTCATGATGACGGCAGCGTCCGCATCGGCGAGGCGCCGGCGCAATTCGTCTTCGGGCAATACGCCGGAAAGCACCGACAAACTCTGATTGCGATACACCAGCGGCGAACCGAGCACCGCTGCGCCGCCGAGCATCGAGCACACACCGGGCACGACTTCAGCTTCGAAGCGTGCCGCGAGGCGGTCGTGCAAATACATATACGAGCCATAGAAAAACGGATCGCCTTCGCAAATCACCGCGACGTCGCGGCCCGCATCGAGGTGACCGGCAACGATCTGCGCAGCGGTGTCGTAGAAGTCGGCGATGATCGCTTCATACGAAAGCGGCGGCTCGAGCGCTTCAGTCGTGACGGGATAGACGAGCGGCAGATGCTGCTGGGCGTCATGCAAATGCGCCTCGATGATGCTGAAGGCGTTGCCCTTCTTACCCTTCGCAACGAAATACGCGACCACGGGGGCCGCTTTCAGCAAACGCAGCGCTTTCAGCGTGATGAGTTCCGGGTCGCCGGGGCCGACGCCCAGTCCGAATAAACGTCCTTGCACAGTCATTTATTCGACCTCCGTTGCCAGCGCATTCACAGCGGCGGCGGCCATCGCACTGCCGCCGCGTCGGCCGTGAACCACGACATAGGGCACACCGCGGCTGTCTTGCGCAAGCAGCGCTTTCGATTCGGCCGCGCCGACAAATCCGACCGGAAAACCGAGAATCAGCGCGGGCTTCGGCGCACCGGCATCGAGCATGTCGAGCAGATGAAAGAGCGCGGTCGGCGCGTTGCCGATCACGACGACACTGCCGGCCAGATGCGGCCGCCACAGTTCGAGTGCGGCAGCCGAGCGTGTATTGCGGAGTTCACGGGCCAATCCAGGCACGTCCTCGCGCGTGAGCGTGCAGATCACTTCATTGTTCGCGGGTAGTCGGGCGCGTGTGATGCCTTGCGCCACCATGCCGGCGTCGCACAGGATTGGCGCGCCTTGTGCCAGCGCCATGCGCCCCGCGGTACCCGCGCCTTCAGAAAACTGAAGATCTTCGATGACGTCGACCATGCCGCATGCGTGGATCACACGCACCGCGAGTTTTTCGAGGTCGGCGGGAATACGCGAGAGATTGGCCTCCGCACGTATCGTCGCGAAGGATTGGCGATAGATTTCCTGACCGTCGCGAATGTAATCAAGCATCTGAAGGGCTCCGGGCCGGGTGTGCCGGGTATGCCGGGCGTGTCAAAAGGTCGAGCATGTCGGCGGCCTGTTCGATCGTGAGTTGGTGCGCGACACACGAGCCGAAATCCGGCTGGCCGTCGCGTCGATAAAGGTCGTAGATGCCGGGCGCCGCGGCCAGCAGCGTATATGGCGCGCAATGTGCGGCGGCGCATGAGCGCGGGCAGCCGCTCAGATGGACGTCGACGCCGGCGGGCAAACGATCCGCTAGACGCAGTGCGTCGGCTTTTGTATCGGCGAAGCTTTTTACGCAGCCTGTGGAACCGGCGCAGGCGATCAAGCGTGTAAGCGGCTGAGCGGGATCGCAGGCCAAGCCTAGCGTGTTCATTTCGGCGAGCACGGCGGGTGCGGCATTCGCAGCGACATCGGGCAGCAACACGCTTTGCCAGGGCGTCAGGTGTAGCGTGCCGTTGCCTTGCTGTCGCGAGAGCGTGGCGAGGCCGCGCAAGGTGATCGCATCGAGGCGTCCGAGCGGCGGTTGGCCGCCTACGTGCTGCATCCCCACCACGCGCTGTGCATGCGCGCCGAGCCGTAGCGTCGCATCGGCAGGCATGCCGCGTTGCCAGTTTGCGAGCGAGGTATCGCGCGACAGTGGGAAATCGACATACGCTTGAGCGTGCTGCAATAGCGCATCGATGGAATGCGTGGCAAGCAGATGACGCATGCGCGTGGCATCGGCGGCGGCCAGATCGAGGAACGTGTGCAGCAGTGCGCGGACTAGGTCTGTGACTTGCGCGGGGAGCACGGCGGCGACGGCGCCTGTGTCATTCGAGCGAGAATGCTCAGCGGAGCCATCCGTGTCGTTCGAGCCAGAATGCTCAGCGGGGCCATGCGAGTTGGGATGTTTGGCATGCTGGAATGCATCGGCATCGGCATCGGCATCGGCATCGGCATCGGCATCGGCATCGGCATTCGTCACTACAGGCGGACAACCCGCCAAACCAAACACAAACCGCACGCCGTCTTCAGCTTGCGTCGCCGCCAGCCAGACATCGTGCGGATGATCGAGCCTCGCAAGGCGCTCACCACCGTCCAGCAGCATCGCAAATTTCGGCGACAGCGCCGCGAAATGCGCTTCGGTCTGCAGCAAGGTGAGCAGTTCGGCGCAAAGTGGTCTCGTGTCGAACAACGCGAACGGATCGCGCCCGGCTGCAGGGCTGATCATGATGTTGCGCACGTCGTCGGCGGCGGACGCCCGTTGCAGACCCGAAGAAGCGTGCGGTGAGTCCACGGACCGTGCCGTTGAAGGCACCGCTTCGCCCGCTGTCAATTCGATAGATGAATTTGCTGCGCACGTCGTCGGCATCGGCCCGAGTCCCGCATCCACCAACGCCGCGATCAAGGCCGCCTCATGCCCGCTTCGCACGCCACGCACCTGCAGATTCGCGCGATTGGTCAACTCGACCACGCCGGCCGCATGCTGCTCACTCACGTCGGCAATCACCTGGGCCTGCGCCGCGCTCAGCTCGCCGCCGGGCAATTTGATCCGGCAAAGCCCACCGTCGCGCGCGCCGACGATGCGCAGCAGCCCCGGGCATGCCGAGGGCCGCAGCGCCTGGGCCGCGTCGGGCAAAGCAGTGGAGGGCGAAGCTTGATTCAAGACGGACACCGGGTTTAGCGTCGCGCGACGGCCCGAGCAAGCCGTAAGGCGGCATTGCTGCGGCATCGGTACACCCCGCCCGATGTAGGCTGGCACGAACAGTCTCGCCGGCAGGTCTCCTGGCTGGCAGGTCGTGGTCCGCCGCGGCCTTCCCGGTCGAACCAGTGGCGCGGAGCGCAGGCGGACTCGCTGCATACAGTTGCGGGGGCAGCCACAGTGGCACTGTGTTCCCTCTTCGGCCCCGAAGGGCACCGGCGGCTGTATTATGCCTTTTTTCGAACAGCACAACGAGGCTGGACGCTTTGATCGGCGTGGCACAGCGCAATATTTGAAGATAAAGAATGAGGATGGATGCATGCCGGCGTGGCTGACCGTAGTGGGCATAGGCGATGACGGCTTCGCCGGCTTGGGGAGGCCCGCGCGGCGCGCTTTGCTGGAAGCGTCGGTGGTCTACGGCGGCGAACGGCATCTGGCGATGCTGCCTGCGCGCCTCGCCGCGCGGCGTGAGCCATGGCCGCGACCGTTCGATCTCGCGCCTTTGCTGGCGGAGCGTACCGGGGCTGTGTGTGTGCTGGCGAGCGGCGATCCGATGCTGTTTGGCGTCGGCGCGACGCTGGCGCGGCAGTTACCGCCAGGCGAGTTGCGGGTGCTGCCCGCGCCTTCATCGTTGTCGCTGGCGGCCGCGCGGCTTGGCTGGCCGCTGCAGGATGTCGCGACAGTTTCGCTGGTCGGCCGGCCGTTGCCGACGCTGAATGTTCATTTGCACGACGGCGCGCGCGTCTTCGTGCTGAGTGCCGACGGACGCACGCCCGCAGCACTGGCCGAATTGTTGAATGCGCGTGGTTTCGGCGCGAGCCGGATGACCGTACTGGAGCATTTGGGCGGCGATCTGGAACGGCGCATCGACGGACGCGCTGACCAATGGTCGGCACAGGAAGTCGCGGCACTGAACCTGATTGCGCTCGAATGCCGTGCAACGGAAGGCGCCCCGCGTTTACCGCTGACCGCCGGTTTGCCCGACGACGCCTTTCGCCACGACGGTCAGTTGACCAAACGCGACGTCCGCGCGATCACGCTGGCGCGCCTCGCGCCGACGCCCGGTGAATTGCTGTGGGACGTGGGCGCGGGCAGCGGCTCGATTGGCATCGAATGGATGCGCGCGCATCCGACCTGCCGCGCGATCGCGATCGAAGGGCACACGGAGCGGCAGCGCTTCATCGAACACAATCGCGATGCGTTGGGCGTGCCGGGTTTGCAGCTGGTGGCCGGCCGCGCGCCCGATGCGCTGGAAGGATTGGCTGTGCCCGATGCCGTGTTCATCGGCGGCGGCGTGACGGTGCCAGGCGTGCTCGAGGCCTGCTGGGCACGTCTGCGCGACGGCGGGAGGCTGGTCGCCAATGCGGTCACGTTGCAAGGCGAAGCGGCACTCGCGGTGTGGCGGGAGCAACATGGCGGCACGTTGACCCGCATCGCGCTTGCCGACGCGCAACCGCTCGGCGGCTTCGATACGTGGCGCCAGGCGCTGTCGATCACGCTGCTGGATGTCACCAAGCCGGCCGGCTCACCCCCCGAACCCTGATGCGCGAAGAAACGCCCGAACAACCCGCGCCGCTGCGTAGCGGCTACACGACCGGCAGTTGCGCTACCGCGACGTCGCTCGCAGCCGCGCGCCTGTTGCTTGCGGGTATCGTCAGCGAGGTCGCGGAGATTGTGCTGCCGAAGGGCCAGCACGTGCCGATGCCGCTGGTGTTCTGCCGCCGGACCGCCGACGGCGCGGAAGCGGGCACCATCAAGGATGCCGGCGACGACCCGGACGTCACACACGGCGCGATCGTATTCGCCCGCGTGCGGCTCTGTGCCGAACCGGGCGTGATATTCCGTGCAGGGCCAGGCGTTGGCACGGTGACGCGCGCCGGCCTCACGCTGCCGGTCGGCGAACCGGCGATCAATCCCGTGCCGCGCAAGATGATGACCGAGCATCTGGCCGATCTCGCGGCCGAACACGGATACGCCGGCGGTTTCGACGTGACGATCGGCGTCGAGGGTGGCGAAGCGCTCGCGCTGAAAACGATGAACCCGCGCCTTGGCATTCTCGGCGGCTTGTCGATTCTCGGCACCACGGGCATCGTGCGGCCGTTCTCGTGCTCAGCTTATATCGCATCGATTCATCAGGGCATCGATGTCGCGCGTGCCAACGGTTATGTGCACCTCGCGGCCTGCACCGGCAACGCAAGCGAAGACGCGATGCGCGCGCATTACGGTCTGCCGGATATCGCGCTGATCGAAATGGGCGACTTCGTCGGCGCCGTGCTCAAGCATATGAAGCGCGCGCCGGTCGAGCGCCTGAGTGTGTGCGGCGGGTTCGGCAAACTCAGCAAGCTGGCAGCCGGGCACCTCGATCTGCATAGCCGGAATTCGAGCATCGATCTGGAGCGGCTTGCCACGTGGGCGGCCGAGTGTGGCGCTGACGATGCGTTGCAGGTGGCGATCCTCGCTGCCAACACAAGCCAGCAGGCCGTTGCATTGGCGCACGCGCAACACGTGCCGCTCGGCGATATCGTCTGCCGTCATGCACTCGCTGTCGCCCGCGATATCGTGCCGCCCCAGGTCGCGGTCGAAATGTTCGCCATCGACCGCCAGGGCAATCTGATCGGAGCCGCGCAATGACGCGGATCCTGCTGCTCGGCGGCACCGGCGACGCTTTGCGGATCGCAAGACAGCTCGGCCCTGAGCACGTGTACAGTCTCGCGGGCCTCGGCAAGGTGCCGGACGATCTGCCATGCCGGGTACGTGTAGGCGGCTTCGGGGGCCGCGAAGGCATGGCGCGCTATATCGAAGACGAACGTATTGGCCTCGTGATCGACGCGACACATCCGTACGCCGCGCAGATCAGCGCCAATGCCGCGAAAGCGAGCGGCGCCGCGCGCATACCGTGCTGGGCACTGCGTCGCGAGGAATGGCAGCCGCAAGCTGGCGACGACTGGCGCATGGTCGACGATTGGGCCGAGCTGGCAGCCGCGCTCGCTGCGTTCAAACGGCCACTGTTCACGCTCGGCCGCGAACCGCTCGCGCATCTCGACGAAATTCCGCCGCAGCAGTTCTGGACGGTACGTTGCCTCGACGCAAACGAATCTGGTCCACGTGCACGAATTCTGGCGGCACGCGGCCCGTTTACACTCGAAGGCGAGCGAACGTTGTTCAACGCGGAAGCATTCGATGTCGTCGTCAGTAAAAACAGCGGCGGCAGCGCCACCGAAGCAAAACTCGAAGTTGCGCGCGAACGCGACTTGCCGGTCATCATGCTGCGGCGCCCAGAACTCCCCGCAGTCGATCGCGAGTTTGCCAACGTGCCCGACTTGCTGGAAGCGTTACAGGTCATAGGTTAAATGGCGCATGCATGACATGCCGGCCAAACGAATCGTGGAGTGTTGAATGACGGTGTTTTTTATCGGCGCGGGTCCAGGCGACCCGGAACTGATCACGGTGAAAGGGCAGCGCCTCGTGCGAAGCTGCCCGGTGATCCTGTATGCCGGCTCGCTGGTGCCGGCTGCTGTGCTGGAAGGGCACAACGCGGAACAGGTCGTGAATACCGCCGAACTCGACCTCGATCAGATCGTCGCGTTACTCAAAGCAGCACACGACAAAGGTCAGGACGTGGCGCGCGTGCATTCCGGCGACCCGTCATTGTATGGCGCGATCGGCGAGCAGATCCGCAGACTTCGCGAGCTCGACATTGCCTACGCGATCGTGCCCGGTGTGACGGCGACCGCGGCATGCGCGGCAACGCTCGGCTGCGAACTCACGTTGCCCAATATTTCGCAGACGCTGATCCTCACGCGCTTTGCCAGCAAAACCACCATGCCGGAAGGCGAACAGCTCGCCGACCTCGCGAGACATCGCGCGACGATGGCGATTCACCTCGGCGTGCGTCATCTGGCACGCATCGTCGATGAATTGCGGCCGCACTACGGTGGGGATTGTCCGATCGCGGTGATCTATCGCGCAAGCTGGCCGGATGAAGAAAAAATCACGGGGACGCTCGACGATATCGTCGGCAAAGTGCGGTCCACTCATATCGAGCGGACCGCGCTGATTCTGGTGGGACAGGTGCTGGCTGCCGAAGGATTTGCTGAATCGACGTTGTACGCGAAAGGGGATTGAGCGGTAGACACCGGCAAGCGCATTCGTAAGTCGTTGGTTACGGATGAACGTTGCAGGCGGCGTCTCTTCAGCCGTTTATTCAGTCAATTCAAGCTGCTTCGCCGCCAGCTTCACCCGCAACGCCTTCGCGGCGCGCACCATATTCGTCAATGCTGCTTCCGTCTCCGGCCAGCCGCGCGTCTTCAGTCCGCAATCCGGATTGACCCACAGTCGCGCAGCCGGAATCACTTCGCATGCGCGCTCCAGCAGCCGCTGCATGGCTTCCGTGCTCGGCACGCGCGGCGAGTGGATATCGTAGACACCCGGACCGATTTCGTTCGGATACGCGAACGCACCGAAACCGTCGAGCAGTTCCATCGCTGAACGTGAGGTCTCGATCGTGATCACATCGGCGTCCATTGCGGCGATCGACGGCAGAATGTCGTTGAATTCCGAATAGCACATATGCGTGTGAATCTGCGTCTGATCCGCGACGCCCGCTGCCGAAATGCGGAACACGCGCGTTGCCCATTCCAGATACGCGGCCCAATCGGTTTTACGCAACGGCAAGCCTTCGCGGAAGGCCGGTTCGTCGATCTGGATGATGCGGATGCCGGCCTTTTCGAGGTCCACTACTTCATCGCGAATCGCGAGCGCAAGTTGCAACGCGGTGGTCGAGCGCGGCTGGTCGTCGCGTACGAAAGACCACTGCAGCATCGTCACCGGACCGGTCAACATGCCTTTCATCAAGCGATGCGTGAGCGATTGCGCGTAGCGGGTGGTTTCGACCGTCATCGGTTCAGGGCGATAGACGTCGCCGTAAATGATCGGCGGTTTCACGCAGCGCGAGCCGTAGCTCTGCACCCAGCCGTTTTCCGTGAACGCATAGCCCCACAACTGCTCGCCGAAATATTCGACCATGTCGTTGCGCTCGGCTTCGCCGTGCACGAGGACGTCGAGTCCCAGTTCTTCCTGTTTGCGCACGGCGATTTCGATTTCAGCGCGCATCCGCTGCAGATAGTCGAGCGCGCGCAGTTCGCCGCGTTTGTAGGCGGCACGCGCCTGACGGATGGCCGGCGTTTGCGGGAACGAACCGATCGTGGTGGTAGGCAGGAGCGGCAGGTCGAGCGCTGCGCGTTGCACGCGATTGCGTTCGGCGAAGGGGCTTTTACGCTCTGCCATCGCAGCGCTCACGGCGGCGACGCGTTTTTGGACCAGTGCATTGACGACCGCGCTCGAGTGGCGGCGCGCTTCCAGTGCGAGGTCCGCGGCGGCAAGCTTCGGTTCAGCCGCGCCAGGATTACGCAGGGCGAGAGCGATCGTGCCGACTTCATCGAGCTTTTCAGTTGCGAAGGCGAGCCAGGATTTCAGATCGGCATCAAGCTTTTTCTCCGCGTCGAGCGAAACGGGGACATGCAGCAACGAGCACGACGATGCGATCCACAAACGTTCGCCACGCTCCGCATGCAACGCCTGCAACGACTCGACGATATCGCCGAGATCCGCACGCCAGATATTGCGGCCGTCAATCACCCCTGCCGACAACACCGCGTGCGCGGGCAACGCGGCACGCCATGCATCGATCTGTTGCGGCGCACGCACCAGATCGATATGCACGCCGGCAACCGGCAGCCTGGCGACACGTTGCGCGTGGTCAGCGGCGGTTTCGAAGTACGTCGCGAGCAACACCTTGACGCCCGATGTGCCGAGCACCTCATACGCAGCGGAAAACGCGTCGAGCCATTCCGTCGGCAGATCGAGGCACAGCGCCGGTTCATCCAGCTGCACCCATTCGATGCCACGTTGCTTGAGCATCTCCAGAATGCGGCTGTAGCGGATCACGAGCTTCGGCAACAACGACAACCGGTCGAAGCCAGCCACGTGACTCTTCGACAACCACAGGTAGGTAATCGGCCCAATCAGCACCGGCTTGACCGGCAAATTTAGCGCGAGCGCTTCGTCGATCTCGTCGAACAGCCACTCGACGCCGCCGTTAAAGCTCGTATCCGGACCCAGCTCCGGCACGAGGTAGTGGTAGTTCGTATCGAACCACTTGGTCATTTCCATTGCAGGTTGCGCGTGGTTGCCGCGCGCGAGCTCGTAGTACCGACCGAGCGACAGCGTTTTCGGATCGAAGCCAAAGCGCGCGGGCAACGCGCCGAGCAGCGCGCTCAGATTGAGCATCTGATCGTAGTAGGCGAAATCGCCGACGGTGACGAAATCCAGTCCGGCGTCCTGCTGCAGCTGCCAATGGCGGGCGCGCAACGCCTTTGCGACGCCACGCAGACAGGTTTCGTCCGATTCGCCGCGCCAGAACGATTCCTGCGCGAATTTCAGTTCGCGTTGCGCGCCGATGCGCGGAAAGCCGGGGATGTGCGTGCGGGCCATGCGAATTCCTTTTGTGCGTTGTATGAATTGGCGCTCAGTGTGGAAGTCGCGCTATGATTCATCAAGCGACATGTTTTCACCAATGTATGAGCCAGATTCATATCCCCACCAATTCTTTCAGCGTGGAGCCGCGAGATGCTTGAGCTTCGCCACTTGCGTTCGCTGATCGCCATCGCCGACTCCGGCAAGCTGGTGGCGGCTGCCGAACGCGTTCATCTGAGTCAGTCCGCGCTGTCGCATCAGATCCGCGATATCGAGGCGCATTACGATATCTCGCTATTCGAACGCACCAAACAGGGTTTGCGTTTCACCGCCGCGGGCGAGCGGCTGCTGGCGCTCGGGCGCGAGACGATTGCCGCGGTGAGCGCGGCGGAGCGCGATCTCGTGCGTCTGAAGGGCGACACGCGCGGCGAATTGCGTATCGTGCTGGAATGCCATACCTGTTTCGACTGGCTGATGCCGGTCATGGACGAGTTCCGCCGGCGCTGGCCCGAAGTCGAAGTCGACCTGGTCGCGGGTTTTCATGCGGACCCACTGCGCCTGTTGAGCGATGGCAAGGCCGATGTGGTGATCGGTTCGAAGCCCGCCACCAAGCGCAGCCTGCATATCGCGCCGCTATTCCGCTTCGAAATTCTGGTGGTGATGGCCAACGAACACCGGTTACGGAATAAACGGCGCGTGGTATCGGACGATCTTCGCGAGGAGACGCTGATCACCTATCCTGTGCCAGAAACGCGTATCGATCTGATTCGCGAAGTGTTGGAGCCGGCCGGTATCAAGCTCGAGCGGCGCACGGCGGAGTTGACCATTGCGATCATGCAACTGGTGGCGAGCCGCCGCGGGATCGCGGCGTTGCCGAACTGGGGCGTGAAAAACTACGTCGACCACGACTACGTGCTGGCCAAACGTGTCGGCCCGCAGGGCTTATGGAGCGAGCTTTATGCGGTAGCCGCCAAAGGCTTCGCGAGCCGCCCTTATTTCGACGATTTCGTCAGGATCGTGCGCGATACGTGCGCGGCGCAGTTAGATGGAATCGAACTGCTCGCGGCATAGGGCCAAGCCATAACCTGGGCCGCCCCGTTGCACGCCCAGGCTCAGAGAACGTTCTATCCTCCAGTTTTCAACTGCGCCCACAGCCGGCCTTCCAGGCGCTTGATCGGGGCGGGCAGGGGCTTGAGCAGAAACAGCGTTTTCAGCACGGACTCAGGCGGATAGACGGTCGGATCGTTGAGAATTTCCGGCCGTACGAATTTGCGCGCGGCGGCATCCGCATTCGGATAGAACACGGCATTGGTGATCCCCGCATGAACCTCCGGGCGCTCGATGTAATTGATCCAGTCGAGCGCCGCTTCCGGATGCGGCGCATCTTTCGGGATCGCCATCATGTCGAACCAGACCGGCGCGCCGCCCTGAGGAATGAAGTATTTAACCTCGTAACTCTTGTTGGCCTCGCGCGCGCGATGGCTCGCCATCGACACGTCACCCGACCAGCTCAGCGCGAAACAGATGTCGTCGCCCGCGAGGTCGTTGATGTAACTCGTCGCATTGAACTGCGTGATATATGGGCGGATTTTCTTCAGCGCATCGTAGGCGGCCTGGTAGTCGGCTGGGTTCGTGCTGTTCGGGTCGCGGCCAAGGTAGTGCAGCGTGACCGCGAACACGTCGGTCGGCGCGTCGAGCACGGACACGCCGCAACTCTTCAGCTTGCTCAGATACTCGGGCTTGAACAGAATGTCCCAGCTATCGAGCGGCGCATCGTTGCCGAGAATCTTCTTGACCCGCGTGACGTTGTAGCCGAGTCCTGTGGTGCCCCACGCCCACGGCACTGCGTACTGATTGCCGGGGTCCGCATCGGCGACCAGCTTGAGCAGACTGCGGTCGAGGTTCACCAGATTCGGCAGTTTCGATTTGTCGAGCTTCTGATAAATGCCGGCCTCGATCTGCTTGGCAAGAAAGTTCGAGGTCGGCACCACGACGTCGTAGCCTGTCGAACCGGTCAGCAGTTTGGCCTGCAAGGTTTCGTCGCCGTCGTAGACGTCGTATTGCACGTGAATACCGGACTCTTTTTCAAAGTTCGGTACTGTGTCTTTCGCGATGTAGTCGGCCCAGTTGTAGAGATTGAGCTGCTTTTCGTCAGCGTGCGCGGTGGGGCAGAACGCGCAGGACAACAGCGCTGCCAGTAGCGGCGCAGCGAGCGTCGGTTTCATGACGGTGTGGGGCATGGTGGTCGTCCAGAAAGGTTTCAACAGATCAGTCGCGGCTTTACATGCGCTGATGGCGTTGCAGCTTCTGATTGCGCATCAGGCACAGCATGTCGGCAGCAAGGTGGGCCGCGGCGAGCGCGGTCACGTCGCTGTGGTCGTAGGGCGGCGAGACTTCCACCACGTCCGCGCCCACCAGATTCACGGGACCCAGTGCGCGAACGATTTCCAGCGCCTGCGCCGAACTCAGGCCGCCCGCCACGGGCGTGCCCGTGCCGGGTGCGAAGGCCGGATCGAGACAGTCGATGTCGAAGGTGAGGTAGGTGGGCGCATCGCCGACGATCGACAGCACTTCGTCGATGGTCGCCTGCGTGCCGTTGCGGTGGACCCACGGTGCGTCGAGAATGCGCACGCCCATGAAGTCATCGTTCCAGGTGCGAATGCCGACTTGCACCGAACGGGCGGGATCGATCAGCCCTTCGCGGATCGCTTTGTAGAACATCGTGCCGTGGTTCAGCGAATCGGGGTTGTCGTCCGGCCAGGTGTCGCAATGCGCGTCGAAATGAATCAGGCTCAGCGGCTTGCCGTACTTTTCAGCATGCGCGACCAGCAGCGGGTACGTAATGTAGTGATCACCGCCGAACGTCAGCATGCGGGTGCCGGTCGCGAGAATCTCGCGTGCGTGAGCGATGATCGCGTCGCGAATGCCGAGCGGGTTGTGGGCGTCGAACCAGCAGTCGCCGTAGTCGACCACGTTGAGATGATCGAACGGATCGATGCCCCACGGAAACGCGCCCAGATCGGCCAGTTGTACCGAGGCCGCGCGCATGCCCGCCGGACCGAAGCGCGTGCCGGGGCGGAAGGTGGTCGCGAGGTCGAGCGGAATGCCCGATACGGCGACATCGACGCCGGTGAGATTGCGCGTGTAGGGCCGGCGCATGAAGGACAGCACGCCGGCGTAGGTGGGCGCAGCGGGTTGCCCGGCTGCGTCAGCGCCGGCGGCAGGCATGGTGGCGGTGGGGTGCAAAGCGTTCAGGTTCTGGGTCATACAGGTCGATCCGGTCAGTTTCAATGAGCGCCGTCACACAAATATTTCTCATGTCTGCCGAAACAGCATGCAGGGTGTGGAGAGCAACTGGCGCTATCATTGCGGGGCAATATTCCGGCGAAAAGCGAAGAATCTTGCTGGAAGTATCGATATTTCTAATATCTTGCCGTGACTCTGGCTCTGACGATCCGATGCGTAGACTTCCCCCACTGCAGGCTTTGCTCGCATTCGACGCCGCCGCGCGCCTTGGCAGTTTCACGCGAGCCGCGCAGGAACTGGCGCTGACCCAATCGGCGATCAGCCATCAGATCCAGCAACTCGAGGAATGGACCGGCCAGCCGCTGTTCCGGCGGATTGGCCGCGGCGTCGCGTTGACGGCCGCCGGCGCGCTGTACGCGCAGACCGTGACAAGCGCGCTTTCCACGCTGGCCGACGGGCGTGATCGTATCGAGCCGTATGGCAATCCCGATTCGGTGATCCTCGTGTGTGCGCCGCAGTTTGCCTCCGGCTGGCTGATGCCGCGCATGCGGGCGTTTTCCGAGGCGTTGCCGAACCTCGAGATCTGGCTCGTGACCGGTGAAGAGGTCAACGAGATCGATCGCGTTGACGTCGATCTGGTGGTGTCGGCAAAGGAAATTCGCACGCCGGAAGTGGTGTGCGAGTTGCTGTTCGAAGAAGAAGCGGTCGCCATTTGCGGCCCCGAGACAGCACGCCGTCTGCGCTCCGCCTCATTTCCGGAGGTGCTGACGCAGGCGCCCCTGCTGGTTCACGAAGCGCGTGCCGAGTGGGCGCCGTGGTTGCCTGAGTTAAGGCGAGGCGGCTTGCGGACGCGGCGTGCGATGACCGTCAGCGATCCGCGCTTCCTCGTGGCGGCCGCCGAGCAGGAAGCGGGCATCGCGATGGTGTCCCGGCTCACCACTGGCGATGCATTGACGAGCGGGCGTGTCGAGATCTTGCCGCAGATACCGGGATTCGCCCTTGCGCCGCTCTGGTTGATGCGCTCGGCGCAGCCGGCGCGCTCCGCGGCGGTGGATGCGGTTTATGCGTGGATGATGAGGCTCTGCCGGGACGGCGATTGATATCGTCGGGATGGCTACGTGCGCGTCAGCGTGGCGGCCCGTTGGTCGCTGCGGCCAGCTTCCTGATCAGCGCTGCCTGTTCCACGGCATCCTGGCTGAGCGCATGGAGCGGCGCCAGTGTCGCCGAATCGAGATCTTGAGCACGCGTGAGCAGGAGGGCTGCGGCGCGGGCGAACCGGCGGTTGTCGTCGAAGAAGCGCAGCATCGCTTGCCGTAGCGCGGCGCGCCGTGAACCATCGGGCAGCCGCGTGTTCTCGACCGACGCATAGAGCGCGTCCCATTGGGGAACAATCTCCACGATGATCTTGTTGGAGACCGTGTCTTTTTCAATTTGCGAATGCATTTTCATGCGCTGCAATGCGGCGGTGGCCGCGATAGCGTGCTTCTCCTGCGGGTCTAATTCGACCAGCATTTTCGAAAATTGAAGCTCCTCGCGTTTAGCTTCACTGAAGTGCGTCAGCGGATAGGTGAAGGCGCCCAGTGTGATACCTGCCACCAGCCAGGACAGCAACGCACTTCTGAATGCGTACCGCTGACGCGCTTCGTTCGCGAGCGGTCTTGCCAGCAGTGCGCCGATCAGCAAACCGCCGGCCAGGCCGCCCAGGTGCGCGGCATTGTCGACGCCGCGATGCCTGAAGCCATCGAACAGGTTGACGAGAATGAACACCCACATCCAGCTACGATTGCGCGCGGCAATGGAAGCAGGGAATTCCTTGCGAAAGCGCAGCACGAAAATCAGCAGGCCGCCGGCGACGCCGAAGATGGCGCCGGATGCGCCGGCGCTGTCGATGGTCGGATGCGCGAGGACGCTTGCGATGCTGCCGGTCAGCCCGGCGAACAGGTAAAGCGCGAGGAATCGCATATTTCCGTAGAGCCGCTCCGTCAGGCGTCCCACCGCGAAAAGGGCGATCATGTTGAACGTTACGTGCGACAAGCCGAAATGCACGAACATCGATGTGATGAGCCGCCAGGGTTCGTCGGCGAGCGTATAGGGCCCGAAGTTCGTGCCCCAGTCGACGATCGCGTGAAGATCCACTTTCCTCACGCCGACAACGCCCGCAGCGTACATCGCAGCGAACACGATGACATTCAGCGCGATCAGCAGATACGTCACCCAGGTGAACGGCGTCAAGGCGGCGAGCCTGTCATTGAACGTGGTGAGGGCGATGCGCTCAGCTGCGAATGCAGGCGTCATTCGAGCCGGCAGCAATTCGACAATGCGCCGAATGTCTTCCTCACTGCGCGTCTTCAATACGACGTGCTCAATGCCGCCTGGCGCTCCATGCAGATCGAACGAAATGCGACGGCCGGCGAGTTTGATGTCGAAGATTTCTGCCCGCTGAAGGTATCGCCGCTCGGTGTCGGTCGCGCCGTGCAGGGTGATGTCATCTTTTGAAAACGACAGTTCGCCGTTGATGCTGCGTGCATAGCGGATCGCGGAAAAAAAGCCTCGCCTGCCGGAAGGTTTGATGGAGTAGTGCACGCCGAACGTCTGCGTGTTGTCCCAATCAGCAAAAAAGGGGGTTCCCGAAGCGTGGCCTGGCGCTGTCAGGATGGGTTCCACACGATCCATACAATCCCCTTTCTCTCTCTATTTTTTTGGTGTGCGCCTTTCCGGCGTCGCGTCATTCTGATTGTAGTATTGAACGCCGAGCGTGCGTTGAGTGCGCATGGATCGCGATGTGGTCCATGCGCAGACGGCTCAACGGGCGCTCGACTTTTTCGCGGCCGCATTACCGGCGGGCGGCTCGTCGCGAAGCTTAGTCCTCAAGCGGTGAAAACGCTTCAAGCGGTACCGTCTTCGCCGGACCGATATTGATTGGCGGCACGAAGCCCAGCAGCACGACCACAAAGATCGCAATCGCAAAGATCGAGATGAAGGTCAGATGCAGCGACTGATGCAATACCATGCGGACCATGTCGCTGTCGGCGAGACTCGCCGCCTGATTCTGCAGCAGCGCTTTTAGCTGATCCGAGGTGACCGCGGCGACGCCCTTCGAGTGACTGAGCCCGAAGTTGAGCACCGCGCCGAACAGCGTCGCGCCGAGCGTGCTGCCGAGATTGCGCGAAAAGAGATTCGACGCGGTGGCGCTGCCGCGTTCGTCCATCTTGACGATCTCCTGGATCAGCACCAGCGAACTGACGCTCGACGTGCCCATGCCGAAGCCCATGATGAGCGAACCGAAGGCCGCGACGAGCGGCGAGCCACCGGGTTCCAGGAACAGCAGCAGCACCGCGCCGATCGGCACGAATGCACTGCCGCCGATCAGAATGCGCCGCAAGCCGAGGCGGTGAAATGTTTTCGCCGCGAGCGTCGCGCCCGCCGGCCAGCCCACCATCATCATGGTGAGCGCAAGACCGGCGACCACGGGCGAGCGATGCAGCACGCCCTGAACATACATCGGCAGGAAGGTCGTGGCACCCATCAGGATCATGCCGGACAGCACGGTTGCAGCATTGCACGCGGCGATCGGCCGGCGGCTCCAGAGCGCGAACGAGATCATCGGCTCAGCCGCGCGGCGCTCCTGAAACACGAACAACACCAGGGACACCATGAAGGCAGCGCCCGCGAGCGATGCCTTGGCGATGTCCTCGTCGCCCGCGTAGGTCAGCGCCATCATGAGTGCCGCGATCGCCGCCATGAACAACGCCGCGCCCGCGAAGTCGATCGACGGACGCGTATGCCGCTCCGATTCGCGCAGGAACGCAATGAAGCCGGCAGCGGACGCAAGGCCGATCGGCACGTTCATCCAGAAGATCCACGCCCACGAGAGGTTGTGAATGATGAAGCCGCCCACCATCGGCCCGACCACCGCGGAAATGGCCCATACGCTGGCAAGATAGCCTTGTACCTTGCCGCGTTCGCGCGCCGGGTAGAGATCGGCGACGATGGTCAGCGTGGCCGGCTGGATCGCGCCCGCGCCGATGCCCTGAATCAGGCGGAACGCGATCATCGCGGGCATCGACCAGGCGAAGCCGGCCAGCACCGAGCCGAGCAGAAAGATCGCGATGCCGGTGAGCATGACCGGCTTGCGTCCATACAGGTCGGTGAGCTTGCCGAAGACCACAGTCATCGCGGTTTGCGTGAGCAGGAACGACGAAAAGACCCAGCTATACAGATGCAGATCGCCGAGTTGCGAGACGATCTGCGGCATGGCGGTGGAAACGATGGTGGCTTCGATGGCGACCATCGCCATCGAAGCCATGACTGCGGCAATGACTAAAGGACGCGACGATTGCGGGCTGCGGGACATGGGGCGGGTAGTATTAGTATGTTGGAGGCGTCTGGCGGCGTGACAGGTGACCTGCACGCCGTGACGCATAAGCGCGGCCGCCCGAAGGCGGCCGAACTCAAGTATGCACCTTGTGGAGAATGTGCGCTGAGCGCGAGCCGATATGGCGAAGCTGAAGCGGCGTAAAAGCAGCTTGGCACAGCCTTTGCGCGCTCGATGGTACTTTCGACAAATGGAGGGTCATTATGAGGATCGAATTCACCGGACGCCGTGAAGTGGTGGCAGCGGCGCGCGTAGCCTTCGAAGCTAATGTGGATGGGGCTGACGTCTGGTGCAGCGTGTCGCTAGACGCGCTGAACGACCATTTCGGCAACGGGGGGCCATCGGCCCACAATCTGGTCGGTACTTTCGAGGCAAATCGCGCGCGGATTGAAAATGCAACGCGGCGGGTTCTCGAGAAAAACGGGGGACAGTCCGTGGAACTCGAAACCGGGGATTTCAATTGAGGCACTAGCGGCCCAATTCTTGATATAGGAGCCAAGGTCCGGCATCTGGGCGCCGGGCCCGCTCCGATAGCTTTCCCCTGCGCATGGGCGTGGACGCCGAGGCGATGTACCAGCACGCCAACGGCCAGGCTACAGTGCCTTCATCGTCTTCATGGTCTTCATCAATCGACGACGATCCGATCGAGCGCTCTATCTGGAAGAAGCACCGGCCTGCTCGATCAGGAAGCGACCTCGGTCGGCTACGGTATAGTCGCGCGAACCGATCGCAGACACGCCTCAGCTTGCCGCAGGCTGAGGCCTTGATTATCCGGAGAACGTCGTGCAGGAAATCATAGAAGGATTCATCCGCTTTCAACGCGAAGTCTTCCCGCAGCAGAGCGCATTGTTCAAACGTTTATCGGTTTCGCAAAGTCCGAGCACGCTGTTCGTGACCTGCTCGGATAGCCGTGTTGTTCCCGAGTTGCTGACACAAGTGGAGCCCGGCGCGCTGTTCGTGATCCGCAACGCGGGCAACATCGTGCCGTCTTACGGCCCGGAGCCGGGCGGGGTATCCGCTACCGTCGAGTATGCGGTGGCGGTACTGGGCGTGCGCGATATCGTGATTTGCGGTCACTCCAATTGCGGGGCGATGACAGCGATCTGCACCTGCATGAACCTCGACCATCTGCCGGCCGTGGCGGGTTGGCTTCGTCACGCTGACGCCGCGAAAGCGGTTCACGCGTCGCGAACTTACGCGTCAGACGTGGAACGCCTCGACGCATTGGTCAAAGACAATGTGATTGCTCAGCTCGCGAACATTCGCACTCATCCGTCGGTGGCCGTAGGCCTCGCGAACAAAACACTGCGATTGCACGGCTGGATTTTCAACATCGAAAGTGGTGTGATGCTTGCGCTCGATGGACACACGGGGAATTTTTTGCCTTTGACGGACAACCCCGAAATTTACGCTGTCTAGCGCTGCGTTCCCGATAGCCACCTATACTGCCAGAACACCAGAAGCCGCCGACACCGCTTGACGGCCTGGTGCAACGCGAATCGAATCCACACGAGGTTGCCATGAAGATTCTGGTGGTACTGACTTCACATGACGAACTCGGCAATACAGGCCGGAAAACCGGCTTCTGGCTCGAGGAGTTTGCCGCGCCGTATTACGTGTTCAAGGATGCCGGCGTCGAGATGACACTCGCTTCGCCCAAAGGCGGCCAGCCGCCGCTCGACCCGAAGAGCGACGACCCCGACGCGCAGACCGACGCAACCCGGCGATTCAGAAAGGATCCGGACGCGCAAGCCGCGTTGGCGATTACCGCGAAGCTTTCCACCGTGTCGGCGGCGAACTATGACGCAGTGTTCTATCCCGGCGGTCACGGACCGCTGTGGGATCTCGCCGAGGACCCACATTCCATTGCCCTGATCGAAGCGCTCTATGCCGGCGGAAAGCCCGTCGGCGCGGTATGCCATGCGCCCGGCGTGCTGCGTCATGCAAAGGGGCCGGACGAGACGCCACTCGTGCGCGATAAACCCGTTACCGGCTTTGCCAATTCCGAAGAAGCGGCAGTCGGGCTCACGGACGTCGTGCCTTTCCTCGTCGAAGACATGTTGAAGAAGAACGGCGCCAGGTATTCGAAGGGGCCGGATTGGCAGTCGCATGTGGTGGTCGCGGGCAATCTGATTACGGGGCAGAATCCCGCGTCGTCGGAAGCCGCGGCCGAAGCGCTGCTCGCGAAACTCGGCGTGACGTGAGGGGGCGGAGCGGGATCGGCAGATCGACCGGGACGCGGTCTTGAAGGTCGCGGACTATGCGAAACATACTGGCCGCTTTCTTATCATCAGCACGTTGCTTGCACACTCGCAGCAGTGTGCGCGCGAATGGTGTCGACCAGGAAGCGCGTACAGAAACGGCCTCAAAAACGGACTCAGTAGCAGCCTCAGCCGGCAAAGCAGCGAAACGCGAGGCTGATACGCGGCTCGGTCACACCGGCCACCTTGGGAATGCCGTGCTCATGCGTGAACTGCGAGGCGTAGCTCATGACGATGCAACTGCCTGGCTCCAGTTCCACATGCACGATTCGGCCGGAACCCGCCTTCGGCCGGATCGACATGCGGCGGCCCACGCCCAGCGAGACGATGGCAATCGGCAGAGCGGGTAACAGTTTTTCCGTCTTGTCACCGTGGAGCGCGACGCTGTCATTGCCGTCGCGATAGAGATTGAGGCCGACGCGATTGAACGGCACGCCGAGCAGCGAGCGGACGGTTTCGAATGCTTCGCCTAGCGGCGCGGGCAGATCCTCGGATTCACGTGCGAAGGTGGCGAGCAGACGTGGCACCGCCACTTCCCGCTCATACATCATGCGCTGCTGGCTCATCCAGCCGATGTTTTCAAGTGCCTGCTCGAACCACTCTTGCGCGGCCTGGGCCGGGATCGACTCGGGCAAATAACGAATTCCGCCTTCCTCGTCATGGATGAGGGACACAGGCTCGGGTGCGAATAAGCCTTGCTGATGCGCCATACATTCCAACTGTGGAGTAGCGATAGCCCGGCAGGAGCGCAGGGCTGCTCATGTCGGCCATTATACTGTGTTTTTATACAGTGTTTGCTTGTGCGCCTGCTATCCCGACTGCGCGCGACGGCGAAACGCCAGCGGCGGGATCTCATGGCGGGTACGAAAGAACCGCGTGAAAGCGCTCTGCGACGAGAAGCCGAGTTGTTCGCTGATGTGCGCAAGACCCAAGCGGGTTTCGCTCAGCAATCGGCATGCTTCCTTGAACTTGACACGGGATTCGAGTTCGGTGAAATGCAGGCCCTCCGCCTGCAACTGGCGGCGCAGCGTCCACCGTGAGGTATTGAGCCGCTCGCATATTTGCGCGAGCAACGAGGATGACGTATGCCGCTCGTCGGACGTGTCGATGATGATTTCGCTGATCAGGTTCTCGACGCTGTTCGAGAACAGATGGCCTCGCTTGATTTGCAGCAGTTCCCGTTGAGCCTGCTGCTGCAGAAACGGCGCCAGCGTGCCGTTGTACTGTGGGAATGGCACGTCTAGTTGGGCGGCGGCGAACTGCAGCCGGTTCGCATCGGCGCCATACCGGATTTCGGCGCCGAAGAACTCACTGGAATCTTGAGATCCGGGCAATCTGCGGCCCATTAACGAAACCTGAAATACCGTGCGTCGCGCCATGTCATAAGCGCGGATCAGGCCGGCAAGCACCTGAAAGTTGGCGAGTGCCTGAAAGCCGTCGGCTGGGGCGAACTCGGCAATGTAGTCGAACCGGGCGAGTTCGGACGTCTCTTTGTAGCAGAGAAAATCGAACTCGCCGATGAGCGGGCGATACGTGTGAAATGACTCGATAGCTTCACGCAGCGTGCGTGCATTGAGGCACAGGTTGCCCAGCACCGGAAAATCCGGGAAAAAAGTCTGCAGGCCGTCCGGGATCACGCGGGAAGGCGAGCTCACAGCCGCCATCAACTCCACGACGCGCCGATGCCGCGCGCCATCGATGCGGCCGTTTCGATCGATCAGATCCTGCGTGCTGATGCCGGTGCGGGCAGTGAAAAGCTGCGGCGATACACCGGCACGCTCAGCCGCATCCATGGCGAAAACAGCAATGCGATTGGAGACAGTACGGCTGTTGCCGCTAAAGCGCACCTGCATTTTGGATGACATGTAGTTTACGAAAACATTCCTTACAGAATGATGCGCAGAGATGTTCGCCGACACCATCAGGAATTGCCACTACTTGCCAGTTGCCCGCAGAGCATGGCGCCATGCGGCTTTCCAAGGAGCAGGGTGATTCAGGGCGCATGCGCCAGGCGGAATTCGAAGGGCTTTGATGCGTCGCATCATGTGTCGTGCTCCACGAGGATAAAACCTGCACCCGGCAGTAAAACGGGTACCGGACTGGGTCGGTAGAGTGACGCACGGCTGTTGGTCTGGCCGTTCAAAAGCGGGCAAAACGAATCAAATCCCAGGAGACATTGATGCACATTTTTTCAGGGCCTGTTTTTCGCAGATCGGCATTGACGGCGTCCAGCGCCGCGCTCGCGCTAGGCCTCGCCGCTTGCGGGAACAACGACAAACTCGATGCACCCGTCGCGCAGAAGGACTTCGGTTATACGACGCTCAACCTCATTTCTAAAGACGGCCTCAAGTTCAAGGACATGAACAGGAGCGGTCAGCTCGAGCCGTACGAAGACTGGCGTCTAAGCGCCGACGTACGCGCGCGCGATCTGGTGAGCCGATTGACGCTCGCCGAAAAAGCCGGCCTTATGATGCACGGCACCGCGCCTGTGTTGAACGATACGACGGGCTCAGGCACCGGCACGGCCTACGATATGGCCGCTTTGAAGACGCAGATCAACGACCACAGCATCAGCACGTACATTACGCGCATGAGCGGTGATGCCAACACGATGGCCAGCCAGTACAACCAGATTCAGACCCTGGCGGAGCAATCGCGGCTCGGTATTCCGGTGTCGATCAGCACGGACCCGCGTAATCACTTTCAATATGTGCTGGGCGCGAGCGCCGGCGACAGCGGCTTTTCGAAGTGGCCCGAAACGCTCGGTTTCGCCGCGATTGGCGACGCGAACCTGACACGCAAGTTCGGCGACATCGCGCGCCAGGAGTATCGCGCCGTCGGCATTACCGTGGCGCTCTCGCCGCAGGCCGATCTGGCGACTGAGCCGCGTTGGGCTCGCATCAACGGCACCTTCGGCGAAGATGCGGATTTGACGAAGTCGCAGGTGCAGGCCTATATCGAGGGGTTTCAGGGCGGCAGCAACGGCATCCAGGCGAATAGCGTGATTGCTGTGGTCAAGCATTGGGCCGGCTATGGCGCGCAGAAATCCGGTTTCGACAGCCATAACTACTATGGCCGCTATGCGACCTATCCGGGCAACAATTTCGCCTATCACCTGAAGCCTTTTGAAGGCGCCTTCGCCGCTAACGTTGGTTCCGTGATGCCGACTTATTCCGAGCCGGACGGACCCGTGAGCATCGACGGCATTGCCCTGGAACAGGTCGGCGCCGCCTATGACAAACCGCTGCTGACCGATCTGCTGCGAGGCAAGTACGGCTTCAAAGGCGTGATCGTGTCGGACTGGCTGATTGCCTCGGACTGCGACGCCAACTGCATGAACGGCACGTCCTCCGGCGCGCCCTCGTTTGTCGGACTGGGCATGCCGTGGGGCATGGAAACCGCTACCCGTCAGCAGCGTTTCGTGAGAGCAGTCAACGCCGGTGTCGACCAGTTCGGCGGCGAAGACGATCCAAGCTTTCTCATTCAGGCCGTGAATCAGGGGCAATTGACGCAAGCGCGCCTCGATGATTCGGCGTACCGGATCCTCTTGCAGAAATTCCAGCAAGGCTTGTTCGATCATCCTTATGTCGATGCGAACCAGGCGAGCACGGTGGTGGGCAATGCGGATTTCCAGGCGCAAGCGCTCGACGCGCAACGTCGTTCCATGGTGCTGCTGCAAAACAACGGCAAACTGCTGCCCATGACGGCAGCGGGGAAGAAAGTCTGGCTGTACGGTGTCGATCCGGCCGTCGCGCAGAAATATGGCTACCAGGTTGTCGATACGCCGCAAGCCGCGGACGTGGCGATCCTGCGCGTGAGCACGCCGTACGAAACGCTGCATCCGAACTATATGTTCGGCTCGATGCAGCATGAAGGCAGCCTGGCGTTCGTCGACGGCAACAAGGACTATGAGGCGATCAAGCAGGCCGCTAATGCGCCGAAGTCGATCGTGTCGGTGTACATGGACCGCCCGGCGATTCTCACCAACGTCCAGGATAAAGCAACCGCCATCCTCGCTAATTTCGGCGCAAGCGATGCCGCGCTATTCGACGTGTTGACCGGCAAAGGCCAACCACAAGGCAAACTGCCGTTCGAGTTGCCTTCGTCGATGGCCGAGGTCACCGCGCAACTGGAAGACGTGCCGCACGATACGGCGCATCCGTTGTATCCGTTCGGATATGGCCTGACGTATTGAGGCGCTCGGTAAAGCGAGGCGCACACGTCATTTGATGCTGACGTGTGCGCCTCGCTTCATCCAGATGCACTTCACGACATGCCTATTCGCCAGGGCTATACAGATCGAGTAGCTTGAGTGTCACCCCGTTGGTCCATCCAAAGCCGTCCTGCAACGGATACTCGCCACCGCCGCCACCTCCGGTGCCCGCGCCTTCAACCACGTACTTTTCGACCAGCTTCTTCTCCGACGCATAAACGCCTTTCACGTCGGCCAGAAAGCGTGTGCCGATCTGCTGCGCGAGCGCATCCTGACCGTAGCGTTTCAGGCCTTCGATCGCGACCCAGTGCAGCGGCGCCCAGCCGTTCGGTGCATCCCATTGCTGCGTGGTGTTGTAGGTGGTGGTCGCAAGGCCGCCGGGTTGCAGCAGGATGGACTGCACCTGCTGGGCCGTTTTTTGCGCGCGTTCCGGCCACGCGGCGCCGACCCACAACGGAAACACCATCGCCGCGGTTTTGTTGTCACGCGGTTTCGCAAGCACCCAGTCGTAATCGCCGTAGTAGCCGTTCGCATTCCACAAGTACCGGTTGATACCGAGCGCCCGTTTCGCGGCGCGCTCGGCGAACTCGCCGACACAACGGAAATCGCGTGTCTCGCCGCAGCCTTTTGCGATGGTGATTTCAAGGTGGAACATGAGGCTGTTCAGATCGACCGGGATGATCGACGTGGTACGCACCGTCGCGAGTGTCATGTTGTCGCCGAACCAGCGGGAGCTGAAATCCCAGCCGCTCTCGGCGGTCGCCCGCAATTCGCGGTAGACCTCGTTCGGATTGCGGCCGGTGGCTTGTTGCGCCGTTTGAATGTCCTCCAGATAAGACTCGTCACGGGGCGTATCGAGTTCATCCCAGTAACGGTTGAGTACCGTGCGATCCGGCATCACGACCACATTACGCGTCGCCTGGCCGGGTTGCGTCGTAGTTTCCCCTTGCATCCAGTACGCATACTCCTTGCGCAAGGCCGGCAAATACTTCTGATAGACGCCACGGCCCTCGAGCTTCGCCGCCAGCGCCACCATGTACGAGAAGAACGGTGGTTGGGAGCGGTCCAGATAGTAGGTTCGATTGCCGTTTGGAATGTGACCGAACGTATCGATTTCATACGCGAAGTTGTCGAGCATGTTGTCGACGAGATCTTCATGGCCCGATTCCTGCAAACCCAGCATCGTGAAATACGTGTCCCAGTAGTAGCCCTCGCGGAAGCGGCCCCCCGGCACGACATACGGCTTCGGTAACGGAATCAGCGAACTGTTCGCCGGCGCGCTCGTGGTGGTGCGGGTGAGGGCAGGCCACAGCCAGTTGATGTGCTCGCGCAGCGTCTGATTCGCGGGCGGTGTGATGACAGGCTCGCTCGGCGGCGTGAAGTACTGGTTGACGAAGTTCGCTAGCGAAAAGCCGGGATTGTTCTTCTGTTGTTCGTACAGTTGCACGATCGCGGCAGGATCGGCGTTTGGCGTTGCGTCGACGAAAGTCTTTTGATCCGGATAGATCTGGGCGGTTTGCACGGCCACGAATAGATCGCCGTATAGCTTGTCGGGAGCGGGAGGAAGTGTGCCGCCGACCTGAGTGTCAGCATGACACACACCGATGAGACTGGTGAGGAAGACGAAGCTGGAAACGGCGGTTGCTTTTCTTAAACTGGAAGCCCCCGCCAACGGGGGAAATGTCAGCCGACGGGCGAGGCCGATACTGTGTAATTGCGATGACACAATCATGTCTCCTCCTGAGGAATGGACAACAGGATTGGTCTGCCTCACGCCCTTTTTCTTCTCATGATTGCTGGGGCGCAGGTAGCATCGCATAAAACGGAGGGAGGTTCAAATTATGCGCAGGGAATGCGCCGAGGCGCACGGCACAAGCCGATGGAATGCGCTAAACCCGCCAGTCGGCAGCGTCCACACTGCCGACTGGCTAATCAGGGTTCTTTAAGTCTCCTTCAGTTCGACGTCACGAGCGAATCCGACGGCACGATCCTCAGTGCCCCAGGATTCCGCGCCGCGGGGCTCGACCACGACAGGTGCATGCTTGCCGGACCCGTACCATGCACATACTCGACCTTGATCGAGGCGCGCTGCTTCGCGGAGAGCCAGGTCGTGCCGCTTACGGTGGCTAGCGTCGAGGTCTTCTTGTTGATGACCCGCACCCCGTTGATCCAGAGTCGCGCAACGTTATCGCTATTGATCGAGAACGTGTAGAGCCCTGTTTGCGCCGCCTGAATCGCGCCGGTCCATCGCACGCCATAGCCGGTCGCGTTGATGCCCGCGGAGGCATCAGGCGAATCGGTGCCACGCTCGGTGTTCAGGTCGAAGTCGATCAATGGCGTGACCGACGTCTTGACCGGCGCGCTGTTGAAGGTCGGATCGTTGTAGTAGCCGACCTGCAGCACCGGCAGCTTCACATCGAATCCCCCCGTCAAAGCCTGCGTTTCCGACGTCTGCCATGGGTGACCGTCCGGATAGATCGTCCCCTGGAAGGGCGTTGCGGGTTCGACAGTGGCAGGCGCGCTCGGTACCTGGCCCCAATGGAAGCGCGTATTGGTGCGGCCGATCATCAATTCCCACACAACAAAGCCCGTCGTGCCGCCGTAGTTCGACACAATGCCCGGCATCGTCTGTCCCGTCGTGCCAGGGAAGCCGCGTTGCAGCGTTTCGGAATTCAACGCGCTGACATTGCTGCCGTTCGCCGGACCCGTGTACGGGTTGCCGTACGGGTGGAACGCATAGAAGTCCGAGAAATACGAGCCTTCGTCCTCCTGCACTTGCGGCGAATTGATCGGCTGCGTGGCACCCGCATTCAGAATCGCGATGCGTGCATCGTTCATCATCACGGCGCGCGTTTGCTGCAACGAGCCGTTGCCACTACAACCCGGTTCGTTCATGGGTTCCCAGAAAATGATGCGGGGGTCGTTGCGGTGAGGCGCGACGAAGTCGGTGATGTAGCTCGCGAGACTCTGCTTATAGGTGATGCTGGCATTGGCCGCCGTCGATTGGAAATACGCCTGTTCAACCGGCGTTCCGGGCGACTGCACCCATTGGCTGTTATGCACCCCCCAGACCGGCGCCGGCTGCGGACCATATGCGGGCGTGGGATTCCAGCAGTCGTCGTAGAAGATCGGCGAGACCTTGATGCCATGCCGCGCGGCGATCTTCAGCAGATTTTCGAACTTGCTCAGGAATGCGACGCGATCGTTCGCCCACACGAGGTAGTGCAGATACACGGCAATGGTGTTCATGCCGTACGTCTGCGCGTAAGTCAGCTCACGATTGACGATCTCGGGGTCGTAGTTCTCCCAGAAGTCGATCGCGTTCACCGCGCTGGACGGTGTGTAGACCGCACCGACAACCTTGGAAAAATCGAAGGAGGGAGACGTGACGGTCGGATACGTATGGATCGTGATATTGCTGAAGGTGGCGCCGACGCCGAATCGCCGCAGCCCGAAGCTGCCTGACTGGAACGCGGCGGGGAGCGCATTGGTGGCGTCGTTGACGCTGATCACGCGCTGACCGTCGAAGTCGACGGTAATGGCCGTGCCGCTCGTCGTGACCTTCAGGTGGTGCGTGCTGCCGCCCACGACCGTGCTCATCGGATACGCGATGAAGTTCGTCCAGTTGTTGTTTTCCCGGCCGACCTGCAGTACGTGCGAACCGGTATCGAGGCCGATGTAATAACCGGTCAGGCTATCGGGGCCGCCTGCTGTGGGGTTGGTCGTGCGGACGATAAAGCCGGCGTTCGCGGCGCCGTTGCCCACGGGTGCGCTCACCGTCACGTCCGCTTCGTACGATGCAGTGGCATACGTGCTTGCAAGCGCCACCGTTTTGTCGCCGGCGCCCGTGGCGTTGGTTGCCGGCGGGGGAATCGTGATGGTCGAACTGCTCGTGCCGGGCTGCCAGCCTTGTGTCGATCCAGGCGCGAGGTAGCTCGTGAAGTCGCCGAAGTTGAGGTTCGTGGTGGAAACCGGCGTGGGCGGGGGCGGCGGCGTGTAAGGCGGAAGGTTGAGGGTGGGGTCTGCGATCACCAGTGGCGGTGTCGTCGTTTTCATCCCCAGCGGGATCGTCTTCGCGGCCTTGAACTCGGCTTCAACGTTGGCGGTATCCGCCGAGGCCGCGGCGGATACCGCTGCTGAGGCCGCCGATGCTGCCGCGGAGGAATCGACTGCCGTGATCTGCTTGTTCGCCGACGCAGCCACGTCCGGCGAACCGTCATTGCCGCCGCACGCGCCCAGCATGGCGAGCGCTGCCAGCACAAAGTAATTGCGCACCTGTATCTCCTGATGTCCCCGCTTAATTGATGGTCATAATTATTATTAAATCTACATGTGGCTGTAGACAGTATCTCTAGGCCCCATGGATGCGGAAATCGCTATGAATAATATTATTAGTTGGCAAGACCTGTATCGGTACTTACCCGATAGGGCGCGAAAGAGAGGTAGGGAGCGAGGTCGGGAGCCGGAACGCGTGCCGGCGCCATACGCAATGGATGTCCGCGGTTATTCCACGCGATAGCACGTGGAGCAGCAGGCATAATCCGTTTTCCGATTACGCCCCCCTTTCATCGGCGGCGGAACCAAAGCGACGCGTTGCTTTACGCGCTCTCAGGAAAACTCATGCCGCCCATCACCGTTGTCCGGAATGGAGCCGTGCCGCTACGCAGCGTCGCGCTAATTCTGGTTTCGATGTTCTGCTTCGCGCTCGTCGATGCTCTGGCGAAATCTGTCGCGCTCGCCTATCCGGCCAATGAAGTGACGTTCTTCCGCATGGTGTTCGGCTTATTGCCTGCCGTGGCCGTTTGCCTGCGCGGCAAACCGCTTATCGAGCGTCTCAAACATATGGATGTGCGTGGGCAGACCTTGCGCTCGCTGACGTTGCTCGGCGCCTCGGGGCTGTTCTTTGCGGGGCTCCCCTATGTGCCGCTCAGCGAAGCGGTGGCGATCGTTTACTCGGAGACCTTGCTGGTCATCGTTCTTGCGCCGCTGCTTCTGAAGGAAACGCTCAAGCCGCGCGATGCGCTGGCCGCCGCGGTCGGCTTTGTCGGCGTACTTTTCGTGGTGCGGCCGGATGGTTCGCATTCGAGTTGGCTGGGTCCGGTCCTGCTGATCTCGAGTGCGTTTTTCGGCGCGTTATCGATCATTCAGATCAAGCGGATTCGCGCCACCGACGATTCGGGCACCACGGTGTTGTATTTCACGGTGGTCGGCACGATCGTTACCAGTGCATCGCTATTTTTCGCGTGGCGCACCCCTTCGATCGAAGCACTCGTGGTGATGGCATTGCTCGGCGGGTTCGCCACGGCAGGGCAGTTGCTGATGACGATGGCGTTCCGACAGGCCGACGCCGGCGCGCTCGCGCCGTATAACTACACCAGCATCGTATGGGCTGCGTTATTCGGCTATATCGTGTGGGGCGAGTCCATCGGCAGCATGTCGCTGTTCGGGATTGCGTTGATTGTCGGAAGCTCGATTGCGGTTGCCGTGCGCGGCAAGCAGACTGAAGGGCCGCTCGTGTAAGCACATGTGGGTTCGGCGGATGTGAGCCCACTTGCACTGCTTCGCAGTTCCAACAATCGTCGTAGGAAAGACTGGCCAGCAAGCTGGCCTTTTCGGACAACACGCCTACGCGAGCGGACGAATCGAAGTTTCGAGACTATAAATAGCAGATAGGACGCATCCAGCTTGCAGCCATCCTCGTACGTGACTGTGCCGGCCCGAACTCGCGGTCGTTGCGGCGGCATCTATTGATTCGCAGCGAACCCTCTGATGAATTCGGGCACGTTGGCGATATCGCAAACGCACATGTCCACGATCGGAGAGGGAGACGTCATGGTTAGCGAACTCAGGAAGATAGTTCTCACGAGCCTTTTTGTCGGCGCGGTTGCGATCGCAGCTTATATTTCGCAGTCAGGCAAAAGCTGGTTGTCGGCGGACGAACTCGGCCTGGAGAGCGACAACGCGTCGGCTCACCTCACACGCGGCGACACGATGACCGGCTCGGTGAGTTCCGGACCGGTTGTTGCCCGCAGTGATTCAGCCAAAGCCATTGCAAGCAACCTTCAGGCGGCGCGCAATAGTCTGCAGCGCAACGATCTGCTCGCCGCGCAGGCGCAACTGGACGCGGTGCGTTCGGCACATCGGAACGACGATCAGGTTCTCGCGCTGCAAAGAGAAGCGGAGGCGCGCGCGGAGCAGGCGCAGCGCGCGCCGGCGGCTACGCATGGGGAAGCGTCGGCGCGGCAACGGTGGAAATCGGCGCGATTGTTGTCGCCGTCTTCAGGGAAAAACGGCCGCCCTCACGACAGCACCACTGCGATGCGCGAACACGGGAGCCATGCATCTCCCAGTTACGCGAAGACCCTGCATGCGCCTGAAATCGCGCTAGCCGCTGTTGGCACCGGTAGTAGCACCTCGGGCGGGCGAACGCGTGGCGCGGGTGCATCTGTTGTTGCTAACGCCGCATCGTCTGGTCCGGCTGCAGTGAACGTAGCGTCGAATGTAGCCAGCGCGCCTGCTGAATCACAGCAGACACAGCCCGCATTGGCGCGGCCGCCAAGCCAGCAAGCCGAGTTGACCGCGCAAGTTGCCCCAGTGCAATCGCCACCTCAGCTCGCCCCCTCCGCCGGCATCGTAGCGAAATCCGAGGGTGGCCCCAAAACACGCGCACAGGTACGCGCGGAAATTGCGCGCGCCCGTGCCGATGGCAGTCTTCCCGCATTCGGCAATCCGGACCCGGCCGGACCCGGCGGCGCACCGAGCCTGACCAGAGCGAATCATCTTTGAAGACGCGCAAGCCACCACCTGGATAACGTCGACGAGTCCGACATCCTGTTTGCCCGGCGTGAGTGGAGGGCCATTTAAAGTTAAATCTAAAATCGACAATGACTATTTTCAATTACCGCAATAATCGGCGGAATACGTTTATTTATCTGGCAGGTTATTCCAATTAATTTCCATGGAAATTAATTGGAATAATAAATTGATCAATACGAGTTGTTGAAGTAGAAGCGCCGTGCTATTCTGCGCCGGCTTGATTCTCCGAGAGCAGCATTAAATCAGGCACTTGGGGCGTACTCGCGAGAGGAGTGCGCCCCATTTAATTTTCAGCGGCAAGCCAGCTACCCGGCGAAATGATTGGAAATATAAAAGTCGATGACGTCGCATAAACGCAACGTCAGTAATTAACTGAAAAACAGTCTTTCGTTTAGTGGGATATTCTCGGCCGCTCAATAGCATTCGCTATTTGAGTCAGGAGAGAAATCAATGAATAAATTCGTATTGTCGGGCTTCTCGCTCGCGCTCATCGGTGCCGCCGGTGCCGCTCACGCACAAAACTCGGTCACGCTGTATGGCCTGATCGACACAGGTCTGACCTACACCAGCAATTCGGGTGGCAGCGGCAACATCCAGCAAGCCAGCGGCATGCTGAACGGCAACCGTTGGGGCCTGCGCGGTTCGGAAGACCTGGGCAACGGCCTGAAGGCGATCTTCGTGCTGGAAAACGGCTTCAATCTCTCGAACGGCAAGCTGGGTCAGAATGGTCTTGAGTTCGGCCGTCAGGCATACGTGGGTCTGTCGAGCGATCAGTTCGGTTCAGTCACGCTGGGTCGCCAGTACGACAGCGTGGTCGACTATCTCGCCCCGCTCGCATTGAACGGCACGCAATATGGCGGCACGCTCGCATCGCACCCGTACGACAACGACAATCTGAACAACTCGATGCGTATCAACAACTCGGTCAAGTTCCAGAGCGTCGACTACGGCGGCTTCAAGTTCGGCGCGCTATACGGCTTCTCGAATGCAGCGGGCAGCTTCGCGGACAGCCGTGCCTA
The DNA here is from genome assembly GCF_046030555.1 of Paraburkholderia sediminicola. GTDB lineage: Bacteria > Pseudomonadota > Gammaproteobacteria > Burkholderiales > Burkholderiaceae > Paraburkholderia > Paraburkholderia sediminicola_E. The sequence goes on along the minus strand of NZ_JAQQCH010000006.1, from coordinate 274,936 downwards.
CAGCGTCGGCGCATCGTACGCATTCGGCGGCCTGAAGTTCGCGGCAGGCTACCTGCAACTGACCGGTGCCGGCTCGTCCACTAACACAAGCGGCGCCGTGCCATCAGGCGACTCGACGTTCACCGCAAGCCGTCAGCGCACCTACGGCGCGGGTGTGAACTATGCGTTCGGCGCGGCCAACGTCGGTCTCGTGTTCACACAGACGCAATTGAACAATGCAACGTCGATCGGATCGTCCGCGTCGGGCACGACGAGCGGATTCGCACTGACGGGCGGCAGCGCGCGCTTCACGAACTATGAACTGAACGCACGTTACGCATTCACGCCGGCATGGACGGTGTCGGGCGCGTACACGTACACCGATGCCAGTCTGAACGGCGTGAGCCCGAAGTACCAGCAGATCACGCTGCAGACCGACTACGCACTGTCCAAACGTACCGACGTGTATGTTGAAGCGGCATATCAGCATGTCGGCAGCGTGGGCAACTCGGGCATCACGGCGGATATCGTCGGTGTGAGCGCCTCGGCGACCGACTCGCAGGTGGTCGGCACGGTGGGTATCCGTCACCGTTTCTAAGCGGCCGGTGTCCGCAACAAGCTGTGAAGAAGCCCGCATCCAGCGGGCTTTTTTATTCGGTGCGGTGTGTGGACTCGGGACATAGGTGACGGGTGTATCGGAACATGGGTAACACGTCCAGGGACGTTGTTTCGACGGGTCTTCGCCACACAAAACGTGAAATGCGCTCTTTGTGTACCATGCAGATTGCTTCACGCGCTCCGTGACCGCCCTGTGCCCGCTTCGTGACTTCGCTCCCGCTGAATCGCCGTGATCAGCGCTGTCGAATTCAAGGTGCCCGTTATCCCCATGCCTTGTGCCGGATGAACTGACATGCAGATAGAGCCGTTTCAGATTGCCGTGCCGGATGCTGACATAGACGATCTTCGCCGGCGCATTCTCGCGACACGTTGGGCACCGGCAACCCCTTCGCCCGCCTGGCAGCAAGGCGTCGATTCCGCCTGGCTGCGCGAACTCGCGCAGTACTGGACCGAACATTTCGATTGGCGCGAGGCCGAGCGCCGGTTGAATCTGCAACCGCAATGCGTTGCGGAGGTCGAGGGGCAACGTGTGCACTTCGTGCATCGGCGCGGCGTCGGCCCGACGTGTTATCCGCTCGTGATCACGCATGGCTGGCCAGGATCGTTCTTCGAGTTCCACGCACTGCTCGACCGGCTATGCGACCCGGCCGCGTTCGGCTGCGATCCGGCCGATGCGTTCGACGTCGTCGTTCCATCGCTGCCCGGTTTCGGGTTCTCGCAGGCGCCGATAGCGCCCGGCACGTCCGCGTTTCAGGTGGCGGACCTGTGGGCTTCACTGATGCGTGGCCTCGGTTATGAGCGTTTCGGCGCCCAGGGCGGCGATCTGGGCGCGGGCGTTTCGATCGCGCTCGCGGCGCGGCATCACCAGCTTGTCGACGGCATTCATCTCAACTTCTTGCCGAGCTCATACGAGCCAGCAAGCGGCGCGGCGCAGACACCGCTCACGCCTGCAGAAGAAACCTATCTGCGGGAGAAGAATGAATGGGCCGCGCTCGAAGGCGGCTACGCCCACGTGCACGCTACGAAGCCACAGACCGTGGCGGCGTCGCTAAACGATTCGCCGGTCGGGCTCGCTGCATGGATTGGCGAGAAGTTTCGCGCGTGGAGCGATTGCGACGGCGATATCGAGCGCGTGTTCTCGAAAGACGAATTGCTCACCAATATTTCGCTCTACTGGCACACGCAGAGTATCGGCCCGGCGATGCAGATGTATTGGGAAAACCGGCTGCAGCCGATGCGCTTCGCCGAGGGGCAACGCGTCGTGCCGCCTGTGGGATTCGCGCATTTTCCCAAGGAGATCAATCACCCACCGCGCTCGTGGCTCGAACGAACCTTCAATGTCGTGCAATGGTCCGACATGCCGAGCGGTGGCCATTTCGCTGCGATGGAAAAACCGGATCTGCTGGCTGCCGAGATTCGCAAGTTTTTCAGAAAGTTGAGGCGTTAGGCGCGTCGACCCGACCGACTGTGCCGGCGCACGCCGCATCGGTTCGATATTGATGCCGATGCGCCTCGTGCCTCGAATTATGCCTGCTGCATGGCCGAATTCAGCGTACGCGCCCGGTTGGCCGCCTCAACAATAAATGTGTCTGGACGGTATTGCTGGCGTCATGGCGGACTCAATCATCAAATATAGTCAGCAGTTCACTGCGGCGGCCGCGCAGCCGCGTATGATCGACGGTCGTTATCGCATCGGGTATCTCGCGAGCCTGCGTTGACAGCGCCGTCGACTCGCCGGCATTCGGTGCACGATGAATGGCAGTTTCCCGTACGCGTCTGATTCGTGAGGACAGACATCCGCATGCTTGGGGCAACAGAAACAACGCAGCAACGAGGGCCCTGAGTGCAATACGTCTCAGGGAAGGCTCTGCGGAACAATAAAAAACAATGCACAAAATGAAGGCCATTACGCGGCGTGTTATCTACTTCACGCGCGATCCTTCGCCAGCGCTACTGGCGAGCTTCGAGGAGCGCGACTGGACGGTTGAGGTCATCGGGTCGGTTCGTGACGTGCGGCAAGCCGTACGTGACGGCTCGCTCGCGGCCGGACTGGTCGATCTGTCGAGCGTGTTCGATGCTCGCGACATCGCCGCGCTGGAAACCTGCCTTGCGATGCCGAACATCGGATGGGTCGCGATCACCGCGGCGCCGGAGCTCGATGACGCCGTCGTGCGCAGGTTGGTGCGCGATTACTGCTTCGATTACGTGACGCTGCCCGCCGCGAACGCCAGGATTGTCGATACGGTAGGCCATGCCTGCGGCATGATCTCGCTCGGCGAGCCCGTATTCGTCGATACGTCCACGGCCGAAGGCGAGATGATCGGCACGTGCGAGGCCATGCTCGCGTTATTCCGCTCGATCCGCAAAGTCGCGGCAAACGACGCGCCCGTCTTCGTCTCCGGCGAATCCGGTACCGGCAAGGAGCTGACCGCCGCGGCGATTCACGCGCACTCGCCGCGTCGTAACCAGCCGTTCGTTGCCATCAACTGTGGTGCGATTCCGCCGCATCTGTTGCAGTCGGAGTTGTTCGGCTATGAGCGCGGCGCGTTCACGGGCGCGAATCAACGCAAAATAGGGCGTGTTGAAGCCGCTCACGGCGGTACCGTGTTTCTCGATGAAATTGGCGATCTGCCGTTCGAGAGTCAGTCGGGCCTGTTGCGTTTCCTGCAGGAAAATACCATCGACCGCCTGGGCGGCAACGGTTCGATCGACGTCGACGTGCGCATCATCTCAGCCACTCACGTCGATATGGAGGCCGCCATTGAAGACGGGCGCTTCCGTGCGGACCTGTATCACCGCTTGTGCGTACTGCGAATCGACGAGCCGCCACTTCGCGCGCGCGGCAAGGACATCGAACTGCTCGCGCTGTACACGCTGGACCGCTACAGGAAAGATGCGAGCCGCCGGCTGTACGGTTTTTCTCCCGACGCGATCGCGGCACTGCATCAGTACGACTGGCCCGGCAACGTGCGGGAACTGATCAACCGGGTTCGTCGCGCCATTGTGATGTCGGAGGGGCGCACGATTACCGCGGACGATCTCGAACTGTCGGGTTACGTCGCGATCACGCCCGTGACGCTCGCGCAAGCACGCGAAACGGCGGAGCGGCAGGCCATCGAGCTCGCGCTGCTGCGGCATCGCGGGCGCCCCGGCGACGCCGCGCGCGAGCTCAGCATTTCACGCGCGACGCTGTACCGTTTGCTCAGCTCGCACGGCATGCGATACGGAGAAGACAGCGCAGCCGAAAATTGACGCGAAAATCGTGTGCGGCGGTCAGGTAACTTGTTCACTCAAATGTCAAAAAGACCGTTGATGTCGCGTACTTTCGACCGGCCGAAAGCGGATTGACGGCCCCGGCGTTCTGTCTCGCTGACTTTTGGCGGAAAGGCAATGCAAGGACGTGAAACGATAGGTCATACCTGATCTCTGCGCCCCGGTTTATTCGACACCATCGCCGCAGATCAGCTCACCCGGCTCGAGCGTGACGCCATAAAGGCGCGAGCCGCGGCACGACGGCTGCGCACCTTGCGCGGGCTTCTGGCTTGCCCCACAAAAGGACATGTGGATCGATCCGCGAACGATAACGGCAGCGCTGGAAAAAGCGAACCGTCTCTCACGCCTGGTGAGGAGCACCGTGAATCTTTTTCCTTGCACGCTGGTTTATGTGGATGTCGATGCGCGTCCGGGTCCCAACTCGACGAATCGCGATCCGCTGTCCTATGTGAGTCAGGCGGTCTGCCTGAACAACAGCTTGCGGCAGGTCGGCATGCCGGCGCTGACCATCATGACCAATGCGCCCGCACTGGTCGCGCAACGGCTCGACAGTATGGCCACGGCGCATCGGCCCACGCTGGTGACATTGAATGCAACGATCGAATTGCCGAAGAACACGCCGTTCTACGCCGCTCATTTCAAGCTGGATCTGATGGACCAGGTGGCCGATTCGCTGCCCGCCGACACGATGCTCCTGCTGCTCGACGCCGACATGGTCGCGTTGCTTCCGCTCGAGCGCAATCTGATCGAGCGCTGCGCTGAAGCCGGGATTGGTGCGTTCGATATTTCGGACCAGGTATTTCCGCCGTACGGCAGCGAGCAGGTCGTCGCGGATCTGGAAATCGTGGCAGGCAAGCGGCTCAGAAATCCGCGCTGGTACGGCGGCGAGTTTCTTCTGGCGACGCCCGCTGCATTGCGCCGGTTAGTGCCGCGCGCACGTGCCAGTTACGCGCGCTATATCAGCGAAAGCGGACGCGTGAAGCATCACGGCGACGAAGCGTTCATTTCCGCGGCGCTCAATGCACTGGTCGATGAAGGGCAGGGGCTGATCGAGGTGGGCGCCTATCAGGCGGTTGGCCGTCATTGGCCCGGCAATAATTATCGGGACATGCGCTGGTTTCGCTGCTGTTCGTTCGTTCATCTGCCTGGCGGCAAGGCGTTGTTCGAAAAGGAGGCGCGTTTTGCCGAATTTGCGCCGGATCGTTTCTGGCGCCGTATGCGCGTGGCGCATCTGCGTGGCCGCGTGCGTCACGCGCTGAAACGCATCGCCCGGTTGCTGAGTGTGGAACGTCTCGCCACGCTGTCTGCTTACGCCGCGCGTAGTGTGAAGAGTTAGGCGCTTGCGCGGCCCGAGCGGTCGCCGACGGTTTTACCTCTATGAAGGCGGGAAAAAACCGTGATAGCGCGAATTGCCGGTTGCGGTGCTCTCAGCGAGATGGCCGGTTGCGCCCACCGACAGAAGCGTTTCAACGGTGGCGGCGCGATTCGAAACGAATGTCCACTGCGGAGCGGTTTCCTGCGATTTAGAGGACGCGTGAATCTGGCGCAGCGCAGTCAGCAGCGCGTCGCTATCCGGCGAATACATGACAAAGCCTTCGTTCGCGAGCGCCGCATCGTTCAATCCCAGTTCGAGGCATACCTGCATCCGCAGCGGCGCCTCGAGCTGGTTCGCGCGACGCGACTGCCCGATCAGTTCGACGGTCGTCGCGTCGACAAGAATGCCCTGCCTTTGCAGCGGTTCGCCCTGCCATGCTTCTGAAGGACATCCCTTGTTTTCAGGCACTAACTCGACGAACGGATTGATTTCGGCGGGATAGATCCGGCACACCAGCGGCCGTTGTTCATAGATGCCGCAGCGCATGTCGGGGTGCAGATTGGGACATGCTCCGCCGAATGCCGCGGCAAGCACGATCGAGACGCGGACCGGCAGGCTCCCGCTCATTGCCGGTGAAGAGCGCGCCCGTTTGTATTCAGCTTGCGCATTGCCGGGCTCGGGTTCGACGGGCCACGGTATGGCCTCGCAGATGAGTTCCATTTGCCCGCCGCGCTCCAGCCACGCGATTGCCTCGGCAATCGTCAGCGCCAGGCGCAAGTCGTGGCAGCATTTGCCGCATGAGGTACACCCGAAATCGACGTCATCCACCCTGATTTCCTGTTTAAAAATGTCAGCGTTGTTGTTAGTCGCCGCAGATCCGAAGTTCTGACAGGGATCCGTAAAAAAAGTGGGCGACGGCCTTCATTGTGCCGTATGCGAATACTCGCGCAATTCCCCAGCGATGAAAGCGTGTCCGAGACCGCCGTCATCGAGCCAGGCACGTGTTGTCTCGGCGGCAAGGGCGATCAGGCGAGCGCATTGCGTGTAGTCGTAAGGGGAAATGTTGAGCGGACAAACCGGGGGCGTCACGAAGAGATCGACTCGGGTGGCGTAGAACTCCAGATCTCGAACGAGCTGGCGTGCAATGACGAGCGTGAGCGCGTGCGTGGCTTGAGCGATCGCACTGGTCGGCGGTGCGTCGAGCGGGCAGGCGAAAACCGCGGGCAGAACGATAATTCGGGTCGCGCCAAGCGCCACTGCCACCGATATCGGCGTGTTATCGGCGACGCCGCCATCGACAAGATCCCTGCCGTCGATTCGTACGGACGGAAACACCCCGGGAATCGCCGCGCTAGCCAACACGGCGTCTACCACCGGACCGGACGATATGACGACCTCGTTACCCAAAAGCAGATCGGTAGCGACAATGTGCAAGGGCAACACTGCTTGCTCCACGCGCGTGTATGAGAGATTCTTTTCGAGCAGAAGACGCAGCGCCGTCGCCTCGACGAGATGCGTACGGCGCCCCAGCACCATGTCGAGCAACCCGAACATCGAGAACGGCATGATGTCCTGGCGGCGTACCCGGCACCACAACGCCTCGAGCAGGGCCACACCGTCACGCGTTGGATTTCCCGCGAAATAGGCGGCATTAATCGCCCCCGCGGATGCGCCGACGACGAAATCAGGACGCTCGCCGCGATTGACCAGTTCCCGCAGCATGCCGACTTCGATCGCGCCCAGACTGCCGCCGGCGGAAAACACGAACGCGGTGAGCGGGGCGCGCGGCGCGTCGGCCTGCAGATTGGATAGTGTGGAATGAGTCGATGGCATGTCGGCCTCCCATTCATACTGTACGCCTTACCAGCGCAGCAGGCGCGGCTCGAACACAGCGCCGGTTCCAGATCGGGTGTGGCGAGCATTTTGGGGCGTCGTCGTTCTATACGCCGCTCAACTCGATGCCGATTTGTGGTCATTTCAATTCGATAGCAGCTCGTAGCGCGTCATTGCGATGAATGGCCGAGCAATCGCATGTTTATTTATTTTTCGAACTCACCGGCTAGTTAATTTCAGAAGCGCGTTGGCCATCTTCACACCCCGTATCACACCCCGTATCACACCCCGCACTGCAATAAAATAAAATTTCTCGTAGGTATGCACGGCCATTCCGCTTTTAGAGTATGAGATCTGTCGTTTACTTCATGCATTCGATCTGCATACATCATCAGCTATCGAAAGAAAGATTGTGAAAGGAAGTTGACACGATAACGTTTGGCAATCTAGGCTACGCACTGTCGCAAAAAACTGATCTGATTCCCGTCCACCTGCATGGAGACGCAGGTACGCCACTGCTTTGTCCATCAATCAGGCGATAGCGCGAAAACGTAAGGCGATGGCACACGTCGTCGCCGTTTAGAAAGAATTGTAATAATTAAGTTGCGTAATTATAAAATCAGCCACAAGTGCTGAGGCAGTAACACGTCCATATATTCTCGCTAGCAATCCGGCGCTAGTGCGGGAGACCTTTTTCGCTGAAAAGAAGAGAAACACAGCTTAAGCACTCAACGCACTTTCTTTATGCCGATTTTGTCAGTCGAGGATTAACAATGCGTATAAATTTCCGATTGCAGATACAGTGCCTCGCGTTAGCCGGAATAATGGTTCTGGCTGGCTGCGGCGGTTCAGACGGCTCGGCATCACTTTCGAGCAAGTCAGCCCAGACGCCCGCTGCGGCCTCCGAAGTGGCGCTCGCGCCGCCCACGGCGCCGATCGTTGCGGACACATCGATCAACAAGAGCGTGCCGCCGGTCGAACTACCCGACACGGTCACGCCGATCAACTACAAGCTGTGGTTCCGGCCGAATCCGGCACTCTCTTCATTCGACGGTCGCGCGGACGTCCAGATCAAGGTGCTGAAGGCTGTCAATGCGATCACGATTGCCGGACACCGCATCAAGTTCACGAACGGCACCATTACGCTACAGCCAGGCAACATCCAGCTGATCGCCACGCCGCAAGATGACGGCGATTTCTACCAGCTCCGGCCGGTGAGCGGGCAGATCGCCGCCGGCAACTACTCGCTGCACATGGAGTGGAGCGGCATCATCAACTTCAAGACCTATGACGATCCGGTTGCCAAGACCGGCGGCAGTTGCGGCGACGATCCCTATCCGGGTTGCTCCGCGGCGGAGGGCGTGTTCCGTGTCGACCTGAAGTCGACCGATGGCACGACGAGCGGTGCGATTCTCACGCAAGGTGAATCGAACCTCGCGCGGCAATGGTTCCCCGGCTGGGACGAACCGGCTTTCCGGCCCACCTATGAGGTGAGCGCGGAAGTCCCGCAGAATTGGAACGTCGTGTCGAACGCGGCAGAGAAGCCCGCGGTCAACGTGGACAGCGGCTACAAGCTGGTGTCGTTCGAAAAGACGCCGCCGATGCCTTCGTATCTGCTCTTCTTCGGCGGCGGCCAGTTCGACATTCTCGAAGACGACTTCTCGAGCCCGCTGCCGGACGGCAAAGGTCTGCATCTGCGCATTTTCACGCCACCCGGCATGCGTGACTGGGCGAAACCGGCCATGCAGCAGACCAAGCAGGCGCTCGATTACTACTATCGCTACACCGGTATTCCGTTGCCGCTCACCAAGTTCGATACGATCGCCGCGAACGACGCGTTCAAGGAGCAAAAGGACCTGAACTTCGGCGGAATGGAAAACTGGGGCGCGATTCTGGAATTCGCCGACGACATTCTGCCGGCGCCGGGCACCACCATGTCCGACTATGGCGTGACGGTTCTGACGCATGAAGCCGCGCACCAATGGTTCGGCGATCTGGTTACGCTCGACTGGTGGGACGACGTGTGGTTGAACGAATCGTTCGCGACGTTCTTCGAAAACAAGACCAAGGTGCGCTTCTTCCCGGACCGCTTCAGCTGGGTCGACGACGTGAAGAACAAGTACGCGGTGATCAACGCCGATCTGAAATCCACTGCGTTCCCGGTGCAGCCGAACTTCAACGGCTGGGCGTCGAACGACTTCGTGCTGAGCGCGAGCGCCTTTACATACGACAAAGGCGGCCACGTCCTGAAGATGCTGGAGAATTATCTCGGCGAGGACGTGTTGCGCAAGGGGCTGCAGTCGTACCTGGCCGACTATTCGCTCGGCAACGGCACGCCGAAGCGTTTGTGGGACGAACTGGCCAAGGCGAGCGGCGAGCCGATGGTCGCGATTGGCGACAGTTTCGTGCGGCAAACCGGCGTACCTTTGATCTCACTCGACACCCAGTGCGATCTGACGACCAATCAGACCGTGGTCACGCTGAAGCAGTCGCCTTTCCCGAACCAGAACCAGTATCCCGGCACGCAATGGACCATTCCGTTGACGCTCGCCTATGGCGACGGCCTGACATCGCGCAAGACGATTGCGATGAAGGACGTGCAAACGCAGGTGCGTCTGAATGGCTGTTCCGCCGTGCTCGCGGATCCGAGCGGTCTCGACTACTACGTGACGAACTACAGCAACAACGCGTGGAGTCAGTTGCTGGCGCAGGGTAACGCGCTGAAGGATCCGGTTTTGCTGACCAGTCTGCAACTCGAGGCCAAGCTGCTGGTGAAGAACGGTCTGGCGGATCCGTCGCGTGCAACCAGTATTGGTTCGCTGAGCCCAACTGCCGCGCCGCTTGCACGTCAGATGTTGATGACGGCGCCGACGACGCAGTCGCTGCGTCCGACGATCCGGTATCAAGGCAAGTTCAAGCTGAAGCCACAAGCGCAGCAGGCGCAGTAAGCCCGGTAAGCTGGATAAGACGGCGTCGAGCCGTCGTAAAGGGCAGGGCCGTGGTCCGCATCCTCCGCGATGCGGACCACGGCACGGCTACATGCATCGGCTGCCCGCGCCGCAACCGCTGATCATTCAGCAAAGTCTCAACTGGAACGATGAGATTGACGCAGCTGTTGGATCATGCCGAACGCGGTCGTCGCTCCAGCCAATTTCGCAACAGCCCCGCCAGAAGCGCGCTGACGAGCACGGCAAGGTAAAGCGTGACGAGACTGTGGCGCCACGTATCGAGCGTAAGCCGGTGCGCCAGCAGTTTCGAATCAGGCGCAGGGAGGACCGCATGCATTGCTACGACAGCTTGCTTCATCCTTAGAAAACCCACAGCGGAAAGCAAGGGCAAACCAATGAGCAGGGCAAGCAGTGCGGGCCTCGCGCGTTGCATCGCCGGATAGTGACGCAATCGAAACCACACGCCGAGGCAGCCATGGATCCAGCCTGGCGCTAGCAGTGCGAGCTGCAGACCCTGCGTGCCGCTCGCGATCAGCGCTATCACGATCCGCTCGTAGTTCGGCTCGAACCCATACAGCGACGCCGCGAGGCGCGTCGCGACCGCATGCCGGATCAGCAACAGAGGCAGGCTGAGTCCGGCCCAGAGCCGGATCCATTCGGCGGGTGGGAGCGACCAGTGACGACGCCCGTAAATCGTGCGCACAGCCAGCGCGAAATGCAGAAGGGCCGAACCGTACAACAGGATCGTGCCGGGCACGCTATGCCAGATCCATAGCGCGAGCGTGAGTCCGCGTCCGGCAAGATCGAGCGACCAGATGCCGAGCGCATGATTGACGAGGTGCAAAAATAGATAAATGAGCAGCACCACGCCCGATCCGAGTTGCAGGTGGCGCAGAACGGGCTGCAATTCCGGTCGCACATTACCCTCCCGTCAATTCGTATGCTGCGGGACACGGCCTGGAAGACCGCAGGCGGGCCGCGTCAAGCACGCAGCCGGGCCGGCGCGGCCTTCTCACGCTCTGCGTGCGGGCGTGGCGGTGCGCTTCTGGTATCCACGCTGTTGTACCGCACCTTGCACCGCTTCTGCAAATCGCTGTAAGGCGGATAGCGAGCCGCACACGCTCTGGTATTCCTCGAGGCCAATCCTGCCGTCGAGGATGACCGCCATGCCCGAGGCACGGGCCATGTCGATGATGTCCATGTTCGTTACTCCTTTCAGGTTCTCTCATCTGCAAGACCGCCGCCGTGGCGCGGTTATTCCCATTTACGCTGGCGTCAGTCATAGGGGTCCACCCGGCCGGATTCGTTAACCCGTGCGCTAATTTCCTGTTCCTGGAATAAAACCGGTGGTGCGGCAGTCTTCCTGATGAACCGAGTCGTGAGGCCCGCCGGATGATCCCGCGGTTCGCCTGCGAATCCTTATCGTGAGGTCAACATGTCGTCACACCATTCATCCGATTCTGCATTCAACCCTGCATTTAGCCCGTCACGCCGCGGGGCGCTGAGATGTCTCGCCTTCGGGGGAGTCGGCACGGTCTTCGTTCTTGCCGGCGGCATTCTCACGCCGGTGGAACTGGCCCTCGCGGCCGACGCGAAATCATCCTCGGCGTCCATGGGTATACCGCTTTTCCTGCAGATCAGCGATTCACATATCGGCTTCAATAAGGAAGCCAACCCGGACGTCGCCGGCACGCTCAAGCAGACGATCGACTACGTCAACGCCATGCCGGTCAAGCCTGCGCTGACCATCCACACGGGCGACATTACGCATCTCTCCAAGCCGGCGGAGTTCGATCTGGCGGCGCAGTTGATGTCGGGCCTGAATATCACGGAACTCCACACCGTGCCGGGCGAGCACGACGTAACGGACGGCCCCGGCACCGAATACTTCAGCCGCTTCGGTAAGGCGTCGGACAACAAAGGCTATTACAGCTTCGACCACAACGGCGTGCACTTCGTCGCGCTCGTCAACGTGATGCATTTCAAACCTAACGGCCTGGGTGGACTCGGCGACGATCAACTCGCCTGGCTGGAAAACGACCTGAAGGGCCGCTCGTCCAGCACGCCGATCGTTGTCTTTGCACACATGCCGATGTGGACGATCTACGAGCCGTGGGGGTGGGGCACGGGCGATGCCGGTCAGGCCATGAGCTATCTGAAGCGCTTTGGTTCGGTAACCGTTCTGAACGGCCATATTCATCAGATCGTATCGAAGGTCGAAGGCAATATCACCTTCCATACCGCGCGTTCAACAGCCTATCCGCAGCCGACCGCCGGCAATGGCCCCGGTCCTGGGCCATTGACAGTTGCGAGCGACCAGCTCCCAAAGATGCTCGGCGTAACCAGCATCAAGATCGCACATCATCCGCTCAAAGCGACGCTTGCCGATACGACGCTCGTTTGATTTCAGAATTTTTTCTCTAGCAGGAGATCAGTTATGCAAACTAAAATTATTCGCCGCACACTCTGTGTGCTGCTCGGGAGTTCGGCGCTCATCGCGGCGTCGGCCGGATTCTCCGTTGCGCGGGCGGAGACGCCCAACGCCGTGGTCATCAAGAACTTCATGTTTTCGCCGATGGCGCTGACCGTCAAAGCCGGCTCTACGGTGACCTGGAAAAATCTCGACGGTGAACCGCATACGGTGGTGAACGACGCGGGCATGTTCCGTTCCGCCGCGCTCGATCAGAACGACACGTATCAGTTCAAGTTCGACAAACCGGGTGTGTACAAGGTGTTTTGCGGCATCCACCCAAATATGAAAGAAACGATCACCGTGCAATAGGCGCCGGATTCCGGATTCAGTAGGGGGCGCCATGCGCCCCTACTGAGCACGCATGGCGTTTTAAGCGATAGCCACAAATCGGCGTTTCATATTGGCGTGCTTATTGCATCGTAGAGAGCCGCAGCGCATGGTCGAATCGCCGCCCTCCAGCCAAACGCAGGAGCGGCCGGCCCCCGCGCGTTGCACGACCCGTAGATGTACACGGCGTTGAATCTTTTACCTGCTTTACCTGTTTTATCGACGCACAGCAGGCTCGCCAAGCTGGCGTTTAAAGCGCAGCATCATCGTATTGCCGCTACCCGGCGTAGCGGGACACATGCTTCCAACAACTCCAGATCGACTGCCGCTGAATCGTGCGATTAATGTCTGCCGAAATGTCAGACGTAAGGATTCCGGAGAGTATTGCGATGTTCAACGAGACCGACTTGCCAAAATCCGCCGTAGAGAATCCAGAGGCTGGCTTCGACGCCGGCATTGAGCCTTCGGCCGCGGCACCGCCCGTGCGATTCGGACGTCTTGTGCTATGTGTCGCTACGGCAAGCGCGCTCGCTTTTGGCGTAGTGGGGACGGTAGCGTATGGCGTCTGGTTCAACCACGATCAACAAGCGTATGCCGACGCCATGGCCGGCGCGCGGCAGGCGCTCGGCACCGCTGCGTCTGCGGCTATTGGCCCGGCGTCGGCGAAATCGACGGCACCGCCAAAGGCGGCAATTTTCGCGGCAGCGCCACGATCGGCGACCACAACGGCCGCGCCCGCACGAACAGCTTCCGGCATGCAAGCACCTGTCGCTGCGACGGTGACAACGGCAACGCAGACGACGTCAGATCCACCGGCAACCGCACAAACGCAGGCAACAGCGGCAGCATCGGACGGAGAAGAAGGAAGTAAACAGGCCTCGTGGTCCGGCCCGGTTACGCAACGTGCGACACCTGCGGCTAGCCAAACCAGCATCGCCGCCGCCCCCGCCGCAACCGCGCCTTCTGCCCCTGCCGCTCAGCGCGCTGCACACCCATCCCAGCAATTGGCGTCCAGCCGCCCCGGCAAAGACGCGCGTCTCGCCCAGCAGGATCGTAGATATTCTTCGACCGCGAATTCCAGACACAAGGGCAGTCTGTTCGCCCGCATGAGTTCGTTCTTTCGTCGCGTCAGCTATCGCCAGCATGGCACCGGAAGCCAGCAAGCCACCTATTCCCATCCCTGAGCGGATTCGCATCCAGCGCGCCGTTCGCGGGCGGGCCTTCGCGATCCGCTTCAGGCCGGGCCCGGCCGCGATCGCCGCTGCCTCGCTGGTTTGTCTGCTGATTGGTCTTCTATATCTTGTGTTGCAGATCAGAACGATTTTGTCCGATCAATTGAAGCAGGAATATGCGGGATTGGTTCTCGAAGCGGTTGAACGGGCGGAAAGCGCCCGGAGCGTGCTCGGCATCTGGCAGCAACTGCCCGACGCCACAGTGACTAGAGCGACTGGGTATCTGCACGCGCGAACTGAACTCACCCAGCGCCTTACGTCGCTTGCGGCGCTCGTGAACGCGAGTCCGACGGCGGCGCCGCATCTGCCTTCCTCTTCGCTTGCACCCGACGCCGATCTGCGCGACGCGGATGCGCTGCTCAGTGACGTATCGACGTATTGGCGAGCGCAGCGCGACTTTGACAGTGCCGACGTACGCGTGCGGATTGCCTACGTTGCGCGCACGCTCATCGCGTCGGCGGCATTGCTGTTCTGCATGCTGATCACCGCGCTGGGAATGTATGCCAAACGGAATCGTCAGCTGGCAGGCCTGTCGCACGAATTCGAGCACGCGGCGCTGCATGACGCGATGACTGGCTTGCCGAACCGGCGCAAGCTGTTTGCCGCGCTCGAAGCGGCGGCGACGAAATCGCCCGCTGCCGCGGCCTCTTGCAAACTTGCCGTGCTGTATGTCGATCTGGATGGATTCAAGCAGGTCAACGACTCGCTCGGCCACCGCGTCGGGGATGAATTTCTGATCGCGGTTTCGAAACGCTTTCGCGAGTCAGTGCGCAAAGTCGATGTCGTCGCCCGGATCGGCGGCGATGAATTCGCCGTCCTCGTTCGAGAATTCTCGACGAAGGCAGAGCTTGGCGAAATCGCCCGGCGGCTCATTGCCTGCGTGGTTCAAACGGACAAGGAGATGGGGGTTGGACTGGTTCGCGCCAGCATCGGCATCGCCAGTTTTCCGGATCCTGTCGGCGACTACGATCGCCTCGTGGCCGCAGCCGACGAAGCGATGTATCAGGTCAAGCGCAGCGGCAAGAACAGTTATGCGTTCGCCGACCGCGCGAGCTGACTGGCGCCTTTACGAGGTTTGCGTCTCTTGCGACTCGGGTTTCACCTTCGCCTTGCGGCGCGTGGCGTCATTGATGACCTGATGACGGCGATGGTCGGTCATGTTTTTCCATTCGCGAATCTCGTCCCGGGTTCGCAGACATCCAATGCAGAAGCCCGTTTTGCCGTCGATTTCGCAGATGTCGATGCAGGGTGATTCAATTGCCATGTTCAGGCCATCAGTTCCGTTGATTGACTTCGACGGTGACGTGCAACGGGTCGAATGAACAGCCGTTCAATTCGCCTGACGTCTGATCGCACTTTCACGCGCCGACTTATTTCGTGTTAAAAAATCGAAGCTTGCCGATGTGGGATGCCATGCATCGGCACGGTCGAGGTTGTTCCGAATCTATCCCCAGCGGAAGGGTTAATGTCCAGATATTCGTTGATGCGTGGCATGGAGCGCATAAGCCGGCCTGAGTGGATCGCTATTGTGCTGACGGCAGCACTGACGGCTTGCGCACCGCTGCCACCGGTTGCAAATCAGGCCGCGGATCAAAGCTTGCATCAGGATTCGCTGCAACAAGGCACCGCGTCGGGCGCGGCACGCCCGGCCGACGGGCCGCTGCCCGTTCCTCCGAACCTCATTGCGTTGACACAACCGGCCGGCCAGAAGCGGTTGATGAGCACCGCCCATAACCAGTCGTACTGGCCGCTCTCGGAGTACTTCGAAACGCAGCGCAACGAAGCCTACTGTTCAGTCGCGACCTCGGTGATGGCGCTCAATGCTTTGGGCATCCAGCGCCCCGAGTCGACGCAGTATCCGGATTTCCCATACTTCTCGCAACAGGATTTCTTCCGCAGCGTCGATCCGCAGGTTGCCAACGCCGCGCGGGTATCGAAGGAGGGCATGACGCTCGACCAGCTCAGCTCAGCCCTAAGCGCGTTTCCCGTCGAGGTGACGAAATTCCACGCCGGCGATCTGACGCTCGGTCAGTTTCGTGATCTGATTCGCGAAACAACGGGCCACAGCGACCGTTTTGCGTTATTGAACTTCAGGCGGGTGGAGATAGGCGAAACAGGCGGCGGCCACTGGTCGCCACTTGCCGCATACGACGCCGCAAGCGATAGCGCACTGCTGCTCGATGTTGCGCGCTACAAGTATCCGGCGGTGTGGGTGCCGGTCACCCAACTGTATGCAGGAGCCCTGGCGGTCGATAACGTGAGCGGACTTTCACGCGGTATTGTGATCGTCGGCACGCGCGCGAACTAACTGGCTAGCGGCTTCTAAGCGGTTTCAAGACCGTTTCAAGGCCGTTACCACGACCAGTCGGCTCGGCCGGCCACTGCCCCGGCCGCCAATGGGTCAAGCGCGCGTCAATCGTCCTGGTTGCGCCATTCGGTGAGCCCTTCTCGCGTATTCAAGTCAATGAACGAGGGCAGGGCGCGCAGCCCGCGGATATAGCGCGCGAGATTCGGCCAGCCGAGTGCGGGGCGCGGCATATTGCGTGTCCAGCGCATCACCACGACCGCGAGGAAATCGGCGGTGCTGAGCTTGCCACCGAACAGATAGTCACGTCCGTCGGCGAGATCTGCGTCGAGCCGATCACAGGCTTCCTCGATGCGCCGCTGCGCGAGCGCCCGGACGCCTTCGGCGCCGGCAGGATCGCCGTCGACATCCGCGTAAAACCAGTCGCGCATGGCGGGCAGCAGCGTGTTGGCCAGATAGACCATGAACTCCAGCCACGCCGCGCGATCGGCGGAGCCTGGCGCAGGTGCCAGGACGGTTTCAGGATGCCGCTCGGCCAGCAGCATGAGCAACGCGGCCGACTCGTGGCGCGGCGTGCCGTCGACCACTAGCGTGGGAACGCGTCCTGATGGATTGAGCCGGAGATATTCAGGGTCTCGCTGATTGCCGGCGTCGATGTCGATCAGCTGGGCGTCGAACGGAATGCCCATTTCTATCATCATCCAGTGAACTGCCATGCTTGCCGCGCCCGGCGAGTAGTAAAGAAGGTAGCTCATTCATTCTCTCCACATGCTTTTCATCCCCACGCAGCATTTTGCAAAACGATCCGATAACCGTCGGGGTCCTCAAATGTTTTCCCTAGCCGATCCCAGTACGGATTTTCCGATTCGCACGGCAGGACGCCAAGCGCCTGAATCCGTTCGACCGCAGCAAGCCATTCGTGGTGTTCGGGTAGATAGAGCACGAGAAGATGCTCGGTGGTCGGCGCTCGCTCGACCACGACGCCGTGCTGGTGTGTGAACTCGATGTGCCAGGGGCATTGGCGCCGCCCCAGCACGATACCGTCGAAACCCTCGTGGTTTTCGAAGCGGGCGAGAACCTCGAAGCCTAGTCCCTGGGTATAGAAATCGGCGAGCTTGCGCAGATCGTTGGTTGGACGAGCGACTCGGAGAACGGGTGACTGCATCGGCGGCTCGACGTGTGAGGTGCGTGCCGCAGAGCATAGCGTGAAAGCAGGAAAAAGGGCTGGCGCCCAAGGCGATCAACCCTTTCAACCGCTATACAGAATCCTGCTTGAAGTCCCGCGGACAGACCGTCTGCGACTCATACCACTACGAAAACTCGTGTCTGGTCGAGCATTCGGCAACGGCCCTATGCTGCGAATGTCAGATGGCCGGTTTCAGCGCGGCGACGGGCGTCTGATCGATGCATTATTCGAGAGCACTCGCCAATGGACGGTTTCGTTTCACTTCAACAAAGGACTCGCGGGCGCCCCCGCTGACGCATTGAGCGCGACCAGAGACACGCCGATGAACCCGGCGGTCCTGAATGCTTTTGCACTGGCGATCATTGCTGGCGAGGGCGCGCCGGCCTTTCCCGGCATGTCAGGCCACGAACCGGACGAAGCAAAGGGACGGCGCTATGCAGCGCGAATCGCGCAGGCCGCGCAGACGTTACGCACCGTCGTCCCCGACGCGGGGACGTACTTATCCGAGAGCAATTTCTTCGAAGCCAACTGGCAGCGGGCGAACTGGGGAAGCAACTACGCCCCGCTTGTGGCCGTGAAGCGCAAATACGATCCCGACGGCTTGTTCTTCGTTCATCACGGAGTGAACTCGGACGCGTGGAGCGCCGACGGCTTCTTAAGGGTGAAAGACGCAAACAGTTGAGTTGCGCCTTTCACCCCCAAACGGGACCGGACGTTTTTCACGCCCACACGGCGTTCCGCAAAACGATCCGATAGCCTCAATGCACCGGCGCGTGAGTCGGCTCGACCGACCTCGGTTGCGTCGCAGCGCTCACCGCGGCAAAAACAATGATGTTCACGGCCAACGCCAGGAAGCCGATATTGACGTCCTTCAGCGCGTCAGGCAAAAACGGCATCAACTGCGCGACACTCAGATGCAGAGTGGTCGTCAGGGCCACCACCGCGACGCCCGCCAGAATCCCGCAAAATGCGCCGTACTTGGTTGCCCGGTTACGCCGCAGCAAACTGCAGATCACCGCTGGAAACAGCTGGGTCACGAAGCTGTAGCCCATCAGCAGCAACGCCACGATGGTCTCGCCGCCGTGCAGCGTAAAACCTACGGCTACCAGCGCCACCACCGGCACGAGGAAGCGCGCGAGCTTGGTCACCGTCGCATCCGACGCATTGCGGTTCACCATGCCGCGATACACGTCGTTGGCGAGCAGCGTGGACGCCGACGTCAGAATCATCGATCCCGGCACCAGCGCCGTCAGAATCCCCGCTCCGCCGATCACGCCGACGAACCACGGGTCGAAAGTCTGCAACGACAGGCGGAACAGCGACAGGTCGATGTCGCCACCCTTCAGGCCGGGCACCTTCAGCGTCGCCGCAAAGCCCACGAAGAACACGAACAGCAGAATGAGCTGGTACAGCGGCAGCACCATCGCATTGCGACGGAAGATACGCTCGTCCTTCGCCGTGTAGATCGAACCGAATGTATGCGGCCACATGAAGAAGCCCAGTGCGGTCAGGAGCACGGTCGACTGGAACCAGGTCACGCTCGAACCCTTGGCCGGGAAGGTCAGGAACCCGGGGCGCGCGGCATCGATGGCATGGAACATCGCGCCGAAGCCGCCGTAGTAGTGCAGCGGCAAATAGATGCCGAGGAACAGCACGATCGCCAGAATCAGCATATCTTTCACGACCGAATTCCACGCGGAACCGCGCACGCCCGAGACGATCACGTAAGCCGTCACCACCGCGGCGCCGATCCAGATGGCGGCCGTCGAAGAAATCGCGCCATACGAGGCCGTTGCGACGATGATGCCGAGCCCCTTGAGTTGCAGCACGAGATAGGGGATCAGCGCGGCGACGCCGACCAGCGCGACGAGCGTGCCGAGCGCCGGGCTGTCGTACTTGCGCGCGAAGAAGTGTGGCTGCGAGACGAGGCGGTGATTTTTCGCATAGCGCCAGATGGGCGGCAGCATCCAGTACGAGAGGATGTAAGCGAGTGTGCCGTAGGCAAGAATGTAGTAGACCGGCGCGCCCTTTCCATAAGCAAAGCCGCTGCCGCCGAGGAAGGTGAAGGTCGTGTAGATCTCGCCCGCCATGAGCAGGAACACGAACGCGGTGCCGAAACTGCGACCGCCCACGGTCCACTGTTCGAGACTCATATCGTGGCCGCGCCGCGCGCGCACCCCCAGGTACAGCGCAAATAGCGTAATCGCCGCAATGATGACGAGTGCGCTCATGATCGGGCCTCCTCGCCGTCCGCGGCGAGCTGACGGTTGGTCGGGTCCAGACGGTAAATGACCGCCATGATGATCGAACTGAGTACCACCCACATGACGATCCAGGCCAGCACAAATGGCATGCCGAGCACCAGCGGCTCGACACGATTCACAAACGGGACGCCGAGCAGAATGCCGACGAACGGCAGCGCAGCAAGTACACGAAGCAACATGGGGAGCAACTCCTCGAACCGGTAAGTACGTCTCGTTGAAAGTGCAGCTTCGCTGAGGACTTTATGCCTGATGCTTTGACTACGTAAAGTAAGTCAAAAAAGTGTAGGCTTTCCGAAAGTTGCGCGCACATCTTTTTTGGCCGCTCTGCTGCAGTGCAACGCCGCGCGCGGCTTGCATCGCCCCCTTTTTTACCAATTTGCGTGCCGCGCCGCGATATCATCTGACCCACGCAACTTGAGCATCAATCTGGACAGGCCGAAGACGTCCAGCACTTCAACTCAGCGCGGCGCATCGGCGGGCAGTCAGTCGAACAACCCGCCCGGCCGAGCCGCTGCCCGAAACGGATCGCATATGGTCGAAAGTCTGATCTCGGATATCCTCTTTGGCTTCACCGGGCTGATCAGCATCATCAACCCAATCGGCATGGCGTTCGTCTTTCTCGACCGGACAGCATCGCTCACCACGGAAGACCGCACCGCGCTCGCCAAGAAAATCGCCTTCAACGTCATGTGCGTGATGCTTGTCGCCTTCTTTGTCGGCACCCCGATTCTTCATTTCTTCGGCATCTCCATGGAGGCCTTGCGTATTGGCGGGGGGCTTGCGGTTGCCGTCGGCGGCTGGCAAATGCTCAACGCGCCCGACACGCAACCGGCCGAGCAGCCGGCCGTCAAACGCGTGGATTCGGATAACGCCATGTCGAAGGCGTTCTTCCCGCTCACTATTCCCCTCACTACCGGGCCGGGTTCGATCGCCACCGCGATCGCGCTGACCGCGAATCGCACACATAAGCTCTCGGCCTTTGTGCTGTCGAGCATCGCGTCGGTCGTGATCTCGATCCTGGTGGCTGCAACCGTCTACCTGATCTACAGCCGGGCCGTGGTTTTCGCCAAGTATCTCGGCGTGGACGGCACCAAGGTTGCGATGCGCGTCTCGTCGTTTCTGCTGCTGTGCATCGGCGTGCAAATTATCCTGACCGGTTTTTCAGAGTTCCTGATACCGATTGCCCAGATGCAACCCGTGGTCAAATAGCGAACGGCGGCGCGCGGGCCTATTCGAGGCTGGGCGAGGTTCGTCAGACATCTCGTTGCGACAGGAGGAAAACGCATGTGCCGCTGGCTCGCTTATACCGGCAACCCGCTTCAACTCGAAACGGTGCTGTTCAACGCCAAACACTCGTTGATTGACCAGAGCCTGCATTCGCAGCTCGGCCAGACCACCACGAACGGCGACGGCTTCGGCATCGGCTGGTACGGCCATCCCACCGACATCCCGTTTCGCTACCGCAGCATCCAGCCCGCCTGGAGCGACCGCAACCTGCGCGAGGCCGCGCGGGCCATTCGCGCGCCGCTGTTCGTCGCGCATGTGCGCGCGGCCACCGACACACCGTCGCAGGAAACCAACTGTCATCCGTTCCGCTATGGCCGCTGGCTGTTTATGCATAACGGGCTGGTGCGCAACTATCCAGCGGTACGGCGCGATCTGATGCTGGCGATCGATCCGGAGTTGTTTCCATCGGTCGAAGGCTCGACGGATTCCGAAGTGCTGTTTTTCCTGGCGCTCACCTTCGGTCTCGAACTGGCGCCGGTGACCGCGATCGAGCGGATGGTGGGTTTTGTCGAGGATGTCGGCCGCAAACACGGTATCGACGAAGCGCTGAACATGACGGTCTGCGCAACCGACGGCGAGCAGGTCATCGCGGTTCGCTATTCGAGCGAAGGGCAATCGCGCTCGCTCTTCCACAGCACCTCGTTCCGGCATCTGCACGAACTGTATCCGGACGACTCGCGCATCACGGCGGCTGGCGAGGACGCGTTTCTCGTGTTGTCGGAGCCGCTGGCGGATTTGCCCGGCTGGTGGGAAGAGATTCCGGAGAGCACGGCCGTGGTCGCGCGGGGCGGCGGGATCGAGCAGTATTCATTCAAGCCCAAATTGGTGTAACGCGCCATGACGCCTCAAATAGAAGCTTTTTACGATCCGGCGACCGGCACGTTTACCTATGTGGTGTATGCGTCCGAAGGCTCGGCGTGCGCCGTGATCGATCCGGTGCTCGACTACGATCCGAAATCCGGGCACACGTCGACCGATTCAGCCGAACGCGTTGTCGCTTTCGTCAGGCAACATGGATTGCGCGTCGAATGGTTGCTGGAGACGCATGCCCATGCCGATCACGTTTCGGCGGCGCCTTATCTGAAAGAGGCGTTGGGCGGCAAGATTGCGATTGGCGAAAGCATCCGTATCGTCCAGGCCGCATTCAAGCGCATCTTCAATCTTGGCGAAGACATGCATGCCGACGGCCGCCAGTTCGATCATCTGTTCGCGTCCGGCGAGCGTTTCAGCATTGGCGAACTGAGCGGGGAAGCGCTGCACGTGCCCGGCCATACGCCGGCGGATATGGCCTATTGGATTGGCGACGCCGTGTTTGTCGGCGATACGCTCTTCATGCCGGACGTTGGCTCGGCGCGCTGCGATTTTCCGGGCGGCGATGCGCATACCTTATATGCCTCGGTTCACACACTGCTCGCGTTACCGCCGGAGACACGGCTGTGCATGTGCCACGACTACCCGCCGCCGTCACGCGAGCCGAACTGGCAGACCACCGTTGCGGAGCAGCGCCACAGCAATATTCATCTGCACGACGGCGTGACGCAGGAGACTTTTGTCGCCATGCGCACCGCGCGTGATCGCACGCTCGGCATGCCGACGCTGATTCTGCCGGCGATCCAACTCAATATCCGCGCGGGCATGCCGCCTGAGCCGGAAGCGAACGGCGTGCGCTATCTGAAGATTCCGTTGAATGCGTTTTGATGCGCTAGCGCGTGAGCAGCATCGAACTCAACACCGAGAACACCGTCGAGGGCAATTCGGCAAGGCGGCTCACCACCACGTTGTGCGGATAGAAGTCCTCGACCGCATCGGTCAGCACGCCGATCCCCACCAGTTCGATGCCGCGTTTCTGGATCGCCGCGACGCGTTCACGCAGATCGTGGCGCAACACTTGCGGATCGCCGTCGCCGGTTGACGGATAGCCGTCTGAAAACACGATCAGGATGCGCCGCTCGGCCTGATGATCGGCGAGCCGCGTCGCGGCCCAGGCCAGCGCCTCGCCGTCCGGGTTCTCGTGGCCACAATCGATTCTGGCGATCCCGCTCAGATCCGTGGCGCCAAAGCGTTTGTAGACCTTCAGATCGAGCCGCTCGACAAAGCGGTTATAGCGCCGCACATCCGCGCCGGCCGCCAGTTGCCGTTCATAGAGTTGCTTCATGGGCACGAACTCGAGCGAGCAATAGCCAAGTACCTCGCAGTCGAACGACAACTGCGTCAGCGCATCGCACAATGCCGTGGCGCACAGACGCGCGAGTTCGATCTTGCGCCCGGCCATGGAACCGCTGCGGTCGATCAGCAAGGTCACGGCGACGTCGCGTCCTTTGGCTGCCCGCTGCGTGCGAAACGGCGTGCGGTAGCCGGGCGAGGTGGCGAGCTTCGCCAGTGCGGTGCGGTCGATCTCCCCGCGTTCCTGTTCGCGGCGCCAACGGGTGCGTTCGTCGGCGCTCAGCGCGCGTTCGAGCTTTTCCTTGAGCGGCGCGGTATCCGCCCGTGCCTGCGCGCGAAGCTCGCGCCACGTCGCGCTATCGCCCTGGCCGGTGACGTCGGTGATTTCGTCGAATTCGGTGGCGAGCGGAATCGATAGCCGCGCGCGGACGCTTTCTGACGCCGCACCGGTTTCGCCTTCGGAACGTGCCGACGACTGCTGCGCATCGGCCACCGATTGCCCCATGCCCACCGCATTCTCCGCCTGGGCGCCGCCACTTTTATCCGACGGCGGCGAAGCCGCGTTGTCCTGGTCGGGCAGGGCCGTGTCTTCATCATTGAGCGGCGCCGATGAAAAAGCGGCGGTTTCCGTATCGATGTCTTCAACCGGATCGGCGGTGAACACCATACTGTTGACATCGCCCGCCGACAAAGCCCGCACGCGTGCCACCAACGCCTGTGCTGCCGCGATGCTATGCGCGCTCGAGCGGCTTCCGCGCGCCTCGTCGAGCAGATCCTGCGAGGCGTGCAGTGCGGCCAGCAGTGAATGAATCGCTTCGGTTCGTGTCGGCTGTTCGTCCCACAGTGCGCGCTCTACCAGCCAGACCAGCCGCTCGCGCCAATGCAGCTTCGGCCAACGCTGCCGCGCCTGTTCGGCGGCATGCACACGCAGCTTGCCGATAAACCAGCGCGCGCCCGGATACTCGTCGAGCAGTTGCGCACAGACGCGGCGGTCCTCGATGACCTGCGCGAGATTCGCCGCAACGCCGGCAGGCAGCGCGTCCATCTGCGCGAGCGACGAATGCTTGGCGCGCGCCACCAGCAGATCCAGATAACCGATCAGCACGTCACGCTCGACGCCGCCGCTCAGTTCATAGTCGGGAATGACGATGCGGCCCGGTTCGACCCGCGGACCATCCGGACTGAACGCGACTGTCACGCCGTATTGCCCGGTCAGCACACGCGCTACCTTGCTGAGCGTGGATTCGAACGCGAAGCCTTGCGTGTCGCGCGTTGCGTGCATGGCGCTCATGGTGCGGGTTGGACTCGATGTGCTCGATATGATCATTGGCCGCTTCAGGCGGCCGGCGCGATGTGATGGCGAACAATGCCGCGAATCAGCGCGGCATCTTCGGGACTGACCTTGGCGTAAATCGCAGGACCGGCGGCGCGTTCGGGGTCGCCGGTGCGCAGCATCAGTTCGGCCCAGTCGAGGAGACGCCGCGTGGAGAACGCGCTCGACAGGTCTTCGCGGGCGAACGCCGCGCGGCAGTCGGCGGCAATCGCGGCGAGGGTGGTCGCGAGCGCACGTGTCATATGCGGGGCGAGCGTGCGCATCAGCACGTCGGTTTCTTCGGCGGGCGTCAGATAATCCAGCATGTAGACGCGCCAGCGATCGAGAAACGCTTCGTTCATCAGATTCGCGCCCTGATACAGATGGCGGAACTGGCTCATCGCGCCGACCGCATTGGCCGCGGCAAAGAGCCGAAACGCCGGATGCGGCGCGACGATCTCATTGCCTTTCTCTTTCAGCACGAGGCGGCCGTGCGGTTCGAGCACGGCGGTGAGGGCGGCGAGAATGGACGGTTCGGCGAAATCGATTTCGTCGACGATCAGCCACAAGCCTTCGCGCATCGCGGTGGGCAGCACGCCGTCCACCCAGATCGTTTCGCCGCCCTTGACCGTCCAGAAACCGACGAAATCGCCGACTGTGGTTTGCCCATTCATGTTCGAGCGCAACACGCCGTGATGCGAGCGCGCGGCGACCTGTTCGATCAAACTGGTCTTGCCGGCGCCGGTGTGCCCGATCAGCATGACGCGCCGGTTCTCCACGATATCTTCGACAATGTCGTTAAAGCGCTCGGAGAACAGGTAGGCCGGATTGAGGCGTGGCACGAGCGGATTGTCCACGCCGCACGGTACGTCGACATGGCCGATGCGCACGGTTTCGCCCGCGCCCTCTACCGGCAGGCGGCGCCTCGCCGCCGAGGCCCGCGCCGCGACGCGCTGCAACTCCGGCATGAAGGCCACCCGTTCTGCCGCACCCGCTTCGTCGGCGGCATCGGGTGTATCGATCGCAAAGCCTTCGCGGCGCCACTTCTTCAACTTCGCGCGCAGGTTTTCGGCGTCGACCACCAGATCGATATCGACCGAACCGGTGCCGTTGCCTTCATCCACCCCATGCTCGAGGCGGTAGTTTTCCGGCCGGTCCGCCACGCTGACGCGCCACCATTCCGCGCCGGTTTCGGTCGCGCGTTGGTAAAGCCCAAGGTTTTCGTCTTCGGTGAGTTCGGGCGCGTTCATGGCAAGTGGCAAATGATGAATGGTCAGATAACAAATAATGCGTTTCGATTTGGCTGAGGCCGAATGACCGACTATCTTATCGTGAGTACCTTTCGATCTCCCCGGCAGGGATCTCTTTTGGTACGCGTCGATTCGATTGCTGATTTCAATGCTGAGTGTGCTGGTAGCAAAAGTTTATTGCGTCAAACGGATAGGCTATGAAGCGTCGATCCCCTATAGTGCGTGCGCGAAGCGTGTAGTTTTACAACATCCCCTTGGCAAGCTGGTTCAACCCGGCGCAATGCTGGCAGAACCCTGCCGGCACAACCCGGTATGCGCAACAGGTCATGCCCATACCGTTCAACTGTCTGCGCGAGACCCGCTGACGCAGCGCGTGCCGCTGGTCCGCGGCCCGCCAGCAGGTTGAGCCGCAGTGTGACACGGCGAGTAGTTTTTGTTCATCGGCAGGTGGCTTTGCCCACCATTTCGACAGAAGAAACTCACGGCAAAACAATGAGACTACATACAAAATTAATGACCGCCCTGGCGGTCGCGAGTCCCCTGGCATACGGTCAAACCAGTGTGGAGTTATATGGCCGTCTCGACGGCGGCGTGGAGTATCTGAATCACATCAACAACGGCGCGGGCGGCACTTCGAGCCGCTGGAGTGCTGAAGGCGGCGATTGGGGCACCAGTATGCTGGGCCTCAAAGGCAATGAAGATCTGGGCGGCGGCCTCAATGCGATCTTCAACCTGGAAACCGGTCTGCAAATCATGAACGGCACGACCAGTGGCGGACGGTTGTGGTCGCGGCGCGCGTTCGTCGGCCTGAAGAGCGACCAGTGGGGCACGCTGCAAGCCGGGCGCAATCTGTTCATTGACAGCGACGGTGTGTGGGAATTCGACCCGTTCGTGCAGCAGGCATTTTCGTCGGCTTCGCTCGTGCGCGGGCGCAACTGGCAGCAGACCAGCAATAACGTCGAGTATCACAGCCCGGTGTTGGGGGGCTTCGACGTGCAGGCGCAATACGCCTTCGGCAATCAGCCGGGTGCGTTCAACAGTGGTGCGACCGGTGAGTTTGGCCACTCCGACGGCATCATGCTGACGTATCACTCGCCGCTTTTCGACGTGCGCGGCATCTATGATGAACTGCGCGATAGCAACGGCCGCTTCAGCAATATCTTCCAGGCCTCGCGTGAATATTTCGTCGGCGCGAATGTGCATTTCGACGCGGTGAAGATTCAGGGTGCCTATACGCATTACTCGGCGCCGGATTCGCCGGTGGGTGTGGCCGACAGCGCCGATCACTACTGGCTCGGCGCCACGTACAACATCCAGCCGCGCTGGGCCGTGACCGGGGGCGGCTACTACATCAGGGTCGGTGACGGTGGCGGCGATGCCTCGCACGATCCATCCGGCCATGCCATGATGTATGCGCTCGGCACGACTTATAACCTGTCGAAGCGTACCTTCCTGTACGGCACGGTGGCCTATGTCAGCAACAGCAGCAACGCGAATTTTTCGCTTGAAGCGTCGCCGCGCGATGCCGCCAATAACACGAGTCCGCTCGCGGGCGAATCGCAAACCGGCGCGTATGTCGGGATGATGCATCAGTTCTAACCCGGCTTTGGCGCTGCATTCAGCACAACCGGCTGCATCGTCGGCAAGACCGCTGGCCGCATGAAAGCATCACAACGAGCGGCACGGCCGGCGTCGCCCCTCTCTCCGCAATACGCGCAGTGCCCGCAATACCCATACGTATAAAACGCCTCACAAGGGAAGAACAACAATTGACTCCACAAGACTCTCACGACGAGTCCCTTAAGGGGACTTCCTTCGGCGCACATGCCGCGAGCGACGAGCCGTCCACCGTGACGCGCCGCCGCTGGCTGCAAGGCGCGTTCGCATTGACGATAGCCGGTCTGACAGGTTCGCTCGCGCTCAGGGCATTGGCCGACGACTCGGCCGCCGCGCCGATCGACGCCTTCATGACGTTGTCGCAATCGTTGACAGCCCGATCCGCTCTCGATCGCAACGTCGGCACGCGCTTGCTGGCCGCGTTGCAGCAGTCCTCGCCCGATCTCGCGCTGCAGTTGCCGAAGCTGGCCGGCGCGCTTGCAGCCGGTTCCGCCGATGCCGCGCAACAGGCGCTCGCGCTGAAGATCATGGAAGGCTGGTATCTCGGCACGGTGGACAACCAGGTCATCACGTATGAACAGGCGTTGATGTACGACGTGGTGTCCGACACGCTGATCATCCGTTCGTACTGCCCCAACAAGCCCGGTTTCTGGGCCGCCAAACCCATCGAAAGGCAAACTTAAGCAATGGCCGACACACAACAAGCCGATATCGTCGTCGTCGGGTCGGGCGTCGCGGGCGCGATCGTCGCGCATCAAATGGCCCTCGCCGGCAAGTCCGTGATCCTGCTCGAAGCAGGGCCGCGCATGCCGCGTTGGGAGATCGTCGAGCGTTTTCGCAATCAGTTCGACAAGTCCGACAATTCGGCGCCGTACCCGTCGAGCGCATGGGCGCCGCATCCGGAATACGGGCCGCCGAACAACTATCTGATTCTGAAAGGCGAGCACAAATTCAACTCGCAGTACATTCGCGCGGTGGGCGGGACGACGTGGCACTGGGCCGCGTCCGCATGGCGCTTCATGCCGAACGACTTCCGCATGAAGACCACCTATGGCGTGGGCCGCGACTGGCCGATGGGGTACGAAGAACTGGAGCCGTACTACCAGCGCGCCGAAGAAGAACTCGGCGTGTGGGGCCCGACGGACGAAGAACTCGGTTCGCCGCGCAGCCAGCCGTACCCGATGGCACCGCTGCCGCTGTCGTATAACGAGCAAACCATCAAGGGCAAGCTCAACGCGTTCGACTCGCGCTATCACGTCGTGACCGAACCGGTCGCGCGGAACAGCCGTCCGTATGATGGCCGCCCGACCTGTTGCGGCAACAACAACTGCATGCCGATCTGCCCGATTGGCGCGATGTACAACGGCATCGTGCACGTTGAAAAAGCGGAGCAGGCCGGCGCGAAACTGATTGATAACGCGGTCGTCTACAAGCTCGAAGTCGGTGCGAACAAGCGCATCACCGCCGCGCTGTATAAAGATCCGCAGGGCAACGAGCATCGCGTGGAAGGCAAATATTTCGTGCTCGCCGCGAACGGTATCGAAACGCCGAAGATCATGCTCATGTCCACCAGCCACGATTTCCCGAACGGCGTGGGCAATAGCTCCGACATGGTGGGCCGCAATCTGATGGATCACCCGGGCACGGGCGTCACGTTCTACGCGGACGAAAAACTCTGGCCGGGCCGCGGTCCGCAGGAAATGACCTCGCTAATCGGCTTTCGCGACGGTGCGTTTCGCGCGAACGAAGCCGCCAAGAAGATCCACTTGTCGAACCTGTCGCGCATCGATCAGGAAACGGCGAAGATTTTCAAGCAGGGCAAGCTGATCAAACCGGCCGACCTGGACGCGCAGATTCGCGACCGTTCGGCGCGCTTTGTCGAATTCGACTGCTTCCACGAAATCCTGCCGCAGCCGCAAAACCGCATCGTGCCGAGCAAGACGGAAGTCGATGCGATCGGCATTCCGCGCCCGGAGATTACCTACGCGATCGACGACTACGTGAAGCGCGGCGCAGTCCATACGAAAGAGGTCTACGCGAACGCAGCGAAAGTGCTGGGCGGCACGGAGATCGAGTATCAGGACGAGTTCGCCCCAAACAACCACATCACGGGCGCGACCATCATGGGCGGCGACCCGCGCGATTCGGTGGTCGACAAGCATTGCCGGACCTTCGATCACCCGAACCTGTTCATCTCCAGCAGCGCGACGATGCCGACGGTGGGCACCGTCAACGTAACGCTGACCATTGCCGCGCTTGCACTTCGCATGGCCGACCAGTTGAAGAAGGAAGTTTGAACGTGCTGAAAAAGACCTTTTTCTGGCTGCTGGCCGGTGCATTGGCATTGCCCGTCCTGGCGCAGGCCGACGATTCTGCCGGCGCGGTGAGCAGCAACGACACCGCGTTGATCAAGCGAGGTGAATATCTCGCCACGGCGGGCGATTGCATGGCCTGTCATAGCACCGTCAAGGGCAAGCCGTTTGCGGGCGGCTTGCCGCTGAAAGTGCCGATGCTCGGCACGATCTATTCGAGCAACATCACGCCGGACCCGCAAACGGGTATCGGCGCGTGGTCGCTCGAGGACTTCGACCGTGCGGTGCGCAATGGCGTCTCAAAGGACGGCCATCACCTCTATCCAGCCATGCCGTACGTGTCCTACGCGAAGCTTGGCGACGATGACATGAAGGCGTTATATGCCTACTTCCGCTACGGCGTTGCGCCCGTGAATCAGGCTGCGCGCGAGAGCGACATTCCGTGGCCGCTCAACATGCGCTGGCCGCTGACCGCATGGAACTGGGTGTTCCTGAAGAACGGGCCCTATCGGGACAAGCCGAGCCAGAGCGTCGAGTGGAATCGCGGTGCGTATCTCGTGCAAGGCCTCGCGCATTGCAGCACCTGCCACACGCCGCGCGGCTTCGCGATGCAGGAGAAGGCGCTCGACGAAACCGGCAGCGGCTTCCTCGGCGGCTCAGTGCTGGCGGGTTGGGATGGCTACAACATCACGTCGTCGGCCAATAGCGGCATTGGCGGCTGGAGCCACGCGCAGCTCGTGCAGTATCTGCAAACGGGTAGCGTGCCGGGCGTCGCGCAAGCGGCCGGTCCGATGGGCGAAGCCGTCGAGCACAGCTTTTCGAAGATGACCGGCGCGGATATCGATGCGATCGCCACCTATGTGCGCACGGTGCCGGCGGTAAACGACAGCAGTTCGCAGCCCCGCAACGCCTGGGGCAAGCCGTCGACTGACGTTACGCGTTTGCGCGGCGTTGCACTGAGCGACGGTACGCTCGATCCGGCGCGCCTGTATCTTGGCAACTGTGCGACCTGCCACCAGGCGCAAGGCAAGGGCACGCCAGATGGGTATTATCCGCCGCTGCTGCACAACTCGACGGTGGGGGCGTCCAATCCGGGCAACCTCGTGCAGGTGATCTTGCATGGCTTGCATCGCAAAACCGCGGGCAACGATGTCGGCATGCCGGCATTCGCCACGCAGTTGAACGATGCGCAGGTTGCCGCGCTCACCAACTATGTGACCACGCAGTTCGGCAATCCGGCGGCCACGCGGGTGAGCGACAAGGACGTTGCGAAGCTGCGTTAAGCCGATTTTCGCAAGCGGACCGGAATCGACTTCGACGCGGGTACCAGACTCGATTTCGCGTGATGCGAAAGTGGAATCAGCCGGTTGCATTCCGGGTAGTAGCCCATGATGCAACCTCGTGGAATATCGAAGGCATGCACCCGCATGCCTTCGACTTCGCGCGCCACGCCATCGTTAGACACGGTCGAGATGCACACTGCGTCGCCCTCCGTGAAACCAAGACGCGTCAGGTCGTCCTGATGCATCAGCAGCACTTCGCGCGTGCCGTACACGCCGCGAAAACGGTCGTCGAGCGTATAGACGGTAGTGTTGAACTGGCTGTCGCCGCGCGTCGTCATCAGACGCAGCACGTCGGGCCCGATGGCCGGCATGTCCGCGTCTTCATCGAGCGTATCGGGCACGATGAAATTGGCCTTGCCGCTTTCCGTCTTCCATTTGCGCTCACATGCCGGCAATGGCCGGTGAAAACCGCCGGGCTGCCTGAAGCGCTGGTTGAAATCGCGAAACTGCTCGGGATAAGTGCGTTCGATCGCGTCGCGCACGCGTGCATAGTCGCCGACCCATGCATCCCAATCCACCTTCGGGTTGCCGGGCAGCAGCGCCGTGGCGATACCGGCGACGATCGCCGGTTCCGACAGCAACATGTCGCCGGCGGGTTCGGCCAACCCATGGGAGCCGTGCACACAAGCCGTGCTGTCTTCGACACTGACCCACTGTTCACCGCTTGCCTGGCGGTCGATTTCGATGCGTCCAAGACACGGCAGCAAATACGCCACCTCGCCGTGCAGCAGGTGGCTGCGGTTGAGCTTGGTGGCGATCTGTACCGTCAGCCTCAGTCGCCGCCACGCCGGATCCATCACGTGATGATCGGGTATCGCCACCTGAAAATTACCGCCCAGGCCAATGAACGCTTTAACTTTGCCGTCGAGCACGCCCTGGCAAGCTTCGACGGTGCTCATGCCTTTCTCGCGCGGCGGCTCGAAACCATAGAGTTCTTTCAGCTTGTCGAGTGGCGCGAGTTCGGGCTTTTCGGTCATGCCG
The DNA here is from genome assembly GCF_046030555.1 of Paraburkholderia sediminicola. Lineage (GTDB taxonomy): Bacteria > Pseudomonadota > Gammaproteobacteria > Burkholderiales > Burkholderiaceae > Paraburkholderia > Paraburkholderia sediminicola_E. Next base: position 242,918 of record NZ_JAQQCH010000006.1, on the reverse strand, counting down.
ACCGTGCGCTGTCCTTGCACATTCGAATGCCCCCGAATCGGGCAGATGCCGGCGCCGGGCCGGCCGATATTACCGCGCAGTAGCAGTAGATTCGACAACATCTGCACGTTGTGCACGCCGCTTCGGTGCTGGGTGATACCCATGCCGTACAGCACCATCGCCGCGTTGGCTTGCGCATAGACGCGTGCCGCCGCTTCGAGCGCCGCACGTGTGAGTTGCGAATGGTGCTCGATTTCCTCCCACGTTATGGCGCGCATGGACTCGGCGAACGCTTCGAAGCCGTGCGTATGTTCGGCGATGAAGGCCGCGTCGAGCACCCGTTGCGTGCCGTCGCGCTGCGCCTCGTCGTCCCATTCGATCAGCAGTTTGCAGAGTCCGGCAATCGCGGCCGCATCGCCGCCGATCTTCACCTGATGGTATTGCGTGCTGATCCGCGTTTCGCCCGGCGTCAGCATGTCGACTGGCGATTGCGGATTGGCGAAACTGACGAGGCCGCGCTCCCTGATCGGATTGAAGGTGATGATCTGTACGCCGCGCTTACGCGCGTCCTGCAACTGATGCAGCATGCGCGGCGCATTCGTGCCGGTGTTGTGGCCGAAGAACAGCATGCAATCCGTGTGTTCGAAGTCTTCGAGTTGCACGGTGCCGACCGGTGCGCCGATGGTCTTCGGCAAGCCGACCGAGGTGCTTTCGTGACACATGTTCGAGCTGTCGGGCAGATTGTTGGTGCCGTACATGCGGGCAAGCAGGGCATACATATACGACGTTTCCAGCGACGCACGGCCCGACGCATAAAACACCGCTTCATTCGGATCCAGCGCTTGCAGTTCTCTCGCGATTTCCGCGAATGCGTGTTGCCACGTAGTGGGTACGTAACGATCCGTAGCAGCGTCCCATCGCATCGGCGCGGTCAACCGTCCGCGCGATTCCAGTTCGTGGCCGCTCCACGATTGAAGCTCGCTCACGGTGTGGTCGGCAAAGAAGTCGGCGCCGATCCGCTTGCTGGTGATTTCCCACGCAGTGGCTTTCGCGCCGTTTTCGCAAAACTCGAACAGGTGCGGGTCTGCCGGTTTGGCCCATGAACAGCTCACGCACGCAAAGCCGTCCGCCTTGTTCTGATGCGACAGGATGCGGCTGCCGTTCACCATGACATGTTCCTGTACAAGGATCGACGCCACCGCCTTGATCGACCCCCAGCCGCCTGCAGCGTTGCGATAGGGCTTGATGGGGGCGATGTCCGTCGTGTGCTCGGTGATCTCGTCGGTACTCATACTGGCTCCTCGCGGCTGGACCGGTGGTCTTCCCGGTGCATAGGGCGCGCGCAATTCCCGGACCAGTGTCTTAATTTGCGCTTACAGCGTGCCACGCCAATCCCCGCGGCGCGTGGAACAGGTATTGCTCGACGTCGGCACGCGCTCGCTGCCATTACGGCATCCAACGACGCAATACACCGGAATTGACGCACTCAAGATGCAGGGATGAGGAAAATACACATGGCGCGACATAAGGCCGACGTTGCTGACGACGACTTCGAGATTTACGCCAGCTATCACGGAACAGGCGATGGCCGTTACGTAGGTGGACTGAAGGTCATCAGAAAAGCTGACAGGAGGATTCTGTTTCCCTTCGACGGCGCACCCGAGATTGGCCCCTACGCGACCGCCGACGAGGCACGCCGGGCCGCGATTGATTACGGCCGGGAGATTGTGGCCGCTGACCGCGCGGCCCCGGAGAAGTGACGCCGGCCAGGGAGGGCCTGGCGCTATCCGGCGCTGTATCTAATACCGCTGTGCCGCTGTGCGCCCGGCAGCACGGGGAGCGGCAAAGCTTCGATATAACGCGCGCGGCTCAAGGCATGCCGCCGAGCGAAGGCGAAATGGTGCTGCCGCGGCCCGGATCGTCCGGATGCTGATCCGGCGGCGTGGGATGCACCGACACCGGTGGATGGTTGCGATAGCAGCTATCGATCGACGTATCGGCCAGGCAACGCTCGAAAGCGTCGGCGTCGGTCTTCTGCGAGAACGCGTACAGAGTGCGTTCAACTTGCACTTCGGTATCCGATACACGAATGGTCGTGATCGTCATGACGTTCTCCTTTTTACAAAAATTGGTCCAGATCTAATGGTCCAGACTTCAGCATGGGTGCCGCAACGGCCATGCCTACGCGCGGCTGCTGAGCCGCGGAGCCACCGTTATCGCGGAGAGGGACCGATTGTTGCTGCACCAACGGGATAGCCGATTTCAAGGAGAGCATCATGCCGGACAGTGAATCCGCCGAAGGCCGCAACGCAGCACACCAGGCAACGGAAACGAAACCGCGCAGCAAACCGAGCGGAACCCACTATGTCGAGCCCAGTCCGCTCGGCATCGAGCCGGTCGAACAGACCGGAGTGGACGCGCAAACGAACCCTCAGCGTTCAAGCGAGCGTCCGAAGCAAACCGCCGAAGTGCCGCTGGGCACCGGTACGCACGCAGAGCCACCGGGCGCAGGCGGACGCGAGTCGCAAGAGAAGAAGTGATGTGTGGCGTGCCCGGTCAACGCGGGTTGTCGACTGAAGCGGCACGTTACACAGGCATCGGCGGGTGATTGAACCGCACGTGAACCGCACACGCCGAAGTGCACGCACGGTCTCGACACGGAAATATCGTCATACGTTTGTGAGCCCGGCGTGCCCGGCGAGCACCGTGAAGCACAGGAGCAGACCATGTACAACGATTCGAAGCACGGATTCGACGCGGCTCAGACCGGGTACGAGGCATTCATGCTGGAGCCACACGAATGGGTGCCGAACAGCCGCACGTTGCCAGTGATCATTTACCGGGAAGCACTCGCGCCGGACAGCGGTGACCTTGCCGCGGCGTTCGAGATCCTGTTCGAAGGCAACGAGTGGCCTCCGCAATGGCGCGACGGGATTTTCGATTACCACCATTTCCATGCGACCGCGCACGAAGTGCTCGGTGTCACGGACGGTTCGGCCGAGGTGATTGTCGGCGGTCCGGGCGGCAGGGTGGTGAACCTATCCGCGGGCGATGCCTTGCTGCTGCCCGCGGGCACCGGCCATTGCCTGCAATCGTTCGCGCGCCACTTTCAGGTGGTCGGGGGGTATCCGGCCGGCCAGCAATGGGACATCCGCCGCGAAGCGCTGACACCAGCCGAGCAGGCGGCCATGGAGGCCTTGCCGTTCCCCGCCATGGATCCGATCGACGGCAAGCGTGGGCCCCTAATCGAACACTGGCTGCACGCGGCGCAACCGCAATGAATGCGATGTTGTTGCTCCCGCCTTTGTAGCCACGTTGCCTGCGCAAGACCGCAAGCCGCTTGAAAGAACCGTCTCCGATCATCTGTACAACACGGCGCCGGATGTAACGCGCCGTGCAGATTTGCGCGCATCGGCGCATCATCGTTGAGTCTGGCTGCGGTTCCTCATGCGTCGTTCCACGCGCTTCACTACGAACACCGATCGCCGACCACGCCAACACCGTGCGTCCTGGCGATGTCTCCAACCGCCGAACAAGGAGTGTTCTCATGCAAAACGATCCCGCCCGCGATCAGCTGTGCATCAACACGATTCGCACGCTATCGATGGACGCTGTGCAAAAGGCCAATTCCGGTCACCCCGGTACGCCAATGGCACTGGCACCCGTCGCCTATCATCTGTGGCAAAACCACCTTCGCTATGATCCGGACGAGCCGTTGTGGCCGAATCGCGACCGCTTCGTGCTTTCGGTGGGGCATGCGTCGATGCTGTTGTACTCGCTGCTGCATCTGGCGAACGTCAAAGCCGTGGACGACGACGGCAAGCCGACCGGTTCGCCCGCCCTCTCGCTCGACGATATCGAACATTTCCGTCAGCTCGGCAGCAAGACGCCGGGTCACCCCGAATACCGCATGACCACCGGTGTGGAAACGACCACCGGGCCGCTCGGGCAGGGGCTGGGCAATAGCGTCGGCATGGCGATGGCGGCACGCTGGTACGAGAGCCACTTCAACAAACCCGATGCGCCGCTGTTCGATTACCGCGTCTATGCGTTATGCGGTGACGGCGACATGATGGAAGGCATCTCGCACGAAGCAGCGTCGCTCGCCGGGCATCTGCAGTTGTCGAATCTGACCTGGATCTACGACAGCAACCGCGTGACGATCGAAGGCCACACCGACCTCGCCTATAGCGACGACGTGGAGACCCGCTTCCGCGGTTACAACTGGCACACCCTGCATGTGAACGACGCGAACGACGCCGCGGCGCTGGAAGCCGCATTTGTCGAAGCGAAAAGCATCACGGACCGGCCGACGCTGATCGTGGTTCATAGCATCATCGGTTGGGGCGCGCCGCATAAGCAGGACACCTCCGCCGCGCATGGCGAACCGCTCGGCGTCGAAGAAGTGGCGCTCGCCAAGAAAGCCTATGGCTGGCCCGAAGACAAATTCTTCTATGTCCCGGACGGCGTGCATGAGCGCTTCGCAGAGGGTATCGGCGCACGCGGCAAGGCGGCGCGCGAGGAATGGCAGGGCAGGTACGATGCGTACAACAAGAAATACCCGGAACTGTCGCGTGAGTTTGCCCAGATCGAAGCGCACGAATTGCCTGAGGGCTGGGACAGTGACATTCCCACGTTCGATGCCGACCCGAAGGGCGTCGCCTCGCGCGAATCGTCGGGCAAGGTGCTCAACGCGATTGCCGCACGCGTGCCCTGGATGATCGGCGGTGCGGCCGATCTTTCTCCCTCCACCAAGACCAATCTGAAATTCGAAGGCGCAGGCAGCTTCGAACACGATAACTATGGCGGTTGCAACTTGCACTTCGGGATTCGCGAGCACGGCATGGGCGCCGCCGTAAACGGCCTCGCGTTGTCGAACTTGCGGCCGTTTGGTTCGACCTTCCTGATTTTCAGCGACTACATGAAGCCGCCGATCCGGCTCTCGGCGATCATGGAAGTGCCGTCCATCTACGTGTTCACGCACGATTCGATTGGCGTCGGCGAAGATGGTCCGACTCATCAGCCGATCGAGCAACTGGCCTCGCTGAGGGGCGTGCCGGGGTTGACCGTGCTGCGCCCGGGCGACGCGAACGAAGTCGCCGAGGTCTGGCGTGTGGCGATGTCGGACCCGCGGCGGCCCTCGTGCATCGTCGTGTCGCGTCAGGCGTTGCCGACCTTGGATCGCACGCGCTATGCGTCGGCCAAGGGCGTGCAGAAGGGCGCGTATGTGCTCGCCGATGCACCCGACGGGCAGAAGCCCGAGGTGATTCTGCTCGCCACGGGCAGCGAACTGTCGCTGTGCGTCGACGTCTACGAGAAGCTCAAGAGCGAAGGAATCGCAGCGCGGGTGGTGTCGATGCCGTCGTGGGATCTCTTCGAGCGTCAGGACGAGGCCTATCAGGACTCGGTGCTGCCACCCGACGTGGATGCGCGCGTGGCGGTCGAACAGGCGGCAACGCTAGGCTGGGATCGCTATGTCGGGCGGCTCGGCGCGCAGGTGGTGATGCATACGTTCGGCGCGTCCGCGCCACTCTCCGACCTGAAGAAGAAGTTCGGCTTCACGCCCGAGCATGTGTATGACGCGGCGAAGCAGCAGATCGCGCGGGTGAAGGCGAAGCGCAGCCAGAAGTAAGGCGTATTCGCGGTCAAGGCGCCATCAGTAGTGAAGAAGCCGGCAGCGTAAAGTTCGCCGGCTTTTTTATTGGCCTCAGTGCTTTATCGTTCAGAAATGCACGCCGCCGTCACGACTGGGCGGCCGTCTGAGACGCCGTCATTTCAGCCCTGTCCGCCGTGCCGTCGAGCGTGCTGCGATAGCCACGCGATTGCATTTCGGCGAGCCGGCTGAGCGTTCTCGACAGATCGTGCGCGCCCTCGAGTCCGTTTAACGCCGCTGCGATCGGCTGATCGGACGCAATGAACAGCGCGCATTTGCGGTCGTAGAAGATATCGACGAGCCATATGAACCGCTGCAGCGTATGGGACTTCGCAAGCCACCCGGTGTGCACCTGATCGAGAATCAGACCGTGCCATTGCTCGGCCAGGTCCAGATAATCAAGGTGCGAGCGGCTCGCCACGCACAGGTTTTCGAAGTCCGCCCATAGCAAAGCGGCACCCGCGGCGCGTGCAGCGAGCGGCCGGCCTGCTGCGCTGACGGTGGCGGGCTCCAGTGTCTCGCTGCCTTCGTAGCGCATAAAAATGTGCAGGAGCGCGTCGCGGGTTGCCGCGTCGAGCGGCGCGAGAAAATGCGGGAGCACCGCTTCTTCGCCGCCGAAACGGTAATCGCGTGCGCCGTCAAAGTGAATCACAGTGAAGCAACGTTTGATCTGCTCGATCGTCGGCAGGAAACGCTCGTGAAACTCCGGGTCGGACAGCAGGGCGTCGGGTGCGTAGTTAGAGGTCAGCACGACGCGCGTGCCCTGGCTGATCGCAATGTCGAGAAAGCGGCCCAACAGGAATGCGTCGGCGATATCGTGCACATGAAATTCGTCGAAGCACAGTAGCTCCACGCCGTCGAGCCATTGTCTCGAGACTGACCCAAGCCGATCGTCGCCACGTGGCTCGCTCACCAGACGCCGGTTCATCTCACGTAGAAATTCGTGAAAATGCAGGCGCCGCTTCCGGCAGCTCGCCAGTTCGAACACCGTATCGACCATCAGACTTTTGCCGCGGCCCGGCAGGCCGTGGCAATAGACACCCTGATGTGGAAGCGCAATGCCGGACCTGGCGCGTCGCCCGTTAGCGTTGGCTCCAGATAGCGCGACGAGCGCCGCAATTGCGTCGCGCTGAGTTGCATCGGCAACGATGTCGCGTACGGCGAGCGCGCTGACGACCTGAGCTTCATCAAGCATGGAGTGAAGTCTCCGCTCGTGGCAAGCGTATGTCGTGCAGGACGGCGGTGAGGGCCGAAGTCGTGTCGGTGAGCATGTTGAGCTGAGTACTTAATCCCGTTGCCGGCTCAACACGCGCTGCAATTCGCGCGGATCGACCGGCTTGGTGAAATGATGGTCGAAGCCGGCCTCTTCGGCGGTTTGCTTGTCCTGCTGTTGGCCCCAACCGGTGACGGCGATCAGCAGAATGCCGGCGTCGTGATGATCGTGGCGAATACGGCGCGCCACTTCGTAGCCGTTCAGACGCGGCAAACCGATGTCGAGAATCACCGCCTGCGGCATGAAATCGCCGATCAGTTGCAGCCCGGCGATGCCGTCGCCGGCCGTGCGCACCTCGTGGCCTTCGAGCTCGAGCACCATGGCAAGGCTATCGGCGGCGTCCGCATTGTCGTCGACGATCACGACGCGTAAGCCCGCCGTGTGCAGCACTTCGGACGGCGCGCTATTCGACGGCATCGCGGGGGTTTTCGATAACGGCAGGCGGATCACGAATTCGCTGCCGCTGCCAGGACCGCTGCTGAACGCGGCGACCGTGCCACCGTGAAGTTCGGCGAGGCCACGCACCAGCGCGAGACCGATGCCGAGGCCGCCTTGTGAGCGCTCCAGTGCCGGTGCGAGTTGCGAGAACATTTCGAACACGCTGTCCAGATGCTCGCGCGGAATACCAATGCCTGAATCGTGTACGACGATCACGGCTTCATCGCCTTCGCGTTCCGCCGCGAGCGAAATGCTGCCGCCGGGCGGTGTGTACTTGGCGGCGTTGTTCAGCAGGTTCAGGATCATCTGCGACAGGCGCGTGGGGTCGGCGTCGAGGTAGAGCGGCTCGCGCGGCAACGTCACGCTCAGATGATGCGCCGACGCCTGCACGGTGGGTTGCGCCGCCTCCATGGCGGACTGCATCGCGCGCGCGAGTTCGAGCCGCTGCTTGCGCAATTCGAGCTTGCCCTGTGTGATGCGCGAGACTTCCAGCAGATCGTCGACCAGATGCGTCATGTGTTGCAGTTGCCGGTCGAACACGTCGCGAGACCAGCTCAGTTGCGAGTCGGCGAATTCCTTCAGACGCAGGATTTCGAGCACATTGCGCATTGGCGCGAGCGGATTGCGCAGTTCATGCGCGAGCGTGGCGAGAAATTCGTCCTTGCGGCGATCGGCCTTTGAGAGTTCAAGATTCAGACGCTGCAATTGCTGTTCGGCCCGCCTGCGCCCGGTGATGTCGCGACTCACGCAGACTGCGCCGTAGGTGTCGCCTCGCGCGTTCGCCAAGGGTTTGACCACCGTTTCACAGACGCCGCGTGTGCCGTCGCGCCGCACGAAAGTCAATTCGCTGCGCCACGTGCCGTCGGAGGCGAGGGCGGCAAGCACTTCGCGGCGCACGCGCAATGCATCTTCCGGTGGGTGAAACATCGCGATCGGCTTGCCGAGAATTTCGCGCAGGCGATAACCGAGCATGCGCTCGCCACCGGCGTTGAAATCGGTGATGTTGCCTCTCAAGTCGGTGATGACAATGGCGTCGCTCAGGTGCTCGAAAATTGCTGCCTGGCGTAGCAGCACCGTTTGCGCGTCCTTGCGCTCGGTGATGTCTATGCCGAGGCCATAGATCGTTAGCGGTTCGCCGTGGGGGTTGTAGGTGGCGCGGCCGCGGCCTTCCATCCAGCACCAGTCGCCACTTGCATGCAGGAAGCGGAATTCGGCGACATAGTCGTCGCTGCTTGCTACTGCGTGATTGACCGCCTCGTTAAGCGCGATCAGGTCGCCGGGATGAATCAGTTCGAAAAAGCCACCGGGCATTTTCGCAAACCGTCCCTCGGCGTAGCCCGCGAGCGCTTCCAGTTCGCGGCTCCACCAGAATTTGCCCGATTTCGGCTCGTGCGACCACGCACCCATGCGCGCGCCGCGCATGGCGAGGCTCAACACGTCGCGGCTTTCCTGCAATTCCCTCTGCGCGAGTTGATGCGCGGCGACTGAAGCCTCGGCGTTGCGGCGCGCAAGCAGCAGCTCCTGCTCATACTTGTGACGATCCTCGACGATCAGCACGGCCACTTCGAGGTAGCGGCTTTCGCCATGATGGCGGCGCACGGCATTGAGCAGCATCGGCACCATGCGGCCGTCCCGATGCACCATGTTCAATTTGATCTCGGCCACCGAATCCTGCATTTGCAGCAACGGCACCCAGTGCGTGTCATAGAAGGCTTTGCCGCGGGCGGTCAGCAGATCCTGAATGTGCCTGGTCTCAGCGAGCTCTGCCGCGCTATAGCCGAGCCAGCCGCAGAAGGTCGCGTTCACGCGCAGGATCCGGCCATCGGGGGTGGTCACGAGCAAGCCGCAGGCGGCATGCTCGAACAAGGCATCGGAGGACGGCAACGGACGGTGCGTGCTTTGCATCGCTTTACCGGCTCATCGGCTCGAGGGCGGGCCATATGCACTGATCGCAATCAAAGCACCGCGTCAGCATCATGGTCCGCTTGCCGCTACTGGAAATTGTTGCATTGTTGCCCTGGCTGATGCTCATCGTCGAGTCCTTTGGCCTGTTGAGATCAGCGGCGAATACGCCGGGTCCGGCATCATAGGGGAATGTTACCGCAGTCTCGTCACCAGACCGGGCCTGCGCGGTGTAAGGACGTCGTTATCTGTTCTGCCGGCACACCCGGTTCGCTTCGACGAGCGTGGCCCGGCTGAGTTCCATTGGAGGGATCAAGCAGCTCGCGCAAGGCGCTAATCATGCGACATGCATGCGCACGAGACGCTTGACGAAGCACGAGGCGTTGGCATTCGGGCCGGTCCTGAGGGAGAGAGCAGGGCGTTTTTCTTATCTTGCGGGGCAAGGGGCTCACACCGTTTTGATTTCTCGCGGCGGCGCCTCAGCCGGATCGAGTCCGAATCGTTCGTATTGCGAAATCACCTGCGCGCCGAACAGGAGCAGGGTGGCGAGCCACTCCAGGCTGAACAGGATCACGATCGCCATAGTGAGCGATCCATACACCACACTCACCTGGGACAGCGTTGCAAAATACCAGACCAGCACATGGCGCGTAATCTCCCACAGCACGGCGGCCACAATTCCGCCGAACAGCGCGTGTTTGAGGGACGGTCGCCCAACCGGCATGACCATATAGATCGACGTCAGCACGAAAATCTCGCCCGCGAGGCCGAGCAGATACAACACGACGCGTGACAATCCCTGCAGTGAAACATGAAGACCGAACAGATCGATGCCCTCGGCACCGACGGCCTCCAACCCGCTCGATACAAATGTCACGATCAACAATCCAATGCCGAGAAAGAGAATGTAGCAATAGGGCAGCAGTGCGGAGAGCAAAAAATGCCGCCGCCGCACCACCACGCGGTGCACGAAGATCAATGACATCGCATTCTCGAGCACCGTGAATGCGAGCGAGCTGAAAAAAATCATCGTCAGCAACAGAACCCAGCCGATCACCGCGCGATGCGCCAGAAAATTGGCCAGTTCACGTACCAGCGCAGTGGATTGCCCCGGCACCAGCCACTGCAACAGATGCGCCAGCGCCGCCAGCAGAACGTGCTGCGGCACGAGCCGTGATAACACGATCACGATCAGAATCATCAGCGGCACAATCGACAATAACGCGTAATAAGCGACCGCCCCCGCGAGCAGCAAGCCCTGGTTCGCGCGGAACGCTTTCAGCGTCTGCAGGATAAAGGTGCCGGGATGTTTCGCGACATACAGCGCGTGCTCATCGATGATGGTTGGCATGGCTCCTCACGTTGCACGTAATACACGTAACCGGAAAGCAGCTGGTTTTAGCGCTTACCCTATATCCCAAGCAAGAACGCAGCCACCCCGGGAGGCATATGACATGCATGAGCCGTCGCAACGGGAACGCAGTTTGCTTTGCATCGATGCAGAATAGCTATCAAATCACAATGAACCACGCGACTGATCAAGCCGAACACCCTGACCTCGTGGTCGCACGCCCGGAGGGTTTGTATTGCCCATCAGGCGATTTCTACATCGACCCATGGCAACCGGTTGAGCGCGCCGTGATCACGCACGCGCATTCCGACCACGCGCGCCTTGGCCATCGGCACTATCTCGCGTCGAAGGCGGGCGCGAACGTGCTGCTTTCGCGGCTCGCCGGCATTACGCTGCAAACGCTCGCGTACGGCGAACGGCTCGATATTGGCGGCACGACGGTTTCGCTCCATCCCGCGGGGCACGTGCTGGGTTCGTCGCAAGTCAGGATCGAGCACAAGGGCCGCGTGTGGGTCGCCTCCGGCGATTACAAGCTCGATCCCGATCCAACCTGCGACGCCTTCGAGCCGGTGCGCTGCGACACCTTCGTTACCGAATCGACCTTTGGTTTGCCGATCTATCGGTGGGATACGCCGCAAACGGTATTCGACGGCGTCGATTCATGGTGGCGTCATAACGCGGCCGAAGGGCGTGCGTCGGTGCTGTTCTGCTATGCGTTCGGTAAGGCGCAACGCGTACTGGCAAGTGTCGATGCGGGGATCGGGCCGATCTTCTGCCATGGTGCGGTAGAGCCGCTCAATCGAGCCTATCGGGACGCCGGCGTGCGCTTGCCGCCGGTGCGCCCCGTCAGTGAAATACCCCCGAAAGATAAAGCGGTTTTCAGGCAGGCGTTGATCGTGGCGCCGCCGTCGGCGCAAGGCAGCGCGTGGCTGAAACGTTTCGGCGACTATAGCGATGCGTTCGCTTCGGGATGGATGCGTCTGCGCGGCGCGCGGCGCAGACGCGGCGTGGATCGCGGCTTCGTGCTGTCGGATCACGCGGATTGGCCCAGCCTGCAAACCGCCATTCAGGCGACCGGGGCTAAACGCGTCATTGTTACGCATGGTTCGGTCGAGCCGATGGTGCGTTGGCTGCGCGAACAAGGCCTCGAGGCGGGTGCGTTTGAAACGCAATACGGCGACGACAACGCAGCGGGCGAGACATGAAACGCTTTGCCGCCCTCTATACCGCGCTCGACGCGACGACCTCCACGCATGACAAACTCGAAGCGCTCACCCGCTATTTCGCCGCCGCCGATCCTGAGGACGCCGCATGGGCGTCGTACTTTCTCGCCGGCGGCAAGCCGCGTCAATCGGTGCCGACGCGCCTCCTGAGCGAAATCGCCCGTGAACGCGCCGGCCTGCCGGAGTGGTTATTCGACGAGTCGTATCACGCGGTCGGCGATCTGGCCGAAACCATCGCGCATATCCTGCCGCCCGCGCAACGCAGCACCGAACTTGGCCTCACGCAATGGATCGAGCAACGCGTGCTGCCGCTGCGCGGTCTGGCGCCGGCAGAATTGCGGGTGCGTTTGCTCAGCTATTGGGACGAACTCGATTGGGGCGGCCGCTTTCTGCTGACCAAACTGATCGGCGGCGGCTTTCGGGTTGGCGTTGCGCGGCAACTGGTGGTGCGGGCATTGGCGTCAGTAGCGGGTGTCGATCATAAGCGGATCGCGCAGCGCATGATCGGCTGGACCGACTCGCAACAGAAGCCGGATGCGGCGCGGTATCTGCGTTTGATCGCGCCCGAGCCAGGCGGTGAAGATGCGCAATCCACCCAGCAAACCCATGACAGCGATCGCGGCTTACCTTATCCGTTCTTTCTCGCCCATCCCTTGCAGGCCGATCCAGCAACGCTCGGCGAGCCGTCGAATTGGCAGATCGAGTGGAAATGGGACGGCATTCGCGCGCAATTGGTGAAACGCGACGGGCGTGTGTGGCTGTGGTCACGCGGCGAGGATCTGATTACGGAGCGCTTCCCCGAGGTTGCGGCACTCGGTGAAGCGCTGTCCGACGGCTTCGTGATCGACGGCGAAATTCTCGCGTGGGAGCCGGGCGCCCCAGCGCCGTTGCCGTTCGCGCGGCTGCAACCACGAATCGCCCGCAAAACCTTGACCAAAAAAATCCTCGCGGATTCGCCCGCCACGCTGCTCGCCTACGATCTGCTCGAAGCGCACGGCAAGGATCTGCGCATGACCCCGCTGGCAGAGCGGCGTGCGCAACTCGACGCGCTGGCCGCGTCGGTCGACGGGACCCTTGCACGCGATCTCTTGCGCGTGTCGCCGGTGATCTCCGCGCCGGATTGGCAGACGCTTGCGAGGCTGCGTGAGGAGAGCCGGGCACGCGGCGTGGAAGGCCTGATGGTGAAAGAAAGCGAGTCGATGTACGGGGTGGGCCGCACCAAAGCTTCCGGCACGTGGTGGAAGTGGAAGATCGATCCGTATGCGGTGGATGCGGTGCTGGTCTATGCCCAACGCGGTCATGGCCGGCGTGCGAGCCTGTACACCGATTTCACCTTCGCCGTCTGGGACGAGGCCAACGGGGTGCGCACGCTCGTACCGTTCGCCAAGGCTTATTCCGGACTTACGGACGAGGAAATGCGCCAGGTGGACGCAATCGTGCGTAAGACCACGATCGATAAGTTCGGACCGGTGCGCAGCGTCACGCCGACGCTTGTATTCGAAATCGGCTTCGAGGGGATTCAGGCGAGCCCGCGTCATAAGTCCGGTGTCGCGGTACGGTTTCCGCGCATGCTGCGCTGGCGCACGGACAAACATATCGACGACGCTGATACGCTCGCCATGTTAAAGGGCTTCATCGACGACCGCGCGGGATAACCCGCAGGCAGGATTCCATAGCGCGGTGTCGCGTTTTTCAAAATTTGGGTATTGGCCATAAGCCGAAGCCTGCGTGTTTTCCCCAACTCGCCGCGACTATATTCGCTCGTATACAACGGCCGATGATGCCGACGTGAATACGAAGTTATGCGTAATGCACGCAGCAAGGGCAGCACGCACGACGGAAGTGCGTTTCATCCATATTTCAACGCAACATCCCGTGCTTGCGCACGATGTATAGCGACGAGTCAAGAGAGCATAAATCTGGAAGCGGCGGTCCGCCCAGTGAGTTATGGTGATGAGGTAGTGCGCGTGACGGCGCATCCCGGGCACTGTGGCGAAAAACGAGGCCAAGGCTCGGCGAGCAGTCAGCGCTCGCTGCTCGGCGGGAGCGAATCTTGCGCGCGTGTTCCTCGGTGCCCAGAATCGGCACCAGGAAGAAGCCAAGGAGAATAGGGTGACGTTCGACGACAGAATGGACGAGAACGACGACGTCGTAGTCTGGCGGACTATCCAGTATGCGATGGCATCAAACCGTCGCGTGCTCGTGGTCGACGATTACCGGGAAGCGGCCGAAGCTTTGCAGATGCTCCTGAATGCAGACGGTTTCGAGTGCCGCGCGCTGGAAGATCCGTTAGCCGTCTGCGATATGGCCTGTGAGTGGCAGCCGTTCGCCGTTGTGCTCGACATCAAGATGCCCGGCCTCGATGGCCTTGAGCTTGCTCGCCGCCTGCGGGCCGACCCGTTAACTTCAGACATGCTGCTGGTGGCCTGTACCGCCTTTGCTTCGCGCGAAGACCGGGCGCGTGCCAAGGCGGCCGGGTTCGACGCGCATTGTGCCAAACCCCTGACGCCGGAGCGGCTTCTGCGCGTGCTCGAATCGGCCGCCGCGCTGCATGCGATCGGGCCGCCTTAGCGCAAAGTGCATCATCCATGGCGTATGACCACACATGCGTCATGCCCGATGCCTTAACCCATCTGCCGTAGCAGGCCGATGCTGCTACCGGCAACGACAGGCGCTTTAGTCTGGGGCGTACTTGAATTCAGGCTGGGCTTCCAGCGACTTTTTCGTCGCCTCGGGCAGAACGACGCGGCGGTTGTCGATTTGCAAATCGGTGAATGGCACGGCAACGAGATGTTTGCCCATGCCAAGGAAGCCGCCGACCGACAGAATCGCGTACGTGCTGCGGTCCGCGCTCGGCGAGACGATCAGATCGTCCAGTGTGCCAATAGTGTCTTTGTTTTTGTTGTAAACGTCCGCACCGCGCAGCTTCGACGCTCGATAGCCGCTCGCCAGCTGGACGACGTCCGTGCGTTTTTCCGTGATGGCCTGAGGAGCACCCTGGGCACAGGCGGTATTGCTGGCCGCCAGCGTGCCGAGGAGTAGCGCTGCAGCAACGAGCGGCCTGGTTGACATGGTTCGCATGGTGACTGATCTCCCTGTTGTCTGGTTTCGGCGCATATGGCGGGAGCCATATTGAGTCTTTCATCTTGCCGGCTGCAAGAGTTGTGCCTCGAAAAAAACAAACGTTCGGGTCCGAAATTTGCTATTTCAGCGGGCTTGTACACTAAAGCACGCGCGCCCGCGCCTCAGCCTCCACAGGAATTCCTATGTCATCCCAGGCCAGCTACTCGACGCGCATCGCGGAAGGCACGCCTTTCCCGCTCGGTGCGACGTGGAACGGAAGCGGTGTCAACTTCGCACTGTTTTCAGCGCATGCAACGAGGGTCGAACTCTGTCTGTTCGATGAAACCGGCGAGACGGAAATCGAACGTATCGAACTGCCGGAGTACACCGACGAGGTCTGGCACGTGTTCGTGCCGAATCTCAAACCCGGTGCGGTCTACGGCTATCGCGTCCACGGTCCCTATGAACCCGAAAAAGGACATCGCTTCAATCCCAACAAGCTTCTGCTCGATCCCTACGCCAAAGCCCATATCGGCGAGCTCAAATGGGCGCCGGAAATCTTCGGCTATACGCTCGATTCGGAAGAGGGCGACCTTTCATTCGACGAGCGCGATAGCGCCCCTTTCGTGCCGAAGTGCAAGGTGGTCGACGCCAACTTTTCGTGGAGTCATCCAGAACGCAATGCGCTGCCCTGGGAGCGCGCGATCTTCTATGAGACTCATGTACGCGGTTTTACCAAACGTCATCCCGACGTACCGGAAAATCTGCGCGGCACCTTCGCCGGGCTCGGCCAGCAAGTCGTGCTCGATTACATCAAGGGTCTTGGCGTCACGTCGGTCGAATTGATGCCGATTCAAACCTTCGTCAACGACAGCCATCTGCTCGACAAAGGTCTCACCAATTACTGGGGCTACAACACGATCGGCTTCTTCGCGGCTGATCCGCGTTTCTTTGCCTCGTCGATCGACCCGGTCGGCGAATTCAAGGAAATGGTGGACCGCTTTCATAACGCCAACCTCGAAGTCATTCTCGACGTGGTCTACAACCACACCGCCGAAGGCAACGAGCGGGGTCCGACGATTTCCTTCAAAGGTATCGACAACGCGTCCTACTATCGCCTGATGCCGGACGAGCCTCGCTATTACATCAACGATACCGGCACCGGCAACACGCTCAATCTGTCCCATCCGCGCGTGTTGCAAATGGTGACCGACAGCCTGCGCTACTGGGTGACGGAGATGAAGGTCGATGGGTTCCGTTTCGACCTCGCCACGATTCTTGGCCGTGAAACGCACGGGTTCGACGAAGGCGGCGGGTTCCTCGACAGTTGCCGGCAGGACCCTGTGCTTTCCGCCGTGCGGCTCGTCGCCGAACCGTGGGACTGCGGCCCCGGCGGTTATCAGGTGGGCGGTTTTCCACCCGGCTGGGCAGAATGGAATGATCGCTTTCGCGATACCGTGCGCGGCTACTGGAAGGGCGACGAAGGCGAGGTCGCCGATCTCGCCAAACGCCTGACCGGTTCGGGCGACAAGTTCAACCATCGCGGGCGCCGTCCGTGGGCGAGCGTCAACTTCATCGCCGCGCACGACGGCTTCACGCTCAACGATCTGGTCTCGTATAACGACAAGCACAACGAGGCCAACGGCGAAGACAACAATGACGGGCATTCGGACAACAAGTCATGGAACATGGGCGTGGAAGGCCCAACCGACGACCCCGAAATCCGGCAGCAGCGCGAGCGCCAGAAACGCAATCTGATGGCCACGCTGCTGCTCTCGCAAGGCACGCCGATGATCCTCGCGGGCGACGAATTCGGCCGCACGCAGAAGGGCAATAACAATGCGTATTGCCAGGACAACGCAATCAGTTGGGTCGATTGGGAGGGCATCGACGACGATGGCCGCGCGCTGACCGAGTTCGTCAAGAATCTGACCACGCTGCGCCATCGTCTGCCGGTGCTGCGTCGCGGGCGCTTTCTCGCCGGCGAATATAACGAGGCGCTCGACGTGACCGACGCGCGTTGGCTTTCTCCAGACGGTACCGATCTTTCGCAGGACCAGTGGGACGATCCGTCGATGCGCTGCTTCGGGCTCGTGATCGACGGACGCGCTCAGGCGAGCGGCATTCGACGTCCCGCGTCCGATGCGACTTTGCTGCTGGTACTGAATGCTCATCACGACGTGGTCAATTTCACGCTGCCCGACATTCCCGAGGGCGATCAGTGGACTTGTCTGCTGGATACGAACATGCCGGTGCGTGCCGAGTTGCCGCAATTCAGCGCCGGCGACGCGTATCAGGTCACCGGCCGTTCATTGCTGCTGTTCGCACTGGACGCGCCGAGCCGCGCGACGCAACGCGTGTTCGATCGCCTGGAAGAACAACTTACCACTGACGAAAGCGAACACCCCGCGGCAACGTGACGAGCTGAGGACCTGGCGCAAGCGCTAGCCGCTAGGTATAGCGCTTGCTCGATTCCGGATAGCCACCGTTTGCCGCATCCCGCGACAAACGCGCAAGGTCGCCGGTGCCGGTCTCGACCGGGTCCAACTGAGGGTGCTGAAATGGAACAGGAACAAACGTCTCCCGACTCTTCTCAAGAAGAGCAGATTCGCACACGCGCCTATTACCTCTGGCAGCAGGCCGGCGATCCGAAGGGGACGCCTGACGAGTATTGGGAACAGGCGCGAGACGAAATCGAGAAGGAAGCGCCCCCGATAGAAAGTGGGCCAGTGACCGACGCGCCGAAAAAGTGAAGGTGCGAAGGGGCGTCGTTCCGCGGGCCGTCGCAAAAGAAAAGCAGAGGCAGCAACGAACCCGATGAAGGCACTCCACGACCCGCGTGCCTTGGGCGCGATGTATCGATAATGAAAATCGCCCGGCGCAAAAGACGCCGGGCGATGTTTGAAACGTGGACAAGAATTAGTGGCTCGGCGGTTTGCCGGTCGACGATTTTTCTTTCGACCCGCCATGCGTATCAGGAACGATCTTCGTCGTGCCGCCGGTGGAGGGCGGATCGCTCGCGGGGAAGCTGTCTTCGACCTCCTTGTCGATCTGCTTCTCAGTCTTGTTGGCGTGCGGATGTTTTTCTTTGTGGTCTGTCATGGCAATTTCTCCTTTGAGTGAATGCGGATAAACGCGCGGGCCGACTTGGATGTTTCCTGCCTGCGCATGTCGTTGCGTGCTGGTTCGCGCAATGCCAACTAATCGCCTTTGACGATCTCCAGCGCTTGCGCCAGGGACAACCCGCGACCCATGGCGTCGATTAAACGCGCGGTTTGCGCTTCGCGTTCGCAGGCGAGCACTGCGGCCACCTTGTCGTCCTTCACATACAGCGCAACGAATTGCTGGCGATCGAGTTCGCCGTCGATCACGATGTCGTCCCACTCGCTCGCATGGCCGAGATATTCGAAGCGCTTGCCGAAGTGATAGGTCCAGAAATACGGCACGCCGGCATAGCGATGGCGCGCGCCGCACATGTTTTCGGCGGCGATGCGCGCATGTTGCTGCGCGACGCGCCAATGCTCGATGCGCACGGGTTCCTGATTCTCGTGCAGCGGAAAGACGGCGAGATCGCCGGCTGCGTAAAGTCCGGGCGCGGCCTGCATGCCCGCGTTGACGATCACACCGCCGTCTTTTTGCAGCGGCAATCCTTCGACGAAACCGGTAGCCGGTGCAACACCTGTGCCCAGCAGCACGAGATCGGCGGCGACATGCTCGCCGCTTGCGAGCATCACCTCATGCACGTTGCCTTCCTCGCCTTCCAGTGAGGCGACTTTTGTTTCGAGGCGGAACACCACCCCGTTGCGTTCGTGCAGTTCGCGAAACATGGTGCCCGCGCGCTCGCCGAACTGTTTGGCGAACGGTATTTTTTCCGGCGAAATAACCGTCACTTGCGTGCCGCGCTGGCGCAGCGACGAAGCCGTTTCCAGGCCGATGAAGCTGCTGCCGAGAATGGCGATCTGCGCGTTCTTCGCTGCCTCGCCGATTGCATCGACGAGCGCGGCTGCGTCGTCCAGATTGCGCAGCACGTGCACGCCGCCGAACTCACGGCCAGGAATGGATGGGATCTTCGGCACGCTGCCGGTGGCAAGCAGCGCGGTGTCGTACACCAGTTCGCCGCCGCTTTCGAAATGGATCGTGCGCCTGGGCACATCGAGCCGCGCGACCTTTGTGACGATACGTTCCACGTCGTGCCCCTCGAGCCAATCCGGTGCAAGGAGGGGCGGCACATCGTCTGGCGCCATCTCGCCGGACGGCACAAATTTGCTGAGGACGGTGCGATCGTAGGGTGCCTGCGGCTCTTCTCCGACCAGCGTGATACGGCCGCCAAAGCCGCATTGCCGCAACGCTGCGCAAGCCGCGGCACCCGCTGCGCCCGCGCCGATCACGACGTAGTGCGGGTGTCGAACGGATGCGTTGTGCACGGGCTGCGGCATTTTCTCCGGCGTGACCATCACGTCGTCGCCGCTGACCACGACCGGATAACGGGTGAGCGCGACCAGCGCGGGTGGTTCGAGCACGTTGCCGGTGGCAACGTCGAACGTCGCTTTGTGCCACGGACAGATGATCCGGCCATTGCATAGCGCGCCCTTTTCCAGCGGACCGCCGGCATGCGGACAATCCGCGGCATAGGCGCGCACCGTATCGCCATCGCGCACCAGCAGAATGTTTTCGCCATCCACCACGATGCGTTCAGCGCTGTCCGCTCGCAGTTGCGATAGCTGGGCGACGCGGCGGGCGGGTGTTGCCATGGTCGGTTCCTCGCGGAAGGTCGGTGGGTAGCCGGCAATTCAGAATTTCAGCGTGCCACCGTCGATGTGGCAGTGACAGGGCATTGCCGACGGTGCGCCGCGCATGGAAGAACGCGGCATTCGCAGCGCACCGCAGTGCACATTGCGCCGTGCTGCAATGCGAAAACGGACAGCGCGGTACGACACATTGTCGGACGCCTTTGTGCAGCAAACCATGTGCCAGCATGCACGCTGCTATACGTGTGGCGTTTTCGTCGCTCGCCGCGCTATGGAGAACGACGGAAGTGCGGTAAATTCCGGTAAAGGAAATAGCGCTCGAACAATGCGGGGCATCTTGTGCACCGCCATCCTGAACTTTATTTATATCTTTCATGGAGATCGTGACAGTGCAACGTGCGGAGCGTGCCGCAGTCGATTTCCCCATGCCGTCGCGTAATTTCGCGGCAACGCGGCGGGTGCTTCTGATCGTGCTCGCTGTCTCGATTGTGTTTCCCCTGGCCTGCCTCACCGGGTATGGCTATTTCGATTACCAACGCCGGATTGCCGATTCGAATGACATGATCGACCGGCTCGCGCGCGTGATCGAAGAACAGGCCGTCAAGGTACTGGACCTCAATCAGCAGGTGTCCTCGCGCATCGTCGACCTGCTCGGCAATGACAATGACGCACAGATTCGCGCGCAGGAAAGCGGATTGCATGACCGTTTGCGGCAAATCGGCGGCGACTTTCCGCAGGTCGCGTCGATTTACGTGCTTGGCGTGAACGGCGATTTGCTGGCGTCGAGTCGTGCTTATCCGGCGCCGGCCATGTCGACCAGTCAACGTGAAGACTTCACCGCTGCCAAGGCGATGCGGCCGCAGCCGTATTTTTCTCTGCCCATGTTCGGGCCGGTGTCGCAGACCAATGTGTTCAACACCGCAACCGGCCGCTCAGGCGAAAACGGACAATTTCTCGGTGTCGTGTCCGTGGCGCTGCGCACCGAGTACTTTTCTCGCTTCTACCGTGAGTTGACGAACGGCGATACGTCGCTGTCGTTGGGACTGTACCGCCAGGACGGCAGTCTGCTGGTGCGTTATCCGGCGTGGCCAGCGGGCGCCAAACCGACCCAGGAGAGCGCGTTCACCGCGGCGCTGCGCGACAAGCAGCTATTCGGTCACATCCGCTTGACTTCCACGGTCGACGGCGTCGAACGGTTGCTGGCGTTTCGCCGCGTCGGCGACTACCCGCTCTATGTGATGAGCGCGTATGACACTTCCGCGATCGGCGCGGCGTGGCGTCAGCATTTCATGTTGATCGTGGCGATCACGGCTGTGCCCTGCGTGGCGATCTGGCTGCTGGTGTTTTTCTCGTTGCGCCAGCTGGCCGGCGAACGCCGCGCATGGGAACGCTGGCAGGGCGAAGTGGCCATGCGTCTTTCCGCGGAGGCGTCGAGCCGGCAATTGCAGCGCATGGGCGCGCTCGGCAACCTCGTCGCCAACGTCGCACACGACTTCAACAATCTGCTGATGGTGGTGTCGGCCAACACCGAACTGGCGCGCCTGAAGCGCTACAACAACCTTGAAAAGGAAGTACAGGCCATCGAGCGCGCCACCGCCACGGCGGAATCGCTGACGCGGCAACTGCTGAGCGTGGCGAAAAAGCAGCCGCTCAAGCAGGAACCCGTCAACCTGGCCACCTGGTTGCCGAGCGCCGCACCGCTGATCGATGCGGCGCTCGGCGACAACGTCGAAATGGCCTTGAACATGGTCGACAACGTCTGGCAGGTGCTGGCCGATCCAATCGACCTTGAATTCGCGATCATGAATCTGGCGGTCAACGCGCGTGACGCGATGCCGCGCGGCGGCCGCTTCGTGATTCGTTGCCAGAACAACCGTCTGGTGGGCAGCGACACCTTGCTGCCCGACGGCGAGTACGTGTTGATAGCCTGCTCCGACGACGGCGAAGGCATGCCTGAAACGGTCGCCCGTCGCGCGTTCGAGCCGCTATTCACCACCAAGCTGCGCGGCTCGGGCACCGGCCTCGGCCTGGCCCAGGTCCTCGCCATGTGCGAACAGGCGGGCGGTACCGCCAGAATCGACAGCGTGCCGGGCAGCGGGACGACGGTCAGACTTTATTTGCCGCGCTATCGCGAGCGGCAGAGGGCGCTGGTGCCCGACGTAGAACAGGCGCACCACGTGGCACCGGCTGCAAAGGGCGTCGTGCTGCTGGTGGAAGACAACGAAGATGTGGCGGCGGGCGTCACCGCCGTGCTGGAAACCTTTGGCTGCAAAGTACGGCACGAGCCGACCGCCGACCAGGCGCTCGACGTGCTGACCGCTGGCGCGAAGTTCGAACTCGTGCTGTCCGACATCCAGATGCCGGGCAGGCTCAACGGCATCGACCTCGCGGAGAAGGTCCGCAGCGCCTGGCCCGGGCAGAAGATCGCGCTGATGACGGGCTACGCCGACGAACTTGAACGGGCGCGCCGACTCGGCGTAGCCATCCTCGCCAAACCCTTCAATATCGACGAGTTGCACGCACTGGTGGTTTGCGAGCCGTAAGGTTCGCGTTGTGCGGCGCGCTCGCCGGCGTTCGAAGCATTTCAAGCCGCGCGGCACACCCCTTGCTGAGAACATGATGAGGGGCCGCATCCGACTGAGGATTCCAGCGGTTCCGGTGAGGCCATATCAATGCCTGGCGCCGCCAGGTCCCTCGGGCCTTTTCTCGTCCGGTTCGCGCCGTCAATGTCGTGTGCTCAAAGGTGTGCCGGCCTTTGCAATGCGGTGCAACACACGCGACAATGCGAGCGGAACCCGCATAGGCCCATCGCGGTAAAAAGATGAGGCGGGCCAAGGACGCAGCATATAAGGGATGAGTATGGCGGGCAGTGGAGCAGGGGCGTCTCCGACGAAAACGCAGTCGGCTGCGCAGACGAGCGCCCAGACAGGGACACCAACCGGCACTGATAGCGTCGACACCGGCGCGGAGGGCGCGCGCGCGGCTGATGTCGGCTCGCTGGACTTCCCGGTGGTCGGCATCGGCGCCTCCGCGGGCGGCGTGCAGGCACTGCTGCACTTCTTCGAGAACACGCCCTCCGATATCGGCATGGCCTTCGTCGTCGTGCTGCATCTCTCTCCCGACCATGCCAGCAGCGCCGATCAGGTTCTACAACACGCTACCGGCATGCCGGTGCGCCAGGTGCAGCACGCCATGCTGGTCGAAAAAAACCACGTCTATGTGATCTCGCCGTCGAGCGATCTGTCGCTCGAGGACGGCCATCTGACGCCCGTCGAAACCGACCGGCCGCGCGGCCGCCCAGTCGCCATCGACCTGTTTTTTCGCAGTCTCGCCGACGCGCACCGCGAACGGGCGATCGCGATCGTGCTTTCGGGCACGGGGGCGGACGGCGCCACCGGTATCGGCCGCATCAAGGAACATGGCGGAGTGACGATCGCGCAGGACCCGGCAGACGCCGAGTACCCCGAAATGCCGCAGAACGCGATGGCGACAGGCATGATCGATCTCACATTGCCGGCTGCGGAGATGCCGCGTAAGCTTCGCGAGCTCGCCGACAATGCTCGCGTGATCCGTCTCCCCCCTGCGGACGACGAACCCGAAACACTCGCTGCCGCGCAGCCCGATCCAGTATCAGTCGCCGAACGGGCTTTGCTCGGCGTGCTCGCTACCTTGCGCGCCCGCACCGGCCACGATTTCCGGCACTACAAGCGCGCCACGATCCTGCGCCGTATCGAACGCCGCCTGCAGGTCAACGGCATTCCCGATTTGCAGGCGTACCAGGACTATGTCCTCACGCATCCCGACGAAACACCGGCGCTGCTCAAGGACATGC
This sequence comes from Paraburkholderia sediminicola, assembly GCF_046030555.1. Lineage (GTDB taxonomy): Bacteria > Pseudomonadota > Gammaproteobacteria > Burkholderiales > Burkholderiaceae > Paraburkholderia > Paraburkholderia sediminicola_E. The sequence goes on along the minus strand of NZ_JAQQCH010000006.1, from coordinate 219,456 downwards.
TGATCGGCGTGACCAACTTCTTCCGCGATCGTGAAACGTTCGAGGTGGTCGAGCGCGAGATCGTGCCGAAACTGTTCCAGAGGAAATCCGCGGACGATCCGGTGCGCGCCTGGGTCGCTGGTTGCGCGACCGGTGAAGAAGCCTACTCGCTGGCCATGTTGCTTGCCGATCATCCGGAACGGCATGAAGGAATACCGGTGCAGTTGTTCGCGACCGATATCGACGAGCGCGCGATTGCTTTTGCCCGTGCGGGACTCTATCCCGAGTCGATCACCGCGGATGTCTCTGTACAGCGCCTGCGCCAGTTCTTCACGCCGGAGCGCGCGCACTTTCGCGTGTCCAAGGCCATCCGCGAAAAAGTGTTGTTCGCGGTGCATAACGTGCTGCGCGATCCGCCGTTTTCGCGTGTCGACCTGGTGTCGTGCCGCAATCTGCTGATCTATCTCGATCGCAGCGTGCAGAGCCAGGTGCTGCAAATGTTTCACTTTGCGTTGCAGCCCGGCGGCTATCTGCTGCTCGGCAGTTCGGAATCCGCGGAGGCTGCGGGAGAACTGTTTACACCGGTCGATAAAAAGAATCGGATTTACCGGGCGAACGTGGTGACCAGCGCGGTGCGGCCGCCGATCAGCATGCCGGTTGTCCAGCACGGCGGGGTGACCGCGGCCGCCAGCGCCGAGCCCACGCCGCCACTGCCGCAGATCCTGCCTTTCACGGCCTTGCATCAACGCATTCTCGAGATGTATGCGCCGCCGAGTGTGGTGGTCGATACGGATGCGAACATCCTGCATATGTCCGAGCACGCCGGCCGCTTCCTGCGTTTCGTGCGCGGCGAGCCGTCGTACAACCTGATCATGCTGGTGAATCCGGTTTTGCGCCTGGAACTACGCGGCGCGCTGTTCCAGGCCATGCGCAGCAACAGCGAGGTCGCGACCGCGCCGATCGAATTCACAGCCGAAGCGCACGTGCGGATCATCGTACGCCCGTACCGGCGCAGCGAGGATTCACCGGAGTTCGCGCTGGTGCTGTTCGACGAGAGCACAGTCGGCGTGCCTGCGGCAACCATCCAGCCTGCTACGGCGGCTGCACAGGATTCGCTGCTGGGCCATCTTGAGGACGAACTGCATCGCACGAAACAGGAGTTACGCTCGACGGTCGAACAGTCGGAGGCATCGACTGAGGAACTGAAAGCATCAAACGAAGAATTGCAGGCGATTAACGAAGAATTGCGCGCGGCCACCGAAGAACTGGAGACCAGCAAGGAAGAGTTGCAATCGTTGAACGAGGAGTTGTTTACCGTCAACGCCGAGTTGCAGGTCAAGATCGAGGAAACCGGCAAGGCCAAGGACGATTTGCAGAATGTAATCGCCTCGACCGGCATCGCGACGGTCTTCGTCGATCGGGAGATGCGTATCAAGCGCTATACGCCGGCCGCGACCGACCTGTTCAACGTGATTCCCTCCGATGTGGGCCGCCCGCTGCACGACATCACGCACCGGCTCGATTACCCGCAATTGGCCGAAGATACCGTCACCGTCTTCGAATCGCTGCAGTTGATCGAACGTGAGGTTCGCGGTGTCGATGGCCGTTATTTTCTGACGCGTCTCTCGCCGTATCGCACGACGGACGATCACATCGAAGGCGCGGTGCTGACCATCGTCGATATCACGGCAGTGCGGCGCGCCGAACAGTTGGTGCGCATGGGTGAAGAGCGTTTGCGTCTCGCCGCGCAAAGCACCAATGACTTCGCGATCATCGTGCAGGATATGGACGGCCGCGTGGTGACGTGGAACAAGGGTGCGGAGCGGATCTTCGGCTACAGCGAGAGCGAGATGACGGGGCAGTTGCTCGACCGTCTCTATCTGCCGGAAGAGCGCGAGGCCAACGAACCGTCGGTAGAACGGCAACGCGCGCAGAACGACGGCCGCGTCGAAGACGAGCGCTGGTACATCCGCAAAGGCGGCGCGCGACTTTTTTGCAGCGGCGTGATCACACCGGTGTCGTCGGAAACGTTCAGTGGCTTCGCGAAGATCGTGCGCGATCTGACGCAGCGCAAAGGCACCGAGGCGCTCGAACAGCGCAAGATTTCTCTTGAACGCTCGGTGCGCCAGAAGGTGGAGGCGGCCAGCCGTTTGAAGGACGAATTTCTCGCGGTGCTGTCGCACGAACTGAAGAACCCGCTGAACCTGATTCACGTGAAAGCGGACATGCTGGACCGCGCGCCGTCGACACAAGGTCTGCCGGTGGTGCGCGATGCAGCCGACGCGATTCGCCGCTCGGTGGTCAGTCTCGCCAAGATCATCGACGATCTGCTCGATCTGTCGCGCGTGCGCACCGGCAAACTGGCGCTGGAGCGCGCGCGCGTGGACATCGCGGCGATCACGGCGCTGGTAGGCAGCGCGATCGAGGCGGATGCGCAGGCGCATCAAGTGAGCGTGACCGTGCATGGCGCGGCCGAGCCATTCTTTATCGACGCCGATGCGGTGCGCTTCGAGCAGATTCTGTGGAACCTCGTTAGCAACGCGGTGAAGTTCACGCCGCAGGGCGGGCAGGTGAATCTGACGCTCTCGCGCGAAGACGGCTATGCCTGTGTTGAAGTGAAGGATACGGGGCGCGGCATCGAGCCGGCCTTTCTGCCGAACGTATTCGACATGTTCAGCCAGGCCGAGGGTGCGCATCGGCGGCACAGCGGCGGGTTGGGTATCGGGCTCGCGCTCGTCAAACAGCTCGCCGAAATGCATGGTGGGCATGTGAAAGCGGAATCCGCAGGCGCCGGGAAGGGCGCGCGTTTCCGCGTCTGGCTGCCGGCCGACAGCACGGTGGCGCAGCACGAAACGCACGACACACCAGGCGACGCCAATTTGCTCAAGGGTATGAGGATTCTGCTGATAGACGATGCGGTCGAAAGTTTGCAGGCGTTCCAGAGCCTGCTCGAACTCGAAGGCGCGCAGGTGTGGCCGCAAACCAATGGCGCTGACGCGCTTGCTGTCGCAGCTCACCAACCGTTCGATCTGATTCTGTCGGATATCGGCATGCCGGGCATGGACGGCTACGAACTGATCGCGGCGTTGCGCAAACTGCCGGCGACCGCCTCGGTGCCCGCGCTCGCACTGACGGGCTTCGGGCGGCCTCAGGATGCAACGCGTGCCATCCGCGCCGGCTACGACGGGCACCTCGGCAAGCCGGTTTCGCTGCAGGCGCTACTCGACAAAATTGCGCGCGCAACCACCACGAATCGTTGAGTCTGGTGGGATCTTCCCTGTCGAACAGGCCTCAACCGAAGCCTGTTCGGCAAGGCGCGCGCTTACCGGGGAGCTGCAGGACGCGCAAACCGCTTCTCGTCGCGGCTAGCTTTTTTCCTGTGAAGCGTCGTACTTGCCGAGTGCCGCCGCGCTGTTCAGACGGGCGCGCTTGAGCAACGCCTCCTGCGCGCCTTTCACGTTGCTCGCCTGTCCCTTCCATGCTTGCAGCGGCGGTTCCTGCAACGCGCGGCCATACGAGAAGCTCAGGTTCCACGGCAGCGGCCCGAGGCGATTCATCGCATCGAGGTTGGCCGTTGCCTCTTCCGGCGTTTGCCCGCCTGACAGGAACACGATCCCCGGCACCGCAGACGGCACCGTGCGCTTGAGTATTCGCACGGTGTGCGCGGCGATATCCGACGTAGACGACTGCTGCGCATGATCAGCGCCCGCCAGCACCATGCTGGGCTTCAGCAGAATATGTTCGAGCACCACACGATGCCGGTGCAGCGCGTTAAACACTTCGTGCAACACGGCCTCGGTCACTTCCGCGCAGCGTCCGATCGTGTGATCACCGTCCATCAGCACTTCCGGCTCGACGATCGGCACGATGCCCGCTTCCTGCGAGATCGCCGCGTAGCGTGCCAGCGAGTCGGCATTCGCTTCAATGGCGAGGCGGCTCGGCAAGCTCGCCGTGATGTTGTACACCGCGCGCCATTTGGCGAAGCGCGCGCCTTGCCGCTTGTAGTCGACGAACCGTTTGGCGAGGCCGTCGAGACCTTCGGTGATTTCGTCGCCAGGCGCGAGCGCGAGCGGAATCTTGCCGAGGTCCACCTTGATGCCGGGCACAACGCCGTTTTTGGCGGCAAGTTGCGGAAAAGGCGTGCCGTCGTCCGCTTTCTGCCCGAGTGTTTCTTCGTAAAGGATCACGCCGCTCACGAATTCACCGAGGCCCGGCGTGGTGAGCAGCAGGTTGCGATAGGCGCGGCGGTTTTCCTCGCTGGATTCGAGTCCGATCGTCTTGAAGCGTTTGGCGATGGTCGGACCGCTTTCGTCGGCGGCGAGAAGACCTTTGCCGGGTTGGACCATCGCTTTGACGGTGGCTTGCAGCTCGCTACGGGTGTCCATAAGGTGTGCTCCCTTTAATCCGGTTTGCGGATGAAATCGTGCAGGTGTGTGTGCGCCGCCCGGGTCAGAGCGAAGCGAAGGCCTCGGCTATGTCCGCAGCGTTAGTCGGGCGCACGATGCGGGCGACTTCGGCGCCATCGCGCATGAACACCAGTGTGGGCCAAAGTTTGACCTTGAAGGAGCGGCCAAGCGGGCGGCCCGGGCCGTCTTCGACTTTCAGATGCCTGATGCCGGCGTGAGGTTCAAAGGCTTTGGTAATCGACGCTTGCGCGCCCTGACAGAAGCCGCACCAGTCCGTGCCGAACTCTATGACCGTCGCGCCCGGCAGGGCGTCGATCTCGGCTCGAGAGGGGGCGTGGGCGGAATAGGGCTTTGGGGTTGCCATGGGTGCTCCGGTGCTTTTTTACCCGCGCCAGACAGTGATTTCCGCTTGCGCGGGGCTTTGTCGCGAGTGGAATAAGCAAAAGAGTATCAGCTATGGCCAGGATCGTCAGTGGCGGGCACAAGGATGCTTTCCCGCGCCGGTCGTGCCTTCCCTGACCCGCGGTCTTACCACCGCACGAGTCCGATACGCAATGCAAGTCAGTCATCGCGCGCATTGCTCGGCCGCCAACGCCAACACATCCTGCTTAGCCGGGTTCTGGAAAAAATCTTCGACGCTCACGTGCTGCTCATTCGCCAACGCTTGCAAGCAGCGCTCATTGTTGCTGCGCACGGCAGCCGGCGCGCAAGCAATCGCGATCCCCAGCAAGATGCAAAGCGATAACCCGAGCGCGGCGCCAAACATCCAGTTTGCCGAGATCCGCGTGCCGCCTGAAAATCGTGCCGCGCCGTTTCGGGCTGTCGCGTTGCGCTGACTCGCCAGATGGTCCATTTGATCTTCCCATATGATTAGCAAGACAACTATTTGATTAAAAAAAAGCGCCTTATCCAAGCGCTTTCCGCACGCCGTGCATTGAGGTAACGGCTGCCTCGAACAGCTCAGGCCCAATCCTGGCACGCAGATTCTTCGCAATTTGCGCACTGGCTTCATTGATAGGCCGCTCAAGCGCCTTGCCTGCCCGTGTGGCATGCACCCGCCATTCGCGACCGTCGGTTTCGCCCTGGCGGCGCTCCACCAGCCCCTTGTCGCTCAGGTTATCGATCAGGCGCGTCGCAGTGGGGCGGGCAATGCCCAGCAGATCCGCCACCTGGCTGCTCAGGCAACCGGGTGTGGCCAGCACGACGCGCAGCACGAACCCCTGCGGCGGCGTCAGCCCGAATTCGGCGTACACAACACCCCATTCGCGCTCGGCAAGCCGGGCCAATGCGGATGAATTAAAGTAAAGACAGTGATCAAACATAGGGGCCATTGGAACGCAATATGGTTAGCAAGGCAACTAAAATTTGGCGTGTTGCATTGGCACTGCCGCTGGTTGTGTCGTCGCGTAAATTTCACACAAACGCATGTTCTTGCAAGCGCGACATGTTAAACGTCATGATTCGCTCTAGCGGTGTCATCGTGTTCAGGAAAGGAAATGGCAGAAAGGATCTATCTTCAGTATCCCGGCAAGGACGAAACGGTCGCGGTCGCCACCGGTTTCAGTTGGGGCGCGTTGCTGTTGGGCTTTGTCTGGGCCATGTCGAAGAGAATGTGGTTTGCCACTTTCATCATGCTGGCGGTCAATACGCTGCTGTTTTTCTCGGGCTTGTGGGGTGAAACAATCGGCACGATCGGACTGGTGCTGTCCGTGCTGTTCGGCGTTGCCTGTGGTGTTTATGGCAACCAGTGGCACCGCTGGACGCTCGAAAAACGCGGGTATGTGGTCGTGCAACCGGCGGGCGAGGGCAGTCGGGCGGGAGCGAATAGTGCTGACCCTCAGGCCGCGCCTGCCCGTGCCCCTAAGCAGGTCCCCTGAAGCACGCCGCCGGGTTTTTCCCCGCCGTCATGGAGGCATTCGATGCCCATTGCAATCGCCATCAGCACGTCCGCCTTGCCTGTCGCGCCTGTCGCCACGCGCTTCCGTCGTGGGCTGCTTGGCGCGGCCCTCGTCTCGTCGCTCTGCATCGCACCGCTCGCCCATAGCGCCGATCCCGCCGCCGCGCCGGCGCCTGGCGCGCTGGTCGTGGCAGGCACGCAAGCGGCCATGCCTGCCGCAGCGTCGGCTGCCGCGCCCGACGACACCTTCCTGCTCACCATCTTCCTGCGCCACGACGAATCGAAGCCGTTGCCGAAAATCAACGACCAGTTGCGCGCGCAAGGATTTTTCAAGACCTTTCCTCCGCCGGGCATCGAAGTGGTGTCGTGGTACGTGATGATGGGTATCGGCCAGGTGGTCACGCTGCGCGTGCCGGCCAGCCGTCTGCGTGAAGTCAACCGGGCCATCGAGACGACGGCGTGGGGCGGCTATCGCACCGAGTTCTATCCGACCTACGATTACAAAGCTCAAGCGCAGCAAATGCGCACAACGGACGGCAAGTAGCGCCGTCCATGCCGTCAGTTTGTCCGCAACGGCACGCAACACAAATCTGGGATGCGGGACTGCGGGTTTACGCGCCTGCAAGCCAGGCCGATAATGCCCTGGTTGTTCCGGCCACGACATCCGCGGCGCGCATCGCGTCGCGGACTCGCTTTCCCTGACCCACCGCCACCCCGTGTTGAAAACCTCCCGTTTTTTCGACCTGCTGCACATCCCCGGCTTCAAGCCTCTGGCTGCCGCCACCCTCATGCTCGGCGTGGCGATGTCGTTCACCGCTCCGTATCTGTCGCTGTTCGGCGTCGAGCGCGCCGGCATGACGCCGCTCAAACTCGGCATGTTCATGACGCTGATCGCCGCCAGCGGGGTGCTCGCCAGCACCTTCGCGGGCCGTTGGAGCGATGCGAGCGGACGACACCGGCCGTTGTTGCTGGCGGCACTGGCGGCCGCCGCGCTCGGCTATCTCTGTTTATGCGTGGTGCGTGACTACCGGCTATTGCTGGCCGTCGGCATTGTCTTTATCGGCGCGGGCGGCTCGGCCATTTCGATGGTGTTCTCGTTCAGCCGCGCGGCGCTGCCAGTGCCCGATCCCGCGGAGCGCGCGTTCGCCAGCGCCACATTGCGGACGATCCTCTCGGCGGCGTGGGTGTTCGGTCCATCGGTGGGCGCGTTGGTGCTTGCCGGCGCCGGCTTCTATGGGCTCTTCCTGTTCGCCGCGGCAAGCTTCGCAGCCTGCGCGACCATCGTCTGGCGCATGCGGGAGCCGCAAGGTCATCTGGGCGATCACACGGTGGAAGACACGGCCTCGGAGCCGTCAGCCTCGATCACCGTACCGCCGCTGACCGCGCCCGGCGAAGAGGCGCACGAGGACCTGCCGGGCGTCGCCTCGCCGAACGACATCCGCCGTGCCGTGGCCGCGCTCACCTTGCTCGGTCTGGCCGCGAACGCCACCATGATCGTGCTGCCGCTTTACATCGTGCACGGTCTGAACGGCACGCATCTGGACGTGTCGGTCATGCTCGGCCTGGGCGCCCTGATGGAGATTCCGATGATGCTTGCGCTCGGCGCGAAGTCGTCGACGCTCCATAAGCCTAGCTGGCTGGCGGCCTGCGCGGCGGTGCACGCCGTGTATTTCGTCGCGATGTCGCTGGCGGGGACCGTCCATGTGCTGATTCCGATGCAGATGCTCAACGCATTCGTAGTCGCGGTGACCTCGTGCCTCGGCATGACCTACGTGCAGGATCTGATGCCGCAGTCACCGGGCCGCGCGACCGCGCTGTTCTTCAATGCGGCGCGGGTCGGCTCGATTCTCTCCGGTGTTTTGTCGGGTTTGCTGGTGCAGGCGTTCAGCTTTCGCGGCACGTTCCTGTTCTGCGGTTTGCTGGCGCTGTGTGCTTTGGTGCTGTTCGCCGTGCCGGGGTATCGCTATCCGCAGATGTGGCGCGCGGTACAGCGTTTTGCGCGCACGCAATATGGGAAGTTTCAGGCACGGCGGCGCTAAGGCTTGCCGTTCGCACGCGGCACGGCGCACGGGACACACGCCTCGCGCCATCCACATCAATTCGCATACAGCGCGCGAGACACGCCTCGCGCAGGCCACCAATTCCAATGCCAAGGGCGGCCGCCGCGAAAACATCCCGCCCGATCGCCCGACCAAAGTGTAAGAAGGCAGTTAGCCAAATCGAAGCCGGCGTCCTGATCACGGATCACACCGATGCACGTCGGGAACTTCAGGCTGCGCAAAACCTCTGCAAAGAAGCGTATCGTCGTTCGATGCAGATGGGAATGCCCGATTCACTGCACAGGCGATCCGGGGCTGCTACCGTATGTCCATCGGATCACGTCAACGCAACGCAACGCCAGCAACCAGCAGCTACAGTTAGGAAAGCCACTCGCCGCAATTCAGGCGCGCGGCATGGCCGCAGTAGGTCGAAACAGATCGGCAGCGCAACGAGACACTTTCCGGAGCGAGATATGCAGCTAGGCATGATTGGATTGGGACGCATGGGCGCGGACATGGTGCGACGCCTGACGAAGGGCGGTCAGCAATGTATCGCTTATGACGTGCAACCGGCAGCGGTGGACAAGCTGAAACAGGACGGCATAGCAGGCGCAGCCTCGCTGGAAGACCTGGTCGCGCAACTGCAAAAACCGCGAGCGGTGTGGCTGATGGTGCCTGCGGCGGTGGTCGACAAAACGCTTGAGAACCTGGTGCCCTTGCTGGAACCCGGCGACATCGTGATCGACGGCGGCAACTCCTACTACCACGACGACATTCGCCGTGGTGCCGATCTGGCCAAACGTCAGCTGCACTATGTGGATGTCGGCACGAGCGGCGGCGTCGCGGGACGTGAGCGCGGCTACTGTCTGATGATCGGCGGCGAGGCCGAGGTCGTGAAGCGGCTCGAACCGATTTTCTCGACGCTCGCGCCGGGCGCGGGCTCGGTGGCTGCCACGCCGGGCCGCACAGCCAGCGACAGCACGGCCGATCAGGGCTTCCTGCATTGCGGCCCGCAGGGTGCAGGGCACTTTGTGAAGATGGTCCACAACGGCATCGAATACGGAATGATGGCCGCGTACGCCGAAGGCCTGAACATTCTGCGCCACGCCGACGCCGGCAAACACGCGCGCGAAGCCGATGCCGAAACGTCGCCGCTGCGCCGTCCCGAGCTTTACCAATACGAATTGAATCTGGCCGAGGTCACTGAGGTATGGCGGCGCGGCAGCGTGATCGGTTCGTGGCTGCTGGACCTGATAGCAGGGTCGCTCGTCAGCGACGCCGATCTGCAAAGCTACGCCGGGCGCGTATCGGATTCAGGCGAAGGGCGCTGGACGGTGGCGGCAGCGATCGACGAAGGCGTGCCGACGCCGGTGCTGAGCGCGGCGCTGTTCGCGCGTTTCAGCTCGCGAGGCGACGCGGATTTTGCGAACCGGGTGTTGTCGGCCATGCGGCACGACTTCGGCGGTCACGTCGAGAAAGCGGCCACGCCGGCCGATGGGCACAAGAGCTAATTCATGGGAGCCGCAATGGGAGCCACCAACGCTACGCCTCACGACGTCGTGTTTCTATTCGATTGCGATAACACGTTGCTCGACAACGATCATGTGCTGGCGGATTTACGCGCGCACATGATGCGGCAGTTCGGCGAGCAGAACAGCACACGGTACTGGGAAATCTTCGAGGACTTGCGGGCAGAGCTGGGCTATGCCGATTACCTGGGCGCGTTGCAGCGCTATCGGCAGGAGCATCCGCGCGACACGGGCTTGTTGTTGATGTCGTCGTTTCTGATTGATTATCCGTTCGCGAACCGGCTTTATCCTGGGGCACTGGATGCGATCCGGCATGTGTCGCAGCGAGGACCGGCGGTGATTTTGTCGGACGGAGATGTGGTGTTCCAGCCAAGGAAGATTTCCCGCTCGGGCTTATGGGACGAAGTCGACGGGCGGGTTCTCATTTACATCCATAAGGAGCAGATGCTCGATCAGGTCATGGAGTGTTATCCGGCGCGGCACTACGTGATGGTGGATGACAAATTGCGGATTTTGACAGCCATGAAGAAGAGTTGGGGGAAAAGGCTGACAACGGTTTTTCCCCGCCAGGGGCATTACGCTTTTGATCCCAAGGAGATTGCAAGTAATCCGCCAGCGGATGTGACGGTTGAGAGGATCGGGGAGCTGGCCGAGATCGATCTGGATGGCTTAATGAGCGGTGGCGCTTAAGAACCCGCCTTCTTCAATTGCGCGGGCGTATCCGCCGCCCCCATCTTGTTGGCGGCATCCAGCGGAGTAAAACCGCTCGCATCTCGCGCTTGCGGATTCGCCCCGTGTCGGATCAGCAGGTCGACGATGTCCGTGCGGTTGAACATCGCCGCGATCATCAACGCGGTGCGGCCATCGGGCGACGCGCCTTCGACATCCGCGCCATGCGCGAGCAAGGTTTCAATGACCGCGTTGAAACCCTTGAAAGCGGCGCCCGCAATGGGTGTCTGTCCGTTATCGTTACGCAGATCCGGATCAGCCCCATGCTCGAGCAGCGCACGTACCGCATCTGTGTGACCGTGATAGCTTGCCAGCATGACGAGACTGTCGCCTTTGTCGTTGCGTAAATTCGGCGGCACGCCTTTTTCGATGACCGCGGCAAGCATGGCGGCATCGCCGCGTCGTGCGAGATCGAAAACCTGATGTGCCAGTTCGACCAAGGCCGGATCGATCTCCGGTTTGGAGGGCGGGAGAGGTTCAGCGTGGTCCGTCAATGCAATCTCCTTGCAATAATCCTGGCCGCCAGGGCGGTTCGGGGAAGATCGATCAGGATACACATTTTGCACCGCTAACGCCCGCCCGGCGGCGGCCTACAGTTTGCCGAGCACCGTTACCAGCAACCCGAACACGCCCACCAGAACGGCGACACCGGCGCACAACAGCACGAGCGAGAGAACAAGAATCAGGGGCGCTTTGAGGCGGCTGGGTGTCGACATGGTGGCCGTTCAGATGATGGGCGAGCAGGGCAGGACGCGCCAGATGCGGTCCGCCGTCGCGCATTTAGCATGGCGAGCTTAGCCGCATTGACTTAATGCTCGCTTAAAGTCTAGCGCAAGACCGGCAGCCTCTGGCCCGCCGACTGTCCAACAGCGTACAGACATATCGTCCAAAAGAGAGCATGATCCTTGCTTGTCGCGCGGCGAGAACAGGTTTATTCAACGTCCGCCATGCGCGCAATCGATTACCCACCTTCACGTCGCAGGCGATAAAACGCTGTGCGGCCGGCGGGCTAAAGGAAAAATCATGACATCCGCAATCTGGGGCATCGTGGCAGGTATGGTGCTGTTGTTCGGCTCTTCGATGTACCTGCGTCAGCTTCGCCTCATACGCCGCCCGGATCGCCGCTGGACAGGCAAGAAACGTTGATTCGTCCTACATCCCCAAAAAAAGGAGGCCCTATGTCACCCGTACCGACCCAAAAACGCTCGCCGTCGCCATTGCGACCGGCCGATTCGCCGGGCGCCGTGCGCGACCGCCGCGCTGAACTTGGCCGCGCCGATGAAGCGCGCGCCGAGCAGCGTGAACAGGATGACGCGCGCAACGACCCCAATGCCAGCAAATGGCGCTACCGTCCGCCACAACGCGAGGAGAAAGAGCAGGAGTAAAGCTTTCAACTGAATACCAGCGAATGAACAGACGAACGGGCGCTAGCCAACGTTCGGGCCGGCAATCGGATCGGCCACTACATTGTCCACGCACTATCCACGGTTCCCACGCGTACACGAAAGCGACGCACGCACGTCGCAAGATCAAGGTTCGGACGATCGCGTCGAACCATGACGTATGCTTCCTGTCACACCCCTGACGCTTCCTGGCTCGATTACTGGCTCGATTCCCTAAAGCTTCGAGCAACGGGCCATTGCCGGAACGCTTGCGTTATGTCATGCGCATGACAGGACGGCCGGCATTGCTGGTTTCTTCACCGGCCGCGTCACGAACAATCGCTGCAGCACCCGCTAACCTGCCTGACAGTCCTTTTCAAGGAGTGACGCCATGGCCGAAGCAACCTCCCGTCCGACCCCGCCGAACACCTTAGAACCCGAAGCCTTGCGCAAGATGGACCGCTACTGGCGTGCCTGCAACTATCTTTCGGCCGGCATGATCTACCTGCGCGACAATCCGCTGTTGCGCGAAGCGCTCAAACCCGAACACATCAAGAACCGCCTGCTGGGCCATTGGGGCTCGGACCCAGGGCAGAGTTTCCTGCTGGTGCATCTGAACCGGCTGATCAAGAAGCTCGATCTGGACGTGATCTATATCGCAGGCCCAGGCCATGGCGCGCCTGCCACGCTGGCTCATTGCTACCTCGAAGGCCACTACTCGGAAATCTATCCTGACCGCAGCGAAGACGAAGCCGGCATGCGGCGCTTCTTCCGGCAGTTCTCGTTTCCCGGCGGCATCGGCTCGCATTGCACGCCCGAAACACCGGGCTCGATTCACGAAGGCGGCGAACTCGGTTATAGCCTGTCGCACGGCTACGGCGCGGCGTTCGACAACCCCGATCTGATCGTCGCGGTAATGATCGGCGACGGCGAGGCGGAAACCGGCCCGCTCGCCACTTCATGGCACTCGAACAAATTCCTCAACCCGATTCGTGATGGCGCCGTGCTACCGGTTCTGCATCTGAACGGCTACAAGATCGCCAATCCGACGATCCTCGCGCGGATTCCCCGTGAGGAACTCGAAGCCTTGCTGACCGGCTACGGCCACAAACCGTATTTCGTCGAGGGCGACGACCCGGACACCATGCATCAACAGATGGCCGCAACGCTTGAACAATGCATCGGCGAAATCCGCGCGATCCAGCAGCATGCGCGCGAGACCAATGACGCAACGCGGCCGCGCTGGCCGATGATCGTGCTGCGTTCGCCGAAAGGCTGGACTGGCCCGAAAGAAGTCGACGGTCATCAAGTGGAAGGCTCATGGCGTGCGCACCAGGTGCCGGTGCTCGATCCGGTCACCAATAGCAAGAGCCTGAAGCTCGTCGAGAACTGGCTGCGCAGTTATGAACCGCAGTCGCTATTCGACGAAGCGGGGCGTCTGGTCGAAGAACTGCGCGAACTGGCGCCCGTTGGCACGCGTCGCATCAGCGCGAATCCGCATGCGAATGGCGGCTTGTTGTGCAAAACGCTCGACATGCCGGCGTTTCGCGACTACGCGGTGGAAGTGAAGAAACCAGGCGGCTCGTACACGTCGCCCACTGAAGTGCTCGGCACGTTTCTGCGCGATGTGATGCGCAACAACATGACGAACTTCCGTGTGTTCGGCCCCGACGAAACCGCCAGCAACAAGCTGACGGCCATCTACGAGGCTTCCGAGAAAACCTGGCTGGCCGAAACGATGGCAAGCGACGCCGACGGCGGCGAACTCGCCGTGGACGGCCGCGTGATGGAGATGCTGAGCGAGCACACGCTCGAAGGCTGGTTCGAAGGTTACGTGCTCACCGGCCGACATGGGCTGTTCGCCACCTATGAAGCCTTCGTCCACGTGATTGATTCGATGTTCAACCAGCACGCCAAGTGGCTGGAGAAAGCGAAACGCGATCTCGGCTGGCGGCAACCCGTGCCATCGATCAATCTGCTGATCACGTCGCTGGTATGGCGCCAGGATCACAACGGCTTCACGCACCAGGACCCTGGCTTTCTCGATGTCGTGACCAACAAGAGCCCGGACGTGGTGCGCATTTACCTGCCGCCGGACGCGAATTGTTTGCTGAGCGTCGCCGATCATTGCTTGCGTTCGCGTGACTACGTCAACGTGATCGTGGCCGACAAGCAGCCGCATCTGCAGTACCTCGACATGGAATCGGCCGTTACGCATTGCACCAAGGGCATCGGCATCTGGGATTGGGCGTCGACGGATCAAGGGGTTGAGCCGGACGTGGTGATGGCGTGCGCGGGCGACATCGCGACGATGGAAGCACTCGCCGCCGTGCAGATTCTGAAGAAGCATTTTCCCGAGTTGAAGATCCGCTTTGTCAACGTGGTCGATCTGTTCCGTCTGATGCCTGAGCATGCGCATCCCCACGGCCTGTCCAGCCGCGATTTCGATTCGCTGTTCACCACCAGCAAACCGGTGATTTTCAACTTCCATTCTTACGCGTCGCTGGTGCACAAGCTGACCTATAACCGCACTAATCACGATAACCTGCATGTGCACGGCTACCACGAGAAAGGCAACATCAATACGCCGCTCGAACTGGCGATCATCAACCAGGTCGACCGCTTCTCGCTGGCGATCGACGTGATCGACCGCGTGCCGGCGCTGCGCGGTGTCGGCGATCATACGAAGGAATGGCTGCGCGGGCAGGTCATCGAGCATCTTGCTTATGCGCATGCTGAAGGCATCGATAAGGAAGAGATCCGCAACTGGACGTGGAAGGGTTGAGCGAGGCTTGATATGGCGACGCGTAAGGAGACTGACGAGCCGACAATTCTGGTGCTGAACAGCGGGTCGTCGTCGCTGAAGTTCGGGCTGTTTGTGCGCGCCGGCGGTGACGAAGCATTGCTGCTGGAAGGCAGCGCCGAGGGTATTGGACGGGACGACGGCAGCTTGCGCATCAAGTCGCCCGACGGCCGCGTGCTGGTGCAGGAGGAGCATGTGATGCAGTCGCAGACCGACGCATTGCAGAAGCTCTCGCGCGTGTTGGCGGAACAGAAACGTGAGCGGCCCACGGCAGTGGGACATCGCGTGGTGCATGGCGGCCCGCATTTGCGCACGCATCAACGATTGACACCTGAAGTCCGGCAGCGCTTGCAGGATGCCGTGCACTTTGCGCCTTTGCATATTCCACCGGCGCTGGCGCTGATCGACGAGGCGACGAAGATTTTCAGCGATGCGCAGCATTTCGCCTGCTTCGATACTGCGTTTCACGCGACGCTGCCACCGCGTGCGGCGCAGCTTGCGTTACCGCGCCGCTACGTGGATGCGGGCGTGATTCGCTATGGCTTTCACGGGCTGTCGTATGAATCGCTGGTAGCGAAGCTCGGGACCGGTCTGCCGCCGCGTGCGGTATTTGCGCATCTGGGTAACGGTTCGAGTTTATGTGCATTGCAGGACGGCAAATCCGTTGATACATCGATGGGATTAACGCCGACCGGCGGCGTGCCGATGGGCACACGCAGCGGCGATCTCGATCCGGGCGTGCTGTTGTATCTGATGCGCGTGGAGAAGCTCGATGCTGACGCACTGGAGACGCTGTTGAATCGCCAGAGCGGCCTGGCCGGCTATGCCGATGGCGAAAGCGATATGCAGGCGCTGGAAAAGCGCGCGGCGGCGGGTGACGCGAATGCGTCGCTGGCGCTGGATGCGTTTGCTACTGCTGTGCGCAAAACGATTGGTGCGTATGCGGCTTTGCTCGGCGGGATCGATTTACTGGTGTTCACGGGCGGGATCGGCGAACACAGTGAGGAAATTCGCAGACGTGTGTGCGATGGGCTTGCGTTTCTGGGGCTATCCGAGGGTGACCCGTCGGGCAAGGTGAGGGCGATTCACACCGAGGAGGAAAAGCAGATTGCACGGCATTGCCGGAGATTGTTGCAGACTGGTGTGAACGAACAATAGAGTTCGACACAAAACAATAGAGTTTGACACAAGCAGTTGCTCCGGCCGCTATACTGCGCGGTTTGATTTGGCCAGACGCACATGCGGGCACGACGTTTCAAGACTCAGAACGACATTGACAGGTACGTGGCGCAGGGCTATGGACAGGGTGTCGGCGCAGACTACAAGCCGTGGCTTCGGATACAGGATGTGCCGTCGCGTGGCCGGTCTCGCAAGGTGAACGGCCTCAGGACAGGACGCGTCCATCACGTTCTCTCTGATCTTGAATACGCATATCTGACGATACTGGAATTCTCAGAGCGCGTGATCGACATCCGCGAGCAGTTTCCGCTATTTCCGAGCGCGCCAATTCAGGACATAGCTCGCCAGCTTGGCATTCGCTATCCGCTTTATGCCGGCACGACCGTGCCCTATGTCATGACGACCGATTTCGTCGTCACAGTCAAAGCAGATGACGGCTCGGTCCGTGAATTCGCCTGAACGCTCAAATACGCCGATGCCCTGTCGAGTGGCAGCGGGCTCCAGCGGACCCTGGAGAAACTGGAGCTCGAGCGCGCCTACTGGCAGCAGCGCGACGTTCACTGGCAGATCGTCACCGACGAAAACGTAAATCCCGTGGTTGCAAAGAATCTCGTCTGGTTGCGCGGCGGCGAGCAGATTGAGCGAGGGCTGCAGAGCGGCGATTTGCACACCCGGTTTCTCGATGGTATCGACGAGGCTGGAACTCACGACCGGACGTTGTCGTCGCTTTTGCGCACGGTCTGCTATCGGTTGCGTCTGCCCTATCCGGACGCTGTCAAGATTTTCAAGTACCTTGTCTGGCACAAGGTGGTTCAGGTGGACCTCTCTATCCCCATGTTGTTGACATCGCAGGCACCGAAGATACGGATCGTGTCGTTAGATTCAGCGACTGCAAAGCGGGCGGCCTGACGTGGCCGACGCAATTGCACTGATCAATACGGTGATCGAGGCGCTGTCCGATCAGTTGCCGTTCGCAGGGATGGCACGCATCCTCTGGGTCGACGAGCGTGCTGCGCTGACCACCTTGATCACGATAGCGCAAACGCCACGCCAACCTTGGGTTGCGGCGAACGAAGACGTCCAGACCTGGCTCCTGCGGGGTGACGCCCGTCGTAGCCAGCTACGGTTGCCGACCTACATGCTTCAAGTTGAAGAGGATATCCCGGAGGCGGAGAGGGCTCTGCGCGATCGTAATTGGGAGCGCATTGCAGAGCTGATCAATACAGAGGCTCCGGGCAGAATATTCGAACCGCGCGCGATGGGCGCGCTTGTCGCGTTGCATGCAAAAGCTACAGGAGCGCAACGCAAGACTCTGTACCGGCTGCTGTACCGATATTGGACGTTCGGGCAGATTCGCAACGCATTGCTGCCAGACTACGAGAATGCGGGCGCTCCTGGTAAGCCTCGCATGTTTTCGGCCGGAAAGCGTCCGGGACGCCCTCCGAAGCGAGCAGCGAACAGCGGTGAGCGGCGCGGAAAGATACTTGGCGACGACGACAAGAGCTTCATCAAGATCGGCTATTCGCTGTACCGGAAAAACGAAGTGGCTTCGATGATGGATGCCTACCACCGAACCCTGCGGCGATTCTACGTCCAAGAACATGTCGCCCCCGGCGCGTCGACCGATGATCTGACACTCAAGCCGCTCGATCAACTGCCGAGCTTGCGGCAATTCAGTTACTGGGGTCGTAAGGCGTTCGACCACCTGACGGTACTACGTTCCCGCGTGGGAGAACGACGCTGGCAGAAAGACCATCGGGGGCTAACGGGGAGAGCCAGTGATGGCGTGTACGGCCCCTGTCACCGCTTCGAAATCGATTCAACGATTGCCGATATTTATCTGGTGAGCCGTTATAACCGCAACTGGGTCATCGGTCGTCCGGTCGTCTACGTCGTCGTGGATGTATTTTCGACGATGATCGCGGGGATCTTTGTCGGCCTGGAAGGTCCGAGCTGGAACGGCGCACGTCACGCGTTGTTTAACGCATTCACCGACAAGGTCGCGTTCTGTCGCGCGTACGGCATCGATATTGAATCGTCGTCGTGGCCTTCTCACCATCTTCCTCATGAGCTGATGGCCGATCGTGCCGAAATGCTGGGGCAGGCGGCCGAAGGCATTGTGTCGGGGCTGGGTATAGACATCGCGATCGCCCCGCCGTTCCGGCCGGACTGGAAGGCAATCGTCGAGAGCCGGTTTCGCCTGTTGAACAAGACCTCGCAGATCCACTGGATTCCAGGCGCGGTCAGAGAGCGGATTGCCGAACGAGGCCAACGGGACTACCGGCTCGACGCCACCCTCGATCTGGCTGAGTTCACCAACATCATGATCAGTAGCGTGCTGCACTATAACCACCATAGCCGTCGACCAGACCGGCTCACCGCGGACATGATTCGCGACGAAACCGAACCCTCGCCGATCAACCTTTGGCGCTGGGGCATGGAAAATGGGCTGGGCACGCCCAATGCGCAGCCCGATGACCTGGTGTATCTACACCTGCTGCCGCGTAACACCGCGTCGATCCAGCGAGGCGGGATCTGCTTCAAGGGGATGTATTACACGTGCGCGTACGCGGTGCAGCAAAACTGGTTTGCGAGCGCGCGAAAGGACGGACGTCGTTCGATGACCGTCTGGTACGATCCGAACGACACGGCGCATGTTTGGCTACAGGACCATCAACGCAATTTCGTGCGCTGCGACCTGCTCGCGTCGGAGGAACGCCTGGCGCAGCGCCGGCTGGAAGAGGTTCTCGACATGCTTGAGATGGTCAAGACGCCGACAGCCGATCATACGTACGCGACGCTCAACGACAAGATCCGCCTCGATGCACATATTGAGGCCGTTGTTGGGCATGCACAGCTTGAGCGGCAGGCGGGGCAACCGTCAATACCCGTTCCTGCGAGTCATCAGGTCGCCGACATCAAGGCGCATCGCGCTTTCGAAAAGGCGGCCGAGCAACGGCGCGCTGTCGCAAGCTCTCCTGTAGCTGATTCGCGAGCGGCGGATGCTACCAATCCGGACCCGGTGTCATCGAGCGTGGTGGAAGCTTATGCTGGCGAGCGCGGCGGCGAAGTGTTAAGTCTGCTGGGGAAATTGCGCAGTAAAGGGAGCAAGCCATGACGCTAGGCGGAAAGCTTGTGGCTGCCGAGTACGGCGAATCTCCAATTGCGCAGTATAAGGGCAACCCGCTCATCGAAGCGTTGCCGCCGATCCGCGCGGAGGCTGACGCAGCGGCGGCGCTTGCGCTGTTTCCCGACGAGCCTGGCGTCGAGATCAGGTTGTCGAAGGAAGTTCGCCTGCACTGTATCGATCGGCTGCTACAACTGATCCAGCCGTTGCCGATTCACTTGGAGCTCGAGTCGGCGTTGTCTTCGTTAATGCGCGGTGGTTATGTCGGCCGCAATCCTCTGGCGCAGTCGACGTGGCGTCACGTGTATTCGCTGGCTGTCGGCGGAACCGCAGACAGCGGTTTCCGGTCGACAGCCTCCACGTTGAGCGTTGTGGGCCTGAGCGGGATCGGCAAGTCGACGGCGCTTGAGTCCATCTTGCGGCTCTATCCGCAGGCTATCCGGCACCGGAAATTCCGCGGGCAGGAACTGGTTCAGGTGCAGATTCCCTGGTTGAAGATCGAGTGCCCGTTCGACGGGTCGCTCACCGGGTTATGCCACTCGTTCTTCCGGGCGTTGGATCGCGCGATCGGGGAGGAACGGTACGCCAGGCGCTATCGTTCGGTCCGGGGCATCGTGCAACTAGTCCACCAGATCGAGCAGATCGCCAGTACCCATTTCGTCGGCGTGTTGATCATCGATGAATTGCAGCATTTACGTGTCGCGAAAGCGGGAGGCAAGGACAATATGCTCAACTTCTTTGTGAACCTGATCAACAGCATTGGCATTCCGGTGGTGTTCGTGGGCACCAATTCGATGATCGGCCTGTTCGGCGACGTGATGCGCAATGCGCGCCGTGCCACGGGACTGGGACTGAGTGATTTCAGGCAACCGAAGGCCGACGATCCGGCCTGGGCCCTGCTGGTCGATGCAGCATGGCAATACCAATGGGTGCGTCATGTGGAGCCGTTGACGACCGAACTTCGCACCGTGCTTTACGATCTGACGCAGGGCGTGACGGACTTCCTGATCAAGTTGCTGGTGCTCGCGCAGCGGCATGCGATTCATACGGGCACAGAACGATTGACGGCCAGATTACTGCGTACCGTCGCCGACACCCGGATGCAATTGCTCAAGCCTGCGCTCGGCGCGTTGCGCAGTGGCGACGTGCAGCGCATGGCGCAATTCGAGGATCTGCTTCCACCAGACAGTCAGATTGCGGCGATGATGGGAGCCGCTAACGGGGATGCCCACGTTTCGTCGAGACTGGAAATGCTTCAGGGCATGCGGCGAAGTCCTGTCGAGACGGTTGAAGCACCGACCCAGGGCGCGGTGGACGAGACCGGATCTGCGCCGGTAATCGCAGCAAAAACCGGGAGTACAACGCGTTCAGAGTCGCGGCGGTTTGCCGAACACGAGGCGCCGATTGCTGCTCTTCGTGATGCTGGCTGGATATCGGGCGATGCGCTCGAATTCTCGACTGCATACGCTGCCTCCTGAATACGCCATGTCGAATCTGCCGTTTTTTGTTCCGTCTCTGCCCGACGAGACGATCCAGTCACGGGTTGCCAGGCATCACGTGCTGTCGGGCAACCGGCTCGAAACCGATACCTTTTTAGACCTGTTCGACAGTGCGCCATTTGCACTTGAGCAGATTGTGCCGCCAGGCCTGGCGCGGCTCGCTGATCGTCTGGCCGATGACCCAGACGCGGCGATGCAAGGGCTACTGGAACGCAACACCCTGTTGCCGCTCTTCGCACCGTTTCTGGGTGGTGAATCGCGGTCGGGGCTAACAGGTGTTGAGGCGATGATGGGTCGTTTGCCCCGGCGTGTGGTGGGGCTGCATGGTGAGGCCCAGTTGTGCACTGTCTGTGTGGCAGAGGACGTCCGGGCGCACGGAATGGCGCACTGGCGCCGCGCGCACCACATACCAGGCGTCAGTGTGTGCTGGAGGCATGGCACACCGCTGCTGTCGAGCTGTCCGTGTTGTCACCGTCCTTTCCAGTTTGCCAACCGGCTGCTGCGTCTGCCATGGCGAGCCTGCCGCTGTGGCTGGCAGGCGTCTGGGGCGGACGCGACCAGCGTCGCAGTGACCTCGACCATGCTCCACTACGCGCGATTTGCATCCGATCTGCTGAACCGGCCGTTGGGCCGCCTGGAATCACCACGCTTGCGCGCGGCCTACCTGTATCGCATTCGAGAACTGGGTTTCACATGGGGGGCCAACGTACAGATGAAGGCGTTCGAGAATCACCTGATAGAAGAACTGGGTGATACTTTTCTCGCGGCAGTAGATCCAGCGTTTGCTGCGAAGAGAATGAGTTTCTGGATACGCTTTACTCCACGCGGCAGTTCGGAGTGCGATATGCCGGTTACCCGGCATTTATTGCTGGCAATGCACCTGTTTGGGACGCGAGACCAGTTCGAAAGGAGCCTGCAGCGTATCCCTGCGGACGAGCCTTTGATCCCGACAACGAGATCGATGGTCGGCGGGGCTGACCAACCAGACGAGGCTGTACCGGCAAGCCCCCGCGCCGCACACCGCCGCCGGATACGAGACGAGATCGTGAGGAACCCGAAAACGACGATCGAGGATCTGTGGCGCAAGGCGTATCGCATCACGTCATGGCTTTACGACCACGATCGGAGTTGGTTGCTGGCGACGCTCTCATTGCCCTACGCGGCAACTCCTCCCGGCACGTCGACTGCCATCAAGGTGTCGACTGAGGACGAACGTTTTGCGGCACACGTCGATGCGACAGCTGCCGCGTTGCTCAGCCAGGATGGCAAACCGCAACAGGTGACGAAAGAACGCCTGCTCGCGGCATTGCCCCTTCGCGTGGCCGACACGCCCGCGTATCGTGAGCGCTTCCCGGGTACGCTTGCGCGGGTGACGGAGAACAGAGAACCAACATGGCATTTCCGGGCGCGTCGGGTCTGGTGGGCGTATGGGGTACTGGGCGCGCGGGGCGATCCACTTTTGGCGAGGGAGGCGTCGGTCCTGTCAGGAGTCGGGTATAACGCCGTGCGCGCCATTGTTGAGCACTGTAGCTGGGCGTCGTTGCTGTCATGCACTGCACAGTTCGATGTGTTGCAAAGGCTTGCCGAGTCGGGCATTACGCAGAAATGGGATGGTCCACCGGCGTGGCGGGGTCGAGCGATTGGTGGCCGTGCCTATCAGCGCGAGATATCGGAGCTATAGATGGGCGCGCTCACGGCTTCGGTGAACATGCTCCGCGCTAAACGGGCTGCATAGATCTCGTCGCTCGTTTCCCATCGCAGCCGTGTATTGAACGACCGTGTCAGAGGAATCGGCCTCTACCTAGATTGGTGCCGAGAGTCAATCACAAACCACACCGGTGTTTTCGTGATCTCCCGCGTGTACGATGCGCTAAGACTAGGCGACATCGCCGCACGACGGGGCCAACCATGCACTTCACCTTTGTGACAGAATTCTCTACGGCATCGTTACCGGCGCAAGCCGTGCGCATGTTCGCCGGCATATTCAATGAGCCGGACGAGCCGCTCTTCAATGTTGTCCCTTTGTACGACTGGGAAGCCTCGTCTCTCAATATCCTGAAAGAAGTGAGCCGAGGGAATCTGGACGGTGCCGCAATTCTCGCAAATCACTGCCAGTACACACCCAGTGACGGCGGGGAAGCGGTGTCACCTTATGCGCCCAATTTGGGCCGGTCTGCAACCGAGACGGTTGCGAGCGACTCGATAGTTTTACTCGCTACCGCCCCGGCACCGGCTGGAGGGCTTTGGACGAAGCACGCTATCACGAGCATTGGTGATCTTAAGGACGCGCGGGTGTGCGCGTTTGATGTTGAGTCGGGTGAGTTGCTGCGGCAGCTCGGCGCGGAGCCGGTGACCACTGATTGGTGTCATGTAAGAGAGAGGGTGGCCGATAAGGAAATAGACGCGGTGCTGTGTTTTGGTGACGGGGCGGCGTCTCTTTCGCTATCACAGCATTTCCGTTACTTTTCCGCGGTTCGTTATCCCGGATCTGCGTGCGCTCTGCTGATCTCGGCACTCACGTTTACGCGGCTATCGATAACGCAACAGGATGCAGTTCGTCAGGCGGGCAGGTCCGTCGAACATCAGCTCGCGGCAGTCGCACTCTATCAGGAGCGAATCATTTTCGCGAATCTGCATGACCTTGGGGTGCATGTGGACTCTCGACCTTCGGCCGAGCTAAGCGCAGCATTCGCTGGAGGTCCATTGGTCGTAGCGTGACGTTGAGCGATTGGCGGGGAATCACCTAATCATTGTCTAGTCTTCTGCCAGTTCGGCAATTGATTGTCAATGGGAATTGGATGCGGTGATTTCTTGGGGACCTGTCCCTAAACTTCGGGGCGAACGGTAAACCGCCGAAGCACACGAAGCACACGAAGCAATGTGAGCCGACACCCTCAGGAAAAGATATGCGCTTGATATTCGCAACGGAGTACCCCCGAGAGGCCTTGCCCGGCGAAGCAATAGGAGTTCTCGCTGAACTGGTGAATGACGCCGACGGATCTGACCTGAGAGTCGAATCACATTTCGAATCAAACCAGTCGCTCTTTGCAACAGACGCAACTGCACTCGGCGGGACTGTATTCGGCGCATCCTTGTTGGAGCATGCAAAAGAGTTTGAGCTTGCCGCTATACCGCGGGGTAAGAAGGGACATGAATCCGAGCAGGACGCAAAGCGTTTTCAACGTATCTTCGACGACTGTCTGCATCGCGAAGGGTTTCGCCTGCTTGCTACCGTGCCCATGCCGCCGACGGGCATGTGGTCTTCACGGGAGATTGATAGCGCAGCGAGCCTCGTCGGATTGCGTATTAGGTCGTACGACGCTTTGTCGCGCGAAGTCTTCTCGTCGATTGGCTGTGCCGCAACTAATTTGCCATTTTCCCGGTTACGCGCCGCGCTCGAAGCGGGAGCATTTGACGCGGTCCTGTCCTCGGGAGACGGAGCTGCGGGGGATCTTCTGGCCAGTCACTTCGGACACTACCTGCCCGTCGCCTACAGCACGCCTTTGTGCTTTCTCATTGTCAAGGATGTGACTTTCCGGGCGCTATCGATGCGTGGACAGCGGACCCTGAAATGGGCCGGAAGGGAAGTCCAGTTCCGGTACTGGGCGCGACAGACCGTTCGAGAAGAAAAAAATCTACGGGCGATCCAGGACCGCGGCATACGGGTGAGACGCAGTCTTCCCGGAGACGTCATGGAATTGCTGGAGAAAAAGATGGAACTGGTACGACGGCGCCTGATTGCGGAGCATGCCTTGGCCGACGTACTCGTACCGATTGCCTGAGAACTTATAAAAGGAGTGCGACCGTGTCGTCGATTGTCTCTGATTCAAGGCTTCCGCACATCAAGGGTTCCATCTTTGCAACGATGGCCCGCGCGGCAAAGAAGTACGGTGCGGTGAACCTATCGCAGGGCTTTCCGGATTTTGCTCCCGACCAACGGCTGCTAGATGCGCTTTCCGAGGCGGTCCAGGGCAACCATAACCAGTACGGCCTTCCTGAGGGTTCAGAAACATTGCGTCAGTCCATCGCGCGCATGTTTCAAAACCTCTACGGACTCGACTTCTCCCCGGAGACCCAGATCACGATCACTGCTGGGGCGACGCAGGCAATCTCGGCGGCTATCAGCAGTCTCGTTCACGCTGGAGAAGAGGTAATTTTCTTATCGCCTGCGTTCGAATCGTACGCGCCCGCGGTCCTGCTCGCCGGCGGCGTTCCGGTGTATGTGGAGCTCAGGGCTCCGACGTTTGAGATCGACTGGGATGAGGTCGAAAAGAGCGTGACGACGCACACGCGGATGATCGTCGTAAACAGCCCACACAACCCGACTGGTCGGTGCTGGACGACGGCAGATGTGGACAGACTCGCGCAGATCGCTGACCGGTACAACCTTCTGGTGCTGAGCGACGAGGTCTATCACAACATCGTCTTTGCCCCACAACAGCACGTTACGGCAATGTCGGATGCACGACTGCGCGAGAGAACTGTTGTGGTGGGTTCGCTCGGCAAAACAATGCACGTTACCGGCTGGAGAATCGGATACGCAATCGGCGCGACAGCCTTAACCAATGAAATCCGCAAGGTTCTCCAGTTCAACACATACGCTGCACCCACGCCGCTACAGCAGACTATGGCTGCAGTACTGGATGACGCCGCGTATTGCAATTTGCCGCAACTCTTTCTTCAGAAGCGCAATCGCTTTCTTGAGGGATTGGGTAGCTCACGCTTCAGCTTCATACCAACAGGCGGCGGCTATTTCCAGATGGTCGACTATTCGGCAATATCCGAGCTTCCGGATACGGAGTTTGCCAACCACCTCATCGAACGCCACGGTATTGCCGGGCTGCCGATGTCAGGGTTCGGGCCTCAGTATGCGAAGTCAAAGCTCCTGCGGTTCTGTTTTGCCAAGAAAGAAGAAACACTCGACGCAGCCACCGCCATTCTCCGCGCAATCTAAACCATGAACATACACGAAATCACCGAACAGGGCGGCCGCAGCCACGCGATACAACTGGTCGCGAAAGCTCTCACCATTGCCGGATGGACCGGCCGGAATCCGGAGGCCGTTCAACACCACATCGATGAACTCGCGGCGATTGGTGTTGAGGCGCCTAAGCAGATTCCGACGCTATATCGCGTGGCTCGCGCCCTGCTCACAACTGAACCGGTCATCGAGGCCGTCGGGTCTACCTCAAGCGGCGAGGCGGAGTTTTGCCTTTTCAACACGGACGGCCAACTGTACGTCGCGGTCGGCTCAGACCACACTGACCGCGCGCTCGAGACACATGACGTGGCGCTTTCCAAACAGGTCTGCGCAAAGCCATTGAGTAGTGACTGCTGGCGATTCGATGAAGTGGAGGACCATTGGGACCAACTGATCCTGCGCAGCTTCGCCACAACGAATGGCATCGAACGGCTATATCAGGAAGGGACTGTAGCCGAGTTGTTGCACCCGCGGCAATTGCTCGCAAAGCTTGAAGTGCCGTTCGACCACGGCAATGTCCTTTTCGGAGGCACCGTGCCCGTGACAGGCACCATGACTGGAGCCGAGGCCTTCCGCGCCGAACTGCACGACCCAGTCCTAGGCCGCACTCTGGCCTGTGAATATCAAATCAAAGTTCTTTAATAGGAGAACGTCAATGCTGAAGCCACATCTTGAGTTTGTCTCGCTGGACCTGAATGAAGGTTGGAGCGTACCCCCGGGCTATCCGCAAGGAATCGAGGAAAAAATTCTCTGTGGGTCTCTTCCCTAGAAACCGCCACCGGCTGCAGAACCCGACTGCTGCGCTTTGCGCCGGGCATTTACACGACCGCACCGTTTGTGCATGCGTACTGGGAAGAAGTCTACCTCGTCCAGGGTGACCTGACCGTTGGCAACGACGCGAACGGGCAAGGCGGGACACCATTCGGTCCGAACACATATGCGTGCCGCCCGCCCGGCGCGTTCCATGGTCCGTTTAAGTCGGAAAACGGCTGCATGCTCCTCGAAATCCATTACTACGTGAAAGAGCACGCTATTGCAACGGCGGTACCGGCTGCGGTGGCGGCGTGAAAGGGTCTCCTATGGACGCGAACGCCCAGCGAAGACTACGACTCGCACAGTGGACCGCATTTTGGCTCACGATTGTGGCATACATGGTGTCGTTCTTTCATCGAGTTGCACCTGCGGCACTATCGATTGAGCTACAAAAGGCATTCTCCGCTACCAGCACGGAACTCGGATCGATCACGGCAGTTTTTTTCTTTGCCGTGATGGCAATGCAGATTCCGACCGGCATTATTGCCGATACCTTGGGCCCACGCCGGATACTGGTGGTCGGCTGCGTGATGGCAGCACTCGGCGCTTTCGTCTTCGCGAGCGCTCACACCGTCGAAGTCGCCTGCATCGGTCGTGGACTTATTGGTCTCGGCGCCGCCGTCCCGTTTGTCGCGTTGCTGCGATTGAACGCTTCTTGGTTCTCGGCACGGCAGTTTGCGACGCTAAGCGGGCTCACCCTGCTATTTGGTAACCTGGGGTCAATATTGTCGACTGCGCCGTTACAGATGATGTCCCAGATCGTTAGCTGGCGCGTCGTCATTGGCGGCATCGGTGGTCTTACCCTCGTAGCCGGAGTGCTCATCGCCGTGTTCGTGCGGGACAAGCCCGCCGACCTTGGACTGCCGCACCCGGACGGTCAGCCCAGCGTTCCTATGCGTTCCCGGCAGTCGTGGGTCGGGCAGTTGCGCGATGTCGTTACCAACGCACGTACGTGGCCGTGCTTTTGGGTGGGATTTGGCATCTGCGGGACATTCTTCGCATTCACCAGCCTATGGGCAGTACCCTATCTAGTCAGATTTATCGGCCTGAGCAAGGGCGAGGCGTCCATGCATGTCCTTGTCATGATTCTCTGTCATTCGGTCACGGCACTCTTCTTGGGGCGGGCATCCGATCGGCTGGGTAACCGCAAGGGGCTGCTGCTGATCCTCGGAGCTGTTTATCTCGTCTCGTGGATGCCCATGTTGGGTCCGATGAACGCGTTCTCTGGCGAGAGCTATGTCGTATTCGCGATTCAAGGTATGGCCTCCACCAGTTACACGCTCATCTGGGCCATCGCCAAAGAGGTGAACGATCCAAATTCGGCCGGCATGGCTATCGGAGTCACGAATACCAGCATGTTCATGGCTGCGGCAATCCTGCAGCCTCTGATTGGTTCGCTGATAGACCGGTTTGGTATGCAAGGGATGACTTATTCCATCGCGCTACTGGCGGCGGTATCCGGAGTCGGTCTGCTTGCCGGGATGTGTCTGGTCGAAACACGAGGAAAAAACATTTACGTAGCGAGGGCCATATAACGATGCTTTTCTCGTTCTATAACATCGACGCGCCAGGCACAGACCTGAGAGCGACGCTACGCCCTGCACACCGCGAGTACCTCGCAAAATTCGCAGAACAGTTTGCCTTCGCGGGGCCGCTGCTGGCGGAAGACGGGGTGACGCCGGTTGGTAGCTTGCTTGTGCTCGATTTTGAGACCGTCGAGGACGCGAACGCTTTCATTGAGGCAGAGCCTTACACGGTCGCGGGACTTTATGCGAGTGTCAGTATCCGGCCGTTTCTCAACCTATGGCGGCAGTGCAAGGGCTTTCCCGAGCCTCGCTGATACCCTTTAGCCTATGCTGGGAAGACGCCCCTTTTCGGTGAGGCGCTTCTCAACAGAGTAGCTCGGCGCATTCTTGTACAATCGCCAAGCCCGCACCGAACGATTGGCGACATGTCCACAAACCCTCCCGCAAAACGCCAGTTTCGAAGCGTCATCCTGATTCCAGCCGTGGGTGTTCTGGTACTCGCCACCGTCTGGATTGGCGTGTTGGCCCGGCTATCTACGGAAAGGGTTGAGGTATTACAGGCGGCTCAGGCCAAGGCAGATGTCTTAGCTGATGCTCTGGTCCAGCACACTGAGACCACGATTCACGATGTGGATGTCATCGCGCTCGTGGTGAAACTTCAATTTGAAAAGGACCCAGCGTCAGTCAACCTAAAGGCGCTGCAAGACGCGGGTTTTTTCACCAGAGAAACTGCGGCCCAAGTCTCGATTGTCAACCCCGCCGGACGTATTCTACAAAGCACTATCCCTTACGCCGGCGGAGTTTACATTACTGACCGCCAGCACTTTGCGGTCCATCGGACGCCTGATGTACCTGGACTCTATATCAGCAAACCGGTGCTCGGCCGAGTCTCCGGAAAATGGACAATTCAACTGACGCGTCGGCTGGAGACAAAGGACGATAACTTCGCGGGTGTGGTAGTCGTCTCGGAGGACCGACGCTACCTCACACGCGGATTTACTGACGTCGCCGCGCTCGGGGAGAACGGCTCGGCGGCTGTCTTCCTACAGGACGGCTCAAAGCTTTCCGATGACGGGACCGGGGAGGCAGCGGACAAGCAGGCGAAAGGTCGCGATAGTCGAAAACCCAACTGGAAACCTGCGGACCAGATAACTGCGCAACGTACCGTCCCGGGCTATCCGCTTCACGTTGAGGTGTCCCTTCGTCGTTCGGATGCCCTGACGCCTTATAACAACATGAAATCGGTGTATCTCACGAGCACCGCCTTGCTATCGTTCTTTTTCGCGATATTCGTGATCGCCATATCGGTACTCGTACATCGCCTCTTCAAGAGTCGAGACCGGCTTCGAGTCCTCTCCGAGACCGATACACTCACGGCTCTGTGGAACCGCTATGGCCTACTCGCGCGGTTAAACGAGGAATTGGCAAGGCAGTCATGCCTGAACCGCCTCGCTGTCGTCTACATCGACCTTGGCAATCTTAAACAGGTTAACGACACGCTCGGCCACGAAGCCGGTGACCAGTTGTTGAAGAAAATTTCCGTGCGACTTCGGCAAGGGCTTTCGCCTCACACCGTCGGCCGGTTTGGCGGTGATGAATTCCTTGTGATTGTGACGCCTGACGATAGCGATGCAGACGTCTATCCTGCGACACACAAGGTGATAGATGCGATTATCGCCATATTTGAGACGGCGGTCACGCTGCGCGGAAGCGTTTTTAATATCCGGGCAAGCATTGGAGTCTCGATACATGCATGCAGTGACGATGGCGTTTCGACGCTTATTCGCGAGGCCGACGAGGCGATGTACGCCGCCAAGGCGCAGATGGTGAGTACGCACAAAACGATCTGGCGACACTATTCAAACGAGATGCGCGAGAGCGGGCGTCTGGCGGTTGAAAACGAGCAACGCTTGCGCATCGCGTTAAGCGACGGAAGTCTCCGGCTTGCCTTTTACCCCGTCCGTGAGACGCACAGCAATAGCGTGGGAGGTTTTCGTGTCGGAGTTGCCGTCCTGGAGGAGAACGGCGACCTGGTGTCCGTGAACTCCTCCCTGTCAATCAACGAAGAAAATGGGCTACTTGGACCGATAACTGAGTTCGCCCTTGTTCAGATCTGCCTCACCCTCTCGAGCTGGCGCGAAGATGGGGCTGAGCCCACACGACTTAGCTATCCGCTGGACAAAGATCAGTTTCTCAACGTCGACTGCGCCCTCATCGTCCGCGAACTCGTGCGGAGGTTTGAATTCGTGCCGGACGAATTCGTGCTGGAAGTCCCGGAAATCGCGTTTTTTGACGAGCCTGTCCTCGCGGCAGAACGCGCCGTTGCACTTGCCAGCACAGGCGTGCGCCTAATGCTTGGCACCTTCTCGGGTGGCTTTGGCGCGTTTGAGTTACTCAAGAATAGTCCGATCCGGGGTGTGGTAATTGGACCCCAGTCATGTTCGGCTGATATATTGGCCTCGGCGGTCGGGTGCGTAACACATTCAGGTCGGACAGTTATGCTGGAATCGGAAGAGCTATCTGCAAAGGTAGCTCCCAGTTCGGCGGTATCGGTACTAGAGTCCTTCGACGCTCATCTCGACGCAAACGCGGCCTTTCGATTATTGAGACAGGTTGCGAGCTCTTGAAGAAGCTAAGCTTACATAAGTAAAAATCATGGCTGACGCAGTAAGTGAAAAATCGGGAAACTATCGTTTACGCGGCAGAAGTCGTGGTCGGTCGCGAGCGCGTAAGCGTGAAACTACTGGTGCGTGGCGCACTGATCCTCCTCGAGCGGGAGCTTATTCAGGCGGATGACACGTCCTTCATCCACTCCGTCTTGGTAGACGCGCATGCCGCCGCGTACGACTATCTGACTGCGGACCCGTACTTCGCGCAATTGGAACGGCACTATAGTGCTATTCAAGAAAAAATTCGTCAGCTTGTAAGCCAAGAAGAATAAGCCAACCAAATATTTTCTAAGAGGCTCTGCATGAAGATGCAAGCGAATATCGGGGAAGTGCTGGCCGCAATCAATGTGCTAAGTGAGTGCGGAGACGACATAGAACTTCATCCGCGGCTCAGAGCCATTTTCTCGCGGCTTCAGGTTCCCTCGTTTATCTTCAGTTCCTTCCGAGTGGACACGAACGGACCGACGACCGATTATCGCTTCCTCGTTGGATGCAACCCGGAGTGGATTCAGATCTATCAGCACCGCCACTGGTACAGCAATGACCCGTATCTTCAGTACGCGCGGGTCAATGCGATGCCAGCGCTCGGCAGTAGCATCCAGATAACCAGCGCAGGCCAACGTGCTATGTGCGCCACGGCCCGTCAATACGGGTTTCGGAGCAACTTGATCGTCCCTGCACATTCACGCGCGACATCGCTCCTTGGCGTCTTGCATGTCGCAAGCGAAATCGAAATTGAAGATGGTGGGGAAGCACGACTGTTTGAATGGCAGGCGCTCTTACGCGCAATTGCGATGACGCTTCTGGATGTACGCATGATGGCGCGGCGCAACTTGATGGTCGCCAAGTTTGAACTCGATGAACGCGACCTGACTGTACTTCGGCTTGTGCTGATAGCGGAACCGGCACAGGAGGTGGCGAGGAGCATGGGACTCTCGGTCGCGAGCATCTATTCCATGTACTCACGGATAAACGAGAAAATGGGCACACACCGAATTAACGAGGCCGCGCGTCTAGCTCAACAGAACGATTTGCTGTAAATCGCTGCGGCACTGTTATTCCGCGACGCAACCGGTGCGGGCAGGTTCCCCCTAATGTGACGCCGCCCCGTTGGGGATCCGCTCGAAACGTTATCGGGCGATCGATGTGCCGCAGGAGTCCTCGGCATCTTCCCGAGACGAACGGACCAGCAGTGCGCGTGCGTCGGACGGCGCCTGCTCAAGCCAGCTGGTCGTGCGTGCGGCACCCGCGGCATGCATAGAGAGACGAAGGGCCGCACCGACGGATTCGTGTACATCGACACCGGCACGTACCATGGCAGCGTAATTGGATTTGACGCGATCAGGAAGCGCTTTCCACTCCAGACGCTCTGCCTCAGTGGCCGCTTTTTGTACGGCGGTCCGGATTTCAGGTGAGAGCGCATTGAAGCGGCTTCTGCTTACGACGACAAACGACAGCGGATAAGCGTACGACACCGCGGTGAAATTTGGCAGATGTGGAGCAAAAGCCCGGCCAACCTCGCCGTCGCCCGAGGACAGCACCGCGTCAAGCTGGCCGCTTTCAACTCGACTCTGCATCTCGCTCGCCGAGCTTGCCACCGCCTTTGCGCCGAGCATGGTGAAAACGCCTGCGGACGCCTTGTCGTAAGCACGTAGACGAAGACCCTCAAAGTCATCGGGCGTCTCTAATGCCTGCTTCGACCAGATACCTGTTGGTGGCCACGGCGTGACGAAAAGCAGGTGCAGGCCGGCAGCGCCGAGTGATTTTTCGTATTGCTCGCGCGCCATGCACGCCAACTGCCTGGCTTCGTCAATCGAACTGACCTCGAAAGGCAGGGTAGAGAGGGCAAAGACCGAGTCAACGGGAATCAACGAGCTGGCGAACACGGAGGCCACGTCAAACCGACCGTCTTTCAACGCGTCGAGTACGTCAGAAGGCAGCGGCGTGCCGAAATGCGTTTGGGCCACGAGGTTGCCATTCGTTGCTCGTGCAAGTTCGGAAGCAAAGGTCGCGATACCATGACCCGACACAGTGTCGGGAGGGTACGAAGTCGTGATGTTCCATGTGTCCGCATTGTTGGCGGCAAACACGGAAGGCGCTACACTCGCAACCAATAACAACGCCATGCATGTACCACTAATCATCCTGGTAAACCGACGCAACGCGCATCCCTCTTGAGAAATATGAACAGATCGGCGGCCAGGTCATGTCTTTAGCGATAGCACCTGCGCCGACGAAAAGGCACTATCACACGAAGGCCGCGATAATCCCCCCCCTGCAATTATCGCGAAACTTGTGGTATAGGTGCCGCGCACCGCGGACACTCACAGGTCGATGCGAGATCTCCTCGACGCTCGCTGTTAAGTGATCCGGCAGTACCCGAACCTGCGAAGGAGGGCGCGAGTGGGGGCAGGTACGTGGCAGCGACGCTGCCGCGCGTTAGCCGTTCGTCAAAGTCACAAACAAGTGTCGCCTTACCATCCAACCCGAACCTGTGTGAACGCATGGGCAATGCCAACCCGTCAGTCGGGTACGTCGCCAATCGCCGCCGCCGGTCAGTTGCGCCAAGCCTTATCGTTACGCAACCGAATCGTGAACTGCTGCACGCCGTTCGGTCGCAATGTGAGATTCCGTTCCTTTTGTGTCAAACTCTATTGTCACAAGTTCCTTGCGTCCATTGAGTCGAGAGGCGTTTGTGTTGAACTCTATTTGCACGAACCTTAGTCAGGAAAATCGCTAGGTGTCTGATTTGATTGAAGGCCTTGTGTCAAACTCTATTGTTCGTTCACAACTGGTTGAAGCTATTTTGTTTTGATCGTGGAGAGATCAGAAACGCCGGTGACGCCGAACAGACGGGAAACATCTTCGAGTGCGGCGACGCGTTGTTGTTCATGTGGAAGGATGCCGATCAGGGTGATGCGTCCGTGTGAGACTTTGACTTGCAGGGCGTTTGGGGGAACGGCGGCATCCCAGGCGAGGCGCCGAGTAGCTTCTACGGCGATCTGTTTATCGGTGAGGCGCGTGCTTGCGTTGCCACGCGTGCCGGAGCGGGGTTTGGTCACAGCGATTTCCTCGAGAGCGGGTCACGATTGGACAACACTAGCAGATGTGACAGGTTTTGCCTTGGCGACGCCTCGTCGAGGCGAAGCCGACGGCACTCGAAACGCGCAAGCCGCCCCGCACAGGGGCAACGCTAATAAACCACTAACAAAACAAGGAAAAGCCAAAACCCTAAAAGCCCAGACAACAAAGCGCCGCCCAGGCAAACCCACCCCTTATTACATAGCCCCCGCCAAAGCCTGCGCTGTAGCCGCCGACAACGTCCACCCCAAATGCCCATGCCCGGTGTTATAAAAAACGCCGCGCCGTTTCCCACGTCCCACCTTTGGCAACATACTCGGCAGCATCGGCCGCAGCCCTGCCCATGGAATCACCTTCGAAGTCGACACCTCAGGAAAATACTGTCGAGTCCAGTCGACCAAAGGCGCAATCCGATCCGACCGAATATCGCGATTAAACCCATTAATCTCCGCCGTACCGGCAACCCGAAACCGATCCACGCCAAGCCGGCTCGTCACAATCTTCGCGCTATCGTCGAGCAGACTCACCCAGGGCGCGCGTTGCTGACTCACTTCGTCATCCAGACAAACGGTAATCGAATAACCCTTAACCGGATACACATTCACGTGATCGCCAAGCATGGCCGCGAAATCGCGACTCTTCACCCCGGCGCACACGACGATCCGCTCAAAGGCAAAGCGCTGTGACTCGCCCTCCAGATTGACCGTCAGCGAAAACCGTCCTTCAGCCGGCTGCTCGATCGCCGTGATCTCAGCATCATAGTGAAACTCGACGCCATGCCGCACGCAGGCGTCCGCAAGCCCACGCGTGAACTTGTGGATATCACCGGTCGAATCGGAAGGCGTGAAAAACCCACCAAAAAATTCGCCATGCAGCGTAGGCTCAATCGCCTGCAACTCACCCGACGTCACAGGATTACGGTCCAGTCCGCCTTCGCGCAGCAACGCATTCACCCTGCTAGCCGCATCGAATTCCTTGCGCGTTTTATAGATGTGCAAAATGCCGCGCCGCTCCAGATCGAAGTCGATTCCTTCTCGCTCGGCAATCGAAAACAGATGCTCACGCGCGGCAATCGCGAGCCGCACCGTTTCCACGGTGTTCGCCCGATAGTGCGGAATCTGCCGTAGAAATTCGCCCATCCACGAATACTTGTGCCACGTGGGCATCGGATTGAGCAGCAGCGGGGCGTCGCGCGTGAGCATCCAGCGCAAGCCCTTCAGCACGGTGGCCGCGCTGTTCCAGACTTCAGCATTGCTGGCGGACAACTGGCCGCCGTTGGCGAACGAGGTCTCCATCGCCGCATAGCGATGACGTTCGAACACAGTAACGTGGTGGCCGCGCTGCGCGAGGGCGTGAGCAGTCGTGACGCCGGTAATGCCGGCGCCGATAATGGCGATTCGTGACATGACATGGTCCAGAGTAGTTGAGCATCACCGGTGTCGATTTCGTGTCGAAACCGGCGTCGATGCCCCATCTGTCCATGTACCTGAGAGTTTCTTCCCGTGAGCATACGAGCGCAATACAGGCCGTATGCAGGGAATCCCCTTCGGTGGGCGCGCACGGCGCCGCTCTCCAGATGTTCCAGCTGCGCGGTCCTTTTGCCTGAGAGTTTCCGGGGCGGTTGCTCCGTCGGCGTCGTCACAATCCTCTGACGATCTCTCCCGCGCTGCGTTGCAGAACGACATGACAATACCGGGCAAAGATTTTCACCGCAAGTGTTTCTTGCGATGCAGTGCGCCATCGACACTGTACAGACGGCGCTTTTCGCCACAGACAGAACGAACGCCGTTCAACTGCGTATAGGAACTTTTCACGTGTGGGTTTAAGGCCTGAATCGGCGACATCGGCTATATTTAGCGGCACTGCCCGACTTCGATTTTCAGCCCACAGGGAGACCGCCGTGCCCGCTGTCACAACGATGCTTGCCTTCGCCCTGGTCTCGCTCGGCATGGTGCTTACGCCCGGCCCGAACATGATTTATCTGATCTCGCGATCGCTCTGCCAGGGGCGGCGTGCCGGGCTCGTATCGCTCGGCGGCGTCGCGCTCGGCTACGTGTTCTACATGTTTTGCGCGGCGTTCGGCATCACCGCACTGCTGTTGACGGTGCCCTATGCGTACGACGCGCTGCGTTTCGGCGGCGCGCTTTATCTGCTGTATCTGGCATGGCAGGCCGTCAAGCCGGGCGGCCGCTCGCCGTTCCAGGTGCGCGATCTGCCGCACGACAGCCGCCGCAAGCTGTTCACCATGGGTCTCGTCACCAACCTCGCGAATCCGAAGATCGCGGTGATGTATCTGTCGTTGCTGCCGCAATTCATTTCACCGTCGCACGGCAGCGTGCTTACGCAGTCGATCGCGCTGGGCTGCGTGCAGATCGTCATCGCCGTCACGATCAACGCGCTGATCGCCGGCATGGCGGGTTCGATCGCCGGATTTCTCGCCGGGCGACCGGTATGGCTGCTGGTGCAACGATGGCTGATGGGCACCGTGCTCGCTGGTCTGGCTGTGCGGATCGCGTTCGATTCGCGCCGTTAAACCGTGGCTTGAAGACTCGCCTGAGTCTGCATTGCGCGCGTCCTGATGGTGTATTCCTGATGGCGTATCGCTCGCCCTGAGCATGCGTCACAGCCGGCCAGCCGGCGTTACGCTCCGAGCGTCTTGTACATGATGGTGGTCGAATCAAGCCGCTCCTCCAGCGTGTCGCGGCAGAACTGCGGGATCACACCGGCCGTCTGATAACCCAGCGCGGCATAGAGCGGCTCGGCCTTGTCGCCGGTGCGCGTATCGAGCGTCAGCAGGCTGCGTTGCAACTGCTGCGCACGCTGTTCCAGTTCCACCATCAGCGCTTTGGCGATGCCCTGGCGGCGAAACGCGGGATGCACCAGCAGCTTGCGCACTTCCGCGCGATGACGCTGGTTCGGCATCGTGTCGTAATCCAGTTGCACGGTGCCGGCGATCGATTCGCCGTGACGAGCGACGAACAGCACGAGCGCCCCCGCGCACAACGAGGGCAGCACTTTGCCGCGCCAGAACGCCTCGCTCTCTTCAACGCTATAGGGCAATACAAATCCGACACTGGCGCCGTCATGGACACAGGCACGCAGCAGCGCGCCGAGTTCGGTCAGGTGGCGAACGAGGTCGTCCGCGGAAAAGATCGTGATGGTGGTCACGCTCATGTTGGCTCGCACTCAGACAATGAAGAGAATGTAGCGGGCCGCGCTGTGCGCGGGCGTGACGAAGGCGCTGGGGCCAAACAGCTGATAGCGCAGACAGTCACCGGGACGCAGATCGTGGCTTCGGCCGTTGACGGTGATCTGCAAATGCCCTTCGAGCAGGATCAGGTGATGCTCGAGGCCGGCTCTCGGCGACGCGTCGTAAGTAATGCGGGCGCCGGCATCCAGCTCGCACTCCAGCGCCTCGCCGCTCAGCGCTTGCGCCGGCGGCGACACCGAGCGGCGCCGGAAGCCGACACTCGCGTCGGTCCAGACCGCCTGCGCCTCGCGCGGCACCAGCGGCGCGAAGTCTTCTTCGACCATGTGCATGAGGCGCGACATCGGCAAACCGTAGGCGACGCAGAGTTTGCCCAGCACGCTCGCCGTGGGGCTCACGGCGGCGTTTTCGAGGCGCGACAGGGTGGCGCGGCTGACGTTGCTGAGCTTCGCCAGATCGTCGAGCGACCAGTTGCGCCCGGCACGCAGCTCCCGCAGGCGCTGGGCGATACGACGGTCGATGGCGTTGTCGGCGGCGGCTATATTTTCCATATTCGGGAAATTATCTCGAATATGGGATGTCGTCAACAAAACAAAAATGCGCCGGGACGGATGCGGGCGCGTTCGGGATGCGCCTCGTCATTGCGGAGATTCGTACACCGCGAGCGGCTGGGGCGTTTATCATAGGGCCCACAAACTAAAACCTGCCGCCCGGCTGTGCAACGGTAAGGCACACCATCCACGAGACCTGGCGGCGCACGCCGCGACTTCCTCTATGAACTCCACTCCCGACGCTGTTTCCCGTTCCTCTATCCGCGCTTTGACTTTGCTTGAAGGGCGCGTACTCGGCGTGCTCGTCGAAAAGCAGCACACGGTGCCAGACAGTTATCCGCTCTCCCTGAACGCGCTGACCTTGGGCTGCAACCAGAAAACCGGCCGTACGCCGGTGATGAATGCGACTGAAGCGGAGGTGCTGACTGCCGTCGACGGGTTGAAGCGCCTGAGCCTGGTGATGGAGGGCAGCAGCAGCCGTGTGCCGCGTTTCGAGCACAACATGAACCGGGTGTTGGGATTGCCGAGTCAGTCGGCTGCGTTACTGACTACCTTGTTGCTGCGCGGCCCGCAAACTGCGGCTGAGTTGCGTTTGAACAGCGCGCGCCTGCATGGGTTTGCCGACATTTCGTCGGTCGAGGCGTTTCTCGACGAGCTGGCCGACGGGGATCCGTCGCGAGTAGTGAAGCTCGCCCGGACGCCGGGCGAGCGCGAAAATCGCTGGACGCATCTGCTCTGCGGCGAAGTCAGCGCGAGTGAGCTTGCACCGCTCGGCGAGGAAGATGAGGTTGTGCCGCTGTCGGCGTTCGAGGCGTTGAAAGCCGAACAGAAGCGGCTCGCCGATGAATTGAGCCGGCTTCAGGTGGTGGTGCGGCGCATGGCTGGGGAGTTGGGAATCGAAGTTGAAGAGCTTGGCGCCGGAGACTGAAACGCTACTGGCTTTTTGTGCGCTGCGGGCGCGCAAAAAGCCAAAAACTAAAACTTGTAGTTCACCGAAGCGAGCGTATTCAGCTCGAACCTTTTTTCGGTAATCGGGCTATTCGCCGCGTCGTGCTCCAGTCGTCCGAAAGTAGCGGAAACCGAGCCATTCCAGTGCTTTGAAAAGTCGTACGACACGACGGCGTTCATATGGATGTCCCGCACTCCGGCACTGGTGCTATACGTGGGTAATCCCGATGCCGCACTCTGCTGATCTGAGACGCCGAAAAACGTCCGCGTGTAAGTCCCGTTCGCCCAGGTGAACCCTGGGCCCACCGAGAACAACCAGCCGCCAACCGGCGCCGAAGCCACGAAATCCGTGCTGACCGTCGTCCCCTGGTGATGTCCTGCGATATCCTGGTACAGCGCCACCGAGCCGGTAAACGCCCACCACGTGTAGTCCGCGAACAGCTTCAGCTTGGGGCCGCCATACACGTTGCCAAGCCCATGCAGCCGCGGATCGTCAGACTCCTTGCGAGTCTGGAAATCGAAACTGAGAGCAGCGCCCACATGATAGGCGGGACCGCGCAGCACGTTGACGCCAAGCACGTCAGGGCCTTGCGAGAAAATCCGATCGTCGTAAGAGATGTCCAGCGCAGGGAACGGGAATACCTTCAATTGCCGCGATCCCGGGTACGTGGGCGTGATCACCACACCAGGGCCCACGCCGATTTTCCACTTGCTGTCGGTGGCCGCGCCCGTGCTCGCGTCGCTCGTCGCCGTCGGACTTGCATCGTCCGCATACGCGGCACGCGCTGTGCAAAGGCCCAGCGCCGCGGCGAGCAGCAGTGACATGGGGGCGGACTTGCCGAATCCGAATGAGGTACGCAGCGACGCGCTCGCCGGTTTGCCGAATCTGGGCGTCGTATGCACCGTCACGCACGCTCCTTGGTTAGCGCGGCGAGTTGCCTGAGGCGGCGCGCCAAAGCCTTTGAGACGACCTGTTGCTTGCCGCTGTCGTCGCCGCTATGGGCGGCTTCGCTTTCGCGCAAAAATAGCGCGGTTTCGCGCGCGACGATTTCGCGCTCGTTGTCCGACGTAATCATGTGATACGAATCATCAAGCCAGATCGTGCGTAAGAAGGCAGCGCCGATATTCGCGGCGACAAAACGGGCATTGCGGGGGCTCGAGGTCTCATCGTCGATCGCATGGACAATCAGGCAATCGGTCTTGATGTCGCGCACCTGCGTGCGCACGCTCGCGGCGAGGCGGCTCGCCTGGTGCAAGGCGGGCAATGAGATCGTGGACGGCCCGACTTCGCTGAAGTCGCTGCGCTGCATGGCACGGGCGATCTTCGCTCTAAGCGCTTCATTGCGCAGGCCGAATGGCGCTTCCTCGCGGTAGCGCCAGCGTTTGCGCAGTGGCGTGAAGTACGCCCAGTTGAGCAGGAAGCGATACCAGGGGATCGCCCAGCCGTCGTATGAGAGCGTCAGCGACAGCAACACGAGCGACTGCGCCGCCGGACGGCGATGCGCCAGCGCCAGCGCTAACGCCGCACCGATCGATAGCCCACAGATCGAGACACGTGCAAAACGCGCAGCCAGCGCGTCGTACTCGCGCACGGCGGCATCGAGCCATAGCTCCATTGCCGCTTCTTCCGAGCCGGCGCTATAGCCAGGCAGGAGCGGCGCGCAGGCGGTGAAGCCCTCAGCGTTCAGAAAACGTGCAAGAAAGCGTAATTCGAGCGGCGAGCTCGACAGGCCGTGCAACATCAGCACGGCGTGGTCGTCGCCGGGTAAGAAAAGACTCGTCGGTTGGCTCATGGATCAGATCCCGATCCGCAGCACGAGAAACACGCCGGCATGGGTCATGAACCGTTCGCACACGCATTCGATCAACTTCGACACACCGTCGCCGCTTTTCAGACGCACGCGATGGCTGCCGGGCCACAGTGATTTGCTGAGCCGCTGAATGTCCTCGGGATCGACATCGGCAAAGCGCGGACCGGGCGCAATTTCGTTAGGCAGACGCGGTAGCACGCCTTGCGGTTTGAGGTCGTCCGCAGGTTGCAACGCGTTGCGCTCGAGTGCCTGAATGAAAATGAAGGTCCTGTGATGATGCGAAAGATGGCGCAGCAGTCGATGTGTTTCGTCGACGGCACGGCGCGCGAGCATGCGTTCGTTGTCGTGACGCAGCAGCATTTCATAGCGCGATTGCGCAACCGATGCGATCAGTTCCGCACGAAACTGCGAGCGGCGCAGGCGTTCGATCAGCATGATGACGAA
The DNA here is from genome assembly GCF_046030555.1 of Paraburkholderia sediminicola. GTDB lineage: Bacteria > Pseudomonadota > Gammaproteobacteria > Burkholderiales > Burkholderiaceae > Paraburkholderia > Paraburkholderia sediminicola_E. Next base: position 178,855 of record NZ_JAQQCH010000006.1, on the reverse strand, counting down.
CAGCGTTACCAACGGATAGGACACCACCAGGACCAGGTCGGCGCTGTTGAATACCGTGATGGCTGCGTAGGGCGGGACGAACAGATAGTCGGCGATACCCAGGCCGAGCAGCATGACCGTGAGCGCCGGGGCCAGCCCGCAAAAATATTCGACCAGTGACGCCGCGATACAGAACGCGGTGCCCGGCATGATCGGTCCGATAAACGGATGGAGCAACATGCGCACTCCGCTGGCGATCGCCAATGCGGCGGCCGCGCCCAGCCAGACGCGTGTTCCCCTTGGTGCCCAACGACGGGCGTTCTGGACTTCCATAATCTTTTTTTTAGGGAGCGATTATGCTTCCCGATTGAGTGTGGCAATGCGCTTTACAGCGCAGGTCGGACAATACCATATAGTCGGGCAAAGGAAAGACCCGGAAAGATGCAAGCACTGGAATGCCTGGTGGGAATACCGCATTTCAACTATCTGACAGAAAAACATGTTCAGTAATAGGGGTATTCTCACCCGCATGTATTGTGCGGGCGGTGAGCTTAAATGACGCTTAAGCGGCCTGAAAAGCGGCCTGTGCAGGCCTTCGGCCGCCTTTCCAGCAAGCATGGCCGAACTCCCCGGCAAGCGACATTGCACGGCGTAGCATGGAGTAAGCGGCGCGCCGTAGTGATTCCTCGCTTATACATCAGGCGGCCGCATTGCCTCAATTACAGTTAATGCTATTTACAAATGACACAGAACATTTACGACGACCCCGCATTCTTCGAGAACTACAGCCAGTTGGGCCGCTCGAAACACGGCCTCGCGGGCGCCCCCGAATGGCCTGCGCTGCGCGCCATGCTGCCGGAGATGCGCGGCGTGAACGTGGTGGATCTTGGCTGCGGCTATGGCTGGTTCTGCCGATGGGCGCGCGAAGCGGGCGCAGCCACGGTGCTCGGCCTCGACGTCTCGGAGAAGATGCTGGAACGGGCACGATCGTCGTCGAACGATCCGGCCATCCGTTATGCCAGAGCCGATCTCGAACATCTCGACTTGCCGCAGGCAGGCTTCGACCTCGTGTATAGCTCGCTCACGTTTCACTACATCGAAAATCTGCGCGGCTTGCTCGACACTGTGTACCGCGCGCTGGCGCCGGGCGGGCGCCTCGTGTTCTCGATCGAGCACCCGATTTTCATGGCGCCGCAGCAGCCCGGCTGGTCGGTCGATGCGGATGGCCGCAAGCACTGGCCGCTCGACAGCTACCAGCTGGAAGGGCCGCGCGTCACGAACTGGCTTGCCGACGGCGTCATCAAGCAGCACCGCACCCTCGGCACCTTGCTCAACCACCTGATCGGCGCGGGCTTCACCATGACCCATGTCGACGAGTGGGGGCCGACCGATACCGATCTTGCCGCACGTCCTGAACTGGCAGAAGAACGCGAGCGGCCGATGATGTTGCTGGTGTCCGCTACACGGTAGTTTTCAGTCGACTGGGACACCGCTCAGGCATCGCGGCTTCGCCGCGATTCGTTGGACAGGGTTCGCTGGGTGCGATAAAAGACGCGCGGCGGCACATTCGGCGAATCTTCAGCGAGCCGGTCGAGTTCGTCGCGGATCGCAGTGAGATAGTGGCCGTCGCGGGCATCGGCGTCACCGGCGAAGATCGCTTCCAGCCTGCGCCGCACCGCGCCATAGCGCGCACCTGCCGCACGATGCTTTTCCGCTCGCTCAGCGTATCGGAGGAAAGTTTGCAGCGCGGCGGAGACCGCAGCCGCAACGCTCACGAGGCCCAGGACGATCCTGAGCGCCGGTGAGACGGTGGCCGAACTCAACGACGCGAACACGGCCGTGCCCACAAAGGCACTCAGGACGGTGACCAGCCAGCCGACGCCGCGGTCTCGCGCCGACAGGAGGTCGGCCATGTCGTAGTGGCTCATCTGGGATTCACGCGCGCGCCGGATCCACTTCAGCAGAAGCTGGTCTTCGTCGACAGGGGGTTCGTACGCAGTCAGGTTCTTCATGTCGCTCGTCAGGGCTATTCAGTTTCGCAAGCGTAGCGCATGCGCTTGACGATACTGTGCCACATGAGGACCCGGAACTGAACGCTGCGGAACGTGCCCGGATCAATCGAGCAGGTGGCGTACGCGTGGAATCACTTCTTCGGCAAAAATGCGCATGTCGGTCTCGAACGGCTGGAATTGCAGCATGAACAATTCGATCCCGGCACGATGAAAGCCGGCGATTCGCTTGGCGATCGCGTCATAGCTGCCGACCAGTCCAGCTGCCGTGCCACCGTTCGAGCCCACTCGCGGCGTTCGCGCGAAGGTCTGGAACATGACCGCTTTCGGGTCGATGTTCGACTTCTGTTGCTCACGTAACGGGGCATCTTTCGAGGCCAGCGCGAAGAGATGGTCAAGGTGCCGATCTGCGGCCTCATCGGTTTCCCGGGCGATGACGAATGCCGACAAGCCGAAACGCAACGGCTCGTGCGCCGCGGGGCGCCTGCGGGCCGAGACATCCGCGATCAATGACTTGACGTCATCCAGCGGCTGGCCGTTGATGAACCACACGTCGCCCTTGTCGGCGACCAGTTCCCGCGCCGGTTCCGATTCGCCACCGACGTAGATACGCGGACGATTGCGAAACGGATCCGCAGGCCGCAATAAATAGTCATCCACATTAAAATGCGCGCCGCGAAAACGCGTGCGCTCGCCGCGCAGCAGAGAATCGACCACGGTAATCCACTCGCGTCCATAGGCATAACGCGCGTCGTGTTCCGCGAAGCCGATGCCGGCGCGCTCCAGCTCAGGACGATTCCATGCGTTGACGAGATTGATCGCGAAACGGCCGCCGCTGATGTGTTCGATCTGTTGCGCCATCTTTGCCAACACCACCGGGTGATACAGATACGGCTTGATGGCGGCGATGATCTCGATGCGCTCGGTCAGCGCCGCGAGCGCAGCCGACGCGGTCCACGCTTCGAGCTGATCGAAGTCGGGATTGTGCGGATTGATCGTATGTTGCGCGACCAGCACGGAGTCGTAACCGAGCCGTTCGGCTTCCAGAACGAGGGCTTTGTTTCGCGCCCACGACGCGTCGTACGGTTCATCGGGGTCCTGCAACGCGGCACGGCTGCCGTGAACCAGCGCCCAGATGCCGAAGCGGGGAGGGAGGGTTGACATAGTGCAGAAATCTCCGCGGGAAGCGTGTTCTTCAACTCGCATCAAACCTCGAATGATGAGCGATAGCGCCGCCGCGCGTTCCAATTTCTGCCCATATCGATCGATGAAATCGGTCTTTGGCCGCGCGCCGTTCTTTTATATATTCAGCGATTGCGCCTAACGTCATGGATTTCAATCGATGCACCTCGCTTTCTCCGGCTCCCGAAACCTGCGGCACCTCTGCGTGTGTCTGATGTTGATCGGCGGTGTGCTGTCGTTCGGCGCGGCACGCGCTAACGAAACGGTATCGATCAGCTACCAGCGTTCGTCGACACTGTTCATTCTGCTGAAGCGAACCGGTGCCCTGGAGAAGAAGCTCAACGCGCTCGGCTACGACGTGAGCTGGCATGAGTTTTCGACCGGACTGTTGCAGTCGCTGAATGCGGGTAGTGTCGATTTGCATGCGGATGTGGCGGATGCCTTCGCGCTCTTTACGCAGGCCGCCAATGCACCGTTGACGTACTACGCCGAAGAAACCTCCGCGCCCAGCGCTCAGGCGATCATCGTGCCGCCGGATTCGCCGATTCACTCGGTGGCGGACCTGAAGGGCAAACGCGTGGCGGTATCCAAAGGCTCGGGCTGCAACTTCCTGTTGTTGAGCGCTTTGGCCAAAGCGGGGCTGACGATCAACGATATCCAGATGCGCTATCTGGAGGCGCCCGACGCGCTCGCCGCCTTTCGCGGCGGCAACATCGACGCCTGGGCCATCTGGGATCCGTTCCTCGCCGCCCAGCAACGTGAGGCGCATGTTCGCGTGATCGCGGACGGCAGTGGCGGTGTCGCTCAATACAACCGCTTTTATACGGCCACCACCGCCTTCGCCGACAAGCATCCCGACGTGCTGCGCGTCGTGTTCGACGAATTGAACACAACAGGCAAGTGGGTCAAAGCCCATCCGCAGGAAGCGGCGCAGATTCTCGGCCCGATGTGGGGCAATATTCCCGGACCGACTGTCGAGTTGGCGAATAGCCGTCGCAGCTACGACATCGTGCCGGTGAAACGCGACCAGTTGGCCGAACAGCAGCGCATCGCCAACACTTATCGCGCGGCCGGGCTTATTCCCGCCACCTTGAAAGCGACGGACATCCGTATCTGGACGCCACCGGCGAAGTGATTCAGGGACGCCGTTGATTCTGTCGTCGGTCCGGTTCCTGATTCCGCGCCACACCGAACCTTTCGTTATGCGCGTTTCCGTTCAGATAGAAGTCACCGATAGCGGCTTCGCGGATGATCGCCGGATTGTGCGACGCCAGTACCCGCGCATTGCGCCAGTAGCGGTCGAAGCGGCGCGACTCGCTGGTTGCCGATGCGCCGCCCACTTCGAATAGCAGCGTGGCCGCTTGCAGCGTTTGCTCGATGACGATCTGTTGCGCCTGGAAAGTCTGGATATCCAGATGGATATAGGTCTGTTCGCCGGTCCGGCCTTCCTGTCGTGCTACTGACACTTCATCGATCGCGCGGGCCAGCGAAGCGCTGATGCTTTGCGTCGAGTAAGCGAGGCTCGCCAGACGGCCGACTACGCGATGCACCAACGGATTGTCGCGCGGACTGGATTCTCCTGGGACACCGAAGGTTCGGGTTTTGGCTTGCGTGAACGCCACCGCATCGCGCAGCGCCGCACGGCTGATACCCGCCAGATTCGCGACATGCAGCGCCTGATAGTACGCAGTAAGCAGACTGTTCCGGCGTGCTTCGGCGGCGTTATAGCGGCGGTACAGATTGTCGAGCGAGACCGGCACGTGCTCGAAACGCGCTGTGCCGCTGCCGGTAAGACGCTGCCCGAAGCCGTCCCAGTCGTCGATCCGGGCGAGTCCTGGCGTATCGCTCCTGACGAGCACGCGCACGTCGCTTTGCCCGTCGTGTGCGGTGACGTCGACCCAGTCGGCGTAGAGCGTGCCGGTGGTGTAGTACTTCTCGCCGTCGAGATGCCACGCACCGTCGGTTTGCGTGAGGCGCACGCTGTTTTGGGTGACGCCGGTACGTTCGGACACCGCGCCGCCGACGATCTGGCCATGGGCAACACGCGTGAGCCATCGGTCGCGCAGTGGTTCATCGCCATTTTCCAGCAGCGATTCGATAAAGCCACCGTGCACACGCAGGATTTGCGGAAGGTTCGAGTCTGCCTCGCCAAGACGGGTGACCAGGGCGAAGAACTCCGTGAGCGAAATGCCGTCGCCGCCGTAGCGCTTCGGCACGCGCAATCTCGTGTAGCCGGCTTCGCGTAGCCATTCCACAGGCTCATAGGCCAACGCCCGATTCTGTTCCCGTTCTACTGCACCTTCGGCGATGCGGGCGAATACGGGTGCGAAACGACGGGTTAGTTCGTCGTCGCCGAAAAGCTGGGCGGCGTCTGCGGTGGTGTGATTCGGGTTCGGCTGCGATTCGAATGCTGACATGAGTTCTCCAAAGCGAGGCGGGCGCCGGGAGGCGCGCCAGGCGCAGTCTGAGAACGGTACGGGAGCGGGCAGGGTGCTAGCAACGAAGTATTTGGTCGATTCTTAGAACCGTTAATGAAATGGTTTTTGCCTGCGTGCTATCTGGCGCCGTCATGCGCGGCTCGCTCCACTTCAGTGAAGTACGCACGGGTTGACGTTTTGTTTTGGTCGGGCATCATCGCAATTGCAGTTTCATTTGCGCTGTTGTGCACACACTGATCCCGGCACACTGCGTGAGTTTCGAATCCCTATCATTTGTTCGTATTCAAGATCGAACTCAAGGAACAACACGTGCCTGGTAACCTGAATCAATTCGCCACTGATTCCGTCGCCCCAGGTGACGCGGACCGGCGTGTCGCCGAATCGGCCGTGCGGAGCCCGTCGCCGCTCGCTACAAGCGAGGCGGCGCCGGCAAGCATCGAAGCATTGCCCGTTGATGAACCCACCGTCGCGCTCGCGGTGGTCGGCGCGCATCTGCGCGGGCAACCGCTGAACTGGCAATTGCAGGAGGCCGGCGCGCGTTTTATCGAAGCCACGCATACGGCGCCCTGTTATCGGCTTTACGCGCTAGCGGGCACGCAGCCGCCGAAGCCCGGACTCGTCCGCACGACCAGCAAGCCCGGTGCGCCAATCGCTGTCGAAGTCTGGGAAGTCCCGCTGCGCACCTTCGGCAAGTTCGTGATGGACGTGCCTGCGCCGCTTGGCATCGGCACGCTGCAACTTGCCAACGGCCGCGCCGTGAAAGGCTTCATTTGCGAACCTGCCGCGGTCAGCGACGACAGTGGCGCGACGGAGATTACCTCGTTTGGCGGCTGGGTCGCCTATCTCGGCAGCCTGAAGGCAGACGCGCGCTAATCCTCGATCTGAGCGATCGGCGCTTGCGAAGCGGCCCTCGCAAGCGTTACCCATAAGCGTTATTCGTAAGAGAAAGCCCCGCCGAACTTATCCATCCGCTCCAGCGCCATCCCCGAGCCGCGCACCACACAGGTCAGCGGCGCCTCGGCGACGAACACCGGCAAGCCGGTTTCTTCGGCAAGCAGCCGGTCCAGATCGCGCAGCAATGCGCCGCCACCCGCCAGCATGATGCCGCGCTCGGCAATGTCCGCGCCGAGTTCCGGCGGCGTCTGTTCGAGCGCGATCTTTACCGCGGAGACGATCTGATTCAGCGGATCGGTGAGCGCTTCGAGAATCTCGTTGCTGGACACCGTGAAGCTGCGCGGAATACCTTCTGACATGTTGCGGCCTTTGACTTCCATCTCCTTGACTTCGGAGCCTGGAAACGCGGAACCGATTTCCTTCTTGATCGCCTCGGCGGTCTGTTCGCCGATCAGCATGCCGTAGTTGCGGCGGATATAGTTGACGATCGCGTCGTCGAACTTGTCGCCGCCCACGCGCACCGAGCCTTTATAAACGACGCCGCCAAGCGAGATCACGCCCACTTCGGTAGTGCCGCCGCCGATATCGACCACCATCGAGCCGGTCGCCTCGGATACGGGCAACCCGGCACCGGTGGCCGCCGCCATCGGCTCTTCGATCAGATAGACCTGCGAGGCGCCCGCGCTATGCGCAGCTTCCTTGATCGCGCGCCGTTCGACCTGAGTCGACCCGCACGGCACGCAGATGATGATGCGCGGCGACGGCGCGAACATCCGCGACTCGTGCGCCATCTGGATGAAGCGCTTGATCATCTGCTGGGTGATGTTGAAGTCGGCGATCACGCCGTCCTTCATCGGGCGGATCGCCTCGATATTGCCCGGCACCTTGCCGAGCATCTGTTTTGCTTCCTTGCCGACGGCCAGAATGATCTTCTTGCCGTTAGGGCCGCCTTCCTGGCGAATCGAGACCACTGAGGGTTCATCCAGCACGATACCCTTGCCACGCATATAGATGAGGGTGTTCGACGTGCCGAGGTCGATTGCCAGGTCGTTGGAAAAATAGCCGCGCAGAAAACCGAACATGCAAATTCCTGTCTCGCTGATGCCGGGCGCGTGAGCGCGCCGCTTGGGAATGCCGCCCGGAGGCGGCAGGCGACCAGTTGACGGTCGGGAGAGAGGGAAGAATAACAGCTTCGGACGAACGGCTACTTAGGTGGGCGTACCCGAAGCAGGTTGTCGGCTTGCCATTTGATACGATCGCAGTTGCCTTTGACCCGCACCGCGAATTCCGCCGGGGAACTGAGTTGCAGCGAACGCATCTGGATCGCATCGCTATCCCCGCGCTGCCAGCCTGCCTGCCAGCGTGTGTCGAACTGGCTGGCTTCGGCGAGAACCTTTCTGAGCTTTTCCTTGTACGCTGCCACGTCCTGCGCGGTTCCACCACAGAACTCCTGGTCAAAGCGGGCACGCTGGCCTGCAGCTTCCGCGCTGGCGTTGGCGCCGTCCTCACTGGCGGACGCGAGCCGCGGCTGGGCCAGCAGCACCCATACCAGCAAAGGCGCCAGCCCTAGCAGGGCGCGATAGCAAGACCGGCTGTTATACACGATTGCCTCCTTGTGGGCGTGCACCTGCGCCGCAACGAGTCGTGTGAGTTGAGCGGCAGCGCGTGCTGCCGCCCATATTACCGTGTCCGGCCGGAGCGCCCCGCCTGTGCACCTAGCCGGCAAACGGCGCGCCCATCGGTCGCGTGCGGATGCCGGGCGTGAGCCGCGTCCATGGCAAGTCGCCCGGGTCAGCGGTCATCGGACCGGGGGCCTTGGCGACCAGCACGGCGTGCGCAATCGGCTCGAAGTCAGCGCGAAAATGCACGGAGCTCTTGTTCACGAGTATTTTCATCTGCTCCGGCTCGATGCCCGCGACCCGATACAGATTGCGGTCGAGCATCTGTGCCTTGCTCGAACTCACGGCAATCCGCACGCCGCCGATTTTCAGGCAGGCGACGGGTCCGAGATTCACCTGCATGCCGTGCATCATCGGGCCGTCGTAGCGGCAACGGCCATCGGACAGGGCCACGACCTCGAAGCGGCCCGCGAACGGCGCGTCGCCAGGCACGTTCGAGCGGCCGCCAAGCGCCAACTCGAGCGTGGCGCCGACACCCGCCGCGTGCGCTTGCGCGGCCGCTTCCGGATCCCAGATCAGGCCGAGGGCGGCGTCTTGTGCGCCTGCGGCCAGCAACGCGCGCAGCATGCCGGTCGTGTTCGAATCGGCACCCGCGCCTGGATTGTCCTGGGTGTCCGCAATTACAACGGGTTTCTGCGCCGTGGCGGAGAGGCACATCGCTTCGGCGACGGCCGCCTCGGGGGACATAAACGGCACGGCCCATAATGATTCGTCGCGAAGCATGGTGTCGTAGAGCGCATCGACGGCCGTGCGCGCCGCCGCCGCGTTGTCGCCGTAGCCCCAGATAACCGGGCCGCACTCGGGGAAATCAGCAGCCGGAAAGCCTGGCGCGAACGACAGCGAGACGACCTGATCTTTTTCCAGCGCGCCGAGTGCCTCGTACATCGAGCGTGCCGGTTCGAGCAGGGTGCACATGCCGTTGATCGGAATCAGGAACGGCAAGCGGCGCGCGGCGCGCACGAGCGGTTTGCGCTCACCCAGCAGACGCGCGAGCAGGCGCTCCGCCCGGGCCCCCGTCGCCGCCATGTCGACGTGCGGATAGGTACGGTAAGCGACTAGCGCATCCGCGCTTGCGAGCATGCGCTCGGTCACGTTTGCGTGAAGGTCGAGCGAGGCGACAATCGGCACGGACGCACCGACTTTCGCCCGCAGGCGCGCGAGCAGTTCACCTTCACCGTCGTCCACATGCTGCGCGACCATCGCGCCGTGCAAGTCGAGATAGATGGCATCGAAACCGCCGACGCCCGCGGCCGCGACGATTTCGCCGGCAATCCGCTCGTAGGCGTCTTCGGTGACTTGCGCGGATGGACTGGCGGCGGTCCAGATCACCGGTGTCAGCATATGTCCGTGCTGCTCGCTCGCGCGGATAAAGCCGCCGATCGGCAGATTGACGTCGCGCAGCGCGAGCACGGCGTCGCCGCGCGTCATGGCCGGATGGCCCTCGCCACGCACGAAGCTGTCATAGGTCGCGGGCGACGGCGCAAAGGTATTGGTCTCGTGCTGGAAGCCAGCAATCAGGATATTGAATGCCAAGTTAATGCTCTCCGTTGAAGAAGCCGGCACGCAGGGTCGTGCCGGCATATCCATTGAGTCTGGTCACTCAGTTCGGTCACGCGGTTTGGCCACTGAGTTTGGCCACGCAGTTTGCGTCACGCGGGTTGGTCACTGAGTCAGCTCATTGAGTCACTAGAGTCGGCGTGTCAGGCCCGGCGAACCTGCACGATGGCTGGCGAAGGCAGGCGGTTCGCGAGCAGCAGAATCGCGCCGAGCGCCAGCAACCCGACCATCACATACAGGCCTGCCTGCAGGCTGCCCGTCGCCATCTTGGCCCAACCGATGATCGTCGGACTCAGAAAGCCGCCTAACAGGCCGATGGTGTTGATCAGCGCGATGCCGCCGGCGGCCGCATCGCCCTTCAGATAAGCGGACGGAATGGCCCAGAAGACGGTGTAGGAGACCCACATCATTGCCGTGGCGACGGTCATGAAAAGCAGCGACAACGCCAGATGTCCGCTCGCCAGCGTCGCGACGGCCAGCGCCACGGCGCCGATGAGCGCCGGCACCGCGCTGTGCCAACGCCGTTCACCGTGGCGATCCGAACTGCGTCCGCCGAGATACATGCCGATCACCGCGGCAACGTAGGGAATCGTCGAATAGAGCCCGATCTGCATCGTGTCGGTCACGCCGTCCGCCTTGAGAATGGTCGGCAGCCAGAAGTTGACCGTATAGATGCCGCAGATCACGCAAAAATACGCGATCGCCATCAGGTACACGCGTGGATCGCGCGCAATCTGCCCGAACGAGTGATGCGCCACAGGCGGCGCGCCCAGGCCGCTGTCGAGCACCCGTTTGTCGTCGGCCGAGAGCCACTTCGCGTCGGCGGGGCGATCGACCAGGAAGAACCACGCGATCACACCGAGCACGATGCACGGCAGGCCTTCGACCAGAAACATCCATTGCCAGCCGGCGAGTCCATAGGCACCCGCGAAGGCCGTCATGACCCACGTCGACAGCGGGCCGCCGACCACGCCGCTGAGCGGCCCGGCGATCATCACGGTCGCGATCGCGCGCGCCATGCGGGCTTCGCCGTACCAGTAGGTCAGGTAAAAGATCATGCCCGGCGCGAAGCCGGCTTCAAAGACGCCAAGCAGAAAGCGCAGGCCGTAAAACATCGGCACGTTGTGGACGAACAGCATCGACGCGGACGTGAGGCCCCACAACACCAGAATGCGGCTGATCGTTTTGCGCGCGCCCACTTTCGGCAGCAGCAGATTGCTCGGCACTTCGAACAGCACATAGCCGAGAAAAAAGATGCCCGCGCCGACACCGTAGACCGCATCGGAAAAGCCCAGATCGCTTTGCATCTGCAGTTTCGCGAAGCCGATGTTGAGTCGGTCGAGGCTCGCAAACAGATAGCAGATGAGCAGGAACGGCAACAAACGCCAGTTGAGCCGGCTGTAAAGCGCCGTGGCCTCGTCGGCACTCGGATTCGATGGAATAGCGGACACGGACAGCCTCCAGGGGAGCGGTTGCGAGCGGCGGGTAGGGAACGACTATGTGATGACTGGCTTGCGATTTCTCTTGATTGGGTACCGGGCCGATAGTCGGTAACCAATAACTGGATAGCAAGAGCAACTAAAGTGAAGTAGTGTTGCTCATTGGGCAACGCTCGATGACATAAGGAATGGGCGACGCCCCAGGCAAAGGAGCCAGACGATGCGGGAAATCAATCAGCGCCGCTTGCGCTATTTCCACGAAGTGCTCACTCACGGGTCGATTCGCAGCGCTGCGGACCGGCTGAACACCGCGGCTTCGGTGATCACGCGGCAAATCAGGCTGCTGGAAGACGAGATCGGCGCGCCGCTGTTCGAGCGCCACGCGCGTGGCGTCGCGCCCACCGAAGCGGCGCAGCATCTGATCGAATTCTGGCGCGGCTGCCAGGCACAGCAGGAGCAGTTCGAACAGCGCTTACAGGCGCTCCATGGGCTGCAGCAGGGGCATGTCAGGCTGGCGATCAGTGAAGGCTATATCGACGGCTTGATGGACGAAGTGCTGACGGACTTCTGCGCCCGCTATCCGAAACTCGACATCACGGTGGAAATGCTGCCGGTCAACGACATCGTGAGCGAAGTCGTTGAAAGCCGTGCCCATATCGGGCTGGCGTACAACCCGCCAAGCGATCCGCACATCGAGTACCGGGCCACCTCACTCCAGCCCGTGGTGCTGCTCGTGCACGCCGGGCACCCGCTGGCGGTGCGCGGTGGGCCGGTCAGCGTCGATGAGATGCTTCAGTGTCCGCTCGCGCTGATGCCACCGGCATTCGGTCTCGGGCAAGCCGTGCAGATGCTCGCCTTCGCCGATAACGTGCAGATCCGGCCGACGCTCACCACCAACTCGCTGACGGTGTTGAAACGCTTCGTCAAGAAGGGCGAGGGTGCGACGCTAATGGGAAGCTTCGCCGCGATGCACGAAATCGCGGCGGGCGAACTGGTTGCATTGCCGATCGAGCATCCGCTATTTGCTTCGGCGAAGGCCCGGATCCTGGTTCGGGCGGGCCGGCCGTTGGCCACCGCCGCGGATGAATTGCTGCGCTGGATGCTGGAAAGGATGTCGATGTTCAACGGCCCGGCGGCCGCTTGAACATGGCCGTTCGACAAGCAGATCGGGCCGGCCACCGCCCGCCGCCGACATTACCGGATCGTAATCATCTCGCGCGCCGCTTGCCGGTATGATTTGACGATCAAGCACAGCGGAGCACTCCCCATGCGAATCCTGGTGATCGAGGACGAGCTCAAAACAGCGGCTTATCTGAAGAAAGGCCTGGAAGAATCCGGCTACGCGGTCGATGTCGCGAACGACGGCCCGCAAGGGTTGATCCTCGCGCAGGAAGAAGAATATGACGTGATCGTGCTCGACGTGATGCTGCCCGGCATGGATGGCTGGACCATCGTCAAGACCTTGCGCAGCACGCGTACCACGCCGGTGCTGTTCCTCACGGCTCGCGACGACGTCGACGATCGCGTTCGCGGTCTCGAACTCGGCGCGGACGATTACCTGGTCAAGCCCTTCGCCTTCGTCGAATTGCTGGCCCGGGTGCGCACGCTGGCGCGCCGTGGGCCGCCGCGCGAAAGCGAACTGATCAAGGTCGGCGATCTGGAAATGGACGTCAATCGGCGGCGGGTGAAACGCGGCGGCACGCGTATCGATCTCACGCCACGTGAGTTTTCGCTGCTGCAGTTGCTGGCGCGCCGTCAGGGCGAAGTACTGAGCCGCACGCAGATTGCGTCCTATGTGTGGGACATGAATTTCGACAGCGACACCAATGTCGTCGAAGTCGCGATCCGCCGGCTGCGCACCAAGATCGACGATAACTTTCCCGTCAAGCTGATTCACACGGTGCGCGGCGTCGGCTATGTGCTCGAATTGAAGGGCGCCGCCTGATGCGCGGCCGCTCGCTCGCCGCGACGCTCGCGCTTGCCTTCGGCGTCACCACGCTCGCGGTGTTCATGCTTGTCGGGAGTTTTCTGTATCTTGCGCTCGAGAAGCAGATCAAGGCGCAAGACGATCTCGACATCGTGCTCGCGGCACGCCACGCACGGCGGCTCGCGCAGGAACTCGATAGCGCGAAAGGCATTCGCGAGCACGGCGAGCGTTTGGCCAGCACCGTGCTGGGCAATGAAGCGATGTCGATGGAAGTGTTCGGCCCCGATGGGCGCATGGCGATCGAGCATAACGCCGGGGAGACATTCCCGACGCCGGGCGGCGCGGCAGGCATTGCGGCGTCTACAGTCTCAAATGCGCCTGATGCTTCGGTCGCACTCAATGGGGCAGGCGACACGAGCGATCCCAGCGATGCCGGCGAAACCGCTGAAGCCGGCGGCGTCGAGACGATCGCCGCGTTGCCGCCGCTCACGCGCATTGCCGCTTCGGCGCGCATTACCGACGCGGATATCGGCGCATGGACCGGCCGCAACGGCGCACCGATTCGCGGCATTCTCGCGGATGCGCGGCTGCACGACGGCGACACGGCGACCGTGCTGATCGCGCGCAACATGAGCGACCGCTGGCGGCTGCTCGACCGCTATCGCGACAAGCTGAACGTCGCCGGCGCGGCCGGCGTGATTCTGGCGATGCTGCTGAGCTATCTGCTGATTCGCGCGGCCATGCGACCGTTGCGTGATATCGCGGCGAGTGCGGGGCTCGTCACGGTCAATCGTCTGAATACGCGGATCACGGTGGCGCGTGTGCCGAGCGAACTAGAAGCACTGGTGGCGTCGCTGAATGCCATGCTCGAACGCGTCGATCAGGGCTTTCAGCGCCTGTCGCGTTTCACCGCCGACCTCGCGCACGATATGCGCACGCCGCTTGGCAACATGCGCGGCGCCGCCGAAGTCGCGCTTGCCCGGCCACGCTCCGCCGACGAATACGAGGCGCTGCTCGCATCGAATCTGGAAGAGTGCGATCGCCTGTCGCGAATGATCGAAAACGTGTTGTTTCTTGCCCGCGCTGAACATCCGCAGTTCGTCAAACATATGCGCGAGTTCGATGCCGGGCAGGAACTGACGCGGATTGCCGAATACTTCGAGGGTATCGCCGACGATGCACACGTCAGGCTGCAGGTGACGGGTGCCGCGACTCTGACGGCGGATCTTGAGCTATTTCGCCGTGCTGTCAGCAATCTGCTTGCTAACGCGATCCGCTATACGCCGTACGGCGGTGAGATCGCGCTCGATGCCCACGCATCGGCTGGCGGGGTACGCGTCACCGTGTCGAACCAGGGGCAGCCGATTGCCGCCGAGCATCTCGAACGCATTTTCGACCGTTTCTATCGCATCGATCCGTCGCGCAGCGCCTTGCCTTCGTCCGGCTCGTCGCAGGGGTCCACCGGTTCGACGGGGCTCGGCCTTGCCATCGTCCGCACGATCATGGAGTTGCATGGCGGCACAGTGCACGCTGAGAGCGACGCGCAGAGTACGCGTTTCGTTCTTACGTTCCGGCGGGTTTAAGGGTTGATTCAGGGGTTGGCTGAGCGGCGTGGTCATCTTGACCATCCCACGTCCCACCCAGCGCCTTCAACAACAACACGCTCGACTCCAACTGCCGCGCGGCAATCTGATCTGCCGTGCGCTGGTTCGTCAGCGCGATCGTCTGCGCGGTCACCACGTCGAGATAGCTGACCGCGCCCGCGTTGAAGCGATTCGTCGTGAGCCGCAACGACAGATCCGCGGCTGTGGTCGCGCGCTGTTGGCTGGCGGCTTCGTCGGCGAGCGAATGCAAGGCGGACAGATTGTCCTCGACCTGCTGGAAGGCCACCAACACCGATTGCCGGTAATCCGCCACCGCGCCGTCGTACTGCGCCGTCGCGCCATGCAGACTGGCCGTGCGCTTGCCGCCGTCGAACAGCGTGCCGACCAGTTGCGGGCCGAGCGACCAGAACAGACTCGGCGCGCTGAGCCAAGGCGCGAAGAAGGTGCTTTCCAGTCCTGCGCTTGCCGACAACACCAGATCTGGGAAGAACGCCGCGTGCGCCACTCCGATCTGTGCATTCGCCGACGCCACGCGCCGTTCGGCCGCGGCGATGTCGGGGCGTCGTTCGAGCAGTTGCGACGGCAAGCCAACAGGAATCGCCGGCGGCGGCGCAGCCGAGCCGTTCGGCGGCAGCGTGAAGGTCGAGGCCGGCTCGCCGATCAGCGTGGCAATCGCATGCTGCATCTGCGCGCGCGTCACGTCGATGTCGGTATCTTGCGTGCGCGTCGCTTCGAGTTGGGTCGTGGCCTGCGCGACGGCGGAGGCATCGATCGCGCCGTCTTTCAGTTGTTGCTGCAGCAGCTTCAAGGCGGCGGCATAGGCGCTCACGCTGTCGTCTAGCAGCTTCTTTTGCGTGTCGAGCGAGCGCAGGGAGAAATAGTCGACAGCGAGATCGGCACTCATCGACAGACGCACAGTTTCGAGATCCGCCGCGCTCGCATCGGCATCGGCTCGCGCGCCGGTCACGGTGTCGCGCACCCGGCCGAACAGGTCCGGCTCCCAGCTCGCCGATACACCCGCCGAATAATCCGGCACGGTCTTGCCCGCGAGCGATTTGCCTTCGACGTTCTGTGAAGTCCGCGAGCGATCCTGGGCGACACCGGCGGTGATCGTCGGGAAAAAGCCGGCGCGCTGATAATCCACCATCGAACGCGCTTGCTGCACCTGTGCAACTGCCTTGCGCACGGTCTGATTCGAGACGTCGACGCGCGCTTCAAGCTGGTTCAGCACCGGATCGTTGAAGATCGTCCACCAGGGGCCGCGCGGTGCGGTGTCGGCAGGGGCGGCCTGCGCCCAGCCAGGCGCCGCGCCTGCGTACTGCGCGGGAATCTCTGCGGTGGGGCGCTGGTAAGGCGGCAATGTCGAGCAGGCGCTCAGGAGCGCGCCAATCAGCGTGACCGCAACGGACCGGCGCAAGAACGGACGATGCAAAAACGGACGACTCAGAAGCGAATAGCACAAAAGCCGCCGTGAAAAAGATATTGAAGACATTCGGCTCATCCTTTCGATGACTGGCGCTCAACCATGCGCGGCCGGCGCGATCTGCACGGCCTGGCCGGTACTCAGCGAATCGCCTGGGTTATCGATCACGCGGTCGGTGGCCGCGAGGCCCGTGGTGATCTCCACATGCGTGCCGAAATCGCGGCCGATGTGCACGGTCTTGAGCACCGCACGACCGTTGCCGTCGACCACGGCGACCGTCACGCCATCCGGACGAAAGAGCAGGGCGCTGACCGGCAGATCGAGCGCCGGCGTGGTCGACTGCAACTGCAGATGCACCTGTGCGTAGGCGCCAGGCATCAGCGCGCCGTCCTTGTTATCGACGTCGACCTCGACGCGCAGCGTGCGGCTCGACGGATCGATCGAACCGGTAGTGCGCGCCACCTTTGCGGCGATGTGCCGCCCGGGATACTGCTGGGCGGTCAGATACACACCCGTGTCAGGCGTGACGTAGGGCGCGTCGTTCTGCGGTACGTCGACGAACACGCGCAGCACGCCGGTCTGCTGGATATGAAACAGTTCGCCCGACATACCCGCCGTGCCGGGCGTGCCGCCCGCCGTCACGAGTGCGCCGACATCGACGTTGCGCGCGGTGATCGTGCCGTCGAACGGTGCAGTGATCTTTTCGTACGACACCAGCTCGGCCAGATGCGCGACATTGGCTTGGGCCGACGCCAGCATCGCGCGACGCGCTTCCATGTCGCTGACTTTCGTATCCGCATCCTGTTGCGCGACCGATTGGGTTTTCAGCATCTCCTGCCAGCGCTGCGCGGTGGTCTTCGCGAAGTCGAAGTTGGCTTGCGCGGTGGCTTCGTCGGCACGGGCCTGGCGCAGTTGCGCATCCAGATCGGGCGCGTTGATCGTGGCGAGCGTCTGGCCGCTTTTCACCTGGGCGCCGATGTCGGTGTTCCAGTGCGCGAGATAGCCGCTCGTGCGGGCATAGATCGACGCTTCGGCGAACGGCGTCACCGAGCCGGGCAACAGCAGCTCGTGGACAGAGGGCGCGGGACGCGGCATGACCACGGAAACGCTGAGAATGCTTTGCGCTTGTGTCTGTTGCGTCAGCGCGGCGCTGGCGTGCAGACGCGGCACGATGCCGACGATCAGCAACGCTGCGGCGAGGCCGGTCAATGCGAGCGGCCATAGGCGGCGCGGCTTCGGGCTCGTGGCCGTGCCGGGCATGTCGGCGGCGCGGGCCGCGTCGTCGGTCCTGGCGGCCTCAGCGGCGCGGTCAGCCTTGTCGGCCGGTTCAGACCCGTCGCCGAGGTCGGGCGGAAGTGATGGATTGTTCATGAGCAGGCTCTTGTCGGAATCAATGTGTGCGGGCGGGAACGCCGGATTCTTGTGTGCCGGTTCGAGCCGCGCGACGCTTGTCGAGCCATGCATGCACCATCCCGTAGACGACCGGAACAAACAGCAAGGTGGACACCGTGCCAAGCGCCAGGCCACCGATCACCGCGCGGCCGAGCGGCGCGTTCTGTTCACCGCCGTCGCCGAGGCCGAGCGCCATTGGCAGCATGCCGATCAGCATGGCGAGCGCGGTCATCAGCACCGGACGGAAGCGACTGAAGCCCGCTTCGAGCGCAGCCTGCAACGGTGGCCTACCGGCGTGATGAAATTCACGCGCGGTGTTGATCACGAGAATGCTGTTGGCCGTGGCGATGCCGATGCACAGAATCGTGCCGGTCAGTGCCGGCACGCTCAGACTCGTGCCGGTGCTGAACAGCATCCACGCGATGCCCGCGAGCGAGGCCGGCAGGCCACTGATGATGATGAACGGATCGAGCCAAGACTGGAAATTGACGACCATCAGCAGATAGACCAGGGCGATCGCGAATACGAGTCCGCTTGCGAGGCCGCTGAACGAGTCGTGCATCGCCTGCACCTGGCCGCGCACCACGATCGACGCACCAGGCGGCAATTGCGGCCGGATCTGATCGACAAGCCGGGTCACGTCGGCCGCCACGCCACCGAGATCGCGCCCTTGGGCCGACGCAAAAATATCGAGGACCGGCTGTACGTTGTAGTGCGAGACAACGGCTTGCTGGGTGCCGCGTGTCAGCGTGCTCAGCGCGCCGAGCAGGTTCTGCGGCGCGGGGCCGTTACCGTTGGCCGCAACGGACGCATTCATTACGCCGGCACTCGTGCCGCCATTCTGCGCGACCGGGATATTGGCGAGCGCTTGCAGCGAATTGATGTCGTACTGCGGCATCATCGCCATCAGCGGATAGCTGACGCCGTTGCGCGGATCGAGCCAGAAATTCGGCGAAGTCTGCGAACTGCCGGAGAGCGCGATCAGCAGGTTCTGCGACACGTCACGCTGCAACAAGCCAGCCTGGATCGCCCGTGTGCGGTCGACATTCACGTTGATTGCGGGCGCATCGCCCGGTTGCTGGATTCGCGCATCGACGAGACCACGCACGCCGCGCAGTTCTTCGAGCAAACGGTTCGCGACCACGCGGTTAGCGTCGAGCTTGTTGCCGACAATCTGGATATCGATCGGCGCCGGCAAGCCGAAATTGAGAATCTGGCTCACGATGTCGGCGGGCAGAAATGCAAACGTGACGCCGGGGAAATCCTTGGACAACGTCGTGCGCAGCGTCGCCACATAAGCCGCGGTGGGCTTGTGTTTGGCCGCGAGGGTGATCATCACATCGGCGTCTTCCGGGCCGATCGGGTCCGACGAATCGTAGGTCAGATTGATACCGCTCACCGGCACGCCGATATTGTCGAGCATGGCGGCCAGTTCCTGCTTCGGAATCACACTGCGCACCCGGGCTTCGACTTCATCGGTGATGCGTGCGGTGTCTTCAATACGCGTGCCGGTCGGCGCACGCAGATGCAGGCGGATTTCGCCGGTATCGACAGCCGGGAAAAAATCGCGGCCGGCGAATGGCACCAGCGCGAGCGAGCCGAGACACAGCACGAGGAAGATGACGATGAAGCGACGCGGACTCGCAATCGCCTCGGCAAGCACGCCGCGATAACCTTCGCGCAAGCGTTCGAAGCGATGTTCGAAACCGGCCTGGAAGCGGATCAACCGCGCAATCGGCCCGTTACCCGTCACCGGCGTATTGCTGCGTGCGCGCATCAGATACATCGCGAGCGTCGGCACCAGCGTACGCGAGAAGAAATACGACGCGATCATCGCGAACACCACCGCTTCGGCGAGTGGCACGAACAGATAGCGCGCGACGCCGGAGAGCAGAAACATCGGCACGAACACGATGCAGATCGACAGTGTCGAGACGAACGTCGGCACGGCGATTTCACCTGAGCCGTTCAGAATCGCGTCGTGCAGCGGCTCGCCGTTTTCCAGATGATGCGTGATGTTTTCGATCGCGACGGTGGCATCGTCGACGAGAATACCCACCGCGAGTGCGAGGCCGCCGAGCGTCATGATGTTGATGGTCTGACCGAGCGCGGAAAGCGCGATCAGAGAAGTCAGCACCGCGAGCGGAATCGACACCGCAATGATCAGCGTGGCGCGCCAGCTGCCGAGAAACAGCAGGATCATCACGGCGGTCAAGGCGGCGGCAATCACCGCCTCGCGTGCCACACCCACTACCGCCGACTTCACGAACACCGACTGATCCGACAGCGCGGTGATGTGCAACGCACTTGGCAAGCCGGCCGCAATATGCGGCAACATGGCCTTGACCTGCTGGATGATGGTTAGCGTGGACGTGCTGCCGGATTTTTCGACGGTGAGCAGGGCGGCGCGTTCCCCGTCGCTGCGCACAATGTTGGTTTGCGGCGCGTAGCCATCGCGCACATGGGCGACGTCTCGCGCATACACCACGCCGCCGGCCACCGTCTTGATCGGCAGGTCGTTCAGCGCGGCCACCGTGTCGGTGCTGCCATTCATCTGCACGTTGTATTCCTTCGTGCCGATTTTCGCGGTGCCGCCCGGCAGAATCAGGTTCTGTGCATTGACGGCGTTCACCACGTCGAGCGGGTCAAGACCCTTGGCCTGGAGCGCGCGCGGATCGATATCGACCATGATCTGGCGGACCTTGCCGCCGAACGGCAACGGCACCGACGCGCCTTGCACCGTCGCCAGTTGCGTGCGGATCTGACTGTTACCGAGATCGTAGAGCTGCTGTTCGGATAGCGTGTCGCTGGAAAGCCCGAGCTGCAGGATCGGCACTGTCGACGCGTTGTACGTAATGATGTTCGGCGGCAGCGTACCAGGCGGCAGCACGCGCAGAATGGACGCGGAATTGGAGGCCGCCTCGGCAATCGCCCGATTGATGTCCGCACCCGGGTGAAAAAAGATCTTCACTACCGAGACGCCATTCAGCGATTGCGACTCAATGTGCTCGATATCGTCGACGTCCGAGGTCAGCGCGCGCTCGTAGTTCGAGGTGATGCGGTTGGCCATATCCTGGGCGGAAAAGCCGTTATACGTCCAGACGATGCTGACCACCGGGATGTCGATGTTCGGAAAGATATCGGTGGGCGTGCGTAGTATCGCGAGCGGGCCAACGATAAAGATCAACACCGCGAGAACCACGAAGGTATATGGGCGGCGCAGCGCGAGCTTGACGATCCACATGACGAATTCCTGAAAAGAGGCAGATGGAAGCGCGAGTTTTTGATGCGCCTGGTGGCGCGGGACGAGGGCTTCTTCGTGAGTCAGGAGTGTGGGGGAGTGGCCCTTACGGGCTGCGGTCCGCTACATTACCGTTCTGTTATCTTGGGTTTTGGTTTAAGCGCGGCGCGTAGATAACAAAACGGTAATCTAAAGGTCAGTGCTCCGACAGCTGAAATGACAAGAATGGGAAGCGTGGTTCAGGCCACTCATTTCTTGCTCATCATCGGAGAGACATCATGAAACTGCTTACCGCTATTGCCATTGCTGCTCTTAGCCTGCCGTTTGGGGCGAATGCCTTTGCCCAGTCCAATCCGTCGGGATTGACGCGCGCTGACGTCATGGCTCAGTTGCAGCAGGCTCAGGCTCAAGGGCTTGTGCCGACGCCTAATAATGACTATCCGCCTACGGCTAGGGAGATTGCTCGCAATCGGGAGATATATGCTATTCAGCATGGCGGGGAAGGGGCTGGTGATGTGAAGACAGCTGGGGCCCCGGAGGTTGATGCTGGGGCTTCGGCAAATTGATGCTGGTGTTGTTCTTCGCCTGTGGCGTTGGGCTTTCCTTGGTCGGGGTTTTTGGCCTTTTCTTGATTTCTTATTGGTCTATTAGTGTCGCCCCTGTGCGGGGCGGCACTTACTTTCTTTGCCGCCGCAAAGAAAGATAAGCAAAGAAAGCGGCTTTGCACCGCTAATTCTTAAGCGGGTCACCCGCGCAGTTACGGTAGTGGTGCATCTGGAATCCGTCTCCTCGCACATTCCGCCTTGGTGACAAGGCCGTCATACTTCCGGCGGCGCTGCGCGCGCCGAAGAGTGCTTCATGTATCCCGTCGCTGTGTTCTTTTCCTTGTCCGGGATCCGCTCGCCGTGGCAGCCCGCGTTGTCGTGTCTCCGTTTGATTTTTCCCTCAACTTACTCCTGCCGCCCAATCCACCGCTGCATCGAACATTCTGTTTCCTGCCGGCGAGAGATTCCCGAATGTGTCGTTGTTCAGGAAGAACATCACGCGCCGGGCCGGGGCCAGCGATTCGTAGTCCATCGTGGCGCCTTTTTCGTACGCAAAGATCGCCGCTTTTTCCGGTTGGCCGTACAGGGTCGCAATGGTCGTTGCGCCAAGGCCCGGTTTGCCCCAGCTCATCGCGTAGAACGCGTTAAAGATGTCAACGTTGCGACTATAAAGTTGTCAACTCGGCACTCGGTGGCACCCCGACCACGTGGCGACCCATACTCAGTATGGGTTTCCCGGACGCGAAATAAAGTCGTCACTTCGCTCTTGAGATGCGGCTTACGACGAACTGCCACAGAGTTGGCTGCACGTGCCTGAGGCTGCGCGCACGAGCAGGCGACAACATAGCCAATCTCGCACACTCTCAATTGCCGAGCAGGCAATACCCCGCGAAAGTGCCTAAAGCCAATGACCTTTGACCGTTTGACTTTACGGTTGTGAATCCTTGATTCGAAGCCCGGACCCGCGAATTATGACCAAGTGCACACACAGTGAAGGTGCTGCAGAGACAGAAAAGGCGAAGCAAAGAGTGGCGAAGTGCATGCCTTGTGCATGCAATCATGTTGGTGACGTCGGCGGGACCGTCGCCGTGCAAATCAGCATGGTGACGCGTACGTTTTGGATGGGTATATCCCGCAATTCCGAGGAAGCGCGGGAGGCGTGGCAGAATCGACAGCGATTACGCTAGCCGGCCTCGTCCGTACGCTAGCACTGCCGCAACCGTCAAGCTTTGAGTCAGGGCGCGCCGACGGCGCTAAGATTGTTTCGGCTCCGGGCAGCTCTGCTCGAATGAAAAATCTTCCCGCACTACTTCGAAGATGCAGCGTATGAAATGCTCCGAAGCCGGGGTTTGGATTGCGCCCTGACTTTGTAAAAGCTGCAGAGCCATCGGAGGTCGCGCAGGTACAAAATCGAGGGTAATAAGTTTGTCCGTTATATTGAGCGCCCCTGTCGTTTGCAACGCCCAAGCCGTTATCACTGCGTCCATTGACAACACCAGATTGTAGAGAAGCGCCTGCGAAGTGCAGCGCGTCATCCGTCTCGGGGGCTCCAGGCCGTGATCTTGGAACAGCGCTACGATATGTTTCGCATAAGAATCCGTTGTATCCGAGTAAAGCCATTCAGCGTCGGCCAATTCCGCCAACGTCTTTGCTTTTGCGAGCGGGCTGTCGCGCCGAACAGCTAGGGTTGCTGGGATAGATGTCAGATCGATGTGATTGATCGACGCGTCGAGGAAAGAAGCCACAGGAGATGCGATCGCAATATCGAGTGTGCCGCTGCGTAAACCGTTTAATAACCCGGCAACCGGCAACTCAATGAACTCAACGCGAATTCTTGGCATTTCCTTGCGAAATCGGACATACGCCTTCGGCAGTATCGTCACGGCAGCAAGGGGCATCAGGCCTACGACAATTTTGCCTTCCAGGGAGCCTCTTTCCTGGAGCATGTGCTCTTCGGCCCTCTCCAATTCAGAAACGATCAGTCTGGCGTGACGCAGCAGCGACTTGCCGCGCTGCGTGACAGTCACGCCGCTATTGGTTCGAGCCAACAACGCGACACCGACACCGGCTTCAAGGTCGCGGATCGCTTGCGTGATCGCCGGCTGACTCAGGCAGAGAAATTTGGCAGCGCTGTTGATGCTGCCTAAATCGGCAATTGCGACCAGGGCACGGAGTTGATGCAATTTCAGCGGCACGGCAGGCCTTGGCGGTATAAGCATTGGTTATAGGGATAGAACTTTATCACTATTTTGTGTGCGCATGCCTTTCTATACTGCCCTCAGTCTTCGAAAGCGGCGGCCTAACAACACTAGCGGCGCCTAGAGCCGGAGTGTCACCGCACCAGCGCCAGCAGCGAGACCGGATATATCTACAAAAACGAGTTGTTCGACAAAGACGGAGGAGCCGAAATGAAGAAGGTCATAGGCGCTATTGGGCTTGCATTAGTGGCTAGTACGGCTTGCGCGCAATCAACTGTGACGCTGGCCGGTGTGGTGGGGGGAGGACTGAGATGGCAAAACGGCACGACAGGCGGTTCGACGCTGGCTTTCGCAGGAAATGACATCGCGCTGAGCGCGTTCATTCTCCAGGGAAAGGAGGATCTTGGCGGAGGGACTGAGGCGACGTTCTACCTTCGTAGCACTTTCAATCCGGGCACCGGTGGGGTGTTTAACCCTGCGGTGCTTTTCTCTTCGACTGCCGACGTAGGCTTGTCCACCAAATACGGCCAACTGACGCTTGGCAGGCAATTTAGCGCGTTTGAAGATTTCCTGATCCAGATGGACCCAAGCAGCGCGCGCGGAAGCGCGCCGACCG
Organism: Paraburkholderia sediminicola; assembly: GCF_046030555.1. GTDB lineage: Bacteria > Pseudomonadota > Gammaproteobacteria > Burkholderiales > Burkholderiaceae > Paraburkholderia > Paraburkholderia sediminicola_E. The sequence continues at coordinate 154,732 of NZ_JAQQCH010000006.1, read as the reverse complement.
TCCCTGCCGCATTGCTAGTTGGCAATTTCTTCACGGGGGATGACTGGTTCAACAATACAGTGAAATACCGCGGGCAGATCGGCGGATTTGTATTTCGAACGAGCTATTCGTTCGGAGGCGTCGCGGGCAACACCCAGGCGGGCTCAAATTTCTCGGCCTCCGCAGTGTATCAAGCCGGAATATTTTCGGGCGGCGCGGGCTACGGACGGACGTACAAAGCCGACGCGTCTCAATGGGCACAGACGGTCGAAATTGGCGGAACGGCCCAACTGGGTCCAGTCCGATTTTATGCAAATTACCTGTCACTAGCCGTGACCGGGGCGTCGGCGACGTCGCCTCAGCGCAGAGACAAAATTCCGACAGCCGGCCTAGTGTATATACCGAGCCCGGCGGTCGTACTAACAGCAGCATTTTACGACGATCTGGCGAGCAATCTTGGCAACATCGCCGGTGCGAGCGGGCATAAGACTACGTCTTATGCGATTGCCGAATATTTTCTTTCGAAGCGGACCGAACTATACGCAGAAGTTGATCGAAACGGGTTTTCTGGCGCGTATAAGAAGGATCCGGCCAACGTTCTAACGTTCAATTTACGCCCTGGCGCTAGCGCTTCGACCGGCTTAGCAGTCGGAATGGTGACACGTTTCTAGACGGCAACGAATTGATTAAGCGTCGAAGAAAACTGACAAATAGTTAATATTCCTTAATATGACACCAAGCCCGCTTTCCTCTCTTTTTTCGCCCAAGTCGGTCGCGATCCTCGGCATTTCTCCTCAACGTTCGCACGGCCAGTCGACCTTTTTAAATCTGCAGAAGGGCCGTTTCGAAGGTTCGATTTATCTAGTCCACCCGACCTCCAGTCTGTTTGAAGGCGAGAAGGTCTACGCTTCGCTCGACGTTCTGCCACAGGTTCCGGAATGCGTTGTTCTGGCAATTTCAGCAGAGAAGGTACTTGAACAACTTGAAGTGGCCGGACGCATGGGAGTCCGAGCGGCAGTAGTCTACGCGAGTGGATTCGCGGAGTCGAACCAGAACGGACAGCGGCGCGAGGCCGAACTGGTGGAAACGGCGAAACGTTTCGATATTCAACTCTGCGGTCCAAATTGTATGGGGCTCGTTGACTTCTATTCGGGGTTCTCCGCATACAGTGGATCTTGGCCTGAAATCGCTCATCGCGGCAGCGTAGCAATCCTCTCTCATTCCGGTTCCGGCTGCGTGGTTCTCGGCAATACCGGAAGGTTTGGTGTGAGTCGTATGGCCTCCGTAGGCAACGGTTCAGTGCTGGATATGGCTGACTACCTTAATTTCCTTGCGGAAGATTCGGAAACCCGTGTCGTTGCCATGGTGGTTGAAACGTTGCGCAACCCCGCGGCGTTCAAGGCGGCCGCTGAAAAGATGGCCCGCGCCGGAAAACGCATCGTCGCACTCAAGAACGGCCGTTCAACCAAAGGTGCTGCGGCGACCATAGCACACACCGGTGCAATTGCTGGTCCTCATGAAGCGTATGCCGAATTTTTTCGTGAATGCGGGGTTATCACTGTGGCTGACCTGGACGAACTCGTCGAGTCAACCGCGCTACTCGAGCAACTCACGCGTCATCCGATCGGCACCGGAGTCGCGATCATCGGTATCAGTGGCGGCGAGATGGCGATGGCCTGCGATCTCGCGGAAGACGTCGGATTGAGACTCGCCGATTTGACAAACGAAACCAAGGTGGAAATCGAGCGTTCGATGCCGAACTTTGCATACGCATCAAATCCACTCGATGCCCGAACAGGTTCGCCCGATGTCTACGAGCAACTACTCTGTGCACTCGCTTCCGATCCAGAAGTTGCTCTGGTGGCAGTAGGCCAGGACAGTTCCCATACGCTAAGCGATAACCAGGTTCGGACATACGCCGGCGTCGCCCGTGCGCTCACATCGGCTCTAGATAGAATCCAAAAGCCTATCGTGTTTTACAACAACACCAAAGAAAATGTTCATCCATTGATTGCCGCACCTCTTCGAGAATCCGGAGTTCCGATCTTGCTTGGTGCAAGAAACGGTCTGCTCGCAATCAGCAGGCTCATGCAGATGGCCGATCGTTCAATTACCACGACGACGTCGAACCGTCCTCAACTTCAGGCGAATCCGCGATGGATTCAGCGTTTTCAACTCCCAATGCCGCCGACTGAGCGGGAAGCGAAGGAATTTCTCGCCGAATGCGGTCTGCCGGTTATGAAGGAGGCATTCGCAGAAAATGCAATGCAGTGCGCCGACCTAGCCGAGGAAATTGGCTTCCCTGTCGCTATCAAGATCGAATCTCCGGATATAGCACACAAAACAGAAGTCGGAGGCGTTGTGCTGAATCTGGCATCCGCCGCTGAGGTTTCCATCGCTTTCGAGGATATGCTTGCGACCGTAAAACACAACTGTCCCGATGCGAGAATCAATGGAGTGGTTGTCCAGGAGATGGTGTCCTCCGGTGTGGAGGTACTGATCGGCCTTAGTCGGCAGGAGCCCTTTGGCCTTGCTTTGGCAATTGGATGGGGTGGCATCCAAGTGGAAATCCAGAACGATGTACGACTTATGCTGTTGCCGTGCTCGCGTGCGACCATCGTCGAGAAATTGGACCAAACTCGCGTTGCAAAGCTGCTAAAAGGTTTTCGCGGAGCGCCGCCGGCTGACCAGGATGCTCTGATAGACGTAGCACTCAAGCTCTCGGAGATTGGACGTGCGTATGGACATGTGATCGACGCAATCGATATCAATCCTGTAGCGGTGCTTCCCAAAGGAGAGGGTGTCAGACTTCTAGATGTGCTGATCGAGACCCGCGCTCAGAAAAAATAGCGCATACCGAATAATTTTTCGTTGCAACGGAGTGAACTGGGACATGGAAAATCGACACGAACCGACTCTTGATTTGAGTCCGTACCTGGACGTAATTGGCAAGGAGCTTGAACAGCCTGAGCAGTTTAACTATGAAGTAACACGAGACAGCATTCGTCACTTCGCCCATTCAGTCGACGATTACAACGCACTCTATCTAGACGCTGATTTCGCATCGAGCACAAAGTGGAAGGGAATCATTGCGCCCCCAGGGTATCTGATGAGCCACGGCCATTCCGCCTGGATTATCCCGAGACTCCCGAAACTTCATGATCCAGAAGGCGAGGAGTTGAACCTCTTTGCTCACGCGGCCGACGACTGGACCTTCCTCAAACCGGCTCGACCTGGGAATTTCATTCGATCTAGCAGCAGGTTGGCTAGTGCTGACCTGAAGGCAGGTCGCAAGATGGGAACTAGCGTTCTCCTTCGCTTCGAGACAGTTTTCTTTGACCAATATGGAGAGAAGATAGCGACTCGGGGAGGGCAGTATTTCCTCATGAACTCTTCGCGTGGAGGAGCAACAAATCAGTCCCCCTATCCACCACTTCCTGACGGCGGCACGCGAAACGTGATTCAGCCGACACGCTTTCCAGGTTCGTTTTCCTTGCCTGCGGCTCGTCGGGATTCGCAACGATATTACGAGGACGTCAATGTGGGAGATGATCTGCCTATCCTCGAAATTCCTCCTGTGATGCTTCAGAATCTTGGGCGCTTCAACGCGGCGACAATCGGGACTGGGGTGGACGAGGTGGGGGGCGAACATGATGGCATGCCAGATGCGTATGTTTTCGGTCATCTGCGAATCTCTTGGTTCGCACGCCTGATATTGAACTGGGCCGGCCCAAATTCGTGGATTCATCAGTTCACGCAACGTAACCGCCAGTGGTTATTGATCGGCTTTAGGGCATCCTGTGCGGGGGTTGTTAAGGCAAAAGGGATGACGGACGGCGAGGCTTGGGTCGACATTGATCTCACGTGCGATTGCGAGCTCGGCTTTGTAACGAACGCAGGCACCGCGCGAGTAGTCCTGCCGCTTAGACATAGCCGGTAACCTGGCTTCCTGAGTTAGAAATTTTTGGCCAAACCCGCGTGATTTTGATCAAGGTTGGGCGCCGGACCACTTTCAGTAGGCGTCATGCAAAATAGGACTCCCCGGCGCGGAAGCAGCGCCGGGGCAAATGCAATAGAGCTGGTGCCGACTCAACGTAAATGGCATTGGAGAGGGCGAAGATGGGTATCGCAGAAAGGTCATTGCGATTGCAGGTCGAGAAATGGCTTGTGCCAACTGCTTCAACACCGGTTCGGGTAATCCGGTTCAGTCGCACGCGCTTGAATCAGAGCCGCTACGTGCGTGTCGAGGTATTGCGGACTACAGGCTGGGTAGGAATCTTTTTTTTTCGACACGGCAATGGCAGATGGTGCGTATTCCCACCGGAGACAGAACGCCTGGCGATGCGCGCTTACTAGAGCGGGTGTTACATGCGACCCGGTAGCGGTGACTGTGCAAAAGGCGGAAAACGGTACGTCAACGAATTTCGAACTCTCCAGCCTGGGACTGCTGCAGAGCGCCTGACGCATCGACGGGGAATTTTCGCTTGAATAGGCCGGTTCCGTAGTCACGGTAGGTCTGGCCGTTGTGGAGTCATTTGCCCTTCATGTCGTCCATTAGCCTTCCGGACGCCCAGTAGCATCGGGTGTCTGCCACTGAAATGGTTAGCTGATAGGGTGGTTAAGAGCCTTATGCAGGGTGAATGGGCAATCACCTCACCAAAAGAGTTGATTGTTTTAACAGGTTGGAGGAAGTGATCCAGACGCGGTGTGGCATTAGCTTGCCCATCGCCGCTGATGCGCGGTCGGATGTCAAATAGTGGCTTGATCGGAAGCGACAACGCCAAGATACTACCCAAGTTCAAAGGAAATTTATGACCACCGTCGCTGATGCCGAGCGCCGTACGCCAACATTTACTACGATTGCAGCAATCACGATAGGCAATGGCCTGGAGTTCTTCGATTTTATCGTCTACTCATTTTTCGCAGTGCTTATTGGTAGTTCGTTTTTCCCTGCGAAAGATCCCGTTGTAAGCTTGATGCTGGCTGTGGGCAGCTACGGAATCGCATTTGTGGCACGCCCTATCGGAGGGGTCATTCTTGGTCTATACGCTGACCGTGCCGGTCGCAAACCGGCCATGACATTAACCCTTCTGTCGATGGCGGGCGGGTCCTTGGGAGTGGCGCTGGCGCCTACCTATGCACAGATTGGAGTGTTCGCCCCCATCTGGCTCGTCTGCGCACGACTATTGCAGGGTTTTGCACTCGGTGGCGAGGTGGGCGTCTCGACCTCACTTTTGCTTGAGTATGCTGGTGACCAAGATCGCGGCTACTACGGAAGTTGGCAGCTTTTCAGCCAAGGGTTGAGTTCGCTTGCAGGCGCCGGCGTTGCAGTATTGTTGACCAACACACTTTCGCACGACCAGCTCTACGCGTGGGGTTGGCGTATTCCGTTCGCAATCGGCGTAGCAATGGTCCCGCTCGGAATCTACATTCGACGTCATCTCAATGAGACGCTGATGCCGAAGGCGCGGAAATCGGGCAATATGGCTACCCTCGCAGAGGTGTTCAAGGAGAACGGTAAGCTGGTCTGGTCGTGTTTGTTGCTGATGGGCGGCAGTACGATAACCACCTACGTAGTCGTCTTCTACCTTTCCACATACGCCACCCAATTCCTTGAAATGCCGCTGTCGGTCGCGCTCTGGGCAGGCGTCACTGCCTCGGCCGTAAGCGTAGCGACGTCAACCTATGCGGGGATTTTATCGGATCGGATTGGCCGCAAGCGGACCGTCCTGTGGTCGCGATTTGCCCTTGCGATATCGGTCCTGCCGGGCTTCATGCTGTTGGACGCGTATCGTTCCACGGCCGCATTGATCTGCGTGGTCGCAGTGTTGTCGTTCCTGGTCGTGTTGCAGGCGGTGCCAGTTTTTGTGATGATCACGGAGACGTTCCCGTGCCGAATCCGAGCTACGTCGCTTTCGATCGTCTTTGGACTTGGAGTCGCGGTTTTCGGCGGAACCGCCCAAGTCGTCGCGACATGGCTCATCAGCGCCACAGGCAGCCATATCGCGCCCGCGTGGTACTTGATCGTCGCGACGCTAATTTCGACTATTCCGCTGCTATGGCTCACGGAAACGGCGGACAAGCGATGTTAGTGGAGTCGCGTGTGGTGCATTTCGCGAGCGCCTTTGCAGCGATGAAAAGAGGCGCGCTGGCCCCACTTCTCTGACTAGCCCCTCCAACAACTTGACGCTCGCGCGGCGCACCAGCGCGTCAGCGCGAGCTGCTGCGCGTGCGTGTTTTCGCCGGATTGCAATTCCATCCACCACTCCGCGGCGCGCAGGGCGATGTGCTGCGGAATATCGGGTCTCGCGCTCGCGTTCATCTGGCCACCTGTCAGGCTGCGCTCAGCGCGAAGAAACACTGCGCGCCGGCGCGCACCAGATGGCGTTTCAGGGTCGAGATGGACAGCTTGAGTTGTGCGGAGATCTCGGCGTGGCCCAGGCCGTCGAGCTGGGCCAGCAGAAAGGCACGTTTGACGGCAACCGGCAGCCGCTCCAGCAGACTGTCGATTTCACACAGCGCTTCCAGTAGCAGCGCACGTTCTTCAGGCGAGGGCGCGAAACTTTCAGGCACGAGCGCCAAGGCTTCCACGTAAGCACGCTCGATCTGCTCGCGGCGCCAGTAGTTGGCAATCACGCGTTGCGCGACCGTGGTCAGGAACGCACGTGGCTCTTCGAGGGCGAGCGGCTCATCGCGAGCGAGCAGACGTACGAACGTGTCGTGCGCGAGATCGGCAGCGCGATGCGCGCAGCCGAGCTTCTTACGCAGCCATGCATGGAGCTAGCCGTGATGATCCCTGTAGAGCACCTGCATTTCGTGGTGCAGGGCCAATTCGTTTGCCGTCATAGCCTACCGTGCGCGCCACATCGAGGGATATGACGCCTTTTGTAAATGCGAATGATTCGCATCACAACATGTCAAAATGTAAGGTGAAAATGCATAGTGGATCAAGCGAGTAACGGTGCCCAGCGCGACCGTTACCGCGGTCGGCCGGGGAATGAAGCTTTATCTGGGCGTAAGGCGGGTGGGCTCAGAGGCGGCGTTTGCCGCGTTCTGACGAAGGGGAACGCGGGAGTAGTAACAACGTATCGGCTTTATGACCGGTCGCGGTTGCGCGCCCGGGTGGCGCCTGTGATCACGGCGACGCCGAGCAGGATGACCGCCACGATCGCGATCGTATGTTGAGCGACGTGCAGCGCCATCAAGCCCCACGCCACGCCGCCTATCAGAATGATCCAACCTGCGAGATAAATGAGCAGAGTCACCGTTTTTTCTCCTTTTTGATTCGACGGACGGGATCCGCTTGCCTGTCATGGAAAGTGTGACCGGTCGCCCCGATTGAGCCGCTGAGGTCGCTCGCCCGGACTGGCATTAAACAGTACAGGCGATCAACGGGTTTATCGAGCAGCAGATTTCGCGCCTGGCGCGGATGGCCTGTGTGCCGCGGTCGACGGTGTCGACTACAGGCTGGATCGGCATCCGACGATGACACGGCATCCGGTCACGCCGATGAGCGAGGCCGATCTTCGCCTGCACCGAAACGCGCAAACGAACTGTATCGAACGCTCAGCCGGACGTAATGGGACATAGCCGGACATAGTCGAGGGCGCTGCCAGGCCACGTCCGGCTACGGTCCAGGATGTGGCGCATCCTGGCACTGCATCTATCTGGCCGGCGTATCGGCCAGAATGTCGTGCCGGAAGGTTAGCGTCTGGTCCTGTTTGCTATCGACGATGCTCTCTCGCTGGCAGATCCATGCAAACGCCCAATCCTGGGCAACCTCGATCGCCTCATCCTTCGTGTCGAAATACGAAAGATGGCGCTCGATGTGCATTTCACCGTCAACGTCATCGTCAGCCGAAACACGGACCAGTCGCGCGTGAGCGAAGAATTTCCCAAGGGAGAAACTCGGAGTCGCGTCGATGATCCACCCACGATACCCGCATTGCATGATTGCCTCCGATACTCAGGCTATTCAGAATTCGAAAAGACAAAGCATGGATACGTCCGATCGTAATCGCTAAACCTCCTCACCAGTCAAAAGTTCGCGGGCTTCCGCGCCGTCCGCAGTTGCGCGGACGGCCATCTGGGACTACCGGTACTGTTATCGACCTTCGGCGATTCAACGGTGACTCCAACTTTCAATGGAAGCAAAGAAAATGCCCGTTCGAACGGGCTGCGGAATTGAGCGCCTGCACGATTGAATACAGGCACACGTTATGCGCGTCCCACAGACGCGCTGGCGTGAACCATAGAAACTCTTGGAGGGCGAAATGAATCCCTATGCAGGGCGGTCCCACGATGAACGAAGTGCCGCGGAAAAGCATCGGAAACAGAAAGCGCAAGAACAACCGGGCGGCTCGATGGCCGTCGAAGGAACGGAGTCCGATGCGACACATAGCAGCGGCGAGCTATCCGAAAAAGGCAAGGAAGTGTGGCGCAAAGGCGCCGGGATCAATGGGGGAGGGAAGAGCACATAAGCCATTTCAGCGCGGCGCGATATCAGGGAACGCACGCGCCGCGTGCACTGAGGAATGAGGCTGCCTGTCCGGCCGATTTCGGCCGGATTTGGGCTGGATAAATGTGTTTGGCTGGATGAATGGTTTTCAAAACCAAACGTAGAAATTTCAATGCGGATTGACGGCGGCGGTATCCCAGTGCAAGGATGCCCGCCAGGTACACAGATTGCGCCGTTGCCTTCCGATCAAACGTGGCACTTGAATTGTGGCAACCGTACTTCTCGACGCCCCTTCCCCAGAGGCACCCAGACCCGTACAGCTGTAAGAGGGCGGTACCGGCGATATCCCGTTCGCTATGCGAGTGGAGATCACGATGGTCAGCATATTGATGAAAGTTCTTCTCATCGTTGTCATTGCCGCTTCGTATAGCGGCTGCTCGCGCAAGGACGACAGCGGAATCGCCATTCCGGGTGGGCATGGCGGCAATAGCAGCAGCGCGTCATCGCCGAAGGCGGGCACGGCGTCCTGATATCGAAGAAGCGCGTATGCGCACGTACTCTGGGAGAGGCGGTGGGTTCCGCGGTTTCCACTTGGTGTTACATCGGGCGCTTCGAAGGACCGCTACCGTTTGCCCAGGCTGCGCGCAAACGCGGGCCTTTCGCTGTTCGCCCGGCAAGCGGGGTCGCGCCCGTGTGGGCGAAGCTGATTAAAAAGTGAGATTTTTCTTCCTGGCGTGTCGATTTTGATAGTCTTCCTTCGTCGTCTCAATGTCGGCATGCATGCGGCTTGCCTCCGCATCCAGCCAAAACTGACAGGAGATTTGCCATGACGATTCAAAAGATCACGCCTTTCCTCTGGTACTCGAACGAAGCAGAGGAGGCCGCTGCTTTCTATGCGGGCATCTTCCCGGACTCGCGCGTCGTTCGGGTCACGGCGGTACCGAGCGCCGGGTCCACGAAAGTCGTCGAGTTTGTTCTTTTTGGGCAGCCCTTCATCGCCATGAGCGCCGGGCGACTCGACCCGTTTAACCACGCGATATCCTTGATGGTCAACTGTAACGATCAGGCTGAACTTGACCGCTATTGGGACGCGCTTCTCGAGGGCGGCGGTTCGACGGAGGAGTGCGGTTGGGTGAAAGATCGCTTCGGCGTCTCGTGGCAGATCGTTCCAAACGATCTCATCCCGATGATGGCTGACCCCGATCCAGTCAAGGCCCGGCGCGTTGCAGAAGCCATGATGAAGATGACGAAGTTCGACGTAGCCGCGCTGAAGGCTGCGTATGCGGGGACGGCGGGTTAGCAGAAGGCCTCATCAAAGCGCTATTTAACGTGATCATCCAGGCGGACACCCGGGCCGGGCGCCGCCACTTTGAATGACGCGATCCAAGGCGCGCCTCTATCTGTAAGAGCTTCCAATATGGCGACTTGCTTCTGTAACGGGCGGTGCGTTAAAATCGCGCCTGCTCATTGGGGAGTAGCCGCCTCGAACGCGATGTTCGGGGGCGCATGTCAACATACTTGGCGAGTCGAAAGATTCTCCATGGCGTGCGCAGCTAAATGCCTGGCAAGACCGATGACACGCATTCCGACCTAACCGGGTCGCCGGAATGCGCGTCATCGCGTTCTTTCGGCGCGGCCCGGGTACAACAATCCCATGCAATCCTTCCTTGTTTCAACCAGCGTTGTTGGCCTGGCCGAAATTGGCGACAAGACGCAACTCCTGTCCCTTGTGCTTGCTGCGCGATATCGCAAGCCCATTCCCATCATTCTTGGTGTCTTTGCCGCAACGCTCGTCAACCACGGCGCATCCGGTGCGTTGGGCGTGTGGCTCGCGAGCATTCTCAGCCCGGGCATCCTGAATTGGGCAGTCGTCGTGTCATTTGCCGTGATGGCGGTGTGGATTCTCGTCCCCGACAAGCTGGATGATGCCGATGCAGTACTGACAAAAAATTCAATGGGTGTTTTCGGCACGACGGCCGTGACCTTCTTTCTCGCAGAGATGGGCGACAAGACCCAGATCGTCACCGTTGCGCTCGCCGCGCGCTTTCACGAGTTCTTCGGCGTTGTCGCAGGCACGACACTGGGCATGATGCTGGCGAATGTGCCCGTCATCTATCTTGGACACAAGTTCGCAGACCGTCTGCCGACTAAGGCCGTCCACATTCTCGCTGCCGTTATTTTTGTTGTACTTGGTGGACTCGCCCTGAGGACCGCACTCTATCCGACGGCGCATCCCATGCTCTAGCACGACGCATTGTTAAGCAGAACAGGTATTGCTGGACTAAGCCGCCGTTCCTCACCATTTACTCGTCATCAGGCAATTTTGCAGAGCACGTCGAGCTAATTGCCTGTGTCTGGCCGGTGATCACCGATCGAATTCGCATCCACCGCACTCGTAACTGCCGATGGGGCGAAACCCACCAGAAAATGGAGCACAGAAACATGAGCATAAAGGACATGCTGTTCAGCAGTGTCGCGACACGCTTGCCGACCAGGGACCTCTCTCGGGCGCGGCGATGGTATGCCGAGAAGCTGGGACTGGAGCCGATAGAAGAGCGTCACGGCGGTCTGCGCTACCGGATCGGGGACGGTGAGTTTTCGCTGTTCCATTCGAGCGGCACATCACCGGGCACGTTCACCCAGTTGGCCATCACCGTCGCCGACATTCACAAGACGGCCACGCTGTTGCGCGATCGCGGCGTTCAACTCCTTGACTATGACGGTCCGTCCCTCAGGACTGTGGACGGCATCGCGCGGGTGGAGGGCAACTATCCCAGCAAAGGCAGCGCGGAGCTTGGATGCTGGTTCTTCGACAGCGAAGGAAACATGATTGCCATCGGTCAATCGCTGCCGTAGAGGGAGTCATTTGGCGGGCATTGGTCGGGCGGGTTTCTGAATGATCTTGAACCTGTCGAGTTCGGGCATGTTCAGTGTCACCGGTGTCGCTGGATGCATCGCCGGCTCCGAAATCTCGCAACGGACCGACCAGCATGCCAGCGTTCAGAAACACGACATTTCTAATGAGCCAGAACCGGACATTTCTAAAAAGCCCTGACATGCATTCGGTTGATAATTTATCGAGAGTTATGAACTCACTAACGCACCTGCTTACACGGCGTAATCCCGCGTGAACAGGCTGCTCAAGGCGCTAGTGAGCAGGCGAAAACCCGGTGAGAAAATTTCTTTCGATTCCTTCCGCCGATGCTCTTCGGCAATCATTATCTGGACGGCTTCTGCTGTCGAAATTCCCGCTTCGCGCGCCAGGATAGACAGAGCTGTGTAAGAGGGTAGCGACTTACCTTTGACGTAGTTCTCCAAGGTCTTCTGCGGCAACCCCCATGTTTTTGCAAGGCCGTTGACACTGCGGCCCCTTATGGCAGTAGCTATCAGGTCGTCGTATTCCATAGTGAAATTCCCTTATTAAACTTCGCCATTTTTGGCTAACATGCGTCTTAAGCCAATTTTGGCTAGGCCGAATTTGGCTTAGCCGTATTTGGCGAAGTTTATCAGCATCACCAAAAAGGTAAACCCCGCCTATGGCCGGGTTTGTAAGCTGACGTTACGGGGGTGGCTGTGCCTGAATACGAGGTCCACGTGTATACGCAGTGCGCCCATGCGCGCGTTGCCACGGTCGAAGTCTCCGCGCCTGACGCTGAAAGGGCGCGCAAAAAGGCCCGTAGCGCGCTTTCCCGCTCGGGTCGTCAACCCGAATTTCTCACGCTGGTGCCTATCGAAGTCGGCGCACCGGTCAATCCCTTCCGCTTCTGAAATGAATATGGCTAAGTGCGCCGCCGATCACGTGACGCCGGACCTGTTTGACGGGTCGGTTAGCGAGCCGGTTCGGTCGTGTGCAAGCGAGATACGTCGCCGCGACTTTCGTGCGGTGTCCGTCGAAGTCGTTGACGAGTTGTGCGCATGGTGTGGCGTTGACCGTGCTGGCAGTTGCGGTGCGTGTAGTGATTTGAAGGCTGTAACGCGTTAGGCGTTTTCGTCGCGACAAGTTTGCGATTTTTTATTTTCCCTGAATGGGTTTAATCAGTGCGCATAGCACTACTAATTTAAAGGTGATTGATATGAACACGCAGAAACTGACAATTCTTGAAGTTGCGCATCGTTCGGGCATTGCGAAGAAAACCGGCAATCCGTGGTCGATTCATGAGGCGCAATGCATCCTCGAACAGGAGGATAGCGAGGGTAAAAAAATCGTCGTCGGCACGATCAATCTGCCCGACGTCCTGAAGGATTCTGCACCAGGCGACTACCTCGCGCAGTTCTCGTTCTTCAAGTCGATGGAAGGCAAGCTCGAACCGCGCGTTGTGTCGCTGGTTCCATTCGGCATGAGTGGTCCGAAGGCGAAGGCGGGTGCCGGTGTGATGGCGTAAGGAACGGTCGTGAGCACGGGAATCGACGTTGCAGCGTGCGTGAGTGGGGCGTCAGCGGTGACGGTCACTGCGTCGGGCAACGCTGTCGGATGCACGGCAAGCGATGGCACGGCGGGAACGGTCAGCGTTCTGCATCTGGCGCTTGTCGATAGCACAAGTGATTCGACGCCGTTTGATTATTCGCAGGCGTTTGGGTTTTGGGGGTTGGCATTTACCTCGGTGGTCGCGCTGTATTTCGCGTGTCTAGGAATTGGGGCCGTCGTCAATTTTGTCAGGCGAGGCTGAAATGCGCGCCGGGCGCTTCCCGGCATTCAAGTAAAGGGGTGTGTGATGCTGAAAATCAAGTCGGGTGTTCGTCGTGTGGTTTCTGCTGTGTCGCTCGGTGTAGCTGCCGCGCTGGTTGCGCCGGTTTCGTTCGCGCAGGCGGCCGGTGGTCCGGATTACACCGCGCTCACGACTGGTGTCGACTTTACGTCGACCATCGCGGCGGTGTTGGCGGTGGCGGCATTGCTGGTCGGTCTGTGGCTGGCGGTTCGCGGTGCAAAGATCGTTATCGGCATGGTTCGCGGGGGCTAAGCAGGTCCCGCTGCTGTCGGTAGGGCGGGCGTCATGCTCGCCTTTTTTTATGGTGCGGCTTGGGGGTGGTGATGGACGTCAATAACGCCTGGTATCTCGTGATGTTCCTGTGGGGCCTGCTGAGTGCGTGGGCGGTTATTCAAGGCATGGGGGGCTGATATGCGGATGCGGATAACGATCGCGTTAGCGCTCGGGCTGTTGGGTGGTGTCGCGCACGCGCAGCAGTTACCTCCGGCAACTTCGTCGCTGAATCAGGTTATTGCGGCGACGGTTGAAAAGAAGGCCGGTCAGCTTGGCTATACGGCGCTGAGCGATGTCGTCAAGGCTACTGAGGCTGCAATCGGTGCGGAGGCGTCCAAGGCTGCTGGTGCACTCGGTGGGGGTGCTGCGTGGTTGTCGTTGCCTGCTGCGTTGCTCGGTGGTTTGCTAGCGGGTACTCCTACGCCGCTTGCTGATGGGTCGGTAGATCAGTGGACGTATAACAAGGATGGCACGATCAGTATTTCGGGGAATCCGCTTGTTACAGGTGGGGCGGTGTCGGGTTCTCCGTTTGCTCCGTTGGTTAATGGGCAGTTGTATTGGAAAGCACTGCCGGGGAGCATTCTTTATACGGGTTCGTCGGCAGATGCGGTTGCTGAGCGGGTTATGGAGGCTGCGGGGGTTAAATCGTGGAAGATCAGTTGCAATGTCTATACGGCGGGTCAGGCGGCCTGCACGGGGACTGACACAACCAATTCCGGGCAGGTTCAGAATCCGAGCTTCAATGCTGTTCAGTCTACGACTGCCTGGTCAGGTGGAACCTGTTCGAGCGGCATGGCGACCGGTACCGCGTGTGCGGCCTATTCGCCGCAGGCAACGCCGGTTGTTACTCCAGAAACGGTTTCTCCGTCTGCTGCGATTGGTCAGATACCGGCGTCTGATGATGCGTTGCCGCTGTCACCTGATCTGGTCGCTGATCTGGGGGATTCGCTCTGGCAGCAGGCGTCGCAGGAACCGGGTTACAACGGTGTGCCATACCCGGTCGATAGTCCGATAACGTCAGCTGATGCAAGCTCAGTCCAATCGTCGTCCGGTTCGTCGTGGCCGTCTGTGAGCGCTGCGACTTCGGGGGTGTCGTCTCCTTCCGGTGCGTCGTCTGGCAATAACCCGTACTCGATCCCGAATAGCACTACCCCTGGCTCGTCGTCGCCTGCGTCCAGTCCGGCTGCTACACCGCCGACAACCGTTGATCTTGGCCCGAATCCGGGCGTCGGTTCACCAACGCTTGAGCAGATTCCCACGGCGGCCCAGATCATGGCGCCGATTCTCGGCATGCTGCCCGATCTTAAGAACTACGGCGTTCCTGCGCATAACGCGCAGTGTCCTGAGCCGTCCGTCACCGTGTTTGGCACCGTGATTACTGTTACCGCGCAATGCACGCTTGCTGAGCAGTTCCGCTCGCAAATCTACGTTACGTTCGTGCTGGTGTTTTCGCTGGCGGCGCTGTTCATTGTGCTTACTGCCTAGGGGGCAATATGTACGGAATACTGATTAGTGCGTTTAACGTTGTTCTGGCTTTCGTGGTGCGCTCGATCATCGGGCGGTTTTTCGCCTACTTCGTGATGTATTTCATCACTACGGAATTCGTTGCTGTTCTTCAAAGCTCCGGGATACTGCCGTCTGCTTCGTCGCTTGCTGGTGCATTCGGAAATATCGGTACGGATGTTTGGTACTTCATGGATCTGTGCGCGTTCAGTTACGGTGTGCCGCTGCTGATTTCGGCGTATGTGTCGCGTTTTATCATTCGCCGCATTCCGGTCATCGGGTGACGCTATGTCTGTTAATGCGTACTGCGGGGTGATGGGTTCCGGCAAGTCGTATGAGGTCGTGTCTGGTCCGCTGCTCGATGCCGTCGAGCGGGGTCGGCGTGTCGTCACGAATATTGACGGCGTGAGTGAGGAAGCGATTCACGCGTATCTGCACGACAAACGGGGCGTGCCGGTCGATCTGCTCGGCGCTATCGTTCATGTGCGCACAGATGACATGCTTGAGGCGGGTTTTTTTCCGGTAGAGGTTGAGGGCGCGGGCGGTGCAACGGTGACGCCGGGTTTTGTGAAGCCCGGTGATCTGCTGGTGGTTGATGAGGCGTGGAAGCTGTGGGCGACAGATAAGAAAATCAGCAAGGAGCATATGTCGTTCTTTCGCATGCATCGTCATTTCGTGCATGAGGAAACGGGTGTCGCGTGTGACGTGGTGCTGATGATCCAGAGCATCGCGGACTTGCATCGGTCGATCAAGGCGGTGGTTGAGCTCTCGTTCCGTATGGTCAAGCTCAAGAGTTTGGGTTTGTCGAGCGGCTATCGTGTCGAGATGTATGAGACGTCGAAGCAGACCAAAGGGACGCAGACCGGGACGTTTGTGCGTAAGTACCGGGCGGAAATATTCCCGCTGTACAAAAGCTATGCCGGTGCAGGCGGCAAGGAAAGCACAGTTGATAAGCGCCAGAACGTGCTGATGCGTAAAACGCTGTGGCTGTTTGTGGCGGGCATTGTGGTGATGGTGAGTCTCGCGGGCGTGCTGGCCTGGCGGTTTTTTCATCCGGTCGTGAAAAAGCCTGTTACGACAAAGGCGAGCGCTGCGGTCGGGGCGTCGGTTGCGAGTGGCGTGGAGGTCGCTGCTGCGCCTACGGTGCCGTCTGCGTCTGAGACATGGCGTGTGGCGGGTAGCTATCGCGTCGATGGCGTGGCGTGGGTCGTCGTCGTGGATGGCTCGAACCGGTTGAGGCTGGTTTCGCCCGCTGCATTTATGGGCCACGGTTTCAGTGTCGCGGGTAGCGTCGATGGCAATCGGGTTACGGTGTGGTCGGGGGCGAAAGTGTCTGCGTCGCTGCTTCCCGGGGTGGGTAAATGAGGTTCCTTCCTGTTGGTCTGCTTGTGGTGGCGAACGCTGCGTTTGCTGCCGCATCTGCTGGTCCGGTAGACATGCCCCCGCTTCCCCCTGGCATGCCTGCTGTCACGCCGGTTAGTGCGGGTGCTTCCGCTGCCATGTCGATGGCTGCGCTGCCGCGTATGAGTGGTTCGCGCATTGATCTGCGGTTCATTCCGGTTGCGCAGGTCGTGGATCTGATTTATGCGGAATTGCTGCAAGCGCCGTATGTGCTTGATCCTGAGGTGCTGGCCGATGCCCGGCCTGTGTCGTTCCGGTTTGACAGGTCGAAAGGTGATGTGCGCGCCTTTCTCGTTGGCTTCCTCGATTCGCTCGGTTACTCGGTGACGCAGCGTGACGGCGTTGATTACGTCGCCAGGTCGAAAACGGGCGGTGAGCGGGGCGACGAAGTGACGTTCGTGTATGAGCCGAAATACCGCAATGCAGATTACCTGTCCCGTATTGTCCAGCCGATGTTTGGCGGTCGGGTGCTGCAAAACCGTAGTGTTGCTGCGCCGGAGGGTGCCAAGGCTGCGAGCGATGTGCCGGCGACTTCAGCCGCGGGGCTGATTGACCAGTCGGCGGATGTGGTCGCCTTCGTCGGGTCGGCGGTTCAGGTTGCGATGCTCAAAAAGCTGCTGCCGCAGCTCGATACGCCGGTTAGCAATGTGTCGATTCGCGCGTGGGTCTATGAGGTCACGGAAACCACTGATAACAACTCGGCGTTCCAGCTTGCGTTGAGCCTGCTAGGCGGGCGGGTAGGGGCGTCGCTGAACGTTGGGAGCATCAGCGATACAGACAACGCTATACGGCTGAGCGTAGGTGGTTTCAGTGCGGCGCTGGCGGCGTTGAATGCAGATTCGCGCTTCAAGGTGCTGACGTCTCCGAATCTGCGCGTCCGGTCGGGCGACACTGCCAGTCTGAATGTTGGCGAATCGGTGCCGGTGATTGGCTCGGTGTCGTATCCCAGTGCGACGGCTGCGCCTGTGCAGAGTGTTCAGTATCAGGATGCGGGCGTGATCTTCCAGGTGAAACCGGTGGTCAAGCGTGATGCAATTGATTTGCAGCTGGTCGAAGAAATCAGCGACTTCGTGAACACGACGACCGGCGTCAACAACTCTCCAACGAAAAACACACGCAAGGTCGAAAGCTCGTTCAACGTTGCGGATGGTGACGTGCTGCTTATCGGTGGGTTGACGCAGGACAAGGGCACTCGCGTGAATTCGGGGCTGTCGTTCCTCCCGCGCTGGATGGCGGGGCATACGGTGTCGAAGTCGAAAACAGAAATCCTGCTGCTGTTGCAGGTTCAGAAAATCTAATGCGGGCTACGTGTGTTTCGTCGTCACGGAAAAAATCAGGTACAGCACGGCTACTGCGGCAATCCACGCAAGGGCGATTAGCGGTCTGCGTCCGCGCTTTCGTTTGTCTGTCTCGCTAATCACCTGGTGGAGTAGGGAGTCGCTTTGACTCGCGGGCGGGCGACGGTTGGCAGATTTTCTGTGTACGTCGTTGCGGTAATAGTCGCGGTCTTCGATGCTCATGAGTGGCCCCGTTTTATGATCGACGGAATTGTATAGCGGTGGCGGTCTGTATGCCGATGGCATTTGCTGTCGTTACGCGTAACGGTTAAATATTACGCGTTTAACCATTACCTCGAACGTAAGGGCAGGAGTAACGAAAAATGATGGTTGATCGCTGCTGCGGGGTCACGGTGTGGTCGTCGGGCGTCTAGCGTCAGGAGTGTCCGGCACGTGATCGGAGCGATGGACAGTTGCGGCGCGTCTGCGAAGTGCGGGCGGTTATCGCGCGGCGAGCGCGGCCCGCCGGACCGAGTAGTGGGTCGTACCACTGGCGTGGATCGTAGGCGTTGCGGGTGGGCGGGCCGCCCCTCACTGCAAAGCCGCAGTTCCTGGGCCGTTGTGCACCTCTGCGGCTTGAATACGAGTGCGTGGCGGCGTCCGGGAAGTGGCGGCGGTGGCGGATGAGCGTGATGCGAAGCGGCCCGCCTGCCCGCAGCGGTAGCGAGGACAGCCGGGGCGCGCGCAGCGCGCCCCTAAACTTGTACCTCTAACACTTAACGGAAATGGCGCTTGCAGCAGGCGGCAGCAGGGCGCGAGGAAAAGAAAAACCCGGCAATCGTTGGTAGCGATTCCGGGCGGTGGCTCAACGTCAGATACAGGACTATCCAACGTGAACGAAGCTATTGTAGGTCAGAATTCGCAGTCTTTTCAAAGCCTTCTGAATGAGGCAGGTTCGTTCCAGGCGCTTAACCGGGCACGAAGCGCCGGTGTCGAGTTGCGTGAGACTGCTGAGTACTCACCGTTTAGCGATGAGTACATCGTGCGCACGCAACGGTTTCCCGATGGTCAGCAGGAAGTAGTGGCGTTTAGCGTGAGCGTGCAACGGCATTTTCAGGACTTGCGGCTACGGCCTCGGGGTGTCAGGGGCAAGCGTGAGGCGTTGCAGGGTGAGACTGATGCCGATGTGTCGGTGAAGTCTGACAAGTCGCTACGCACGTCGATTGAGCGGTCCAAGCGCATGATCCGGCAACGCTGCAAGGCGATCCGTGCTGATCGTATGCTCACACTCTCGACGCGTGTCAATGAGACCCGTATTGAAGTGTGGGCCAAATGGTGGGACACCTTCCGGCGTCGGCTGTCGAAGCTTCAGGATTTTCACTACGTTGCAGTGCTTGAGCGTCAGCAGCGCGGAGCGTGGCATATCCATATCGCGGTCAACGGTCGTCAGAACTGGAAACTGCTTCGCTCAATCTGGCTTTCTGTCATCGCCAGGGATGGCACTGACGGCGCGGTGAACGACAGCATCAAGAATTTCAAGAAGCTGTGCGTGTTTCGAAAACTCGGCGGCAAGGGGCGGGCGATGCGGCATCTGATTGCAACGTATATAGCCAAGTACTGCGGCAAGGGCGCGCACGATGTTGGTTTCAACAAGAAACGGTATTGGACTAGTCGCGGCATTGCGTTGCCTGAGCTGACTACGTATGCGCATCTTGGTGCTGAGTCGGGCAGGGGCGATGCGGTTGCGGCTGCGTATGAGTGCGTCGATGCTAACGGCGCTGATTTCAGCAACGCGCAGATTTTCTGGAATAGGGGGATCGGAGTTTTCTGGATGGCGACGGGAAACGTTTCGAGCTGATATCTGGTTTTGGCAAGCGTCGTTGCAATACCCCGAAATTTGTCGAAAATCGTGTATAAATATGGTGATCTGCGAAGCGACATAAACCGCCATACACTTCCTCACAGCACGATGGGCAAACAGATAGACGACATCCCTCTCGCACAACGCAGGGCCCTTGCCGCCAAGCTTCTGTTGAATGGTGAGGGTATTAGCGAAGTGTCCAGGAAGGCCCGGCTGAGTCTTCCGACCGTGAGCAAATACAAGGACCTGGTTGAAAGGGACGGAGTTGACGCCCTTGCTCGCCTTCCCATCCATGGGGGGCCCTCGCGACTGGATGATGCTTCGCAAAGCTGGCTCGTTAGCGCGATCAAACACTCACCTGGGCTTCACGGCTATCCAGGGCCGACCTGGACGATAAGCCAGCTGCGAGAATTGATCTTTCGGCGTTTCGGAGTCCAGTTTTCAGCTTCGCATGTTGGCTACCTTGCTCGGGGTTATGGCCTCGCATACCGGCTCACCTATTCAACTTCAGAAAAGACGTCGCCTGCTACCGCGCAGAAATCGCAGAGCGACGTCTATGCCGCGCGTCGAAAAATTGCTGCGAAAATGTTGCTGGATGGGGACAGTGTCGAGCGCGTCTCGAAAGCGCTCAACATCAGCGTGCGCACCATTACAAAATACAGATCAATGGTAGTTGCTGATGGGGTCAAGGCTGTTGAACAGATCAAGTCATCCGGGCGCAAGGCTACGCTTGGCCCCGAAGCTCTTGAGTGGTTACGGGCGGCATTGGAGGACAGTCCTATGGTCCACGGCTATGAAACCGAATTCTGGAGAAACGGGGATGTTCAAAAGCTGATCAAGGAGAGATTCGGCGTCTACCATTCCAACGGACATGTGAGAACTCTCGTCGGGAAGCTCGGACTTGAGCACAGGATGCGACCACCGAAGCAGCGCACGGAGAAGAAGCGCCTGACGATCAATGATGAAACGCTGGCGTGGATTGCCGCAACGGTCAAGGAGTCGCCTCGAGCACACGGCATAGACGCCGATCACTGGACGAACGGACGTTTGCGCACCGTGCTTCATCAGCGGGTAGGCGTTGATTATTCCCGATGGTATATCTGGGAAATTGCCACCCGTGCCGGCGTGGCAAACCTGCTTACAAAACGGCGTAACTGATCAGCCAGCAATATCTAACATGACGCCCTGCGTGGGCTTTCCATAGAAGCCGGTCAGACAACGTCTTTCCACGTTTCACCTTTTTTGATTGCATAGATGGTCACGACATGTACGCCGAATGCGTGCGCCAGCGAAGCAACTGATTCTCCCGCCGCCAATCGCTGGCGTATTAATAACACCCTGGTTTCGTTCAGTTTGGCTGTGCCGTTGCGAAATCGGATGGGCAAATCGGGATTGATCAGTCTTTTTTCTTCGTATCTGCGGCGGATACGCTCCCTTTTTGCCGCGTTGACCTTCTCCTTGTTCTCCTGGGCGTAGCGCCGTTTCGCATCCGGGTTTTTCTCATAACTACGCCGCGCGGTGGCATTGGTACGCTCGCGGTTCCTCGCTCGCCATTCCGTCTGGCATAGAGTTACACAGGGCCTGCAGTAACAGGCGTAGCCAGACCCCTTCCGATGGAAATCCAGTTCCGCGATTTTGGTCCGGCCGCATCGGGGACAGCGACGCGGGGTTTGAATAGCGATCATGACTTGCTGGCGCAATCAAGCGTCAGGCTCGGTGAGTCTTGAGCCAATCGCGTAGCGCGTCGTTCATCCGCGTTTGCCAGCCTTCGCCGCTTTCCCGGAATCGCTCGACAATTTCCGCGTCATATCGAACCGTCACAGCGACTTTGGGGTTGGCGAGCTTCGGTCGGCCACCGCGTCGTTTCATCTGCGCGAACTGTTCATCGCTCGGCTCGAATGTATCCGGGTCGGTTGTGATGCCACGCTTGATCGCTGCTTCTTCTTCGGGTGTGTTACGGATTAATCTGGGTTGCTTCTTCATAGCGTTCAATCTCCCTATTGTTAGCTTTGCGTAGACTGATAACCCGAAAGGTATTGCCGCGCTGTGTGAACACAACGCAATAGAGGCGGGCGCCGATGACGGCATAGCCAATTTCGCGCAATTCGCCGTAGTCTTTCCGGTCGTCTGGCGCGCACCATACGGACGACCAGTCGATAGCTCTGGCGAGAGCCAGCGACACACCGTGCTTACCTTCGTTGGCTTCACTTTTAGCCTGGTCGTGGGATGTTCTCATTGGTGATTTTCATCCGGTTATTGTAGTTACAAAAATAGGTTCACACAACACGTTTTTGTAACTACGTTATTTCCCGCCGTGCGCGTACGTCGAGTCAGGGCGCGGACGTGACTCGGTCGCCGCTGACTGGATGTCGAGCTGTAACTGAACGGCGCAAAACTGATCGTTGGCCGGTGGGATCAGGAAGCGGCGCGGAATACCTCGCGGTTGCGCGGCTTCGCGTTCGATCTCGGTGAATCCCATCTGATCACGTATCAGTTCATGCTCCAGAGCTTGCAGGCGTAGCACGGCAATTGCCCAGGGCGGGATCACAGCCTTGCCGCCCATCCAATCCTTGACCGTGCGCTCATGTCGCCCGAGCGTCCGGCATAGATGGCGCATCGGGACACTTCGCGCGTAGTACAGGAACTCGTTGAGTGGCGCTGCGTTGTGGCGCGTCAAAATTTTGATTTTTCGTTTGGACATGCTGGTCTCGCGTGGCTTGCCAGTGTGCGGCGGAGACAAAAAAGCCGCCCGGTGGAGGCGGCTTTCTGTCGCGTTTTGCGAAGCGAGTTCGTATCTTTCATATAAATTACAACCGCGATTTTTGGTTGATAATTTATCTTATGTCAAATCAACAAACCACATAAGACTATCTCATCAGCGCCGACCAGCACACCCCTTCAACCCAGCAACGTTGCCCGCACCGCCGTCCCGTAGCACAGCACCTCAGTGATACCTCTTGCTATCTCGGTCGCGTCATACCGCATACCGACGATGCCGTTCGCGCCCAGGTCCGCAGCCTGCCCAATCATCCGTTCGTATGCATCCTGCCGCGCTCGCTCGCATAGCGACGTGTAGAGCGTGATGTTGCCCCCGAAGATCGTCTGCAGCGACGCGCCAAGCGCCCCGACGATGGATCGAGACCTGACGACGATCCCACGAGCGACGCCGAAGGAGCGATCTATCCTGAGACCGGGAAGCTCAAATGCCGTCGTAACCATATGTTGTTCTATCATCGTCTTCTCAATGTTGAGTTTCGTCGTCGACGGACCACAGACCGAGGTTGCCGCCTCAGGATGCTGCTCGTTTCTTCGTCACGACCTTGGGTGTGGCCTGGCGAGGCTTAGGAGTCCCTGCAGAATATTGCGGACGCTTTTGTAGGGTCGCCTGATTCGTCCTGGCGGTTGCCGGCTGCAGCCTCAATACGTTGAGTTCCGCGACGTATGCAGCGTTCGAATCGCGAAGTGCCGCCAGACTCCCTTCCATGACACCAGCTTGATGACGCGCGTCGCCAAGCTGAACCTGCAGCGCCTGGATTTCCTCCCGATGCCGCGTCTCGCGCTGCTCCGCCCTGCGCGCGGCCGCCTCAAGCTCCTTTTGCGACCGTGCGCTCACAACCCGCTCGCGTTCGATCTCAAGTAACGCGCGCTTCTCGGCCGCCCGCAGACGCTCTTCCGCGAGCGCAGCGCTACCCCGCAGTTTGTCGAGATCCCCCGAAAAATCCGCCCTTGCCTGCATCAGCGCCTGGTCGCGCGCGTCGATCTCTTCCTGCTGACGGGCGATTTCAGTCTCGAGTGCCTGACGCGTCGCCTCAGCCGCAGCCTGCGCCTGTTCGAGCTCCTGAATGCGCACCTGCGCCGCCAGCAACGCGCCGGTGCGCTGCTCAAGCGCTGTTTCCGTCCGCGCGAGCTCGGCCTGCAATGCCGCTACCTCGCTGCGCGCACTGACCTTCTCCGCCTCTGCGTCATTGCGCAGCGTCTCAAGCGCCGCTTGCGCTGATGCGGTGGACTTTGTCCACAGCGTTGCGACCAATTCCCCTGCCGCCGCCTGCAACTCCGCCGGCAAATCAGGATGCTCAATCCGCACCCTGCTCTTCTCGCGCAGTTCAACCCAGAACTCACCAAGCACCTGAGTCGGCGTACTCATGCTGCCGCGCTTCACCAACTGATACAGCCGGTTCGCGGTCGGCGTGACGCCGAAGCGGAAGAACAGCAGCGCGCAGACCTCGCGATAAAGCTCGCGGGTTTTGGGGTATTCGGCCTTCAGACGATCGATTTCGCCGGCGAGGCGTATTTCATCGGACAGGGAATCGGACATGAAGGTAACTCAAGGAATTTCGTAAATAATATAACGTAAACCGTCAAATATCCAATCAATATGTCGATTCTGCACCGTCGCGATGTAAACGACGAATATTTCTGATGGCAGGAGGTGTTGGGAAGACGGCAGGCAAGGAGCGGCGGGGGCCGGCTACTTCAGGGAGGGAGAGGGAGACGGAGCGCTCTCGGCATACCGTCGCGTAAGGAGGGAACCCGTACCCACATGTCGACGATGATCGGCAACATCGTTAAATCGACGTCAGGCACCGCATACGATGGTGAAGTGACAAACGCGAGCGGCTTCCGTACCCGGAACGCCGCCCGCGTCAATAGACTGGAGACTAGAACGAATGCCGCATCCCGATCCGCACATCGGACTGCGTATTCGACGACGACGGCGCGAAGCTGTAGCCGATCACCGCATTCACACCATCCGACGCACGCAGATAGTCGCCGGAAACATACACATCGGTACGCTTGGACAACAGGTAGTGCAGCCCGAGCGAGCCCTGGTTCCAGTGATTGCCTTCAAAGCTCGTGTGTTGATAGCCGCCATACAGCGACAACGCAGGCGTGAAGTTATACGAGGCCCCTCCTTCATAAACCTGCATGTGCGAGGTCTGACCGAAGCCCTTGATCGTCGTATAAGTGAAATCGCCGGTAAGCATCAGGTTGCCGATCGTATAGGCAGCGCCGACCGCAAACGCGCCTTGCCTATCCACTGGGAACGCCGAGGAGCTATACAGATCGGTTACCGCGCCGGTGGCCGCATTGACGGACACAGTCGGCTGGCCGAGGAAGGTGCGCGTGCCGATCATCGCGTACGGGTCGAAGGCATAGATGCCGTACGGATTGTTCAACTGCGTGTACGCCAGGCCCATGTTGAACGGACCGCGGTCGTAATGCGCGCCCACGCTCCATGCGCTCTTCTGGTGGAAGTCGCCGGCGGTGTTACCGAACGAGTACATACCGCCGAAGGTGAAGCCGGCAAAATCATTCGACAGGAACTTCACCGAGTTCGGCAGACGGTCGCCGTTCATACGGTCGAAGTCACCCTGGTGAATCGCGTAGCCGCTTGCCCATGCGGAGATGTTGTAGAGAAAAACAAACTCTTCGGTCATATCAAGCTGATTGCCGAACGAGAAAGTCCCCCACGAGTTTTTGATGCCGACGTAAGCCTGGCGTCCGAATTCAGCGCCGCCGAATGCATATTGCCCATTGCCCAAGTGAAAACCGGATTCGAGCACGAAGACCGCTTGCATGCCACCGCCGAGATCTTCCACGCCTTTGAAGCCGATCCGGTTGCCGTACGAAATGCCGTCGTCGAATTTGAACTGATGTGCACCGCCGGCATTGTTCACGTAGGTAATGCCGGCGTCCAGAATCCCGTACAGGGTGACGCTGCTTTGTGCATGGGCCGCCGTCGGTGCGCATACCGCGCTTGCTGCGAGGGCGAGTCCCGAAAGACTAACGGCATTTTTCTTCTTCATCTAATTCTCCCCTGCTCTTTGCCTGCGTATTTCGTTGGATAAAGCGATCCCTGCTGCGCGCTGTCTTCCAACGCGCGGCGCTTCTCGCATGACGGGCAGTTCGAAACCGGCTGAGACTGATTGAAACGGATTGAAGCTCACTCACGCAGACCAGGCCGACTAAAGCTGACTAAGCTGATTGAAGCTATCGGTACTGCATACGATCATCTGGCATGCCCGCATCGACGGATCAAGAATACGGGTCCAGATTTATAAGGATTCGACCGGATGCGACATGAATCTGTCGAGTAGCGACCTCGCAGCCAGGATTGCGGGAATCATTTCACACCGAGTGCGGTTTGGACCGCTTGCAAGCCGTTGCCGCCACTGGCGGTGTTCACGCCGTCGAGCCATGACTTCAGCAATTCCGGGTGACGCTTGAGCGCTTCGGTGGCAGCCGTATCGACGCCGGTTTTCTTATCCAGCACCTCGGTGATCACGCCGTTTTCCAGATCGACATTGAACGTGAGTTGCCTGAACAGGCGGCCGACATTCGGACACTGCTCGGCGTAGCCGCTGCGCGCAACGGTATTGACCGTGGCGCCGCCGTAGTTCGGCCCGAAGTATTTGTCGCCGCCGTCGAGGTAGGTCAGCTTGAACTTCGTGTTCATCAGATGCGGCTCCCATGCCAGGAACACGATCCATTTCTTCTCACGCACCGCGCGGTCGACCTGCGTGAGCATGCCGGTCTCGCTTGATTCGACAAGCTTCCAGCTGCCGAGCCCGTACGCCTTGTCGCCGACCATCTTCTTGATATTCTGATTGGCCGGCGCCCCCGGTTCAATGCCATAGATCTTGCTGTCGAACTTGTCGGCGTTCTTCGCGAGGTCCGCGAACGAATGCACGCCCGCGGCCGCCACGTAGTCGGGCACCGCAAGCGTGAACTTCGCGTTGCTCAGATTCGGATGCACGACCTCGATCGATTTCTCATCCTCGAACGGCTTGACGACTGGTGCTTGAGCCGGCATCCAGTTGCCGAGAAACACGTCGATCTGCCCTTTCTTCAGGCCTTGATAGGTAATCGGCACCGACAGGTTCGAGACGTTCTGATGGTAGCCAAGCGCCTTCAACAGCACGCCAGTCATTGCGTTGGTCGCGTCGATGTCGGTCCAGCCGGGCCCCGCCATGTTGACCTGCGTACAGGACTGCGGCTCGGCGGCCGCGGCAAAGGTGGTCGCCGCGCACAGCAGCGCAACGCCGGATACAGCCTGTTTGAAGAGCTTTTTCATCATGTCGGCTTCCTGTAGGTGGGATGAATCGTAAGCGAAGACATCAACGCTTCACAGCGGGAAAACGTGCCATCGCTTCGAGCGTGTCGAGATCGATGTGATTGCGCATGTAGCGCTGGCTCGCATCGACTTGCGGCTGCCAATCCCATGACGCGACCGTGCCTTGCGTCGTGGCCTCGAAATGGAAATGACGACGATGCTGGCTTTTCAGCACGTCGTTGTGCAGCGCGGCGAGATCCCAGCGGCGCGCGATCTCTTCACGAAACGACGCGACCTGTGGTCCATATTCAGCGCGCGCTGCGAGGTTCTCGCGTTCCAATGGGTCCGCCTCGACGTCATAGAGCTGGTCAGGATCGACTGGCGTGTGAATGAACTTGAAGCGCCCACGCCGCAGCATCACAATCGGCGCAATAGCGCCTTCCGCCAGGTATTCTCCGGTCGCTTCGTCGTGGCCGCCGCCGGTGCCTTGCAAATGCGGCACGAGACTCTGCCCATCGAGCGAATCCGGCCATACCGCGGGTTGTTCGCCGCGCGCCATTTCCACCAGCGTGGGCAGCAGATCGAGATGCGAGACCGACTCGTGCACGCGATGCGCGTCGAACTGCTGCGGCGCATGCACGATCAGCGGTACGCGGCAGCCGCCTTCAAAGAACGTCATCTTGTACCAGAGCCCGCGCTCGCCGAGCATCTCGCCGTGGTCGGACGTCACCACAATGACGGTATCTTTTGCGAGCCCGGACTGTTCAAGCGCCTCGAGGATCGCACCGAACTGGTCGTCGACGTAAGAGATCGCGCCGTAATAAGCGCGCCGCGCATTGCGGATCTGCCGATCGGTCGGCGGCGTGCGGTCGGTTTCGCACACGTGCCGCAAGCGCTTCGAATGCGGATCAGCTTCGTTGATCGCGTCGCGATGCGCGGGCATCTCGATGTCTTCGTCCGCATACATGTCCCAGTACTTCTGCGGAATCGCGTACGGGTCGTGTGGATGCGTCAGCGAAGCAACCATGCAGAATGGCCGGGCATCTTTGCCGGCATGTCGCTCACGCGCGATATCGAAGAGCTTCTGGCGGGTGGTAAACGTGACTTCATCGTCGAAGTCGAGTTGGTTAGTGCGCACGCAGGGGCCTGCGTCGATCACCGAACTCATGTTGTGGTACCACGTGGGCCGCGTTTCGAAATCGTCCCAGTTCGGTGTCCAGCCGAAATCGGCAGGATAGATATCTGTTGTGAGCCGTTCTTCAAAACCATGCAACTGATCGGCGCCGCAAAAATGCATTTTGCCGGACAGGATCGTGCGATACCCTTCTGCGCGAAGATAGTGCGCGAATGTCAGCGTTTGCGACGGAAATTCTGCTGCATTGTCATAAGCGCCAATCGCCGACGGCAACTTGCCTGACAAAAACGAAAAGCGCGACGGCGCACACAGCGGGCTGGCGCAATACGCCGAGTCGAATACCACGCCCTGCTTCGCGAGGCGATCGAGATTAGGAGTCTTCGTTAGACGATGCCCGTATGCGGCGAGCGCAAACGGCGTCATCTGGTCAGCCATCAGAATGAGAATATTCTGTTTCGTCTCAAGCATTGGAGCGCGCCTCGAATAGAATCGCAAGTGTTGGTGCGGGTGTCGTTGCAAGCGGAATGACCGGTGTGCCGGCTCCGCATAACACCACTATTGCCGTCCAATTCGCCGCTGTGAAGACGGCAATTCGTTATATGCCTATAAGGGGGCCTTATGTCGAGGCAGGATCGGTTACCGCCAATGCAGGCGTTGGCGATGTTCGAATCCGCAGCGCGTCTCGCGAGTTTCACAGCGGCCGCACGCGAGCTAGGCTCGACGCAGCCTGCGGTCAGTCAGCGCGTGGTGCAACTTGAAGAGGCACTCGGTGCCCCGCTATTCGAGCGCGGTCACCGCGGCGTCACGCTGACGGAAGACGGCGTGCGTCTCTTCGAAGCGGTGCGCAACGCCCTCGACACCATTCGCCTCGCCACCGCCGAGATCCGCGCGAGGCGCACACCGCAAACCCTCACGCTTTCCACCGACTTCGGTTTCGCGACCTATTGGCTGATGCCACGCCTGTCGCAATTCAAGGCGCTCATGCCGGACGTCGACGTAAAGATCATCACGTCGCAAAACGTGTTCGATCCGTCGCACGATCAGGCGGACATTGCGATTGCGTTCGGCGATGAGGATGCGGACTGGACGGCTCGAGGCGCGATCAAACTATTTCCCGAACGTGTCACGCCGGTATGCAGTCCGGCATTTCTTGCGGCGCATCCGCAGTTGCGTGCACCCTCCGATCTGATGAGCTTGCCGCTGCTGCATCTCGAGCCAACGCAACCGGCACGCTGGCTGTCGTGGGCCGACTGGTTCGCGGCGCACGGCCTGGATGCGCCTGCCGCGCATCGCGGCATCACATTCAACAGCTTTACGCTCGTGGCCCACGCAGCGATCATGGGCCAGGGCATCGCGCTTGGCTGGGCGCCTCTGGCTGACGAACTGCTCGCCACGGGGCAGCTCGTCGAGCCGTTCGACACGCCCGTGGTCACCGAACGCGGCTATCTGCTCGTCACGCAGCGCGCGGCGACCCCAGCGGTCAGCGCATTCCGCCAATGGCTGCTCGGCGAATGCGGACTCGACGCCGAATGAGCGTAAGACACGCAACGCCCTTCCCTTGCGTGCCGTCGCCCCGGCTCAGCGTCGCCTGACGCTCCCATTCCACTGCGACGGCGTTTAGCTTCTATCCCCGCACACCATTGATTTGCTCTACTGCGATGATGCGTGCCGCGTCCCGCGGCGTTGCCCTATCGCCTCAAGTGGAGAGTGCATGTCTGCCGATTCCCGTCCCGATCAACTGGTTCTCACGGTCGCGTGTCCGAGCGCGGCGGGCCAGGTTGCCGCCGTCGTCGGCTTTCTCGACCGGCACCATTGCTATATCGACGAATTGACCGTTTTCGACGACGACCTCAGCGAGCGCTTCTTCGTGCGCTGCGTGTTTCATGGTGTCGACACCAACGAAACCCTGCATATCGCGGCACTGAAACGCGAATTCGAATCGATCGCCGAGCACTTTCAGATGACATGGGCCATGCATGACGTCGGCATGCGGCCGAAGGTGCTGATCATGGTGTCGAAACTCGAACACTGTCTCGCCGATCTGCTATTCCGCTGGCGCATGGGTGAGTTGAAAATGGATATCGTGGGCATTGCCTCGAATCATCGCGATTTCGAACCGCTCGCCCAGCAGCATGGTTTGCCGTTCCGTCATCTGCCGATCAGCGCGGATACCAAACCGCAACAGGAGGCGCGTTTGCTCGACCTGTTCGAAACATCCGGCGCTGAGTTGATGATCCTCGCGCGCTACATGCAGATTCTTTCCGCCGAAACGAGCCGTGCGCTCGCGGCTCGCGCGATCAATATTCACCATTCGTTTCTGCCTGGCTTCAAAGGCGCCAAACCTTATCACCAGGCGCATACGCGTGGCGTGAAACTGATCGGCGCAACCGCGCACTTCGTCACCGACGATCTCGACGAAGGTCCGATCATCGAGCAGGTCGTGGAGCGCGTCGATCACTCATACAGCCCGGAGCGGCTGCTTGCGACCGGACGCGACGTCGAATGCATCACGCTTGCGCGGGCCGTGAAGGCATTTATTGAGCGACGGGTGTTCATCAACGGCGATCGGACTGTCGTGCTGCAATAAAGAAACGCCGCTGAAAACAGCGGCGTTTCTTTATGCAAGTTGCCGCTCATCAGAAGCGGCAACTCATTTACGCGAAGCACGAAGTCACTTCACCCAGCTATCCACACGGTCTCCATGTGCACTTATCCATGCATCGGCGGCAGCCGTCGGCTTCTCGCCGTTTTGCGTGGCAAGCATCACGCTGTCGATCTCGCCCGGCTTCCATTGGAACTTCTTGAGAAACGCAACCACGGACGGCGCCTTCTTCTCCAGGTCAGGATTCACGACGCTATCCACGTGCTCCGCTTCGCCGAACACTTTCTTCGGATCGTCGAGGAATTTTAGCTTGTACTTCGCGAACATCCAGTGCGGCTTCCAGCCCGTTACGATGATCGGCTTGCTGGCCGCTTCCGAGCGAGCCAGTTCCGCCGTCATCGCACTGCCCGAACTCGACATCAACGTATAGTTGAGCCCGTATGCCTTGATCGCTTCGCTGGTTTTCTCCATCACGCCAGCGCCGGCGTCGATGCCGACAATGCGTGAACCGAACTCCGCCTTCTTCGCTTCCAGATCGCCGACGCTGTTCACGTCCGCGTTATCCGGCACGATCAAACCGATCTTCGCATCATTGAAGTTCGTGCCAAGATCGACAACCTTGTCCTTGAAGTTATTCCAGTACGCACCATGCGTGACCGGCAGCCACGCGGATAGCGTTGCGTCGAGGTCGCCACGCGCCACGCCTTGCCACATCACACCGGCCGCGACCGGCACGAGTTGCACCTGATAGCCGAGGCGCTTTTCGATCACACGCGCAGCTACATTCGACGTCGCGACGCTGTCGTCCCAGCCTTCTACGTAACCAATCTTGATGGTCGGCTTGGTATCAGCCGACACACCCACGCTGCTTGCTGCCAGCGCCGCGCTCATCGCACTCAATATCAGTATCTTTTTGACCAGTCTCATCGCCGTTCTCCCGTTCGCCGTCCAAACTACCTATTGAGCATTTAGCATCGCCAGCCAGAATTGCCAGGTAGCGTTGTTTTCCGACATCCAGTTGTCCGCAGACGACTTTGCCTGCGAGTCCGGGTCCCGTTCTTGTCTTACTTATCGACGACGAGATCGCTCAATGGCTTGCTGCAGCACAGCAGCACCATGCCCTGATCGATTTCGCGCTGACGAATTCCGCCAGCATGTTTCATGGCGACTTCGCCGGACACCAGCTTCACCTTGCAAGTGCCACACATGCCTTGCGTGCACGACGCCGGAAGCCGCACGCCGGCCTTCTTTGCCGCGTCGAGTACATGCTGGCCGCTGCCGCATTCGATCTCCCGATTGCTTTTGGCAAAGCTCACCTTGAACTGTGTTTCCGTTTCGAGCGGGATCTGCGCGGGGGTAAAGCCAGCCGCCTGCTCACGCGCCTCGGCAAAGCCCTCTGCGGTGACTGTCGGCGCCTGCAACGCATCCGCGACATGCGCGGTCGTCAATTGCGCGGCCACCTCGCCGATCGTCTCGAACGAGAAGCTTTCCTCGTGATAATGGCCGCGATCGAAGCCGCCCTCATCCAGCAGATTGCGGACTGCCTGCATATAGGGTGCGGGACCGCAGGTGAAGATCTCGCGATCGAGAAAATCCGGCGCGATGAGTTTAAGCAAGGGCAAAGTCAGAAAACCGGTGACGCCGGGCCAATTGGTTCGCGCGCCGAGCCGTTCACAGACGAATGCGGTGCGAAAATTGGCCTGATTCGACGCAATCAGATCGAGTTCGCGCGCAAAGATGATGTCGTCCGGCGTGCGGGCGCTGTGCACGAACACGATATCGCTGTCTTCGCCAAGCTCATGATGCGCACGGCTCATCGACATCAGTGGTGTAACACCCGACCCTGCCGACAAAAACAGAAACTTACGCGCGGGATGCCGCGCGCAGGTGAACTCGCCAGCCGGTCCCAGCACACGAACCTGCGACCCCGCGTGCAGATTGTCATGCAGCCAGTTCGACACCTTGCCACCCGGCACACGCTTCACCGTGATGGAGATAGTGTGCGGACGTGTGGGTGGCGAAGAAATCGTATAGCAGCGATTCACCGCCTCGCCGTCGATTTCCAACTCCAGCGTGATGAACTGCCCCGGCTCGAATACGAACGCACGCCCGGAAGGCGCGCGAAAGAAAAAGCTCTTGACGTCATGGGTTTCCTGACGGACCTGGCAGCACACCAGCGTTTCGTCAGTGTCGCTGTTCCAGCGCGCCGGCAACGCCTCCCAGAATCGGGGTTGCGTGACGCGGCTCGAGGTCTCGCTGCCTGAAGTCTCGGGGTTTGGCGCCGGCTCGGGGCTTGGCTGAAACATCGCCTGATCGCGCATCATCATTTTCTCCCGCTCCTGGTTGCGGCGTCGCGCTCAGCGCATGAAAGACACGACTTTTTCGCCGTGCGAAACCGGCGCATCGCCGGCATCATGGGTTTGGGGCGCATTGCTGTACTCCGCAACACGGCCGATGTACCACTCGCAGAACTTCTCGACGAGACCTTCGGTGAACGGCGAATACGGACCCGGTTCGTAAGCGCTGCTGGTCGCGCCGCGCTGCGAGTACTCGACAAGCGCACGGTCCTGATCATTGGTTGCGCGCCACACGGCGGTGAGATTATTCACGTCGTAATCGATGCCTTCGCGTGCGTCCTTGTGGACGAGCCACTTGGTGCGCACCAGCGTTTTGCCCGCCGACAGCGGGATCACTGAAAAGCTGACGATATGGTCGCTCATGAAGTGGTGCCACGAATTCGGCTGCGTCCAGAACGACAGGCCGCCAAGATCGGCCTGCTCGAAACCGCCGAGCAGTTTTTTCGAGGCCACTTTCGCGTCCATGGTCTGCGATTCGCCATCGCGATCGAGTGGCAGCCGTTGCGTGCGGAAACCCGTGACCAGATCGGCCAGACGGTCGATTTCCGCGGACGGCAGTTTCATCGCCTCCCATTGCGTGGTACGGCGCGCCACGGTCTCTTCGAACGCGGCCATGCCTTCTTCGTTGGCAGGCGTGCGTTGATAACCAAAGCCGTATTCGTAAAGCGAAATGGTCAACTCGGGATGGTTCGCGACGCAGTGGTAGCACTCGCGATTGTTCTCCATTGTGAGCTTCCAGTTGCCCTCTTCGATGATGTCGATCGACGCCGCGATCTTGCAGCCGGCGAGATCGTGCGGCAACAGATACGGTTCCATCGCGGCTCGCATCACGGCGAAGTCGGCAGGCGGCTCGTCCGCGAGACAGATGAAGATCAACCCGGCGAGATTCTCGACATGCACCGCTTTCAGGCTGTGCTTGCAGCGGTCGAACTGGTCGCCCATATGTTCGGCGAACATCAGATCGCCGTTCAGGTTGTAGGTCCAGCTGTGATACGGGCAAACGATATTGCCGAGCGAACCCTTGTCCGTATTGCATAAACGCGCGCCACGATGGCGGCAAACGTTATGGAACGCCCGCACCTGCATGTCGTCGTCGCGCACGATCAGAATCGAATCGTTGCCGACTTCCACCGTGACGTAGTCGCCCGGTTCCGGCACGTCCGGTTCCACCGCGACCTGAATCCAGTGCTTGCGGAAAATCACCTCCATGTCGAGCGCGAAAATATCCTCGCCCGTATAGAACGGCGCTTCCAGCGTGTGATTCTTTTTGCGGCGTTCGATCATTGCGCGAACGTCTGCCGAAACTTTCATTGTGTGCTCCGTTGCATGTCACGTCTGGCGCTGCGCCAGGCCCTCCTGGTCGCATGCTGGCCCGAACCGGAAATCAGTAATCCACGAGTTGATGCTCGCGCAAATACGCGAGGATCACTTGTGCTTTTTCGACGGAACTCCCTTCAATTACGACGCTGCCGCCGCGGCTCTCGGTCGTCGTCGCCGAGAGCATGCGGGCGTGCCCGGAGCGCTTTTCGGCGGCAGCGAGGCGCACCGGTTTGGCGGTCGCGGGGCGGGTCGTCCAGGCGAGATCGTCGGGGTTCCCAGGTGTTTGCGCCGCGACCGGACGGATCGTGCCTTCCCGCAGCCTTGCATAGGCGTAGCTCGGGGCCGTATTAGCCATCGGATGCACGGCGATCAAAGCCGGCAATTGCACTTCGACGCGGCGGCGCAAGCCCTTCGGCATGAATTGGCGGACGTCCGCGCAGCCGTCGCGAAGCGTCAGATCGACCGCTGCACCGACCAGCGGCATGTCCAGCGCATTGGCGACGCGATACGGCAGCATGCCGCTGTCGAATGCGCCCTCAGCGCGGGTGCCGGTCAATACGAGGTCGTAGCCACGTAGGCGTGCGGCGAGCGGCGCGATCGCATCGCCTTGCAATTCAGACGTTAGCGATACGTCCAGCACCTCGACAGTCCGTGCACCGAGCGCGAGATACTCCTTCAGCGCCGGATTCGACGGATCGCCCGCGTGTAACACGTCGAGCGTCGCGCCGTGCGTTTTGGCGAGCGAGAGCGCGATCGTCAGCGCGGCGGCGTCGTTACGGCTGTAACGCGCCGTGCCGCTCACCGGGTGCCGCCCCACGGAAACCAGTACGGCGATCTTCATGCAAGCGCTCCTTCCGCAACAGCCGTTGAATTCAGTAGCGCGGCACCGGCACCGGTACCGCGTGCCGTGCGCGCGGCCGCCGCGGCTTCGTTCAGCGCCGCAATCGTTTCCTCAGCGTCGGCGATAACGGTCAGGTTCGCGCGTTTGGCGATCGGTGCGCTGGCATCGAGATTCACCGCGATCACGTGCCGGCAATCCTTGATGCCCTGCAGATGCTGGACCGCGCCGGATATCCCGAACGCGATATATACGCTCGCTTCGACGGTCTTGCCGGTGGCGCCGATCTGCTTGTCGCGCGTGAATTTGCCGTCGTCCACGGCGACGCGGCTTGCGCCGATCGCGGCGCCTAGCGTGGCCGCAAGACGCTCGAACGCCGGCACATCGCTAACGCCGTTGCCTGCCGAGACGATGAAATCCGCCTCTTCGAGCGCGAGTTGGGCCGCGTCGATTTCCTCAATGCCAAAATCGCGCACGATGCCTCTCGACGAAGCCGGTTCGCCATCGAAACGCCACACCACGCGTTCACCCGCGCCGACAAACGGCAATTTCGGATCGACCGCATTCGGTGCAAGCAAAACGACTTCAGGCAGTGCTCGCACGGCGAACGCCGTATTCGTCTGGATATAAGCCGCGACATGGGCCGCGTCGATCTCGACGACATGCGTCGCGACACTCGCGTTCGCGGCTGCCGCATAACGGCGGCCGAGGTCGCCGTCGCCGGTAGCGTTGTCGGGCAGGAAAATGTGCGCAGGGGCGTAGGCCGCGACGCACGCAGCCAGTGCGTTCAATTCGTCCAGAGGCGCGAAAACGCGGCGGTCGAACATCGGCAACTCGATCAGCTTGTCGGCGCCGAGCGCGGCGGCGTCGCCGGCAAACTCGCCGAATACGAGCAGCACAACTTCGGTTGTCGCGTCCGCGATCAACGCGGCGGCGGCCAGGGTCTGGCACGCGTGATCATCCAGCGCGCCGCGGTCGGCGTGAGCGGCCACCAGCAGCACGCGCTGCGCTGCAGCCGTGGTGCGGCGCGACTTCGCGTGCTCGCGATGCGCCGACCCCGTTGAGCCATGCGCCGCGAATTCCATCGAGCCGACCACGCCCGTCATACCGAGCGTGATGCGCTTGAGCCCCTCGGGCGTGATCGTGAACGGCCGGCGTGGATCGATTCGTTTGAGAGTGTTCATGGCGTTACTCCAGCGCCGCTGCAACCAGTTCGGCAACGTCCAGTACTTCCGGACGCGGGCCGACCACGCCTTCAAGCATCGCCGTGCAATTCGGGCAACCCACCGCGACGATCTCCGCGTTGATCGCGCGGGCGTCGTCGATGCGGATATCCGGAATGCGTCGCTTGCCCGGGATATCGGTCAACGGCGCACCGCCGCCACCGCCGCAGCAACGTCCGCGCAAGCCGTTGCGCTCCATCTCGACGACCTTGATGCCGATGGATTTCAGCAAACGGCGCGGTGCTTCCGTCTCACCGTTATAGCGGCCCAAATAGCACGGATCATGATACGTGATCGTGCGGTCCGCGAACGCCGCGACTGCCTTCGGCGACAGCTTGCCGCTCGATACCAGTTCTTCGATCAGCGCCGTATGATGCTGCACCTCGTAGAAACCGCCGAGTGCGCGATATTCGTTGCGCAGGCTGTGCAGCACATGCGGATCGGCGGTCACGATCTTGCCGAACGTGTACTGCGACAGCGTGCCGATCAGCTGTTGTGCGAGTTGCTGGAAGGTCGCTTCGTCACCAAGGCGCCGTGCCGTATCGCCGGTATCGGTTTCGACGCCGCCGAGCACCGCGTAGTCGATTCCCGCCCGATTCAGGACCTTGATCAGCGCACGCAGCGTGCGCTGATAGCGCATGTCGAACGCGCCTTCGCCTGCAATCAACAGCACGTCCACCGGACGTCCCGGCTGCGCCACCTGCACCTGCAAGTCCACCGCCCAGTCGTAACGCGCACCGATGTCGTAACCGTTCGAACTGCCGGTCTCACGCAGATTGGCGAGCGTGATCGGGCCTTTACCGGGCACGGCGCCTTCAACCAATGTCTGGTTGCGGCGCATATCCACAATCGCGTCGACGTGTTCGATCAACATCGGGCATTCCTGAACGCAGGCGCGGCAGGTGGTGCACGACCACAGCGTGTCCGCTTCGATCAGGCTCGACACGAGTGGCTTGCCCGGCGCGCCACCATGCTTGCCGACCGGAATGCCAGGCGTCGGGCTGCCGGCATACGCCTCATCCGTGCCGCCCACCATGCCCGTGACAAGATCCTGAATCAGTTTCTTCGGATTGAGCGGCTGTCCGGCGGCAAACGCGGGGCACGCCGCTTCGCACTTGCCGCATTGCACGCAGGCGTCGAAGCTCAGCAACTGGTTCCAGCGGAACTCCACCGGTTTGCCAACGCCGTATTCCTTTGCGTCGAGCAGCGGCGCCTTCAGCGCGGTTGGGGGGACGACATCATTGTCGTTGTGCTCGGCAAAGCGCTCCTGACGCGGATGAAACGCGAGATGCAGCAGACCGGCGAGCGCATGCTTCATCGGACCGCCGCGTGCAGCGCCGAACGTCATCGTGAACGCGCCCACCGCGATCAGCAACGCGACGATGATCGCCAGCGCACCCGACATCGCCGCAGCCGGCAGCGCGATGAACAGCGCCAAACCGAGCGCGAACGAGCCAAGCAGTAGCGGCAGATGATCCCAGGGCCCACGCGAGAGCCGTGCCGGCACGGCTTTCGCACCATGCCGCCGACGCCAGACGAATACCGCGCCGACCAGCATCACCAACGCCGCCAGAAAGATCAGCTTGTCGAGCCACGGTGAATAGATGGCGAGGCCGTAGTTGACAAACACCAGCGCCATCGCGAGGATCGCCCCGCCCGCCGTCGCCACATGCGTCTTCGCGATGTACGGGTCGCGCGCAACCACATGGTGCAGGTCGACGAAATAGCGCTTCGGAATCGACAGCAGATTGGTCCAGCCGTACGCACCCGCCGCCGTGGCGCGCCCTTCGCGCCAGTATGCAGCGCGTTTGGCGAGCGCGAACGCGAGACCCGCCACCGACAACCACAGCAGGACGGTGATGACAAACACGGGGCTCATCGTCAGAAATCCTTGCAAAGGCGCAGCGCGTCGTAGATCGCGCCGTGAATGTTGTGCATGGAAATGCAGTCGCCGACGCGGAACAGCAGGAAGCGGCCGTTACCGAGTTCTTCGCTGAGCGGAGGTTGCGGCTCGGACGCGAAGAGCTTGTGCACGTCCACCTGGCCGCGATTCACCGATTCGGGCTTGAGCTTCCAGTAGAGTTCGTCGTTCGGCGTGCTGCCGTTTTCGATCACCACCTGATCGACCGCCCGTTCCTCCTGCTCTTCCGTGTACTCGTTACGGATCACGGCGATCTTCTTGCCGTCTTCCTCGTAGACCTTGTCGAGCCAGTAGTTCGGCGTATGAACCACGCCTTGCGCATAGAGACGGCGGTAGAAGATCGGGAACGTGGTGCCGCCGACGTCGTCGGCAACCTTTACGTCAGGCGTCACGATCTCGACGTTCGAACCGCGGCTCGACATGAAATCGGCGACGCCCGCGCCGGCGTGCGTGCTGACGCCGTCATAAACCAGTACGTTCTTGCCCGGTTCAACCTTGCCCGACAACACGTCCCATGAACTGACCGCGAGTCCTTCTTCGACACCCCACGCCGCGACTTGCGACGTGAACGACGAACCGCCCGTGGCCAGCACGACGATATCCGGCTTCTCGGCCATGATGGTTTTTTCGTCAGCGGCGACACCGAGCCGACGGTCCACGCCGAGGCGCTTCGTTTCCATATCGAACCAGCGGACAATGCCAGCCATCTGCTCGCGCTGCGGCGCTTTTGCGGCCAGCATGATCTGACCGCCGACATAGTCGTTCTTTTCGAACAGCACCACGTCGTGACCGCGCGACTTCGCCACGCGCGCCGCTTCCAGTCCAGCCGGCCCTGCACCGACTACGACCACCTTGCGCTTCGGCCCACGCGTCTTCGCAATCACATGCGGCATGGTTTCTTCACGCGACGTCGCGGCGTTCTGTACGCATAGCACGTCAAGCCCGTTGTACTGGCGGTCGATGCAATAGTTCGCGCCGACGCATTGCTTGATCTCGTCCTCGCGGCCATCGCGAATCTTGATGACCATATGCGGATCGGCGATCTGCGCACGCGTCATGCCGACCAGATCGACCATGCCGCTTGCGAGCAAACGTTCTGCCTGGCCCGCATCGCGGATACTTTGCGCATGCATCACCGGCAGCTTCACCACCGACTTGATGCCGGCCGCGAGATGCACGAACGGTTCGGGCGGCAACGCCATTGGCGGCATGCAGTTCGCCAGGGTGTTGTGCGTATCCGCGCCGGAACCGATCACGCCGAGGTAATCGATCAGACCGGTTTCGCTCATCGCCTGAGCGATCTCTTTCAGTTGTTCATGATCGAGACCGTCTTCATGAAATTCGTCGCCGCACATACGCAGACCGACGCAGAAATCCGCGCCCACCGCTTCGCGCACGGCCTTCAGGACTTCCGTGCCGAAACGCAGGCGGTTTTCGAGCGAGCCGCCCCATTCGTCGGTGCGGAAATTCGTGCGCGGGCTCCAGAATTGATCGATCAGATGCTGGTGCGCCGCTGAGATTTCAACGCCGTCCATACCGGCATCCTTCACACGCTTCGCGGCCGCTGCAAAGTCCGAAATGATCCGGCGAATCTCTTCTACTTCGATGATCTTCGCGTTGCCGCGGTGCACCGGCTCACGCACGCCTGACGGCGACATCAGATGCGGCCAGTGCTCGCCATGAAACGCCGAACGGCGGCCCATGTGCGTCGCCTGAATCATGATCTTCGCGCCGTGCTGATGCATCGCTTCGGCGAGCCGCGCGAGCGGATCGATGATCTTGTCGGTCGACAGATTCACCGACTTCCACCAGCCTTGCGGACTGTCGATCGACACCGGGCTCGAGCCGCCGCACACGGCAAGGCCGACGCCGCCCTTGGCCTTCTCTTCGTAGTAACGGATATAACGGTCGCCGGGCAAACCGCCCGGTTCCGCATACACCTCCGCGTGCGCGGTACTGACAATGCGGTTGCGCAAAGTCAGTTTGTTCAGCGTGAGAGGCTTGAAAAGGTTCGGGTAACGCATCGCGATCGACCTCGGAATGAATAGGCTTTGTGCGTTTTTACGACGCGAGCGGCGAGACTTCGAACACGCAATGATCGTGGCCTTCAGCCGCGCATTGCGCTTCCTTCGAATGGGACGGCGGACCCTTGCGCGTGGAATCCGGGGCGGTGTCGTTGACCCAGTCCATCGCGCCCGCGAACCAGCCGGCGAACATGTAGCAAAGCTTGCCTTCCTTGCCCGGCTGCGCAAGCACGAACGACGAGTGGTGCAATTCAATACGGGCACGCGAGCTGGACGGATCGGCTTCCGTGATCGTGAAGATGCCCCAGCCGCGTTGCGACAGACGGTTCAGGTAATGCTCGAACACCGCCATGCCGGCAATGCCGTGCTGTTTCGCTTCCTTGTCGCACCAGAAATACGCGGACTTGTAGCCGGCCTTATAGAGAATCTCGGCATACGTATCGAGGCCGAGTGCTTCCTCGACGGCGGTGTGATTGTTCGTGAAGAAATGACGCGGCACGTAAAGCATCGGCAGCGCGTCGGTCGTCCAGACGCCGGTATTCGGATCGACGTCGATAGGCAGTTGGGGTTGCATGTGGGGCTCCGTTTTTATAGATTCAGGTTCGGTGAATAGGAAATCAGACCTTCCACACTTCGCCGAATACCCGTACCCAGTTCTCACCCATGATCTTCTTGATACGTGTCTCGCTCCAGCCGGCGCGCTCCATCGCGGCCGTCAGGTTCGGAAACTCGCCGATCGTGCGAATGCCCTCGGGATTCACCACCTTGCCGAAGTTCGTCAGCTGGCGATAACGGCCCTTGTCGTGCGTGATCCAGTCGAAGAACTCGGTGCTATAGCCTTGCGTGAAGTCCGTGCCGATACCGACCTGATCTTCACCGATCAGATTCACCACGTATTCGATGGCTTCGATATAGTCTTCGACGGTCGCGTCCGGGCCACGCTTGAGGAACGGCGCGAACATCGTCACGCCGACGAAACCGCCTGCATCCGCAATCTCTTCCAGTTGTTCATCGCTCTTGTTGCGCGGGTGCTCTTTCAGACCCGACGGGCAGCAATGCGAGTAGCACACCGGCTTGTTCGACGCGGCAATCGCTTCGGACGACGTCTTGCCGCCCACATGCGAGAGGTCCACCATGATGCCGACGCGGTTCATCTCCTGAATCACTTCCCGGCCATAGCCCGACAGACCGCCGTCGCGCTCATAGCAGCCCGTGCCGACCAGGTTCTGCGTGTTGTAGCAAAGCTGGACCACGTTCACGCCGAGATCCTTGAAGGCCTCGATATAACCAAGGTTGTCTTCGAACGCATGCGCGTTCTGGAAGCCGAAAATGATGCCGGTCTTGTTTTCTTTC
Source organism: Paraburkholderia sediminicola (assembly GCF_046030555.1). GTDB lineage: Bacteria > Pseudomonadota > Gammaproteobacteria > Burkholderiales > Burkholderiaceae > Paraburkholderia > Paraburkholderia sediminicola_E. The sequence goes on along the minus strand of NZ_JAQQCH010000006.1, from coordinate 113,447 downwards.
TTCGCGCGGAAGATGTCGTCGGTGGTGCGCACGAGCGTCAGCATCTCGCCGTACTCGCGGATCTGCTGCTTCATTTCCGCGATGTTGTCGACGGTCTTCTGGAAGCTTTCCCAGACCGACACCGTGCAGTTCACCGCGGTCACGCCGCCCTTGCGCATATCTTCGAACACCGAGCGCTCAAACTTCGAGATGTTCAGGCCGTCGATGATGATGCTGTTGTCGTGCAGAGTGCTCATCGTTTGCTCCAGGCGTGCTTAGTAGATGGGAAAGCGTTCGCACAGCGCGAAAATCTCGCGGCGCACGCGTTGTTCGGTTGCGGCATGACCTTCCGGGGAATCCCGCAGCGCGTCGAGCACTTCGACGATCAACCGCCCGACGTCGCGAAATTCGCTGACGCCGAAGCCGCGTGTCGTGCCCGCCGGCGTGCCGAGGCGAACGCCGGACGTGACCGTCGGCTTCTCGGTGTCGAAAGGAATGCCGTTCTTATTGCAGGTGATGCCGGCGCGTTCCAGCGCCTGCTCGACCTGATTGCCTTTGAGACCCTTAGGCCGCAGATCGACCAGCAGCAGATGGTTGTCGGTGCCGCCCGTGACCAGATCGACGCCACCCGCTTTCAACACGTCGCCCAGCGCCTGCGCATTGGCCAGCACGTTGTCGATGTAGGTCTTGAAGCCCGGCTGCAATGCCTCGCCGAATGCCACCGCCTTGCCGGCGATCACATGCATCAGCGGGCCGCCTTGCAGGCCCGGGAACACGGCCGAGTTGATTTTCTTGGCAATGTCTTCGTCATTCGTCAGAACAAAGCCGCCGCGCGGACCGCGCAAAGTCTTGTGTGTAGTCGACGTGACGACATGCGCATGCTCGACCGGATTCTGGTGACGCCCCGCCGCGATCACGCCGGCAATGTGCGCCATGTCCACCATTAGTTTCGCGCCCACCCCATCGGCGATCTTGCGCAGCCGCGCGAAGTCCAGTGCGCGCGGGTACGCCGAGAAGCCGGCGATCAGCAGCGCCGGCTTGTGCTGCTGCGCGAGTTCCTCGATCTGCTCGTAATCGATCAGCATCGTGTCGCGATTGACGCCGTATTGCACCGCGTTGAACCACTTGCCCGACATTGCCGGCTTGGCGCCGTGGGTCAGGTGACCGCCCGCGTCGAGCGACATGCCGAGTACCGTGTCGCCCGGCTTCACCAGGGCGAGCATCACCGCGCCGTTCGCTTGCGCGCCGGAATGCGGCTGCACGTTGGCAAATTTCGCGTTGAAGAGCTGCTTGATGCGATCGAGCGCCAACGTTTCGATCACGTCGACGTATTCGCAACCGCCGTAATAGCGCTTGCCTGGATACCCTTCCGCATACTTGTTCGTCAGCACCGAGCCTTGAGCCTCGAGCACCGCGCGCGACACGATGTTTTCCGACGCGATCAATTCGACTTGCGATTGCTGACGTTCAAGTTCTTTCAAAACGGCGCCGCGCACCGCCGCATCACGCGTGGCGAGCGATTCTTCGAAGAAAGGATTCGGGTTCGACATGGAAGGTCCGTGGGGTGGTTGGCGGTGGGCCGGAAGCTGCTGTGAAGCGGGCTTTGAAGCGGGCTTTGAACCCCTGCCGCTACCGGTCTGCATTGCGTCTATTCTTGACGTTCGCCCTGCGCGTCAATTTACGAATTCAGACGTGTTCTTTGCCTTTTCCGCCATCCGCGTCCTTTTTCGACAAGTCGGTGAGGGTGAATGTCGAACGGTCGTTCGCGCGTTCGCGTCTTTGCTGCACTGCAGCTGATCGTCGTGCGCAGTTCAGGTGCGTGTACGAACACCGGCGGCGCCGTTCTGGTGCCGTTTGTTTAGCTATCCAACTTTATTAATGCGTAACCGAGGGTTTAGCCTGATGGCACGGTAGTTGCGCTAGTCCTCAAAATTGCAGGAGTCGCCGCTCCCCACGGCGACGCGACATTACAGATTCGAAGGAATCATTCCTCCCATGTCCACCGATCGCACGGCGTCGCTGTCGCATTTCGCATTCATGCCGGTTCCGAACTTCACGATGATTGCTTTCAGCAACGCGATCGAAGTTCTCCGCATGGCGAACTACCTGACAGGACAAACGCTTTACCGCTGGTCGATCGTGAGCCCCGAAGGCGGCCCGGTAACGGCGAGCAACGGTCTCTCGGTCGATACCGGGCCAGTTGAATGCGTCGGTCAGCCGGATATCGTGTTCGTGGTCGGCGGCATCGATGTGCAGCGCGCCACTACCCCCGCCCATCTCGTCGCCTTGCGCCGCTTCGCTCGCATGGGCAGCGTACTCGGCAGCCTATGCACCGGCACCTATGCGCTGGCGCGTGCCGGCTTACTCGCCGGTTACGCGTGCGCAATTCACTGGGAGAACATGTCGGCGCTCAAAGAAGAGTTTCCCGACACGCGGTTTCTGAAAGAACTGTTCGTGATCGATCGCGATCGCGTCACGTGCACGGGCGGCGTCGCGCCGCTCGATATGATGCTCAACCTGATCGCGCCGCGTGTCGGCACGGCACGGGTCACGCAGATCGCGGAGCAGTTCATCGTCGAACATGTGCGCGATACGAGCGCACAACAGAAAATGCCGCTGGTGGCGCGGCTCGGTTCGGCCAACAAGTCGCTCTTCGAAGTGATCTCGCTGATGGAGAACAACATCGAAGAGCCGCTTTCACGCGAAGAACTCGCGCGCCTCGCCGGTATGTCGCAACGGCAGCTGCAGCGTCTGTTCCGCGAGCATCTGGGTATGACGCCGACGCACTACTATCTGACGCTGCGCTTGCGACGCGCGCGTGAATTGCTGCTGCAGACTGACATGTCGATCATGCACATCACGATGGCTTGCGGCTTCCAGTCGGCTTGTCACTTCTCGAAGAGCTATCGCGACGCATTCGGCACCGCGCCGACGCGCGAACGGCGCAAGCAGGCGCCCTCGCTGGCCGCTGTGCCGGTCATGGCGGCTTGATCCGCTCGCCTCGCCGGCACCTTTGCCGCCCGAAAACATAACGCGTTGAACGGGAAACCGTTCAACGCGTTTGTTTTTGGCCACGCTGTTCAGACATACCGGCCAGTCTCGGGCGAGATCGCGAAGCGGTCGCGCCCTTGCCGAGGCGTGCGCTGCTGTGCCGTGTATCAGGCCGCTTTCAACAGCCCGTGCGGATCGATCACAAACTTCTTCGGCGCACCGCCATCGAACTGCCGGTAGCCGTCCGGCGCCTGGTCAAGCGACACGACGGTCACGTTCACGATGTCCGCAATCGGCAACCGGTCCCACAGAATCGCCTGCATCAGATTGTGGTTGTATTTCATCACCGGCGTTTGCCCGGTATGGAACGAATGCGACTTGGCCCAGCCGAGCCCGAAGCGGATGCTCAGGCTGCCTTTGCGTGCGGCGGCATCGGAGGCGCCCGGATCATCCGTCACGTACAGGCCGGGAATGCCGATCGCGCCAGCGGCCCGGGTGATTTCCATCAACGAATTGAGCACCGTGGCCGGCGCTTCCTCATGCGAGCCGCTGCTGCCGTGGCCGTGCGCCTCGAAGCCGACGCAGTCCACCGCGCAATCCACCTCGGGCGAGCCGAGAATCTGTTCGATCTGCTCGCCGAGCGTAGCGTCCTTCGACAGGTCGACGGTCTGGAATCCCATCTTGCGAGCATGCGCAAGACGCTCCTCGTTCATATCGCCGACGATCGTGCAGGCTGCGCCCAGCAAGCGTGCGGAAGCGGCCGCCGCCATTCCCACCGGCCCCGCGCCTGCAATATAGACCGTGGCGCCAGGCTTCACGCCAGCCATCACAGCGCCGTGATAACCGGTCGGCAGAATATCGGACAGGCACGTGAGGTCGCGGATTTTCGACATCGCCTGAGCGCGGTCGGGGAATTTCAGCAGATTGAAGTCGGCGTACGGCACCAGCACGTACTCGGCCTGGCCGCCGATCCAGCCGCCCATATCGACGTAGCCATAAGCGCCGCCGGCGCGCGACGGATTCACGTTCAGGCACACGCCGGTGTGCTGCGCCTTGCAGGTCGGGCAGCGTCCGCAGGCCACGTTGAACGGTACGGACACCAGGTCGCCGATCTTGAGCGTTTCAACGTCACGCCCTATTTCGATCACCTCGCCGGTGATCTCGTGGCCGAGCACAAGGCCGACTTCGGCGGTTGTGCGGCCACGCACCATGTGCTGATCGGAGCCGCAAATATTCGTGCTGATCACCTTCAGGATCACGCCGTGGCCGATCGACCGGCCACGCGGATCGACCATCTTCGGATAGTCGATCGACTGCACTTCCACCTTGCCCTGCCCTAGATACACGACGCCGCGATTGCTGCTCATTTGTCTGTCTCCATGTCTCGTGAGCGGCGCGCCTGTCTCTACGTGACGCGCCGTTCAACGAGCGTAGCGCCCGTTGAAACAAGGACATGTACCGAACACGACACCGGTTTGGCTGGAACCGACACGCGAGGCGCAACCGTATGGACGGTGACTTCTTTCGCCAATTTCGAGCCAAACCGTACTACGGCCGCTACAAACGCGCCCCGCTCAGGTTCTCGCTCAATGCCCACAGGCGCTCCGCGGCATCTGCGTCAACGGCCCACGGCAACACGCCGTTCAACGGCTTGTGATCTGCCGGTACGGCTTCTGCGATATCGACATCCTCGCAATACACGCCGCCCATATGCTCGAGCGCCGGGTTGGTGGCACACCATACTGTCGTTGCCGCGCCCTGTCCGACCGTCTTGTATAACGACCGTTGATCCTCGGGAATCTGCCCCGCCGCGTCGCGAAAACCCATCGCCTGGAGCTCTTCCATCGTGATGGATCGTTGCAGCGCCGTCTCGATCCGGCCTGGATGCACCGCGAATGCGCGAATGCCGTGCGGCGAGCCCCGCCTGTCGAGCGCTATCGTGAACAACACACCAGCCGTTTTGGATTGACCATAGGAGATCCATTTATCGTAGGGACGACGTTCGAAGTGAGGATCGTCGAAATCGAACGCGGCGTACCGGTGCGCACCGGACGACAGCGTGACGACCCGCGCGAAACCGGCGCGCTTCAGTGCGGGCCAGAGCCTGGCCGTGAGCTGGAAATGCCCCAGATGATTTGCGGCGAATTGCGCCTCATACCCACGGGCATCGCGCGTGAAAGGCACAGCCATGATGCCCGCGTTATTGATCAGGAGATGCAACGCGCGACCGCTCGACAGAAATGTATCCGCGAAAGCATCGATCGAGGCGGGATCGAGCAAGTCGAGTATTGCCACTTCGGTGCGCGGAATGCGGTGGAGTGCCTCATAGGCCTTGTCCGGCGTTCTCGCGGGAACGATCACCGTTGCTCCGGCTTCGGCCAGCACGCGTGTCGTCTCGAGGCCGATGCCGGAATAGCCACCGGTAACGATCGCCACTTTGCCGCGCAGATCGACGCCGGCGATCACGTCGGCCGCCGTGCTACGCGAACCGAATCCGGAATGAAGCGGAGTTTGTAGACTTATCATGGATTTTCCTTGAAATGAAGTGCTGCCTGCGCGCGCCTTTGCTGAAGGCCTTTTTGAGTACTTGCATGAGTCCCTATTCCTCGTGATCGATGACAACGCATTCAAAGGCGCTCGCTGTCGCCGCGGCCTCCATGGCTTTCGGTAGTTCAGCGAGCGGATAAACGCGCGCATGCAGCGCGGCGATGTGAAGTTGTTCGCTGCGAACGAGATCGAGCAGACGCCGGTACGCGTCGCGTGGATACATGAACTGGCCAAGAATCTCCCAGCCGTTCAGCATGACTTCGGTATAGGGAATCGGCAGCGGGACAGTCATGCTGCCCATCAGCACAAGCCTGCCGCCCTGAGCAAGGCCGCGTAGCGCGGCAAGCGTCAGATTGGGGTCGCGCGCGTTGCCGACCATATCGAACGCCATGTGCGCGCCACCACCTGCCGCCGCGCGTATCGCTTCGGCGTCGGCAGCTACATCGCCGGTCGCCACAGTCGTGACCACACGCCCGCGTCCGAGCGCCGCAACAGACTCGAGTACTTGCGTATTTCTTCCGACCGCGACGACTCGGCTCGCCCCCATCGCCAATGCGACGAGCACAGCGGCACTGCCATACGCGCCTGTCGCGCCTGACACGATCAGCGTTTCTCCCGCTGCGAGACGTCCGCGCAGCAAGCCACCGAACGGCACGATGCAGCGTGTCGTCAAAGCGAGCTGTACGGCGCTGAGTTGCGACAGATCGTCGACCGGCGTCACCGCGCTCGCAGGAAAGGATGCATATTCAGCGAGCGTGCCGTCCGGCCAGTCGGTCTGCACGCGTCGGGCCACGGATCCGTTCGCTGTCACGCCGATCAGGATCTGCGCCGGCTCCCGCACGTTTTCCTGCGCGACAAAATGCGATTGCAGTACAACACGTTGCCCAGGCTGCAGATGCCACACGTCACGGCCTACCGCATGGACGACACCCACACCGTTTCCGCCGGGAATAAACGGTTGCGGCGGCGCGTGATAGATCGGCAGTTCGCCGCCGACATACGCCTTCATGTACGACATCAACGACGACGCTTCGATGCGAACCACGACACTGCCCGCGCGTGGTTCAGGAACGGGAATATCGGTCAGGCTCAGCGTGCCGCCAAGCCGCTCGAGTTGCCAGGCTTTCATGGATAGGTGCTCCGTCCGTCAAGCGGTGTATTCGATGCAAGGTTGACGCTATGATCCTGCTAACGAACATTCGTGCCTATAATAGAAACGCCCCAATTCCTATTAGATCGTACATTTATGGACGCACTTTCCGACGTGCTTTCGATGCTGCGGGTAAGCAGCGTGTTGTCGTCCCGATTCGAAGGACGTGGCGCGTGGGCCTTCCGATTTCCCGCATACCAGGGCGTCAAGTTCGGCGGCGTGCTATCCGGGCGTTTTCATCTGTGGATCGCCGGCAGCAAAGCGCCTTTGATGCTCGAAAAGGGCGATTTCTATATGCTCACGGACGGCCAGCAGTTCTGTTCGGCGAGCGACCCCGAGCGTGTGCCGCTCGATGGACCGGCGGCTTATCGCAGCATTCGCGGTGCGGACGGCGTGGTTCGCTATCAGGGCGACGATGGCGCTGGCGATCACGAACAGGTGAGCATCGCGAGCGGCCGCTTCACGTTCGAAAACGACGTCACGGAGATTCTGCTCAGGCATCTGCCGCCGCTGATTCATCTTCGTGCTGCGGATCTGGGGTCGCACGCGCTTTCGCGTCTCCTCGACCTGCTTGAATGGGAAACGAGCGGCCTGCAAGCCGGCGCAGATGTCGCGAGCAGCAGTCTCGCCGCGTTAGTTCTCGTTCACGTGCTACGCACTTATCTGGCGTCAACGCCGCAACCCGAGGGCTGGCTGGGCGCCCTGGCCGATCCGAAGATCGGCGGCGCCCTGTCGATGATGCATGCGCAACCCGGCGAACGTTGGACCGTCGATAGCCTCGCGTCCTCGGTGGGCATGTCGCGCACCGCGTTTGCGACGCGCTTTCGTCGGCAAGTGGGCTGCGCGCCGGTCGAATACCTCGCTCAATGGCGCATGACGATTGCGCGCTCCGCGCTCAAACACTCGGAGGAACCGTTGACGGACATCGCGTCGCGAATCGGCTACCTGTCGGACACGGCATTCAGCATCGCGTTCAAGCGCTCAACCGGACAGAGTCCCGGCCGATTCCGTGTGCTCAGTCGCGAGGCGTGAGGCTGAAACGTCTGTGCCTCGACGCGGCGTTGATTCCGGGGTAATGCTTATATGCGCGCTGATGAAACCCGGTTTTTATTGATTGACCGTTCAATATAAAAAAACTAATATAGTCCATCGAACACTTGGGCGGCCTGCCTGTGCCTGCCGCCCCGAGCACCATGCCCAAACTTGGAATGCGCGAAATCCGCCGCGCACAGCTGATCGACGCCACGCTGCTGACCATCGACCAGGCCGGTCTCGCCGGCGCAACGCTCGCGTCGGTCGCGCAGCGCGCGAGCATTTCCACCGGTATCGTCAGTCACTATTTCGGCGACAAGGACGGTTTGCTCGAAGCCACCATGCGCCACGTGCTGCGCGATCTGTGGCAAGCCACGTCACGCAGGCGCCGTGCGGCGAAGGCGGATCCGCGCTCGAAACTTCGCGCCGTCGTCGCGGCGAATTTCGACGCAGCGCAAACCAGCGGCCCAGTGATGAAAACGTGGCTCGCGTTCTGGTCCGAGAGCATGCACAAGCCGCAATTACGGCGGCTTCAGTATGTCAACACGCGCCGGTTGAACTCGAACCTGTGCGCGGATTTCTCGAAAGCGCTGCCACGGTCGGCGGCGCGCCGTGCGGCTGGCGGTCTCGCGGCGCTGATCGACGGTCTATGGTTGCGCGGCGCCTTGTCCGGCGAGCCCTTCGATACGAAGGCCGCCCTGCGCGTGGCGAACGAATACATCGATCTGGTCCTGGAAGCACGCAACTAGCCCGGCGACATCTTTAAGAAAGGAGCAAGTCATGGCGGTATTCGCAACGCAACGTCTCTATATAGGCGGCGCTTACGTCGACGCAACCGGCGGCGAGACTTTCGACACGCTCGACCCCGCCACCGGCGAAACGCTCGCGACGGTGCAACAGGCCTCCGCGGCCGATGTCGATCGCGCAGTGCAATCCGCACGCGAGGGTCAACGCGAGTGGGCCGCGCTCACGGCGATGCAGCGCTCACGCATCCTTCGCCGCGCAGTCGATATCTTGCGAGAACGCAACAACGAACTCGCCGCGCTCGAAACGCGCGACACCGGCAAGCCGATCGCGGAGACCCAGGCGGTCGATATCGTCACCGGCGCGGATGTGATCGAGTACTACGCGGGGCTCGCCACCGCTATCGAGGGGCAGCAGATTCCGTTGCGGCCGTCGTCGTTCGTTTATACGCGGCGTGAACCGCTGGGCGTGTGCGCAGGTATCGGCGCGTGGAATTACCCTATTCAGATCGCGTGCTGGAAGTCGGCTCCCGCGTTGGCGGCCGGCAATGCGATGATCTTCAAGCCGAGCGAAATCACCCCGCTGTCCGCGTTGAAACTCGCAGAGATTTATACCGAAGCCGGTGTACCGGCCGGCGTATTCAATGTCGTGCAAGGCGACGGACGCGTGGGTGCGATGCTTGCCGCTCATCCGGACATCGAGAAAATTTCGTTCACGGGCGGTGTGGAAACCGGCAAGAAGGTGATGTCGCTTGCCGGAGCATCCTCGTTGAAAGAAGTGACGATGGAGTTGGGTGGCAAATCCCCTCTGCTCGTCTTCGACGACGCCAATCTCGAACGTGCCGCCGACATCGCGATGAGCGCCAACTTCTTCAGCTCCGGTCAGGTCTGCACGAACGGCACGCGCGTATTCGTGCAGCGTAGCGTGCTCGAACGGTTCGAATCGCTGGTGCTGGAACGTGTCAAACGAATTCGTGTCGGCGCGCCAACTGACGCCGACACCAACTTCGGCCCGCTGGTTAGCGCAGCGCAATTGCGGAAAGTGCTCGGTTACATCGAAAGCGGCGTGCAGGAAGGCGCGCGCCTAATTGCCGGCGGCAACCGGGTAACGGAAGGCCACTTCGGCAACGGCCAATACGTCGAGCCGACGGTTTTCACCGGTTGCCATGACGACATGCGTATCGTGCGCGAAGAAATCTTCGGCCCGGTAATGAGCATCCTCGTGTTCGACGACGAAGACGAAGCGATCTCGCGTGCAAATAACACCGCCTATGGTCTCGCTGCGGGTGTCGTGACTGAAAATCTGGCGCGTGCGCATCGCGTGATTCATCGTCTCGAAGCGGGTATCTGCTGGATCAATACATGGGGCGAGTCTCCCGCGGAAATGCCGGTGGGCGGCTACAAGCAATCGGGCGTCGGCCGCGAGAACGGCATCACCACGCTCGAACACTACACGCGCATCAAGTCCGTGCAGGTCGAGCTCGGTCCGTATCAACCGGTGTTCTAAGGAGAGGCGGCGATGGCTTCGAACGAATACGATTACATCATCGTCGGCGCGGGTTCAGCAGGCAACGTGCTCGCGTCGCGCCTGACCGAAGACGCGAACGTGACCGTGCTGCTCCTCGAAGCAGGCGGCCCCGACTACCGTTTCGATTTCCGCACGCAGATGCCCGCGGCCCTCGCCTATCCGTTGCAGGGGCGGCGCTACAACTGGGCGTACGAAACCGACCCCGAGCCGCATATGAACAACCGCCGCATGGAGTGCGGGCGGGGCAAGGGACTCGGTGGTTCATCGCTGATCAACGGCATGTGTTACATCCGCGGCAATGCGCTCGATTACGACGGCTGGGCCGGGCGCCCAGGGCTCGAAAACTGGACCTATCTGGATTGCCTGCCGTACTTCCGCAAGGCCGAAACGCGCGATGTCGGTGCGAACGCGTATCACGGTGGCGATGGACCGGTTCACGTGACGACGAGCAAGCCCGGCAACAATCCCCTGTTCGCGGCGATGGTCGAGGCCGGCGTGCAGGCGGGTTTTCCGCGTACCGACGATCTGAACGGCTATCAGCAGGAAGGCTTTGGTCCGATGGATCGCACGGTCACGGCGAACGGCCGACGCGCCAGCACCGCGCGCGGCTATCTGGATCGTGCGAAAGCGCGCCCGAATCTGACCATCGTCACGCATGCCGTGACCGATCGCGTACTGTTCTCGGGCAAGCGCGCGATTGGCGTCGCGTATCTGCACCATGGCAACGCAGTGACCGCGCATGCACGCCGCGAAGTACTGGTGTGCAGCGGCGCGATCGCCTCGCCGCAATTGCTGCAACGCTCAGGCGTCGGCCGCTCAACATGGCTGCGCGAACTCGACGTGCCGCTCGTGCACGATCTGCCAGGCGTCGGCGAAAACCTGCAGGACCATCTGGAGATGTATATCCAGTATGAATGCAAAGAACCGGTCTCGCTGTATCCGGCGTTGCAATGGTGGAATCAACCTGCAATCGGACTTGAATGGATGCTTAACGGCACGGGTATCGGCGCGAGCAATCAGTTCGAAGCGGGCGGCTTCATCCGTACCCGCGACGATGATCTGTGGCCGAACATGCAGTATCACTTCCTGCCCGTCGCGATCAACTACAACGGGTCTAACGCGATCAAAATGCACGGCTTTCAGGCGCATGTCGGTTCGATGCGTTCGCCGAGCCGTGGCCGTGTGAAACTCACGTCGCGCGATCCTGGCGCGCATCCGAGCATTCTGTTCAATTACATGGCCGATCCGCTCGACTGGCGCGAATTCCGTGACGGCATCCGCATCACGCGCGAGATCATGCACCAACCGGCGCTCGATCGTTATCGCGGCCGCGAGTTGAATCCGGGCGCGGAGTTGACCACGGACGAGCAACTCGACACCTTCGTGCGTAACCGTGCAGAAACGGCATTTCATCCATCGTGCTCGTGCAAGATGGGTTATGACGATATGGCTGTCGTCGACAACGAGGGGCGCGTGCATGGCATGGAAGCATTGCGCGTGGTCGACGCTTCGATCATGCCGCTGATCACAACGGGCAATCTGAACGCGCCGACGATCATGATCGCGGAGAAGATCGCGGATCGGATTCGTGGGCGGGAGACGCTGGCGCGGGTGGAAACGCCCTACTTTGTGGCGAACGGCGTGGCGTCGAGGAAGCGTGAGGTGGCGACGGTTTAGTTCGCGTCGAAACAAACTGTCGAGCCGGGATTTAAACAATAAGGCCGCGAAAATATTCGCGGCCTTATTGCTTTGTTCACTCCCGCGCAGGACTCAACACCCCATGCGTGTCCGATTCAACTGCTTCAGACACCAAGGTCTCCAGCGCCAGTCCACGCGTCTCGATCCCCATGATCCACACTGCCGCAGCGGCGATCACAAAACACATCGCACCGAGCGAGAACACGCCACCCTGGCCGAACACCGGCAGCACGACACCCACCACGTAAGGGCCGATCAACGAACCCACACGGCCGATCGCTGAGGCAAACCCCGACCCGGTAGCCCGTGCACCGGTGCCATAAAGCTCGGGCGTATACGTGTAAAGCACCGCCCACATCGCAAACAGAAAGAACTGCATGGCGAGCCCGGCACAGATCAACAGCGTCGGCGCTTGCGCGTGCAACGCGGTTTGTCCGTAGACGTAGGCCATCACCGCGCTGCCGGCCAGCGACGCGATACAGGTCGGCTTACGTCCCCAACGTTCGACGAGCCACGCCGCGCAGATAAAGCCCGGAATCCCGCCGAGCGAAATCAGCACCGTGTACAGCACCGATTTCGTCACTGCAAAGCCCGCTTGTTGCATCAACGCGCCGAGCCACGACGTCAGCCCGTAAAAACCGAGCAAGGCGAAGAACCAAAGCGTCCACACCATGATCGTGCGACGGCGATAGGCCATGCTCCAGATCTCGCGGAACGCACCCGTACCCTTCGCGGCAGGCGGTTCCTGCAGCATCACCGGCGCACGCAACTGGCTCAGGCCGGCCGCTTTCATCACCTTCACTTCGACTTCGGCGAGAATCTTGTCCGCTTCGGCGAGGCGTCCACGATGCTCCAGCCAGCGCGGCGACTCCGGTACGACGCGGCGCACAATCAGCACGAACACGGCAGGAATGGCCAGCAGCGCGAACTCCGTGCGCCACCCGAACGTCGGCAACACGAAATACGACACCACGCCCGCCGTGATGAAACCAAGCGGCCAGAAACCATCCATCAGGGCAATCAACCGTCCGCGTGACGCTGCGGGCACGAATTCGGACAGGAGGGTCTGTGCAATGGGGAACTCCATGCCCATTCCGAAGCCAAGCAGTATGCGATAGAAAATCAGCGCTTCGACGCTCTGCGCGGTCGAGCACAGATACGATGCCAGCCCCCACAGCACCATGCTCCACTGAAACACGGGGCGCCGTCCGAAGCGATCAGCCAGCAATCCGGCGACCGCCGCGCCAATCACCATGCCGAAGAAGCTCGCGCTCGCGACCAGCCCCGCCGTCGCGGTCGACAAATGGAATTCGGTCTTGATCGAGCCGAGCACGAAGGTCATCGTGCCGAGATCGACCGAGTCGAAAAAGAATGCGATCGCGATGATGAGGAAGATGGTCCGGTGATATCCGGAGAACGGCAGTCGCTCGAGTCTGGCGGCTGCGCTCGCGCGAGGCTGAAAAGCGGTAGACATGTCACTCCCTCGTTGATGCGGCGGCTGCCGCGTGGACGTTCCGATCAGTGCGATTCAGTAGACGCCGACATAAATCGGCCACATAGAAGAAATGCGTCATCGGAATGGAACGGGAGCGCCGTTCCGGCCGTTCAGGACCCTTACGGTCGAAGCCGTGCACGCGCAGCGCCGGCAATGCGCGCAAGCGCATCCGCGCTCAAACGGGCCGCAATCTTCTCAACGTATTCGTGATGCCGCGGTTGAAGCGGTGCGCCGAGTTGCTGCGCAAGGAGATAGCGGATCAGCGCGATGCGACGGTGCCGCAATACGATGCTCTGATCAAGCAGCGCAAGCGCGGCGTGAGCATCGCCCTGATGGCACGCGCGTTCAGTGAGGCGCGAGGTAGCTAGACGTGTCGACGTCATGTCAGTCGGCGGCGCGAGAGCCGCGAGCGGTGCCTCAGCAAGACGCCGCTCGCCGCGCTTCACGACATCAGCGGCTCGGCCGCATCGAGCATCATCTTGACGAAGTAGTCCGCAAAACTGCGGCGCACGACGATATCGAAACACGCCGCGCCGGTGGGCAACAGCGTCATCGACGCCTTGAAGTAGTGACTCTGTGCGCACTGCCCCTCACCGAACAATTTCGGGTGCAGATCGAGCGGGCAACCGCGCGCCAGCACTTCACGCGTGCGCGTGCCGCTGATTTCGAGCACCGTGTACCCGCTGCCGATATCCACCGCCGACGCGAACACGCCCGCAAATGCCGCGCCGAACTTCGCCTGCAACGGCGCGGTACGCGTTGCGTCGTGCGCCATTGCCGAGCGCACCAGCCACTCGTCCGGACCGAGCCACAGCATGTCGTAGCCGTTGCCTCGGGCGATGGTGTTCGCTTTCTCGGGCGGCCGGCAGCCGATCACACTCTCCACGGCCTTCATGAACACTGCATCGCGCGTATCGCCGCGCACGTTCACGAGTTCCAGAAACGGCCGCTCGCTCAACCGGAACGCCGCCGAAGCCGTCGCCTGATGCTTCTTCAGCAGCGCATCCGTCCCCACCAGCGGCGACTCCTGCCACACGCCCGTTTGCTGGCCGACAGCGCGATCCACCGCCGACACCGTTCCTCTAGTTTCATTCCACATGTTGACGTGCTCCTTCGCTGTCGTAGAACACCGAGCTGGTGACCTTGGCCGCAATCTGCTTGCCGCTCGCGAGCGGAATCGTGACCTTTTCGCCGATCTTGTCGAGACCGCCCTTCACCACCGCCATTGCAATCGAGCGTTTCAGGATCGGGCTGTAATAGCTCGACGTGACGTGTCCGAGCATCGGCGCGGTATCGCCCTGGAAAGGACCCGCAACGATCTGCGAGCCTTCGGGAATCACGAACGACGGGTCGTCCGAGAGCAGCCCGACCAGTTGCTTGCGCCCCGTCTTCGCCGTGTCCGTTCGCGTCAATGAACGTTTGCCGAGAAAGTCTTTCGACTTCGCGACCAGCCCGCCCATGCCGAGGTCGTACGGTGTCATCGAGCCGTCCGTATCCTGACCGACGATGATGTAGCCCTTCTCCGCACGCAGTACGTGCATGGTTTCCGTGCCATACGGCGTGATGTCGAATTCCGCGCCAGCGGCCATCAGCGCCTCCCACACCGCGCGTCCTACGTTTGCGGGCACGTTCACTTCATAGGCGAGTTCGCCCGAGAAGCTGATCCGCATTACGCGCGACGCCGCGCCTGCCACCGTGCCTTCGCGATAGCTCATGAACGGGAACGCCGCGTTTGCAAAGTCGATGTCGTGGCACACCTTCTGCAAAACCTTGCGGCTGTTCGGACCGACCACGGCGAAGGTTGCCCAGTGATCCGTCACGGAGGCGAGCCGCACGCGCATGTCCGGCCACTCGGTTTGTAGCCAGCGTTCGAGCCACGTGAGCACGCGTGCCGCACCGCCCGTCGTGGTGGTCATCATGTAGTGCTGCTCGGCGAGACGCACGGTCACGCCGTCGTCGAAGATCATGCCGTTTTCGTCGAGCATCAGGCCATAGCGGCATTTGCCGATTTCCAGCTTGCTCCACGGATTGGTGTAGACCCAGTTCAGCAGCTTCGCCGAATCAGGGCCCTGAATGTCGATCTTGCCGAGCGTCGAGGCATCGAGGATGCCGACGCTCGTGCGCACCGCCAGCGATTCGCGCGCGACAGCGGCGTGCATGTCCTCGCCCGCCTTCGCGAAGTACCACGGACGCTTCCAGTTGCCGACGTCCTCGAACGCCGCACCGTTTTCCACATGCCATTCGTGCACTGCTGTTTTGCGCACCGGATCGAGAAACTCACCGAGTTCGCGGCCGGCAAACGTGCCGAATGTCACCGGCGTGTAGTTCGGACGGAACGTCGTCGTGCCGGTTTCGGGAATCGTCTTGCCGAGTGCCTGCGCGAGAATCGCCATACCGTTGATGTTGCCGAGCTTGCCCTGATCAGTGCCGAAGCCCATCGCCGTATAGCGCTTCACGTGTTCAACGGATTCGAAGCCTTCGCGCGCCGCGAGGAAAATATCGGCCGCCGAGACGTCGTTCTGGAAGTCGACGAACTGCTTCGGCCCACGCGTTGAGAGTTCGCGGCCGCCGACCAACCACAGCGGTTGCATCTTCGTTTCGCTAATCTCAGTCACCTGCACCGGGTTCGGCCGTGCAACGATGTGACCCGCCGCACGCGCCGCCTCGACGCCGGCATCGACCGCGAAACGAATGCCCTGTCCCAGCGTGAAGTCGCCGGCACACGCGCCAATGCTCGTCTCCGCCTGCATTGCTTTGCCCGGCACGAAGCAGGCCTTGTCGTCATGCCAATGGGCCTTGCCGCCCGATTGCGCGAACAGGTGCAGCACCGGGCTCCAGCCGCCGGACATCGCGAGCAGATCGCAGGGCAACGCGCCCTGCTTCGCACCGACCTGTCCGTTCGAATACGACGCTATATCGACAGACGACACGCGAAGCTTGCCGTGCGCGGCCGTAATGGCCACACCGTTCATCACCTTGACGCCATACCGCCGGGCGAGCGCGGGCAGCGTGCCCTTCGATTCACCCGCGCGCGGATCGACGACCGTCACCTGGGCGCCTGCCGCCTTCAGATCGAGCGCGCATTGATAACCGTCGTCGTTGTTCGTGAACACCACGGCATTGCGTCCCGGCAGCACCGCATAACGATGCAGATACGTCGACACCGCCGACGCCAGCATCACGCCCGGCAAGTCGTTGTTGCCGAACACGATTGGCCGCTCATGCGCACCCGTTGCGAGAATCACGCGTTTGGCGCGGATCTTCCACATCAGCTCGCGCGTGCCCTTTCTCTGCGACACCGGCAGATGCTCAGTGAGCCGCTGCGCGACGGTAATGAGGTTATGGTCCTGGTAACCGAATGCCGTGCTGCGGCACAGGATCTTCACATCGGGCATCTGCCGAAGTTCGTCCTCGATCTTGTGGACCCATTGCAGCGCGGGTTTGCCGTCGATCTCCGCGCGGCACGACAGCAAGGAGCCGCCGAGTTCCGGCTGGTCGTCGATCAGCGTCACGCGTGCGCCTGACAAGGCCGCCGCATGCGCCGCCGCCAGCCCCGTCGGGCCACCGCCGACCACCAGCACGTCGCAGTGCGCAAAGCACTTGTCGTAGCGGTCCGCATCGGTTTGCTCGGGCGCCTTGCCGAGGCCGGCCGCATCGCGGATCACTTCCTCATACTTCGGCCAGAACTTGCGCGGCCACATGAAGGTCTTGTAGTAGAAGCCCGCCGGAATGAAGCGCGCGAACTTCTGGTTGATTGCCATCCGATCTTTCTCGATGCTCGGCTTCGCGTTCACGCTGGTCGCGACGAGGCCCTGATACAACTCCACTTCAGTCGCACGCGCGTTCGGCACCGTATATGCGCCGGTTTCGAGTTGCACGATCGCATTCGGCTCTTCCACACCCGCCGTCACGATGCCGCGCGGCCGGTGGTACTTCCAGCTGCGCGCCACAAAGTGCTCACCGTTCGCGAGCAGCGCGGACGCGAGCGTGTCGCCCTGAAAGCCCTGATACTTGCGGCCATTGAACGTGAAATTCAGTACGATTGCGCGGTTGATGCGCCCGCCGCTGGGGAGTCGGTCTTTCTGGCTCATGGTGCCTTTCCCTCGTGTGCCTTGTCTTGTGCCTTAGCCTCGTTGCTATCCATCGCGAGCAGCGGACGTTCGAACGTCTCGTAGCCCTGAATCTCGTAGCTCACGGTGTCGCGTTGCGCCTTGAACCAGCGGCGGCATCCCTGGGTGTGCATCCATTGCTCGCGATGCACGCCGCGCGGATTCTTGCGCATGAACAGGTAGTCGCCCCATTCCTTGTCGGTGAGTTTGTCGGTGTCGAGCGGACGTGCAATGTCCGCTTCGCCGCCGCAGGAAAATTCGGTTTCGGCGCGTGGCCCGCACCATGGGCATTCGATCAGCAGCATCTGTTTTTTCTCCTGTCGACCAGCGTTCGCGCTTGGCGCGTTACGCCGGTCCCATGCAACTCGTTGCAATGCAAGCGTTAGTGGGCAACAGCGGCAGCGCCGTGCTCGTCGATCAGTTGGCCGGTGTAAAAACGGTCCAGCGAAAACGGCGCGTTCAGCGGATGCGGTTCATCCTTCGCGATCGTGTGCGCATAAGCCCAACCCGAACCGGGCGTCGCCTTGAAGCCGCCCGTGCCCCAGCCGCAGTTGAAATAAAGCCCTTTTACGTCGGTCTTGCTGATAATCGGGCACGCATCCGGCGACACGTCGACGATGCCGCCCCACTGGCGATTCATCCGCACGCGTGAGAACACCGGGAACATTTCCACAATCGCTTCAAGCGTGCCTTCAATAATCTGGAAACTGCCGCGCTGACCAAAGCCCGTGTATTGATCGACGCCCGCACCGATCACCAGATCGCCCTTGTCGGACTGGCTGATGTACGCGTGCACCGCGTTCGACATCACCACCGTATTGACGACTGGTTTGATCGGCTCGGAGACCAACGCCTGCAACGGATGGCTCTCCAAAGGCAGCCGGATGCCCGCCATGTCCGCGAGCGTGGATGTGTTGCCCGCCGCGACCACCGCGACCTTCTTCGCCTTGATGAAACCCTTGGTGGTATCCACGCCGATCACCTGGCTGCCGTCACGACGAATCCCCGTGACCTGGCAGTTCTGCACGATATCCACGCCGGCCTGATCCGCGCCACGCGCAAAACCCCACGCCACCGCATCGTGCCGAGCCACGCCGCCACGGCGCTGGATCGACGCACCGAGCACCGGGTAGCGGCTATTCAGATTGATGGTCGGCTCGATTTCCTTGATCTGCTCCGGCGTGAGGAATTCCGCATCCACACCGTTCAGCCGGTTCGCATTCACACGACGTTCGGTGTCACGC
This sequence comes from Paraburkholderia sediminicola, assembly GCF_046030555.1. Classification (GTDB taxonomy): domain Bacteria; phylum Pseudomonadota; class Gammaproteobacteria; order Burkholderiales; family Burkholderiaceae; genus Paraburkholderia; species Paraburkholderia sediminicola_E. Next base: position 94,931 of record NZ_JAQQCH010000006.1, on the reverse strand, counting down.
ACGTCCTGCAGCGTGTGCGCGAGATTCATCACGCCGCGCTGACTGAACATCACGTTGTAGTTGAGGTCTTGCGACAGACCTTCCCACAACTTCATCGCTTTCTCATAGAGCGCGGCCGATTCGTCCCACAGATAATTCGAGCGCACGATGGTCGTATTGCGCGCGGTATTGCCGCCGCCGATCCAGCCTTTCTCCAGCACGGCGATATTGCGCACGCCATGCTCTTTCGCGAGGTAATAGGCAGTGGCGAGCCCATGGCCGCCGCCGCCGACGATCACGACGTCGTACTCACGCTTGGGCTCCGGGCTTTTCCACTGACGCTCCCAGTTCTCGTGATACGACATCCCGTTGCGCAACAGGCTGAATATCGAATAGCGGCTCATTATTGGTCCTTTGGGTCCTGTTGTTACTCTTTGGTGCTTAACGGGTTCAACACTCGATAACGTTCACGGCAAGGCCACCGCGCGACGTCTCCTTGTATTTCGTCTTCATGTCCGCGCCGGTTTCGCGCATTGTCTTGATCACGTTATCGAGCGACACGTAGTGCTGGCCGTCGCCCTTCATCGCCATGCGCGCGGCATTCAGCGCCTTGATTGCGCCCATCGCATTGCGTTCGATGCAGGGAATCTGCACGAGACCGCCGACCGGGTCGCAAGTCATACCGAGGTTGTGTTCCATGCCGATTTCGGCGGCGTTTTCGACCTGGGCCGGCGTGCCGCCCATCACGGCGGCGAGTGCCGCGGCGGCCATCGAGCACGCAACGCCGACCTCGCCCTGGCAGCCCACTTCGGCGCCCGAGATCGAGGCGGTTTCCTTGTAGATGATGCCGATCGCAGCCGCTGTCAGCAGGAACGTGACGATGCCCGCGTCGTTCGACGCATGCATGAACTTGACGTAGTAATGCAGCACTGCCGGAATCACGCCGGCCGCACCGTTGGTCGGCGCCGTGACGACGCGCCCACCGGCTGCGTTTTCTTCGTTCACGGCCATGGCGTAGAGATTGACCCAGTCGAGCATGGACAGCGGATCGCGCAGCGACTCTTCCGAACGCGAACGCAATTGCGCGCACAGGTCGGCCGCGCGGCGCTTCACGTGCATCGGACCGGGCAACTCGCCACGCCCCTTGCAGCCACGTTCGACGCAGGCCGACATGGCGCGCCAGATCGCCAGCAACCCTTCGCGCACGTCCTGTTCGGTACGCGACGCGCATTCGTTGCGCAGCGTCACCTCTGCAATCGACAAACCGGTTTCACGGCACACGCGCATCAGATCGTCGCCGGTGCGAAACGGAAACGGCACGTCCGCGCCGGCGCGCAGGCCGTTGACGCGGTCGCCTTCGCGATTGATCACAAAGCCGCCGCCGATCGAGTAATACTCTTTCTCCACCAGCAACTGCCCGTTTTCGTCGAAAGCCTGAAAACGCATGCCGTTCGGATGCACGATGCTCGAACCTGGCGCACCCGGCATCAGCTTGCGAAAAAAGCCCAGGTGTTCGCGCTCGTCGAATTTGACCGGATGCTTGCCGAGCAGCACCAGTTGCCTGGTTTCACGGATCGCCTGCAGACGCGGTTCGATGATGTCCGGGTCGATCAGATCGGGCAGATTGCCTTCGAGGCCGAGCAACACCGCCTTGTCCGTGCCGTGCCCTTTGCCGGTCGCGCCGAGCGAGCCAAACAGTTCGACCTTGACGCGGCGCACGAAGCTCAGCAGATTGGCGTCTTCGATATGCGAGGCGAAGCGGCGCGCAGCGATCATCGGCCCGACGGTGTGCGAGCTGGAGGGACCGATGCCGACCTTGAACAGATCGAAGACGCTGACGTTCATGACGTGCCTTATACGTTGCTGCGATACCAAGATTAGCTGGGGTGCCGGGTTTGGCTTGAACTAGCCCCTATTGCACCGCACGTCAAATTGGACCGATAGAATAAAAACGGCATGACAGTGGGATAGTGGCGTCAAGCGGGCCGCCGGCAAAGCGCGGCGGCGGATTTGCGATGACTTCTGACGCATTTGCGACAGGCGCGCAGGTTGCGGCTGGCGATGCTGGTGGTGCTGAAACGGCCCGAATGAGTGGCCCGATCATTGGCCCGTTAAAGCGGACGCCATTCCCGGTGCTATGCTTGTTTCAACCCTTTTCCCTTGCTGGCCGCGTGCATGAATTCCGCTGAACCGCTTCCCCTTCAATCGATCGACGGCACCACAAAGCAGCGCATCCGCTTCGGCATCATCCTGCTGCCGAACTTCACGCTGACGGCGTTCTCGGGTTTCGTCGACCTGCTGCGCCTGTCCGCGGATGAAGGCGACTTCAGCAAGCCCGTGCGCTGTTCGTGGAGCGTGATAGGGGAAACCCTCGCTCCGGTGCGCGCGAGCTGCGGCATCCAGATCACGCCGTGGGAGACGTTCGACAACGCCGAGCCGTTCGATTACGTCGTCGTGGTGGGCGGCCTGCTGCATTCCGGGCCGGCCGCGAACGATGCGACGCTGGCCTTCATCCGTCGCGCCGCCGCTACCGATGCGACGCTCGTCGGCATGTGCACCGGCGTGTTCTCGCTGATGCGCGCGGGCGTGCTGGAAGGCCACCGGATCTGCGTGAGCTGGTTTCACTACTGGGATTTCATCGAGCGCTTTCCGTCGGTCAATGAGGAAGCGCTGGTGGCAGACCGCTTGTTTGTGATCGACCGTCGGCGTATTACGTGTTCGGGTGGGCGCGCGTCGATCGACGTGGCGGCCGCGATTCTGCTGCGCCACTTTGAAACGGCCACGGTGCAAAAGGCGCTGCGGATCCTGCTGGTCGACGATATGCAGAAGGGCAATGCGCCGCAGCCGCATCCACCGGGATTGGCGCCCGCCGCGCATCCGAAGGTGAAGCGCGCGATTCTGCTGATGGAGCAGCATGTGGGGCGTTCGTTGTCGCTTGATGAACTGGCGCGCAAGCTTGATCTGTCGCCGCGTCAACTCGAACGGCTCTTCAAGGCGCAAACCGGCAAGGCACCGCAGGCGTATGCGAAGCAGGTGCGTTTGCGCACTGCGGCCTGGCTGCTGACGAGTTCGGATAAAACGGTGGCGGATATCGCGTCGAGTTGCGGCTTTTCCGATGCCTCGCATTTGGGACGCGAATTCCGCAAGCAGTTTGGCCTGCCGCCGATGATGTACCGTGAGCAACGGGGGACGGCGGCCGAAGTTGATGAAGGCTCAGGCTATGACGAAACTTTTCCGGGGCGGGCTCAGGCGATTTGAGTGCGGCGTGGGTTGTCGGGCACGGGTTGCGCCCGGTTCAACTACGCGGCGCGCGTCAAACGTGACGCTCGCGCACTGATGTCGGCCCCGTGCCGCTCATACCTCGGCGGAAAACTCTGAAATGGATTCCAGCAGCGCGAGCCGCAGACTTTCGCCCGCGTAACGGGTGCGAAACTTCAGGTAACCGCCGCTTTCCCACGGCGCATTGCGCGAAAGAGCGCGGCCAGGCCAGTTATCGAATGGTTTGAAGCCTGCGAAAGAGTCGTGACAGTATTCGCTGAAGAAGTCGAGTTCGTCCGGGCTGAGCTTGCGGGTCCTGACCAGTTCATAAATATGCCGTCTATCACGCGGGATGTTGGCTTGCGCTTCATACGCCTGGGTCAGATGATTTTCAGCAGCCGATTGCCGGAAGATTTGTCCGCTCAGGGAGAGTTTCGAGGTGGCGACGCCTTCGCGTGCGTAATAGAGCCGGTGCTCGGCATCGTCGATCTCGCGGATGTCCTTCAGGAAGACATTGTGTGCGCCCAGCAGGTCGCTTTGCTCGGTTTGGGTCGCTTGCTGAATGAACGGCAATTTCCCGTAGCTGTCGCGGAAGCGGAGGCGCCACGCGAGGATGTCGATAAGGCAGTCGGCGATTTGGCGGGTGGCGGTGCCGTTGGTTTTGATGAAAGAGTAATAGTCGGAAAGCAACTTTTCGCTGACCGCGAAGGGGCTCCATCGTTCGGTTGTCTCCGTGGCGAACTCAATATCCACAGGTACGCGAGTTGCACGAGCGGCTTCAGGCGAGTAAGCGCCGCCCAGATCAGAGTGCATACCCGGAAAGCGAAACTGTCTGCAATTTGACGGCATCGCATCGCCAGGCGTCTGAACGTCCTCAAGAGGGAACGAATCGCGCTGTTCGTGCATGGCCACATAGTGCTCACAGTGACGAACCCGCTGTGCTATCCGTAGATTTTCGGGCTCGCCCCAGCCATTGTGGCCGTTGGCCCATCTACCCGCAGCGGGCCCCAGTCCAACGGCGGCCACTGTGTCAAAGATGCCTAGGAAGCGGATATGGGCCGTCATTCCCGCCAGTGTGTTGCCCTCGAAATATTCGTCCAACCAATTGCAGAACACACGTGCTTGCGCGGCGCCCCGACTAAATCCGAACACATCGATAAAGACCTCGACCGGTTTCGGGTGCGACGTCTCACTTATCTTCTGTGCGAGTTGGGAAAACTGGGTTTTGAGGAACTGCGTGCGATACGTAAAACCATTCATCATCAACAGTCCGCCTCGATCTTTCATGCCGACCTCGTCGAGCGCGAACTGGTCGAAGAGCGATAGGGGGTTATCGTTTTCCCCCGTGCCGGTTTGCAGCGGCAGCCAGCTATTACTACAGAGCGCCTTGACGGCCCCCGGCTGGACCATAGGGATATCGCCGTTGTCGAGCGAACTCCGCATTGAGTTCAGAACATGTAACAGGCCAAATACAATACGCGCCTCTCCGCCTGCGCCGAAACCCATGCCAAGCATGTCTCGAGCAATGTCCTCACCAATGTCGGCGAACGGCGTACCGACCCCGGGAATGTAGCGTGGGTAGTAGCCCTTCAGTCGCGAATTCGGATAGGCTCTGAAGAGCCGTGCAACGTTACTGTCCTTCATGCGTTGCAGTTGGGTTCCGCCAGCGTAATCCGGTCCCGCCCAGTCTTGGTTATTACCGGTACCATCGAAAAACAATCCGATATGCAATGGAAATTCGCACTTCTCGGCGCGGTACTGCATAGTCGGGGCGGTAGCAGTTACGCCGTCGGTGTTCATCGGGTGCGCTGCTGCGCGCAGCAGACTTACATTATCTGTCATCAATACGGTTTCCTTACTAGAATTCACTTACCTTCAGTGTCGGCGGGAATTTGCGGTTGCGGTTGCATATCCATATTTTTGAGGCGTTCGGATACCGATCGACGGTCCACCCAAGATTGCGGAAAGTCATTCCACGGTTGTTTCTGCGGAATCGGATCGTGCGGACCAGGGTACTTCGGACTCCAGGGGTAATAGTTCGACACCACGACGCGCACATTGCCATCGGCCAGAAAATGCACGTACACGTTCCCAGGTTCGGCGTATGGATCGACGGGTACGTCAGCTTCATAGTCACCGCCACCACCGTGCTTCCAGTCGCTGACTGTCCATCTCACATGCACAGTCAGACCTGGGTGCCACTTGCGAGGCATCGATGGGCTGGGAACGCTAGCGTTCCCGTCAGCCGCCCGGAACCCCGCCGTACCATTAACCGAAAAATTCGACACGCTCAGGTAGTCCGCCAGATGGTCGATGCCACCCATCGACGCAGAAACCGAGGAGGCCATAAGCGCGATTGCGAAAACGATTCCGAATTTCGCGATCCACCGCCGCCATGTGCTTTTTTTCATCCTTATCTCCGAGTTCAATCTTTCTGAACAGCACGCCACGTCGTGGTGGGCAACTCAGTACAGCCACATTCTCGGTACGGTCTCACCACGCCATCGGTATTCATCGGATGTGCTGCGGCGCATGGCAGGCCTGCGTTGTCAGTCATGGTCAAAGTCCTGCTAGCGCAGGTTGTACTTTTCGAGTTCGTCTTCCGAAAATGTCGGTCCTTTACGGGTAGGTGGCGGATACTGCTTCCACGGATATTTCTGCGGAATCAGATCGTGCGGCCCACGATAATCAGGCGCATACGGACCGATATCGGTCACCACGATCCGCAACGATCCATCGGCGAGGAAATGCACCCACATATGGCCCAGCCTTGAGTACTGGTCGACTGGCACGTCGGCCTCATGGAAATCACCGCCGCCGTGCTTCCAGTCGCTTACGCTCCACTTAACGTGCGCCGTCAATCCCGGATGCCATTTCTCAGGAATAACCGCGCAGCAAATCGTACTGCCCCCCTTCCCAGCTTGAAAGCCTCCAGTACCGTTCACCGAAAAATCAGACACGCTGAGGTAATCAGCCAGATGATCGATACCCGTCTAATCCGCCCCAAAAGTCGGCTCCTTGCCCAACGACTGGCAACCAAAGAGCGCACTCATCAAGGCCAGCCCGAACGCGGCGACCACGCTTCGGCAAAAACGTTTATTCATCCTCAACTCCAAGTCCAGTCTTTCTAAACACCGCACCACTTCATCAATTCATGCCAACCCCCAAGAAGCATGCGCCGACCTGACCTCCTCCAAAAATCGCGCATCCGTCAGCAGCGCGCCATCGGTCTTCACAGTGACAGCAGCAACATGGCGCTGCACTTCGAACGGTTCGATGCCCTGCTCCAGGACGAACAACGCGGCCGCCTCAATCAACCGGTATTGCGCGGCAATGAGATGCGGATGAAGTTCACCGCCGCTAGTCGCGTGCACATCGTCAGCCAGCGCCTGGGCGAACTGTAGTTCGAGCAGACGCTCGCTCTGCGCTTCCGACAACACGATCATGTTTTGACGACGCGGCTCGCTCGACACCGATTCGCCGAACTCCCGCTCCGCATCAAAGCGGTCCAAGTACCGCCAATGGGCAACCGGTCCTTTCAACTGTCGTTTCTGCCCGGGTGTAAGGACCCGTTCCAACGTGGCAAGCGCGCGCGTGTCGGCAAATCTCAAGTAGTAACGGTCACCGGCAGCCATCGCGATAGTGCGTTGCGATTCGAAGTGCGCGACGAGCTCACTCAGGTCTGCGCCAGTGGTTAATCGACTGATGCCGTACCGCCATGGCACCACTACCGATGTATTCGCTGGCACGATCGCATCAAAAGTGCCGGCCTCGACCAGCCACGGACCGAACCGGTGCGCATCGTATGAAGACAAATCACCGTACAGGGAAACCGCCAAGGTACGGGGCTGGATAAGAATGGACATCATCTTGAGCCGTGTGTCGTCGCGCCAAGGTCGGCGTGGCGGATGGTTAATGCGTTACGAGCAGGGAAAGGACCGCCTGTTCACCCCGTGGATAACCCGAGCCGGGTCAGGGGCGTGACGATAGATGGGAGAGGGTGTGGCAGCCGAGCATCGGCCGTATGACGATAAGTCGTTCGGTCTCTGACATCACGAGCAGTCCTTTTTGTTGTCTCGTGATGAAATTAACCGAAGGCTAAGGGAACTGCTATGAGAGTAGTCTGCTTTTGTCCTATTTTTACAAAACTTCACAGCCTTCATGGTTTTCACGAAAGCTCGGGACGTAACCTTGCGTTACGTTCCCTTTGGGTCATGCGGCGTACTGACATGTCGTGTCAGCGTGTGCGTCCGGCGGAGCCAAACCGAGTGGTTTATTGGCCGGAGCACACGCTGGCGTCAAACGCTGGTGTCGCAAACGCTATTGCCGCTCGTGCTGAGCTTGAGTTTCAGGCAAGTGCGTCCGGCGTTCAGCCAACGCCTCACTTACCCGCTACATAAGCCTTCACAGCCGGCAACCCATCTTTGCCATCAAACGTCTTCACACCCGCAAGCCACTTGTCGAGTACACCCGGATTCGCCTTCAGCCAATCCTTCGCGGCCTTGTTCGGATCTGTCTTGTTCATGATCGGCAGCATCACGTGGTTCTCGATATCCGTCGTGAAGTGCAGGTTCGACACGAGCTTCGCGACATTCGGGCAGCGCGTCGAGTAATCGTTCGGCACAACCGTCAGCACTCTGGCTTCGCCATAGTTGGGTCCGAACACGTCGTCGCCACCGGACAGATAATCGATCTTCATCTGCACGTTCATCGGATGCGGTTCCCAGCCGAGGAACACGATCGGCTTCTTGTCGCGAACCGCGCGATTCACTTCGACCAGCATGCCCGCCTCGCTCGACTCCACCAGCTTGAACTTGCCCAGGCCGTACTGGTTGCTGTCGATCATTTTCTTGATCAGCGCATTGCCGTCGTTACCCGGTTCGATGCCGTAGATTTTGCCGTCGAGCTTGTCGTAATTCTTCGCGATGTCGGTGAAAGTTTTAATGCCTGCCTGATATGCGTAGTCAGGCACTGCCAGCGTGTATTTCGCACCGGTCAGATTCGGCGCAGGCAGCACGGTAAGCTGGCCGGCCTTTTTGAACGGATCGATCATCGGATCCATGGTCGGCGACCAGTAGCCGAGGAACACGTCGATCTGCTTGCTCTTCACACCCGCAAAGGTGATCGGCACCGAGGCAATGGTCTTGGTCGGCTTGTAGCCGAGTCCTTCGAGCACCGTCGAGGCGAGACCGGTAGTCGCGGCGATATCGGTCCAGCCGACATCGGCAAACCGGACGTCACGGCAGGTGGCCGGTTCCACGGCAAAGACAGACGACACTGACAGCGCGCACAACGACGCAGCCAACAAACGTTTCATGGCGTTCCCTCAGGGTGATTGATGCTTGACTGGTTGTATTCAGCGGATTTTCAGGTGCGGTTTTTTACGCGAACTTCATTAACACCAACTCATTAACGCCAACGCAATTACGCCGACAGCCGCCGCTCGACGCTCGGCGCATGACCGAACTGCGCGCGATAGGCCTTGCTGAAATGACACGGCGAATGAAAACCGCACACAGCCGTTACCCGCGCGATCGACGCATCCGTATTGCGCAGCAGTTCACGCGCACGACGCAAACGCAGGGTGAGGTAATAATGCGTTGGCGACACGCTCAGAAACATCTTGAACATGCGCTGCAAATGACGTTGCGACAGATGCACGAGCCGCGCGAGTTCATCGAGCGACAAGGGTTCTTCGATATTCGCTTCCATCAGCCGCACGACTTCGATCAATTCCGCACGCGAGAAGCCAACCCGCGCGTCGACGGGAATATGCTGGTAATCGGTCGAACCGCGAATCCGTTCGACGATGAACTGCTCGGACACTTGCGCCGCGACTGCATGACCGAGGCGCATGCCGACCAGTTTCAGCATCAGATCGAGCGGCGCGGTGCCGCCGGTGCAGGTCATCCGGTCACGGTCGATCACGAACAGCTCATCGGCGAAACGCACATGCGGATAACTCTTGTGCAGCGGCGACATGTCTTCCCAATGCACGGTACAGCGATAGCCGTCGAGCAGGTTTGCAGCCAGCAGCGCGTACGGTCCCGTGCAAATGCCGCCAAGCGGAATGCCTCTCGACGCAACGTCCTGCAGCAATGCGATGACTGTGTCGTCCACATAATCGCGCACATGCCAGCCGGCGCAGACGATCAGCACATCCGGCATGCCCGCTTCGGCCAGCGTCGTAGTCGGCTTCACGGTGATGCCGTTGCTCGCTCGCGCCGGTTCGCCGTCCGGCGTAATCACCGACCACGTGTAGTGCTGCGCGCGACCCACATAGTTGGCCATGCGCAGCACTTCGACCGCGCTTGTGAACGCGATCATCGAAAAGTTCGGCAGCGTCAGAAAGCCGAAGTGCGCGAGTCTGGAGAGCGGCGACTCGGATGGAACCTCGACAGGAGAGATCGCGTCGCGCTTCATAAGCGGCTCAGCCGTGCTGCGCCGCCGGCGCCCGGCGCACCTTCATGAGACTGCGCAGGCCCGACAGCAACGGCGCCCGCGCCGTGCCCGGCGTACGGCCAAAGCTTTCCGTGATGCGGTCTAGAATGATCGCGAGCATCACCACTGAAAGTCCGCTTTCGAAGCCGAGCCCGATATCGAGCCGCTGAATACTTGCCAGCACGTCGTTACCGAGACCACCCGCGCCCACCATCGAGGCGATGATCACCATCGAGAGCGCCATCATGATCGTCTGATTCACGCCGGTCATGATCGACGGCAACGCGTTCGGAAACTGCACCTTGTAGAGCAACTGCAAGGGCGTGCAGCCAAATGCCTGCCCTGCTTCGACGATTTCGCGATTCACATGCTTGATGCCGAGCGACGTGAGACGCACAGCCGGCGGCATGGCGAAGATCACCGTGGAAAGGATCCCCGGCACGCGGCCGAGACCGAACAACATCGCCGCCGGAATCAGGTAGACGAACGCCGGCATGGTCTGCATCAGGTCGAGCACGGGCCGCACGATCATTTCGACGGTGCGGCTCTTCGCGGTCCAGATGCCGAGCGGCACGCCGAGCAGCAGGCTGATCAAGGTCGACGAAAGCGTGAGGCCGAGCGTGATCACCATCTGATCCCAGAAGCCGGTGCCATAGATCAGCAGCATTGCCAGCAGCGTGAACAGCGCGAAACGCCAGCCCACCCGCCACAAACCGATACCGACGAAGAACGCCATCAGCGCCCACATCGGCACGGCTTGCAGGCCATGCTCGATCAGCGCGGCAAAACTCTCAATGACTTTGCCGATGGAATCGAAGGTTGCTGCGTCGTGGTCGAGCAGGTAGTGAACGCCGTGATCGACCCAGGCGCCAAGTGGAATGACTTCAGACATGGGAACCTCGATGGCGCGTGAGAACGTTCAGCACGTTCGTCTTGTTGACCGAACCGCAGTAGGAGCCGTCCGCTTCGACGACCGGCAGCGGCGCGCGGCTCGCCACCACGCGTTCCACGACGTCGTCCAGAGGCGTAGTACGGCGGATGCATTCGACGTGATTGAGCTGCGGCGACGCGCTGCCCATCGCATCGCGGCACACGAAGCCGCGGATTTTGCGCTCGCCGTCGAGCACGAACGCGTATTCGGCGCTGCCGTTGAGCGTCGCGGCCACGCTGGAGGCGTCGATCTGCGGTGAATGCTGCATGAGCGGCACGGCGTCAGTCTGCATCAGGTCGCCGGCCGTCAGATAGCGGCTGGTGTCGATGCCTTCGAAGAACGCGCGCACATAGTCGTCGGCGGGATTCGTGATGATCTGCTGCGGCGTGCCGATCTGCACCACCTTGCCGCCTTCCATGATCGCGATCCGGGTGCCGATGCGCATCGCCTCTTCCAGATCGTGCGAGACGAACAGGATGGTGCGCTGCTGCTCGCGCTGCAGTTCGAGCAGCACGTTCTGCATTTCCTTGCGCTTGAGCGGATCGAGCGCTGAGAACGCCTCGTCCATGATCATCAGCGACGGGTTGACCGCCAGCGCGCGCGCAAGCCCCACGCGTTGCTGCATGCCGCCCGATAGCTGGGCCGGCAGCTTTTCCGCGAACGGCGCGAGGCCGACCTGCTCAAGCACGGTCATGGCGCGCTTCTCGCGCTCCTTCTTGCCGATGCCCGCCACTTCCAGCCCGAACGCCGCGTTGGACAGCACCGTGCGTTGTGGCATCAACGCGAAGGACTGGAACACCATGCTCATGTCCTTGCGGCGCAGCGCCGTCAATTCCGAGCGCGGCACGCTGGCCACGTCGCGGCCGTCGATCAGCACTTTGCCGGCGGTCGGCTCGACGAGACGATTGATCAGGCGAATCAGAGTCGACTTGCCGGAGCCCGAGAGGCCCATCAGCACGAAGATCTCGCCTTCCTTGACCTCGAACGATACGTTATGGACGCCGACTATCTGACCGGTGCGCGCGAATACTTCCTCTTTCGTCGCGCCGCCTGCCAGCATGCCGATCGCCTGTTTCGGGTTGGTGCCGAACACTTTGCACAGCCCTTCGACCACGACCTTCGGGGAATTCATTGAATGCTCTCCTATGTCGACCGGTGTTGGCGCTTTAGCTGTCGACCAGAGTAAGCGCTTCAGCGCTTACTCTGGTCCCATGCAAAGCACTTGCTCCGGTCCCATGCAAGATAGTTGCTGCAGTGGCGGACGTCCGTCCGCGCTGTGCATACATAGTTGCCAGAAAAAAGTATGCCTAGCCGACTATTTGCGACAACCACATGTGGAAATGCGACACCGCCACGGCGCGGGCGCCGCCAGACGGCGGCCAAACCCTTGCTGGGTAAGGTGTTTCGGGGTACTGGAGGGGTCAGGCGGGCATGTCGCGCCAGAGCAAGTGAATGCGGTTTGGCGGAGAAAACAGCTGTGTCGGGGAAGTGGAAGGCGCACTTGCCGCAGTGCAGCAGGCGTGCGGTTGCTCAGCGGGCGCCGTTGCACACTCGTGGCGGCGCCCGATGATCAATGAATTGATGCTCAATTGCGTGCGCGAACAGCCTGCAGCAGACGGTCCGCCCGCGAAAAATACCAGATCGCAATGCCACCCAGCACAGGGTACATGCACCACAGGCGCGCGAGCGCCCAAGCTTCAGCAGAAAAACCCATTGCATTCCCCGATCAAACGTGGATATCAGTCAGCAAAATTCAAAACGGCACGACCGGGCTATTAATTGCCGGTTCGTGACGAAAACAGCGTCGCTGGTTTTGTGAGCAGCGGGAAGAAACCGGAGGTCTAGCCGGTTTATGGTGCACGGGAATCATTACGACAACCTTAAGGCTGCTCGGCGTTACTCCGTGTTACCAATCTCGCATCCCTCTTGCACCTGCAAACTGCGGCCCTGCCTACACTGCGCAGCATCTTCACTATCATCGCCTGCAAGCGTCAGGCGATACGAAAAAACATGCGCAAGAACCTATTATCAGCGATTCTCGGCGGCGCGCTATTAGTGGCTTCCACGGTCGCTTCCGCCCACGTCGACGTGGGCATCGGCATTGGCATTCCCGGGCCGGTTTTCGTGCCCGCGCAACCGGCCTATATCGCCCCTCCGCCGGTCGTCTACGCGCCCCCACCCGTCGTGGGATATGGCTATGGCTACGGCGACGATTGGCGTGCCCGTGAATGGCACGAGCGACAGGAATGGCGCGAACGGCAGTGGCGCCACCATGAGCACGAGGAGCACGAGCGCGAATGGCACGAGCGGCACGGCTGGGATGGGGATTGAGACAAATGACGTAGTGGCTGCGCGAGGCAAGCCTTGGTGCCGGCATTGGCCGCGCCACGGCTTGTGCTTCAAAACGTGGAAGAACGTTGTTTGAGCGCCCCTAAGGAGGAGTTAAGCAAAGCTGCTTATTCTGTGGACACGCATCGACCGGAATGGCCGGCGCGGCACCATCACCCTATTGGAGAACCACCATGAAAGCGCTCAAACACATCATGCTCATTGCTTCGATCCTTGCGATCCCGACCTTGTCGTTTGCCCAGCAGATGAGCCCGCCAATGAACGATACAACGGCAGCACCCGCCGTCTCGATGCACGACACGCAGAACAATCAGTCGGGTGCGCAATATCAGCAGCCTTCGCACAAGACATCCGGATACCGTGACAGCTCGGGTTACGGCGGACCGGCCACAAGCTTTTCGCAATCCTCAACGATGCATTTCGCGGGCAAGAATTCGCGATTGTTCAATCATTGAATACGCGCGATGATGCCCTGCACTTCCGCGCTGTCCGGGACTCGCGGCAAGTCTACGGACAAAAATCAGCGCGGGAGCAAGGCACATTTTCAATCCAGAAATCGACCGGAAACCAGCGAGATCATTGCGGCGCGGGAGCCGCCCGATATCCTCGCCGGCCAATAGCCAAGGCGAGCATGGCCGATACTGCGAGACTCGCCGCCACGACATAAAGTCCGGCAGCATATCCCCCCGTCACGCTCTTCAGCCAGCCAATAGCAAACGGGCCGACGAAACCGCCAAGGTTGCCGATCGAGTTGATCATGGCGATACCGGCCGCCGCGCCGGCACCCGAAAGAAAGGTACTCGGCATGGCCCACAGCGGCGCCTTGGCCGCACTAATGCCCACGTTCACGAGGATCAGCGCCAGCACCACCGCAATGATCGTATCCGCAAAACCCGCCCATGCGAGCCCAACGCCCGCCACAACGCACGGAATCACCACATGCCACGTGCGTTCGCCAGTGCGGTCCGAATGGCGAGCCCACAGCACCATGCCGATCACGGCCAGCACGCTGGGAATCGCATTCAACGCGCCCGTACCAAGCGCGCTAAAGCCGAATTGACGAATGATCAGCGGCGCCCATAGCCCGAGCGTATAAAGACCCGCCGATGTGCCGAAGTAAATCATCGACATGATCCACACACGCGGGTCGCGCAGTGCCGCGAGCGCGCCTGCCGCATGTCCTGCCTGCGATTCACGTCCCGCGCGTTCTTCGCGCAAGGTCGTGACAAGCCAGGTTTTTTCATCCGCGGCTAGCCAAGTCGCCTTCTCTGGCGAATCGGTGAGTGCTTTCAACACCACGAACCCGAGAACGACAGCAGGAATCGCTTCGATGATGAACAGCCATTGCCAGTCCTTCAAACCGAACAGTGCCGGCATCTGCATGATGGCGCCGGAAATGGGCGAGCCGATTGCGGTCGACAGAGGCGCGGCCGCCATGAATGCAGCCGCCGCGACCGCACGCTGCCGTGCGGGAAACCACTGACTGAGATAAAGAATGATGCCGGGAAAGAAACCGGCTTCGGCCACACCGAGCAAAAAGCGCAGCGTATAGAACGAATTCGGTCCGACAACAAACGCGGAAGCCGCCGACACCAGTCCCCACGTCACCATCACGCGCGCAATCCAGATGCGCGCGCCGACCTTGTTCAGAATGAGGTTCGACGGCACTTCGAATAGAAAGTACCCAAGGAAAAAAATGCCGCCGCCCAACCCGAACATGGTCGGCGAGAGTCCGAGGTCCTTGTTCATCGTCAGCGCGGCGAAACCGACATTCACGCGATCGAGAAAACTGACAAAGTAAAGCAGCATGACGAAGGGCAAAATGCGCCACGTCAGCTTGCGAACCACACGGGCTTGCAATTCATTGGTCATGCCAGTCTCCGCTTTCTGAGTCGCCCGTGACGTGGTCGTCCAGGCGTTATGTTTTTGTGTCATGCGTGCGTGCATTGCGCGTTGCTCGCTGCCTATCGCGCGCTGTGTCTATTGCGTGTTAAGCCGCTTTGAACTCTGCCGCCGGTTCCGCTGCGAGGATTGCGCAGACCGCATCGGTCACCTGCACGGTCGTCGCCGTGCCGCCGAGGTCGCCCGTGTGCAGCGCCGGGTTCGCCGTGATGCGTTCGATCGCATTCATCAACCGTTGTGCAGCGGCCATCTCACCAAGATGCTCGAGCATCATCACAACCGACCAGAACGTGCCGACCGGATTCGCGAGACCCTTGCCCATGATGTCGAATGCGGAGCCATGAATCGGCTCGAACATCGACGGATAGCGGCGCTCGGGGTCGAGATTCGCGGTCGGTGCGATGCCAAGGCTCCCGGCCAGCGCTGCGGCCAGATCGCTCAGAATGTCCGCGTGAAGATTCGTGGCGACGATCGTATCGAGCGTTGCGGGACGATTAACCATGCGCGCGGTGGCGGCGTCGACGAGTTCCTTGTCCCATGTGACGTCGGGAAATTCCTTCGAAACTTCCAGGGCAATCTCGTCCCACATGACCATGGCGTGCCGCTGCGCATTGCTTTTGGTAATCACCGTCAGCAACTTACGCGGCCGCGACTGTGCGAGGCGGAACGCGAAACGGAGAATGCGCTCGACACCCGCGCGGGTCATCATCGAGACGTCCGTGGCCACTTCGATCGGGTGGCCCTGGTGTGCGCGTCCGCCAACGCCGGAGTACTCACCCTCGGAGTTCTCGCGCACGATCACCCAGTCGAGATCCTTCGGCCCGCAGCGCTTTAACGGTGCATCGATGCCGGGAAGGATGCGGGTGGGACGCACGTTCGCATACTGATCGAAGCCCTGACAGATTTTCAGGCGCAGACCCCAGAGCGTCACGTGATCGGGAATGTGTGGATCGCCCGCGGAGCCGAACAGAATCGCATCCTTGTTGCGGATGGCATCCAGCCCGTCGGCCGGCATCATCGCGCCGTGCTCGCGGTAAAAATCGCCACCCCAATCGAAATTCTCGAAGTCGAATCTGAAGACGTCGCTTCGCGCAGCGATGGCTTCGAGAACGCGTTGGCCCGCAGGCACGACTTCCTTGCCGATACCGTCGCCGGGAATGGTTGCGATGCGATAGGTCTTCACTGGCGTCTCCATGATGTTGAACGTATGGCTGCATCCTAGAACGACGACCGCTCGCGAAAACGCTGCTAGACTCAAAGCATCTTTAACCTGAAGTTAACAATGAGCCGCTCATCGGGCTGCTCATTGACCCACTCCCCATGACCTCGTCGATACAACCGGACGACCTCGCCTTCTTCTCCACGCTCGCCGCCAGCGGCAGCCTGACGGCGGCTGCGCGCGAACTCGGCTTGAGTACAGCGGCCGTGAGCAAACATCTGTCGCAGATGGAATCGCGTGCGGGCGTGTCGCTCGTTAACCGCACGACACGACGCATGAGCCTCACGCCGGAGGGTGAGCTCTATCTGACGCGCGCACGGCGCATTCTGAGCGAAATGGACGACCTCGCGCAGTTGCTCGGCCGCTCGCAAGGCGTGCCGAAAGGCCTGCTGCGCGTGAACGCAACGCTGGGTTTCGGCCGTAGTCACGTGGCGCCGCTGATTTCCCGGTTTGTGCGGCGCTTTCCCGAAGTGGACGTGCAGTTGCAACTCTCCGTCGACCCACCGCCGATCAGCGACGACGCCTTCGACGTGTGCGTGCGCTTCGGCGAACCGCCGGATGCTCGTGTGATAGCGCGCCGGGTCGCGTCCAATCGGCGGCTGCTTTGCGCGTCGCCTGCGTATTTCGCCAAACGGCGCGCACCACGCAGTCCGGCAGAGCTATCGCAACACAACTGCATCGGCATTCGTCAGGGCGACGATGGCTACGGGCTATGGCGTCTGACCAGCGGACGGGGCGCCACCGAAAAGACCGAGACAGTGCGCGTGCGCGGCAATCTCACCACCAATGACGGCGAGATCGCGGTGAAGTGGGCACTGGACGGTCACGGCATTCTGATGCGGGCGGAATGGGATATCGCGGAGTATCTCGCCGATGGCCACCTGATCCACGTACTGCCGGAATACCGAACACCGGGTGCCGATATTTACGCGGTGTACCCGCAACAGCTGCAAATGACGGCGCGGGTCAAGGCATTCGTCGACATGCTGATCGAGGCGCTCGGGTCACGTTGAGCAGCGCCCACAGTTCTGCAATGCAGAACTACGGCAACAAACACATGGCCGGCAATTCAAACCGGACAATTCCGCTAACTTCCTTGTATTACAAAGCCTTACGGCACAAATAAAGTACACCGATAACGCCAGGTGTTTTCCCTATTTTGTCCTGCATTGCAGTCCAAACGAGCGATTTCCCCCGTTGACATAGAACGAACGGTCGTGCCAAATTGCGCCTGCATCCTGTGCGCAAGCACGCGATCAATGAGTTCATGGCAGCGCCGAGCCGCCCCAGCGATCAGGAGACAACCCAGCAGGCAACCGGACCCCAGGCGCACACTCGCAGACCCACTATTTCGCATCCCTTATCAGATCGCGAAGGCTTGTTATCGCCCATTGAAATCGTATCGCGCAACAGATCGCCAGAATCTTGCAGCACACGCATTACTTCGCCAGTTCAATTGATTTCAATAAACAAGGAGACACGAAGCATGCCGGCAAGTCATCGCAATCGGGTTGGAGCCATTCTCGGATTAGCAGGCGCGTGTGCATTAGGCGCCGCCCAGTGCGCTCATGCGCAAAGCAGCGTCACGCTGTACGGTATTGTCGACGCCTCCCTCCTCTACACCAGCAAAACACTTAACGCGACGACCGGCCAGAGCGCGGGTCACCAATACTCGTTCACCGACAGCGGCCTCTCCGGTTCGCGCTTCGGCATGCGTGGCGCCGAAGATCTCGGCGGCAGCACACGCGCGATCTTCGAACTCGAAAGCGGTATCAGCATTGCCAATGGCGCGCTCAGCAATTCGAACGGCAACGAATTCGGGCGGCAGGCGTGGGTCGGTATCGACAGCCGCTACGGTACGGTCAAGGCCGGCTTGCAGTTCTCGCCCTTCTTCCTCGCGGTGTACGACTTCGATCCGCGCGAGATGTCGTACTTCGGCAGCGGCCTCGTCACCTACCTCAATAACGTCTATGTGACCGGCCTGTTCAACCCGAACGGCATTTCGTACACGTCGCCGGAAATCGCCGGCTTGCAAGCCAGCGCGATGATGGCATTGGGCGGCACAGCGGGAGATTTTCAGGCGGGCCGCCAGTACTCGGCGAGCCTGCGCTACCACCTCGGCTCACTGACCGTCGATGCCGCGCTCTACAGCGGCAATGCCGGCGGCAGCGCGGCCTCGATCGCGATTCCGAGCGTGGTTGAATTCGACGGCCGGGCAATCGGCGCCAGCTACGTGTTCAACAACCTGACCGTGAAGGCCTCGTACGTACAGTACAAGGTGGCAGGTTCGTTCAATGATCGCGTCTATTCGGGCGGCGCGAGTTATCGCATCACACCGGCGCTGAACGTCGACGCGGGCGTGTGGGTGACGCGCGACGGGAACAACTCGTCGAACAATTCGATACTGGCGTCCGCCGGACTTGAGTATTCGCTATCGAAAGCCACCGTGGTGTATGGGCAAGGCGGTTTCGTCACGAACCACGGCGCGATGCACACGGGACTGTCCGTCAACAACGCGTTGAACGAAGCCACGGGCACCACGGCCGGCGTAAACGTCGGCATCCGACACATGTTCTAGCCGGTGCGGAACGCGGGATGCCGGCGCGCCGCGTGGGCGGTGCGCCGGATCATGCGAGCGAGAGGTTGATCGATTGGCACGGCGTAGTGTGGCGCGCATTGGGCTCCATTGCCGCCCAAATTGCAGAGTCAAATTGCGTCCTACTGATCGTAGCCAGGATTACGCCGCGTCAAACGCCGCAGCAAGCCTGGCCACACCAGATCGGCGCCCTTGCCTTTGCTCACCTGACGCGCCTGCTCGCCCATCGTCTCGATGATCGACTGCGGTACGTCGATCAGCTTGCCGCCTGCTTGCGCGAGGATCTGGATACGACATGACGTTTCGAACAGATACATGGCCTGAAACGCTTCGGCGATGGTACGTCCGCAGGTCAGCAGACCGTGATTGCGCAGCATCATGTAATTGGCGTTACCGAGATCGCTGACCAGCCTCGCCTTTTCCGCGTCGCGCAGCGCGACGCCTTCATAGTCGTGATAGGCAAGGTTCGTCAGCACGAAACCCGACTGCTGCGACAACGGCAGCAAACCCTCTTCTTGCGCCGCGACTGCGACGCCATAGGCCGTATGCGTATGCAACACGCAATTCACGTTGGGCCGTGCTTCATGCACGGCGCTATGAATCACGAAGCCGGCAGGATTCACGTCGAAAGGCGTCGGCATGACGGGGTGGCCCTCATGGTCCACCTTGACCAGACTCGACGCGGTGATTTCCTCGAAGAACAGGCCGTACGGGTTGATCAGAAACTGGTGCTCGTGTCCCGGCACGCGCGCCGAAATGTGCGTGAACACCAGGTCGTCCCAACCGAACAACGCCACCAGCCGGTACGCGGCGGCAAGGTCGACGCGGGCCTGCCACTCCTCAAGAGACACCATCTGACGAACGCTGGGGATATCGAGTGCGGAGTTCATGGGCGGGGCACCTTGAGAAAGCGAAGAACATCATGTTGACGGCCGCGTGGCGAAGCACTCACGCCGGGATGCGCCGAGCGCGTGAGCGGCGGGTTAATTTCTGCATTGCAGAATACTGGGGCGTGCAAAGTGAAGTCAAGCCGACTTTCCATTTTCACCGACACTGCTCGCGCGCGTGATCGACAGCGCGTCGATCCATGCTGAATGCAAGCAACAGCGTGGTTCTTTTGCGATTGACGCATGGCGCGTCAAACGTGTCAGCGCTGCAGCGCGAACGATCTAAGTGACTTCCCTAATAATCTGCAATGCAGAACAAGCAAATGGAAAAACCTGTTGACGCAAAGCGAACGCCCGTGCCAAATTTCTCTCGCGCCACCGCACATCGCGTGCTTGCAGTTTGCTGCGGATGCGTGCGCGTTTCAAACCGTCGACAACCGCCGATAACATTCGCCAGATTCAAGTAGCGGCCGTTGTCCCGTCCGTAGTCAGGCGCGCGGCGAAGCGTCCCCAGAAGCACGGGTGACAATTGCACAGCGCGCTGCCGTTGGAGGGTGTAGAAGCGTGGATATGTTTTTGCAGCAGTTTCTCAACGGCTTGACGCTGGGCGGCATCTACAGCCTCGTCGCACTCGGACTCACGCTGGTCTACGGCATTCTCGCGGTGCCGAATTTCGCTCACGGCGCGTTCTACATGGTCGGCGCGTTCGTCTCGTTCTACCTGATGAGCCGGCTCGGCTGGAACTACTGGCTCGCCATGATCGGCTCCGGCGCCGCGGTCGCGGTGCTCGCGATTCTCGCCGAGCGGCTGGTGTTTCATCCGTTGCGCAAATCCTCCGAATTGCATCCGATGATCGCCGCGATCGGCCTTCTGCTATTTCTCGAAGCCGGCGCGCAAGCGATCTGGGGCGCGGATTTTCACCGCATGGCCACGCCCTACGCCGGGATCATCGAACTGGGCGGCGTGACCGCACCGCTGCAGCGCTTGCTGATCATCGGCGCCGCCTTCGCGCTGGTGGTGGTGCTGCAACTCTTCCTCAAATACACGGTGATCGGCTCGAGCATCATCGCGATGGCGCAGGATCGCGAAGGCGCCTCGCTGATGGGCATCGACGCCAACAAGGTGACGATGCTGACCTTCGGCATCTCAGGACTTCTCGCCGCCGTGGCGGCCACGCTGTATGCACCGATCAACCTCGTCTATCCGGCGATGGGCCAACTGGTGATCCTGAAGGCCTTCGTGATCATCATTCTCGGCGGCATGGGCAGCGTGCCGGGGGCGATCGTGGGCGGACTGATCATCGGCATGGCGGAGAGTTTCGGCGCCTTCTACATCTCGACCGACTACAAGGACATCATCGCCTTCGTGCTGCTGGTGGTGATTCTGTCGGTTCGTCCTCAAGGACTGTTCACCAGGGAACTGCGCGCATCGTGAGATCAGTCATGAAATTATTCGAGGGCAAGCTGGGGTGGACGTTGCTGTTCGTACTCGGTCTCGTGTTTCCGTTTCTGGCCAGCAACGACTACATGCTCACCGTGATGTCCACCGCATACATCTTCGCGTTGGCCACCGTCGGGCTGAACCTGATCACCGGCTACACGGGGCAGTTCAATCTCGCGCACGGCAGCTTCATGGCGGTGGGCGCATACACGGTGGGCATTCTCACCGTCGATCATCAGGTGCCGTTCTGGCTCGCGTTTATTGCCTCGGGCGTCGTCGTCGCGATACTGGGGGTGCTGGTCGGCCTCGTGTCGCTGCGTCTGCGTGGCCATTACTTTTCGATTTTCACGCTATGCGTCGGCTACATCATGTTTCTCGTGATCGAGAAATGGGACAGCCTGACGCACGGCGTCACGGATATTGTCGGCATTCCCGCGCCTTCGGGCTTCGGCATCGTCTCGTTTGAAAATCCGCGGCCACTCTACTACCTGGTGTTCGCGTTTCTGGTGCTCGGCGTGTGGCTGATGCATCGCATCGTCAATTCGCTGCTCGGCCGGACCTTCATGGCGATCCGCAATAGCGACGGACTCGCGCAGTCGCTCGGCATCAACCTGATGCGCAACAAGGTGCTGGCCTTTGTTCTGTCGGTCGTCTATGCGGGGCTCGCGGGCGGTCTCTACGCGGGCTCCGTGCGCTTTCTCGCACCGGATCTGGCCGGCGTCGACCATACCTTCGACATGACGATGTACATGCTGGTGGGCGGCATCGGCACGCTCGCCGGTCCGCTGCTCGGCGCGCTCGCTATTCCATGGCTCACGCAATATCTGCAGTTTCTGCAGGAGTACCGTTTCGTCGTGTTCGGTCCGATCCTGATTCTGCTGGTGATCTTTCTGCCGAACGGTATCGTCGGTTTGTATATGGCGAGACAGAGCCGGCGCGCGAAACTAGCACCGCCAAAAAACGGCATAGCCGCGCGTCAATCGCAGCCCACGCGCGGAGACCGTCATGCTTGAAATCGATTCGCTCAGCAAGCGCTTCGGCGGCCTCATCGCGGTGGACGACGTCAGCACGCATATTGAAGCCGGCAAGATCAACGCGATCATCGGGCCAAACGGCGCGGGCAAAACCACCTTTTTCAATCTGATCAGCGGCACCCATCTGCCGAGCTCAGGGCGCATCGTCTTCAAAGGTCAGGAGGTGACAAAGCTGGGCGCCGATCAGATGGCGCGCCTTGGTGTGGCGCGCACATTTCAATCCACCGCGCTGTTCGACCGGGCCAGCGTACTCGATAACCTGATCGTCGGCCACCGGCTGCGCACACGGTCAGGGCTGTGGGACGTGCTGACGCATTCTGCCCGGCTCAAGCAGGAAGAACGCATTTGCCGCGAGAAGGCGCGCGAGGCGTTGGACTTCGTCGGTTTGTCGGCGATTGCGGAACGAATGGCCGGCGATATTTCGCAGGAAGAGCGCAAGCGCGCCGCTGTGGCGCTCGCCCTTGCCACCGAACCGAGCCTGATGCTGCTCGACGAACCGGCGGGCGGCGTGAATCCCGAAGAGACCGAAGGCCTCGCAGAACTGATCCGCAAGCTGGTCAAACACGGCGTAACGGTGTGCCTTGTCGAACACAAGATGAACATGATCATGAAGCTCGCCGATCGCATCATGGTACTGAACTACGGCAAGAAAATTGCGGAAGGCACGCCCGCTGAAATTCGCGCGAACCCGGCCGTAATCGACGCTTACCTTGGGAGCGAACATGCTGAAGTTTGAGAACGTCGCGCTCGATTACGGCAGCTTTCGCGCACTGGACGGCATCAATCTGCACGCGGACGACGGCGAACTGGTGGTGCTGCTCGGTGCCAACGGCGCGGGCAAGAGTTCGATCTTTCTCGCGACGAGCGGGCTGCGCCGCGCCGCGAGCGGCAGCCTGCGCCTGGGAACGCGCGAGCTGCTCGGCATGACGCCGGCGCAAATCGTGCGCAGCGGCGTGATTCAATGCCCCGAGGGCCGCAAGCTGTTTCCGGGCATGTCAGTGCTGAAGAACCTTACGCTCGGCGCCTACGTGCATCGCGGCGACAAGACCGGCAATCAGCGCAATCTCGACCAGGTGTTCTCGCTATTCCCGCTTCTCGCCGAACGCAAGGACCATCCGGCCGGCTCGCTGTCCGGCGGGCAGCAGCAGATGGTGGCGATCGGCCGCGCGATGATGGCCCGGCCCAAGGTGCTGCTGCTCGACGAACCGTCGCTCGGACTCGCACCGTTGGTCGTCAAGCAGGTGTTCGAGGTGATCCAGCAGATCAATCGCGCCGGCACGACCGTACTGCTCGCCGAACAGAACGCGTTCGCGGCGTTGAAGATCGCGCACCGTGCCTATGTCATCGAGAACGGGCGCATCGTGCTCGAAGGCGATCACGCGAGCCTGATGAATAACGAAGCGATCCGGCGCGCCTACGTCGGCGGCTGAACGAATGTGATGCACGACCCGCGCAACGAGACCGAGAGCGCGGGCACATTTTATAAATCAAAGGAGACACGTATGACGATCAAACGCTTGTGCGGACGGGCCGGCCTGTGCGCGGCAGTCGCCACGACTGCGCTCTTGGGCTCGGGCGCCGCGATGGCGCAGCAGGTGGTGCATATCGGCTACTCCGGTCCGTTGAGCGGCGGCGCGGCGAAGTACGGCCAGGAAGTGCTCGAAGGCATGCAGATGGCCGCGGCCGACGTCAATCAGGCCGGCATCGAAGTGGCCGGCAAGAAGATCAAGTTCGAGATCGTGCCGCTCGACGACAAGTACAACCCCGCCGAAACCGCGATCAACGCTCGCCGTCTCGCACAGGAACAACAGGCAGCCGTGGTGCTCGTGCCGCATTCGGGCGGCGGCTTTGCCGTGCAGACCAGCAACGAGCAGCAGAAATTGCTGCTGCTCTCGTACACCAGCGTGCCGCAGATCAGCGAACGTGGTAACAAGCTCACCGTGCGTATTCCGCCCGCGTTCACGTCGTATCTGAATGCCTTCATCAAGTATGAAATGGCGACGTACGGCAAGAAGGTGGCACTCGCCGCCACCGATACCGACTACGGCAAGGTCTGGGTCGCCGCGTTCAAACCCGCATGGGAAGCAGCGGGCGGCACGGTCGTCGCGGACAATGCGATGTCGTATAACCGCGCCACCGATTTCTACAGCGGCGTGAGTCGCGTGCTGGCGGCCAAGCCCGATGTGATGTTTATCGGCGGTCCGTCCGAGCCAACCGGTCTGATTGCGCAGCAGGCGCGCGAGCTGGGCTTCAAGGGTGGCTTTATCGTGATGGACCAGGCCAAGCTCGACGAAGTGGCCAAGGTCACCGGCGGCTATGCGGCACTGAACGGTGCGATCGGTGTATTGCCGTTGGCCAACGACGACACGCCGAACGCTAAAATGTTTGTGGAACGCTTTCGCAAGAGCCACGGCGGGCGGGACCCGAGCCAGGAGGTATCGCTGAACTACACCGCGGTCTACGCGACGGCACTCGCAATGAAGTTGGCCGGCAGCGTCAGCGACGCGACCGCGATCCGCAATCAGTTCGATAAGGCGGTCAAGGCCTTGCCGCCGCAGGCGAATCCACAGAGCGTGACGGGCGTCGACGATCACGGCGGCTTCGTGATCGGCAATCCGGTTGCGGCGGTGGTTCAGGGTGGTCAGTTGAAGTCGGCGGTGCTGAGCTCGCTGACAGCGGCAAAGTGACGGCGTGATAGAGAAATAGAAAGGCAAAAAAAAGGCGCCGTGAGTTTCACGGCGCCTTGTGCTTTTGAGACCTTATGCTTTTGAGACCTTGCGTATTTGAAGCCTCGTATTTTTGAAGTCGGCGGCTCTCGCCGCCCCCGATTACCCCTTCAATGCCTCGATAATCTGTGCCCGTACTTCAGGCCGCTCGGCAAACGGATCGGTCGGATTGCGCGGCGTGACGATATCCTCAGCACGCGTTTTCACGGCAGCTAGTGCATGCGGATGTGAAAAGATATAGAACTGCTCTTCACGGATCGCATCGAACACCATTCCCGCAACCTGCTCCGCGCTCACCTTCCCCGAGCTCACTGCCTTCTCGCTCATCGCACGCGATACACGTTGCGACAAGGTCGGCGGCGTGTCGTTGTCCAGTTCGGACGGACGGTTGCGATGCGCCTTCGCAATACCCGTCGGCACGAAATACGGACACAGCACCGAGCATGCCACCTGCTGCGTGACGAGCGAAAGATCCTGATACAGCGATTCGGTCAGTGACACCACCGCGTGTTTCGATACGTTGTATGGACCCATCATCGGCGGATTGAGCATGCCCGCCATCGAAGCCGTATTGACTATGTGGCCTCGATAGGCCGGATCGCGTTTGGCAGCTTCGAGCATGAGCGGCGTGAAAGCCCGCACGCCATGGATCACGCCCCACACGTTGACGCCGAGCAACCATTGCCAGTCGCGTTCGGTGTTCTCCCATATGAGGCCGCCGCTGCCGCCTACGCCGGCGTTGTTGAAGACCAGATGCACGCCGCCGTAAGTGTCGAGCGTGGCGCGGGCCAACGCGTCGATTTCCTCGCCCTTCGCGACATCGACACGGCGCGCGATGACCTGCGCACCGGCTGCGCTCGCCTCCGCGAACGTTTCGTCGAGCGCGTCCTGTTGCACGTCGGCGAGTACGAGGCGCATACCCAGCTTCGTGCCGAGCCGTGCGAATTCACGGCCGAATCCGGAGCCGGCGCCGGTGATCACCGCGACCTTGCCTTCAAAATTGTCCATGCCTTGTCCCATTGCCAGTTAGTGTAGTCAAGCGTTTTGAGGCGTCTTTACACCGCATCAACGCCCAGCGGGATAAAACTGCTCGCGCAGTTCGCGCTTCAGTACCTTGCCGATCGGGCTGCGCGGCAAGGCGTCCATGAAGGTCAGCGCGGAAAGTCGCTGCATCTTGCCGAGCCGGGCGTTGACCCAGCCAAGTAACGTGTCGGCGTCGATCTGGGCAAGCGGGCGGCGCACCACGAACGCAACCGGCGTCTCGCCCCACTGCTCCGACTGCGCGCCCACCACAGCCACATCCGCGACGTCCGGATGCGAGCACAGTTCCGCTTCCAGATCGCTCGGATAGACATTGAAGCCACCCGAAATAATCATGTCCTTCTTGCGATCGAGCAGCGTCAAAAAACCGTCTGCATCGAAGCGGCCCATATCGCCCGTGCGGATGAAGCGCTTGCCGCCCGGGTCGTACCACTCCGCCTCGGCCGTCTTATCCGGTTGACGGTAGTAGCCGGACATCATCGCGGGCGAATGGCCGACGATTTCGCCGACCTCGCCTGCTGCCACCTCGTTGCCGAGCTCGTCGATCAGGCGGATATCGTGACCTTCCATCGGTTTGCCGACCGTATGCAGCTTGGTGGGGAATTCGTCGGCCTCCAGCTGGCACGAGCCGCCGCCTTCGGTCATGCCGTAGTACTCGGTGAGCTTGCCCGGCCAGCGGCGCACCACGTCCGCCTTCACGCTCGCGGCAAACGGTGCGCTCGTGCAGAACTTGGCCTGGAAACTGGACAGGTCGTAACGGTCGAAGTCCGGATGCGCCATCAGGCGCTGATACTGGACCGGCACCAGCATCGTGTGCGTGGCGCGGTACTGTTGTGCAAGTTCGAGATAACGCGAAACGTCGAATTTCGGCATCAACACGACCGTGCCGCCGAAGGTCAATGTCGGCATGAAACTCACTAGCGTTGTGTTCGAATATAGCGGTGTGGAAATCAACGTCGTGGCGTCGGGGCCATAGCCACGCAGAATGCTGCGCACCGCGTAGGCCCAGCGCATGCCATGCGATTGCACGATGCCTTTTGGCGTACCCGTGGTGCCTGACGAATAGATGATGTTGAACGGCCACGCGGGATCGATCGCGACAGCTTCAGGCGTAGCACCGTTCGGTGCGAGCCACGCTTCGAGCGCGGTGCTGCCTGCGTGCGCATCTAACGCCACGGGGATTGCGCTGATTTCTGCTGCCACCGGTTCGAGCAGACGTTTCACGTCCGCGTCGAGGAACAGGAGCCGCGCGCCCGAGTTGCCGATCATGCTGACAAGACTCGCCGCACTCGACGACGGCGCGAGCGGCGCAACCGCCGCCCCTGCCCGCAGGCCACCGAGAAACGCCACGGCGTATTCCACCGAGGCGGCCGCGCACAACGCAATCGCATCGCAAGGCTTGATGCCGTCGCGCTGCAATGCTGCGGCAAAGCGGTCGACTCGCGCGTCCAGCGCGGCGTAAGTCACCACCTCGCCGTCGCAGATCAACGCCGCGTGTTCACCGCGTTCCCTGGCGAAACGGCGGAGCATGTCGGTGATACAGACGAACGGTTCGTCCAATAACGCTTCGAGCCAGCCCATTGCTGTCAGCCTCCCCGGGTACCGTTGCTCTCATCGGCCGCCGCCGTACGCGCCGCATCCTCTTCCTGCAACTTGCGCCACAGAATCTTGCCGCTCCCCGACTTCGGCAGCGACGCCACGAACTCGACGATACGCGGCGCCTTGTAAGCCGCCATCTGCTCATGCGACCAGTCGATAATGTCCTGCTCGCTGATCGTGCCGGCGTGTGGCGCAGCAGGCACCACCAGCGCCTTCACGGTTTCGCCGCGCTTCGCGTCCTTCACGCCGATCACGCATACCTCCTGAATCGCCGGATGCCGGTACATCAGCGCCTCAACTTCCGCGGGCCAGACCTTGTAGCCCGACGCATTGATCATGCGCTTGAGGCGATCGGTCATGAAGAAATACCCCTCCTCGTCGACATGGCCGAGGTCGCCGGTACGCAGAAAACGCTTGCCGTCGAGTTGGATAAACGCTTCTTCTGTACCCTTCGGATTGCGCCAGTAGCCTTGCATGACCTGCGGCGCGTTCACGACGATCTCGCCCGTTTCCCCTTGCGGGAGTTCCTGCAGCGTGGCTGGGTCGATCACGCGCGAGTCCACATCGAACACCGGAATGCCCAGGCATTGCGGTTTCGGCCGATGCGGTGGGTTGATGTGTGTGCCGGCAATCGTTTCGGACATGCCGTAGCCTTCGACATAGTCGAGCCCTGTCAGCGATTTGAGCTTTCTGGCAATGGCATCCGGCATCGCCGCGCCGCCGCCGCGCGCACCCGTCAGGCTCGACAGATCGTATTCGCCGAGCTTCGGGTTCGAGAGAAAGTCGACCATCATCGCCGTGATCGATTGCCACGCAGTCACGCGATATTTCTGCATGCATTGCGCCGCCGCTTCCCGATCCCAGCGCGGCAATACGACGATCGTTGCACCGGAGAAAACCGCGCTATTCATGCCGCCTTGCATGCCGGTCACGTGAAAGAACGGCAATATCGACAAATAGACACCGTCCGATGGCGCCGAAAACCACACGCAGCCGCCGAGCAGCGTGCTCATCACGCTGCGGTGCGTGTGCATACAGCCCTTCGGCTTGCCGGTCGTACCGGACGTATACGGCATCACGCACAGGTCGTCTGGCCCGGTGGTGAGCGGACCCGGTGCGATACGCCGTTCGAGCACCTCGCGCCAGGGCGTGACGCCGGGAATATCGAAGGTCTTGCGCGGCGCCGCCACGAATTCCGGCACGGGAATCGGCGACGGCCGCTTCACGTAGTCGCTATACGTCGCAACGATTGCGTGCTCGATACCCTGACCAGGCCCGGTGCCGATCAACGGCTCGACGTTCGCGAACAGACATTGCGGCGCGATGATCGTCGTCGCCCCGCTGTCTTCGACGTAATGAACCAACTCGCCACTCATGTTCATCGGATTGACCGGCACCACTACCGCGTTCGCGCGCAGGATCCCGTAGTAAGCGATGATCCATTGCGGGCTGTTCTGCATGTAGAGCAGTACGCGGTCGCCCGCCTTGACGTGGCATTCCTGCCGAAGGAATCCCGCGATGCGCTCGGCTTCGTCCTTGAATTCGCCGAACGTGACGGGCGTGTCGTAGAAGACGATGAACGGCTTGTCGGGAAAGCGCGCCGCCGACACCTCGGCGTTGTAGAAAATATTGGTCTCGGGCAACGTCAGATGCAGTGGCACTTGCGGCGGCCAATGCGGGTGATGGCGTTCGTTCATGGGCGTCTCCTGCTTACTGTCTGTGCGCGTTTCACACCGAGGGTACGCGCTTCATTCGCATCCGCCGTCTAGCGGATGCGCCGGCTAATGAGTCAACGGCGTCAACTGCAGGCGCTTCATCAACGCCCGAGGTGGCGCCCAAGCTCCATCTTGGCGATGGCGTTGCGGTGCACCTCGTCGGGGCCATCCGCAAAACGCAGCGTGCGCGAACTCGCATACGCGCGCGCGAGGCCGAAGTCGTCGCTGACCGCGCCGCCGCCATGCACCTGCATCGCCCAGTCGATCACCTGGCACGCCATGCTGGGCGCCGCCACCTTGATCATGGCGATTTCCTGACGCGCGTCCTTGTTGCCGACCGTATCCATCTTGTACGCCGCGTTCAGCACCAGAAAACGCGTCTGGTCGATCATGATGCGGGCATTCGCGATCCTTTCACGTGTGACGCCCTGATCGGCGATCGGCCGACCGAACGCCACGCGCTCCAGCGAACGGCGACACATTGCTTCCAATGCGCGCTCGGCGCGCCCGATCAGGCGCATGCAATGATGGATGCGGCCCGGTCCGAGCCGCCCTTGCGCGATCTCGAAGCCGCGGCCTTCGCCGAGCAGCATATTGCTGGCCGGCACGCGCACGTTTTCAAACGAGATTTCGGCATGACCGTGCGGGGCGTCGTCGTAACCGAATACGGGCAGATGACGCAGCACTTTCACGCCGGGCGTGTCTTTGGGCACCAGAATCATCGACTGCTGCTGATGCCGGTTCGTATGATCCGGGTTGGACTTGCCCATGAAGATCAGCACCTTGCAGCGCGGATCGTTTGCGCCGGAGGTCCACCATTTGCGGCCGTTGAGAATGTATTCGTCGCCGTCGCGTTCAATGCGTGCTTCGATATTGGTCGCATCCGACGACGCCACCTCCGGTTCTGTCATCGCGAATGCTGAGCGGATCGTGCCGTCGAGCAATGGCAACAGCCATTGTTGTTGCTGCTCGGGCGTGGCATAACGCACCAGCGTTTCCATGTTGCCCGTGTCCGGTGCGGAACAGTTGAACGGTTCCGCACCGATATGCGAGCGCCCCATGATTTCGCACAGCGGCGCGTATTCCAGGTTGGTGAGGCCCGCGCCGTATTTCGACTCGGGCAGGAACAGGTTCCACAAGCCGACGGCCTTCGCCTTCTCTTTCAGTTCCTCGATCACCGGCGCGGGCTGCCACCGGTTACCGGATTCACGTGCGGCATCCATCTGCGCTTCGAAGATCGCCTCGGCTGGATAGACGTATTCGTCCATGAAAGCGTTCAGGCGCTGCTGCAAACTCTTGACCTTGTCCGAGTGCTGAAAATCCATACGGCGTCTCCTGTCGACCGGAGTTAGCGCTTTAGCGGTTACTCCGGTCCCATGCAAAGCGGTCGACCGGAGTTAGCGCTTTAGCGGTTACTCCGGTCCCATGCAAAGCTGTTTTGTACGCGAGCGAAGCGCGGCAATTCGCTCGCGCCGTGCCTCGAAACCGATCAGTCAAACAATGATCGAGCCGCCATCCACCGCAAAATACTGCCCGGTGATATGACGCGACGCCTCACTCGCGAGGAACACGACGGGGCCTTTGAGATCCTCATCGCCGCCTAGACGCTGCAAAGGCGTGCGCGAGATGATGGTGTCTTCGAGTTTGTCGAGCAAACCCGCCGACATCTTCGACGGGAAAAAGCCCGGGCAGATCGCGTTGACGTTGATGTTGTACTTGCCCCACTCCGCCGCGAGCGCCCGCGTGAAGTTGATCGCCGCGGCCTTGGACGTGTTGTACGCAATCGTGTTCATGCCGGGCGGCGAACCCTTCAGGCCCGCTACCGAGGCGATATTGATGATCTTGCCGGCACGGCGCGGAATCATGCTGCGCTTACCGACTTCGCGAGCGACAAAAAACGGCGCGTGGACATTCAGGTTCATCACCTTGTGCCACGCTTCGTCGGGATAGTCCTCGGCGGGCGCGCCCCATGTCGCGCCGGCGTTGTTCACGAGAATGTCGATACCACCATGCAGGCCGAGCACTTCATCCACCAGACCAGGGATACCTTCAAAGCGCTGCAGATCGTTGACCACTGTCTGCACCTCGATACCCCGGCTTTGCAGATGCGATTTCGCCTCGGCGAGTTCGTCTGCCTTGCGCGCAGTGATGGCCACGCGGCAGCCCATTTCTCCCAGCGCCTCGGCCATTTGCAGGCCTAGCCCGCGAGAGCCACCGGTGATCAGTGCAACCTTGCCGTCCAGTTGAAACAGGTCTTTCACAGACATTACGACGCTCCTCCAAGTTGTTCTGCAATGCAGACTTATATTCCAGATTATGTGACCATCATACGTGCCGAAATTCGGCGTGTAAATAAAAGCACGCTCATTCACTTTTGATTTAAACTGACTCGCATCGGCGATGGACGGCTCATCGGGACTTACCCGAATGCCGTGCTTTTCAATCGGGCCGCATCAGTGCGAACTCATGTGTTTTTGCGCTTGTCGCGTAGCTGTTCTGCATAGCGGCTCACCTTTAGACGGGTCCTCTCCCATGCAAGATGCGCTGATCATCAACTCGCGTGATCTGGAATTCCAGCTGTTCGAAGTGCTCGAGGCCGAGACGCTCACACAGCGCGCGCGCCACGCCGACCACAGCCGCGAGACCTTCAACGCGGCCCTCGAAACGGCTCATGCGGTTGCAGCCGAAAAGTTCGCGCCACACAACCGCCTCTCGGACGAACACGAGCCGCAGTTCGACGGCCAACGTGTCACCATGCGCGCAGAGGTCAAGGAAGCACTCGACGCGTTCCGCTCCGCGGGTTTCCTCGCGGCGGGTAAAGATTACGAATGGGGCGGCATGCAGTTGCCCTCGGTAATTTCCTTTGCATGCCTGTCGCTCTTCAAGAGCGCCAACATCGCCACCTCGTCTTACGCGATGCTGACCACGGCGAATGCGAACGTGATCGAACGTTTCGGCAGCGCCGCGCAGAAACGCAAGTATCTGCAAGCCTTATTCGAAGGCCGCGCGTTCGGCACGATGGCGCTGACCGAACCGCAAGCGGGCTCGAGCCTCTCGGATCTCGTCACCAGTGCGACGCCCAACGAAGACGGCACCTATTCGATCCGCGGCAACAAGATCTTTATTTCGGGTGGTGATCACGAGTTGAGCGAGAACATCGTGCACCTCGTGCTGGCGCGTATTCCCGGCGGCCCGCCGGGCGTCAAGGGCATTTCGCTCTTCACGGTGCCGAAGTTCCACGTCAACGACGACGGCAGCCTCGGCGGTCGCAACGACGTCGCGCTCGCGGGGCTGATTCACAAGATGGGTTGGCGCGGCACGACATCGACGATGCTGTCGTTTGGTGAACGCGGCGAATGCATCGGCGAACTGGTGGGCGAACCGCATCGCGGTCTCGCTTATATGTTCCACATGATGAACGAGGCACGCATCGGCGTAGGGCTCGGCGCAGTCATGCTCGGCTATCGCGGCTATCTGGCGTCGCTCGACTACGCACGCGAACGGCCGCAAGGACGCCGCCCCGATAACAAGAACCCGCTCGATCCGCAATTGCCGTTGATCGAACATGCCGACGTGCGCCGCATGCTGCTCGCACAAAAGGCCTACGTGGAAGGCGCATACGCGCTATGCCTATACGCGGCGCGCCTCGTCGATGAACAGAATACCGGCGATAGCGAGACGGCGCGCGCCGAAGCGAGCCTGCTGCTCGATCTGCTGACGCCCGTGGTGAAATCGTGGCCCTCGCAGTGGTGCCTCGAAGCGAATAGTCTGGCGATCCAGATTCACGGCGGTTACGGCTATACGCGTGAATATCCGGTGGAACAGTTCTATCGCGACAATCGCCTGAACATGATTCACGAAGGCACGCATGGCATCCAGGCGCTCGATCTGCTGGGCCGCAAAGTGGTCATGAAACAAGGCGCTGCGCTCAAACAGTTGGAACGCGAAATACAGCGTAGCGTTGAATCGTCACGAGCTTATCCGGCGCTGCAGGCGCACGCCGATTCACTCAGCGCGGCATGGAGCGAGTTGACGGGCACGGTCGAAGCATTGTTGCCTACGCTGGCCCGCGAAAGCGACCGCGCGCTCGCCAACGCGAATGCCTTTCTCGAAGCATTCGGCCATATCGTGATTGCGTGGACATGGTTGCGGCAGGCACTCGTCGCAAGCGCTGCGCTACCCGATGCGAAAAGCGGCGCCGATAGTGACTTCTATCGGGGCAAGCTGCATGCTTGCCAGTGGTTCTTCCGTTGGGAATTGCCGCGCGTTTCGCTCATGCTTGCCACGCTGCGCGGCCTCGACGATACGACGCTCAGCATGGCGCCCCAGTGGTTCTGAGTGTTGCGACGCTATTCGGCTGGACGCGGCTCCGTGTGGCGGGACGCCGCTTAATACCGCTCAATGCGACAGCGCGCGTTCCAGCTGCGTCACTACATCGATCAACCGGGGCCGCACTTCTTCGAGCAGGAATTCTTTCGAGAGCTTGAACGAAGGGCCGCCGACATTGATCGCCATGATCGGCAGTTCGCCACCCGGCTGGAAAGCGCGTGCGATGCCGTTCACCTCTTTCTGCCAGTCCCCGAACGAAGTCGTCACGCCGAGCGTGCGGTAGTCTTCGAGCGCATGCTCGATGCCGCGACGGGTTTTCGGCCACGCGACGTGATCGAGCTCACGTACCTGTTCCATGAAGCTGAGACGATCGTGTTCAGGGATCGCCGCGAGCCATGCACGGCCAATCGCCGATGTGGCGACCGGAATACGCGAACCGACTTCCAGCGTCAGCGTGAGCGCAACCGAGGCCCGGCAATTTTCCACGTAGATCATCGAGAGCCGGTCGCGCGTACCCAACGACACCGTTGCCCCGGAGATGTCGGCCAGTTCCTGCATCACCGGCCGGGCAATCTTGCGCACATCGAGCCGTGCCAGCATCGCGCTGCCCAGCGCAAGCGAAGCCGTACCAAGCCGGTATTTGCCGCTCTCTTTCAGGTGAATCAGATAGCCGAGCAGCGTAAGCGTATGCGTCAGGCGCGATACCGTCGATTTCGGCAGCTTGCAACGCAATGCGAGTTCCTGATTGCTCAACGATTTGTCGCCCGAGCGAAAACACGCCAGCACCTCGAGTCCCCGCGCGAGCGCCGTGACGAAATGCCGGTCGTCTTTGTGTGCCTCGTGTGCGGTCCGGCTCGCGAGGACCGGATTGGTTCTCGTGGACGCAGCGGGTTTTTGCGCAGCGTCGCCGGTGTTCGGGACGTCGACCGGATTATCTATCGGGCTGTTATGGGTTTTGTTCAAAATGAAACGCGCTCCCGCGAAACGGCACCATCTGAAGGACACATCGTGGTCCGGATCGAGGGTGAACCGGGCTGCGAAATTATAGTCCGGAGTGACGGTGCGCACGAAATCGGTGCAGACACCTTGTGACGACGTGTCTGAACTGAAGTTCGACGCTGGCTTAACGACCGTACACGACCGTACACGACAGTACAACGCACATCGTTGCTCAGATTTCTTCTTTCGGCGCAGCGACCACCGGGCTGAAAAAATAAACCACCGCGCCGACCGCAAGCGGCACGACAGTCACGGCGAACAGTGCCGAGTAGATCCCCGCGTTCGATAGATGCGCCTGTTTTGCGGCACCCGCGATCCAGCCGAAGCAACTGCTGGTCAGGGCCACACCGAGAAAGACGAGGCTGTTGAGCAGGCCCAAACCGAGCCCGAGCCGGCGTGGCGCAATGATGGCGCGCGCTTGCGACATGACGAGCGGATGGATCGAGCCGACCGAGAACAACACGCATATCAATGCCACGCTGAGCAGCCAGTTACCGTCCGGACTGACAGCGAGCACCAGGGCCGCGAGCACGCCGGCGATCAACCACAGCAGCGAAATAAGCTTGGGCGCGCAGAACCGCACGGCCACAGGAATACAGAACGATGCGGCGATGCCGATCACGCTGGTGACGGTCATCGCATTGCCGCGCGCGATAACGTCGAAACCGTATACGTCAGCAAGATACGGCCCACCCCACGAGGTTCGGAACGTGCTGCCGACCGAGAGCGCGAGGCAAGCCGGCATCAAGGTCCAGAAACCGGTGCGCCGTTTCACTCCATTTGCCGCGTGCTGCGATGCAGCGAGATTGTGCTCATGCGCGGCGGCATCGCGCCGGCGCACGAAGCATACGACGCCAAACGTCGCGCATAGCATGGCGAGTGCCGCCGTGACCATGACCGGACGCCAGCCGAAGCTGGCGGTTGCCCGGCTCAGCGGAAACGCGGCCAGCAGCGCCCCCGCCATGCCGATCGCGCTCGCCGTCGTGACGGCGCGCACATTGCGCGTGCCGTGGCCGGAATGCAGTACGTAATTGAGCAGCCCCATGAAGATGGGCGCGCAACCCAGTCCGATGCCGGCTTGTGCGACGAGCGCAACGGTGGCGCTCGTGGTCATCGAAAGAATGCCGGCACACGCGGCGCCGATGCCCATCAACATTGCGGTCGGTCCGCGCACGCCGTAGCGGTCGAACATGATGCCGACCGGCAGTTGCGCGATAGCGAAGACGAGAAAAAACGAGCCCGCGAACCAGCCGAACATTTGCGGCGAGAAATGGAAATCGCCGATCAGCTGAGTGGAGATCACGGCGATATAGCTGCGGAAAAACTGACTGAGCACGTAGCTGAAGGTCAATGCCCACAGGCCGTAATCGATCGACGATGCAGGGGCATCCGTGCGTGGTTCGTGGAGTTGTTGCTGTACGCCGTCAGCCATCTGCGAAGCGCCTTTGATGATCGAAGCCGCCATGATAGGCGAATCGTGCACTGGGCGGATGGGACAGTTTTTTCAACGCTGGCGCGTTTGCTGGAGTATTGTTTAAGCGCGCTGGGAGCTTCACAACGTCACTCTTCTACAAGACAGTGAACTCCATGCAGGCGGAAAAGTGCTTGCAAGCGCGTGGTTTTTTGCATGCAACGATGCGAAATCAACTTTTCGAGGAATGGAGAAAACGTGAAAACAGTCAATCTATTGAAGGCACTCGGTATCGCATTGTGTGTGGCGACTGCATCCAGTGCCTATGCCCAGGCGAGCGACGCGATGGCGTCGGATGCCATGGCGGCACCGGCGCCGAGTGCGAAGTCGGTAAAGAGCGCGGACCGCAAGTTGGGTCTGACCGTACGCAAGGCTTTGGCGAAAACGCAGGGTTTTGATGTGTCGAACGTGTTCGTCCGGGCCCGCGGCGGCGCGGTAACGTTGACTGGATCGGTGCCTGACGGTGCGCAGATTCCGCAAGCGGAGGAAGTGGCGAAGGGTGTTGCCGGCGTCAAATCGGTGAACAACAAGCTGACCCTCGGCACGCAAGGCGGCGGAGGTTAATCGCGCCAGGCGATGGATGAACGACGACGGGTTGCGATGGGCAGCACCGCAAGAACCAATCTGCGGCGGTGCCCATCGTCCTGATTTTGTCCCGCTATTTGAAACGCTCACCCAGGCGCGATTGCGCGCAATCGACGTATTAGACGCATTAGACGTATCACGTGCCCCATTCGTCATCAGCCGACAACACGCCCGGTGCCGCGATCAGCCCGCCCAGTGTCCCGGTATCCACGCCCAATGATTGCCTTCCCAGCGATAGTGGCCCTTCACCCAGTGATAGCCCGGCGCTGGTGCGACCGGCACCACCTCGACGAGCGGCGCGGGTTGCGGTGGCCGTGCCGGTTCGACGACACAGGCTGACAACAACGCGGCGCACAAACCTGCAAGCGACATGGCGCGAATATTCGATCTGATTTTCATTTGCTCTCCCTGGTGATAATTAAGTTATGCACGCACGAGCCCGGTCACCGGCCGCATTCCCGCGGTCTGGCCAAACAGCGTGCTGGCCGTGCGTTGCGGATCGAGTCCCAGGCTTTCGCTCGCGACGCCGGCGATCAACGCATCCAGCGACATGGTCGGTTTGAGGTCGCGCGCTTCGTAAAGGTCGCCCGGTTTGAGGCCGGGCCAATCGGCGAGCACGCGTCCGCCCGCCACCGATCCACCCAACACCATCGCAACCGAACCGGTGCCATGGTCGGTGCCTCCCGTGCCGTTGGCGGCGGCGGTTCTGCCGAACTCGGTGGCCACCACCACGGTGGTCCTGTTCCACAACGGACCCATGCCGTCGCGCAAGGCCGCGAGCATCGTATCGAGCGCTTTCAACTGATTGGCGAGGCGCGCGTTCTGCGCGGTATGCGTGTCCCAACCGCCGGTTTCGATCATCGCGATACGCGGACCGTCGTCGCGTGACAGAAAGCCAGCGGCGAGCTTGCCGAGGCTCGCCGGGTCCTGACGCGCACCGGCGTCGCCGGCAAGCCCGCGCGCGGTCATTGCCGACTCCCAGAGTGGCCGCAATTGCGCATCCTGGTCGTACAGTTGCGCGACCCGGGTGAGCAGATCGTCAGGCGCCTGCGGCAAGCCCGAGGGCGCGTATGACGTCACCGCCGCCTTGCCGCGCAGCGCCATCGGCACGGTCGGCGCGAAGGCGATCGCGTTCTCGCGCGAGGTGGGCATCGATGCGGCGAGCCGGTTAAGCCAACCGTCCTTCATCTGATACGGCGACGTGCCGCCGGTTTCCAGCACGTTCTGCCCGTCGAAGTGCGAGCGGTCACGATATGGTGACGCCACCGCATGGACGAACAGCGCCTGACGATCCGCGTACATGGCGGCGATCTGCGTGAGCGAGGGATGCAGCGCGAAGGTGCCGTCGAGCCTGGTCGCTTTGGATGGGTCGATTGCGAGCGCACCGCGCAGTGTCGCGTAGGCCGGTTCGGCATACGGCACGACGATGTTCAGCCCATCGGCCGCGCCGCGCTGGATCACGAACACGAAACGGCGATCGGTTGCGACGCTGGCAAAAACGATCTGCGGCGACACGAGAATCGCGCCCGCGCCTGCAGCGGCGACGCTCAGAAATTTGCGGCGTGAAAGCATGGCGTTCATCTCCGTTGAAAATCCGGCGAGACCAGCAGCAGCGCAATCGCCGTCGACGCGCTTTCGGCACGCGACACAGCCGTAGCCGTCGGCGCACTAAGCGAGCCGGCCAGCAAAGTCTGGCCGAGCGAGCGCGCATCGAGCCGGTCGCCGACGCGCGACGCAAAGCGCTGCGCCACTTCGACCCGGCGCACGAGCGCATCGGGCGCCGCCCAGCTCGCGGCGATGTCGTCGTAGCCGGCGGGCGAACCCGGTCGCCATACCGGCTGACCGAGCTGCGTCAGAATGGGCGCGGTCTGCATGTTGCCGATGTCCTGCCAGCCGAGCCCGCGCATCGAAGAAATGGTCCACTCCCACGGCGTCTTGAACTTCACGGCGACCGGTGACCACGCTTGCGGCATGTCGAGCAACGTCCGGTACACGGTCGGCAGATCGCCACCGCTGCTCGCGAACGCGTTCGCGAGCCGCTCACTCACGTCCGGCGGCGGATTGTCCGCGACGAAATGACGGGCGAGCTTGCCGCCGATGTGCTGGGCCGTCGCGGGCGCGCTCGCGAGGTCGTGCAGGATCGCCAGCGCCTGCTCTTCTCCCGGCTGGTCATAGCGGCGACCCATGATGGTTCTCGAGCCCGGCTCGTGCAGCGCAGTGCGAAACACGAACGTGCCGGGGGCGGCGTTCGGCGGCATACGCTGCCGAAGCGGGTTGCCGGGATTGTTCGGATTGCCAGGGTTGCCAGGGTTGCCAGGGTTGGCGGCCAGACTCCAGCCGGTCAGCGCGCGGGCGAATTCGGTGACGTCATCCTGGTTATAGCCACTGCGCACACCGAGCGTGTGCAGCTCCATGATTTCGCGCGCCAGATTCTCGTTCAGACCACGTTTGACGTCAGGATTGCGCTGCGCGGCGCGCATCGCCGCCATGCTGTCCGGTCCGACCGAGCGCGTCTGATCGAGAAACAACTGCATGGCTGGATGACGTTCCACCGCGACCAGCATGTCTTCGAAACGGCCGAGCACGTGCGGACGGATCGCTTCCGCTTCGAATGAGCCGGCCAGTGCGGCGACGCCCGGTTTTTCCGTGGACACCGCGAAGTGGTTTGACCAGAAATGAACCAGCCGTTCGATGAAAGGCGTCTGCGTGGTCAGTGCGCTCGCGACCCGCGCGTTCACCGAGGAACGGTACATGTCGAGAACTTCGCCGCGCAGCGCTTTTCGTTCGGCTTGCTTAGCAGTTTGGGCAGGGGTTTCCGTTGTGCTTTGGCCAGCGGCTTGCGCATTGGTTTGTGCATTGGTCTGCACATTCGCCTGATTGGCGCTCGCGCCTTCGCTGGCGTTCTGCGGATTCTGTGGATTCTGCCGGTTTAGCTGATTCAGCTGCATGCGCTGCTGTGCCAGCTCCGTGGACAGCGCCACCGAATCCGGCTGGCTCGCCCATGCGGCAGGCCGCGGCTGATACTGCTCGAACTGGGCGAGCAGCCACCCTTTCGGGTCGGCGGGCGGCGTGTCGTCGGCACGGGCACCAAGGCCGAAGCGGTTCAGCGCAATCGCCGCGGCATTCATGTTCGGTGAGGTAGCCATACCGTCCTCTTCGGCGTTGGATATTTCTTTAAACGACCGCCACGCTGAAATCCGTCGCGCCCGCCGAGAATTTTTTATCCGCCAGAAGCTTCACTCGAGGTACCGCTTGCAGCCGGCTTTTGTGCCTTCTTCGCATTGGCCGCCGGCTGCGGCTCACGCCACTGGCCGCGCAGCTTCAGGCTGTCGGCGAACTCGACGCGCTCCTCGGGCGACAACGTCGCCGCAAAATCAGCCACACTGCCTTCCACTTGCGCACGCAAGCTGCTGTCGGCCTCACGCGTGCGGGCCAGTGCTGCGTCCAGCGCCGCGCGATCGAACTGCGGCGCGGCGAGCAGACGCAATACGTCGTGCCGCCCTTCGCGCCCCTCGCGGGCGAAGTCCTTGCCCTCGCGGCGTGCATTCTTCAAACCGTCGATAAAGGCCTTCTGACGCTCGGCTGGCAGCGTTTCGGCGGCGAAGCGCAGCGCCGTGCGCTGCTGTGCCAGCACCGGCGTCATCGCACCACGCGCCGCGAACCACTGATAAGCACCGCCGACAATCGCACCCAGCAGAAACACGTTGAGCACCAGCGAAGCCACCAGCACGATTTTCCATGACCGGCCGTTCATTCGCCGCTCCAATCGGCGGACGACCCGCCGAAACTCGAAGTTAAATAAGAAGACTCGTGCACTTGCGGAACCGCCCCTGCCAACACGAAGAACGACACCGCAAACGCACCGGCCACGCCACCGAGCAGTCCGACGCCTGCCACCGCCGCGCCCGACCACCACAAGCGCCGGCGCGGCGCGGCCGGCTGCCGTACCGGTGCGCTGCCGATGATGCGCTGCTGCAACGCCGCGCCCGGCGGATCGACCTTGTCGGCCGCCAGCAACGCGTCGATGCCGGCCGCGTCCGCCAGCAGCGCATCGGCCTCGGCACGATGCGCCGCGGCCCAGGCCTCTCCCGCTGCGCGTTCCTGTTGCGGCCAGCGGCGCGGATCAGCACCGTAGGCTTCGACGATCTGATGGAATCTTTCGGGCGTCATGACTTGTCCTTGCTAAGGCCGCTGCCGGCCAGTTGGGCGCGCAGATTGCGGCGCGCGCGTGCCAGCAGACTTTCCAACGCATCGACCGTGATGCCCATCAGGGCGGCAGCGTCGATGTTCGACATCTCCTGGTAATAGTTGAGCACCAGCGCCTCGCGCTGGCGTGCCGGTAATGCGGCGAGCGCCTCGCGAACGCGCTCGTCCTGGGCGCGCGCTTCGAGGGTGGTGTCGGGCAGCGCGGCAGGGTCGATCTCGTCGGGCATGTCGTCGTACGGGACTTCGCGGCGGCCGCGCAAACGGTCATAGCAAAGATTGAGCGCGACGCGATGTACCCACGTATCGACCTTCGCCTCGCCTTCCCGCCAGCGCGAAGCCTGTTTCCATATCCGCACGAAGACCTCCTGCGCCACGTCTTCCGCTTCCATGCGATCTCCCAGCATGCGCGTGGCGAGCGCGAGCAGACGCGGCAACTTGCGCGCGACGAGCGAGCGCACGGCGGCCGGGTCTTGTCGCGCAACCCCTGCCAGCAGTTCCGCATCGGGATCGCGTTCGCTCAAGGCACGCGGCTCCACATCATGTTGCTCTCTCCCATAAGAGTTGAATTCCTAAGCGGCTCCGTTTCTTGTTGAACGCAGCAGCCGGAGAAATCTGTCGCTTTGATTGGCATGGGCAAGAAACGCGCCGATGCGTGCCCGTCGTAGCCAACCAAACGGTCTTCACATCGCAGGCAATCGAAAGCGTAACGACAGCAAACGTTATTCAATTGAATGGCGCCCGATAGGTAGCGTAATGTTCGCGCCCTCAAATCTTAATCAGCGAGTGTTTCAATGCGCGCTGTTTCTTGCGGTAAGACCACTAGCTGTATTTCTAACAATATCCCCAGCGAACCTCCACACGTGCATCACTGGAAACGCTGAACGGCGAAGTCGAATCTGGAGCCAGTCACATGTTCCGTAGAACCCTCTTACCCATCCCGTTGGCGGCGATGCTTGCGCTCGCAGCTTGCGGCAACAATAGTGTCAGCTCGACGGCGTCGACGCCTGCGGCTGCATCGACACCGGTAGTCACGGTGTCGGCGCAGGACGCCGTCACGACGACCACGCCGATTAAACACGTGGTGGTGATCTTTGGCGAGAACGTCTCGTTCGACCACTACTTCGCGACGTATCCGCAAGCCAGCAACCCGGTTGGCGAGCCGCAATTCACGGCAGCCGCAGGCACACCCGCGGTCAACAACCTCAGCAGCAGCAACCTGATCACCGCGAACCCGAACGCGCTCGCGACCTCGCCGAACACGGCAGGCCGCACGGTCGGTACCGTGGCGATCGCGGGCCTCGGCCTGCCGGCAACCGATCTGCTGCCGTTCCGTCTCGATCGTTCGCAAGCCAATACGTCGAGCCAGAACCACGCGTATGCCGCGGAACAGCTCGCGTATAACAACGGCGCGATGGACTCGTTCCCGCTGTTCACGGCCGCAGGTTCGACGATTGCCGGCAGCACCGGTGCGTTCGGCACGAAGGGCCAGGTGCTCGGCTACTTCGACGGCAATACGGTCACCGCGATGTGGAACTACGCGCAGAACTTCGCGCTGAACCAGAACGCGTACACGGACACGTACGGTCCGTCGACGCCTGGTGCGCTTGAAGTGGTCTCGGGCCAGAACAACGGCGTCGTGGTGACGGGCGGAACCTCGGCCAACGCGATTCCGGATTCGACCGGCGGCTTCACGATGACCGGCGACCTGGACCCGACCGGCGACGTCTGCACGATCGCGGCGAAGAGTTCGCCGACGGGCGCCATGTCGTCGAACAACAAGAACATCGGCGACCTGCTCAACGCGAAGGGTCTGACGTGGGGCGGCTTCATGGGCGGCTTCAATCTGACGACCACTAATGCCAACGGCACGACCGGTTGCGCACGCTCGACATTCTCGCAAGTGCTGAACGCGACCAAGTCCGACTACGTGCAGCATCACGCGTGGTTCCAGTACTACGCGACCACGGCCAACCTCGCGCATACGCGTCCTTCGTCGACGGCAGTGATCGGCGCGACCGATCCGCTCGACAACACCGCAACGCCGGTTCACCACCAGTATGACACCGACGACTTCTTCGCTGCGGTGAAGGCGGGCAATTATCCGTCCGTGAGCTTCCTGAAGGCACCGGCGATCAGCGACGGCCACCCCGGCAACTCGGACCCGATCGACGAGCAGGCATTCGTCACGAAGGTGATCAACTTCCTGCAGCAACAGCCTGA
This sequence comes from Paraburkholderia sediminicola, assembly GCF_046030555.1. GTDB lineage: Bacteria > Pseudomonadota > Gammaproteobacteria > Burkholderiales > Burkholderiaceae > Paraburkholderia > Paraburkholderia sediminicola_E. Next base: position 52,004 of record NZ_JAQQCH010000006.1, on the reverse strand, counting down.
CTGGAAGAACACCGCCGTGATCATCGCCTACGATGATTCGGACGGTTGGTACGATCACCGCTATAAGGCGCCGACGAGCTCGTCGTTCGATTCGACCACGGCGCAGTCCGCGGGCGGCGCGACGGTGGCCGGCACTGACAACCTGAGCGGCACGGGTGCGTGTACGGCAGCGGGTGCGGTTCAACCGCAGGGCGTGAATGGTGGCGCAGTGAACGGCCGTTGCGGCCCGGGTACGCGCACGCCGTTTATCGTGGTGTCGCCGTGGGCGAAGGTCAACTTCGTCGACGATACGCCGATCACCCAGGCGTCCGTGGTCAAGTTCATCGAGGACAACTGGCTTGGCGGTCAACGCCTTGGCAATGGTTCGTTCGATGCAACGGCGGGCAGCATCATGAACATGTTCAACTTCTCGGGCTCCGGCAACAATCCGACGGTGTATCTGGATCAGAACCTGGGTACGAAGCTGTCGGCGCCGCCGGCCAGCTGATTCCGGCACGCGTGCGGACTGCCCTTCCGGTGCGCTTTACTTCACGTCATGCACGCGCGCTGTTCGTGCATGACGACACGAAGCGCAGCGCGGGGAAGAACAGGAAACACACCAAGCTGTAGTTAGGCGTCGAGCCAGTGCAAACGTGCTGGCTCGATTTGCTTTTTGATCGCACCAGATCGAATTACTAGTCACCATCGCCATGAATCATCCTTCAGACGCCGTCCTGCCCTCGCATCTGCCTGCTGGCGGTGAGCCGGGTCCCGTCATTACCCGTCGCGCGTGGCTCAGGCTGCTCGCGTGGAGCGCCGCCGGCATCGTGCTCGCGCTCGTCGTGGTTTGCGCGTACGCGCTTGTCTACCCGGAACGGATGCCGCCCGCAGTCGGCGTGATCGTCGAAGAAATCACCGGCGCGAATCCTGCTCCAGTGCATTTGATGCGTCCGCAAGACGCTCCGCTGAGCGCGGTTGCGCTGCTTGGCAAACAGATTTTCTTCGACCAGACGTTGTCGGCGTCGGGTACACAGTCGTGTGCATCGTGTCATTCGGCACAGCATTCGTACGCGCCGGATAACGCATTCCCGGTTCAGCTCGGCGGCGCGCACATGAATCAGGCGGGTTATCGGCCGCCGCCGTCGCTGGCGTATCTGTACCGCCAGGCGCCGTTCAGCATCGGGCCGGATCAGGGCGATACCGATGTGCCTGTCGATATGACGCAACTGGCGTCACAGGCGGCCGGCGTGCAGCGTGCACAGAAGACGGCGCTTGCCGCGCCCGCCGCTCCGGCGATGGTGCCGCAAGGCGGATTGTTCTGGGACGGCCGCGCCGATACGCTGCAAATCCAGGCGATCGGTCCGCTGATGAATCCGGTGGAGATGGCCAATGCGACGGAAGCCGATGTCGCGCACAAGCTGCTGCAAACGAAGTATGTTGACCAGTTTAAACAGATCTTCGGGCCGGGCATCCTCAACAATCCGAGTTTGTTGATCTCGGAAGCCATGTTCGCAGTGGGACGGTATCAGACCGAGGATCAGTCGTTTCATGCCTTTACCAGCAAGTACGATTATTGGCTCGAAGGTAAAGCACGGCTGACGCATGCTGAATTGCATGGCTTGCAGTTGTTCAACGACAAGGACAAGGCTAACTGCGCGGGTTGCCATTTGAGTCAGCCTAGCAAGGATGGCTTGCCGCCAGTGTTTACCGACACGCAGTACGAGGCGCTTGGCGTGCCGCGTAATCCGGCCATTCCGGCCAACAAGGATCCGAAGTTCTTCGATATGGGCGTGTGCGGGCCGTTCCGCGACGACATGACGAAGGAAACGCAGTACTGCGGCATGTTCCTGACACCGACCCTGCGCAACGTTGCCGAGCGTAAGGTGTACTTCCATAACGGCGTGTATCACGACCTCAAGCAGGTCATGGACTTCTACAACCTGCGCAATACGGCGCCTGAGAAGATCTATCCGCGCGATGCTTCCGGGAAGGTACAGAAGTACAACGATCTACCGGCGCAGTATCACGCCAATGTGGATATCGCCGACGCGCCGTTCGATCGCAAGTTCGGTGATCAACCGGCCATGACGGATCAGGATATTCAGGACATCATCGCGTTTATGAAAACGCTGAGTGACGGGTATAAGGCTTCAGGGTCCTGATCTTCCGCAGGGGCCGGTCACATGGCCTTTGTGCAGCGTCGTGCGAGCCGGTGAGGTATCCTTGCCGGTTCCGCGACCTCTATCCGTACCCTGCCCGATGGCTGATTTCCCTTTCGACGCCGTACTTTTCGACTGCGACGGCGTGCTCGTCGACTCCGAACCCATCACCAACCGCGTGCTGACCGAGATGCTCGGCGAGTTGGGTTGGCAACTGACCGTTGAAGAGGCAATGCGCATTTTTGTCGGCAAGGCCGTCAAAGATGAAGCCGCACTCATCGAAGCGCGCACCGGCTTCGCGATTACGACGGATTGGCTCATGCAGTTTCGCGCGCGCCGTAACGAAGCGCTCGATCGCGAGTTGATGGCGATTGACGGCGCGGCGTCAGCCGTGCGTGCGCTTTACGCGACGCTTGACGGACGCATTGCTGTCGCGTCGGGCGCCGATCGCATCAAAGTGGAATTGCAACTGGTGAAGGCCGGTATTCTCGACTGCTTCGAAGGACGCATCTTCAGCGGCCACGAAACACCGCGCAACAAGCCGTATCCCGATGTCTACCTCGCCGCAGCCGCGGGGGTCGGCATAGAACCGCAACGTTGCGCCGTGGTGGACGATACCGTCACGGGCGTGACGGCAGGCGTGGCCGCCGGTGCCACAGTGTTCGGCTATTGTCCGAAAGAACTGAGCCACAGCAGCGCCACTGCCTTGCATGGCGCGGGCGCGATTCACGTCTTCCGGGACATGGCCGAATTGCCCGCCTTGCTCGCCGGATGGCATGGCGTGCAAGGCTGAGGGCACGCGCCGTTACTCGAACGCAGGATCGATCGGTACGCGATATCCCACCGCGAGGCGGTTAGTCTCATTCGCCATGCCGACCACGGCCAGCAGCTCGCCGAACATCTCGTCGCTCATGCCGGCGCGGCGGGCCGCAGCCGTATGACTCGCGACACAGTAACCGCAGTTGTTCGTCACGCTCACGGCAACGTAGAGCAATTCCTTGATCAGCGGATCGAGCGCACCCGGCGCCATCACGTCTTTCAGACTGTCCCACGTGCGAGCCAGCGTAGGTGGATGCTGGGCGATGTACTTCCAGAAGTTATTGACGTCGTCGACCTGGCGGGTCTGCTTGATGTCGTCGTAGACGGCTTTGACTTCGGGCGACGCGGCGGAATATTCCACGGCTTTAAGCTGGCTCATACGTCCTCCTTTCCTTGCTAACCGGAATCGGCGATTCGCGCGCGAGTGGCGCGGGCTTGCCTATTGTGCCTGGATTTTCGACGGCTCGAGCGAACGCATTGCTTACGCCTTATCGAGGCGACGCAGTACCTGCCCACTCGCGCTGTCTTCAACATGCCAGCCTTCCGCTCTTAGGTGGTCGCGCAGACGGTCGGCCTCGTTCCAGTCTTTAGTCGCGCGGGCCTTCTCACGCTCATCGGCGAGAAGCGCGATATCCGCAGGAACGTGCACGGCGTCCTCCTTCCATTCGGCGAGCCGTAGCCCGAGTACCGCGTCGAAATAATCGACGGTTGCTCGTCGCGTCGCTGCCGGCAGATCGCTTCTGACCACTTCCCACAACACGGCAAGCGCACGTGGCAGGTTCAGATCCTGATCGACCTCCGCCTTGAAACGATCGACACAATTCGCATCGGGCATGCCCCCTTCCGGCCACCGCACGTAGGCTCTACGCAAACGGTCCAACGCGGATTGCGCGGCGTCCAGCGCATCCGCATTGAAACGCAAACTGCTCCGGTAATGCGCGCTCAGGCATAAGTACCGATACGCGAGCGGATCGATACCACGCTCGATCAACGTCTGCAGACGCACGAAATCGCCGCCCGACTTCGACATCTTGCCCGCGTCCAGTGTGAGGAAGTGTCCGTGCAGCCAGAAGTTCGCGAGGCGGGTTCCATGGCGGGCCTGGGTCTGCGCAATTTCATTGCTGTGATGCACGGCGATGTGATCCTCTCCACCGCAATGAATGTCGAACCACGGGCTTAGATATTTCGCCGACATCGCTGAGCATTCGATGTGCCAACCGGGAAAGCCTCTTCCCCATGGACTATCCCACTCCATCTGCCGCGTGGAGTCCGGTGGACTGAATTTCCACAGCGCGAAATCCGTCGCGCGCCGCTTTTCTCCCAGTGCAATGCGCTTTCCGGCCTGCAGGCCCGCTATATCGAGCCGCGCGAGAAAGCCGTAGTCGTCCTGTTTGCTTGTGTCGAAGTAGACGCCGTCGGCCGTGCGGTAGGTATAGCCGTTGCGCTCGAGCTCGGCAATGAAGTCGATCTGTTCTACGATGTGATCGGTCGCGCGGCACCACACGGTGGGTTCCAGCAGGTTCAGCGCGCGCCAGTCGTTCATGAAATCTGCCGTATAACGTTCCGCGATCGTCCACGCCGACTCGCCGGTGCGCCGGCTGCCCTTCTCCATTTTGTCTTCGCCTTCATCCGCATCGGAGACCAGATGACCCACGTCGGTGATATTGACGACGTGCCGCACGGTATAGCCGTTCAACACCATCACGCGTCGCAGCACGTCTTCGAACACATAGGTTCGAAGGTTACCGATATGCGCGTGGTCGTACACGGTAGGGCCGCAGCAATACAGGCCCACATGGCCTGCTTGAATCGGCGCAAAAGCACGCAAGGTGCGCGACCAGGTGTCGTACAGGGCGAGCGGCATGTGAATTCCTGTGGTGTCGAACGCGTTAGTGAACGTAAAGCGGAACGTAAAAAATGAAAACAGACACACCAAAACAAAAAGGCCACCGGTCGTGTGACGGGTGGCCTCAGGGATATGGACGTGTACAGATCGACTCGCTAGACGCAAGCTCCCCTTGGCAGGCTGCAACAGCATGCGCGCAAAGAATGCGAACGGGAATGGATAGAAGCGGTCATGGAAACGATGTTAACGCGTGTTTCGACGTGGGTCAATCGGCACACGGCAACGCTCTCGCCGCCGTGTGCACCGCGAGCCGTCGTGATGGCGCTTAAGCCTTCGCGACACGCCCATAAGTATCTTCGAAGCGCACGATGTCGTCCTCGCCGAGATAGGCGCCGGACTGCACTTCGATCAACTCGAGCGGAATCTTGCCCGGATTCAGCAACCGATGCGTCACGCCGAGCGGAATGTACGTCGATTGATTTTCGGTCAGGATGATCTCTCTATCGCCGTTGGTCACGAGCGCGGTGCCCTTGACGACAATCCAATGCTCCGCACGATGATGGTGCATCTGCAAGCTCAGTTGCGCGCCAGGGCTGACGACAATGCGCTTGACCTGGAACCGGTCGCCGCTGTCGATACCTTCGTACGATCCCCACGGCCGCACCACGCGACGGTGCGTAACCGACTCGTGACGTCCCATCGCATTCAACTGCGCAACGATTTTCTTGACGTCCTGCGCCTGGTCGCGATGCGCCACGAGCACAGCATCGGCAGTTTCGACGATAACGACGTTATCCAGCCCGATCGCGGCAACCAGCCGGTGCTCCGCGCGGATGTACGAATTGGTCACGGCGTCGGTCAGCACGTCGCCGAGCAGCGCATTGCCTTGCGCATCGCGCTCCGCAATGTCGGCAAGCGCGGTCCACGAGCCGATGTCGTTCCAGCCGAGATCCGCTACCGCCACCACGGCGGCGCGCTTCGTTTTCTCCATCACGGCATGGTCGACCGAGATGTTGGGACAGGCCGAAAAGGTTTGTGCGTCGAGACGGACGAAATCGTTGTCGCGCTGCGCACCTTCCAGCGACAGTTCTGCCTGCTTCGCGATTTCAGGTTCGTAGCGGCGCAGTTCCTCCATGTAGGTGGACGCTTTCAGCATGAACATGCCGCTATTCCAGTAGTAGCTGCCGTCCTCAAGAAAACGCTGCGCTGTCGCCGCATCCGGCTTCTCGACAAACGAGTCGACCGCAAAAGTCGGCTCGCCTTCGACCAGGCTCGCACCCGCACGAATGTAGCCGTAACCGGTGTGCGGCTCGGTCGGCGTGATGCCGAACGTGACCAGGTAGCCATCTTTGGCGATCTGGGCCGCGGCTTCGGCCGCTTTGACGAAGACCGCTTCGCCTTTAATCACGTGATCGGACGGCAAAACGAGCAGCAAGGCGTCCGGGCTTTCGCGCAGTGCCAACAAGGCCGCGACCGCGATAGCCGGCGCCGTGTTGCGGCTGGCGGGCTCGAGCACGATCGCTGACGACACGACATCGACCTGGCGCAACTGTTCGGCAACCAGAAAACGCTGTTCATTGTTCGTCACGACGATCGGCGACGCGACGTCGGCGATACCGGCGAGGCGCAGTGCGGTTTGCTGGACAAGTGTGTTTTCGCCCGTCAGCTTGAGATATTGCTTCGGATATCCGCCGCGCGACATCGGCCACAGCCGGGTGCCGCTCCCACCGCAAAGAATCACTGGATGAATATGCATGGTCTTTTTCCTCTCTAGGTATTTTTGAATTTGCGCGAGCCGAGTCCCTCTGCCCCCATTCAAGCCCGGCGCATAAGCTGCATTCGCACCGATTCTAGTTCATGTGGCAAACGGCGCGAAATTGGCGCGCGGCGCGGCAGTTCGACAAAACCGAGGCGTTGATACAGGTCGTACGCGCGCCGATTGCTGACCAGTACATCTAATACGATCTGCCGATCCGGTTCGTCGTGCATCAAACCCGCGCGCAGCACGCTGGTAAATAGCGTGCTGAACACACCGGTACTCCGCATCTGCTCACCCGTCGCGCAATGCGCAATCAGGGTCTGCGACGACTTCGGCGCGGGCAGCTCACTCTCCAGCACCAGGCCGCGCAACAGCATGGCAACCGTACGGCGCACGCCGAAAAACATGAGCAGCATGAGCGCGACATGCGGATCATCAAACCAGATGTTCCGGCCGTCATGCATGGCAAGCACCGCCACCACCTTGCCGTCGCCTGTCACGGCGACGTGGTGACGCCGATAGGAGAATCGGCCGTGTTTCGACGTGAAGGCGAATTCCAGAAACTCGACGCAGCGCTTGTCAGATTCACCGAGAAAGAACCCGAACTCACGCACGCCGGAGGCGAAGATCAGCGGTGCGCACGCCTCGGCGTCTTCCGCTCGCGCGGGGCGGGACTGCAACGCGCCCGATTCGCGGTCCTGCTGCGGCGCGCGAACGCGCTCTGATTGAACGGCGTACATGACGGGTGTCCTTCTCTAACGAGGCAGGCGCCTGAGCGCCGCAATGGTTCGACTGATCTGTTCCGGCTCATGCGTCGAACAGATGAAAAACCGCAAACGCGCCGCCTTTTCTTCAACAGCGGGGTAGAAAATCGGCTGCACGTTGATGCCGTCCGCAAACATCGCGTTGGCCCACTGCGCCGCCTTCAGGGTGCTGCCGGTAATGATCGGTACGACCGCATAGCCCGCGCTTTTGCCGGTGTCGAGACCGGCGGCCCGCGCTTCGTCGAGAAACTGTTTGCCACGCGCGCGCAGAAGCGCCACCCGCTCCGGTTCGGCAATCAGTCTTTCCAACGCGGCAAGCGACGCGGCCGCCAGTGCGGGCGCGAGGCCCACGCTATACAGAAAGCCGGGCGCGAGATGCCGCAAGATATCGATCAGCGCCTGCGAGCCCGCGATAAACCCGCCGCATCCCGCCAATGTTTTGCTGAGCGTGCCCATCCAGATATCGACATCGCCGCTCGCCACGCTGCAATGCTCGCGAACGCCCTTGCCCCGTTCGCCGAGCACGCCGAGCGAGTGTGCTTCATCCACCATCAGAAACGCGGCATGCCGGCGCTTGATGTCGACGAACTGCGCCAGATCGGGAATGTCCCCGTCCATGCTGTACAGGCCTTCGATCGCAATCAGCACACGCCGGTAATCGTGCCGTACCCGTGCAAGCAACGCATCGAGCGCCTGCCAGTCGTTGTGCGGAAAGCTCAGCCGTTTTGCGCCGCTCAATTGCGCGCCTTGCACGATGCTGTTGTGCGCGAGCGAATCGTGCACGACCAGATCGCCGGGACCGAACAGCGAACCGATCACCGTGACGTTGGTGGCATGGCCGCTCACGAACACGACGCAATCGTCCACCTCGTACAACGCAGCGAGCGCCGCTTCGAGTTCGCGCTGCACGGGCCGTTCACCCGCCACCATCCGGCTCGCCGATGCCGATGTGCCATAGCGGTCGATCGCGGCCTTCGCACGCGCGGAAACGAGCGGATCGCCGGCGAGACCGAGATAGTTGTAGTTCGCGTAGTTCAGATACTCCGCGCCGCCGATCTGCGTGGTCGCGCCCGCAATACCTTCGTGCACGCGAAAAAACGGCGACTGCACCTGCAGCTTCTCGCCCATCTGCCGCATTATTTCGACCTGCTGATAACCCGGCATGGTCTCGAAGCGGCAGAGTGCGGCGCGCGCAGCGTCCTGCGCCGCGCGCGTGCCACCAGTCGGCAACGGCACGCCCGGCGTCTGCGCCTCTTCGGAGACGCGTTCCAGTTGCCGCATCAACGCCTTCGCGGCGAGTTGCTGGCGGATGTGATCACCCAATCCCATGCTGTTCAGATAACCCTGTGAGGTGCTGGCCTGATGTCGATATCAAGCCGGAAATTCGGCCCATTCCCACGCGTCGCGCGTGGCGAGCAGTTCGGCAACCAGCCGGTAATTCATTTCATGACTTGGCCGCAACGCGGTGACGCGACCGAGCAAGGGCGCGCCGGCCATCGCCATGTCGCCGACCAAATCCAGTACGCGGTGCCGCACAAATTCATCGGGTACGCGCATACCGCCCAGCACACGGTTACCGATGATCGCGGCCGTACACGACAGGCGCGCGCCACGCAGAATCGGCATGCCGCGCACATAGCCGGCGAGAATCGCGGGGATCGCCCATTTGACGCGTCCATATGAACGCGACGGTGCGATCTCCTCGGCAAAACTCGCCGGTGTTACCGCGCCGTCCCAGCGCAATGCGCCGAAGCCTTTCAGATCGTTGCGCACGGCCATTTCATAGGCGGCCGACGGCTCGATCGAGATACTGCGCTCGTCGCGCGTGCCCTCGCCGTCGGCAATTTTCACCGGACGCAGCACACGAATGAAGCGCTTGGCATGCGGCAACTCGGTCCGCCCGCACGCATGGATCGCGTCGATCCACGGTTGCGCGCTGCCATCCAGAATCGGTACTTCTTCGGCATCCAGTTCGACGGTCGCGCGATCGATTTCGCAGGTCAGCAGCGACGCCAGCAAATGCTCGACGGTGCGCACACGAACGCCATCGGCGCTTTCGAGCATCGTGCAAAGCGGCTGACCGCGCCGCAATGCCGGACTCACCGTGAGTTCGGCCAGCACGCCGCCGCCCCGCATCCGCCGGAATACGATGCCGCGCGGGCCATTGGGTTCGGCCGGAAGGATTCGCACGTTCACGCGCCGCCCGGTATGCAGGCCGTGACCGCTTAACGTCAGCGGTCGCGCGAGCGTTCCTTCGCTGCGGCTCCAACCTGCGGGCGCGTTCATCAAACGAGCTCCGTCGCAGTTTGCGTCGAGACAGGCGTTGTCGCGTCCGGTTGCCCCGACAACGCACCGGCAACATCGGCCAGCACATGCGTGCCGACATCGAGCGCATGTTGCGCGGCGAACGTCGCCACCTGAGCCGCCGCACTGTTCGGCTCCGCCGTCTCGTTCTGCGTCTGGATCGATTCGACAATCCGCTGCGCCAGCGAATGCACCGTTGCGCCTTCGGCCATTGTCATGATCGACAGCTTGACCTGGAAGCTCTCTTCAACAGCCATGCCGAGCTCCATGCCCATCAGCGAATCCATGCCCATGTCGAGAATCGAGCGGCCGGTTTCGATTTTTTCCGGCGACATGTGCAGGATGCGTGCAATCTGTGCCTGCAAGGTTTCCGAAACCAGTGGCAACGCATCCGCGAATGCCAGTCCGAGAATCTGGTCACGCATCTGCGCGCCGCCCTGACGTGCCGGTTCGTGACTGCCGCGCGCATGCATGTCCGTGTAGCGACGCGCGCGCGCGGCCGGCATGCCAGGCGAAAGCGCCTGCCAGTCGAGCCGCACCACCGCTTCGCCCACGGTCATGTCGACGATCGCGCGCTCCAATGCAGCGAGCGCTTCGGCCGACGTGATCGACAGGCCACCGATGCGTGCCTGCAGCGCTTCACGGGTCTCCGCATTGCGGGCGAGGAAGCCGACGTCGTCCAGTGGGCCCCATGCCATGTACGTGCCCGGCAAGCCGGCCGCGCGGCGTTGGGCAATCAACGCCTCGAGGAAGGTATTGGCCGCCACATAGCTCGACTGCCCCGGATTGCCGAGGAAAGTCGTCGCCGATGAATAGACCACGAAGAAGTCGAGCTTCATGCCACGCGTGGCGCGGTGCAGATTCCATGCGCCGGCCAGCTTCGGCGCGAGCACCGCGGCGAAACGCGCGTCGTCGAGATTACGCACGAGGCCGTCGTCGATCACCATGGCCGAGTGCAGCACACCTTTGAGCGGTGTACCGCGCGCGGCGATATCGGCGAGCGCTGCGTCGAGCGTGGCCGCGTCGGTGACGTCGCAGGCTGCCGTGTGCACCTGTGTGCCATTTTCTTCACGCCAACGCGCGGCCTCTGCGGCGAGTTCCGGTGCGAGCGTGCCTGAACGGCTCGCGAGCGTCAGGTGGCGCGCGCCGCACGACATCATCCAGCGCGCGGTGGCGAATCCAAGCCCGCCCGTGCCGCCGACGATCAGATAGGCCGCTTTCGGATCGAGTTGCAGCGCTTCAGCGCCGCCCGTTGTACGCGACGGACTCGGTGTGCCCGCCGGATACGTCACGAGGACCTTGCCGATCTGACGCGCCTGCTGCATATGACGGAATGCTTCCTCGACCCGTTCGGCCGGGAACGCACGATACGGCAACGGATGCAGCACGCCGTCCGCAAACAGCTGCATGACCTCTTCGAACAGACGAGCGGTCAGATCCGGCAATGCGCTCATCAACTGGTCGGCATCGATGCCGAAATAGCTGATGTTGTTGCGGAACGGCCGCAGACCAATGCGGCTGTTCTCGTAGAAGTCGCGCTTGCCGAGTTCGAGGAAACGGCCGAACGGACGCAGCGTGTCGATGCTGCGCACCATCGCCTCCCCGGCCAGCGAATTGAGCACGATGTCGACGCCCGCACCTTGCGTGCGCTCGCGGATTTCATCGGCAAATGCAAGGCTGCGCGAATCGAACACGTGGTCGGCGCCGAGCAGGCGCACGAATTCGCGCTTCTCGCGGCTACCGGCGGTCGCGAAAACTTCCGCGCCCAGGTGGCGCGCCAGCTGGATCGCCGCGATCCCCACACCGCCTGCCGCGCCATGCACCAGCACGCGCTCGCCGCGGCGCAGCCGCGCCAGCTCGCACAGTGCGTAATACGCCGTGAAAAAGGTGGTCGGCACCGTGGCCGCTTCTTCGAATGTCAGACGTTCGGGCTTGTGAGCGATGGCCTCGGCCTTCGTGCGCACATGGGTCGCGAAGGACGCCGGCGCGAAACCGAGCACCGCATCGCCCGGTGAGAAACGCCGCACGTTACGGCCGACGCGCGCGACGCGCCCCGACAGTTCCATGCCGATCGTCGCGCCAGCAAAACCGTTTTCGACGGCCTCGTCGGACAGCAAACCCATCGCGTACATCACGTCGCGGAAATTGAGCCCGGTCGCAACCGGCTCGATTTCGACTTCATCGGCGGCAAGTTCGTGTTGCGCGAGCGCGAACCATTCGAGATTGCGCAACGAACCGGGCGATGCGAAACCGAGCACCGCGGCTTCATTCTGTGGGCGTACCGCGGCAGATTCGCTGCGCAGTGCAGCGCTCGCCGCCGGCAACATGCGCGGCACGTAGCGGCCATGTGGCGTGAGCAGCACTTCTTCTTCGCCGTCGGACGAGAGCAGTTCGCGCGCCAGCTCGGCACCTGCACCGCAGCACGCCGGAGACAGGTCGATCAGACGGCACGACAGTTCCGGATGCTCGTTAGCCAGCACACGGCCGAGCCCCCACATCGCAGCTTGCTCAGGACGCAGCGTTGCGGCATCGGCAAACGGTGTGGCGACCGGCGCACCGCCGCGCGTCACGATCCACAATTGCGGCTGCATCACGCCGGCAACGGCGGCGAGATCACGCACCAGTTGCGCCAGCGCGAGCGTGGTTTGCTGCTGGACGTGCATCACTTCCGCGCCGTCCGCATCGGCGGACAGGGGGTGATCCGGCGCGATGAATACGACGTGATGCGGACGCCCTGCCGGCGCCTCCAGCTTGCTCATGTCGTGACGCAGCGCCGCGAGCGTGCTGCTCGACGTCGTATGGCCGGCTGCCTGCAAGGCAGCGGTGAGGGTTTCGTCGGCCCCGGTTTCCGCTGCGTACAGCAAGGACCAATGCGCTGACGGCGTCTGCGCTTCGCCCACGTTGCCGGCAGAAACGCCAGTACGCGGCTCGCGTGCGACGATCAGCGTCGGTGCGCCTTCGAGATCCAGGCCCTGTTCCGTATGCCGTGCGACCTGTTCAAAGCCGGCCTCTTCGAGGTGTTTCGTCAACGCCGCCGGCGACAGCCATGCCGCGCGGCGCGCGTTGGCGTGCGCGGCGTCCACGTCGAGATCGAACACGATATCGGCGAAGCGGCTATTGCGCGGCTCCGCGATCATCACCAGCGCGCCTGGCGCAAGCCAGCCGCGCAGCGCGGCGAGCAGCGCGCGCGGCTCGGTCTGTGCGGCAAGCACGTGGCTCGCCACGACGATGTCGTAACGCTCGCCGGCTTCGATTCCAGACAGACGCGGCGTCTCGCCGAACTCGATGTTCGCGATCCGGATGGACGGATGCTCGCTCGCATCGAAGCCGCTCAACTGCTCATGCGTGCCTGCAATCGTGTAGTCGCAGCGTGATACCGGTACGTGAATCGCGAGCGGTTGAAGCACGTCGCTCAACGGCGAATCGAGTTCAAGCACGCGCAGGCGGCGCGGTTCGCTCCACCCTTCGATCGCGCGATGCAGGCAGGCGCCGGTCAACGCATTGACATGCGCCCACGTCGGCGAAGCTTCGAAGAAGTGCTCGACCAGGCTGCTGCGCGACGGCGGCAGGATCTGCGCGCCGTTCACTTCGCCGCGCAACACGGCAGGCAGCGCCGCGCCACAATGCGCGAGCAGCGTCAGTTCGGCCACATGCGCGGGTGACTGCGCAAGCAGGTCGCGCCACAGTTCGTCGATGCCCGGCAGCGTCGCGCAGGCCGCCGCGTCTCGCACGAGACGCGTACCGTCGCGCTGCGCCAGACCGTCTTCGACGACGATCTGGACGAGACGCGCCAACAGTGCCGGGTGAGCACAGTCCGGCAGCGTCGCTTGGGCGAAAACATGCATCGCGTCGAGCGCGTTCAATGCGTACGCGCTGGCGAGCACGTCCAGCAGCGGCAGCATTTCAGTCAGATGGGCCTGTCGGCGCGGCTGATCTTCTTGCGTCGCCAATGCTGCGACGCCGTCTTCGAGCAATGCGGCCGGCTCGGGCAACATGTGTGCGTCGAGGTCGGCGGCAAGCGGCCTCGCTTCGGCGATATATGCGTAGCGTGCCGGCGCATGCTGGCGACGCCCCACCAGATCGACGCGGCGGAAACGGCACGCGCCGAGCCGTGCGACGATCGCACCATGCGCGTCGGAGAATTCGAACGATGCCACCACCGAATGCGGACTGCGCCGCTCAATCCGGGCGACCACGTAGCGAATTGCGTCGCCGCGCAGATAGTCGATGCGTCCGATTTGCACCGGCACATAGGCAGCGTGTTCGATCTCAGCCTGACCCGCCGACGCAAGCAACGCGAACAGCGGATGGAAACCACTGTCCATCAATGCCGGATGAAGCGCGTAGGCGTTCAGTGCGGCTTCGGTTTGCGCGAGTACCGCGGGGACTTCCACCTCCGCAAGCGCAATGTCGGCGTCCGCGTCGACATGCACCGCGCGCACCCATTGGAATGCGGGGCCGTAGCTCAAGCCTATCGCGGTGGTGTTTGCATACAGCGTATTACCGGACATGGCCGGCTGCGCGAACAGGTCGGTGAGCGTGGTGGCCGGCAATGTGCTCACGCCGCCTTCTGTGCCCAGCGCGCAACCGCTCGCCAGCAAGCGGCCGGTGACGTTGAGCGACCACGCTTCGTCGGACATCCGGTCGCGTGTTTCGATCGTGAAGCTCGCGGTGCGCACGTCGACCGTGAAGCGGAACAGCTTCGAATGCTGCGGCTGGAATACGACCGGCAGACGGATTTCGAGGTTCTCGACCGCGCAGCTTTGCGTGCCAAAATGCACGCGCGCGGCCGCCAGCGCCATTTCGACGTAACCCGCGCCCGGGAACGCCACGCCGCCATCGACCACGTGATCGGCCAGCAGGGGCAGACCGGCCGGATCGAGCTGATTTTCCCAGGCGAGCGCGTGCTCGCGCAGACGGTAGCCGAGCAACGGGTGTTCGCGACGCCGATTGACCAGGTTGTAAGCCTCGGCTGTCGGGCCGAGCCAATAGCGTTCGTGCTGCCACGGATAGGACGGTAGTGCCACACGCGCAGTCATCGGTGCGAAACGTTCGGCGTCGACCCGCGCGCCGTTTGCGAGCACGGCGTAGATCGCATGGTGCAGCATCTGCGCGCTGTCGTGATTGCGCTTGAGCGTGGACAACGAGCGGCCGCTGACGCGGGCCTCGTCGAGCGTCTGCGCCACATAGCTGCGCAGAATCGAATGTGGGCCGACTTCGAGGAACAGGCGCACGCCCGTCTGGGCGATCTGCGCAATGGCATCGCCGAAACGCACCGGTTCGCGGATATTGCGCCACCAGTAGTGCGCATCGAGTTCGGTGCCGGCGAGCTCTGCGCCTGTGACGGTCGAAACGAAGCTACGTGTTGCGGCATTCGGCGCGAGATCCGCGAGGCCCTGCAGCACGCTCGCCTCGATCGGGTCCATCTGACGGCTGTGGAATGCGTAGTCCAGTTCCAGCATCTGGAAGAAGCGGCCGCTTTCCTTCACGGCGGCTTCGAGCACCTGCAACGCGCCAAGCGGGCCGGCCAGCGTGACCGCCTGCGGACTGTTGACACCCGCGACTTCCACCGCGGCGTCCACGCCGAGTTGCGCCATCAGCGCGCGCACGGCGGCTTCGCCGAGCCCGGCGGCGGCCATGCGCCCCGTGCCGCGCGTGCTTGCCTGAGCGCGGCTGCGGACCTTGATCACATGAACGGCCTGCGCCAGCGTCAGCGCACCGGAGGCCCACGCTGCGGCGACTTCGCCGACGCTGTGGCCGAGGCACACGTCATAGCCGACGCCACGTGCTTCGATCACGCGCACGACGCCCACCTGGATCGCAAACAGCAGCGGCTGCGCATGCTCCGTGGCTTCCAGCGTGGCGGCGGTAACGCCTTCACGCAGCACCTCGACCAGCGAGGCACTGCCGTCGGCGCGCCACAGCGTGTCGAGTTCGTCGAGCGCGGCACGGAACACCGGCTCCTGTTCGAGCAATTGCTTGCCCATGCCGGCCCACTGCGAACCGTTGCCGGAGAACACCAGTGCGAGGCGGCTATCGTCGCCCGGGGTTTCACCCTGCACGAATGCCGGTTCTGTGTGATCCGACGTCGGTTCGGCTAACGCGGCAAGCGCGGCGCGCGCCTCGGCCTGGGTCGCCGGCGCGATGATCGCGCGATGCTTGAGCCACTGGCGGCGATGCGCCGCGTTCGATGCCAGGATGCTCCACGGCGTGCCGTTGTCGAGCATCGACAGATAACGTGCGGCCAGTGCGGGTAGCGCGGCTGCGGTGCGAGTCGAGAGGATCAGCGGCGACAGTGCCTGTGAATCGTCTTCGGTTCGCGCGATGGCGCCCGCTGCCGGTGCTTCCCGCAACACGACGTGCGCATTGGTGCCGCCAAAACCGAACGAATTGACGCCGATCACCAGCGGCTCCGCGCCACCGTCGAGCGGAGTCAGCCGGTCCACGACACGCAAGCGGCCGCCGATGAAATCGATCGCCGGATTCGGCGTTTCGAAATGCAAGGTCTTCGGCACAGCACGGTGCTTCAGGCACAGAATCGCCTTCATCAGCCCCGCCATACCCGAAGCCGTTTCGAGGTGGCCGACGTTGGTCTTCACGGAACCGATCAATAACGGCTGATCGACCGCACGCCCCGCTGACGCAACTTCCATCAAGGCGCGCGCTTCGATCGGATCGCCAACTGCCGTGCCCGTGCCGTGTGCCTCGACATAGGCGAGCGAGCGCGGATCGACGCCCGCGCGTTCGTAGACCGTGCGCAGCAATGCCGCTTGTGTCGCCGCGCCCGGCACGCTGATTCCGCCCTGCGAGTAGCCGTCCGAATTGACGCCCGAACCTGCGATCACCGCGTGAATCGTGTCGCCGTCCGCCAGGGCGCGCTCGAGCGTCTTGAGCATCACCAGCCCGCCGCCTTCCGAGCGCACGTAACCGTCGCCGGTTGCGTCGAACGCGCGGCAGCGTCCGCGAGGCGACAACATCGACGCTTTCGAGAACGTCACGAAACCGAATGGATGCAGCAGCAGATTGACGCCACCCGCGAGCGCCATCTCGGCGTCGCCCGATTGCAGCGCCTGACACGCCTGATGCAAGGCGACCAGCGACGACGAACACGCCGTATCGACCGACACGCTCGGCCCGCGCAAGTCGAACAGATAGGACAGACGGTTGGACGCGATGCTGAGCGTGTTGCCCGTGGCCGAATACGGATCGACCGCGTTCAGGTCGTCGACGAAACGATTGCCGTAGTCTGGGCTCGCGACACCGATGTAGACCGCGCAATTGCTGCCTTCCATGTCGCGCGGACGCACGCCCGCATCTTCGAAGGTTTCCCATGCGAGTTCGAGCAACAGACGTTGCTGCGGATCCATCTGCTGCGCTTCGCGCGGCGAAATGCCAAAAAAAGCTGCGTCAAAACCAGCGACATCGTCGAGCACGCCCGCTGAGAACGTGTAACTCTTGCCCGCTTCGCGTTTGGACGGGTGCTGATAGAACTCCGTGCCGAAACGGTCTTCCGGTACTTGCGTGACCGCGTCTTTTTCGTCGCGCAGCAGCGCCCAGAAATCTTCAGGGCTCTCGACATGGCCGGGGAAACGGCAGGCCATCCCCACAATTGCAATCGGTTTGGTCATTGTTCTGTTGTTGGGTGCAACGCGCGCGCCGGTTCACCGCTCGGCAAACCTGGTTCGAGTGCTCGAATCAGGGCGAGGCCGAGTTGCTCGGCACGCAAAGCTTCATTCGTGGCGGGCGCGTCGCCGTAATTGCGCCAGATAAAGTAGTCGCTGCGAGCCGGCTCACAGCCGAGTTCGCTGAATATGTGTGGGAGTGCCGGCACGTGATCGCCGTAAAAACACAGCACCGTGTCGCGGCGCCGTGCGCGCAGTGCGGCGAGCAGCCGGCCGAGCATCGCGTCGGCGTTGGCAAGATGGCGCAGATAGGCGGTCAGATCGCGCCAGCGCGCGTCGTCGCCCAGCGTGTGGAAGGCGGCGCCCTCGCCTGCCTGCACGGGTTCAAGGTGTAGCGGACCGTGGTTTTCCATCGTCATCGCGAAGATGAAGGCGGGCTTGTCGCGCGGTTCGTCGAGTGCCTGGATGATCGATTCGGCCACCGCCATGTCGGCGACGTAGGGGCCGGCGCGCGGGGCATCGGCGAACGATTTGATATCGAGGAAACGGTCGATCTGCAGATGGCTGAAGGCGCGCTCACGGCCGAAGAAATCCGCGTAGTACGGGTGAATCGCCTGGGTCTGATAGCCACCTTGTTTGAACCACGAAGCGAGCGATGCGCAGGCACGGCGCACGAATGCGTACGGGTAGAAGCGTGCATAGCCGAGTTGCGCGCCTTCGACACCGGTCAGGACCGCGAACTCCGTGCGCATGGTATTGGCGCCCCAGGCTGGGACGGCCAGTTCGCCATGCTGGACCGACTCGCGGCGCGCGGTGTCGAAGTGATGCAGGATGGCCGGCGCAATCGATTCAGTGAGGCCACGGGCGTCGAAGAACGATTCGCTCTGGATCAGGATCACGTCGGGCGTCGAGCGCGGCGCGCCTGTGGCAAACGGACCGGCGGCCAGCGCGTCGCGCAATTGGCGCGGTGTGCCCGGTTTCATGCCGTTGAGTAGATAAGCGACGAATACCGCGAAGAAACCATGACGCTTCTGGTCGTCAGAGGGATTCAGTGTGAGCGGCAAGCGTGCGGCGAGCAGATAGACAGTGGCGAGGCAGGCGGCCGCAGCGATCGCGATCGCCCCGAACGGCCTGCTGGCCATGGGGGTGTCCGCAACGAAACCGCCGATCACCACCGCGATACCAACGACGATCGCCACCACCGTGCCTACGCTGAGAAACGGCAAGTACAAACGCGGATGCGCGAACAGCTGACTGAACAGGCTCAGATCGGTGAAGACAAACGGCTCGCGTAGCGACGCGTATTTGGCGTTACTCACGCCGGCAAGCAGCGCAACCAGCGCGATTGCGACAAATGCGGAAAATCTTGCGCGCCCGGTGACCAGCAACAGGCACAGGCAGATGAAAACAATTGCGGCGACGTGCAAAGCAAAAGCAATCGGCGAGCGGCGCAACGACGCGCGCGGCACCGCGATCGCTTCCGGCAGAAGCGCGAGGCCGGCGGCGACCGTGAAGCTGAGCGCGAGCGTCGTATCCAATCAGCGCTCCTCGCGGGGCAAATAGGACAGCCCGCCCAGAATCGCATCGGCCATGACCACCGGCAGCAACGGCAGAAGACGCATGCCGAAAGCAAGCAAACCGGGGAACGCGATTTCGGCGCGGCCTGCATTCAATTTGCGCTGGATGTGCTGCGCGGCTTTGTCGGCCGACCAGAGGAACGGTTTGTCGCCGGGGAAAACGTCGCTCATTGCCGTCTTCACGAAGCCCGGCAAGACGATCGACATGCGGACGCCATCACGCGACAGGATCGGACGGACTGAATCGCCATAGGCTTTGATGGCCGCTTTGCTGGCGCAGTAGGCCGGCGAAATGGCCATGCCGCGCAAGGCGGCGAGCGAGCTGATCAGCGCGACCTGGCCACTGCGCCGCGGGCGCATGCGGGCGATAACTGGAAGGGCTGCGTGCATCGCGCCGTAGAAATTGGTGTCGACGATCGTGGCTGTGCGCTCCAGCTCTTCCCAGTCCAGGGCGGACGCGAGCGTGCTGGCCGCGCCGGCGTTGGCGATCAGAAGGTCGATTGGGTGGGCGTCGTCGAATTGGTGAAGCCAGGATTGCATCGTCTGGGCATCGCGGACGTCGATCAGCGCGGTTTCCACTCTCGCGCCTTTTGCGCGGCAGGCGCTGGCCGATTCTTCGAGTCTTTTCTCGTCACGGCCGATGAGACCGAGAACAACACCGGGCGCCGCATACGCCTGCGCGAGCGCGCGGCCGAGCCCCGCACTCGCGCCGGTGATCACGATATGGCGCGGGGTGGCGTTAGGCATGTGCCGCCGCCTCGAGACGTCGCACTGCGCCGGCTGTTGCCATGGCAATGCCGCTGCGGGTGTAGAAGTCGCCGTTGATCTGGGTGTGGTGGACGACGTAGTCCAGGAAAGCCTGGTACAGATGCATGTCCGGCTGCTCGCCATGCAGCCAGAAATCGTCCAGCGAGCCTTGCCAGGTCAGGCCCGGCATGCTGTAGATCGCCGTGCCGAGCGCGATCAGCGGACGGCGGTGGTGCAGCGCCGACAAGCCGACCGTGCTATTCACCACCACGGCGCCGCGTGCGTGATCGAGAAGCGTCGGGAGATGGCCAGCGTCGATGAAACGCAGACGATCGGCGATGCCGAGCTCGCGTGCGAGTTGCTCGGAATGACGGCGGTAGTCGATCAGGCCTGTGTCGAGGGGGTGATTTTTGATCACGAGCCAACTATCGGCCGGGGCCTGCTGCGCGAATGACCTGATTACTTTTGCTATTGCTTCACGCACGCCGTCAAACGGCGAGTGAACGACGATCTGCGCGTCCGAGTTCAATTGCAGCGGGAAGATGTAATACGCTTGACCGGCTTCGAGCAGATCCCGCGTGACATTATCGGAATCGCGATGATGCTGGCGTTGACGCAACGCACGCGTGGCGAGTCCTGAGTATTCAAAAAAACCGTTTCTCGGACGATGACTGCGGTAATGCGGGAAGCGCGTGGCGAACAGCGTGTTCGCGGTGCGATAACGGATGTCGTGGAAGGCGCGTTCGTAGAGGTTGTAGCCGGTGGGCTGCCCTGCGGGGCTCGGCGGTATGGAGCGGCGTTGATCCCGATACCACGCGGGGTCGCGGGGTAATGGCGAACGGCCATTTACACCGTGTTTTTCCAGTGTCAGCCAGTGCGGGCGCACGTAGCCTTCTTCGAAGACGTGAACATGCATCCCATTAGCTTGCGCAACAGGATGCATATGGCGATGAATTTCACGGCAGTCGCCGAACATTATGACATCGGTAAAACCGCCTGCTTTCACTCGATTGACATACCAATCTGTTAATTCGCTCGCTTGGCCACGGAAATTCCAGGCGTCGCCATTACCGGCGTAAGCCAAATCACCACCGCAGAAATTAACTCGGCGTACCGCGTGACCACGCTCGCGCAGTGCAGCGGCAAGTCGGCTAAAGAACGGGGAAGCCGTGCCTTGCAGGGCGAGAAAGGAGCGGTGCATGTTGGAACGTCGAAAAGCGGCTCGGGCTCTACCGATAGAACGCCGAACCCATGCGCCCTTCCCCCGGAGACCTTGGAATCGTTTGAATAGTTGCTGCTGGTCTTAAGCAAGCAGCGAAGAATACAACATCGCGAGATAAAAAATAAGTAACGGTAAGAAAAATAAGGAAATTTGTTGGAATGACACGAAGGTGGATGGCGCCTGAATTATCGGGTGGCTATAATCGGCCGCCCTGGTGCATTGACTGGGTATGCGCCACCGTTTTTCCCGTAAGGATTGCAACGCTCATCTTGCATTTGTAAACCCGGAAAAAACGCCGCGTAAGGATTTGTATTGGCTCACGCAAAACGTTTGCGCCCTTCGTGGCTGCACACTTTTGCGGGTGCTTTCCCTTTTCCTTGGATTCGCCCAATGGGCGCCAACGGAATTGAAAGAACTATTCAAAGTTGGATAAGACGTTGGAAACTGCATCTAGCAACAACGCGGCACTGCCGCCCATGGGGAAGAAAAAAGGTCTGGTTGAGCGCATTAAGGGGGTCAACCGGCTCTTTGCGTTGACTGTGGTTGTGCCGACAACGATCGCCGTGGTGTACTTCGGGCTGATCGCATCAGATATCTATGTCTCGGAGTCGCGCTTTGTGGTGCGGAGTGCGCAAAGGCAGAGCCAGACCAGCGTGGTGGGCGCGCTGCTGCAAGGTACGGGTTTCTCGCGGGCACAAGACGACACGTATCCCGTGATCGACTACATTCAGTCTCGCGATGCGCTCAAAGAGTTAAATCAGAGCGACTATATTGCCGACGCCTACGGTAATCATGGTGACTTGCTGAGCCACTTCTCGCGACACCTCGACGGCAGTTTTGAAGCGTTGTGGAAGTATTACGGCAAACATATCGTTTCGGTCGATCTGGACTCCACCTCGGCAATTACGACTCTCCAGGTCCGCGGCTATACCGCCGACGACGCAGAAAAGATCAACGAAAAGCTGCTCGAGATGAGCGAGCGGCTGGTCAACCGCATGAACTCGCGAGCTGCGGCCGACACGGTTCAGTTCGCCCAGGCTCAGGTGGACATCGCCGCGGCCAAAGCCAAGGACGCTGCGGCAGCATTGGCAACCTATCGTGATTCGTACACGGTTTTCGATCCTGACCGGCAATCCGCGCTTCAATTGCAGCAGGTCACTGCGCTGCAAACGCAACTGTTTGCGGCTCAAACGCAATTGATCCAGTTGCAGTCGATCGCTCCGCAAAACCCGCAGATTCCTGTACTCAAGACCAGCATTACGACGCTTGAGAAGCAGATCGAGGGGGCGAATGGCGGGGTGACCGGCGGCAAAAATTCGTTGTCGAATAAGGCGGCGATGTACGCTCGCCTGCAATTGGACTCGCAGTTTTCGGACAAACAATTGGCCTCGGCCATGGCTGCGCTTGAGAGCGCCCGGGCTGAGGCGCAGCGGAAACAACTGTATCTGGAAAGGCTGGTTCAGCCGAACACGCCGGACGTGGCGATTGAGCCTAAGCGGATCAGGTCCATCTTTGAGGTCTTCGCGTTAGGAATGATTGCATGGGGAATCTTGACATTGCTCCTTGCCGGTGTACGCGAACATCATGATTAAGCGAGGTCGGCGTGGATCGGCACAATACTCCTCTATTTAGGTCGCTCGCGATTCAGCGGCGCGTCGTCGGTGCATTGTTGATGCGTGAAATCATCACGCGGTATGGCCGTCACAACCTCGGCTTTCTGTGGATCTTTTTCGAGCCGATGATGTTCACCCTCGGCGTCATGAGTCTCTGGAGCATTCTGAAAGTAACACACGGCGGATCGGTTTCGATCGCGGCATTCGCCATAACAGGCTATTCGTCAGTTCTGATGTGGCGCAATTGCACAGCTCGTTGCGCACTCGCGATTCAGCCGAATCAAGCGCTGCTGTACCACCGCAATGTTCGCGTTCTGGACCTGTTCCTCGCGCGCCTGCTACTGGAGATTGCGGGCGCCACGATGTCGTTTGCGTTTTTGACGATTCTTTTTGTCATCCTTGGCGTCATGAATCCGCCCCAAAATATCTCCATGGTGCTCTTTGGGTGGATCCATCTGGCAGTGTTCGGGATCGGGCTCGGTCTGATCATTGGTGGACTAACCGAGCGCAGCGAAACAGTCGAGCGTGTGTGGCACACCATTGCCTACCTCCTGTTCCCACTGTCAGGTGCGGTGTTCATGGTGGACTGGCTTCCGGAAAAGTATCAGAAAGTGGTCTTGCTACTGCCCATGGTCAACGGAACCGAAATGCTTCGCGGAGGATATTTCGGAGCACTCGTCAAGCCGCACTATAACGTCCCCTACATGATCGTGGCCGACATGGTGCTGATTTTCGCAGGACTGTCGATTGTCCGGGACACTAGCATGCGCGTGGAGCCGGAATGATCGACATCAGAGAAGTCTGCAAGGATTACAGGACGCGTCAAGGACGCCGTCGCGTACTTGACAAGGTCAATCTCGAGATCGGACGTGCAGATAAGGTCGGGATCCTCGGCCGCAACGGCGCGGGCAAGTCCACGATGATTCGGATGATCAGTGGCGCCGAGCTACCCACGACAGGATCCATACATCGGACCATGAGTGTTTCCTGGCCGCTGGCGTTCGGGGGAGCCTTTCAAGGCAGTCTGACCGGGATGGACAATCTACGCTTTATCTGCCGCGTATACGGTGCCGATGCACGCGTCGCCGAACCGTTCGTCCAGGAATTCTCCGAACTCGGAAATTACCTGCGAGAACCGGTAAAGAGTTATTCGGCCGGTATGCGCGCGCGACTGGCTTTCGCGATTTCCATGGCGGTCGAGTTCGATTGCTTTCTGATCGACGAGATTATCGCCGTTGGCGACAGTCGTTTTCACGAAAAATGTCATCGTGAACTGTTCGACCGACGACGCGATAGATCACTCGTTATCGTGAGCCATGACGCTGGATACATACGCGAACACTGTACCCGAGCGGCAGTTCTGGTTTCCGGAGAGCTGCATAGATTCGACGAGGTCGAGGAGGCGTTGGACTTCTATCGCGCAAGCACCACCTGAGCATTGCGCGTGCGGCGGAGTCATCGCCTCGCCGTCATTGCTGATTTCTGCCCCACATAGTTGAGGGCTTTCGGGTCCACGAATTAGGGGGCCCTCAAAACAAGTCGAGATACGACAGTATGACTCTGCAAGAGATCGTTGCATGAACTGGGCAGCCTTCGAGCGGCGCGTTCAGACTTATCTTTACCCAGGCTGGATCGAAGCTTGGCAGATTAGGCGCGTCCGGCGCAGTCTGTTTCGGCGCCCTGCATACTCCCGAAGCAGTCAGCGTCGATTATTCGTCGACATATCGGTCATCCGTTCGCACGACGCTGGCACCGGCATCCAGCGTGTCGTACGTGCAGTCGCGACACAATTGCTCGAATCCCCACCGCCTGGCTGGACAGTTCAAGCGGTCAGCGCAACACGGAAGTTGCCCTACCACGCGGTCACCTGGCCTGCGAGCGACACCGCCTCGGACAACACGCCGCTCGCGTTTCAACAGGGCGACCTGTTCCTCGGGCTCGATTTTGCCCTTGACACGGTACGGATTCATCGTCGGCAGCTTGCCGATCTCAAGCGCCGCGGGGGTTCATTATGGTTCGTCATGTATGACCTACTCCCTCTGCAAAAGCCCGAGTGGTTTTCCGACAAGAACGTCATACGCTTTGGCAAATGGCTGCGTGTCATCGCCTCGCTTGCGGACGGATTCTATTGCATCTCGACACCGGTTGAGGAAGAGCTTCGCAAGGAACTCGCACAGCGCTTTCAGATCGCGGACGACTACCGTACACGTACTTTGCCGATGGGTTGGGATCTCGCTACGCGTCGCCCGAGTACCGGCATACCCGACGGCTTCGAGGCGCTCCTCATGCAACTCGAGCAGCGTCCCACTGCACTCATGGTCGGCACGCTGGAGCCTCGCAAGGGACATGGCGACGCCCTTGCGGCCTTCAACTGCCTCTGGCAGGAAAGCGGTAACTACAATCTCGTCGTTGTTGGCCGGCCGGGCTGGAAGACAGAGACGCTCCAGACCGCAATACGCCGCCACCCGCTAAACGGCAAACAGCTGTTCTGGCTCGACAATGCCAGCGACGAGGCACTAAGTCGGCTTTATGCTGCCTGCGACGGTGTACTGATGGCCTCTCACGCAGAGGGATTCGGCCTACCGCTCGTTGAAGCGCTTGGATATGGCAAGCCAGTTCTCGCGCGAGATCTACCTATCTTTCGCCAGCACGAAGAGAAAGGCGTCGATTACTTCAAGTCCGACATGCCAGCGGCGCTGCTGGGGCAACTTATCGCGAGATGGCTCGACACAGCTGAGACTCACATAATCCGGCAACCGGTCGCCGTTCCGTCCTGGTCCGACACGACCCAAGCCATCCTTTCTTCGTTGATCGACGAACGCGCATAAAATGGGCATCACTTCATACGCTCAAAATTTTGAGGACATCCTGCTATGGCGCAGCTTGGGACACATCGTTCCCGCGGGCTGTTACATAGACGTCGGCGCGCATCACCCGGTCCAGGATTCGGTCAGCCAGCTTTTTTACGAACACGGGTGGCGCGGTATACACGTCGAGCCAACTGCGGATTGTGCGAATCTTTTACGGATAGCTCGCCCCGACGAGACGATCATCCAGGCGCTCGTTGCTGAACGCACGGGCCACTCCGCTTTTCACGAAATACCCGGTACCGGTCTGTCAACCGCACGCCGTGACATCGCGGACGAGCACAACAAGAAACACGGCTATCCCGTGCGCACTGAACTTGTGCCTGCTGTCACACTCGACACGCTTCTTGATCTCGCGCCTCAGGAAAACATCCATTGGTTAAAGATCGATGTCGAGGGATTCGAGCTTGAAGTGCTGTCCGGCTGGCAAAAATCGCGCCGCCGTCCATGGGTGATCGTCGTCGAGGCAACGTACCCTAACACGCAGATCGACATGTCCGACGCCTGGCAAACGCTTGTTTTGGAAAAAGGTTACAAGCTGGTCTACAAAGATGGACTCAATCGCTTCTACCTGAGTCAGGAACACCCGGAACTAGAGGACCATTTCGCGTTTCCGCCGAATATCTTTGACGACTTTCAGCTTAGCGACAACCCACATTGGCTCACCCGCTCCGTTAAGCAAACTCACAATGAGCAGCTTACGAGAAATACGGAGGAAAAGGCTGCCGTAGAGGGACAGCTCCGGGAGGCGAGCGCGGCCATCGAGCAACTTCGGGCAAAAGCACAGGTGCTGGAGCGAGATTTCGATATTCAAACCGCGGAGCGTAGTGCGACGGCCCAACAACAGGCTGAAGCACACCGTCACGCGGTACTCGAACTCGAAGGCCATCACCACATCAGGCTGGTCGAAGCACGCGAACAGACGCGCGAAGCCGAACAGCGACTGGTAGCAATGCAGTTGGACGTCGAGCGCAGGCTGGGCATGGCGCAGAGTCGCGAGCGCGTCCTCTCCTCGCTTGTCGAGAGCAAAACTTCAGAGCTCCGTCGCAAAGAGACGGAACTGCTCCAGGCCGCGCTCGAACGCGAGCATCGGCATGCCGAGGCGTCGCGTGCAGTCCTAGCGCACCAGTCGACACTTGAACAGGAGCTTGCCGACGCGACCAACTTGGTTAGTTCTCTGCAGTCCGACATCAGGCACGAGCAACATCTGCGCCACGAACAGACCACATTGCTCGAAGTGCAGATCGGCACCGCAACAAATCTTATCGACTCGCTGCAGAGCGACCTAAAGTATCAGCAGGATCAGCTGACCGTACTGGCTCGCCGTAGTCTGCGAGAAGCCCGGCTTGCCGCGCACTCTCACACAACGCAACTGCGCGAGCTAGAAAGCGCGCAGACCGAGCGACTTCTGGTCATGCGCCGAGAGTTTGACATGCGGGAGACTCGCCTAAGCGAACGCCAGTTAGCCGGGATCGAGCGACTGCACGACGAGCAGCGTGCGCGAGAAGATGCGCTTCGGGAACAGCATCTGTCGCGTGAAGGTGAACTCCAGCAGAAGCTGCATGGAGAGATAACGAGTCTCAAGGAAAGATTCGATCAGGAGAAGTCCAATTTCGAGCAACGGATCACGACGCTGCAAAGTCACAATGCGACAATCCAGGCAGCAGGACAAAATCTGAACGCGGAGCTAGAGCATTATCGGCAATGCACACGTAATCTTGCGGCCGAAGTTAGTATCCTGAAACACAGCTGGTACGGGCGCTTCATCTGGCGCCTGCGGCCGCTTGCCCGTGTCCTCTCCGCGGCGCAATCCATTCCTCCGCTCGATGCGACGCACCCCGTGCCGTCGTACAGCCCAATCGTTTCCCTTGCAATCGCAAATGCGCCGCAGGTCGCTCCAGGCGAAATCGATGCATCACGCGAAGCCCTCGCCCATGTACCTGAACAGACTGCCTCGTCCGGGTCTCCACCAAAACGAACCAAAATGAAGCTCGGCGAACTCCTTTCCCTTTCTGATGAAGCCTTCATACGCGCCACTTTCCGCACCGTTCTCGGTCGCGAGGCCGACCAGACGGGAATTGACTACTACCTGAACCGTCTTAGCGCCGGTTACAGCAAGACTCATGTTCTCAAAGACATTGTCCGTTCTGACGAGGCAAAGGCACGTGCCGGCTACGCTGAGTTGATCACATTGCCGGATGAGATCTTTGTCGATGCCGTTTATCAGCGCATTCTGGGGCGTCCGGCTGACCCGGAAGGTAAGCGGCATTACGTCGAATTGCTGAGTCGCTCAGGCAACCGAGTGCGTGTAGTCGAGGACATCCAGAAATCCGCCGAGGCATCGAAGTCCGACACCTCTGTCCTCCCATTCGAACAGGAACTGGCGGCATACCTGCAAGACGCGAAGCGCGACCAGCGATGGTGGAAGCGTGGTGCACGGCTCGAAAGGAAACTCGACGGGTTGGAGCGTCAAATCCAGGCTATTTCCACTGATAGCCTTGCCAGTGTCGAGCATCAAATCCGGGCGCTCGCGGGCCATATCAATCAATTGTCGACCGGCCTGGCCGTCATGCAGCAGAGTATTCAGTCAATGGGGGCGACAAGCGAGACGCCCATCGAGGCTCGTGCAATCCCCAACGTAGAGGAAATCGAGGAAGGACAGCTAAACCCTCGTCGTCCTGCGGTTCGCGAACTGGATGCCGAGATTGAGCAAAAGTTGCCTTCGCGTGCTCGCGCGATCTTTCTAAAATTAAGAAACCAAGGGGCTTGATTCGATGCGAATCGTCATTGACATGCAGGGGTTGCAAACCCGATCATCCGGACAGCGCGGCGTAGGCCGGTATACGGAAAATCTTGTCAAGCACATGATCATGGAAGCCGCGCCTGAGCATGAAATTTATCTGGCACTCAACGGCTCTTTCGCGGAGTCCATTGATTCGATCCGTGCGAAATTCCTCGACATCCTGCCCCGAGAAAATATCGTCGTCTGGCAAAATTTCTTCAATGCTGCAGCAAGGTCAGGCCAGCACGAGGCGTTGAGCCATGCCGGGTGCGTGATTCGCGAAGTGTTCTTAAACTCGTTTAAACCAGACATTATCTTTTCGACAAACCTTCAGGAAGGTCTCGACGAGTCGGCATCGACGAGTGTCCACAAGCTGTCTTTCCCAACACTCTATTGCAGCACGCTGCACGACCTCGTCCCTTTCTATTACGAAGACCGCTATCTCTCCGATCCAGAAATCCGTAAGTGGTACACGGAAAAGATCGAATATGCGAAGGCAAGCGATCTGATCATTGCGGATTCTCACGCGACGAAGACGGACGTTCTCGAAAAACTGGGCATTCCCGCCTCAAAGGTCTTCACGATTGAGCTTGGCTACGACTCGGCCGTGTTCAATACCATCCCGCTGACCGACGAAGAAAAGGCTTCCATAACCGACAAGTATGCGCTGAAACGCCCATTTATCTTTTACGTTGGTGGAAATGATTCCCACAAGAACGTAGAACGTTTCATTACAGCCTATTCGCAATTGCCCGCAGGCTTGCGCAACTCGGTGGACATCGTCATTGGGGGTAGCGCGTTTCCGAAGAATCAGCGATTCATCAATCTGCTTGAGCAACTCGGCGTCGCGGATCAAACGCGCCTAACGGGATTCATTGCCGACGAAGATTTGCCGAAGCTCTACAAGCTCTGCAAGATGTTTGTTTTTCCGTCAACCCATGAGGGTTTCGGATTACCCGCACTCGAGGCAATGGCATGTGGCACGGCTGTAATTGGATCCGGCACGTCCAGCATTCGAGAAGTCATCAACTTCGAGCCGGCAATGTTCGATCCATATAATATCGACAACATCCGGAGCAAGCTCGAAGAAGTCTTGAGCGACACCGATCTTCTTAGCGAAATCCTGGCGAACGGTCCTGTACAGGCGAGTCGTTACTCTTGGGCACGGTCGGCGCGCGAACTGTGGCATGTATTCGAAAACGTGAGCGGAGCGGTCAGGACCAAAGGATACCGGTTCGACGATCCCGTGCAGCACGTAGTTGATGCTCTCGCCGAGCATACAGGATTGATAGGTGACTATGCCCTTGCTGACATTGCGCGCTCGATATCAGAGACTTTCCCTGTTCCCCGCCGCCACAGAATCTATCTGGACATAAGCTCGATCTCTGCGCACGACTATAAGTCGGGTATTCAGCGAGTCGTCCGAGCCATTGCTGCGGAATTGCTGAAAAATCAGCCAGAACAGTTCACCGTCGAACTGGTCTACACCTCGACCAGCGATACTCGTTTCTACGCTGCTAATGACTACGCCCGTCGTGTATTCAACGCGAAGGTGTCACCATATGATGAAGAAGTAGAGTTCATCGCCGGGGATATCCTGATTTATCTGGACCTGCATCCTAGCGTCGCAATCGCACATCGTGAACGCAACGCGTATCTGCGGAATAAAGGAGTCTCGGTTTATCACGTCGTCTACGACATCCTGCCAATCCTGGAACCAGAATCTTTCTGGCCGGAGTTGTGCCGCGAGTTTCGTTTGTGGGCAGATGCAGTGAGCGTCGCGAGCGGTGCACTATGCATCTCCCGATCGGTGGCCAATGAACTGAAGGAGTATCTGTCCATTTTTGGACAGAAACGCCCCACTCCGTTCAAAATCGGCTATTTCCATCTAGGTGCGGACATCGAGAATTCGGCGCCGACCCACGGTCTCGATGAGGACGCTGAGTCGGTACTTCACTCGCTCGACGCGCGGCCGACTTTTCTCATGGTTGGGACCATCGAGCCACGCAAAGGTGGACGGCAGACGCTCGCGGCCTTCGAGTTGCTCTGGAAGCAGAGAAAGGATGTCAACCTGGTCTTCGTCGGCCGGGAAGGCTGGGGCATGCGTGATTTCGCAGACCGACTCAGGTCTCACCCCGAAGACGGCAAGCGCTTGTTCTGGTTACAGGGAATTAGCGACGAGTATCTCAGCAAGATTTACGAATCCAGCGATTGCCTGATTGCCGCATCCGAGGGAGAAGGATTCGGCCTGCCACTGATCGAAGCAGCGCAGCACAAACTGCCAATCATCGCCCGCGATATTCCTGTATTCGAAGAAGTCGCGAGCGAATACGCCTTCTACTTCGAAAACAATAAGGATCCGAAGACGCTAGCCGATGCGGTCAACAGATGGCTCGCGCTCCAAGCGTCTGGGCAGCACCCGCGTGCCGAGCAGATGCATTGGCTCACATGGCGCGAAAGCGCGGACCGACTCGTCCACATCATCCAGAACAACGATTGGGAACACTCAATCGACTGCCACGGATATCTTTACGAGGGATTAAAGCAGACCCACCGAAGCGAGCGACTTGAATGGTTCGGTTTCTCCGAGGCCGAGGCCAACTTCCGCTGGAGTAGCACCTCGTCGCCGCGCATCCGCTTCCTATGGGGCGGCAATAGCGAAGGCACGCTCAACGTTAAATGCACGCCGCTCGGTAAGCAACGCGTTACGATCTACCTGAACGGAAAGAAGGTCTGGTCCGGCGTCCTTTCTGGTTCAAAGACCGATATCTTCTGCTCGATGAGTGGCCTCACGTCCGGCACAAATGAAATCCGTTTTGAATTGCCCGACGCACAAAGGCCCGGAGGTGCCGATGAGCGCTTGCTGGCGATCGCCGTTCACGCATTCGAAATCGACCAGATGCTACCGCAATTAAGTGGCAACTCTGTCTACGATCATTCCAGCAAGGCGATTATCTGGGACGGCTTTTCGGGCGCGGAAACGGAATTCCGCTGGACCGAGCAGCCACTCGCCCGTCTTGTCTTTAATTGGGCACGAAAGGACCGTAAGAAGCAGCTCAAGATCTGGTGCAAAACCCTCGGGACACAGCGGATCACAGCTGTGTTGAACGAGCGCGAGATATTCTCCCAAGAACTGTCCGGCGACGACCTTGAGATTTCTGCCGAGGCTGGTGAAATCAAGGACGGGTTTAATACATTGAGCCTGTTGCTGCCCGACGCCAAACGGCCCAGTGAGACAGACCCAAGAACGCTCGCGATAGCTGTCAAGAACATTGCGTTCGTCGACGGATCCCGGAAGCTTCACTGAAACGCGACGATGCGGCTACCCGCGTGGGTGCCGCACGCCATTCGAAACGAAGAACCTTGTCGGGGAGTCAAGGCAATCTCGTACGGCGACGCAAGTCATGTGCGCTGATTTTCACATGCCTGCTGCAAGCAGACACCTCGAAGAAGGCATCACGTAGTACCGGTATCAAGAAGTGCGCCGGATTATTCCAAGCATGCAGGAAAGACCAATAATCATGAACAGACCGCGAGGGTTTCCCGGCCGTGTCATTTTCGACCATTTGCCCAAGACGGCGGGTCAGGCGATCAATGCATGGCTCGTGTCGGCACTTGGCTCGGGTTGTGCCGCGACGAGCCTCAACGCCGGTCATCGTGAGCTAATTAGCCGCCTTGGCGGTGAGTACTCGCTGATTTCTGCGCACGTGACATTCCAAGGCGAGGGGCTCGATCCTCGCTATCAGTACGCCACCTTCATGCGCGAACCTATCGATCGGGCGATCAGTTGGCTTTTCTTCGTGCAACAGAATCACAGCGCAAATGACCTGGCGGAACTCTGGCACGATGTAGTGGAATTTATCGAATCTGACGGCCAATCAAGCGCAGAGAGACTCGGACAGATTGTGAATCCGTACATGTTCCACTTCGGCTCGATCTATCCGACACCTGCCTCCAGCGGCGCAGAGGAACTTTCCAAAGCACTTGCTGCCCTGGAAAGCTTCGATGTTTGGGGCATCTACGAAGCCATGCCAGATTTTCTCGGTGACTTTGCGGCACTGCTTGGAGTGCCGGCACCCGAAAAAATTGCTAAGGTCAATGTTACTCGAGAGCGCCCCAGTGCGGGCCGCGCGTCAACAAGGCTCAGGCAGCGTCTCGAGGAACTCAACTCGCTCGACCTCGAGTTCTATGAGATCGTCCGCAGTCGCTATGCGCAAGACCGTAAACGCTGGCAACGACCGGCTGTTCAGGTTCCTGGTTGGACGCCAATCGACCGCCCGGTGGCTCAGTCCTTCAACGAGCCAGCGTTCGCGCTCATCTCGGCTACGCTAGAGGGCGAGCAAAATTGCAAATCCGGCAGCACACTTTCGTTCCTCGTTGAATTTTCACTCTCGGTGGATGTACCCGAACTCGAGATAGGCATTCATATATTCGATAGTGCACGACGCTGGGCGTTTGGCACCAATACGACGATGCTCGAGCGCAAGGTAATTTCTGTTGCCCCAGGTACCTACCAGGTAAGATACGCGTGCGTTGCCGACCTGCCCGATGGCGAGTACACGGCAGGTTTTGCGTTTGCCGAAAAGCTTGCTGCTGGGGTACGCGAATTGGCATGGTATGACGAGCTTGTCCGTTTTCATGTTAATCGCGAACGCGTAATACCCTCAATTGGTTACGCCGAGCTCTCCACAGCAATGGACTGTTACCGCGTTTCGGACCGACCAGCCGGGCCAGTCACGGATGCAAAAGGCACACTGCAGGCGCCAGCCGCGCCACACAATTTGACCGTCGGCGCGACGTATCAGTTGGCCGTAATTCTGAGCAACAAGTCGCGCCAGGACTGGGTCAGCCTTCACGCCAATCCGATTAACCTGTCCTATCGCTGGCTGGACGAAGAAGGGAAAAGCCCGGTCGATGACGGTCTACGCACCGCGCTACCAAGCGGTAGGTTGCCCTACGATCAGAGTGTCACGACATCGATGGCAATTCGGGCGCCGGAACAGCCCGGGCGTTATGAGCTTTACGCACTGCCCGTGCAGGAAATGGTGTGCTGGTTTGACAATTGCGGCTTTGGTCCGCTGCGGCTTTCCATTAATGTCCAGGCGGCTACGGGACAACCGTAGACTCGTACGTCGAGCGGGGCCGTTGCTTTTCTTTTCTGCGGCCGCGCTCAATAGCCTATCCTGAACAACTCGCTTTGCTCTATGTCATTCCCGCGCGCCATCAGACCCAGAAGGGAGATGACGCGCTGTGAAGCCGTCAATACCAGTAATTAGGATTACCGGTATTGGGTCAAAACGAGAAACCAATTTCGTTTCGACGAATGTCTGCTTCAACCATCATCTGGCAAAGCTGCTCGAGCGTAGTGCGCGGCTCCCAACCAAGTTCCGTTCGCGCCTTGTGCGGATCGCCGATTAGCAGTTCGACTTCTGCAGGCCGGTAGAACTTAGGGTTGATCTTCACGATCGTCTTGCCAGACGCGACGTCGATACCGATTTCTTTCTCGTCCTTGCCTTCCCACTGGATTTCGAATCCTGCCGCTCTTCCTGCCATCGTGACGAAATCGCGGACTGTTTCTGTGCGGTTGGTGGCGAGCACGTAGGTATCCGCCTTATGCGACTGGAGCATTCGCCACATTCCCTCGACGTACTCTTTCGCATAACCCCAGTCGCGCTTGGCATCAAGGTTGCCGAGTTCGAGCGTGTCGAGGTTGCCAATGCGAATCTTCGCGATGCTGTCAGTGATCTTGCGCGTGACAAACTCTCGCCCGCGTAGCGGTGACTCGTGGTTGAAGAGAATCCCGCTGCTGGCAAAGATGTTATAGCTCTCGCGGTAGTTCACTGTCATCCAGTGTGCGTAGAGCTTCGCCACACCATACGGACTACGGGGATAGAAAGGCGTGCTTTCAATCTGCGGGACCGCTTGAACCTTGCCGAACATCTCCGAAGTGCTCGCCTGATAGAAGCGGATCTCGGGGTTGACGATACGAATCGCTTCAAGGAGATTCAATGCCCCAATTCCCGTGATTTGCGCAGTCGTGCCCGGCTGGTCGAACGACACGCCGACAAAGCTCTGCGCAGCGAGGTTATATACCTCAGTAGCCTTAGTACTTTGCAGAAGGCGTACGCTCGACCCCATGTCCGTAAGATCGTATTCAACAAGGTGCAGGTTCGGGTGCTTCGCTACGCCAACCTCTTCCATGCGCCAAAAGTTGACAGAGCTTGTTCGACGATAGGTTCCATATACCGTATACCCTTTACCGAGCAAAAGCTCGGCAAGATACGCTCCGTCCTGCCCCGTAATACCCGTAATTATTGCAACGCTCATTATTTGTGCCTCAATTCAAACAAGATAGAACTGACCGTGCATTAGTAGCTACGATCTTGGAACATGCAACTTTCCGTTGCTTAACCCGCTGTTTGTATAGCTTAATGATTGCAAAGGCCGCCGCCCCCTGTCGAGACAGCGTAATTGCGGCCGGGAGATGTACATACCCGGCCGAATTTTCGCTCCGCACCTGCGAACCAAGAACTCGCAGAGACCGTTATGCCCTCACGGTGCTGCCGCGTCTTCTATCGGATAGTGATCCGATCATTAGCAAACTCCGGATCTCAGCCCTAAAGCGAAAGACTGGGAATAGGATTTGCGTTATTAAATCTGGACTTTTATCGCTGAACCGAGACAATTACTTAAACGTCTGAACCCCAGTAATCACCGGATACGCCACCGAGAACACCACATTCAAGAACTTCTGCACTTCGGCGATCGGCGCATTCGACACATACAGCAGATCCTTGTTATCCATCATGAAGCTCTGCGCGACGAAGAACGAGTTCGGGTCACGCAGGTTCACGCGATAAACAACCGGCACCTTACCGTCGGCGGTCGTACGCACAGGCGTATTCGGCCAAGGCAATGCCTTCGCATCTTCAAGACGGAAAATGAACACGCCCTGCGCATCCGAGCGGGAATCTTCCAGACCACCTGAACGAGCCAAAGCCTGTGCAAGCGTGATCCCCTGCGCTTCGAAATTGATTTCCTGATTCTTGCCGGTCGCGCCAAGCGACGTAAAGCTGAACGGCTGGAACAGCGCTGTCACAACATCACCAGCATGCAGCGGCACGTTCTGATGCGGATCGCGAATGACCGTTTCGAGCGGCAGCGAAGCCACCGTGTCACCACGCGTCACCTGAATCGTGATCTTGTCGACGGGCTGCTTTACACCGCCAGCTACAGCCAGTGCATCAAGAAGCCGCTCGCCGCGCGCGGTCAACGGCATCCGGTTGCTACTGGCCACATCACCAACAATCGTGACATACGAGGTCGCGTTACGCGAGAGCTTCACCAGAACCTGCGGATCGTGGGCAATATTCTTAAGACGGGCAGCAATCTCACGCTGCAATTCAGTCGGCGTGCGCCCCACCGCTTTTAATTCACCCGCAAAAGGCACGTTGATTTTGCCGCTGCCGTCGATCGTCTGATCGGGCAGCACAGTCACGCGCGCATTGCTGGTGCCGGCCTTCGAGTCCAATTGCGCGGCGCCAAACAGCGTGGCAGGTGGCGCCTCCCAAATCGACACTTCGATTGTGTCGCCCACGCCAAGCTGCTGCTGGAACGTAGTGCTATTGCCCAAAGTCGCGGAAAAGTCGCCAACGGTACGCTCGGCGAACAGCTTGCGCGCGACATCATCCGTTACGTCGACGATCTGGATGCCCGCCGGATTGGCAGGGGCTGCAGCGCGGCTTATCTGTGAGCTGCTAGGCCCAGACGTGGGGATACTTGAGCAACCGCTAAACGAAAGCGCGCCAAAGACAACCGCGGTAAAAATAACACCAGGAGACAGACGCGACATTTATTGCAGGATTTAGTAAGGAATTTAAGTTCGCGCGAATTGTCTCATGCTGTTGGGTGAAATAGCACGGTGTGAAAAAAAATCCACACTTCAGGCGCTAAAAATCTCATCGCAAGCGCACTGATCTGCGCCTCACTTCAGCCGCAAGCTACGTGATTGCACATCAAACAGGGACTGGGGAAGCTCAAGCCCCAACCAGGCAAGCAACTTGACATGCGAGCATCGCGGAAAAATCAGGATTTAAAGAAATATCCTTGCTAACGGCAAACGTTTGCATAGCCAGCATTGCGATGAAGACCATCTAATCAGCTTGTGTGCATGTCAATTTATTACCGACCATTTAACGAGCCAATACCATTCCTTACATAAAGTTCTGGTACGTGCTCACATCGCAGCCTCAGTGAAAGCCACGTTACGCGGCTGCCTGGAGGCGCGCCCGATAAGCAATGGCTTCCCGCATTCCGCGCGTCCGCACTGCATTAAGCGACGCGACGCCGCCTCGTTTTCGATGGACTGCGCACCGCAACTGACACGTCAGGCAAAAAAGCGGCGGGGGTGTGAGTTATGCGTCGAGTCGCTGCACGGGCGCCCCGCCGGCATCAGCGTCGAACGAACCCGCCACGAGGAGAATCCGCTGCAGCGCCTCTTGCAGACTAAGCTCAGCCGTATTCAACCGTATTTCCGGATTAATCGGCGCCTCATAAGGCGAATCAATTCCGGTGAATTTCGGCAGCAAACCTTCTCGCGCCTTTTTATAGAGGCCCTTGACGTCCCGCGCCTCGACAACCTCAAACGGCGCATCCACATGCACCTCGAGGAACTGCCCGGCGCCGAACAATGCTCTGGCCGCGTCCCGATCCGCCCGGAACGGGGAAATGAACGAAGCAATAACGATGATGCCCGCATCGACCATCAGTCGAGCCACTTCAGCGGCTCGCCGGATACTTTCGTGGCGACTGGCATCGGAGAAGTCGAGGTCATTATTCAAACCCAGCCGCAGATTGTCGCCATCGAGAATGTACGTGCGAAGACCACGGGCCTGCAATTCTTTATCTAGCGCGCCTGCCAACGTTGACTTGCCGGCGCCAGACATGCCGGTAAACCAGACGACCAGCGGTCGCTGCTGCTTGATCGACGCGCAACTGCTCCCTGCAATCGGGGCCGCCGACGGAACCACGGGGTCGATGTAACTTGTTTCCATCACTCTCAGATATTTATGTATTAACCGCTATCCGGCGCGCATATCGCAGACGCAAACTCCATCCAATCGTCGCGCCGAATCAAACCGCCCATGCATCGGCGAGCTCACACTTAAGTGCAGAGCACAGCCGGCGCAAGACACGCCAAACTGCTTACACTCGAGCCGCCTGTTCTCTTTACCATCTAGTTAGCACACCGCCGCCCAAGATCTACTTCTCGCGAAGGTGTCGTTGCATGTCGGGAAAAATCGTCCCTGCCCGCCGCTGGACGCGGCACTGAAAGCCGGAGTTGTTTGTTGGTACCGGGAAGCAACCCACAACACAACGTAGCCGACTAACGGCTTACCACGGTGTTACAAAACGTCGACGCAAATTCTCTCACGCACTCGGGTAAAATGG
The DNA here is from genome assembly GCF_046030555.1 of Paraburkholderia sediminicola. GTDB lineage: Bacteria > Pseudomonadota > Gammaproteobacteria > Burkholderiales > Burkholderiaceae > Paraburkholderia > Paraburkholderia sediminicola_E. The sequence goes on along the minus strand of NZ_JAQQCH010000006.1, from coordinate 14,494 downwards.
CTCGTTGTAAAAAAAAAGCCACACTCGAAGGACCAAAAAAGTCCGAACGACAGCCCAAAAAGCACGCACCCTAGTGTCAACCCTATTCCTGGACGTCACGCGTCTCCTCACGCGCCTTTACGACGGGCTTTTGCCCACGGGCGTAGATCGCGTCGGCCTCGCCTATATTCAAAAGTACGGCGCTCAAGCGCGCGCAATCCTGAGCGAACGCGGCTTCTCCACGGTTTTGACCGAGCGGGATTCACAGCGAACGTTTGCAATGCTTCTCTCCTCTACTCGAAATCGGAACGCAATCCGCGCTTTAGTCGTGCGCGCGTGCCTTAATCGCTTGCGAGAAACAAGACTTAATGGTGTGTTGTTGCATACCAGTCACAACGGAATGGAATTCGGCCGTTATTACCGGGCAATGACAAAGCGCGAAATACGCCCCGTATTCATGGTCCACGATTTAATTCCATTGACTCATGCCGAATACTGTCGCCCGGGCGTAGAAGCGACTCACCGGCACCGCATGCATACCGCACTCAGGCACGCGAGCGGCCTGATCGCCAATTCGCAAGCCACGCTCGACTCGCTCGCGGCCGAAGCGCACCAGGCCAATCTGCCGCTCCCGCCGAGCGTAGTTGCGCGTCTGGCCTCTGGCGTCACCCAGCAACCACTCGCCCCACGCCCACTGCCCACACCCTACTTCGTCATGCTCGGCACCATCGAGCCGCGCAAGAACCACTGGTTCATCCTGCACGTGTGGCGGCGCCTCGTGGAACAACTCGGCGCAGCTGCACCAAAGTTGGTCGTGATCGGCCGGCGCGGCTGGGAATGCGAAAACGTCGTCGATATGCTGGAGCGCTGCCAAAGCCTGAAAGACGTCGTGATAGAAGAAGCGCACTGCTCCGACGAGCAGCTTCATGCTTATCTCCAGCACGCTCAGGCACTGCTGTTCCCGTCATTCGTCGAAGGCTACGGCATGCCCCTCGCCGAAGCGCTCGCGCTCAAGGTGCCGGTGCTCGCCAGCGACCTGGACGTCTTTCACGAAATCGCCGACGACATTCCGGACTATCTCGACCCGCTCGACGGTCCCGGCTGGCTCGCCCGGATCCAAGCCTATGCTCAGGCCAACAGTCCGGCGCGCGACGCACAATTGGCTCGCATCGAACGCTTTCGCGAACCGACCTGGGCGGAGCATTTCGAGCATGTCGACAGCTTTCTTGAGACGCTGCGCTAGATGAAGCAACGCGGCACGGGGCAACCGGCTCTGGAAATCCCGGCAATCAATCTGCGCACCGTAACCCGCGGCTTCCGCTCGCTAATTTGGCTTGCCGGACGCTCGGAACATCTGTGGATCGATCGGCTGTTCGGCCGCGTTGCATTGCGCGTCGCCCGCGTAGGCGGCAAGCGCGTCACCGCGGCTTGGCCAGGCCCGGTCTGGTCGCGCGGCGCATCCGGTACACCTTTGTTGTCGTGGTTTAGCGCGCCGGTGGCGAATGCCAGCACCGATGCACTCGTTGCGGCGATCAATTCGGCACTCACCGCCACGCTGGAACACGATCGGGGCGACGATGCCGCGTCCGAGGTCAAGGCCGACGTCGAGCGGCTGATGCAACGGTTCGCCCACAGCCATGCCTCGACACAGCGCCAATCGCAATCCTTCTGCACCGCCGCGTTACTCGAAACCAAACGCACAACCCGCGTCATGCTGATCGACGAGCGCGCACGTTCTTATGGACTCGGCGCTGTTAAGGTCCGCAATTCGTGTGGAACCTTCACGCGAATGGTGCAAGCCGCGCGCTCTGCCCATCCGCACGCCGAATTCTGGATCGCCCGATCGGATGACAAAGGCGCGGGACGCTGGCTTTCCGCGTCAGTCGACGGCATGCCGCCCGGCGCCCGGCGCCTCGCCGATCACGAATCGCTGTGCGCCGCACTGCCTCATATCGACCACGTTTACACATTAGCCGCCTCAGAGGGCATGCACGCGCTGCTGGCCGGCGTGCCGTTGCACGTATTCGGTGCGCCCTATTACGCGGGCTGGGGATTGACCGACGACGACCTGCACTTGCCGAACCGCAGCGCACGTCCCACACTTGCAGCATTATTCGACGTGGTCTTCCTGCGCTTTGCGCGCTATCTGAATCCGTTCACGCACACGTTGGGCTCGCTCGATGATCTGCTCGACAGCATCGAATTGCAGCGTGCAGTCCAGCACCGTTTCGCCGATGTTCAGCACGCCGCAGGAATCCGCTTTCAGTGGTGGAAGCGCCCGTTTGCGACGCCGTACCTAAGCGCCGGCGGCGCAACGCTACGTTGGACGCGCGAGCCGCAAACCGTGCAGACAAACGAATGCGCAGTGCTGTGGGGCGCGCGCAGTGCGGACGGTCTTGCGCCCGAGGTTCGGCGCGTCAGAATCGAAGACGGCTTCTTTCACTCGACGGGGCTCGGCTCCGACATGATCGCGCCACGCAGCCAGGTGATCGACCGCCGCGGCCTCTACTTCGACGCGAGCCAGCCGAGCGATCTCAGCGTACTGCTCAACGAAACCGAGTTCAGCGCAACCGAACTGGCGCGTGCTGCAGCGCTGCGCGAGCGCGTGGTGAAACTCGGCGTTACCAAATACAACCTCGGTCGGCGTCGCCCTGCATGGACTGCGCCGGCAGGCAAGCGGGTCGTCCTGGTTCCAGGGCAAGTCGCCGACGACGCTTCGATCCGGCTCGGCACGCGCGCCATCAGTACCGCCGACGCACTACTGCGCGAAGTACGCAGGCTGCGTCCCGATGCATTCGTGGTGTACAAGCCGCATCCGGACGTTCTGTCGGGCAATCGCAATGGACTGATCGACGCGCAGCAACTCGCGGACATTGTCGACACGGAAGCGGACTTGCTGTCGCTTGTCGACGTGGCGGACGAGGTGCACACCTTGTCGTCGCTCGCAGGCTTCGACGCGTTGTTGCGCGGCAAAGCGGTCTTCACCTACGGGCTGCCTTTCTATGCAGGCTGGGGACTGACGCGCGACGCGCTCGCACCATTGCCGTGGCGCCATCGCACGTTGACGCTGGACATGTTGTGTGCGGGCGTGCTGCTGCGCTACCCCCTCTACTGGGACTGGCGCACACGTCTTTTCACCACGCCGGAAGCGGTAGTCGAACAACTCGCACCACAGGCTGCACGACCGCTCGAACAGGTTCGCGGCAACCGGATGCGGCCATTGCTCAAAGCATTCCGCTGGACCCGCAACGGAATCCGCCATGCGTCATGGCGATTCCGGCAAAGGCTCACCCCCCGCGCGTAGCCCCACCGTCAGAAAACGTAAAAGCCCCGCAAGACTTTCACCTTGCGGGGCTTTTTTTTCAAGCAACTACGTTTTCGCTTATCGCGACATCATGTGCATGCTGACGTTATGCATGATCCACAATGACCCGACAATCAGAATCACAGCCGTGAGCACCGTAAAGCCGAACGCCATGACGTTCCAACGTTGCGCCGACGACGTATTCATGTGCAGGAAGAAAACCAGGTGCACGACGATCTGCACGAGCGCGAGGCCCGCGATCGCGAGCAACGCGTTCTCGCCCGTCAACGTGCCGTTCAGCACGAGGCCAAACGCTGCGGCAGTCAACACGACAGAGAGAATGAAACCAATCGTATAGCTGCCGATGCTGCCGTGACTTTCACCCCCGTGTCCTTCGTCCGGGTGCGCCAGGTGTGAGTGATGGCTATGGTCCATTTAGATCACGCTCGCAAGATAGACAAAGGTGAAGACGCCGATCCACACGACGTCCAGAAAGTGCCAGAAAAGGCTCAGGCACGTCAGGCGAATCATGTCGCGTTCGGTCAGATCGCGATGGCGCATCACCTGAATCGCGAGCACCACCATCCAGATCAGACCGCACGTCACGTGCAAACCGTGCGTGCCGACCAGCGTAAAGAACGACGACAGGAACGCGCTGCGGCTCGGGCCTGCGCCCTCTGCGATCAGGTGCGAAAACTCGCGCATTTCCAGCACGAGGAACGCGAGACCCAGCAGGAAGGTCACGCCGAGCCAGAAGAGCAGCACGCCCTTCTTGTTCTTATGCGCGCCCAGCATGGCGAAGCCGTACGTGATACTGCTCAGCAACAGCATGGACGTTTCAAGCGCGACGCCCGGAATCTCGAACAGATCCTTACCGGTCGGACCACCTGCGAACTGGTGGCCCATCACCGCGAATACGGCGAACAACGCGGCAAAGATGATGCAGTCGGTCATCAGGTATAACCAGAAACCGAATACCGATTGCGACGGCACATGGTCCGGCGCGAGATGCGGTTGAACCGCAATAGTCTTCTGTAACATCAGTCAACCTCCAACGCGACCTGAGCACCCGCACCCGTGCGTTTTTCTTCAATCAGCGCGACGGTGTCTGCCGGGATGTAATAGCCGCCGTTGTCCATGAAGCTGTAGACGATGACCGTGCCAACTGCACCGACCAGGCCGACGATCGCAAGCCACCAGATGTGCCATACACCGGCAAAACCGAGCGCCAGCGAGAACAAGCCCACCAGCAGACCCGCAGGCGTATTCGACGGCATATGAATGTCGCGATAAACCGGCTCGGTTTGCGGCGCTTTACGCGACTTCATGTCGGTGAATGCATCCAGCTTGCGCACCGTCGGGATGAGCGCGAAGTTGTACACCGGCGGCGGCGAGCTCATCGCCCATTCCAGCGTGTGGCCATTCCACGGATCGCCGGTGACGTCGCGGTTTTCCGGCAGATTGCGGTCGCGGATACTGACGTACAGTTGCGCCAGCTGGCAAGCAATGCCGATAGCGATCAACCCTGCGCCGAACGCAGCGAGGATCAGCCACGGATGCCACGCGGGATTGTCGTAATGGTTCAGACGACGCGTCATGCCCATGAAGCCGAGCACGTACAGCGGCATGAACGCGACATAGAATCCGACCAGCCAGAACCAGAACGCAGCCTTGCCGAGCTTTTCATTCAGCTTGAAACCAAATGCCTTCGGGAACCAGTAGTTAAAGCCGGCCAGATAACCGAACAGCACGCCACCAATGATCACGTTGTGGAAGTGAGCGATCAGGAACAGGCTGTTGTGCAGCACGAAGTCCGCGCCCGGAATCGCCATCATCACGCCGGTCATACCACCGATCGTGAACGTGATCATGAAGCCGATCGTCCACAGCACAGGCGTGGTGAATTCCAGGCGGCCCTTGTAGATCGTGAACAGCCAGTTGAACACCTTCACGCCGGTCGGAATGGCAATCACCATCGTCGCGATACCGAAGAACGCGTTGACGTCAGCGCCCGAACCCATCGTGAAGAAGTGGTGCAGCCAGACGAGGAACGACAGCACCATGATCGCGCAGGTCGCCCACACCATCGTCTTGTAGCCGAACAGCGGCTTCTTGGCGAACGTGGCCACGACTTCCGAGAAGATACCGAACGCCGGCAGGATCAGGATGTACACCTCAGGGTGACCCCATGCCCAGATCAGGTTCAGGTACAGCATGGCGTTGCCGCCGCCGTCGTTCGTGAAGAAGTGCATGCCCAGGTAGCGGTCCAGACCGAGCAACGCGAGCGTCACAGTCAGGATCGGGAACGACGCCATGATCAGCACGTTGGTGCAGAGCGCGGTCCACGTGAACACCGGCATCTTCATCCAGGTCATGCCCGGGGCGCGCATCTTCACGATGGTCGCGAAGAAGTTCACGCCGGTAAGCAAGGTACCGATACCGGACAGCTGCAAACTCCACAGGTAATAGTCGACCCCGACACCTGGACTGAACTGCAATTCGGACAAGGGCGGATAAGCCAGCCAGCCCGTTTGCGCGAACTCACCAATCACCAGCGAAACGTTGATCAGAATCGCGCTGACCGCGGTCATCCAGAAGCTCAACGAGTTGATGAACGGGAATGCCACGTCGCGTGCGCCGATCTGCAGCGGCACGATCAGGTTCATCAGGCCGATCATGAACGCCATCGCCATGAAGAAAATCATGATGACGCCGTGCGCCGTGAACACCTGGTCGTAGTGATGCGGCGGCAGATAGCCCGGGCTCATGTAGCCGAGCGCCTGTTGCAAACGCATCATGATCGCGTCCGAGAAGCCGCGCAGCAGCATGATCATCGCCACGATGATGTACATGATGCCGAGCTTCTTGTGATCGACGGAGGTCAGCCATTCCGTCCACAGGTAGCGCCATTTGCCGAGATACGTGACCGTGCCGAGCACGGCCAGCCCGACAAGCGCCATGAAGATGCCCGCGCTCACGATGATTGGTTCGTGATACGGAATCGCATCGAGCGTAAGTTTTCCGAACATGCGTTACCCCTTACCCTTTGGCGCACAGTTAGCGTCTTTCATGTTGTCGAGGACGTTACCGTTGTTGTATCGGGCAATGATGTTGTGAAATAGCTTCGGATCGACCGACGAGAAGTAGCGCACCGGCTCTTTCTCCGTAGGCGCCGACATCGTGTGATAGCGGTCCATGTCGAGACGGTCGGACGAGCCGCGCACCTTGGCGACCCACGCATTGAACTCGTCAGGCGACGTAGCGAGCGCACGGAACTTCATGTCCGAGAAACCCTTGCCGCTGAAATTCGCCGCGGTGCCTGCGTAGTTGCCGGCTTCATCGGCGATCAGATGCAGACGCGTTTGCATGCCCGCCATCGCGTAGATCTGGCCGCCGAGTTGCGGAATGAAGAAGGAGTTCATCACCGTGTCGGACGTGATGACGAAGTTCACCGGCGTGCCGACCGGGAACGCGAGCTGGTTCACCGATGCAATGCCGAGGTCGGGATAGATGAAGAGCCACTTCCAGTCGAGTGCGACGACTTCGACGTTGATCGGCTTCACCTGCGACTCGAGCGGCTTGTACGGATCGAGCTCGTGCGTGCTCTTCCAGGTCAACACGGCGAGGAAAAGAATGATCAGCGTCGGAATCGTCCAGATGGCGATTTCGATGCCCGTGGAATGCACCCAGCCCGGACGGTATTCCGCGCTTTTGTTCGAAGCGCGATAGCGCCATGCGAACAGCAGCGTGAGCGCAATAACCGGAATGACCACGATCAGCATGGCCAAAGTCGACGTGGCAATCAGCTCACGTTCGGCCAGACCCACACTCCCCTTCGGATTCAAAACATCAAGGTTGTTGCAACCCGAGAGCAACAACACGAGGCCGGCGGAAAGGAAACTTATCGACCCTCGCAGAGTCTTTCCTTTCATATCCATTGCCCTTCATTTACGACTTCAACGAACGTCATTCGACCGCTCTCCCTTAGTAAGCGATCGCATAATAGGGGGGCGTCAATGGGATATAAACACCCGATTCAGCAACAATCTATTGCGTCGCAACACCGTGCGACACGTTGCCGCACGGCTGTGCGCACGCGTGCGCCTGCAATGCTCTATTGCAAAGTGTTGGCGGAGTCGCCGGATCACGAAAATCCCTTTAAACAGGCATTAAAACGCGGCGCGACCTGAGTGGTCTCGCTGCGCTCGATGCTCGAAAATGGACGTGTGACGATTCGAAAAACCCGCGTCAACAAGGGCAGCATCCATGCGACGAATGCTGCACCTGCACTGCGCTTCGTTCCAGTCAGCCCGGCGTGCGTGCCGCGACGACAGCGGGCGCCGCTGCCTGCAGGTGCTCGCCACCGTCAGCCGGTGCGGAGTCCGAAGGATGGGCGCTTCGTTCCGATTGGGCCAGCAGCGTACCGACCGACGGGTCGATCGCATCGGTGAAAGGCTTCGGATTGATGCCGATGGCCAGCACCAGCAAAGCCATCGCGCCGAGCAACACGAACTCACGCTTGCCGAGGTCCTGCAGCTTCGCGACGCGTGCATTGGCAATCGCGCCGAAAATCACGCGTTTGTACATCCACAGCGTGTAGGCCGCGCTCAGGACCAACGTGGATGCCGCGATTGCGCCGATCCAGAAATTGAAGCGGATCGCCCCCATCAGCACCATGAACTCGCCGACAAAACCCGAGGTGCCCGGCAGACCGATATTGGCCATTGAGAACAGCATCACGAACGCGGCGAAGCGCGGCATGGTGTTGGCAACGCCGCCGTATTCGGCGATCGAAGCCGTCTTCGTGCGGTCGTAGAGCATGCCCGTGCACAGCAGCATCGCGCCGGAGACCACGCCGTACGACAGCATCTGCACGATCGCGCCGGCCTGGCCGATGCGGTTGAAGACGAACAGGCCGAGCGTCACGAGACCCATGTGCGCGATCGTCGAATACGCGAGCAAGCGGCGCATGTCGGTCTGCACGAGCGCCAGCAGGCTGGAATAGATCACCGCGATCAGCGACAGCGTGATCATCATCGGCGCGAAGAAATGGCTGGCCTGCGGGGCGATCGGCAGCGCGAAGCGCAGCAGACCATAGCCGCCCAGCTTGAGCATGCCGATCATCACAGCGGCGCCGGTCGGACCGTCGAGGTGGACGTCCGGCAGCCACGTATGCAGCGGCCACATCGGCACCTTCACACCGAACGCAGCGAGGAAGCCGAGGAAGATCAAGACCTGCGGCCACGTGCCGAGGTGCGTTTCACGCCACAGCGCGAGATCGAAGCTGTGCGTCTGGCTGTACAGGTACAGCATCGACATCAGCATCATCAGCGAGCCGAGGAACGAGACGAAGAAGAACTTCACCGCGGCATACGAGCGGTTCGAATTTCCCCACGTACCGATCAGCAGATACAGCGGAATCAGCGTCGCTTCGAACGAGATGAAGAACAACATGCCGTCCATCGACGTAAACACGCCCTGCATGAAACCCGACAGCATCAGGAATGCGCCGAAGTACTGCGCGGTGCGCTCGGTGATCGACTCCCACGAAGCGACCACGATGATGATCGTGGTCAGCGCCGTCAGCGCGACGAGCCACAGCGAAATCCCATCCACACCCACATGCCATGCAATATCGAACGTAGGCGACCAGCGGACGTTCTCGACGAACTGCATCGACGTCACGTCGTTGCGGAAATTCGACACGAGCGGAATCACCGGCAGGAAACCCGCCACCGCGCCGATCAGCGCAAGCCATCGCGTGCGACTACGTGCCGCGTCCGATCCGGCACGCAAAACCACCAGGCCGGCGACAATAGGGATCCAGATGAGTAGGCTAAGAAGCGGAGGCAATGGCATGTGTTCTGTTGAAGACTTGAAATACAAAACGCCGCATCAACGCCTTCAAAAACGAAAGCATTGAAATGGATATGTAGGCTGGATTTCGCTGAAATTGACGTCGAAGCAGTGCTGCCTGCCTCACGTTTACCCGCAGTCGAATGACCAAGGGTGGGAGATTACCAAGATAAGAATACTTTTGCAGCGCAACAATGCTGCAGCGCCTTTGGCAATGCATTGTTGACACGTCTGCCCTTGCGAAACGCCGAAAAATGTGCAGATGCACAAATTCGCCGCCAAGGGATTTTTACCATGCTTTTTGCATGGAGAAGAAAGCCGTTGAGCGGGACTTAAGCACTCTTGCACGAACGCTTCCACGCAAGGACTGAACTGGAATAAATCATGCTGGTGCATGACATGCCATCAAGGCCGGTTTCGAGCGGTCGGCGAAAATTTAGCGCGGCCGCGCGCAGAAAATTTTTTTGATCCGGCACTCTAAAGAAACGTCCGCGCGCACCCCAAAGACCCACGCAATCCATTCACCCGTCAGCTTTCAGATGAGTATCGGGCGATGGCCGCATGCGCCTGCGAGCCTTACAAAACCCGAATATACTTCGGCGGTTCAAGGCCCGACGCGCGTGCGCAGCACGGTAGTTTTTTGCACGGTTAGACGCCGCCCTCACCGGCCAGACTTATTGGATTCCGCATGGTGCTTCGTGATGAAGGTGTCGTTCCCGCGCTCGAATGCCGCGAGCTGAGCAAGACCTACGGCGCTGGCCGCATCGTGCTGGCGCACCTCGATTTCACACTCGCACCGGGTGAATTCGTGGCGATCATGGGTGACTCCGGCGTCGGCAAATCGACGCTGCTGAATCTCATTGCGGGCCTCGACAGCGCGGATAGCGGCGATGTGATCATCGACGGCAGCGCGGTCTCGCGTCTGGATGACAACGCGGCAACGCGCTTACGCCGGCAAAAACTGGGCTTCGTGTTCCAGGCGTTTCACGTGCTACCGCATCTGACGCTCGTGCAAAATGTCGCTCTGCCGCTGCTGCTGAACGATCTACCCACGGCCGGTGCGCTGGATATGCTCGCGGCCGTCGGCTTGAGCGGTCGAGGCGATGATTTTCCGCGGCAGTTGTCGGGCGGCGAGTTACAGCGTGTCGCCATTGCGCGGGCACTCGTGCATCGTCCGAAACTGATTCTCGCCGACGAACCCACCGGCAACCTCGATCCCGATACCGCGCACGACGTGTTGAGCTTGTTCCGCACGCAAAGCAAGGCAACCGGCGCGGCCACCATCATGGTCACGCACTCGGAAGCAGCCGCGGCCGTGGCGGACCGTATCCTTATTCTGAGCGAGGGCGGCTTGCACGCGTCATCCGGACGCAACGCCTCTTCCGACTCGCACACCGGCTCCAGATCCATTGCGCGTTCAGCCGATGATGCACGCTGACCCACGCCCACTGCAGCGCATGCGCGGTCATCGCATGCTCGCGCGTTGGCTGTTGGGCGCGGAGTGGCGCAGCCATCGCGGACGCGCACTGGTTGCGATTGCAACGATCGCGCTCGGCGTCGCGCTGGGTTACGCCGTTCAATTGATCAACAGTGCGGCCTTCAATGAATTCTCGGCGGCAGCGCGCAGCCTGTCGGGCCAGGCCGATCTGCAGGTGCGTGGCGCACAACCTTTATTCGACGAGTCCATCTATCCGCGTTTGTCGACTGAGCCCGGTGTGGCGCTGGCGAGCCCCGTACTCGCTCTCGATGTCACCGTGCCGGATCAGAACGCCGCACTGCCCGTGCTCGGTATCGACGTCTTCAAGGCAAGCCGCATTGCGCCTGATCTGATCGGCGTGCCGTCGCCGGAACGGCCGTTCGACACGCTCGCGGCCGATACGGTGTTTCTTTCGCCGGCAGCGCAGCAATGGCTAAAAGTGAAAACCGGCGATGACGTGGCGCTGCGAAGCGGCACGTCAATCGTGCACTTTCGCGTGGCCGGCGGTCTCGTGAGAACGCGGCCGGGTCAGCGGCTCGCGGTCATGGATATCGCCGCCGCGCAGTGGAAGTTCGGCAAGGTGGGCAAGCTGTCACGCATCGACGTGGAGCTCGAACGCGGCATCGATCGCGAACGCTTCAAGCGTGATCTGCAAGCGCGGCTTGGCACGCAATGGGTGATCTCCGAGACGCGCGACGCTGAAAGCCGGACCGATCGTCTGTCGCGCGCCTACCGGATCAATATGAATGTGCTCGCGCTGGTAGCACTTTTCACCGGCGCTTTCCTCGTGTTTTCGACGCAGGCGCTGGGTGTCGTGCGACGCCGTGCGCAGTTCGCCATGCTGCGCGTGCTTGGACTGACGTGTGGCCAGTTGTTGCGGCAGATCCTGATAGAAGGCGCGTTGCTCGGCCTGCTCGGTTCGCTGTCGGGACTCGCGCTCGGCTATGCGATGGCGAGCGGCGCGTTGCGCTTTTTCGGCAGCGATCTGGGCGGCGGCTACTTTCCGGGCGTGCAACCGCACGTCGGTTTCGAACCGCTGGCGACCGCGCTATTTCTGACGCTCGGCGTCGCTGTGTCGGTACTAGGCAGTCTTGCTCCTGCATTGGAGGCGGCGCGCGCGCGGCCTGCAGCGGCGCTCAAAGCTGGCGCCGAAGAAGGCGCGCTGGCACGACTCGCTACGCCGTGGCCCGCTTTGACATGTCTGCTGATTGCCGCCCTGCTCACGCAAGTGCCGCCGTTGTTCGATGCGCCTGTCGGCGGCTACCTGGCCGTTGCGTTGTTGCTGGTCGGCGGGATTGCGTTGATGCCGCGCGTGACCGCGTTGATCTTTGGTGCAGCGAGCCGTGCGCTCGGCGCGCGGCGTCGCGCCGGCGCGGCGAGCACATTGGCCTTGGCACGTCTCGCGAATGCCCCGGGCCATGCCTCGATCGCGATGGGCGGCGTGCTGTCGAGCTTCGCGCTGATCGTCGCGATGGCGATCATGGTGGCCAGCTTCCGCGTTTCCGTTGAAGACTGGTTGGGCCACCTGCTCTCGGCCGACCTGTACGTTCGCGTCGCACCGAACGGTGACACCGGCGGCTTGCGGCCCGACGAACAGGCGCTGCTGCGTGCCATGCCCGGCATCAAGACCGCTGCGTTTGCGCGCACCTCGCATCTCACGCTCGATCCTGCACGGCCGGATGTCGCCGTGCTCGCGCGTGAAATCGATGCCGCCGATCCTGGTGCGAATCTGCAAATGACCGGAGCGGTGCTGCCTCCTTCCTCGTTGCAGGAGGGTGAGACGCCTGTTTGGGTATCCGAAGCAATGGTCGATCTGTATGGATATAAGCTTGGTCAACGCGTGCAGTTGCCGCTCGGCGAGCGCGGGCACGTGTTCGTTGTGGCCGGCATATGGCGTGATTACGTGCGTCAGACAGGTGCGATCCAGATACGGCTCCCGGATTTCCGGCGTTTGACTGACGACACTAGTGCGACGGATGTCGCTATCACCGTTCAGCCTGGTACGAGCGTCGACCGCGTGATTGCCGGACTGCGTACGCTGCCCTACGGAGCGTCGCTAGATCTCTCGTTGCCGGGCGAAATTCGCGCGCATACGCTGGTTATCTTCGATCGGAGTTTTGCCGTCACTTATCTGCTCGAGGGTGTCGCAATCGTAATTGGTCTGTTCGGCGTCGCCGCGACGTTCTCTGCGCAAACACTCGCGCGAGCCCGTGAGTTCGGCATGCTGCGGCACGTGGGCGTGACCCGCTCGCAGGTTCTCACGATTCTCGCTCTCGAGGGCGGGATGCTCACCGCTTGCGGCATCGCGATGGGTTTCGTTCTCGGATTCGCAATCAGTCTGATCCTTGTGTTCGTCGTCAATCCGCAGTCGTTTCATTGGAGCATGTCGCTACACGTTCCATGGACAGTGCTCGGCACGGTGGCGTTGGTGATGCTGGCCTCGTCGTGTTCGACGGCGGTAATTGCGGGACGCGGCGCGGTGTCGGTGGATGCGGTGCACGCGGTGAAGGAGGATTGGTGATGGACGTTCTGCCGCGTGAAATGGCTCAGGCGGTAACGCGCCAGGGCGTTGGCGTTGGCGTTGGCGTTGGCGTTGGCGTTGGCGTTGGCGTTGGCGTTGGCGTTGGCGTTGGCGTTGGGCAAAATTGTCGACCGGAGTGTATTGGTCGAGTCGCTCGGTTTTATCGCACGAATCGCCTCTGGCTAACGGCCGCCTTGTCGTGCACATCACCCACGGCGTTGCCTCGCGTTGTGAGTGCACTGCGGCTAAATGCCAAAGCTCTCGCTGCATTGCTTTGTATGGGCGTTCTAGCCATCGCGCCTGCGTTCGCGACCACACCCGAGTTCGCGGCAGTCACGCCAGATCATCCGATCGTCCTTCCGCAGGACACCGGCGCACACCCGGCTTTTCGCACCGAGTGGTGGTACGCAACGGGCTGGCTCACGACGCCGGACAATCATCCACTCGGTTTCCAGATCACCTTCTTTCGCTCGGCAACGGGTCACGATTCCGCCGATCCGAGCGCATTCGCACCGTCGCAATTGATCATTGCCCATGCCGCGTTAAGCGATCCCGCAATCGGTCATCTCACGCACGATCAGCGCATTGCCCGCCAAGGCTTCGGGCTCGCGTATGCGAAGGCGGCCAATACCGACGTCAAACTCGACGCGTGGAAAATCATCCGTGCGGCCGACGGTCACTATGACGTTATAGTCGACGCGAACGGATTCGCGCTGCATCTCGCGCTGACGCCAACTCAAACACCTTTGGTCCAGGGCGAACACGGCTACTCGCGCAAAGGTCCGCGGCCCGAACAGGCGAGCTATTACTACAGCGAGCCACAGTTGCGCGTGACCGGCAGCGTAGTTCGACCGGTTGCGGCGGGCGGTAAATCGACAGGTGAAACCGCCGTTACCGGCGCGGCGTGGCTCGATCATGAATGGTCAAGCACGCTGCTCGATACCGGCGCGGTCGGATGGGATTGGCTCGGCGCTAACCTGACGGATGGTTCGGCCTTGATGGCCTTCAAGGTCCGCAGTCGCGATGGACACATGGTATGGGCGCACGCGGCACTGAGAAATCGCGATGGTCAGGTGAAGACGTTTGGTCACGATGAGGTTGACTTCACTCCGGTTCGCACATGGCGCTCGCCACGCACGAACACGTCGTATCCTGTGGCGATGACGGTCAAAACCGGTACGCTGATGTGGCGCCTCGATCCGCTGATGGACGACCAGGAACTCGATTCCCGTCAATCGACCGGCGCGGTGTATTGGGAAGGCGCGGTGCGGGTGAGCCGCGACGGTGTGGACGTCGGACGCGCTTATCTGGAGCTGACGGGTTACGCGAACGCGTTGCGGATCGGGAGGGAGTGAGC